>CAYSYU010000005.1:0-178788 GCA_964435245.1 uncultured Methylomagnum sp.
GGTAACGCTCGCTTTTTCAAGCGATATGTCAGATTAGATTGAGACTAGTACACATAATAAAAAAGGCCAGCGCGAACAAAATGGAGTATTCGCGCCGGATTTTATTTAATAACTACAGATAGTGGATTTTGGGATACCCTAAGCCGGAGTTGCTTCCATAAGCCTATCCAAAGAACGTATATGTGCTTGTTGGGCAGGCAGCAGTTTCGTTTCAATCAGGGTGCGGGTCTCCGAAGACAGCGTGGTATCCTTTAATGCTTCTTCATAATCCCCTTCACCGTTTTTTTCGCCTTCCAGCAAAACCTTTATTGTGGATTGCTTACCAAACAAGCTGGCGCCTTCCAGGATTAATTTCGCCCAACTGCCCCAGGCTCCCGTACCTTTTTGGGGCGTTCCCCCCAGTTTGGTTATTTGTGCCTCTAAACTGGAAACCGCCGCTTTATGGGCACCCAAAATTGGCGTTAAAGAATTTGTCATGAACTGTCCGCCAGCAACCCGAAATTTCTCCAAAGCCTGCTGGTAGGTTTCCGTCGCTGACAGTTCATCTTTCAGTAATTTTTCAATTGTTTTGATATCTTGCATAATAAAACTCCTCTGTGATTATTGTTTGATGGCGCGTGTGCATCACCAGGTTTAAGCGTTAACTGACGCTTCTTCAGTCGATGAAATATCTTCGGCATTGGCCTGTTCAAAGACCTCTTTTGCTTGGTCAATGGCTTCGCCATTTTCCGTATGGACAGATATCAGGGCATTGCCGCCCTTGATTTTCCCCTCGTAACGTTTGGCTTCATATTCGGGAATGCCTAGGCCGATTAAAGCGCCACTTATGCCACCGGTGGCGGCGCCGACTGCCGCACCGCCCAATGCGGCCATGATAGGGCCTGCGGCGATAAACGGGCCGACACCCGGAATAGCCAGGCTACCAATCCCTGCCAGCCAGCCAAGCACAGCGCCAGTGCCTATCCCTACCGCCCCACCTATAGCAGCCCCTTCGGGTGCCTTGGTGTGTTTTTCATAAGCAAAATCCCTGGTACTGTTTTTGTCCGGAAACAAAACCGATATATCGTTGCTTGAAAAACCCGCGGTCTTCAGGTTACTAACAATATGTTCTGCCTGTTCGGTACTTTGGGCGATACAAAAAACTGCTTTAGTCATGTCGATCTCCTAGGCCTTTACGGCACTTTAATTTCAAGTTGATTATCTATCCGCAAAACACCGCGCGTATGCTTGGCGATTTTTTCTATTTTCATGCTTTCGGCTGCACTTTCAACAGGCCCACGCAAGGTCACCACCCGATTGCTGGTGATAATTTTTATGTTGTGTGCATTAATTGAAAGCGATTTATCGTTGACCAAGGCTTTACGTATCTTGGTCGTGATTTTTAGGTCTTTTTTGTCCCCTTTTTGGTCGTCCGGGGTCAAGGTCGTACCGTCCTTGTCACGGACATTGTGCTGGGTGTTTTCCAAGAGTGAGCCAGCCGCCAAATAGGTTGCGCTATCGTGTTCGGCTTGGACAGCGCTGGCCATGATCGGCAGGCCGCCTGTTAGCGTGAACACTACTAACAATAATCGTGTAAACATTGTTACCTCCTCAGTAGTAAGCATTTTTACGCCTATTTAATGATATCCCTATCGGCTTCATCCTTTATATGGCAATTGGTCGTCCACTTTGCCTAACGATAACCGCTATCGCCAATAAGTTGCGGAATGAAACCGCTTTAGTTTGGTATAAGCGCGTCACCTCACCCGACTATAAGCCAGATGGGCTAGCGGCCGCTCAACAAACGGCTTAAAATAAAACCCACCCCTACGGCTATCCCTAACGAAGTTATGGGATTTTTATCCATATAACTGCGGCAATCTTCTACAAATTTTTGTTCCGCATTTTTCAGTTGCTCGCCCTTATGACTCAGGGCGTTTGCTGCGTGACTGGTTGCATTGGCTGCTTTGTCCACAGCCTCGTGAGCGCCCGACTTAACCCGTTCGATGGTGTCTTCAACGGTATTGGCACTGCCTGTTGTTTCCATAAGGATTTCCTCTAAAAAATAACCGGAATCGAATAATCACTACAACCCAGCGCTGTTAAACAATTCCAACCGAAGATAACACCACGAGAATTATTGTTTTCGTTAAATGCCTGTAGACGGGCTAAACGACTGGCCGATTAATGATTGAAAATTAGATAAATAATGACCAAAACAAACACGGGTATACCCAAGAGCCAACCTATAAAATATCTACCTAAATTCATGATGCATCTCCTGCTAAAATATTCGTTTTAAATGCCCCTGTATTGATTTCAGCAATCATTCAAGCATCTCGCCAAAAAACATAACAGTACAAGTTGGGGGGGAGTTTACTGGATATACTTGATAGTGTCGGTGCGGTGACGCACATTGGGGATAAGCCGTTTTATTCCTTAGATTCAAATTCTTTTACATGGCTTTATATCGAGCACAGCTTAGCTAAAACCACTTTCAAATTTATCAAAGCCTTGACTTAAATAAATCCTGCTTAACCTGTGTGTTGTTAATAGCCATGTTCTTTTAAATACTGCTGAACCTTATGGCAGGCGTATATTTTCAGTTCTTCCGGCAAACCCTTCCAAAAATTCTGACCAATTGATCAGCAGGCATCTGCTCCAAGGTTTCGATTTATAGGGTTAGGGATGTACTAAAGGTAGCTAAACAAGGTTAGGCAGAGGAGGCTATGGACACCTTTTTTCTGGTGTTTGCAGCGTCCCGCTTGCCCATCCTAGACAGTGATATCCGTTTCCTGTGGGCACGAAAAACAGGTGCCCACTTCGTCTGCCAAAAATGAATAGTAAAAGTTATTTTGCTGGTTCTGCAGGTGGAGTAACAATTACTGTGGTACTGTCACCGGGCTTTCCGGCCGCACCCTTATTGCCAACCTCACCTTGGACGCCAGTTTCTCCCTGGCTTCCTTGAGCGCCTTCGTTGCCAGTTGCGCCCTTTGCACCAGCAGGGCCAGCCGGACCGGCAGGGACATTGACGACGGTGGGTTTTTGGTCACAAGCAGCAAGGCTTAGCGCGGAAAAAAGTGCAACTATAATTATTGAACGGTTCATAGGGTATCCTCTGGAGGTAGAATATTATGGCGCGGAGCTGTTTAAACATCCGCAAAAAAACCGAGCCGACATTGCAATGCCAACTCGATATGTTTATAGATTACGCCTTTGCTGAGTACAGTTCAGTACGCTATCGCACATAGATGAAGTTTTCACTGCATTGAAACGTGTTGCATTGGGCTAACAATTTGAAGCAGCTTCGAGGGGAGCATTTTTTTACCGATTCCACTTCCTCTTCCAGGCGGGAGTTGTCCCTTATAAGACGGGATAACTCTGCTTGCTGGCGCTTTTGGCCTTGAAAGGGTTGCCCTGTTTGCCGTCGTTTTGCCCGCCAAGCATACAATGTCGCCCCAGCTAGCCCTAAACCCTGCACCACCTTGGGGATGCCGTCCCGGTCAGCACGCTTTGTTTGTTGCGGACAGATCGCGTGGTTTCTTATTGTTTTATTTTCATTGTTGACCTCGGGTTCAGGGGTTATTCCTTCTCCAAGAGCCTGCTAGAGCGCGGGGCAAGATCGCTTAGGTGATACGTGTCAAAATGGACAGTAAAGTAGAAGGGGTTAAGTCGCGCCACAAGAAGTAAATCTAGATTTTTAAGGGAACTTATGAGATTATTTTTAACATTCGACAATATGTGATTGAAAGTTTTTAAGAAAAGCCCGTTTTTGTTGTTATCGATACTCCAGGGATGCCTAGATAGCCGATTGACTCTAATGAACAAAATTGACGAAATAGCCGGATGCAAAGGAGCAACCGTGAAAACTCTTCATAGATATGCCCTAATATGTTTTGTTGCGTCTGTCCTGACGGGCTGTGCCAATTTGGCTTATTTGCCTGGACAAAAGGCCATCGGCACCTTGCGACTATACGGCCAAAATGTAAAGGTCAACCATCTCCCGGCGATTAACGGGCAAACTATCGTCAGCGACGACCATATCAGCACAGGCCCGGACAGCAGTGCAGCCCTTTATTTCCTTTCGGGCGGGTTCATTCAATTCGACGAGAATACCGACCCCGGCTTTAAACTGGTTTGGGAACAAACCAGCTGTATCTTCATTGTTTTCAAACACTTGGTAGGGCAAGTTTACGAAGAAACCAGCCCGCAATGTTCGACCAAATATCAGGCACCCCATGGGACATGGAAAAACCATGGGACAAAATTCAATATTCAGGTCAATCAATTTAAATCTGAAATGACGGTACTGGATGGGGCGATGGAGTTGATAACCCCAAAGCAGTTACTACAGGGACAGGGGGAACAAATGGTTGTCACAGCAGCAGGAGTCCAGAGTGTGCGCAAGCTTTCAGTAGAAGGGCAAAAGGAAGTGACAAAATGGCGCGACCGGTTTCCAGCCCCTGACGAATGGCAGGGTGCCGGGTCTCGGGGTGCATGCCAATGTGCCGATTGATTGGTTAGGTATTGTTGTCCCAAAGGCCACCAACAGCGCATTAAGGTATTTTTTAAATGAATAGAAGTGGCGCGTATGAATACCTATAAAAAATGCCCCGAAAAAGAGGGAATGCTCGATGTTGGAATAACTATTACTGTTAGACAACGTTTTAGAGTGCCCGCAGTTATCTTAACCGGCTTGTTTTTTTGCCTGGTTTTAGCGTGTGCAACAAATTCTGCGTTTGCAGAAACCGCAATTACTTCTGGGTCAGAAGGCACAACTCACTCCTGGTTTGATTTTTCCACCGATACTTGGCAGGATGATTCCCCTGAAGGCTTTCGTCCACTAGATGGAGTTATTGTACACAATGGTGTAACGATGATTGTTTCCGGTGGTGATGCTAATGGTCACGATCTCCTTACTGTTGAAGGAACTGGGAGCAATATACGACTGTTAGACGGCAGCTTGACATCAGGTTCTGAAGAGTACTTTAACGATGGGAGCTTCTACCAGTTGGGCGGCATCCATACAATTTTAAATACGCTGACGATAGGGGACATAGAAACTGCCGGGAATTATTTTCTCGAAGGCGGGACATTAAACGCACAGTCAATCATTATTAACTCTAATTTTTTGCAGAGCGGCGGTTCAATCAACAGTGATGTAACCATAGGCCCTGATGGCATTTTAACGTTTAGGTCGGGTTCGCTGACCGGTTCGGTTTTGAATGACGGCCATGTGGTTTTCGAACCAACCCAGTCGACAACTTTTAACACCCCTATCAGCGGTGCCGGCGATGTGACCAAAAACGGCAGCGGCACTTTGGTGCTTAATGGCATCAACGCCTATACGGGTGGCACAACCATTAATGCCGGTAACCTGCAAGTGGGAGACGGCAAACATCTGGATGCCCGGATTTTCGGGCCGGTGACTGTCAACCCTGATGGCACGTTAAGCGGCCACGGAGCGATTATCGGCGATGTGTCCAATAGCGGCACCCTGTCCCCTGGCGGTTCTATTGGTACGCTTACTGTAGTCGGCAATGTCACTTTCAATCCTGGTTCGACTTTTAATGTCGAAATCAACCCAAATCGGGCGAGTTTGTTGAGCCCGACCGGTTCGGCAACCCTGGGTAATGCCGATGTCAGGGTTTTGGCTAATCCAGGCACCTATCAGCCACGCACTTATACGATTCTTGACGCAGGCGGTGGGATTTCCGGACGTTTTGCCGGTGTAACCATTATCAACCCCAGTGTAAGCCCGTCACTGGAGTTGCTGACGCCTTCGTTGCAATATCTTCCTAATCGGGTGAATTTGTCCCTGGACGTGGTTGCCGATCCGGTCGGCCCATTGAATATGGTGACCGATACTTGGCTCAAAACCACTTTACGGACAGTGGGCGGGCGGCTAAATGCCCCGCTTGGTGAAAAATGCCCAGAAAACAGCTTAGGGTTTTGGGCGCGGGGATTAGGCATGCTGTCTTCATCCGACACCAACGGCAGGGCATCAGGTTATGATGCAGGTACTGCCGGAACCGTGTTGGGATTTGACAGGCAATTCGGTGAGTACCTTACACTTGGCATCGCTGGCTTTACCGCCCATACCGATGTCACGACCTTCCAAAGTTTCAACAACCAAAGCAGTTCTGACAGCGCCGGCGCCAGCCTTTATGCCGCCTTTACCCCAGGCGCATGGCAATTCAAGGCGGTGCTGGGCTACGATAACGATACTTATCGCGCCCAGCGTCGAGCGACCGATGGCGCAGTGACGAGACAGGCGAGTAGCAAAACCGAGAACAACCATGTCAACGGCTACAGCGAAATCAGCTATAGCTTTAAGTCTGCCGACCTGACGCTACAACCTTTGGTAGGCTTACAATTGGGCTGGATGCATCAAAACGGGTTTTCCGAAACCGGCGGCATTCCAGGCCAAAATCTCACGGTTAATGGCAGGACGCGATACACGCTAGATACCCTGGTGGGCTTACGGACGCGGAAAGAACTGGATGTAAATAAAAACCTCAAGGCGCAATTTGAAGTGCGGGCCCTTTATCAACATGACTTCGGGACCCGTCAAAATTCGTTATCCGGACAATTCAGCAATGGCCAAGCCGGTTTGCTTGCGACAGCCGACCGACCAGATGAGCACGATGCCGGAATCTTGGGGGCTAGTTTGTCCTTGTTGACTGCCGATTCGCTTAATTTTTACCTGGACTATAACGGTGAGTTCCGCAGCGGCCAGCAGGCGCACTTTATCGCCGCAGGGATAAGGTATTCCTGGTAAAACCTGTTCTAGATTGGCTTATTTAGCCTTTGTCGATTTTTGTTCCACGGGTTCAAGTTTTGCAAAATACTCCAACAACATCCGGTGGATGAAAATATAACCACCACCCACTTTTTTCAATAAGATCAGCTTGGCGCAATAATCCAGGAACGGCACTAACTTTAACGGGGTATTTTTCCAGGCCCACAGTATCAGACGGAGCGAGTAATGCTTGATTACTGTAGCCAATCCACGATTTAGCCCGACAATTAACCCGCTGCTAAGCCCTAATATCAAGCCGGTTATTATTCCTGCCAGTAGCGGCCCTGTAGTTCCATAGATTGATCCCGCCATCAGGCCAACGACGATTGCCGCCATCAGGCCTATTAATGCACCGTTCTTTAGGGTTAGCCTGATACCCTGGTTGGGTCGGGTTTTATCATTGCTGACATGGTCTGTGAAGCCGGCAACCATCCCGTAGATAAGCCCACCCAATAATCCGCAGAGCATGCCGACCACGACGCCGACCATCAACCCTTCTTTGGGCGAATGCATCGTGCCGTACAGGATACCGCTCAAGGCGCCGCCAAGCATCCCGCTGATGCCAAAGCCTTTAAAGGCTTTGGCAAAAAAAATCCGCCAAGACCAAGTCATTACTTCTAATGTCTTTATGGTATTGAGGGTACCGACCCCTACCCCAGCGATCAAGCCATAAAATATTCCGTCGGACAGCCAGTTCGCCATATCCCCTAAGCCATTTTGCACGATCCCTATCAGGGAAAAAGCGCAGCCGCAAAGTACGCCGTTGATAATTGCCGAATCAAACCTTAGCGCCAAACCAAGCGCCATTACAACGCCAAGTCCGGTAATCGAGAGACTGGCAGGGTCAGTCCCTACCGCTTTCGTCGCCAACAACAGGGGCAAAACAGCCAATCCGACAATGGCCCAGAAACTCAGGGTAGCAAATAATCGGTAAGCATTTTGTTGCTGCCAACCGGCCAGCCAAGTGGGTTGTAAATTTTCAAGCAGGAAGAGGGATTGGGAATGCCGTTGCATGTTTTTTGCCAAGCTACTGAGCCAGAAAATAACATTATCCCTTGAAAAAATGGGTTCCAATGAGTCTTTGTGTTGAAAAACTTTATCGACGTAAGCAGCAAAAATTTGCTCCCGGCGTACTTCCAACGGCTGCCCTTTATCCGTAAAACTGTCATGGCTACTAGTTTGGTAAGCCATGCTCATAATGCTTAACATAAAAGGGGATTGCGCCAATTCCTGTAATGTTGGGTCGGCAGAGATTGCGTCTTTAACCGGCACAAATTCCTGGCCGATACCGGCAAAATACTGGTCGATTTGTTCCCGGTCCAGTGGCTTGATACAGATGGCGCCATTCATTTTAAGGCTATCTGGCAACCATTGGTATTCAAGCAGGCGGCAACATACAACCATCCCTGGCGGTTCATGCTTATCGATGTATGTATTAATCGCCGCGACGCAGTCGGCCTGTAGCTCCGGTTTCACTTCGTCGAGGCCGTCCAACAGCGGCAGAAGGTAGCTTCTCTCCAACCAGGTTCCCGCCACCTTGGTTGGAATGTTGTAGATTTTAGTCAAGCTTTGTAAAATCCAGTCACTTAACAATTGGCCTTTTTTCCAACTCGATAGGTTCAAGACGACAGGAATGCGCTCATTAGGGTTTGTTTCGGCACGGTTGACCAGGGATTGGGCAAGCTCAAGCAAGGTCGTGGTTTTGCCACAGCCGGGTTCCCCCAGGATAATCAATAGCCCCGAAGCATCGAACACGGATTCGATAGGTGCATCATTGCCAAACTGGCCACTGCCTTCAGGCAACTCAATGATCCGATGGAATGGGGTATCCACAGCTTCGTCGGAAACAGCCTTACCCAACGAGATCAGAAACTGGTTATGTAGCGAGTGGTTTAGGACCCCGTCAATCCAGAATTCCTTAACCTTATTCAAAAGGATAAATAACTGGGAACGTTGCTCCTTGCTGGGTGTTTCCGCCAACAGCGGATATATCCTAAGGTCGGATTGCCTGGCAACCGCGGCAATCCTGCCAATGCTCTCGTGGTCCAATAGTTGCGGGGCTTCCTGCCTTTCACCCTTGATGCCCCATACAAGCTGTTGCATCGGGTCTGGGCTGGGTTTCCGAAAATCCACGGCATGGAAATTCTTCAACAAAATCGGCAAATTGGGCTTGGTTTGCAAGGAGGGCAGCAAGACAGGGATAACGGGGCATCTGCGCTCGACAAACTCATTGATAAAAGACTTGATTTCCATGTTTTGCCACGGGCCGATACCGCTGGCCCCGATAAAGATCGCGGCGGATTTTATGTTGGCTATCTGGTCTTCAAGTGCGGATTGCCATAGCAAGCCGGGGGTAATTTCCCTTTCGTCCAGCCAAGGCTTGATGCCCAGGCCGATAAGGTCATCGGCAATACGGCGGATGGCTGGCTTATCTTCACTGTTATGGCACAAAAAAACATCGAATGCGCCTGGCCCTAACTTCCAATTAGTTGACAATTGATCCCCAAGCCGTTTGTTTTATTAGTGGAATGACCCTAAAAAGTTATTTCTATCGCGCCGCCGCCTTTAGTTGTCGGCCATTTTACATCAATACCAGTCCCTTAAAATACATACGCCCTATACACTTGGAGTTATAGGATCAAGTATAGTTAAATCATAGACGCTAAGATCACTAGTGGAGCGTCCGTGAAATCCGGACAAGATTATCCAGTGCTTCCAGTAAGTAAATAGCCATGAAATTAAATTTGGTTAATTTGAAGCATAGCCCGGTAAATACCATATGAATATTTGTGAACATGGGCTTGATTGCTAATTATGCCTAATAAAAACAGAATCTTATAATGGATAAAAATTGGCTTGTTTTAAAAGGCTTACTAATATATATTAAAGAAAAACATTTGAAATAACGCGCAATATAAGTGAAATAATTAGTGGTTACATAGAGTTACAATATAATTTCGTTTTCTTTCGTATTTGGCAGAAGAACCGCGCAACTAATGTTTCCGGTCTTGTTAGGTCATCAGATAGAGCAGGGCGAAACATGGTGGAAGAAAGGGCCTTGATCTCGTTGTTTTGGATATCCACCTCATGGTAAGGATCTGATACAGCCTATTCGAAGATTTGGGATCTTTTAAGAATTGAATGACAGCATAATAATGACAAAAGATTGTCTTTCAGGACTGAGCTTGATAACAGGGTTATGCGATGCTTTTAACAGGTTGGACAACCTGCTGGAGCGTGCCATGGCTGTTGCCCAGAAACGCTATGAATCCGCTGCCCAAGACCCTTACTGCGGCCTACAAATACAACCTGAAGAAATCTATCGGCTCTTATCGCAACCGCCAGGTGATCCCTCACTGTGGATTAAACCAAACGAATCAAACGCTACAACTTCACAACAAAACAACTGTCCATTTGCTAAGTTAGCAACTCATTTTGCCCTTAGCCCTTTCGATATCGATGTCATTTTAATCGCATTAGCCCCCGAGTTTGACCTTAAATACGAACGAATTTATTCATTCTTACAGAATGATATAACCCGTCGTCTTCCCAGTATCGATCTAACACTTAATCTTTTGTGCGAAACGGCCGAAGAAAAGTTCATACAACGCCTACGTTTCTCGACAGATGCGCCATTAATTCATAAGGGATTAATCACTTTAAATAATGATTCCCAACAGACGCATTCCCCCTTACTCTCTCATTCTTTAAAGCTCGACAATAAGTTGGTTCGCTGGTTGCAAGGCGATACGGGCATGGACTATCAACTAGCGTCCTTTTGCCGTTGTATAGAGCCACATATCAGTCTTGGGCAGCTTTTTCTGGATCCTAACACCATAGTCTCGTTGATGGCCATGGGCACTAAAGTGTCAAGTCAAATGGCATTTAAATTTTATTTTCATGGCCGTACCGGCGCCGGCAAACGTTCCATTGCCGAAGCCTTGGCGGGGCAACATGCTTTAAATTTGTTGTGTGTGGACTTACAGGGTGCATTAAGGTCGACTGAAGACTTTGCAGTTATCTGTATGCGCTTATCACGCGAGGCCTGGTTTCAGGACGCATTAGTTTTTATTGAAAACGTAGATGCTTTGAATGTTGATGAAAATACCTATCAACTTGAGTGTTTGCGCAAGTTTGTCGAAGACTATGCAGGACTAATAGTGCTCTCAGGTAAAGACCCTGAGTGGGTTGCACGCAATGGTTTTAGTGTATTGATCTCTTTACCCGTAAACTTACCAGGCTATATCGATAGACAATCTTTATGGAGGGGGCACTTAAAGGATGCGGATGTTGAAAACACCGATATAGCTATCCTAGCCCAACAATTTCGGTTGTCGCCAGGGCAGATCGCCGCCGCTTGCCGCAGTGTAATTACACAAACCAATTGGAATGCAGTAACTTCAAAAGACAATAACATATCCTTAAACGACCTGATGCAAGCCGCCCGCAATCAGTCTGGACATCTACTGACCAAGCTTGCGCGCAAAGTCACTTTAAATTACCGATGGGAAGACTTGGTTTTACCCGAAGACCAACGCTTGCAACTCCAGGAAATCTGTATTCAGTTTACGCATCGGCATATTGTCTACGGCAACTGGGGCTTCGACCGCAAACTTTCGCTGGGACGCGGTTTGAATGTGCTGTTTGCAGGTTCGCCTGGAACCGGCAAAACCATGGCGGCGGAAGTCATTGCCAACGAACTCGGCCTCGACCTCTATAAGATCGACCTTGCACAAGTGGTCAGTAAATATATCGGCGAGACGGAAAAGAACCTGGACCGAATCTTTACTGCCGCAGAGGACGCCAACGCCATCCTGTTTTTCGACGAGGCGGATGCGTTATTCGGCAAGCGCTCTGAAGTCAAGGATGCACATGACCGTTACGCCAATATTGAGGTAGGCTACCTGCTGCAAAAAATGGAAACCTACGAGGGCATTGCGATCTTGGCTACAAACTTGCGCGACCATCTGGACGATGCCTTTGTACGGCGGATGCAGTTCATTGTTGAATTTCCCTTCCCGGATGAATATTACCGGCAACGGATTTGGGAAGTGATGTTCCCCCAAAAAGCTCCGCTTGGCGAGGACGTAGATTTTCAGGTATTGGCGCGGGAGATCCGTGTGGCCGGGGGCAATATCAAAAATATCGGGCTTGCCTCGGCATTTTATGCAGCCAGTGATGGCGGCATCATCCAAATGCGCCATCTGCTGCGTGCGGCGCATCGTGAGCATCAGAAATTAGGCCGTAGTTGGAAAGGCTTGGACGGGGCAACGTCATGATCCGCGACCTTAGCGAAACCCTCCGCGCTATCCTTGATGATCCCGGACTCGCAGGCCCTTTTCCCGAACTGCTGGCGGCGCATATCGTGTTTGACCATCCGGTTGAGTCGTTCAATCCGGCGCAGACGACGATCAATTTATTCTTGTACGATATTCGCGAAAACATGGAATTGCGCAGCAATGAACCGAAGTTGACCCGCATAAATGATAATCGGGCAGTAATTCAACGACCGCCCTTGCGCATTACCTGTTCATACTTGATAACGGCATGGCCGGTAGGCGGGACGGAACCGGTGCTACAGCAACACCACCTACTAGGCCAAGCCTTACAAGTGCTGTCCAGTTATCCCGTAATTGACGATAAGTACCTATACGGCAAACTGAAAGGCCAAGCGCTGCCGTTACCGATGACAGTCGCCCGCTCCGATGGCCTGAAAGACCCTTCCGAATTTTGGACAGCGCTTGGCAATAAACTAAGGCCGTCGATCACTGCAACCGTGACGATTAGCATGGATAAAATCGAACCGAAGGCCGAAGAAGTTACCTTAGTGCATATACACGACATCATCCTGGGACAACGGACCTCGCCCGTGGAACGTAAACTCAGGCCAGTTACCAGGAGTGAAGGCTATCGCATCGGCGGGCGCATCAAGGATGCTGACGGGCAACCCGTCCAAAATGCCGTTGTCAGCGTTCAGGGTACTGGTCTCAAGGCCAAAACCGATATGGACGGCCGCTATACCTTAGGATTGCTGGAGCCTGGCAATTACAACTTGAAAGTGCAAAAAGATGATAAGGAAAACACAGCCCAGCTGACGATACCCCATGCAAAGCCGCAGACGGACAGTCCCCTGGATATACAACTATAGGTTAATTCGAATGTTTTAAGACTTCATAGGAGAAAGATATGGCAGCAGTAAATTTGGCAAGTTTTCAGTCACCTGGCGTCTATGTAAAAGAAGTCGACTCAGGGGTCAAGGCTATTACCGGGGTAAGTACCAGTACTGCCGCATTCATAGGGATTTTATCGGCATCGTCGCCGCAACCAGAAAGCCAGAAAACCGAAAAGGTTACGGATCAATTCAAAGGCGATAACAAGAAAAAAAGCTTTGAGCTAACAAAAACACCTGCCAAAACAGATGCAGGTTCATTTTCGGTAAAAGTTTCTGGCTCTGCTGTTGAAGCATCGATTAGCAATAAACAAAATAAATATTCTATCGACCTTGTGGACGTACCCGCAAAAGATGCGGAAATCATCGTTGAGTATGACGCTCTTGTTCCCACGATAGTTGCTTCGACCCCAATTGCAACGCCTGTTTTGTGTACCAATTTTGGTGAGTTTAAGAAAGCTTATTCCGCATTCTTTGATGATGATAAAGTCAGTTGCCCTTCCAATTATTCCAAGAACGACGGCTTCAACCCATTAGCCCACGCGGTATCGGGATTTTTTAACAACGGCGGTAGCCGATGCTATGTAGTGACTGCGGATAGTGTCCAAAACGCACTCACCGCCATTGCGAAAATCGACGAAATTTCGATGGTAGTAGCGCCGGGAAAAACAGATGCCGCGACGCAAAATGCACTAATAGACCATTGTGAAATACAAGACGGCATATTTTACCGTGTCGCCATTTTGGATGGCGTCAATACCGCCACGGCGGATGATTCGATTAGGCCGGCCAAAAACAGTAAATACGCAGCCTTGTATTATCCATGGATCAAGGTTGTAGATCCCAAAGACCCGAAGAAAGTGCTGGATATCCCTCCTAGCGGCCATATTGCGGGCATATACGCCCGTGTCGACAACGACCGCGGCGTCCATAAAGCTCCTGCCAATGAGTCGGTCCGCGGCGCCCTGGGCGTTACCCAGCCGTTAAGTAAGCCGCAGCAAGACGGCTTAAATCCAAAAGGGATAAATTGTATCCGTCTTCTCAATAACAATATTATGGTCTGGGGAGCACGTACCCTTGGCGGTGACGCCAACCAGGATCTGAAGTATATCAACGTCCGGCGTACCTTGTTATTTCTCCGTAAATCCATCGACCAGAATACCCAGTGGGTGGTTTTCGAACCAAATACCCCGGCCCTTTGGCAGAAGATTACCCGTAACCTCAGTGCCTTTCTCACAACAGTTTGGCGATCCGGGGCATTGTTCGGAAACACCGCGGAAGAGGCGTTCTATGTAAAATGCGATGAAGAAACCAATCCCCAGGAAGTCAGGGAAGCCGGGGTCGTTGTCACTGAGATAGGCGTAGCCATTGCCCGTCCGGCGGAATTCGTTGTCTTCCAGATCAGCCAATGGACAGGCCCCGGCCAGTAAGGAAAAACTGAAATGGCGGTTGCCTATCAATGTCCAGGCGTTTACCGGGAGGAAAAATTTCTCAAGCCGGAGGCTGCCTTGCCTACAGGGGTTGCAGGTTTTATCGGTTTTGCAAATGCCAAGCAGGACGATCGAAAAAAACCCATGGTCGATCCGGCTACACCAATTGCCTTACATCACCAAGAAGATTTCAATTTGTATTTCGATAACAAAAGCGACAGCTATTTGGCCGATGCAATCACCGGCTTTTTCCTTAATGGCGGGGCCAGGTGCTACGTGGCTTACGCTGCCAGCAAGGAAATGAAACCCCTTAAAGATGCAGTCGAGTCTTTGGCGCCCCTACAGGATTTAGATGTGCTCGCAGTCCCGGATCTGCCCGATGAACCCTTGGTTTTCCAGCAATGGCTTTTAGGGCATTGCGAAGGCCTTGGGGATCGCTTTGCCATATTGGACATACCGATTGATGTTAAAAAGCTATCAGGTTATCCGAAGGAATTGACGGCTAACCAAGTTACTGCCGGGGCTTACGGGGCGCTCTACTACCCGTGGCTGACTGTAAAGGCAAAAGACGGTAAGGATCGTGTTGTCCCACCGTGCGGGCACGTAGCTGGCATTTTTGCCCGAAGCGACTTCAAGACTGGGGTTTTTAAAGCACCGGCCAATGAAGAAATCATGGGGATTTTCGACCTTAAGGACAATCTTTCCGATAACGGTCAAGGCGACCTTAACAGTGCAGGCATCAATTGCATCCGCGCTTTTCCGGGGCGCGGCATTCGTGTGTGGGGAGCGCGCACCCTAAGTATCGACGAACAGTGGCGCTATATCAACGTCAGGAGATTGTTCATAACAGTACGGCGTTGGATAGACCTCAAAATGGGCTGGGCGGTATTTGAACCCAATACACCCGGTTTGCGGATTAGGATTGAACGTGAACTGGACACCTATTTCCATGGGCTTTGGTTGCGTGGTGCCTTAAAGGGCGACTCGCCGGAACAAGCGTTCTTCGTAAAGTGCGATGCAGAAACTAACTCGGCTGACAATCGGGACGGCAGTGTCGTTACCGAGATCGGCCTTGCCCCTATTGTCCCTGCGGAATTCGTAGTGCTCCGTATTGTGCACAGACAGCCTGTTATCGCCGATGCAGGGAGTATTGTATGAAGGCATTGACGAACAGAAGTTATTTGAAATCCCAGGCCGATTTTCAGCCGCAAACAAACCGATCTTTAATTACTAAATCCCTTTGCTTATTTTTTAACCCAACGGAGATATAAGATGCCAACAGGTACACGTACAGATCCATACCGCGATTACAATTTTCTAGTCGAGATTGACGGGATCACCCAAGCAGGTTTTCAAGAAGTCGGCGGTTTGGATGCTTCGACAGACGCTATCGATTACCGTGAAGGCAACGACCCCTCCCATGTCCGCAAATTGCCTGGGATGCATAAGTTTTCACCTATCACATTAAAACGGGGGATAACCGATTCTGACGAATTATGGAAATGGTATCGTACGGTTGTTGAAGGTAAACCTGAACGAAAAAACGGCTCGATTATTTTGCTCGATGATACCGGGAAAGAACGGATCCGCTGGAATTTCGTCAATGCTTGGCCGAGCAAATGGACCGGACCGTCGTTTAACGCCACCAGCAATCAGGTGGCTGTCGAAACCTTGGAAATCACCCATGAGGAAGTGAAAAAGGCATAAGGAAAAACTATGTTGCAGACAGAATATCAGTTTACCTTGCCCTTGGGTTATGTGGACGGGGAAGGCAATTTACATCGGGAAGGCGTAATGAGGTTGGCGACTGCGTTTGATGAGATTGCACCGCTCAAGGATCCTCGAGTCCACAGTAACTCGGCTTATTTGCTGATAATCCTGCTTTCACGGGTCATTACCAAACTAGGAAACATAGAGCAGGTCAACCCAAAAGTCATCGAGAACCTGTATGCCGCCGATCTCGCTTATCTGCAAGACCTCTATCGAAGGCTTAACGAACATGGAAACATGCACATTCACGCGCAATGCCCCCATTGTGAAAAAGAATTTGATATGGAGATCGAGACTGTGGGGGAGTATGGCGCTACCCCCTGACAAGGCTGTACGAGGAGGTAGCTTACATTGCTTATCATTTTAACTGGCCTTATGCACAAATACTGGAATTTGAACATCATGACAGACAGCTTTGGGTACGTGAAATTGCGAAAATTAACCAACACCTTAATGAATCGTCCGATCACTTGTGAAGGTTAATAACGATGCTTAAACGCCGCGACCCAATGCAAGCATTTAACTTCCATATAGAGATTGAAGGTTTGGTCACCGCGGGTTTTTCCGAATGTAGCGGTTTACAGTCTGAAACCGAAACCGAGCCCTATTATGAAGGGGGCGTTAACGAATTTGAGCATAAATTCTGGAAGCGGACGACATATCCAAACCTGGTTTTGAAACGGGGGCTAACTCAGATTGATGGCTTATGGGCGTGGTATTGGGATGTGGTGCAAGGCAAGATAAAGCGCAAAAATGGCACCATCTATCTTCAAGACGGTTTACATAACCCTGTCCTGGCATGGCATTTCAGGCAAGCAATGCCCGTAAAATGGGCTGGCCCGGAGCTGAGGGCTGATTCAGCCACGGTTGCATTTGAAACCATCGAAGTTGTTCACCAAGGGCTGCGCTGGGAGAAAATGAGATGACGCCCACAGACGTAAACGATGCAGAATATCTTGAATCGGCACCCAGTACCCTAGTGCAACGGCTTCTTCGTCGTTATACAGACCCTTTGGGAATCATCGATGTCCGCTACGGGCAAAATCGATACACGAAAATCGTTGAATGGCTTAATAACCGGTTTCCTATGCATAGGCATTTAATGCTCCGGTACGGTTCCGGCAATGGCGATCCGCAACATCCCGATGCGATGGTTTACCACAGCACTTTGAGACCGATAGGACGTTTGGAAATGTTCCCGGCCAATAATTTATTGCCCAATCCTATCCCTGGAAAAACAAAAGCTTCCCAAAAGATAAATCTTAATGAGTTTTCATCTTTGCCTGTTCAATTAGGTGAAACCCTGAACAAGGTGACCCCAGCTATGGTGGGACAACAGTCTCCTAGCCATAACCGAATAGGTCATAATCCCAAAACTCTTGGTGATCCAGGGAATCTCTTTAGCAAAGGCTCGGTATTTAAGCAGAGGTTGCCGAATTCCCCAACCCTCGATAGGTCGGAATCATCAGCGACAGGAAAGGGCATTGCAAATAAAGGCAACGCAGTTGAATCCCAAAGACAACCGGCCCAATTATTTCGCCCGAAACGCGTGGTTTCAGCAATGGGGCCAACTATGACGTTATCGGTTTCTAATGATAAGACCCTTGTCCCCCATAAAAACATTGATGAGGTCAAGCAGCCATCCCTATCTGTTCCGACAGGATCGGATGTTGGTATGAAAACATATGTCTTGCTTACTAAGCCAGAAAAAAACACTAACCTAGGGCAAGAAAGACCGGCCCGGATTATATGGCGTGTACGTAGGGCAACGGGCGACGCAATTTCGCGCATTCCAGCGGCCCACGGAGATTCCGTAGAAATTGCCAAATTCAACGACCCGGCCAAGCCGATACCGAAAGGCTTAACAAGTAAAGTATTAAACCCACATAACATAGCCGACAAACCGGAACCTATAGGATTTACAAGGCCACCTGTTAATGCCGTACCTGTCCGACCGCAAAATCCTGTGGCGCTTGGACAGCAAGATTCGCGGCCAATGGTATCGAATCCAGTCTGGAAAAAACCAAAGATCGATATAAATGAACAAGGAAAGGGTTCGCCGACAGCGATGATACCGATGGTTTATAGGCAAAATCGGGAAAACGATGTAAAGCATCTTGCCGCAAACCAGGAAGATTTACATGCCGTATCGCCTGAAACGACCCAAGGCACAACAGTAAATCGGCGTTCAATGACGGAAAAAAAGATTGTCCCCACCACTGAAACATTGGGTTTACGCTTCAGTAGACGGGAGTGGGCGCATCTTATAGAAAGTTTAAGCCAAGTCGTCTGGAAAAAAATTATGGTCGACCTTGACCGCAGAGGGGTAAGGGTATGGCGTTAGAAAAACTCGTCATCACCCCGCTCGGCAAGAACGGCGGTCGGTTCGAAAGCAAGGGCGTCAAGGTCTTGTTCAATCCCACCAATTATTCGATTTCAAAATCGGTAAGCTGGAGTACGGAAAACAATGACCGGCGCTTCAATGCGCCTGGGATCAGTTTTGGCGGCGGTGAGAGCCGAAAGCTAACCTTGAAACTCTTTTATGATGTGACCGAGCCGATTAACGGGCGCATATCGTCGGACGTCCGCGAGGAAACCAATAAACTGGTTGCATTTACCCGCATTGACCGGGAATTACAACGCCCGCCGGTAGTACAGGTAACGTGGGGTAAGGCGCCTGTCGGGTCTGATTTTCCTTTTTCAGGCGTCATAACCAGCCTGAACCAGGACTTCGTGTTATTTTCAAGTAATGGTAAGCCCTTACGCGCCAATGTCGATGTCACCCTGCTTGAATACCTGAGCCCAGAAATGGATAAGCGGGAAACCGACCCGGAATTGACCACTTACTGTATTAAACGCGGCGATACCTTAGCCAATATTAGCGCCGCCAAGTATAACGACCCCAGCCAATGGCGTCGTATTGCCGAGGCAAACGGCTTGGACGATCCCCGCTCAATTACCATAGGCCAAGTATTGACGATACCTGAAACGCAATGAGACATTACCATGCCAGCTGATATTCTCGGCGTTCCGGTTTTTGCCATTAAAGTAAACGGTCAAACTTTAAAGGATACCGTGCTTTGGCAGATAACCCGTATTACTGTTGACGACCAAGTGGATTTGCCCAGTATGTTCACGCTAGATCTCGATGCCAACGAGGATAACCAACCGGCTTGGCTAGATGACGAAAAGCTTTTTGCCATTGGCGATGAAATTACAATCCAGATCAAGAGCGCCAACACAGACCTAAAAACTGTCATTAGCGGGGAAGTGACATTTCTGGAAGTCGAATGTTCAGCAAGCCAACCGTCACGCTTGCTTGTCCGCGGATACGACCGGCGTCATCGTTTGCAAAGGGGACATAAAATGCGTTCTTTCGTAAAGCTGAAAGATAGTGAAATCGTAAAAAAAATCGCCTCGGAAGCAGGGTTATCGACCAATGCAGTGGACAGTAAGGTTAAACATGAATATATGGTTCAAGCGAACCAGACCGACTTTGCTTTTTTGCAGGAACGCGCACGGCAGATTCACTACGAGTTATTAATCCAGGACAAGACGCTTATTTTCCGACCCGTTGCCAATGATAAACCGCCATCAATAACGTTATCCTCGGAAGCGGAACTGACCGAATTTCGCGTCCAATTGTCAACGACAGGCCAAGTCAACGAGGCATCGGTGCATGGTTGGGATGTTAAAAAAAAAGCGGCGATTGTCGGAAAATCATCACAGGGCGCCCTGATGGGGGGCGGCAATAGTGGCGGGAAATTAAGTAAAAAGTCATTCGGCGAGGCAAAGGCGCAACTCACCCAGCAACCGGTAATGAGCAAGGAAGAAGCCGATCAACTGGCAACAGCGGCATTTGCCGCCAATGCCCTGAGTTTCATCCAGGGAGAAGGAAGCTGCCAAGGGCGAACCGACCTTAAAGCGGGAATAACCGTAAAAATCGAAGGCATAGGCAAACGGTTTAACGGGCCTTACTATATCACCAAAGTAAACCACACCTTTGATGCCCATGGGTTTTCAACCAATTTCACGGCGTGGAGAAATGCCCTATGAGCACAAGCCATCCTTTTATTGGCATTAGCGACACAGAAAACCCCGGTTCCCGTATTAATGGGGCTGTGATCGGCATTGTCACCAACAACAAGGATCCTGATGGTTTGGGTCGGGTTAAGCTTAAATTTCCCTGGCTTAGCGATAACGACGAGAGCACTTGGGCCCGCATCGCTACGCCGATGTCGGGCAAGCAAACAGGATTTTATTTTCTCCCCGAAGTCGATGACGAAGTGCTGGTAGTCTTCGAACAGGGGGACATACGCTTTCCCTACGTATTGGGCGGCTTATGGAACGGCAAAGATAAACCGCCTTTAAAGAATGACGACGGCAAAAACAATGTCCGGCTCATCAAGTCACGAAGCGGCCATTGCATTCGCCTGATTGACGAAGCCGGCAAGGAAAAGATCGAAATCGAAGACAAGAGCGGCAAAAATAAGCTTGTCATCGAGACTGCCACCAATACCATATCCATCACCACGGACAAGGATCTCAAACTATCGGCCGAAAAGGGCCAGATTACTTTGGCAGCGCAGACAGTCGTAATTGAGGCAAAGGGCAAACTGGAACTTAAATCTTCCGGCACTGCGAAATTGGAGTCGCAAGGGACGCTGGATATCAAGGGTGCTTTAGTCAATATCAACTGAGGAGACAATAATGGGATTGCCGGCAGCAAAACAAAACGACCGAATCGTTGGGGTCGATACACACATCGTGATGGTACCGAGTCCCGGCGGACCGGTGTCCACCCCGTTGCCGCACCTGTTCACAGGCATGATCAACGGTAATTTGAGCAGTAACGTCAAAATCATGGGTTGCCCAGCGGCTACCGTGGACAGCACGGCGGATAATACCCCCCCCCATTTGCCTACGCCGCCGGGGACTTCGTTTCAAAAACCGCCCAGTAACAAAGCAACGATTAAAGTCGGCAGCCCAACAGTCAAAATCAATGGCAAGATGGCGGCACGCAATGGCGATAGCGCCATGACGTGCAATGATCCGGCAGATCTGCCATCTGGCACGGTAATAGCGGTTGGCACTGTATTGATTGGTTAACTACGGTAAATAAAATGGCGCGAGACTATCTAGGCGTTGGTTGGGGGTTTCCGGTAAAACTGGATGAATCCGACAATAAAGCTAACATCAAAACAGCCCGGTACGAAGAAAGTGTACGGCAATCAATCTGGATAGTCCTTGGCACGGCTAAAGGCGAACGCCTGATGCGCCCTGAATTTGGCTGTGGAATTTACGATTTGGTTTTCGAAGTGAATGATGAATCGACAGCAGGCCGTATAACGGAAGCCGTCCGCGAAGCGTTGCTTGCCTTTGAGCCGCGCATCGACCTTAAGGATGTACAAGTGCGGGCTGAGCAACAGGGAGAAATCATGTTGATCAGTATTGATTATGAAGTACGGGCCACCAATAACGCATTCAATCTCGTGTATCCGTTTTATCTCGAACGCGGGGTGGCCTGATGGCTATACTCTCCCCGCCTGTCGATACACGTAACGCCACAGCGGTGGCAGGACAAGTCAAAGCGTTGTTGCAGTTGCAAACCGAGTATGGCCTCCGCTTAATGTCCATTCCTACGGATGCAGATCTTGTGGACGAGGGTCGTAACTTAGTTATCGTTGCCCTTGTCGGCGACGACCTGAATATCCGTTTTTTCGACTTCCACGGCAACAAAGTTGTTGATAAGGCAGAGAAACAATTAATAAGCGGAGAAAAGCTAACTGCGCTCAAGAACCGGTTAACTCCAGTCCCTGACGTGTCCGCCTTAACAAAAGAAGAAAAGCAGAAAATTATTAAGGATGCGACATTCATTGCAGGTTATACCCTTCTGCCGGAATGGGATCAGGCCGACCGCATGGGCGGCGCACTCATCTCTGTGTTCTCCCGGTTTGCCGAGATCGTCATTGAACGGCTCAATCGGGTGCCGGAAAAAAATTTCGTGGCCTTCCTGGATCTGCTCGGCGCATCGCGGCTTCCGCCGCAGCCCGCTCGCGTGCCGCTCACATTCACACTGGCTGAAGGCGCTACTGTGGATGTCGCGGTCCCCGCCGGAACCCAGGTTAGTGCGGAGCCGTCAGAGGGAGAAGCGCAGCCGACCTTGTTTGAGACCGAACGCGATTTCGTGGCCACTTCGGTACGTTTGCAGTCGCTATTTATCCGTGATCCCCAACGCGACCGTTATGCAAACCATAGCGCCATGCTTGACGCCGCCTGGAACGGCGAAGCGACCGCATTTGAGGGCAAGCAAAGTATCGACCACAGTTTTTACATTGGCCATCAGGCGCTTTTTGGCTGTACGGTTATCCAAAACCTGCATCTCACTTTCGACATTAAGATATCGGCAAACGCACCCCTTCTTGAGTTAGGTTGGCAAATTTGGGACGGCAAAAACGGTATCGATCTCTTCTCGGCAAACAATGCAACTTCGACCAGCGAGGTCTTTTTAAGCCCAGCCCCAAAAGGGGGTGACCGACTGATCACCCAATCCGAACTACTAACTAACACCATCAACTTTAACGGCAATAGCATCACCGTCAGCGACCTCGTACTCCTCGAAGGGAATGGTGCCTTGATCCACAACCAAAACGGCACTTGGACCTACACACCTGCCGCCAACGATAGCGCGACCGTCCGCTTCAGATACCTATTGAATTACGCCAATCGCGACATGGTGACCGGTTACGCCAGCATGGGCATTACTTCAGAAGAAAATGCCACTGACATCAGCCGGAATGTCACGGTGATTTTTAGGCTTCCCCCAACCTTCCCGGAAGCCACAGTTGGTAGCTTGACAAACCGCTGGCTGCGCTGCCGTATGAAGACACCAATTGTAGCGGGAATAAAATTACCGATAATCGAATCCATCCATATCAGGTTGGATTCCATCGTTCATGGATTACGGTTGGATGCTGCCGCCCATAATACGCAGCAACTCGATGTCAGCAAGGAATTCTTTCCTTTTGGCGAGAAGCCAAAGCTTGGAGATTGTTTTTACATCGCGCACCGGGAAGGATTCTCACGGGTTGGCGCCAAAATCATCTTGTTTTTTTCAGTCGTCGACCCCAAGGCTTATATTCAAACCGAACCCGGAATACGGATTATCCCCCCTAATCGGGATCAGCCTGTCCTGATATGGGAGTATTGGGGCGGCGGGGGTTGGCAAGCACTGTTATTGGACATCGATGAAAGTAAGGCCTTTACCTCGGAAGGTACGTTAAACAGGATCTCTTTCACTGTACCCATTATTAAACCAGTTGTTATCGCGGGTGTCGATAACCTCTGGGTCAGGGTCAGGATTACCGGCGGTAACTATGGTAAGGAAGGCGGACTCGGGCCGGTGATTAACAATAATGGTGAACTGGTCATAGACAGTAAGGACCAGATCCAGTATAAGCAAACTGCGTCTACCCTGGTACCGCCGCAACTGGCATCGTTGACGGTGGAATTTATTCAAGAGGCTGCGCCCGAGGCAATAGTCACGGTTAATGATTTCGTCCATGAGGCAGTAGAAAAGAAAGCCCCTTATTCCAGTGAATTTAATTCATTTGAGCCCTTTCGTGCGAGCCTTGATAACGATCCTTCAATTTATCTGGGTTTCACTTTACCGGCCGGACGCACGACTTTTCCGAATCGTCCCCTTTCCCTTTATTTCGCTATTGCGAAAGTCGAATACCAATATATCACCCGCTCGGATGGACAGAAACCCGACGGTCCACCGCAACTCGTCGGTGAGTATTGGAATGGTAAAGACTGGATAACCACTACCATTAGGGGTGAAACTGAAAACCTGGCACAGTCCGGTTTAGTCGTTTGGCTGCCGCCTACCGATATCGGCAAGCGCACGGATTTTGGCATGACCGATCACTATTGGTTGCGAATACGGCTCACGAGCGGCGGTTACCTTAATGTGCCCCGATTGCAACGGGTACTCCTGAATACTACCCTGGCTGCGCAGGCTGTCAGCCTGACGAATGAAGTGTTGGGTTCCAGCAATGAAAACCAGGGACAGCGTTTTCGCTCGACCCAGGCGCCCGTGCTACCTGGCCAGCAGCTCGAAGTCGAAGAAGCGGGATTTCCGGCAGCAGATGAACTTGCAATCATTATGCAAGAGGAAGGCGATGATGCTGTACGGACTGGTGCTGACCCGACAGCCCGAAAGTCTGCCTGGGTGCGCTGGCATGAAGTACCGGATTTCCATGGCTCGGGATCGCGTGATCGCCACTATGTTCTGGATCGGCTGAACGGCGAGATCCGCTTCGGTGATGGTATTAACGGCATGGTTCCCCCGCGTGGAGTGGGCAACATCCGTATGGCCCGCTATCAATGCGGCGGCGGACAGGCAGGCAATAAACCTGCCGGGACGGTAATAAACCTACAAACCACCCTGCCTTATATCGATAGCGTCACTAATTTCGAAGCGGCCAGCGGCGGCGCCGATGCAGAGCCCCAGGAATCGGTAATGGAACGTGCGCCCAAACGTCTGCGGCATCATTTTCGTGCAGTCACGATGGAAGACTTCGAGGATTTGGCTTTACTTGCATCACCTAACGTAGCGCGGTCGCTGTGCGTCCCCTTGCTTGATATAGAAAAAAATCCGCTGGCGCATATCGATACGGAGGCGGAAGAGAAAACCGGCACGGGCCATATTGGCGTCATCATCGTACCGCGATTTGACGAACCGAAAGCATTGCCCCATAAAGCCTTAATCGACCGCGTCCGGGACTATCTCGTTAAACGTGCCGTGGCAACGGCGACTATCTCGGTCGCCGGGCCGCTCTATTTGAGCATTAATGTTGACATGGAGGTGGTGTTGCAAGCACCCGAGGCTGCCGGTAAGGTCGAAGCAAATTTATATCAACAACTTAACGCCTTTCTCCATCCCTTGACCGGCGGTCAGGAGGGTAGCGGCTGGCCGTTCGGGGAGCAGCCCCAGGAATCGGACGTGTATCGCTTGATTTCCGATATATCGGGTATCGACCATGTCAGTGCCCTGAAGGTAAGCCTAGGTATCCAAGAAGAGAAACAGGACGGAAAAGATGCGGTGGACAAGATTAGGCAGACCGGCCGTTTTCTCATTTATTCCGGCGAGCACCGGATCACTTTAAAGTGAAACAATGGTCACCCATGCATAGCTTACCGGATTTGAATTATTTTAGGTTTCCCTGCCCTAAACCTCTTTCCAATAGACTGGAAGAAAAAATAGGGACACTTTTGCAGGGAATGGCGATTATACGAGTATTTAACCTATGCGAAACCACCCATGCCATTAGAACTACCAAATCTTGACGACCGCAACTATACCGACTTGGTGGAAGAAGCGCTGGCGCTGATCCCCGCCCATGCGCCTGAGTGGACTAATCACAACCCTTCCGACCCCGGCATTACCCTGGTCGAATTGTTTGCTTACCTGACGGAGATGTTAATCTACCGTCTCAACCGGGTAACCGAGGCAAACCAAGAGGCCTTTCTGCAATTGCTTAATGGCTCCGGCTGGAAATATGACAAAACGAAAACACTCAACCAGAACATTCAGGATGTGGTTTTGAAGTTGCGGGAGGAGCCGCGCGCGGTGACCGTGGAGGATTTCGAACGTTTGGCTCGGGCGGCCACTAAAAACAAAGATACGCGCGCTTATTGTTTACCGCGTTGGGATCTTGATTCGAGACAACGTAAAGAAGGGCATATCAGCGTGGTGATTGTACCCGTAAGCGAAGATCTCATTAAAAAAGTAAAAGACGACCTTATGCCAAGGTGTTTAATTACAACGTCTTTACATGTCGTCGGGCCAAGCTACCTCAAACTACGCATTCAGGTACGGCTCAGGATTAATCCGGATGCAATAGAACAAAAAGTCCGCCTGGATGCGTTGTCGGCACTCAAGTCCTATTTTCATCCGGTAACTGGCGGAGTGCATGGCACAGGCTGGCGGTTAGGCCAGAATGTCTATGTATCGGAACTCTACGCCCTGCTCGATAAATTGCCGGGTGTGGATTATGTGGAGAAAAATTTAACCGGCAATAATACGCCCCTTGAAGAATTGGTGCCGGAAGATAATTCACGCCGAATCCTGAACTCACAAACAGGTCAACTCGTGGGTGTCCGGCTGGAAGCGGATGAACTCATCGATTTTCAGGCGACGGAAAATGATATCCAGGTCGTCAGGGACACAAAGGATAACCGTAATAGATAGGATGAACCATGGCCGATAAAACAGCATCGTCTTCAAGTAGCTTAATGGACTACCTGCCGGGTATATACCGGGAAGATCCCTATCTTGGCCAGTTTTTGCTGGCGTTTGAACAGGTCTTGCTGGGACAGAAAAACAAACAGGTCGATTGGGCCAATAAGGAAGAAATCCGGGGGCTCGAAAACATTATCGCAGGAATTTCCAGTCTTTTTGACCCTTTTCAGGCCCCGAAGGAATTTCTCCCCTGGCTGGCCAGTTGGGTCGCTTTCAGCCTGCGCGAGGACGTGGATGAAAAAAAGCAGCGGGAATTTATCGCCAATATGGCGGATCTCTATCGCTGGCGCGGCACAAAAAAAAATCTAATACGGCTGTTCGAGATCTTTACGGATCGTAAACCGACTTTACCGGATATTGCGGATACCACGGATCCACACTATTTCAAAGTGCTGCTGGATTTATCCGAATTGGCTCGAGGCAGCGGACAAACGGAAGAAGAACGGCAGCAAGTGTTGGCACGGCAGATCGAGATCGCCCATGCCCTCATCCGTTTAGAAAAACCGGCGCATACCCGCTACACACTGGATATTGTATTTCCGAGTTTTCAGGTCGGTAGCCAGTCGGGGCAAACGAAATACTTTACACAAGTTGGGAAAAATACACGATTGGGTGTAGCTGAGTGGAGAAATGAGCATGGCCGATAACAACGATATCAAACGTCTAAACTATTTTACTGGCCAGTTTTTGGAGGCCAAGGATTTTCAGGATGAGCAGCGCTACCATATCGATATGCGGCGGCGGCTTAATCGATTGTTGTACAGCCCCGGCGTGGTGGACGGCGGATTCGAGGTCACGAAAGTCGGCGATAAACGGATAAGGGTCGGCGCGGGATTCGCGATTGACGTTAACGGCTGCGAACTACTCAACATTTCCCCGCAGGAAACGGATGTCAGCGGATTTAAAGCCAATGACAGCGTTTACGTAGCGATTGGTTACGCCGATGCGACGCTTGACGACGATAAGCGCACAACTGATAAAGAAAAAATATCCGGGTTTATCCGCATCACCGAACGTCCGGAAATTAAATTGTTGGCAGCCCTTCCCGCCGGCAATGACCTGGGCCTTGTTATCCCCGTTGCTAGACTGCAATTGGATGGTAACAATAATATCCAACCGGTTATCGACCCAACGGTACGTCAATCGGCGAGTGTCCTATTCGGAGGCGGAAAGCTTGGCCTAGGGACGGCCGATCCCAAAAAAACCTTGCCTATTTCCGGCGGGCTTACCGTCGGCTCCACGTATGCCAACACTATCAATGCGCCTGTAAACGGCTTGTTGGTGGAAGGTAAAGTCAGGGTAGGAACAGGTTACCGTGTTTCGGATGCAAAAATAACCATTAGTGGAGACAGCGTTGAATCTGGATTCGGCCAAGCGAGTCATTGGCTCCAATTAAGGAACGACAAAATTGATACCAGGGATGTTAAATGGGGAATTGCCTGGGACGGCGGCGATCCCGTCAATACACCGACGGCATTTATCCTCGCGAACTTTGATGAGGCAAACACATACCCAACTTCGTTGACATTCGGTACCCGAAACCGGAGCGGGGAAACAGCCGAGAGGATGCGGATTGCTTCCAGCGGCAACGTTGGCATCGGTACAACAACACCCGTGGCAAAGCTGGAAGTCAGCGGTGCGTTGACGGCGGCCCAGGATAATGAAGCCCTAATCGGATTGAAGCTCGCGCCGACTTTTCAGGATGGAGGGAAAACCGGGATTAAACGCTGCACTTTGGACGTAGCCGGTGCAAGCAACACCGTAAACCAAGTATCCTTGCAATTGAAGAGCGGGAATACCGCCACTAACTATGATAGCAACCAAATTACATTTGGTTACGCCAATACTGCCCAATATCGGCATACCATCAAGACCCGACATAATGGTGGCCAAAAATCGGGTAACGCCATCGATTTTTATGTTTGGAATTACAGAACAGAGGCAGGTGCCGCCGATGCGATTGGCGGCTTACACACACTAACATTGGATGGCGGTAACGTCGGCATTGGGACGACAAGTCCAGGAGCAAAGTTGGAAATTGCAGGAACGCTAACCGCCGTACAGAACGATGATACCTTGGTTGGCCTGAAGATTGCTCCAGCCTTTCAAGATAGCGGCAAGACAGGAATCAAACGCTATGGCCTGATTGTGACGGAGGGTAATATCGGCATCGGCACGACGACACCAGCCAGCAAACTCCATATCGACAAAGGCAGGATCGACGTTACAGCTTCAGATAATACCGGAGGGGGCGGACAGTACCGCTTTAATGGCTTGCATGACCGGACAACCGACGGCAGAAGCCAACTCGTTTTGTCATCCAACTATAGCGACATGGTTATTGCCTCCAGTGTTGTCAACAATAATCATGGCAGCACCCTGACGTTCGTCACCTATAACACAGATAATTCCAAAACCGAAGAATACCGCAAGTGGGTTATTAACCAGGGTAACTGGGGAACACGCAAGCAATTCCTGGACTTTGGTTATAAAGACGCGGACGGGGTAAAAAATCCGCACGATTGCATCAATGCCGCAAATACGGTGCTAACATTGGATGGCGTCAATAAGCGCGTCGGCATTGGTATACAAAATCCGGTCGATAAGCTGGAAGTTAATGGCACCATAAGAGCCACAACGATAATAACGTCCAATCCCATGCAGCACCGAATGTATCCAACTGATCCGGTTGTTTTTCAGGATATATTTGATGCTAAAACACAAGGATATATATCCAAGCGACTTAATCCTTCTTATGATGAAACAACCTACAATACGACTAAATGGTATGGTCGCCGTATCATACGATTTGGCGGCAACAATGAAAACGATGGCAACGGAGCCGAAGTTTCGATTCCGCAAGGTTATACCACCTTGTGGGTCCGATTACTTGGGGATCGCTACAATGTAGTTCAAGTCACTCCAAGATCTACCAGTTCGGTAAATTTGGGTTTATGGGCTGGCGGATATCGTTCGGCAAACTGTTATTGTCCCGATGGTTCGCTACATGATAGTGATATTATTCATAGTGGTAGCGACTTTGCCGTACATCAATGGCTGCCGATTGACGTGGGTGGGTACGGGACAGTATACCTGACATCCAAGACAGGCACTGACAAAGAGTTTTGGGTCTCAGGGTTAGCATTTAGCAAAAATACCTGGCATCATGCCGTTCAATCTGCCTATGGTTATCATAAGGGTTTGAATGGCGGCACAGCAATTTCTTGGGATACTGCCAATTTTAATAATGATATTTTAGGCCTGATTGGCGGCGGGACTAACGCAGAGCTGAAAGTGCCAGTCATACCTACCGGTGGTGATAAATTGCTTTATCTGATAGAGCATAACAGTAGTTGGAATGGCTGCCAGCATACCAGAATTACAGTTAACGGCACTACGATAGAACGCTTCATTGCAACTTACGATAATCCGTTTGCGCGGCATTGGAATAGTAAATCTTACTGCCGCTATATTGCTGCGCGCATACCTGCCACTCTTATCCCTGACGGGTCTAGGTTTTTAAGTGTCAAGATTGATATGAGTAATATTAGTTGGGGAATCTATTTCCGAGAGATGGGTACGCATGATTTTGATGTGCCAATACCTTAAGGAAACTCTAAACAAGTGGATTCTATTCATGGTTCGACAATCACCACTAACGAAATCAACTACTTGCTCTTCGTCCTGAGCCTGTCGAAGGACTTAATCAGAGTTTCATTAGATACAACCTCAACAGAAATCAGGAACCGATATTAAATCTTTATCCAAACTATAAAGTGCATATTTCTCTGGGAGTCAAGCACGAATTATGAAAGAACAATTAACTACGCGCTTAAAGGCGCTTCAACAGGAATACGAAACCGGCCAGAAAATGCTGGCCGATGCGGAGATGAAACGGGCCGAACTGCAAAACACCCTGCTCCGCATCAGCGGCGCCATCCAGGTGCTGGAGGAAATGCTTGCTGGCGGTGACTCCGGGACGACAAGCCAAAATTATCGAGAAACTAGCGAGTCCGGAAAGTAGACGTAAACCTCGCTAAAAATTCTTACATCTAATCAAAGGCACCTACTTTTTCTTCAATATTTTCTCCGTTAATGCCAAAATTACTTGATAGGAATGATAGAAAAACGAGATATTGATTGACCACCACATTGCTCCCACCCTGCTTTTCTTGCGATTTGTACTTTATGCTGCCGGCAAGAATTTTGCCATTTCCGTCACAGTGTAAATGAAGTACTAAGGGAGAGCCCGGAGTATTGATTTCTGCTCCTGGGATCATCTCACAGCTTATCGCATACTTATTATTGTGTCTGTACCCATTTTCTTTCTCGAAGCTGGAAAGAAAGCATCGATGCGGCTTAGCTATTTTTACAAATTTGTTGTGTGAAAGAAAGTCTAATGGAGCTGCGAAATCTAAAGCCCCTCCCGCAGCATTTTGCAGCGAGTTCCAGTAAACGTTTGCATGGGGTATCATATTTTGACGCTCAATAGCCGCTCTTTGTTGTTCTTTTTGTTTTTGGCTGCTTTCTTGACTACGCTTACTTGTTTGGCTTGTAATAGTTGAGCTTGCATTATCATAAGCATTTTTTACCGAGCCCTCATTGCCGCGAATTTTGGTGTAATTATCGCCTTTAAGTGAAGAATTGCCTGAAACCTTTATATATGCAAGGGCGCTCTGAAGCTTATTGATATCTTCATCTGCCTTTGTTGCGGCAATCGCCATTGCTTTTAACAAGGTTATCAACTTTGCTGCCCCCATATCTTTTATCTTGGTTTGGAAGGTAGCGTCCGTTCCGTCAACTTCTAATAAATCATTTCCATGTTGAAATCGAAGTAATTGGATCGCATGAATACCCTGAGCAGGATTGCGCTTTTTTAATTTCACCGAGCCCTGAGCTCCGGTTCCTGTTTGCTGCAAGACATGGGTTAATTCGTGGGCAATAACCGCTTGCCCATCTCGGTTTTCCGGGGCAAATTCTCCCCGCCGAAAGTATACATCCTGGCCGGTTGTAAACGCTCGAGCTTGAATTGACTGGTTTAAATGATCGGCTTGAGTATCCGTATGGATACGTACCGCTTTAAAGTCGGCACCAAACTTAGCTTCAAACTCATTGCGCAGCGTCGAAGGTAAGGGTTGTCCTTGCCCTTTGCTTGTGTTCAACCGCTGGGTAAAATTTTCATCCGCTTCAAAAGCGCCATCGTCTTTTCGCTGTATCGCCGAAAGCCTAGTGATTGCTGGCTTTTCGTTTTCATCTGGTTCCTCATTCCGCAGCGGCGGCATCCGCATGATCTGCTCGGCTACCCGATCGGCTTCCTGTTCGTACTTATCGCCTGGCGCGCTGACAGTAAGTTTGGCTTGGATTGCCGGGAGCTGGGTTATCGGCTTTCCCAGCAACGCGCCAACCGCCCGGTTACCCAAGGTGCGTTGCAATCGAAAAATATCAGTGTGGGAAAGGCCGTTCGGATCGGCCGTGAAATGTCGGAGGGTGGCGGTCGGCGGTTTGACAGGCAAGCGTGTCGCTGATTTAGAGACATCCGCTTTAGGCTCAGTGATTGCGCGTTTATCAGTGGGCGCCTTTACTATGCGGGTACTATTTGCCATGATCATATCTTCCATTGCTGGTTAACGAAAAGATACTATTCGACTTTCAATAATCATCAGAATGTTCATCACCTGGCGTAAGTTGATATTCCCCGTCTTTTTCTTCGGGACTGGATAGTTCCTGGCTTTTCTCGTTAGATAAATGAGACACTGCCTTTCCTTTTTTATCATAACTTGTCCATTTAACCACTATCCTGCTGGGATAGTTATACAAGGGATTTTTTTGATCGTTGCTATGTCCGTATTTGACCGTGGAAGTAATCTCCATTTCATGGCAAGCAGGATTTTTAAAATGTCTCTGCATATGTTTTTCAATGTTGCGAGCCATTTCAGTATTCTCTGTGTTTTTTCCAGGAACCAAGTTGCGGGCATCATTTCCAGGGCCGCCTAAACGGCCATTCCATAGATGCATTTTAACAACATAATCAGAGCATTCCTGGTTATTCCATTCAAATGCTTCACTCATCTCACGCCAGCCTGCCATATCCATTTCGACTTGTTTTTTGGGTGAGTTTGCGTTTTTGCCTAAGACTTTGTTGTCCTTAATTTTGACATTGACTTTAGTCGGTCTTTGTTTCGTTATGCCAGGAAAATATGAAGGGTGTTTAGACACTGTAGCCCTTTGTATATTAGGGGTATTTGAATTCGATGGATGTTTAAGATTAGGAACTAACTCATTATCCGTGACGGTATCCGTTTTATGTTGTTGATGTGATTTTGCTGCTACATGAAGATTTTGCTGCACTACATGGCTCAGTTTATGGGCAAGCAATAATTGACCGCTTCGGCTTTCAGGTTGATACGATCCTTGCCCGTTTAATTTACCTGCGATGGGATCTCTTTGTTTCTCCTCTCCTAATTCCTCCCTTTGCACTCGTGGCCGCCCAAGCAAAGCGCCGACCGTGCGGTTGCCCAGGGTGCGCTGCAATTGCAAAATATCAGCAGGACGCAGGCTTTCCGGATTGGACGTGACACGTTGAAGGGATTGTGCTGGCGACCTGACAGGCCGGTGTAACGCGGAATAAGAGTCTGCCGTTTTCGGCTTCTTGGCAAGGGGTTGATCAACCTGTGCGTTGAGTTTCCGGGGGTTATTGGCCATAACTTGTCCTCTATCTGAGGGATAGCGCTCAGCTACCCAAAAATTATACGCCTGTCTAAATATAGGACAAGCGAAAAAACTGAGTCGCGTATGCCTTAACGGGCTTGTTCAGTTATTTGCCCCATATGATAAGAACAAGATTTCAGGAATCCGTATAGTGCAAAACTCCTGCTTGGTGCCGATTTTGTAGGAGAGCAAGGAAATTGATTCCAATGCCATCAGTTTGCCCATTCTTGATGTCCCGAATGAGCGGCACCGCGATATCGGCAATATTTTGGTCGCTTAACTGGTCGTGGACTATTTGCCTTAGGCCGCTAACCGAATAGTTTAGCTGCTTACAATTTTGAGCGATCCGGACGATGGCATTGTAAAAACAGTCGCCATTGCCGGGAATTTTTTCTTTTCGGTATCCCGGCTGCGGCATTGGGTTTTGTATATAGGCGTCATAATGGTCTCTGCCGCTGTAGTACAGCTCATACAAGTTGTTTCCAGCACCATATCGATCCCCACTGGGGGAGTTGTGTATGATTATTCTGATTCCCAACCCAACGGCAAGCGCCTGAATCTCGTGTTGGTCTGCCCACTTGGACGTTATTCCCGAACTGAGGATATCTTGCCGAACGGCAGCGATTAGTGCTGGGGAGACGGAAAGTCCTAGTTCTCCCCTGACTGACCCTGCCGGCAGGGCACGAGGGACTGCGGCAACCGCCGGTTGTGGCACTGGCGGTACTATGTTGGCTGCACCGGGTTGAGGCGGCGTAGCTACCAAAGTCGGTGGGGCAGAGGAGCTTGAAGGTTGGGTTGCGGCCCCTTGGAAGGGATGAATCGCCTGAAGCGTTTCAATTGCCGACTTCTTGTTTTTATCACAATCATCAAAGATGGCGCGATCCTGTTGGAAATCTTGCAAAAAGCCAGCCGCGCCGTTTTGCCACTTCACACAATTGTTTGCCGTGTGATAGAGCAGCAGCACACCGTTCAAATTTTGCTTGAAAGTATCTTGAAACTCCGCCAGAACTTGGGCTAGGTAAAATGCGCCTTGGGCATAGTGGCCGCTCTTATTGGTAATCGCTTTCAAATGGCCTGTTTCGACTTTAATTTCACCGGAACCTGCTACATCCGCACCAGCCAGGAAACTGGAATGATGAAACTGGGAAACTCGGTGCTGGTCAGCGTAGATGTCTCCATCCTCACCCATAATGAAAATGGCAAAACCCGTTCCGGCGTTGTTGGTGGAAAGTTTACTGGTGTCGTAACCGGCTTCAGCTTCAGGTGATCGCGGCGAATCACCCTGCTTGATCATGCCTGCTTCGTAGCCCAACCGCAACCTATCACGCTGTTCGCTTGTATGCAAGTAGGTTACTTGCCGCTGCTTAAGCTGCTCAAACATCGGGGCAGGCACAGGCTGGTCCGGATTTTTACTCAAACTGTCTTTATGGGCGATGTATTCGTTGGCTAGCGCTTTGGGATCGAAACCGGTTGCCATGTTGCCAATCTTTATTTTCAGTTCTTCAGTCGTAATTTTTTTCGCCTTCCATAACGCTATTAGAGTCTCCAGTACAGTCGCGGAGACTTCGGAGAACATTTCTTCTTTCGCCAAACCTGAGGCTTTCATGGCTCGCTTTTGGTCTTTAGCCGGAGACGCGCCGTACCCCCTGTTCAGGTCGCCTTGCCGAAATCCTGCGTGCACCGGTAAGATCCCGCTTGTCTGGTACTTGGCTTTTTCAGGGATGTCTATAGAAGCAAGGTATTCTCGGGCATAGTTAGCCTGTGCTGAATTTGGGGCAACTGCGATGGTTTTGCGGGCCCAGAAAATGGCACGTTCAAAGTCCCCCCCTTTCTGAAAAAGGATCGCAGCGTTAAGTGCGTAATCAACTAAGGGATTAAATCCGAAGGCGCGGATAAGTTGGGTTCCAGCCCCAATAAAGTTGCCATGTTCCAGCAGGGCTTGTGCACGAGCTACATAACGCCTTGCCTTGTCGGCTGGTTGTTTGCTCGAATAGGGTACTTGCTGAGACGGTATTGCTTTACTAATGCCCTGAGACTGTAGCGGATCGTTGCCTGCAACATATAAAACTGCGTCACTTAAGTCTTGCACCGGCGGTTCACCACTGGCGTCTGCGGTGTAATTGTCTGCTTCGGCAAAGTTCGATTGCAACCCTGGTTGTTGGCGATTTTCCGATGTTCGGAGGGGATCGTTGTTATCGTCAGGCTTATAGCCGTGTGTCTCGTCTACATTAAGCCTAAGTGCTGAAAGTTGCTTACTGTTAGATACCTGGAGCGATTCGGCGTTTGCGACCGCGGTGTAGTTCTTGGCTTCATCCATGCTCAATTCATCATCAGATAACTCGTCATCGGACAATTCGTCTTCCGATAATTCAATATCGGATTTTTCATCCCTTAACTTGACTGTAGGTACGGCCAGTTTGTTACAGCCAGATCCCAGGTGCGATTCGACTTTTGCGTCCGCGGTGTAGTTCTTTGCTTCATCCATGCTCATTTCATCATCAGATAAATCGTCATCGGACAATTCGTCGTCCGATAATTCAATATCAGGTTTTTTATCCCTTAACTTGACTGTAGTTAAGGCCGGTTTGTTACGGCCAGTTCCCAGGTGCGATCCAACGTTTGCGTCCGCGGTGTAGTTCTTTGCTTCATCCATGCTCAATTCATCATCAGATAAATCGTCATCGGACAATTCGACATCGGACTCCTCGGCTTCCTGTTTATCGATGCCATAGTGTCCTTCGTTTTCTTGTCCCGTAACGGCCACACCACCAATCGCTTCCGTTTTTACTTGTTCCCGTTCCGAAGGTTCGGTTTCGGGGAGGTATATCGGCATTTGGATGGCGAAGAAAGCTGGCATAATTTCCCGCTGGATCTCCGCTAATATCACGGTGCGTACCGACACTGCCCATGGTTCCGTCTTCCCTTCCATGTGTGCCAGTTGATATATAGAATTAACGAGTTTGGGTAGTAATTTGAGCAAATCCAAGGTCAGGTTTAAAGCAAACGATCCCTGAATAACATTAATCGGCGTAAAAGACAGTTGGGCTGATATGCTGCTGAGTTTGAGGTAACTGTTTTTTTTGGAACCTAACAGGCAATATCGAATATTCGACCCGATTAAACTAAGCCGACCGAGCAGATTTCTTTCCGTTTTTACTTCGGCCTCTAACTCAACTAACTCTTGCCTTTCTACTTGTGTCAGTTTTTGTAAATACGCTTGTAAATCTGTTAAATGGTTGAACCCTTCTGCTAAACTCTGGCTGTCTTGATAAGCTTGAATTTTGGTTTGCAAGCCTTCCTTTTCGCCCGGTAACGGTATTTGCCTGTCCAGGTACAACCGTTGGATAACCGTTTGCCGCTCGCCTGCCCTATACTGCTGTACCACATGCGTCAACTCATGGGCAATCAATGCCTGTCCGACGCGGCTACCCGGCGCATACGCCCCTTGCCGAAAAAAGACATCCTTCCCTGCCGTAAATGCCTTGGCGGAAATTGACTGGTTTAATCGATCCGCGTCAGCATTCGCATGAATTCGTACGCCGCTAAAATCCGCCCCGAATTTTCCCTCGAATTGTTCACGTAAGCTTGACGGCAAAGGTTTACCGTTTCCTCGGCTTGCATTTAATTGCTGTTCGAATTCAGGATTTGCTTCGGAAGCGCTGTCGGACGCCCTGGCAGTTAGGGGCTTGGCCATGATTTCCGGGGCATCTTCTTCGTCCAGCGCTTCCTCCTGTACCGTCGGCATGCGCATGACTTGCCCTGCCACACGGTCTGCTTCCCGCTTGTATTGGTCGCCGGGGACATTCACTGTGAGTTTGGCTTGGATGACTGGGCGTTGGGGCTTTGACCTTCCCAACAAAGCGCCGACCGCCCGGTTACCCAAACTCCGTTGTAACTGTAGTATATCGCCAGTACTTGCCGATAAAGGCATTGCGTTAAAACGCTGGCATGCTTGGGCTAAGGTTGTTTGCGGCGACTGCCAAGCGCCTTGCAACGGAGAAGAAGCTAACGGTTGATTGACGGCTGGCTTATCAACCCGTTCACTTACTGTTTCTCTACTTTTGGTCATTCCCCTTCCTAAGCAGTTGTTTCTTAGCTTTATAATTTTAAGTTAAAAAACCAGATACTAGTGAGCCTTCCACGATGTAGACCCACATTATCATCGACTTCCCAGCACGGTGATGTACAGGTAGCCATACAGTTTTTTCGGATCGCAGTTACTATCCGGATTCAGGCCATACTTAAACGAAACCCTCTGCCATGATTGCCTTTTAAATAAGGAAGCTACCCTTCTTGATTAGTTTCTTCCTCTTTAGCTTCTTCAGCTTTCTGATTCATGCTAGTGATCACACTATTTGGCAATCCAGTCAGTTTAACGAAACTGCCAATCGTATAGTGAGTGGTCATGTAAACTTCACCTTTAGATGTATCGAAAACCGCCCGCTCAATCATATTCCTCTGTTTATAGCCCTGTATCAAAAACTCCAGGTAAGGCGTTAACTCCCAATCCTTTACCGCCCCTTCTTTGGGGTTAAATTTTGGCAATTTTTTATGGTCGTTTTTATGCCATGCGGAGGTGCTGGTATTGCCCGATTGTACTGGCGCACCCGCTAACAAATCTACAACCACCTGTTTTTGGCTATCCTTGGCTTTTATCGCGTTAAAAGGAAGCTCCACGACATTAGAGGTTCCATTCAGCGAAGTCCCGGCAATCAAATCCATTACCCCATTTTCCAAGCCATAAGCTTCCGACGTTGGCCCGATACCACGCAATCGAGCCCTTATGTTATCTTCCGATATTTCCCCTTTGGTTTTTTTTGTCGTTGATGGCTTGGCGTCAGGTTGATTCGCGTTACTTCCTTTATTCGCTCCTTTTTGCGGTTGTTGTGCACGACCGGAGCTCGATTTGCCCTTATTTCCTTGGAGGCCAGGCATCGATGCTTTCTTTGTGCTGGCTTGTATTCGATAGCCCTGGGCTGTTGCATCGGTTCTCTTATCCCCGGCAAACCCAGTTTGTTGCACCACATGGGTTAATTCATGGGCAAGCAAGGCCTGGCCGCCCCGGTTATTGGGCTCGTAAGTCCCTTGGCTGAAGAATACGTCCTGCCCGGATGTAAATGCCCGCGCCCCAATCGCTTGATTTAGCGCGTTCGCCCGGTTATCCCGATGGATGCGGACAGCCCCAAAATCTGCACGGAATTTGTCTTCAAATTCCCCGCACAAACCCGGCGGCAAAGGTTCGCCGCGTCCGCGGCTGGCGTTTAATTGCTGCTCGAATTCGGGATTCGCTTCGAAACCATTATGAGATACCGTAGCTGTTAAGGGCTTGGCCATTATTTCCGGGGCATCTTCTTCGTCCAACTCCTTTTGCTGTACCGTCGGCATGCGCATGACTTCCTCGGCCACACGGTCTGCTTCCTGCTCGTATTGGTCGCCGGGGAAATTCACTGTGAGTTTGGCTTGGATGACTGGGCGTTGGGTTTTTGACCTTCCCAACAAAGCGCCGACCGCCCGGTTACCCAAACTCCGTTGTAACTGTAGTATATCGCTAGTATACGCCGACGAAGGCATCGCGTTAAAACGCCGGTATGCTTGGGCTAGGGTTGTTTGCGGCGACTGCCGGATGTCTGACGACTGAGGTGAAGTTAACTGCTTAGTGATGGCTGGTTTATCGATCCGTCCACTGGCCGTATATATGCTTTTGGTCATCGCCATTTCCTCTAATCGACAGCACCCTGGCTTTATAGTTTAATGCTTAGATAACGGGGATTATCAGGGACTTCTATCATGTCATTCGGCATTTTCATCGGCTTCCTACCACTAGCGTGTTGAAAGCTTATCTTTTTTCCATAATTAAAACAACCTTGCCGATCTTTCTCAATAAGCCTTGTTTCGGTGTTACGGGTTGTTTTTCCAATATGCCAGGCTATCCTGATATTCTTGTTGTAAATCTGCCCCTTGCTTATTTTGTTCCCGTACCGCGTAAACCAAATCGGCGGCAACGTTCTCTGTGTTCAGCATTTCGACTTCCATTGCCTGCGTGATCTCGTTTGGGCGCCATTGTTTCAGCATCTGAATGCTTTGTTGGTTGGTGTAAAAGAACTGGCCTGTCGTTCCCGCCGTGTGTTCCACTTTTACCCCTCCTTTGCTTAAGGTCGCTTTTCCTTGTCCATCGTCTGTAACGTCATGGTTGACTGTGACGAACTGGCGTTCCTCTTTGCCCTGCGTTTGATAAAACCATGGAATTTGCCATTGATATCCGCTGCTTTGTTGTCCCATAAACCGCCCTGTCTTTACACCGCTGCTAACCCAGTCTTCGCCATCCATCATGTTCTTATTGTTTTTTGCGTCCCGTTCGATTTTTTGCCAACTACCGTCTGGATGTGGGGCTAGTTGCTTATCGTTCGATGAAAGGCCTGCATCCCATGGACCCCTCACTATTTCGGGGCAAGCGCCCTCCCTGAACATTATTCCGCTGAAATCTACGTCGTCTGGTGTGATATATAGCTTGCCAACAAAAGAAATGCCCCATGCATTCGGCAGGAACCGCTCTTGCGAGCCGGCAGCCTTTGCAAGGTGCCCGCCGGTCGGCGGTACGATCTCAAACATGGCGCCATCCACTCGTTGATTCACTCCTTTTGTATAACACCCCAATATAGTTGGGCCGGAGTGGTCTCCCGCTGTAAATATTGCGCTGCCATCGCCCGTTGTTGTTGTTATTTTCCCTTCCCCTAATTCTTTTCGCCATTCGAGCCTGTTGGCATATTGCTTCGCCTTCACCGGCAGCACTGATAATCGAATTCTCTCGTTGATGCCAAATTGTGTTTTGCTGTGCCCTGTTTGTGGTATTGCGGGTTCAAATTTCCTTTGCACAGCCCCCAAGTCCCGGGTGGTTCTTACTCTTGTATTTTTTTGCCCTGGCGAGACTTCGCGTGTCGCTACTGATTTTTTTGGCACATTGTGCAACCATGCATCCTCCCTCCCGCGCTGAGGGACTTGCTGCACCACATGGGTCAACTCATGGGCGATCAACATCTGCCCCCTGCGGTTTCCCGGCTCATACGTACCCTGACGGAAAAAAACATCTTGCCCCGATGTAAATGCCTTAGCCTGAATGGATTTGTTCAACTGGTCGGCTTGGGCATCTGCATGAATCCTGACCCCGCTAAAATCCGCGCCAAACTTACCCTCAAACTCCCCGCACAAACTCGACGGCAAAGGTTCGCCGTGTCCTCGGCTGGCGTTTAGTTGCTGCTCGAATTCGGGATTTGTTTCGAAAGCGCTATCGGATGCTGCAGCCGTTAGGGGTTTGGTCATGATTTGCGGGGCATCTCCCTCTTCGTCCAGCGCCTCTCGTTGTACTGTCGGCATGCGCATGACTTGCTCGGCCACACGGTCTGCCTCCTGCTCGTATGGGTCACCGGGCGCATTCACTGTGAGTTTAGCTTGGATTACCGATTGCTGCTGTGCAGACCGACCTAACAAAGATCCGACAGCACGGTTACCCAGGGTGCGCTGCAACTGTAAAATATCAGCGGAGCGCATACTTTCCGGTTTGGACTTAGCGCATTGAAGGGATCGTGCTGTTGTACTGACAGGCTGGCGTGTTTCGGAATGGGAGAATGCCGTTTTCAGCTTCTGGATACAAGGTTTATCAATCTGTCCGTTAACAATGCGTGTGCTATTAACCATGAACAATTCCTCTTACAGATGAATTTGGGGTATTGCTGATAATTGTAAAAATTATACGCTTGTCTAAATAAAGGACAACTGAAAGGGTTTATAAACCAGTAATAGTTAGATACTTTACAAAATACCTGAAGTTACGCCATAAACACGGTAAAGAGAAACGCAATGCTAAATTGGGCAAGGCGGCGATGCACTGTCTTCCCCGCCCTTAATAGCTAAACTGGGGTCAAAGCATTTTAGCCAATGCACTTTAAAGTTACCGCCGATGCGGGTTACATAAACAATAGAAAATGCATTCAATTTTAAGGTGAAAAAGGTGGCGGCACCCGATTCTTTATGCTGAAAATAGTGATAAACATTTTCAAGGAGCATGCCAATTGCAGGATAAATGTATAGGCTTTCTATTTTTAGGCCAGGCCCATAGCGAATACCCGGCTATTGCTCAAGCGTTATCTGGGCACGGTATCGAAAGCCGACTGATCGATTTAATGGATTTCGATTCAGTCCAATGGGAGGGTTTCAACCTCATCAATGTCCGCGAATGCCGTGGATATCACCGCCATCCCGATTTTTTAGCCAGGATTGATTTACTGGAAACCCAGCTCGGCCAAGTACCCATCACCAATTCATTTCCAGTCATCCGCTCCGCCATAGACAAAGCCGTTTATCTGCGTGAATTGGAATTGGCGGGGATGGATCTCGTACCGACGCTTTGGGTTAAACGTGAGGAATCCATTACATTAAAAGAGATAGTTGAAAAAACAGGTTGGGATGATTTTGTTGTTAAACCAACGGTTTCATCGAAAAGCTGGAATACCTATCGAATCCTGGGGAAGGGGAGGCATTTCCAACTTGCCAAAGCCGATACCCAAATGCTGTTTCAGGCGATGACGGAAAATGCAGCTATCTCCGAATTAATGGGGTCGTGTGACCTCTGTATCCAAAAATTTATGCCGGAGATTTTTTCTCAGGGTGAATTATCTTTTGTGTTTATCGACAATCAATTCAGCCATGCCGTACGAAAAACGGTTGCGCCCGATAACTGGATTGCGCATGAGTTTTTCGGCGGCAACAACGGATGTTATTCGCCGGCAAAATGGCAAATAACTTGGGCGGAACAGATTTTTACTATACTTCGGCAAAACTATGGCGATTTCCTCTATGCCAGGATTGACGCCATCCCGGATAACAAGGGCTTACGGTTGCTGGAGTGTGAATTAATGGTGCCTCGGCTGTTTTTGCACGAAGGCCATGCGATGGAGAAGTACATCCAAGCCATTAAAAAGCGGTTGGTTTAAGGGTCGGCATTTTAATCCAGGTTCTCCGTTTCCGAATTTAACCCGATTCGGGAAAATATCGGGGAAATCGGCCTTAACTTGCCGCTAGGTTTTAGAAAGGCGTCTTATAACGATAGGACTAATCCAATGATAGCCCATGCCCGTAAATTACTATCAGTATTAAATTAACACGACAGGATTCCATCATGGCCAGATTGCTTTTATTATTCGTAGTTGCACTTACGGCATGCTCCCAACATAGCCCAACCATAGCCTTATCGAGCGACCTTAACTGGATTGACTTGAGCCATAGTTTAGACGGTTCTACCTTGTATTGGCCCAATAATCCGAAAGGATTTGAACATTTCACAGAAGCGGAAGGCAATACCGCATTGGGATATTATTATTCCTCCTATCGGTTTTGCGCTCCCGAGCATGGCGGCACGCACCTGGATGCGCCAATCCATTTCGCCAAAAATAAACAAACGGTGGATAAGGTTCCCTTGAGCAGTTTAACGGGCTACGCCGTAAAGATAGATATTTCCCAAAAAGCGTTGGCTGACCGGGATTATCAGGTAAGTATTGAAGACGTAACGGACTGGGAAAAAGTGAACGGGACGATACCGGATAATACGATAATCCTGTTCAGAACGGGATACGAGCAATTTTACCCTAACCGGAAACGCTATTTCGGCACGTCCAAGACCGGTTCGGCAGCCATACCGGAACTGCATTTTCCCGGTATCCTGCCAGGAACAACCCAATGGTTAGTTGAAAAACGTAACATCAAAGCCTTGGGGCTCGATACCCCCAGCATCGATTACGGCCAGTCTAAGGAATTCAAAACCCATCAAATTTTACTGGGCCACGATAAACCGGGTTTTGAAAACCTGACCAATCTGAAGCGATTACCGGTAAAGGGAGTATATATTGTGGCTTTACCCATGAAAATTGCCAAAGGGAGCGGCGGCCCGCTTCGAATAATAGCGACTTCCTTTTCTGAATGACTATTGCGTAACGGGCTCTTCACTAATAACTGAAGGCAAAGGCTATCCTTCGATACGGATTAAGCAGGAAAACTCTCTCAAAGCGTATTTAACCTATCGTTTGCCGTCTTTCCTATGAGGGAATATTGTCTGTCACTAAAAACAACTATCGATATTTCCCGTATATCAACCCCTCAAATGGCCATTTCCATAGGCAACCCATTTATAGGTTGTCAGTTCGTCAGGCCCGACCGGGCCGCGGACATGAAGTTTGTCCGTGCTGATGCCGACGACCGACCCCAAACCATAATCGCCGCCACCTGACAATCTTGTTGAGGCGTTAACCATGACCGACGCCGAATCAACCTGTTGTTCAAATTGTTGGGCCATGTTCAGGTTTTGCGTGACAATGCCATCGGTATGTCCAGACCCATAATTATTGATATGATCTATAGCCTCCTCAATACCGTTGACTATCTTTATTGAAAGGATCGGCGCCAGATATTCGGTATGCCAATCCTCTTCTGTCGCTTTGGAGATGCCTTGCAATAGCTTTTGCGTTTCTCGGCATCCACGCAGTTCAATATTGTTTGAATCGAAGGCCGTCTGGAGCAACGGCAGCATCAGCTCGGCGCACTTTTTATCGACTAATAACGTTTCCAGCGCATTACAGACCTGGACGCTTTGGCATTTCGAGTTAACCGCTAGTTCGACAGCCTGCACCGGATCCGCGTCTAAAGCGATATAGAGATGGCAGATACCGTCGTAATGTTTGATGACTGGAATTCGGGTACCCTCGGCAATGCGTTTGATCAGCCCTTTCCCGCCACGTGGAATCAATACGTCAATATATTCATCCATTTTGAGCAGTTCGCCAACCGCTTCATGCCCTGGCGTCCGGATGACCTGTATGGCATGTTGCGGAAGCCCTGCGCTAACACCGCCTTTAATCATGGCATCAGCCAGTACCATATTGGTTTGCAGCGCTTCCGATCCGCCCCGCAGGATAACTGCATTTCCGCTTTTAATGCAGACGCCGGCAGCATCGGTAGTGACATTGGGACGCGATTCGTAAATAATACCGATGACGCCGAGCGGCACCGATTTTTTGCAGACCCGCAGTCCATTCGGATTGGTATGGCCTTCAAGCAAACGATTCAACGGGTCAGGCCGTTGCGCCACTTTTCGTAGCCTGGAGAGCATGTACGCAAAGACTTTATCGTCAATGACCAATCGTTTGGCCATCGTATCCGGCTGCCCGTCCTGCCGGGCTTTCATGACCTCCTGGGCATTGATTTCCAGTACTTGGTGCTTTACCGATTCCAGCGAGTCTGCCATGTTCGAAAGGGCGAGATTCCGCATTGACTCGGAGGCAGATAATAACTGGCGCGATGCGAGGCGGCTTTGTTTGGCAATGGTTTCAACGGTACTGGTATTCATATTTCAACAGGGTTGTTTTTGAAAGGATGAAGGTTAACTGCCAAACACGGGTTGTACAAAGTCGACCAATTGAACGGTTCATTCTGTTGGCCTAAGATTGATCCGTAATATCAACAAGATTGGGGATCTTTGGCTGGTGCCGCTATTAATAATCAAAGTAACCTGACCTTAATCCGGCGCTTGATTAATCATATGCGTTGCCAGTTGCTGCAAAGCATTTTGGATAGTGATTTTCAGTTCGAAGTCCATGACCAATTCATCCAGCGTTTTATTCATGCACAACATCCACTGGTCGCGCTCTGGTTCGCCAATGACGAACGGCAGATGGCGGGCGCGCAGCATCGGGTGGCCGAATTCTTCGATGAACAAATCGGGGCCGCCCAGCCAGCCGGACAGAAACTTAAACAACTTGCCTTTGGCGGAAGAAAGGTTGTGCTGATGAATGGCGCGTATACCTTGCGCTTCGGGCAGGGTATCCATATAGAAGTAAAACCGGTCGACCAAATTGAGGAGGGTTTGTTCGCCGCCGATGATGTCGTAAGGCGTGCTAGTTTTCATTGCAATTTATTCTTTAAATTTCGGTTTCTGTTTTACTACAGTTACCGTTAATTTTACCACGGGGTTATCGGCATACCGTACTTTTACTAACCCAATCTCACGTATTTCTACGTGATGTTCGTGAAGAAAAATGTTGGCGAGAAAGAGGCTTTTTAATTGTAAGGTAAGGCCCGATAGGGCAATCGTAATAAATCGGCTCCCCCATATAAAAGGGTTTCAACTTGTTAAGCCTTAACACTTAAAAAGGCAATAAGCAGATTCAAGGCTTCTCAATCACTTCATCCTTTAGCACATCAAAAGTGTTGAAAGCAATATTCAGGCTGAATTTCAAGTTGATGATACTGGCGATGGTGGTGCTGGCGAAAATACAAAGCATGATAGCGATTTGGTATTTCACCGCTAACCAGGGTTCACTGCCACCCAGGATTTGCCCAGTCATCATACCAGGAAGGGATACCAGTCCCATGGTAGCCATGCTTGCTATGGTCGGATTGACCGCTGCTTTGATGGCATCCCTGAAATAAGGGCGCACTGCCTCCCAACGTGTCGCACCCAGCGTCAGAAAGGTCGCATATTCCTCCCCGTTCTTACGCAGCGCCGAATAAAAGCGTTCAAGCGCTATGACGTTCCCTTGCAGGCAGTTGCCGAGGATCATACCCGCCAGAGGTACGATATAACGGGCATCGTAATAGTGGGGCGGCTGGATGACTAAGATCACCAAATAGGCGGTGGAGAATAGTATGCTGAAACCAACCGCTGTAAACGTGGCTAGCGCAAAATAACGCGCTTTAAGTCCCGCACGCCGTAGAATGCTTAGGTCGGCGACTACTAGCATCAACAATATCCATACACCATTCAGATAGGGATTATTAAGCTTGAACAGCGTTTTTAGGTAGATGCCAACCAGCGTTAACTGGATGCTCATGCGCAGGATACTGATCCCGATATCCCGATTGATGCGCAAACCTATCAGCCAGAGCATTAACCCTGGCAGCAGGCAGAGGCCGTAGAGGAGCGCCATTTTTGGCAGGGCGATATCAAGTGTTCCCATTGTGCTTAACCTGTGCCAATTGACCCGCTTCGAGTTCAAAAATAATGCCACAGTGCCCCATCCATTCAGGGTCGTGGGATACCGAAAGCACCGTGAACTGTGGATCGGAGAACACTTCAAACACAGCCCGTTTGCTTTCTGCATCCAGTGCGCTGGTCACTTCGTCAAGCAGGTACAACTGTTTACCCAATAACAAGCCCCTTGCCAGGGCAATCCGTTGTTTTTCACCCCCGGAAATACGGGTGCTTTCTCGGCTTAAAATAGAAATAGGCAGTTGCAGCCGGTCTAACGCTTCATTGAGTAAAGCTTCTGTGGGGCGGTGGTCGCGATGTGCCTTATATTGAAAAGGCAGTAATAATGCTTCCCGAACGCTTTCGGCACCCAACATCGGCTCTTGCCCAATGTATACAGCGCAGCTTCGAATGGTTTGGACAGAAATCGGCGTTAAGGGTTTTTCCTGAAAATAAACTGTGCCTGATGATAGGGTGTGGAGTCCTAATAAGGTCCTTAGGACGCTGCTTTTGCCGGAGCCGGATTTGCCGCATAACACCGCATGTTCCCCAGGAAAGAGGGTAAAGCTAAGGTCGGAAAGGATTGTCTTTTTCTGGGCGGTGACCGAAACCTTTTCGAATCGAATAAGTGAAGGCATTATTAATTGTACCGTAAGGACGGTAGCTAGGGATATGACCAGAGTATCACCCGCTTGTTGGTAGGTAGAAAAAAAATCCCCTGGCATCAGGCCGATAAAAATCGAAAGGTATGTACATTGGCATGTCGACAAAGCATGAATTTGGAGCAGAAAAAATGGATTTAATTTGCTTGGAAATTGTCTCATCAACGTAGTTATTGATGCGGTCTTTTAATGTCTGAACCGTTCGTGCTGAGCTTGTCGAAGCACACACCGCCTTTCGACAGGCGAACCGATACTTAATACTTCACCAGGCCGAATCTATAGTATTTATTAATTCCTAAAAGGAGAAAGCTAATGATCACAGAAATAGACTTGCTGAGAAAAGACATTCCTAGGCTTGAGAAGAAGTTTGGCAGGGACAATCCATTCGTCAAGTTATTGAAAAAGCAATTAAGCTTCTTACAAAATAAAAAGAAACAGCAACTACAGTAAAAGAAGCATAATCCCGGATTGTGGCTATTAAAAGATTTCATCTTCGAAAGAGAAATAAACCCGCAAACATGCAGATGTAAAGCTTGGATAGGCCGCTGATAAGCAGGTGGAACATCAACAATATAATTGCCAGCAAGGTTGGCGGTGGGCGTTATTGCCTTTAAATTTCCTCGTAACAATAACGTGATTCATATGTCGGCTTCAATGAGTTCCAAAGAAAAAATTTTAAAGGCGAATAATGGTAAAAAGATTCACCGAATCTACACTAACATTTCAGAAGGGTTATCTAAAATTGACGTAGTCAGATATGTAAAAATTTAGGTAGTGGCTAAATGTTAACTGATACGCTCGAATTATAGGAGACGGCAAACCAATGGATCACGCCGTCATGCCACGTTGCGTCCTTGGAAAACGAAAGGGTTTTCCGCACCATCCGCCCGATCCGCTGGCGCAGGGTGTTGTTCCAGCGCTACATGTGCGCGTGAAATGGTTTAAATAAACAGGACACATTTAGGGGCAGATTTATAATGTCATTAGAGGTGGACATGAATGATCAAGCAAAGCGGCCGAACCCAAAATGCACATTAGAATTTAAGCAAGATGCCGCGAAGCCAGTGAATGAAAATGGTTATGCCCACCAGCAAACGGCAGATAACCTGGGAATCCCGTCAAGTGCGATAGGCCGTTGGCCGAGGGCAGGAGGGAGCCCTACAACCCCATCTGCCGGCAAGGCGGCAGCCCTCAACTTGGCGGGCCAAGCTGAATTATTGCGGCTACGCAAAGAGATCGGACAGTTGCGCATGGGGCGCGAAATATTAAAAAAGGCCGCCGTCTCCTTTGCCAAGGAAGCCGGATAAAATACGGGTTTACTTGTGCCCTGTGGGTATTCGGGCGCAACAGAAGGCGTTCCCAGTTACCGTGTTATGCCGCGTGATGGGGGTTGTGCCTTTATGCCTGGCTCAAAACGCCAGTGGATAGCGATAAAGCGGCGAAAAGCTGCGCTTGGGGCCAAGCCCGCCAGCTTTTCGGTGGCCATAGGCATGCCTACGGCTATCGGGGGTTGCCTGACGCGCTGGGCAAGGCGGGCATGGAATCAGGGCATTACCAAGTGCGCCATTTAATGGCTCGATTGGGCTTGAAAGCCCGCTATCCCAAGCGTTTTAAAGTGACGGCCGACAGTGGCCATAGCGGGGCGACACCGCCCAACCGCTTGGGTCGGCAATTTGATGTCGTTGCGCCCAACCAAGTCTGGACAACGGATATCACCTACGTTTGGACTCCCGAAGGTTGGCTGTAGGTAGCCGTTGTTATTGGTTGGCATTCCCGGCAAGTGGCGGGCTGGGCTATCGCAGACCAGATGCGGGCTTCGTTGTGTGCCAGTGCATTACAAATGGCTTTTTTACCCAAAAATGGGACAGCGCATGGGCCGTAAAGGTAATTGCTGGGATGCAAGCCCGACAGAACGGTTTTTCCGCGGCCTTAAGCATGAACGACTGAACTACGGAAAGTTTGGCACTGAAGCATCGGCCAAATTGAGTGTTATTGAGTACCTGGCTTTTTATAATGGTAAACGGTCGCACTCAAAATTAGGCTATCAAACCCCGCTGCAATTTGAGCGGGATTTTTATAAGAAGGCTGTCTAACAAAGTGTCCGGTTTTAGTTGGCCATTACAGATGCCCTCACCATGGCGTTATGGAACCGGAAGATGCCAAAGGGTGTGATAGTCCATTCTGACCGGGGCAGCCAATATTGTTCAGCCGTTTACCAGAAGCTGTTCAGGAAACATCAGCTGGTTTGCAGCATGGGCAAGAAGGGCGACTGTTATGGTAACGCCGTCATGGAAAGTTGGAACCATAGCTTCAAGATCGAAGCAGTGCATGGCGAACGCTTCAGGACCCGTTCCGAGGCCAAGCACCAAGTGTTCGAATATATCGAAATGTATTACAATCGCAAACGGCTTCATTCAAAACTGGGCTATCTTAGCCCGGAAGCTTTTGGGGCTAAAAAAGTCGCTTAGAAGAGTGTCCGTGAAATCCGGGCAAGATCAACAACGCGAATCTTTAAAAAAACCTCCGAAAGCAAAAGAAGAGTTTTTGGTGATACTGCAAAAGCAACAACTGCCTCAAACGGTATCTGCCTTAAGAGAGTACATTGAGTTAATTTAGCTCTTAGCGATAATCTGAAACAATCAAGCCGCAGATCGTGTGGTTTTTTGAGCTTGTTTTCTCAACCTATCCCTCCGTGTATCATATAGGTTAATTTCAAATAGTGTGTACCAAGCTTCAGATAGCAACCTACACGCTATATAACTATCATAGGCTTATGAAGATACTCAACCTATATTTCAAGAATATCAACTCCCTGGAAGGCGAGAACCGGATCGATTTCGAGCAGCCGCCGTTTACCGATACGGGAGTTTTTGCGATTACGGGGCCTAATGGTTCCGGTAAGTCCAGCATTCTCGATGCCATTACGCTGGCGCTCTACGGCGAGACTTTCCGGTTTGACAAGCCGGCCCAACACATTATCACCCAACACACCAATGAGAGCTTTTCCCAAATCGAGTTTGCACTGGGCAAGGAAAAGTACCGGTCGAGCTGGCATGTAAAGCGCCAAGACGGTAACCCTTGGGGTGAAGTGCTACCGACTGAAATGCAACTAAGCCGCCTGACTGACGGCGAAGAAACATTAGCCGCTTCCCCGCAACAGGTTTGCAACCGGATGGTTGAAATAACCGGGATGAATTTTCGCAGTTTTACCCGTTCCATATTGCTCGCCCAAGGCGATTTTGCCGCTTTTTTAAATGCCTTGGATAGCGAGCGGATGGCTATCCTGGAAAAAATCATCAGTACGGATATTTACGCCGACTACAAAAAAGAAGTAACCGATAAACTGGCGGACGCCCAACAAAAGCTCCTGTACTTACAACAGGACTTAGCGGCCATCCCCTTAATCGAACCGGAATCTTTGGAAGCTTGCGAACTGGATTTGGCTGATTTTAGCGAGCAAACGGCAGAGTTCCAGGAAGAAATAAACCAATTGACCGTGCTGAAAAACCGCTTGGCGGAAACGACAACGATCAAAAGCCAGATAGAATCTAAAGAAACCAAGTTGCAGGAGGCTATCGCCAAACGCCTGGCCGTGCAAAAAAAGCTGGATCAGTTAGCCGCCGCCGAAAATGCTTTAAATTTTAAAGATGACATCGAAACTATCGATCAAAAAAAGCAGGCTCTCGAACGGGAGAATGGGGCGTTAAACGCATTACATAATGAACTCAAACAAATAGAAGGGACATTGGCCTTACCAGGCTACGATGTCCATACCTTGACCCAACAAGAAAGGACAGGCAGGCCGCAATCTTTCACCGAGCAAAAGCAAGCCATAGACGGCATAAGGAGCCAAGTCAACCTGTTTAACGCCAACTGGCAATCTGAAATTATCTTGTTGCGGTCCTTATCCGGGCAAATTGCCGAAAAGCAAGCCGAGTTGGACGAAGTCTCCAAGTGGTTGGAAGAACATGCGCTAGACGAACCGTTATTGGAAAACTTTCCCGAACTTGTTCGTTTGCGGGTGTTGCGGATATCCCTGGACGAGTTCGATGAAAAAAAGAAAGCCATAAGCAAATGGGCCAACTCCACCAACGCGGCATTGCAGAAAAATAAAAATAAAATTGATAAAAAAAATAAGGCGGTAGCCCAGTTAAGCCGAAAATTGGCGGAAGAAGAAAAAGACCTGGAAGAACTTGCCCAAGGCAATACCCTTGAACAAATCGAAGAATTGCTGACGGAGCAACAAGAAAGGGTAAAAGCTTTTGAGGAATTAGCCAGTTTAGCTGTCACCAGCGAAAGGCTATCCCCGCAGACATCCTTTTTTTTCAGCCTAATGGGGAAAAAAAATGCGCCGGACCGGGACGCAGAAGAATTGGAAATCGAACTTGAGGCTTTAAAGGAACAACAACAACGCGAAGAAAATATCCGTTTGGCCCTCGAAAAATCAATCTTCAATGATGCATTGATAAAGCGAATGGCCCATGACCGCGCCCACCTTGTCGACGGCAAACCCTGCCCATTGTGCGGTTCCACAGACCATCCTTATGCAAAACGTCCGCCCGCCCCTGCAAATTCGCAACAAGCTTTGTTAGACCAGCGTATCAAACTGAAGCGTTTGAGTGCTAGGTTAACCGAACTTCAGGAACAAATTAAATTGGCCCGAAGATATGCCGAAAGGGATAAAGCAAGAAACCATCAATTGAAACAGATTAGGGCGCGATGGCTAACCTTATGTAACCAACTGAATACTGCCAGCGCAGACCTGGATATTAAGAAAACGGGGATGATGAAGCGGTTGTTGAAAACTGAGTCAACCGACTTGAAAAATATCACCATTTTGCTGACTAAGTACAAAGGCGCCCAGAAACGTATCGCCAAAATAAAAACAGATATCGAAAAAAACTCTATCGGCATCAGACAATTAGAAAGCGTTATCCAAACGATAGACGCTGAATGGCAAACCGAACCGCAAAGGGTCTCGGAAACTGAAGCCGGCATTGCCAAGGCGCAACAAGAAGAACAGGAATTACTGGCAAAGCTTACTGAGCAGTTAGCTTCTGTGGGTGAAACCGTGCCTGCAAAAGGCAAAGAAAACCTTCTTGATGACCAGTTGAAGGTTCGCCGCCAAGATTACGAAGGTTATGCCTTACGCAGTAAAAGCCTGGCAAAGGAGTTGGAATTATTGCTGTCCCAACAAGCAGCGGGACAGGCTCAAATCGACACTTATAAAGAACGTCTGGATTATTTTAACAATCAACTACAGACTGAGGAAGTGGTCGGGTTGCACCTGGCTTTGGTTGAAAAGCAAAAATTCATTGCCGACAAAGAACAAGTGATAAACCAATTGAAAACCGAGACCGATACTTTAAGCTTAGCCATCGCCCAAAAAATGCAAGAGACCCAATTCAATAGTTTGGGTGAAATCCTCCAAATTTTAGAGTTGATGGAAAGCCAGCCTGAATTTGTCGGGCAAAAAGCCGAATTGGATGAAGCTGTTGCCCGATTAGGCACCGAACTGGAAGCCCTTTACGGGCAATTGAAAAGCCATGAAGGTGAAGTCAAAACTGAATTAACCGCAGAAGAAATTGCCCTGAAAATAAAAGCTGCAAAGGAAAAATTGGAATTGGCAGAAATGGAAGCGCGGCGTTTGGAAACCATAGTCCGCGAGCAAAAGCAATATAAGGAAAAATACGCCGTAGTTTTAGCGCAAGTGGAAAGCCAACAAAAACAGGCCAATCAAGCTAACGCCGAAGTTGCGGAAATATCGGCGGAAAACGGGATGAATTTTCGTCGTCGCGTCCAGGAACGGGTAGCGGAAAAGCTGATTTCACAAACCAATGCGATACTGGAAAAAATCAGCAACCGTTATTATATCCAGCAGAAACCCAGCGACTTAGGGTTTGCCTTGGAAATTAAAGACACCAAACAGGGCAATATCTGCCGTTCGCCCAAAACCCTCTCAGGGGGCGAGAGCTTTGTCGTAAGCTTGGCATTAGCATTGGGGCTATCGGAATTGGCGAATAACAGCAGATCCGTCGATTCATTGTTCATAGACGAAGGATTCAGCAATCTCGACAACAATACCTTTGAAACGGTAATGAACACCCTCGAAAGCCTGCACACACACGGCAAAATCGTTGGCGTTATCTCCCATGTGGAAGCCGTGCAAAAGCGATTTAAGGTGCAACTCCAATTGGTCAAAAAGCCGAACGGTTTGGGGGAATTGAGGAAGGTATCGTGAGTGGTTTAATGTAAACGGACTTAACGTTATGGACAAACTGCATCCAATCGCGAAAAATTTCATTCTCCAATGAACCTTTTAGCTTTTTTTGCGATTTACAGTTAAATTCTGTAAGCCCTTTTTATCAATAGCTACACAACAATGGCGAATTTCTATTTTTATCCCTGGAATTGACTTGAACTTCAACAAACCAATAACCGTCACCCTACTGACTTTTGTGTTTAGTTTAGGCGTAGCAACAGTTGCGGAAGCCGCTGGTATTGGTGTTTGGTGCCAAGTCCGTGGCAATGAGCGCTCTAAAGTGAAAGTAACGGGCAGGGGTATCCGGGGGAAATACTTCGCAAAAATATATTCAGGGGGGGTTTGGGTTAAATCTCCGGTAAAAGCTACTGCTTACCGAAAAATTGAATTTGAATTCGACAGCCATTCCGAAGAAGAACCCGGCAACACCTTAATTCCGGCCACTTTTATCAAAGGCCGTAAGGTATTGGGGCTCATCCGCAACGCCAAGACTAAGCTTCTTGTGGCGAAACTCAGTAGTGAGTGTGAATTCAGGGAAGATTAGCAAAAATCATTATTAATCATTATCGACAATGTCTTATGGCTGTTAATAAAAAAATATTATTTGCCGTTATCGCCTTATCCCTTGACCTGTGCTTCTTAGCAGATGCAGACGCTACGTCCCTTAGCCTTGCTTGCCAAGTCAGTGGAGATGATGCCCATTCGGCCATAAAACTGCTCGGTACCGGCTTTAACGGTGAATATTATGCAAAGGTTTACTCTGGGGAAAACGTCGAGCAAACCGAAACCAAACCGGCGGACGGTAACGGGATAATTGAATTTATATTCCACAGCGACCCGGATTTTGTTTTTAATAATCCTAATACGAAAGAAATCGCGCCTGACTTCATAAAAAAAGGCCAAATCGTAGGTAGCTTATATAAAGCCGGGAACCACACTCGCGTTGGCGGGGTTCGCGCCAATTGCAAGACCATAAAAGCCCGGCCAGCCGCTTCCCAATAATGTAACGACATAATGGGTTTGATTAAGCTGCATCGTTAAAAAATCACCTTTAAGGCCAAAACTTATTCTTACGATAGGATTTACCAACCTATTGAAGAATCTCCGCACTAGGGAACTTCCTTCATACCCCGGGCAAACAATCCATATCAGCTTAAAAAATTGTCCCGGGAAAATTAAAGCCCGCCCGTACAAAGTAGTTTTCCTCGCGGTTCGATAGTTTTACTAAGGTCTGAATAACTAACCATCACTTTCCATCCTAAAAAGAGCAGTTGAGCTGTCAAAAATCCGTTCGGCCTGAGCCCAGTCGAAAAGTGAACGGATTTTTGATAGCCCATAGAATGGGTGAGCAAGTGGAATTCCGCATATGCTTCGACTGGGCTCAGCACGAACGGAATTCCACTTGTTCAAATGCTCTTTTTAAGTTCATCCTTAAGCTTGCAAAAGGGTATGGGCGTGGATCATATAAGATTAAATGTGAAAACGGCGATAATCAAAATATGCATAAAAAATCTTTTGTTGGAGCAGGAATGAACTATTAGCCCTTCTTTTGGAATAAACGGGCAAGGAAGAAAACGATTAAATATTTTGAAATTCGGTAAAAGTTCGGTTTTTGTGTGATTCATAAAATGCTGGCTGATTACCAAACAACTATAACCGCATGGACTCAAAGAACAAGAAATCAAGCCTGGCTTCAACCCGTTTTGGCTTATGAGGTGGCAAATCATGGTTCTCTGCACGTTATGTAATGCCACTGTTGCCATGTCGTTACCGACAAACCAAACGCAAAGAAATATCCCAACGGTGTCCAAAATCAATGCCCAAGCGCGGGATTTTATTGCCCATGGCCGCTATGGGCGTACCGAGGAATTATTGGATAAGTATTTACAATGGCCTTATGAGCCTGATTCCTTACCTTTGCTACGGGCGCGGGCCGAACTTTATAAGCACAGCGGAAACTATGTCAGCGAAGCCGCGGATTACCAGCAAATCCTACGATTCGCCTCAAACGATAAGGATTCCTTGCGTGGCCGAGCTTTCGCGGCCTTGAATATGGGTGCGCCGCATTTAGCCCTTAACTATGCGGAACAAAGCCCTGAAGTCTTTTCTCAAGCTGAATTGTTGGCTTTCCAACAGGCAGGTTCCGGCAGGAGCATTAAATGGGGCACGCTGGAAGGCAAAGCGGGGCTTGGTCAACAACGTTTCCAGGCGACCGATAAGGCATTGTTACGGAGCGAAAACGTGCAAAACTTGCATCGGCGCGAACAGAAATACAATAGCCAATCGGAACGATATACCGAATTTGACCGTCTAGTTGCCTTGCGTGATCGGATGCGGATGGACGAAGTTCTTGACCTATATCAAATCATAAAACATCAAAAATGTTATATTCCAACCTATGCGCTTGCGGCAGTGGCGGATGCCTACTTACATGAACGCAATCCCGAAGCGGCGCGCGGCCTTTACTTACAGGCATTGTCATTAAGCAAAAATGACCGCGACTACCCAAATCGGGAATGGCAATTGAAGTTGGTCGAGGCCTATATCGACAACAATGAATTCGATGCCGCCCAAAGGCTTATCGACCATCTTGTGGCAACAATACCGCCCATCCTGAACCGCGGCTTGCGCGGTGTGGAAGTCGATAATGAATTTTATGAAGAAGCCCGCGTGAACCAAATCTTGGCTCGCCTTCATGCCGACCAATTAAATGAAGGCCAAGAATTATTGGATAAGGCCTTGAAATCAGCCCCTTACAATCTTGACGTCAGGCTCGCCAAGGGCGACCTTTTTCAGTTCCGCGGCCAACCGCGCGCAGCCCAACGGCAATATGCCGGTGTCCTTGTCGACGATCCGGGCAATAGCCCTGCCGCCACGGGGATAGCCGAAACCGCCATTGCCTTGAATGATACGCAAACAGCGAAACATCATCTCGGTGGCTTAGTCCAATACTATCCCGAAAACCGTGAAGTCCAGCGGATCAACCAATTGTTCCATGCGTATAACCAACCGCTGTTCACGATTGCATCCGGCTGGGGCAGCAGCCCGACAGGCGGCGGGAGACGCGGCAACCAGAATTGGCAAGTCGACAGCCTGTTGTATTCCGGAATATTCAACCAACATTGGCGCGTACTTGCCCATGCATTTAATGCGGAGGCGGATTTCGATGAAAAAGTCGGCAGGAGGGGTCGCCTAGGCATCGGTCTCGATTATAAGTCCCCACTTTGGCAAGTTAGCGGGGAAATCAACCAAGACCAAACTAGGTTTGATCACTACGGTTCCAGCATTGGTAGCTCCTGGACACCGGACGACCATTGGCTATTGAATGCTAAGTTTGAATCGAACAGCAACAATATCCCATTACAAGCCGCCGCTTCGGGTATTCGTATGTGCTCCCTTGAACTTGGGATCGGTTATAACCACAACGAATCGCGTAACCTAAGCGCCGCCGTCAGTAATTCCTGGTTAAGCGACAATAATAACCGCATTGAAGCAAGCGCTGGCTGGCAGGAACGCTGGCGGAGCGGACCTATTTATAAGCTCGATACCCTATTAACCATTTCCGGTTCCCATAATTCGCTATCGAATGCCGATTATTTCAATCCCCAAAATGATTTTTCCATCGATGCGCAAATGATCAATGAATGGACATTATGGCGAAGCTATCAACGGAGCTTTAAACAGCGCCTGGTATTGGGAGCGGGAGAGTACTGGCAACAAGGTTTTGCCTCGGGGATGACAAGTACGTTGCGTTACGAGCAGGAAGTAAACCTTGATCCATTCCGCACACTGAGTTATGGCGTTGCTTATGAACGGCATCCCTTCGATGGCGAACTTAACGAAAGCACCCTGGCATTCCTCAACCTGAGCTGGCACTTATGAAACTGACGATGCCGCACAAGGCAGCGCGCTTCGGGTTATGGTTGCTTATATTAGCGGCTTGTTTTACCGCGAATGCGGAAACGCCGTTGGATGCTGTCCTTAAAACCGAAATTCCGGAAGACCCTTATGCGTATGACGGCCTGAGTTTTCGAGCGTTGTGTTATCACGACACCAGGGACAATTTGCGCGAAAGCTTCCAAACCTGGCCTGAACACGGGGCGCTGGAAACGACGACCTTGATCGAGCAATTCGAATGGTTACGGGCAAACGGTTATCACGTGGTTAGCCTGGATGACATCCTGTTCGCGCGTAACGGCGGCCCAAAATTACCTACTAAGCCTATCTTACTGACCTTTGACGACGGCTACCTCAGTATGTATTCCCGGGTTTTCCCGTTACTAAAGCTATTTCATTATCCGGCGGTTATCGGCCTGGTAGGGGAATGGTTGGAAGAATCCAAGGACGGCAAGGTGTTCTACGGCGACCGCTGGATATCCCGCAACAACTTTGTGACTTGGCCGCAAGTGAGGGAAATGGTTGCATCGGGTTTGGTCGAAGTAGCCTCGCATTCGCATAGTTTGCATAAGGGCGCTAAAAGCAATCCCCAAGGCAGCTTGCCTTCTTCGGCAATTACCCGTATTTACCATACTGAAACTAAGCACTATGAGGAGAATGGCGAATATATGGCACGCCTTCGTAGCGACCTCGCCAAGAATTCTGCTTTAATCGGCCGTGAAACCGGCAAAAAACCGAGGGCGATGATTTGGCCTTACGGCGCTTACAATATGATCGGTGTGGAAGCTTCGAAAGCCGAAGGCATGCCGATCACCCTGACCTTGGAAGCCGGCCCTAACACACCCGACCATCCCTTGGCGCGGATACGCCGTGATATGCTGGTCTTTCACGACAAGGTCAGCGACCTCAAACAGGTACTGCGCCAACCTGCAAGCTATGATGGCAAGGAACAGCCATTGACAAGGGTAGTGGCGATAGACCTTGATACGCTATACGACCCCGACCCGTTAAAACAGGAAAAAAATGTCGGCATGCTGATCGAGCGCATCCACCGGCTCCACGTCAATACTATCTACCTTCGTGCAGTAACCGACTTAGACCGTGACGGAAAGGCGGATGCCGCTTATTTCCCAAACCGTCACCTGCCGATTCGGGCCGACCTTTTTAACCGCGTCGCTTGGCAATTATATACCCGCGCTTCGGTTGGTACTGAAACACTTTACGTCTTTGCCTGGTTACCTGTCGGGGCAATTGAATCGACATCCGGGCAAGTTTTTAACCAAGGGATAATTAAGGAAATCTACGAGGATGCCGCCAAAAATGCACCGCGGATCGGTGGCTTGTTATTGGGCGACATCAACATGCCCAGCTTCCCTCAAGAAAATGCCTTGACTGCGTTTTCAAAAGAATTGATTGATATTTTTAGGGTACATCACCCATACGCATTTACGGCACGGCTCATCCCAACATCATGGATAACAGAAGATCAGGCATTGAAGGAAAACCAACACATCCTTAACGATTATCTCAAGCGCTATGATTTCGTCGTCTTGTCCTTAACCCAAGCAAAAAGGGATGCCGACGAAACGGAACATTGGCTGGAGACGGTTACGGAACGCATCCCAAATATAAATCATGCCGTTTTCCTTTTGGATATATCAGGAAATCCAGCACCTAACAACAGCGAAAAACTGGCAGGGCAATTGGCGCTTTTACAGCAAAACGGCGCACGCAATTTCGGTTATTTCCCTGACGATCCTGTCCAGGGCTATCCCGAGTTTACTGCCATTAAACAGGCAATATCCTTACAAACCAACCCATTATAAGGACATTAACCATGATCGAAACATTTAGCCAAAATGTTTTACGCGTTATCCAGGTGTTGCTGGGCTTTACCTATTATTACCCGCTATTCATGGCGTATTTATGGTCGATAGGCGCCCTGTTGTTTTATCTGCGATACGAGTTTAGGCAGCCGAAAACAGTGCAATTGCAGGCTTACCCTAAAGTCAGCATCGTTGTACCGTGCTTTAATGAAAAGGATCATGTGTGCGAAGTGATCGGCCATTTGATGGACATGCGCTATCCCCATTATGAAGTCATTGCCGTTAACGACGGCAGCACCGACGGCACCGGAAAGATTTTGGCTGGAATGGCGCTCGACCATCCCAGGCTTAGGGTCATCCACCAAGCAAAAAACCAAGGGAAGTCAATAGCCCTGAATACGGCCGCGAACTTATCGGACAGCGATTATATTATCGGCATTGACGGCGACGCCCTGCTCGACCACGACGCCATTCCCTGGTTCCTGCATCATTTTCTCGACGGCTCCCAAGTAGGCGCAGTCACCGGCAACCCACGTATCCGTACCCGGTCAACCTTGCTTGGAAGGCTCCAGGTTGGCGAATTTTCGTCGTTGGTCGGCTTAATTAAACGCGCGCAACGGGTATTTTACCGGCAACTCTTTACGGCATCGGGGGTGGTCACGGCATTCCGCCGAAGCGCCTTGCAGGATGTCAATTATTGGAGCCCGGATATGCTTACCGAGGATATGGACATTACCTGGAAACTTCAGTTGGCCGGTTGGGATGTCCGCTTTGAACCGCGGGCACTGGCCTGGATACTGATGCCGGAGACTTTTGGGGGTCTTTGGAAGCAACGGTTGCGCTGGGCGATGGGAGGCCTGCAAATCATCAACAAATATAAAGGCATGTTCCGTGATTGGCGCAGCTATCCGGTATGGCCGTTATTTTTTGAACACATCGTGAGCGTACTCTGGGCTTGTTCGGTTGCGGCAGTCCTGGTGGCTTATGGTTTCGACGTGATAATTGCCCTTAACAATATCGCTCCAGGCGCCCCCGTCCCTTCAGGCGGTACAGTCACTTCAATGACATCGTTATTGCCGGAATACAGCGGCGTCATTATTGGGACAACCTGCCTGTTACAAATGCTGTTGAGCCTATTCCTGGACAAGGACTACGACCATCAACTGATTCGTTATTACATCTGGACTATCTGGTATCCATTCGGCTTCTGGATAGTGAACATGTTGACCATCATCGTCGCCATACCGAAAACCCTGCTGCGTAAGCGCGGCTTACGAGCCCGCTGGGTAAGCCCGGACCGAGGTGTTACGGGCGATTTTAACCAATCCAAAAATTTTGAGTGAAATATTTATGCGAAGCTTAATTCTTGACCAATATAGCCATCAATCAATGTTAAAACGGTTTTTAGGGAATATGTTTACCAGTATGGCCTGGGCTTTCTGGATTTACCTTTGGTTGCCTTTGCTGGCAGCGCTCACGCTTTTATTGGGGATACATCCGGGACATCCCGCTTCTGCTGCGGAACAATCCATATTGGCGTTACTGGAAGTGCTTGGCAGCCATATGTCAGTTGTAATGGCCATGATTGCGGTATTTTTTGCATGGTCTGTGCTGCAATGGTTGGGCAAGCCTTATCGAAGCCTGGCGTTACAAAAACGGCAAGCAACCCTTAAATTGCCTGTATCGTCAAAGCCCCGTTATAGAAATGCCATGGAAGATTGGCGCCAAGCGCAATGTATAGTTGTAAATCATGACGAAAACAGCGGCTCTATTAAACAGGTTGATATTTTGGACTTGGGAAAGCGGCAAATAAGCTACGGTTTTAAAAAACAATCCCGTCTATAGGGTTGCTGATATTTCATTTACTCATAGCTAAGTTTCAGTAGCGCCCAATATAAATGGGGTAAATCAAATCGAAAAATTATAAATAAATTTTAAATTATTGATTTTGACTTGAACCTGTTGCCGATTTTTTGGAATTAATGTGTAAGCTTAATCTAAATAGTATACATTTAAATGAAACCATCATCGGTAGAAAAATTTTCTTTCTCAGGTAAGCCATTGAATACACAGCAATACGGCCAGCAAATTCGTGATGCCGAGTTAATAGCCCGACTCTGTAATGCCGATGAAAATGCGCTCGAGCAGCTTTACCACCATTATTACCCTAGGTTGTTCCGTTTTGTCGGCCGCATTACCGGCCGAGAAGACTTGATAGATGAAATCATTAATGATGTGATGTTTGTTGTTTGGGAGAAGGCTGCGAGCTATGATTCAAGCTGTAAGCCTTCAACCTGGATATTTGGTATCGCCTTTAATAAGGCGCGACAGGCGTTACGCAATTTTGGCCGTACTGAGGTAGAGTCGCTCGATGAACTGGACGAAGACAGCACGTGGCTAGGGAAACATGACGCCGGGCTTAACCAATTAGAAATAGATGACTGGCTGGAATCGGCGCTTAACTCATTATCGCCGGAACACCGGGCAGTCATCGAGCTGACTTATTACCACGGCTTACATTACAGTGAAATCGCCGTTATCATGGGTTGTCCGGAAAATACTGTAAAAACCCGAATGTTCCATGCCCGTAAGAATCTGGCGCAAATATTTGCGCCCGAAGCACATCGGTAATTGAAAGCCCTGGAGTTTAGAATGAAACAACCTGATACTAAACCATACTCTGACCATCTGGAGCTTTCCCAGTTATTGCCTTGGTATGTCAACCAAACACTGCAAGGCGCTGAACTACAGGCGGTAGAATCGCACTTAGGCATTTGCCTGACGTGCAAGCGCGAATTAATCCAGTTGCAAAAACTCGCACAGGCCGTAGTCAAAGAAGGCGCGCTGGATTCGGCGGAACGCGCCTCCTTTAGCCGCTTGAAAATGCGCCTGCAAAACCAGCCACAAACATCGCAAGAACAAGCCCAGCCAGACCGGCACATAAACAATAGTGCCGGTTCACCTGGACAATCAAGCCCGACCAAAAAACAGCGTTGGACGGGTGGTGGATTACCCCATCCTGCATTGGCAATGGCAGCAGCCTTATTGTTGTCCGTTATCATGCTGGCGCCCGGCCATATTGGGAATGATAGTCAACAGGGAAACCTTTTTAAGACCTTGTCCGACGGCGAACAAGACAGCTCAAACGCTAACGAAATCAGGGTAGTGTTTGCCGAAAACGTTAACCAGCAGCAAAAGGACAAAACTCTCGAACGTATCCATGGGATGTTTGTTGATAAACCGACCGCTCAGGGTGTCTATACCGTGAAGCTAGATAAAGATATGCCTGCCAAAAAACTTCTTGATGTTGTTGAGTCCTTAAGGAAAGACACTAACGTTATTTTTGCAGAACCAGCCTACGCCGCACTTTCCTCAATGTACCCGGAGAGATAAAATTGAAAGCCTATTTATTGGCGGCATTCCTGGCCTTAAGTTTTTTTTCCGGCCTTACGCACAGCAAAACCGGGCTAGACTCTTCCGGCGGGCTGAGCAACATGCTGGATCCGCAAAATGCCGATCGGTTACTATTGGTTGCATTTTCTGACAACTCAATTAACAGCATCAAAAGCTCAGCCTCGCCGACATCATACAGACAACGGGGCAAGTACCAAACATCCACTTGGAGCGAGCGGATTACCAATCAGCTTGCTGACGATTACGGACTGGAAAAATTGGCCGAATGGCCGATGACCGAAGTCGGCGCGCATTGCGTAGTCTACAGGCTTTCGGACAAGGCTATGATGGAAACAATCATTGAGCGTTTATCTAAAGATGACCGCGTCGATATTGCGCAAAGCATGAATGTATTTAGGACTAAGGCGCAAAATACCAACGACCCTTACTTGAAGCTACAAACCAATTTAGAACAGATGCAAATATCCCTAGCCCATGGTAGGTCAACGGGTCAAGGCATTAGCATTGGCATGATCGATACCGGCGTGGATTTAGACCATCCCGATCTAGCCGGACAGATCAGCAGTAACCAAAATTTTGCAAAAGACATTTCCGACAGTTTTTCGACCGACAAACATGGCACTGCGGTAGCGGGCGTTATGGTTGCAAAAATGGACAATTCCAAAGGCATTATCGGGGTAGCGCCTAATGCCAAACTGGTCGCCTTAAAAGCTTGCTGGCCTGATAAAGCCGACGCTATTGAAGCGGTGTGCAACAGCTTTACGCTTGCCCTAGCCATCAATACCGCCATCAAGGAGAAGGTCAATATCCTCAATATGAGCTTGACCGGGCCTGAAGACCCTTTGCTTACCTTGTTGCTTAATAAGGCCTTAGAAAAGGGCATCATCGTAGTCGCTGCCGACACTGGCGATAATTCGAGCATAAATTTTCCCGCTTCATTAAAAGGCGTTATTTCAGTCCAGTCAATCAAAACTACAGCTTCCAACCCCAATTCCTTGAATGGATCCATATCCGCCCCGAGCGAGAAAATACTAACCACCTTACCCCACGGCACCTACGATTTTATTTCCGGCAGTTCAATCGCAGCAGCAGAAATTTCAGGTGTCATTGCCTTGTTATTGGAACTAAAACCCGATTTGACTGCGGCAGGGGCAAACGCGATACTGCAAGAATCGAAAATATCATCTAAAGATGGCCAAGGTTCAGGCATTAATGCTAATGTTGCCCTCAATTCCTTATGCGGATTTAAGGGTTGTCCACAACATATGTTAAGCTTTGCAAAGTTACGTCATTTATGAAATAAACAAATAGCTTTCTTCAGGAATAAGCAATAATGGCAAGACGTGGTCACCATACCTTAGAACAGATAAAAGACATGGTATTGGCAGCAGCCGAGGATTTGGTTGAAAAAGGGGGGCTGCCCGCACTACGGGTGCGCAATATAGCAATGAAAATCGGCTATACCGTGGGCAGTATCTACATGGTTTTTGAAAGCTTGAACGAATTGACCTTGCATATTAAGGGCAAGACATTGGATACCATTGTTGGCCAATTGGAACAAGTCCAAGCGCAATCCGGTGAACAACGATTGAAAGAAATGGCCGATATTTATATCCGCTACGCCAGGCAAAACCTCAATCGTTGGAGCATGGTTTTTGAACATTGCAGCCAAGAAAATAACAAGGTACCGCCGGAATGGTATCAAACGAAAATAGATCGCTTATATCGAAAATTTGAAGTCGAATTCGAACAACTTAACCCGGGTTTATCCCTTACCCAACGAAAACAAACTGCCTTAGCATTCCTGGGCGGCTTGCACGGAATTTGTGCCTTTATGCTTAAAGGTCAAATAAGCGGTTTGGACAATAATGATATGGAAGAAAGTATCCTTTTGCTTATCAGGAAGTTTACCCATGAAAGTCGTGCCGAATCGATGACTGGAAACCCTCAACACTTAGAGAAAAGCCAAGGCAAAAATCGACCGTAAATACTGCGTAATCCGCTACCTAACGGCGTTTACCGAAGCAACTGAGTTGCTTCGGCCATTCCAAGGGGGGACGTTGTGTACCAAACAAATTACACCTTTTGATAAATATCGGCGCCTTCCTCAATAAATTGTTTTGATTTTTCAATCATCCCTAAGGTTAGGGCCTCTTCTTCGTCTTGTATGCCTTTTGCCTGTGCATATTCACGTACATCCTGGCTGATTTTCATCGAGCAGAAATGGGGGCCGCACATGGAGCAGAAATGGGCTATTTTAGCCGATTCTTTCGGTAAGGTTTCGTCATGGAATTCCCGGGCTTTTTCAGGATCCAGCCCGATATTAAACTGGTCTTCCCAGCGGAATTCGAACCGTGCCTTGGACATGGCGTTATCCCGCGCCTGTGCGCCAGGGTGGCCTTTCGCAAGGTCGGCGGCATGGGCGGCGATTTTGTAGGTGACGATGCCTTCGCGTACATCTTGTTTGTTGGGCAAGCCAAGATGCTCCTTTTGGGTCACATAACACAACATTGCACAGCCGTACCAGCCGATGTTAGCCGCACCGATAGCGGACGTGATGTGGTCGTAACCGGGCGCGATATCCGTCGTTAGCGGCCCCAGCGTATAAAATGGCGCCTCCCCGCACTCCTCGAGTTGCTTATCCATATTGACCTTAATCATGTGCAAGGGCACATGGCCTGGCCCTTCAATCATGGTTTGGACATCGTGTTTCCAGGCGATTTTGGTCAATTCTCCCAACGTTTCCAGTTCGCCGAATTGTGCTGCGTCATTGGCATCGTAAATGGAGCCTGGACGCAAGCCATCGCCTAACGAGAAAGACACGTCATAAGCTTTCATGATTTCGCAGATTTCTTCAAAATGCGTGTACAAAAAACTCTCTTTGTGATGCGCTAGGCACCATTTGGCCATGATGGAACCGCCGCGGGAAACAATGCCGGTCATCCGTTTTGCTGTCAACGGCACATGGTGAAGCCTTACGCCGGCGTGGATAGTGAAGTAGTCGACGCCTTGTTCCGCTTGCTCGATAAGGGTATCGCGGTAGATAGGCCAAGTCAGTTCTTCGGCCTTGCCGTTGACTTTTTCCAAGGCTTGGTAGATAGGTACGGTCCCGATAGGCACAGGCGAATTCCGCAGTATCCATTCCCGGGTTTCGTGGATATTCTTGCCGGTGGACAAATCCATCACGGTATCGCCGCCCCAGCGGATCGCCCAAAGCATTTTTTCGACTTCTTCATCAATGGAAGAGGTGACGGCGGAATTACCCAGGTTACCGTTGATTTTCACCAGAAAATTGCGCCCGATAACCATCGGTTCCAGTTCCGGATGGTTGATATTGGCGGGTATGATTGCCCGACCCCGCGCCACTTCGTCGCGGACAAATTCCGGGGTAATAAACGGCGGAATCGAAGCGCCGTAGGAATTGCCGGGATGCTGGTCTTTCCAGAGGTCGCGCATTTGTTCCATATTCTGGTTTTCCCGGATGGCAATGAATTCCATTTCCGGCGTGATGATGCCTTTTTTGGCATAGTGCATTTGGCTTACATTCGCCCCAGCCTTGGCGCGACGCGGTTTGCGGATATGTTCGAAACGAAGGTTGGCGGTAATGGGGTCGGCCAACCTTTGGCGGCCGAATTCAGAACTCGGGCCGGATAACTCCTCAGTGTCGTTGCGTTCCGATATCCAAGCCGCGCGGACGGAGCCCAACCCTTTCTTTAAGTCGACGTTGACAGTAGGGTCGGTATAAACGCCCGACGTATCGTAGACGTAAATCGGTGGATTTTTTTCCGCGCCGAAGTGGGCGGGGGTATCGGACAAGGTAATTTTACGCATTGGAACCCGAATGTCGGGACGGCTTCCAGGCAAGTAAACTTTTTCCGATGCAGGGTAAGAATCGATTTTTACGCTGTTTACGGCGGTAAAAGAGGCATCTTTGATGACAGCGCTCATGCTTATCTCCAATATAACTAAACAAGGCGCGGGAAGTTGGGCTTCCCTACGCCGGTATTAACCGGGGTCAGGTTCAAAGGGTATTTCTCAGCCTTGAAATAAAATCAAAGCACCCCTAGCCATTACGGATTCTGCTAAGTTAAAGGAAAAAAAGGGAAATTGCAAGTACTCTGCTTAGGTTACGGCATCCAGTTACCAGGACGATTGGTAATGGCTATTTTCATGCTGCCGCACTAAAACAATGGCCATCAAAAAATGATACCGAAGTAAATTGCCATGTTAATTCGTTATGGCAACGCATAAACCATAATACTAAAGCCAGGCAAGTTTTTAGGCTGCGAAAAATGATTTTTTTTAAGACTAGTGGTAATATTGGTAAAAAGCTGAAAAATACTATCGAACGGATGCCAAACGACCCTCAAACAACGTCTTATAATCCACCGGCCTTGGAATTCAAGAGCAGCACTTTTTCTGTGCCTGTATTAGTGGTTTCAAGTAATGACCTGATCGTAATCGAACAGCAATTGCAAGCAAAAATCAAATTGGCGCCGGAATTTTTTAAAAATTCCCCGTTGGTCTTGGATGTCCAAGAGATAAACAAACATAAAATGGACATCGATATTGCCGCAACCATTGAACTGATAAGGAAATTAGGCTTATTGCCTATTGGCATTAGGGGAGGCAATGCCCAACAGAATGAAAAGGCAATCTCATTAGGGATTCCCGTCCATTCCGTGCATACAAGCGCCATCACAGCTGAAGCCAAGAAGCCGAAAGCCCCGTCGCCTGAACCGGAAGCCAAAGACCTGTTGCAAACAGGCACAACCATCATAACCCAGCCAATTCGTTCGGGCCAGCGTGTTTATGCGGCTGGCGACTTGATAATCATTGCCCCGGTAAGCGCCGGTACCGAAATCCTGGCAGAGGGCAACATCCATGTCTACGGCTCATTGCGGGGGCGCGCCTTAGCCGGCGTGCAAGGCAATGCTGACGCACGTATTTTTTGCACCGACCTTCAGGCAGAACTTATCTCCATTGCCGGAAACTATAAGATCAGCGAAGACCTCAACCAAAACATCCGCAATACACCTGTACAAATTTATCTAGACAAACAGACGTTAGTCATAAAAGAAATTTAATCCATTCCGCTAGAGGGGGAACAGCAATTGGCAAGAATTATCGTTGTAACATCAGGTAAGGGGGGCGTAGGTAAAACCACGACCAGCGCAGCTATCGCCATGGGGCTTGCAAAAAAAGGCCACAAGACCGCCGTGATTGATTTTGATGTCGGATTGCGTAACCTGGACTTAATCATGGGTTGCGAACGCCGGGTAGTCTATGATTTTATCAATGTGATCAACGGCGAAGCCAGCCTAAACCAAGCATTGATCAAGGATAAAAACTGTAACCAGCTTTACATCCTGCCGGCCTCGCAAACCCGCGACAAAGATGCCTTGAACCAAGAAGGCGTTGGCAAGGTGTTGGACGATTTGTCCAAGGATTTCAAGTATATCATATGCGATTCCCCGGCAGGGATCGAAAAAGGCGCCCATTTGGCGATGTATTATGCCGACGACGCTTTTGTGGTCACCAATCCGGAAGTGTCCTCGGTCAGGGACTCAGACCGTATGTTGGGGATTTTAGCCAGCAAATCCCGTCGGGCTGAACAAAACAAGGAACCCATCAAAGAATACCTCTTGCTTACGCGGTACTCGCCCGAACGCGTCAAATTAGGCGAAATGCTGAGCGTCGACGATGTCCAGGAAATCTTGTCTTTGCATTTGTTGGGTGTCATCCCAGAATCAAAATCCGTATTGAATGCCTCAAATTCCGGCATACCCGTCATCCTTGATGAAAAAAGCGATGCCGGACAGGCCTATGCCGATATCGTTGCCCGATACCTGGGCGAAAATAAACCGCACCGGTTTATTGATGACAAGAAAGGCTTCTTCGGCAAGCTTTTCGGAGGTAGGTAATGAGCTTATTGGATTACTTTAAGACATCGAAAACCAGCTCGGCCTCCCTCGCTAAAGAAAGGCTGCAAATACTGGTTGCCCACGAACGGACTTCCAAAAATCAGCCGCTATACTTGCCACAACTGCAACAAGAACTGCTGGATGTAATACAAAAGTATGTGAAAGTTGACAAAGATGCCATATCTGTTAGTTTTGAACAGGACGGTAACCAAGAAACCTTGGAACTGAATATCATCATGCCCGATGACCAAACGAAAAGATTTTAATTTTAAGCAACCAACCCAATCATAAGGTGATTATATGACTGCAATTTCGGAAATAGGCGAAGCTGCCGGTAAAATTTGGCATTATTTGGACAAAAATGGGCCTTCCAGCGTGACAAAAATTACCACTGAAACCGGGGTAGGCAAAAACGATATCCAACGCGCCATCGGTTGGTTGGCGAAAGAAGGCAAATTGGCGGTAGAAATGAAAGGGCGTGTCGAAACACTGTCCCTAAATTAGCCTTCCCAACGATTAGCTAGGGGTAATCCCCTAGATGCAATGGTTTTTAACTGAGTTCGCGGTGACGTACAATAACGTTAAGGGTCGGGCTCTTAAATTGCTTTGCCAACGAATCAACCAAAAACACCGAGCGGTGCTGTCCCCCTGTGCAGCCAATAGCCACGGTCAGGTAACTTCGTCCTTCCGCTTCAAACCTTGGAATCCAGCGTTCCAGAAAATCGGTAATATCCTGGAAAAATTCTGAAACCAGGTCGTGGCCTTTTAAAAAATCGCTAACGGCCTGGTCTTTACCGGTTAATCCCCTCAGTTCGGGAATCCAGTAAGGGTTAGGCAAGCCGCGAGCGTCAAAAACAAAATCGGCATCTAACGGTACGCCATTCTTGAAACCAAAGGACTGGAACTGCAACGAAATATGCCGGAATTCGCGTTCCCCAATTTGGTCTTTTACCAAATCCCGGAGTTGATGGTAATGGGTCCGGCTGGTGTCAATGACAACGCTCGCATGCCGGGCAATCGGCACCAACATCTCTTTCTCGATCTTTAGCGCTTCTTTCAAAGGTATATTAAAATCCGTGAGGGGATGTTTACGGCGGGTTTCGCTGTAACGTTTCAATAAAGTCGATTCTTCGGCCTGCATAAAAATAATTTCACAATCAATACCCTTACTACGGATCATCCGTAAGCTATCGCTGAAATTCATTAGGCTTTCGCTTTGGTTCCTGGCATCTATGCTGATTGCGGTTTTCGCGTAGGCGTTCTTATCCGCCTGCATGACTTGATTTATGAAGTCCTCCAGCAGCATAACGGGCAAGTTATCGACACAGTAATACCCGCAATCTTCCAAGGTTTCCAAGGCAATACTTTTGCCGGAACCGGAAAGGCCGCTGACAATAATTAACTTCATAGGTATGTTTAAGGGCAACGGTGCAAAGTATAAAATATACCTTGCACCCTGGATTGTAAGATTATGGTATAGATTAGCGGTGGCTAGTGATTTTCTCTTTATGCTTAGTTATTTGACGGTCCAGTTTGTCGACCATGTTATCTATGGACGAATACATGTCTTCCTGGTGGTCTTCAGCAAACACAGTCGCGCCGTTGATATGCACTGTGGCTTCCGCTTTTTGCATTAATTTTTCTATGCTCAAGATAACATGTACATCAGTAACTTTGTCAAAATGACGCCCTAACTTTTCAAATTTAGAATTGACGTGCGCCTTTAATGAATCTGTTATTTCTAAATGATGACCTGTTACTATAACCTGCATGGAATACTCCTTCCTGTATTGATTAAATAAAAATTTTCGGCGAGTTAGCCTTAAAGGGTGCGCTTTCTTTCGTTGGAGGCGCCGATAAACATTGCCTCCCGATATTTCGCTATGGTCCTTCTGGCAACATTGATCCCTTTTTCTTGTAATAATTCCGCAATCTTACTGTCACTTAACGGTTTTGCGGGATTTTCATTACTGACTAACTCCTTAATAAAGGCCCTGATGGCCGTAGATGAACATTCACCTCCTTCGTCAGTTGAAACATGGCTGGAAAAAAAGTATTTGAACTCCACAATCCCGTTCGGGGTATGCATATATTTCTGGGTCGTGACCCTAGAAACGGTCGATTCGTGGAGCTCCAATTCTTCAGCAATCACTTTTAGCACCATCGGCTTCATGGCGATAGCGCCGTGTTCAAGGAAATCGGTTTGCCTGGCAACAATCGCCCGTGCAACCCGCAACAGCGTATCGTTCCGTCCTTGCAGGCTTTTGATGAACCATTTTGCCTCTTGGTAATGCTCTTTTAGGCATTGGTTGTCCTTGCTTTCATCCGCCCTTTTGATCAGTGCGGAATATTCGGTATTGATGCGCAATTTGGGGGCAATTTCGGGGTTGAGGTTGACCTGCCAGGTATTGCCGCGCTTGCTGACGTAGACATCGGGGATCACGTATTCGGACTCGGATTGCTGTATCTGTAAACCCGGTTTAGGGTCGAGCGACCTGATTAGCGCGACAATCTTATCGACCTGCTGTGAAGAGACCGATAATTCCCGGATAAGGGCAGACCGGTCATGGTTAGCCAATAATCCCAGGTGTTTCGTCACCACTTGTAGGGCTTCAGTTTTGTATGGCGTTTGTTCGGGCAGCTGCGTCAATTGAATCCTGAGGCAATCCTGAAGGTCTGCGGCAGCGACACCCGACGGGTCAAAATTTTGTACCCGGTGCAAAACCGCTTCGACTTCTTCATAATCTAAGTCATCCATTTGACCTTGCAAACCTTGAAAAATTTCCTCCAGGCCGCTCATCAAATAACCCTCAGCATTGATGGAATCAATGATTGACAAGGCGATATCGTGGTCGCGGTCAGTAAATGGCGTGAGTTCCAGTTGCCAGATCAAGTGATCCACTAACGTTGAGGTATTTCCCCTCTGCGTTTCGAATTCTACCGTTTCATTGTTTGTGCCGCTACTGACCTCGAAGTCTTCTTGGTAAACATCTTCCCAGGAGGAATCGATGGGCAACTCATCGGGCAAATCTGTTTGTGAGCCTTCGCTCGTAGCGGTATCGCTATTTTCTGGTTTCTTTTCTGTGATTGCATCGAGAGACTGAAAGCCAGCGTCTTCCTCATCTACCTCCAACATTAAGTTGGATTCCAGCGCTTGTTGGATTTCCTGCTGTAGATCTAAGGTAGACATTTGCAACAACCTGATCGCCTGCTGCAATTGCGGCGTCATCGATAATTGTTGGCCTAACTTAAGGTTAATGGAATGTTTCATCAGCGCATCACTTTAAAACAGATTGCGAACATCATAATTTAAAATTGTTGCCAAGATAAACCTTTCTTACCTCTTCATTTTTAACGATGGCTTCGGTATCGCCTTCGGCAATTACCCGCCCTGCGTTTAGTATATACGCACGGCTACAAATGCCTAGTGTTTCTTGGACATTATGCTCGGTAATTAGGATTCCGATCCCCCGATCCTTAAGATGTTCTATGATCTTTTGTATGTCTTCGACGGAGATGGGGTCGACACCGGCAAAAGGTTCGTCGAGTAAAATAAACTGCGGATTGCTTGCCAATGCCCTGGCTATTTCGACACGCCGCCGCTCGCCCCCCGACAAACTCAAGGCCATTTGGTTGCGGAGATTGGGGATATGGAATTCTTCCAGCAATTCATCGATAATCAGCTCCATCTGCCCTTCCGTCAAATCCGAACGGATTTGCAAAACCGCCCTAAGATTATCCGCCACACTGAGCTTGCGGAAAACCGAAGGTTCCTGGGGCAAGTAACCCACACCTAACTGCGCCCGCAAATGCATGGGATGGTGGGTGATATCCAGGGAGTCCAGCAAAATTTCGCCCTCATCGGGCTTGATAAGACCAACCAGCATATAAAAACTCGTTGTTTTCCCTGCACCATTGGGGCCTAGCAAACCGACCACCTCACCGGTTTTCACATGCAAAGAAACACCGTCTACAACATTACGTTTATTGTAGTTTTTGATCAGGTGTTTTGCCGCTAGTGTTGTCATTCTTCTTGTTTTCCGTTTTTTGTTTAGGTTGCAGCAGGACATGGACGCGCTTGGCGTCAGACGATTTTTCCCCGGCTTTCACGATGGAACGTTTGCTGTCGTATTCGATCAGGTCGCTGGCGTAGGTGGCGTTGCCTTGCCAGACAACAGCTTGGTCGATCAGCACCAGAAGGTTCTTCTTAGGGTAATACTCCCCCGTGAAAGCTTCTCCAGTTATGTCCTCATCGCCCTCATTCGGCGTTTGTTTGAATTTCGCCTTGTTCCCGGTAAACACCAGCTTATCGGCTTCGCCATCCACAAAATAGACGACCAATTTGTCCGAATTAACCCGGATACTGCCTTGGATGGAAATAACATTGCCGGTGTAAGTACTGGTAGCCGTGACATCGTCATAGGTAGCAGTATTCGAATCTATGCTGATAGGTTGGTCGGGGTCGCTCTCCAACGCCCATGATCCGGGACCGTATCCGCAAACGAATAAGATCCAGCAAAGACTTATTATCTTATTTAGTTTCATATCTCGTTTTCACTTTCGAAAGCAACTCCAAATGGATGGGTTCCTTGAATGTCAGCTTCATCCCCGTTCCTGTCGTGGTATGCGGCGGACTGATTAACTCCGCCCAGGCTTTGGTTTCCGCATAACTGGTTTCAGGGTTAATTAACACGTTAGAAGTATTGATTATCAGTTGCCGCACTTTTTCGTTTTTCTCGCGATTAACTTTAACCTTGCCGTTTAACTGGAGTTGTTTGCCGTCTTTGGATAACAATCCAGTCTCGGCTTCTATGACCCAAGGCGGTGTTTTTTCGTTAAAAAACTGGATGACCGGCTTCTTCGTATGGGTGGCCCAATAGTCTGTATAATGCGTCATTTCTTCCGCCACTAGCTTGCTTTTCAACTTGCCCGTTTCATCCATTTCCCATTTTGTGTAACCTTTACTGAAAAAATCCGGATAGGTGCCGCTAGCCGCCACTTTGCCGGGTTCTATCACTCCGGTATATTGCGCCAACCACCAGCTTAGCAGCGCCAAAGCCAATAAAAATGCATAGATGAATTTTTCACTAAAATACGTCATTTAAAGTATACATCCAAGACGATAGAAGTAGTGCAGCACTAATCTTTATTTAGCATTTTCAAGAACGGGAATTGTCGATTTTTGGCTGTTTCGCAACCGGTTGTCAAACAATCCCGGCGCGGATCAAATCATGCATGTTTAACGCGCCTAACGCCCGTTGTTGATCGTCGACAACAATCAAGGCATTGATTTTTTTCTGCTCCATTATCTGCATCGCTTCCGCAGCCAGTGCACCAATTTTGATGACTGTACAATTCGGGGTCATCACCTCAACAATACAGGTAGACCTTACATCGAAGTTTTTAGCCAACATCCGCCTTAAATCACCATCGGTGAAAATACCGATAACCCGATTATCGTCATCAACAATAGCAGTCATGCCCAGTTTTTTTTCGGTCATTTCCAGCAACGCCGCGCTGATAAGCGCCGATTTATGCACCTGAGGCATGGCATCATCAACATGCATAATATCACCAACCCGCAACAATAATTGCTTGCCCAAGGTGCCGCCGGGATGCGATAACGCAAAATCATCACGGGTAAAGCCCCGCGCCTCGAGCAAAGATACCGCCAGCGCATCGCCCATCACCAAGGCCGCCGTGGTGCTGGATGTTGGCGCAAGACCCAAGGGGCATGCCTCCTGTTCGACCCCGACATTGATATGGGTTGTTGCAAAAGATGCCAGCGTCGATTTCGGATTGCCCGTCATCGCAACCAAAGGCACATTCAAGCGCTTGATTATGGGCAAGATTTTTACTATCTCCTCGGTTTCGCCCGAGTTTGATAACGCCAATACCACATCCTGCCTGGTAATCATGCCCATATCGCCGTGGCTGGCCTCGCCAGGATGCACAAAAAAAGCGGGAGTGCCGGTGCTTGCCAAAGTCGCGGCAATCTTACCGGCAATATGGCCGGATTTGCCCATGCCGATCACCACCACCCGTCCCTTGCAGTGGAACATCAACCTACAGGCGTCGACAAAGCTATCGTTAATCTGTGCGGCCAATGCGGTAACCGCTTCGGCCTCAACCTGGATCACGGCAAGGGCCAATTCGCGGAGCTTTTCGTCACGCAATTTCATGTTCAACCATTATGTACGGGCAACCTCGATCAACATCGAGAATCCAACCTAAAAATGTTGGCATTATGGCATATCTATAGGATTTTCGCCTTATTGGGAATAGGTTCAGGCTGTGCAGGCCTGGATTGCACCTTTGGTTACAAACCTCGATCTTTTAATGTGATTTTTACGTAATATAATGATAGGAAAAGGAAATTTTCGCTTTGAAGCACCCTGAATTGAACTGCCCTATGGTTTTTGAATTCCACAAAAAACATTAGCAGCATACTTGGGAATTTAGTCAGGTTTTTCGTATAAACAGCGCACTAGGCAAACCATTGGAGATGGGAATTGCGAGTAAGTTTGCACTGTGGATTAATGCGGTTGCATAGACTATGGCTTTAGCCGTGGCGAAAGTTTGGCTCACTGCTTGTAGACAATTTTAATTGTGTTGTCGCTGTATCGGCAAAGCAGTAGCCGGATAGGATGTGTTGAACGAAGCGCCTCCTTAGTCGGTAGCATCTGTTTGCCCTTCTTGGCACATTAGATTAAGCAATAAGAATTCATTAATTCCCGATAATTTCGCGGTGAAGTCATGATAGCTTAAATACCCTGCCAAGCAGTCAGCTTTCGTCATCCAGATGTTCAAGCCGGTGTTTGGCGGCTTGCCCAAATTCAGAAGCCGGTTCTTTTTCGATGATTTGTTGGAGCACAACTTCGCTTTTCTTATCCAGCAATTGGATGGCGCGTAGGCGCACTGAAGGATAACTCGCCCTTAATGCGGCTAATTCCTTTAAATAAACCGAGCTGCTATTGAGCAGTTTTAACAGCACTTTTTCCGGGTCGTCGGTGAATAAATCGCGCACTAAATCGTCGTAGCGCATTTCCGCGCGCGCCAGTTCACGCGGGTCGAGTTTGTTGGGTGGATCGGTGGGGTCGTGGCAACAGGTGCTCATGGGGGTGTTTCCTCTTGTTATTTATAGATATACGCAGAGAATATATAAAACCTATTTTTTTAGTAGTAAATTGCTAATTTTCTCAATGAATGTAGGAATATTTGCCCTTTTAACAAAAGGAATTTGGTTTGATTATTAAGCCACGGTATCGATTAAATGATGCTTTGATTGCCACAACTGATCAAAAAACGTTTGCAATTAGTAATGTTAAACGAAAAACAATATCTGATGGTTAAGAATATGTTAGTGCCGAAGATGAAAGGTTAATTATGTTGGGTTTCATTTCATCACGAACTGGGATCAACATCTTTGGGCGAGGGGATATTGGATTGAATCAAGCGGGAGCGTGACGGACGATGTGTGGAAAAAATATATCGAAGAATAGAAGCCGGATGAATCCGACGATGATTTTCGTGTGCTGTAATCGAACCGTTGGGCCGATCAAATCCGGCTTTAAGCCCAGTAACCAGCGGCTTTTAGCCGGTGGAGTATTCATATGATGCGTTTATTGTTGCAACTGTGCAAAAAACGTTTACAACTGATTACTTTAAGCAATGCGTTAGGATTATAAATATCTGTATAAAAATTTTAAGGTAGTAAAATGCACTAAAATTCATAAAGTTAACATTTGCTTACCTTACCAATAAGGTAAGCAACAAGGCAGGTAAGAGATCAATATGAAAGATTTAACGAATTCAAACATAGAGCGGCAAAATATCTTAAATAATCGTTATGCCCTTGAGCAAATACAAGATTATGTCGGTTTGCCTGCAATTTTGTTTGAAAGTGAATATTGGCTTACAAAACAGATGGTTGCTGAATTTTTTGAAGTTGATGAGCGTACCATCGAAAGATATTTGGAAAAACATAGCGATGAGTTGCAACACAATGGTTATGTTTTAATGCGGGGAAAGCGATTAAAAAACATTATGTTAGCGTTTGCTCCCGTCATCAATGTCGGGAGCAAAACCACGCAATTAGGGTTGTTTAATTTTCGGTCTTTTCTCAATCTTGCCATGTTATTAACTGAAAGCGATAGGGCGCGTCAGTTAAGAAGCAAAATGCTCGATATTGTTATCGACATTATTAATCAAAGGACTGGCGGTAACACCAAATACATTAATCAACGGGATACTGATTATTTGGCATCTGCTATTAAAGAACCCAAATATCGCAAACACTTTACCGATGCCCTTAATCAATACGTCGATATGGGGAATTATAAATACGCCTTATACACAGATAAGGTGTATGACGCTATTTTTAAAGAAAAAGCTAGAGAATATTGCGATATCCTAAAATTGCAAGACAATGATAATCTTCGCGAAACCATGTACTCCGAGGTGCTTGATCTAATAGCGTCCTTTGAGGTTGGATTAGCCCACGAACTAAAAATAAAAAGTGAAGCGCTAAAAAGAAAATTATTGCCCCCAGAAGCCAATCAGGTATTTGAATGTTTTTTAACGCACCCTCAACATTCCCCCCTTGTTGATAAAGCAAGAATCAAAATGGCATCGCGAGATTTACACTTTCGCGAAGCATTGCACCACAAGTTGCATGAGTACATACAAACGATTCCTGCCGAAGATTTTGACCGATTTATCGGTGAACGAAGTATGGATTTTGATAAACAACTTGAGCAAGCAAAAGATATTTTCAAAAGGCTAAAAGAAAGTGAGTAGGTCGATAACCTATATCAAAACTATTGATGAAGTAATCGAGATACACCGAAAAACTGTTGGTGTGAGTGGCGGCGGTTCTTTAGGAGTTTTGAATACACATTCTTTAGAAGCAGCGCTTGAACACATTCAAAACGATGATTATTATCCTGATTTTGTTAATAAATTGACTCATCTTTTTTATGCCGCCAATAAATCGCATTGTTTCCAGGATGGTAATAAACGAATTGCGATCTCTTTAGGAATGAAGTTTTTATTGGATAATGGGTATTTGTATGTAATTCAGAAATTTGCCGAAAAAATGGAAATGGTTAGCTATCAAGTTGCTGCCGGACGAATTGATAAAACGCTATTGCACGAAATTGTGAACTCTATACTTTATGAGGATGAATATAGCGAAGCATTAAAGCTTAAATTATTACATTGCATTAATTCAGCAGAATAAATAAATCTATTGCCATAAAAGAATTGATAAGTTGGGTTTGGCTTGCCAAGCCCAACTTTTTTACAATCAACCATAAACCGGAAACCGTTTACACAGCGCCGTTACTTTTTCCCGCACAGCAGCAATCACCTTTTCATCTTCCATATTTTCCATCACGTCGCACATCCAGTTGGCGACATCGGTGACTTCGGCTTCCTTGAATCCGCGTGTGGTTGGAGCGGGCGTACCCACACGGATGCCGCTGGTGACGAACGGGGATTGCGGATCGTTGGGGACGGCGTTTTTATTGACCGTGATGTGCGCCTTGCCTAAAGCGGCGTCGGCGGCCTTGCCGGTGATGCCTTTTGGGATGAGCGAAACCAGCATCAAGTGGTTGTCGGTGCCGCCGGATACGACATCGAAACCACGGTCGACGAATACCTTCGCCATCGCCCGGGCATTTCTGATCACTTGTTCCTGGTAGGCCTTAAATTCCGGCTGCATGGCCTCTTTGAAAGAAACAGCCTTGGCGGCGATAACATGCATCAGCGGCCCGCCCTGGATGCCGGGGAAAATGTTGGAATCAAATTTCTTTTCCAGTTCAGGGTTGCTTTTGCACAAGATCAAGCCTCCGCGCGGGCCGCGCAAGGATTTATGTGTCGTCGTGGTTACCACGTCGGCAATCGGCACCGGATTGGGATAGACGCCCGCTGCAACTAATCCGGCGACATGCGCCATGTCAACAAACAGGTAAGCGCCGACCTTATCGGCAATTTCGCGGAACCGTTCCCAGTCCCAAATCCTGGAGTATGCCGAGAAACCCGCCACCAGCACTTTCGGCTTATGTTCCAACGCCAAGGCTTCAACCTGGTCGTAATCGATATAACCGGTTGCAGGATCGAGTCCGTACTGCACGGCATTGTAGATTTTGCCGGAGAAATTGGGCTTTGCGCCGTGAGTTAAATGGCCGCCGTGCGCCAAGCTTAAACCCAAAATGGTATCGCCCGGTTGGATCAGCGCCATGAACACCGCCATGTTGGCCTGCGAGCCGGAATGAGGTTGCACGTTGGCATAATCCGCGCCGAACAGCGCTTTGGCACGGTCGATCGCCAGTTGCTCGGCCTTGTCGACGTATTCACAGCCGCCGTAATAACGCTTGCCGGGATAACCTTCGGCGTATTTGTTGGTCAAACAAGTGCCTTGTGCTTCCTGCACCCGTGGGCTGGAATAGTTTTCCGACGCAATCAACTCGATATGGTCTTCCTGGCGTTGCTTTTCTTCTTCAATCGCTTGAAATAATTCGTCATCGAATCCGGCGATGGTCATGGAAAGGTTAAACATTAATTTCTCCTAAAAGTTAATTCTTCATTTATTCAATTCTGTATTAGCAACACTTGCAAATCGGCGACATTGGTGCCTGTTGCACCCGTTATCAGCAAATCGTGTGCCGCCTTTAATGCGGTGTAGGAATCGTTATTTGCCAATAAGTCAACGGGATTCAAGCCAGCATCTATTATCCGTTGTATTGTACCTGAATCGACCATGCCGCCGGCAGCATCCGTCGGGCCGTCGCGTCCATCCGTGCCGCCGCTTAAAAACACCCAGTTTCCAAACAATTCCTGTTCTTGTGCATGGATAGCGAAAGCCAGCGCCATCTCCTGGTTACGGCCGCCCTTGCCGTTTCCTTTAAGCGTCACCGTAGTCTCTCCCCCAGCCAGGATAGCCAACGGTTTATTTTCGGTTTTGATGGGCTGACCTTTTGCGAACTGCACCAATTTTTTGGCGGCTTTTCGTGCTTCTCCGCATAGGGTATCACTGTACAGTTGTGTCTCAAAACCCTGCTCACAGGCATTGTCAATAATGGCATTAACGCTGATGCGGTTGCTGCCGATCAAGGTATGTCGGCTTTCGGTAAAGATGGGGTCGTTGGGTTTTGGTGTTTCGGTAAATTTGCCTTCCCGGCCGTTTCCAAGATGATGGCGGACATTTTCAGGAACCATCTGCCAGATGTCCTTGGCTTGAAGTATGCCTATCGCCTCGCTATAAGTCGTTTCATCCGGAACCGTCGGCCCGCTGGCGATCACCGATAGGTCGTCGCCGATGACATCCGAAAGGATTAAAGCGTGCACGTCGGCGGGCGCAGCCAATCTTGCCAGGCCGCCGCCTTTCAGTTGCGACAAATGTTTGCGCACGCAATTGACTTGGTTAATGTTGGCGCCGGAGGCCAACAACAAATCTGTCGTGCGGATTTTTTCGGCTAAGGAAACCGGCTCGACAGGATAAGGGATTAAGGCAGAGCCGCCGCCGCTCACCAGGACCAAGACCAGCTCTCCTGCTTTAGCATGTTTGGCAATATCCGCGCACTCTTTAGCAGCGTTATAGCCTGATTCATCCGGTAAGGGATGCGACGCGCCGATGACGTTAACGCCTTCGATTGAGCCTACATTTTCGTAATTGGTGACGGCAATCGCCCGGCCTAGCAAATTTGCGGGTATGCAAGCCAAGGCCGCTTTAACCATGGGGCAAGCGGCCTTGCCGAACGCGACCAAATGGATTTTTGGCCAGGAATAGGTGCGGCTTTGGCCGGGTTCGTTTAATAAAATCTTTAAACGGCCATTTTCTGCTTTTAAACAGCGCTGGACCGCCTGGTAGGGGTCGGCAGCAGTTACGCCCGCCTTAAAAATGTTGAATGCAAGCTCCCTTAGCCTAGGGATTGTTGCTTGGTTATTAACGTCCACTCAATAAGGACTACGCCATTTCCTTTGCTAGGGCATAGATATTTTCTGCATCGAAGACCTGGGTGTTCGACTCGAAAAGCTTTGTAATGCATGCCCGATGCAGGTTCAACTTGAGCGAGCCGAAGCCGATGGCGCCCCAGATTACCTTGCCGTGCCGGTCGATGCCCCTGTCCATCATGTCGGTGCCGCCAATACCGAGCGGCGGGGTAGCGTTCGCGTCCGCGATCAATTCGATATTGAGGTTATCGCGCCAATGCGCTTCCGAAAGCAGTTCGATCCCCGCCGCCCCTGTTGCCAGCACGATATTGGCGTCTGCAATTGCCTTCGCCCTGGCTTCGTGGTCGTATGCTTCAACGGGCGTCAGATCGACGTTGAACCGGTCTTTCACGGCTTGGCAGGTTTCGACGGCATGCTTGAAATGGCGGGATGTTACCGATACGACAGCCCCTTCTTTTACAAGCATATAGGCTGCCCGTTGGCCCACGGGACCGGTTCCAGCCAATATGACCGCTTTTTTGCCGACAAGGCTACGCCCTACCGCCAATTTGGCAACCGCCGCCGATGCCGTGGTGTTGCAGCCGTTGCTATCGAGCATCAAAGAAACCCTGAAACCCTGAAAGAAATGCTTTTGGACGGCATTAAACAAGGCTTGCCCTTCCGCCATATTGCTGCCGCCGACAAAGATTGCGGTATTTTTTTTGTCATTCGGGGCACGGGTAAAAATTGCGCCTTCGACAAGCGCAGACAAATTTCCGGGATTTAAACCGCCATGACCGATCACATGGTCGGCCCCGCCATCGTAGGCGACAACAGTGTCGAAAACTGAAGGATGGGTATCCGTATCAAATTGGAATAATAGCTTTTTCATTGAGTTGCCTTGTATGGGCTTGGATGTACAAAAAAATCCCTGGTTATTCTTTTATCATTCATTTGGTATGGGAAGGGCAAGGGTAAAATTACATATTCTAACCGATACTAAATTTTGCGCTAAACCGTATGGTTACATAAAACTGTCGCCTTACCGATTTTAGATGTCACTGTATAAGCTTCGCTTACCCAATAACGGATAAATAGTGGATTATATTTGTCGAAATATTTTAAACAATAAACAAAAATCCGATTGGTTTATTGTTTTAGCCGTCATTTAAAGTAACTTTAGGTATAGCCCCATGAACCCTCATTTAGCGTTGATAAAAACAACCGAACCAGGCTTCAAATGCACTGACATAGAAGTTTCGGGTATTTCCGATATGAACCTGATTTTCTCCCAGGCATTGCTAATGGATGCCGGAAGCCTGATCTTTAAAGCCATAAAATCGGGGGAACTTGCAGACATCCTGGCTGGAATGGTAGCACTTGCCTATGCCGCCCTTCAAGCGTTATCCTTCCAAGATCATGACGTTGAAGACAATTTTGGAGAAAGGCGTCAAGAGTACCAACTGTTAGCGATAATGCGTTTGCTTTCGGAGAAAATCCATCATTGCTCATCCGGTACAGCAAAAAACTATTCCGAGCTTTATCATTTATGTGAACAGTTATCGTCAGGATTCTTAAATGCGGATTTTGATAAGGCGTTTAATGCGTATCATGGATGGTATAAGGACAATGAATCCCATATCCGAAACCCTGCCAAATCCAACCTTCCTGATTTGACTGATTGTTTTTATGAATAAATGCACCATAACGATAGGTTACTTTGACTTGCATTTGAAAGGCACTAAGAGAATTAATCCCGCTTTGCTTATTGATTAGATAATTAAAAAGGGCGACCTTTTAGGTCGCCCTTCTAAGTACTTTTCGGCTACACCTAAGATAATTAGAAACCCGATACTGCTTTACAAGCCCCGCTATCGCCCATCTTATAGGAAACTCCAAGCACAGTGATGCTCTTTATGGCTTCCGGTGCCCCGTAACCGACTGGCTCGGTACCGGCCAAGGCAGTCCTTTCGTCTAAAGCGATGCTATCGCCGCTGACACCAAACCCGCCCAACAATTTTCCACCCTTATAAATCGGTACGCCGCCAGGGAATTGGATGATGCCCAATTGGTTTATGCTGCCCGGACCCTTATGGTTTCCCGCTTGGTTGGCATTGCCGAGTTCCCAAAGCGGCCCGCCCGGCTGAGTGGCGCAAAAAATAGTCCGTGTGGTCAAGGCATTTTCATTGCTACTGAATGCCATGGCTGTGTAGGCCTTAGCCTTGGCGACATCCCTGCTGCCTTCCCAAGCATCGTCATCGGAAGCGAAGCGCACGATCCTTCCCGCCCTATCGACACAAGCGTAATGATATCTGGGTGGAATAATGCCCGGCCTGAAATCTGCGTCTTGTTTAGCGGCATCCGCCCGCGCCGCGGCTATTATTTCGTCGCAGACAGCACCGCTAAGGTTACCATCGTGAGCTTTTGCTAGACTCGGCACACTCCATCCGATAAGCAAACATAAGGTAGCTTTCCCCAAAAAAGACCATGAAGCCATTATTTTTAATCTAAATTTCATGTTATACCTTCCATAAACTTAGTTGACTTAACAAAAATGCCATTCTGGAGAAACCTCTCTTTCCCCCTGATCGGCATGGTTAAAATGCCTTGTCCAGCGATTGACTTGGCATCGCCGCTATCTTACTAGGATATTGTTTTTATTACAAAATAATTATCAATGAACCCGTATTGCAAATAAGTTTAAGCTATCCATTTATTTCGCAATAAAAACTGGAATCCGCTAAAAATGCCAAAGATAAGCGCATTGTAACCGTTGATCCTATTAACATGAGTTTCTTTCCAAACCTGAAAACACCACCTTTTTTCTAAAAAATTCCAGCTTAACAGGCAAGGAGTTACATAGTAGAATTGATAACAATTTAATGGTTACTTCCGTCATAAAGTAAATTGCTTTAAAAACAAATCATCGTTATAAACAAACTGCAGGTAGCAGCGATTTTTACCTTCCAAAAATAATTGCCCTCTTATGAAAATGCATTATTTTATGGCTTGTTAAATAAGTTTATCTAAAGTTGGAATTCGATAACCTGTGGTAAGTACATAGCCATTTATAAATAATCCTGGAGAGAGATAATGAAATATAAATATTTAATGATGATATCCTTTTTAGCTGTTTTGGGTAATTCGGAGCTGGTCGCCGCGCATGAAGTACCTGGAGCGCTTGGCTCGAAGCGAACCGCAGCTAGCGCAAGTGATATCTATTTAGTGAACTGTCCAGGTAGCGCAACAGCACAGATAGCGATATCAGTAAAAGATTTGACCCCGACTCGACCCAAGTACAGACGTCAAAATCAGAAATACTGGAATCCTTCCTTAGTCAGTATCCAGGCTGTCGATACCATATCAGGCGCGGTTAGCGCTGTCAGTACTGATCCAAGAGGCGGCACCATAAAGTGTCGTGCAGTAGAGGATAGTGACAGCTGCTTTAGCCCCGAAATAGCGCTGGTGGCGGGGCCTGGGCCTTATCAGTTGATTGTTACGAAATCCGCATCAAGAATTCGGGGGTCGGTAATCTATAAAGCTGATGCGCATTGCCTGGATATTAATGACAATCATACCAACTACGAAGAGATTAGTATTACCCAAAACCAGTAAGCCAGATAACACGACCCCTCAAGGATGATTGTTTCGAGGACTAAAAAATTTCATGGCTATATTCAAGCTGTAGGCGGAGGCAATTTTTTATCGTCCAAAAATAATTGCCTGCTTATGAAAATGCATTATTTTATGGCTTATTAATGAAGTTCACCTAAAGTTAGGATTTGATAACCTGTGGTGGTGAATAGCCATGAAACAAATTAGCTCTTCGAATCGCCTGTAATAAGTCATTAATTTTTAAATAAAAAACGCCTACACAGAAGCAAATTCCAAATACAAAGTGCTGTCCTTCGGTCTTTTCTATCACTACCGTGAGTGCAACCCTGTTCATCCCATTATTAGGAAATAACTCATATATTATGGTCTCTGCAGCAACTCAATTAAACAAAGCTCAAATGACCGGCTATTCAGGCTTTCTATTGGCTTGGTTAATATTGTCCATGGCCGACCTCTCATACCACCATTTAATCCCTTTGGATGAAACCCGTTATGCGGCCGTTGCCTGGGAAATGTGGAGCAGCCATGATTTTTTGGTGCCGCATCTGAATGGGGTTCCTTATCATCATAAACCGCCATTATTATTTTGGCTGGATAATTTGGGTTGGTTATTGTTTGGTGTCAATGAATTGTGGCTGTTATTAATTTCGCCCCTTTTTGCCCTTCTTAATTTATTTTTGTTACGGTATCTGGCAAGGCTGCTTTGGCCGGAAAAACCAGTATTTGATTTGGTTCCCTGGCTTTTATCCGGTTGCCTGTTATGGAGCGCTTTCCAAAATGCGGCCACATTCGATATTTTGCTTTCCGCTTGTGTTTTAACGGTGGTTATTGGTTTGATAAAAGCCTCTAATGACTTGCGTTGGCAATCTTGGTCGGCATTTACGCTTGGCATCGCTTTGGGCTTATTGACAAAAGGCCCGGTCATATTTGTCCCTTTATTGATCCCTTTCATTGCAGCGCCTTATTGGAGCGAAAACGTTCGTAACGCCAAGAGGCGCTGGTATTTTCAGGGATTCTTGGCCATTGCTTTGGCCATTGTACTGGCCCTTTTTTGGGCTATGCCAGCAGCTATTGCGGGCGGAAAAACCTATGCCGACACCCTTCTTTGGCATCAAACTGTCAATCGGATGACACACAGTTTTGCCCATAACAGATCGTTCGTTTGGTATTTTCTACTAACCCCCGTAATTTTTTTTCCTTGGTTTTTTTGGCCGAGGGTTTGGCAAAATCTTTTCAAGCGAGAGCTACTGAAAGATTATTCCTTCCGTTTATGCATGGTTTGGTTTGTTTCCGGTTTTATCGGATTTTCACTGATCAGCGGTAAGCAAATCCATTATCTAATTCCATTGATGCCTGCGTTCGCCTTAATGCTGGCTAGATCTTTTCCAGACATGAGGGCGAAGCTAAAGCCAGGGGATTATTTGCCGTTTTTGATAATCGTAATGTTTGGCCTATTCCTTATGGTAGCGCCGTATTTCCCTCCTAAAAAACTTTACCATTGGTTGGAAAATCGACAACTATGGTGGGCTTTAACCATCATACTGATTGGTTTTTGTGGAGCGCTGTCGCTTTTTTTGCTGAAATCAATATCGCCCAAGTTGTTGTCCGTGGCCGTATTATCAGCATTAACGATGAGTTTAGCCGGTTTTTTCAGTTCAACAGGCAATGCTTTTAATTTACAAGGAGCCGCTAAGCAACTGGAAGCTTACCAGAAATCGGGCGAGCCGCTGGCGTGGGCCGGAAAATACGACGGGCAATTCCAATTTTTATTGAAACTGACAAAACCGTTGGAAGTCATTGAAAAAAAGGATATCTTCCCTTGGCTGAAAAGCCATCCAAGCGGCCACGTTATTTCAATTGAAGATGCAAACGCCAAACCCCGAAAAAGGCTCAAAATTGAATATATGCAATATTATCGGGAAGATAAATTATGGATCCAGGCATTATTACATTAACCTTGTGAAAGGTTAAATGCGGCATGCAGTGTCCTGACCGCCAACTCCAAATACTTTTCATCGACGACTACCGATATTTTTATTTCCGAAGTGGAAATCATCCGGATATTAATGGCTTCTTTCGCCAAAGCCTGGAACATGGTGCTGGCAATACCGGCATGGGAACGCATGCCGACACCCACAATGGAAACCTTGACAATCCCATCATCCCCGGTAACTTTTTTGGCGCCCAATTCTTCACATGTCTTGTCTAACAGGGACTTAGCACGGTGATAATCATTTCGGTGGACGGTAAAAGTAAAATCCGTGGTCGCATCATCGGCGATATTCTGGATGATCATATCCACTTCGATATTGGCATCGGCGATAGGGCTTAGGATTTTGGAGGCAATCCCAGGCCGGTCGGGTACGCCGCTGATAGTCAATTTGGCTTCATCGCGGTTGAAGGCGATTCCCGAAATTAGGGCGCTTTCCATTTCTGGTTCCTCATAAGTAATAAGCGTGCCATTGCCTTCGGTGAAGGAAGACAGGACTCGCAAGGGGACATTGTATTTTCCGGCAAATTCTACCGACCTTATCTGTAAGACCTTTGAACCCAGGCTGGCCATTTCCAGCATTTCTTCAAAGGTGATTTTATCCAGCCTTCGGGCTTTGGGCTCAACCCGCGGGTCGGTGGTATAAACACCGTCGACATCGGTATATATATGGCATTCGTCGGCCTTTAATGCCGCCGCCAACGCAACCGCAGTGGTATCGGAACCGCCTCGCCCCAGGGTAGTGATATTGCCTTGCTCATCAACACCCTGGAAACCAGCAACCACGACTACTTTGCCGTTATTCAGGTCGCCGCGCATACGTTGGTCGTCGATACTCAAAATACGCGCCTTGGTGTGGCTGCTGTCGGTCAGTATTTTCACTTGCCCGCCGGTATAAGACACCGCATCGCAACCAATACGGTGCAAGGCCATGCTTAACAGCGCTACGGTAACCTGCTCGCCGGTTGAAACCAGCACATCGAGCTCCCGGTCGATCGGCTGGGCTTGTATTTCTTTCGCCAGCGCGATCAATCGGTTGGTTTCGCCGCTCATGGCGGAAACCACGACGACCAACTGATGGCCTGCCGCTTGTGAAGCTTTGACTTTTTCCGCGACCGCCTTGATGCGTTCCACCGAACCTACCGATGTGCCGCCGAATTTGTAAACGTACAGTGCCATCTTAAAGAAGAATCCTTGTTATCCTAATTGCTTTTCAACCCAAGCAGGGACTTGCGCCAGCGCGTCCACTAACCCGGCGGGGTTGTTGCCGCCCGCCATCGCCATATCAGGACGGCCACCGCCTTTGCCGCCGACTTGTGTGGCGACAAAATTGACCAGATCCCCTGCCTTGAGCTTATCCATCTTGTCTTTGGTTACGCCTGCGACCAGGCTGACCTTATCGCCCTCGACAACAGCCAGCACGATAGCCGCGCTGCCGAGTTTGTTTTTAAGCTGGTCGGCAAGGTCGCGCAACGATTTCGGGTCGGCGTTTTCCAGTTTTACCGCTAGCACCTTCATTCCGGCGACATCGACCGCTTGGCTGGTCAGTTCGTTGCCTGCGTTGCTGGCCATTTGCGCCTGCAATTTTTCCAGTTGTTTTTCCAGGCTTCGGGTTTTATCCAGCAGTTGCTCCAGTTTTTCCGGAGCTTTGTCCGGCGCGCTTTTCAATAAGCCCGCGATGATGGCTAACGCCTTTTCACGGCTGGCCAACCATTCCATCGCGCCGTTACCGGTAACGGCTTCAATACGCCTTACCCCGGCAGCGACGCCGGTTTCGCTGACAATTTTAAAACAACCGATATCGCCTGCCCGCCCAACGTGTGTGCCGCCGCATAACTCGGTTGAAAACTCGCCGATTTTTAAGACCCTGACTTCGTCGCCGTATTTTTCCCCGAACAAGGCCATAGATCCCGCTTTAACGGCGTCGTCTTTCGCCATGACTGTTGCAGTAACAGGCTTATTCAGGCGTATTTGTTCATTGACGATACGTTCGAGTTCGCTGATTTGATGGGCGGTGACCGGTTCGAAATGGGAAAAGTCGAAACGCAGGCGTTCAGGATTGACCAGCGAGCCTTTTTGCGTGACGTGATCGCCCAAGGTATGCCTTAACGCGGCGTGCAGCAAGTGTGTTGCGGAATGGTTAAGTTCGGTAGCTTTGCGCTTGGTTTGGTCGACTTTAGCTACGCAAGCTTGATTTTTAGCCAGGCTACCGCTGACCAAACTGCCCTTATGGACGAAGCTGCCACCCTGTTTTTGGGTATCGGTTACTTCAAACACCGCATTGCTGGCGAGGATTTGTCCGCTGTCGCCGACCTGACCGCCGGATTCGGCATAGAAAGGCGTAAGGTCAAGCACTAATATTCCTTCCTGGCCGTTGACCAGCTTATCGACTTCCTGACCTTCGTGGTAGATAGCGATGATCTTGGCGTGATCGTCCAAATGTTCGTAGCCCGTAAATTCGGTTTGTCCTTCGAGTTTGATTCCCTGGCTGTAATCGACACCAAAACTGCTGGCGGAACGCGCCCGTTCCCGTTGCGCCGACATCGCTATTTCAAAGCCCGCATGGTCGATAGTCAGGTTATTTTCCCGCGCAAAGTCGGCGGTTAAATCGACTGGAAAACCATAAGTATCATAAAGCTGGAACACGGTATCGCCAGGGATTACCGTACCGTCCATCTTGGCGACACAGGCTTCCAGGATTTTCATCCCTTGGCCTAAAGTTTCAGCGAAGCGCCCTTCCTCTTTTTTCAAGACCCGTTCAACCTGGGCTTGCGCAGCTTTCAGTTCAGGGTAGGCTGCGCCCATTTCCTCAGTAAGCGGTGCAACCAGCTTATAAAAGAAGACGTCCTGGATGCCTAAACGGTAGCCGTGCCGGACCGCCCTACGGACAATGCGCCGCAATACATAACCTCGGCCTTCATTGGACGGCATGACGCCATCGGCTACCAGAAAAGCACAGGAACGGATATGGTCGGCGATAACGCGCAGCGAGCTTTGGTCGAGGTTGGACGTTCCCGCCAACTCGGCGGCGGCTTTCAGCAATTTTTGGAACAGGTCGATTTCATAGTTGCTATGGACGCCTTGCAGGACGGCCGCAATCCGTTCCAGGCCCATTCCGGTATCGACTGAAGGTTTTGGTAAAGGCGTTAACTTGCCGTCGGCGGAGCGGTCGTACTGCATGAACACAAGGTTCCAGATTTCGATATAACGGTCCCCGTCTTCATCAGGCGACCCAGGCGGCCCGCCGGGAATATGTTCGCCGTGGTCGTAGAAAATTTCCGAACAAGGCCCGCAGGGGCCGGTATCGCCCATAGCCCAGAAATTGTCTTTGGCGCCGATTTTCGAAAACCGTGTACGGTCTATGCCGATATCTTCCAGCCAGATAAGCTCGGCATCCGCGTCTTCTTCAAAAACCGTCACCCAGAGTTTTTGTTCCGGGATGCCCAGTTCTTTCGTCAAAAAATCCCAGGCGAAATGGATCGCTTCTTTTTTGAAATAATCGCCGAAACTAAAATTGCCCAGCATTTCAAAAAAAGTATGGTGCCTTGCCGTATAACCGACATTTTCCAGGTCGTTATGTTTGCCACCCGCCCTTACACAGCGCTGGCTGGTCGCCGCACGAACAAAATCGCGTTTTTCCCTACCTAAGAATACATCTTTAAATTGCACCATGCCGGCATTGGTAAACAGCAAGGTAGGGTCGTTGCCAGGAACTAGGGAGCTTGAAGGCTGGACGGAATGCCCTCGCTGGCGAAAAAACTCGAGGAAAGCCGAACGCAATTCAGCACTAGTCATTTTTTTCATAACGGATGTAAAGCTTTGGTTAATAGTGTTTGGTTACTCAAAGAGGGTATTGATCATGCCGCTGGAAAATCCGCGCTGCAATAAGAACCGGATTCGTCTTGCCCTTTCATTTTTGTCAACGGATTCCGGCCTGGAATATTTTTTGACATAGACGCGCTGTAATATCGCCATCCAGTTATCCGTCATCGACCGGACGATTTTTTCAACCGTTTCGGGTTCAATCCCTTGCTGCCGAAGCTCGTAGGCGATACGGACCGGCCCGAAACCTTTTTGGCTACGTACCCTGGCGTAGCTCTCTGCATACCTTGTATCATCCTGCCAACCTTCCTGTGCCAATTCATCGACGACCATCGAAACATCGCCGTGGGCATAGCCTTTGATAGCCAATTTATCGTGAATTTCCTTACGGCTGTAATCCCTTCTGGCCAAAAGAAGCAGGCATTCTTTCTTGATTTGTTTGCTTACCTGAAGCGTTTCCCCTGGATTTAAACTATCGGTATTAGTTAAGGTAAGCTTACTCTTCATCAGCAATAGGCGGTTCAATAAATGTTACCGGACGGCTAAAGGCCTCCGCCCTGATTTTGGCTTCGATTTCCTTGGCTGCCGCCGGGTTTTCTTTCAAATAAAGCTTGGCATTATCCTTGCCCTGGCCTATTTTTTCATTGCCGTAGCTATACCAGGAACCGGCTTTTTGGATAAATCCGTACTTGACGCCGAGATCGACCAATTCTCCCAAAAAAGAAATGCCTTCGCCATATAAAATCTCAAATTCAGCTTCCCTGAAAGGCGGCGCCACTTTGTTTTTTACCACTTTCACGCGGGTTTCATTACCGGTGACTTCATCGCCTTTTTTTATCGATCCGATGCGGCGGATATCCAAACGCACGGAAGCATAAAACTTAAGCGCATTACCCCCCGTTGTTGTTTCCGGGTTACCGAACATCACCCCGATTTTCATGCGGATTTGGTTGATAAAAATAACCAGCGTATTGGAACGCTTGATATTTCCGGTAAGCTTCCTTAACGCCTGGGACATGAGCCGAGCCTGCAAACCCATATGGGAATCGCCCATATCGCCCTCAATTTCTGCTTTCGGCGTTAGCGCGGCAACCGAATCCACCACGACAATATCGACGGCACCTGAACGCACCAGCATGTCGGTAATTTCCAGTGCTTGTTCGCCTGTGTCGGGCTGGGAAACCAATAGGTCGTCGACATTAACGCCGATTTTCTCGGCATAGCCCGGATCGAGAGCATGTTCGGCATCGACAAACGCGGCAGTACCGCCCAGCTTTTGCATTTCTGCGATGACTTGCAAAGTCAATGTGGTCTTTCCGGAAGATTCCGGCCCGTAAATTTCGACCACCCGGCCACGCGGCAGCCCGCCGCAGCCCAACGCAATATCCAAGCCTAAAGAACCGGTAGACACGACATCAATATCGCGTGACGCAGCAACATCGCCCATCCGCATGACAGAACCTTTGCCAAACTGCTTTTCTATCTGCATCAGCGCAGCGCCCAGCGCCTTCTTTTTATTCTCATCCATTATCGATGTCCTTCAGGTTGAACTTTTGCATAAAAATATTGGCCGATTAATTAATTATTATCACATACCTACATAAGTTCGGGTAGTGTTGATTTGGTTAACGAATTAACAAGAAGAAACCAAGCATTAAGCATAAATGGCTTTCGTTAGGCTTGCAAATCACCGGAATGTGTAATACGATCATTTTAAACAACTGTTTTATACGAGCGTTAGGGTTTATCAAATGAACGCAAAGGCATTAAACGAACCGACTTTTGACCGATTGCTCCATACCGCAATCGAAGTGTTCGCCGAACACGGTTTCCGGGCAACCACAGTGCGGGAAATTTGCGCCAGGGCTAATGTCAATGTAGCGTCGGTTAATTACTATTTCCGCAGTAAAGAGGCGCTGTACAGTAAAGCGTTGGCCTTGGCTATCCAGGAAGCCAATCAGCTCTACCCGATGGTCGGCGCTGAAAATAAAGATTTGCCCCCTGACCAAAGGCTGGTTTTGTTTATCGATAATTTTTTGCACAAGCTGCTGGACGACAGCCATCTGGGCTACCACAGCAAGCTGATTACCCGCGAAATCGCCGAACCCACCAAAGCGCTGGACGAGATCATCGCCACCGCTATCGTCCCGCAATTCGTCCTGTTGGGGACCATTATCCGGCAAATCCTGGGCGACCAAGCCGATGAAAAGCACATCAACAGATGCCTGCTGAGCATCTTGGGACAATGCCTGCTTTTCAAACACTCCCGCTCGATTGTCGAACAGCTGCATCCCGATTTGATCGCCAACGGACAGGCTATTAAAGAGACTGCCGCACATATCGCACAATTTTCATTGTTCGCGTTAAACCAGTACGCGCAACAAATAACGAGGTAAAGCCCATGAATCATATTGCCTTGAAGATGTTGATGGGGGACAAGGGAAAATATCTCGGCATCGTCATGGGCTTGACGTTCGCTTCCTTGATTATGACCCAGCAGCCCGCCATTTTTTTGGGGTTGATGACGCGGACTTTCAGCTTTATTTCCGACGTGGGCTTACCCGATATTTGGGTAATGGATCCCAAGGTGCAGTTTGTCGACGACATTAAACCCTTACAGGATACCGAATTGTACCGTGTGCGCGGCATTTCCGGTGTGGAATGGGCAATGCCCATGTACAAAGGCTTGTTGAAGGCGCGCCTTGCCAACGGGGCCTTCCAGACTTGTATCGTGATTGGCCTGGACGACGCTACTTTGATCGGCGGCCCACCTGCGATGCTGGAAGGGAAAATTGAGGATTTGCGGCGTAGCGACGGGATCATCGTCGATATCGACGGTGCCAAGGACAAACTCGCCAAACCTTCGCCGATACCCGGCGGCAAGCCCATTCCCCTAAAAGTCGGCGACGACCTGGAATTGAACGACCATCGCGCCATAGTGGTAGGCATTGCAAAGGTAAACCGTACCTTTCAAGCCCAGCCGGTGGTTTATACCACTTATTCCCGGGCAAAAAGCTATGCGCCCAGGGAACGTAAATTATTGTCTTTCGTCTTGGTCAAAGCAAAAAAAGGCCAAGACTTATCGGAGCTTACTCGGCGTATCCGGGAAACGACCGGCTTAGCCGCATACACCCGGCCCGAATTCATGGACTTGACCTATAAATATTTTATTAAAAATACCGGTATCCCGATTAATTTCGGGATTTCGGTCACCTTGGGCTTCATCGTGGGCGCCGCCATCGCCGGGCAAACATTTTACAATTTTACCCTGGAAAACCTGCGCCAATTCGGGGTGTTAAAAGCCATGGGTACCAGCAACTGGGTGTTGTTGCGGATGATTTTGCTCCAGGCCGTACTCGTAGGAAGTATCGGTTACGGCATGGGCGTGGGCTTGACGGCGTTATTCGGTTACTCCATGCGGAACACTATCTTGGCGTTCAAATTTCCCTGGCAATTGCTTATTTTCAGCGGTGCGGGCGTCAGCCTGATCTGTGTTTTCGCCGCAATTATCAGCATCCTTAAAGTGATCCGCTTGGAACCCGCCATTGTTTTTAAAGGCTAACGGATGGACGCTAACCCTTTGGCGGTACGCTGCCGAAATATCGTGAAAGTATACGACACCGGCGACCAGAAAGTGACCGCGCTGAACGGTGTCGACCTGGATATCAGCATGGGCGAACTGATGATGCTGGTGGGGCCGTCCGGGTGCGGAAAAACGACGTTGATCTCAGTCATCGCGGGCATCCTTGATCAAGACTCTGGCAAGTGTGAATTGTTCGGCGAAGACCTGTTGGCCATGCCCGGTAATGACAAGCTTGACTTCAGGGCAAAAAATGTCGGTTTCGTTTTTCAGGCCTATAACCTGTTGCCGTCCCTGACCGCCAATGAAAACGTGTCCGTCCCGCTTATAATCAACGGCATGAAACGTATCGAGGCCGAGCGCAAGGCTATCAGGATACTCGAACGGGTCGGCCTAGGCGACCGGGCGACATCCCTGCCGTCCCAACTTTCTGGCGGCCAACAACAACGCATCGCGATTGCCCGCGCATTAGTGCATAACCCGCGGCTCATTGTTTGCGACGAACCTACCAGCGCGCTCGACCACGAAACCGGACATACGGTCATGGAACTGCTCAAAGAGGTTGCCTTGCACCAGGACAGGGCATTGGTAATCGTCACCCATGATGCGCGGATTTTTAACTTTGCCGACCGCATAGCCGAAATGGATGACGGGCATATCGTCAAAGTCGTTGATTCTGCTGTTAGCCCACAATCGGCCAATAAAGAAGGTTCCTTATTATGAAAATTAAGTTTGTACTTCCGATATTAGCGGTAGCCGGATTTCTTTTCGCCTCTTACACCGTCTTCAGCGGCAGCAAGCCGACAGCCGTTGCGCCCGCTGTCGTAGAACCGGCTTCCGCGCCTTATAAAGCCTTTATTGCCGGAGCCGGCATTATCGAAGCCAAAAGCCAGAATATCGCCATCGGCACACCCTTACCCGGCATTGTAAAAGCCATCGCTGTCAAAGTTGGGGATAATGCCAAGGCTGGCGACCCTTTGTTTTACATCGACGACCGCGAACCCTTAGCCGGACTGGTGGTAAAAAAGGCCGATTTAGCGAAAGCGGTAGCCGAAGTCAAAGTCGCCGAAGCGACGCTAAGCGACGCCAAATCGCTCCTTAGTTTAGCCGAAGCCGTTACGGACCGGCGCGCCATCAGCGCCGAAGAATTACTCAAGCGGCGTAATAGCTTAGCCATCGCCAAAGCCCAGTTGGATAGCGCCAAAGCCCAAGTGGAACAAACCAAAGCCGCTATCGCCGAAACCCAAACAACCTTAGACCGTTTGGTCGTAAGGGCTCCCGTCGATAGCGAGGTATTGCAGGTTAACGTCCGTCCGGGCGAATTCGCCCAGGCCGGGGATTTGGCTACGCCTTTACTGGTACTGGGCAACCTGGACCAATTCCATGTCCGCGTCGATATCGACGAAAACGATGCCTGGCGGTTCGACAAAAACAGCAAGGCCATCGCTTACTTGCGGGGCAACCGCAATTTCAAGGCCGAATTGACCCTGGCTTATGTCGAACCTTACATAATCCCCAAAAAATCGCTGACCGGCGATAGCACCGAACGGGTCGACACCCGGGTGTTACAGGCGCTTTACAGCTTCGACCGTAACCATATCCCCGTCTATGTCGGCCAACAGATGGACGTATTCATTGAAGCCCAAGACGACTCCAGCGACAGTAAAGAAACTAGAAACAATGCAGGGGCTCCGCCGTTATGAACCGTCACCTGATTGTGCTATCCATGGTCGGTTTTATATCCGGTTGCGCGGTCGGCCCCGACTACAAAAAACCGGTTATCGCCGTGCCGGAACAGTGGCACGAATCGACTGCGGTACAGAAAACGGCGCAACCCGACCAATGGTGGGAAACCTTTAAGGACCCAACGCTTAACCGGCTGGTACAAGACGCTGTCGCCGCCAACCTGGATTACAAGATCGCCCTGGAACGGATAAAAGACGCCCGCGCCCAACGTACCGTCACCTTCGCCAGCGCCCTGCCTGAAATATCCGCCAAAAGCACGGCCAGCCGCCGGTTCAATAATTCCGCAGGCGTCGCCCAATCCGGCGGGGCAACCTCCGGCGGCGGTTTCGGCATCGGCAACCAGATCATCAATATATTTCAATTCGGTTTTGATGCACAATGGGAACTGGACTTCTTCGGCGGTGTTAGGCGAGGCATCGAAGCCTCGGATGCTACCGTCGACAGCGAGGTTGAAAATAGCCGCGATGTCCTGATAACCTTACTCGGCGATGTCGCCCGCAACTACATTGAACTACGCTCCAGACAGCAATTGGCGGAAATAACCCGTAAAAATTTGTCGGCCCAACGGGAAATACAAACCCTGACTGAAGTTCGCCAGCAATCCGGATTAGCGGCCATGCTCGAGGTCGCCCAAGCCCAAGCGCAAGCCGATACAACGGAATCCCAACTACCGGCTTATGAAGCCCAAATCAAGCAGTCGATCCATGCGCTCAGCGTGTTGTTGGGCCGTGAACCCGGCGCCTTGGCTGCCCGGCTCGAACAGCAGGCATCGATACCCTCCGTTGCCGCCGACGTCATCCCCGACCTGCCTTCCCAATTGCTGCAACGGCGACCGGATATCCGCCGCGCCGAACGGCAAATGGCGGCGGCGAACGCTGCAATCGGCATCGCGACGGCGGAGTTGTACCCCAAAGTCAATCTTGCCGCTTTTTTAGGGCTCCAAAACATGCGCATCACGGACCTTACCCCGGTCGGCAAATCCTGGTCGACAGCCGCCACCTTGACCATGCCGCTCTTGAATTGGGGCAAGCTCAACGCCAATATCAGGAGCAAAAAGGCGCAATACGAACAAACATTCCTTAGCTACCGCGCCGCTGTCTTGGCGGCTTTCAAGGAAGTTGAAGACAATCTGGTTGCTTACCAAAAAGAACGGGAACGGCGCAAGTCGTTGGCGCAAGCCGTAACCGCCAACCAACTTGCCGTGCAGCTTGCCGATGAACGCTATGAAAAAGGCCTGACGGGCTTTATCGACGTGCTGCAAACCCAACAGGCCTTGTACCAATCCGAAAGCAGCCTGGCTGACAGCGATTCCAAAATCTCAAGCAACTTGGTTGCACTCTATAAGGCACTGGGCGGCGGCTGGAAGTCGACAACGATTAGCCCGAAATACGGGCCAAAGGGCTAACTACACCCTTTCCGCCCTTATTCAGGACGTGGGTGTAACCATCGTGGCACTTACATCCTTATGGCCCAACAAGTCCTGTACAGTGCGGGTATCATAACCGCCTTCCAGTAAAAGCTTGGGTGGCTGTGATTGTGCAGGTGTGTTTGTTATAACCGTCCAGCAATAATCAGGTGTGATAATTTATTTTTACAGATTGATTTAACTTAAATTATACTTTTCACTATGAATGTAACAAACTGCCCAAATAAAATTTTAAGTTTTTATTTGGGGTCTAATTTTAGTTAGGCATCAATGCTCATCGAGATTCGCACCGCAGCAATCTCGGACGCAGTCGCGATCTGCGATGTAGTCCGCCGATCTATCTCTGAGTGCTGTGTCGCAGACCACCAGAATGATCACGTCGCGTTGTCGGCGTGGCTTTACAACAAAACCCCGGAGAATGCTTCTACTTGGGTGCAGTCTGCCGATGCAATTGCAGTAGTTGCCGTCCGCAACAACAGCATTTTTGGGTTTGCGCTATCCAGTGGAGATGAGCTAGCTCTTTGCTATGTCGCACCTGAAGCGCTCTACCAAGGCGTTGGCAAGGCACTTCTGCACACCATCGAAACACACTCTCTTTCACAAGGTGTCCGCGTGCTTCGCTTGGAAAGCACTCGCACTGCACAAGAGTTCTATGCCCGCAATGGGTTCACTATTTCAGGACCAACCCAAGTCTGGGCGGGCATGGAAGGGTTGCCAATGGTCAAGCACCTGATGGCTAACCCCTCCGTCAAGGGGACGTCTTGCGGCTTGCCGCAAGACGTCCCTTACATCGAATGTTAGGCTTGCACGAAATATACTGTATCTATGATTGACTACTTCGCAAACATACCGAAAAACAAGGCAATCCTGTGGTGTTACCTGATTTGGTACATGGTGGTTGTCTTCTTCTATTTCGATCCGGATATCCGTATTTGGCTGAATTCAATCGGCATTAGCATCGTTATTGGATTTGCGTTGGTCCTCAGCGTTACCTCCCAAAATGGGTCGAAACTGGATGGCTGGCAGGTATTTCGGTTGTTCGCAATGCCTTTTTGTGTTTCCAGTTATTCCTCCCTGATAAAGGGACAGGGCTTCATCTTTGTTATCCCGCCCAATCAAATTGAGCAAATTGCCCTAGCCGCTTCGTGCGTTGCGTTCATTACCTTTGTCTTTGCGGTCAAAAAGGCCTGTAATAAATCAAACGCTTAGGAAGCTACATGTTCCGTATAGGCCTTATCTCAGACACGCATGGCCTCCTTCGACCGGAAGCAAAAGACTTTCTTCGCGGCAGCGATTTCATCGTCCATGGCGGGGACATCGGCGACCCGGAGATCCTAAAAGAGCTTGGGGCTATTGCGCCAGTGACGGCAGTCCGCGGAAACAATGACAACGGGGCGTGGGCTGAACGGCTTGCCGAAGACGAATTCCTACAAGTCGGCGAGATTTCCGTCTACGTCATCCACGATCTCGCCCAGCTTACCATCGACCCGCAAGCCGCTGGCGTCCGTGTTGTCATTTCAGGCCACTCCCACATACCGCTCGTCTCGGAGCGGGCGGGCGTCCTTTTCGTCAATCCCGGCAGTTCCGGCCCTCGTCGGTTTACGATGCCTATCGCTGTCGGCGAGTTACTTATCGAAGGCGACTCGGTCTCCGCACGCACGGTCGAACTGGGGCAGACGGTGCAGCCTAACGATAAATTGTAAACAGGGTTATGAGCCAAATAGACGGATACAACAACCCTGTAAGCCTTAAACCATAGGGTGAAATAGCCTAACCTACCGTTCAATGTGTTCCGTAAGGCTTGTTAATCGGTTATTTTATAAGCTTGAATTCGTAAACGCATTGAAACTCCCTTCTTTTGGGCATGTGGCGCTCGAACGGAAAGTATGAACGACGGCTGGAAACCGGCAACGCTTAAGCCATTAGGAATACCGGATTCCTGTGGAAATATGGTATCGTTCGGCACCAATGCGTTCCTATACTTGGCCTAAAAGCTTAGAAAGATTATCGATCGGTGCAATATCAATCTTTAGAAATCGCTTGCCAATAAAAAACCACTATGTTAGCTTTTGGTAAAGTCATTTTTTATACCTGACTAGGTTTCTACCTTACGTTAGGCGATGATGCCTGTTCGGACATGGTTCCGCCCGCCAGAGGGGGATCGTTTCAGGCAGGCAATTTTGGTGCGTGACGAGGGAATACTGTTCCCGATTTGGACAGGGGGAACAGTTCGATTGACCTCGAACGGAGCATTCTCTCTCGTCAGGTCGGCTTTCTTCTTTCCGACACGACGCAGATGACATCCACGGTTCGTACGCTACAGTTACGGATTTGTTGCGGTATCCAGAATTTATTGGACAGTTTCACAATGGTTATCGTCATCAATGGGACACATAACCATGCTACCTTACAAGACACGCAAGGCTGTGCTCGCCCTTGGCCGTTCCTTATTATAGATTCGGCCTTGTGAAGTATTAAGATTCCGTTCGCCCTTGTGCCCTTTGGGTATTGAGACTTCGAAAGGCGGTGTATGCTTCGACAGGCTCGGCACGAACGGTTCAGACATTAAAAGACCGAATCAATAACTCAGTGCGGCTGCGCACTAAGAAAACTAGAAGGAGTAATAATGGTACGAAGACTCAAACGAACCTTACGCGCGCTTGTTAACCGGTTAAAGCGGTTCTACCTGTCCCTAGGTTCAGGTGCCGAATGCCCCATTTGCGGATGGACTGGGCGCTCTTTCCTGAGGCGTTCCTATCCTGACAAGCCCGGTGACATTTTAATCTGCCCTTCCTGCGGTTCATCGGAGCGGCACAGGTTTGCGTACTTCTCATTGAAAGATACCCTTGCGGATCATGCAGAAAAAACCCTTCACTTCGCGCCAGAGCCAAGTATTGAGCCGTGGCTGCGGTCAATTTCCAAGGACTATCTGAGCGTGGACCTGTCATCGGCTTCTGCGATGGAAAATATGGATATCACGGACTTACGTTTGCAGGACGGAAGCTTTTCCCTATTGTGGTGCTCCCATGTCCTGGAACACATAGAGAATGACCGTAAGGCCATGGCAGAGCTTTTCAGGGTGCTGCGCCCGTCTGGTCTGGCTGTGATAATGGTGCCGATTTATGGTGCAGCAACCTATGAAGATCCCGAAATAAGATCGCCAGCGGAAAGGCTGAAGCACTTTAAGCAAGAAGACCATGTACGGTTGTATGGCCTTGATATTAAGGCTCGCCTGAACGACATAGGATTCAAGGTCGATACGCTACAAGTACCCGACATACCCATAGAACGTGTCAAAACACATGCCTTGGGATACCCGTCAACAAACGAGATTTTTCTTTGCGCTAAGCCTTAGGACGGTCAACCCGTAAAATGGTTTAGTGCCAGCAAACCGCCATGAATGTTACGCGATGGGCTATTTTTATTTTCAGGATATTGCCGACACGGGAACATCGTTTTCGTTTGATGCACCACCCCGCCGTACCTTTGGGTTAATCGCCAAACAACTCATCTGTAAGCGAGTATGTTTTCACATTCGATCCAACCGCCTCGTGGACCTTGGGGCTGGATACAAGAAAATTCGGGGCAATATGCGAAATAATTATTGGGACGCTTGGAAAGGCATCGCCATATTAGCTGTTGTGGCGATCCATGCCACCAGAGAGTCTGAGAAGTTTCCCGCCGAGTCCTTTGTCTGGTATTTCGGCTTGGTTTTTCGCCAGATTATCAATTTCGCCGTGCCGATGTTCCTTGCACTGGCTGGCTACTTTGCAGCCCGCAGTTCAACGGGCTTTGGCTTGCTTTATTATCGTCGTCGACTTGGCCGCATCCTGCCGCCTTATCTATTCTGGACTTTTGTTTACGTTCTCCTGAAGAATCCCTCACATTTTTTTTCAATTGACGCAATATCAAAAGACATTTTTCTTGGAACAGGAATTGGCATTGGGTATTTCATTGTTGTACTTGTTCAATTTATCCTTATCACGCCGTTTATTTTAACGGTAAAAGGACAATGGCGGCATATCTTGATAATGGCAGTGGTCTCAGCCGGATCAATGCTCATAACTTACGAAGTAAGGATAAACCAAGCGGAAAGTGCATTGGCGCAATTTCCCATGTATACACTCCCTTTTTTCATATGGTATCCCTTTTACCATCTCGGCATTTACGCCGCCCGCCAGAACCCTACCGACATTAATACGCTTTCTCATCGTCCATGGACAATGTTTTCTTTATTCGTACTTTTTACTGTCGCGGCAGTGATTGAGAGCGTATATCTTGCGCATCAAGGCTTCTTTTCGTTCGGCGCTTCCCAAATTAAAATCACTAGTTTCATGGCTTCTATATCGCTTTTTATGTTTTCAGTTTTATATTTTAACAACCGTAAAGAGAGCGCCAAAAACACACGTATCGCCTGGCTAGGCAGGCATTCATATCCCATCTACCTAACGCACCTTCTATTTCTTCCACGAATTGAATCTGTCCTGAAAACCATTCCATTCGTCTATTCCATACAGCCCCTTTTCGTTATTATCAACGCCGCCTTGGCTTTGCTAGCCTGTACCATACTGATTTGTTTCGTGAGTTTTGCATTTCCCAATGTTGTCAAAAGGAATTGCCTCGGCGCTTAGCCACACCCGAAAACAAGAAAACCGCTGTAAATCAAAGATATTAGTATTGTCGACCGAAACGCACGATCCGCGCTTGAAGCTCCGTTCTTTTGGGTTAATCGCCAAACAACTCATCAACTTGGCACGTAAAACGCCCTTTCGCCAGCCGTGTCATAAGCTTATCACCGCACTTTAATTGTCCAACCGAGCTAATGATTTGCCCCGAAGTTTTTTCGCTAACGAGGGCATAACCCCTGCTTAGGGTCGCTAACGGGCTGACTGCATTTAAGGTTTGGCTGGCGCTGTATAAGCGCTGCTTATTATCTTTAAGGCGATTATTTATTGCGGCAACCAGCCGCTCTTTTAGGTAGGTTTGCTTCTGTTGATGACGGCGGATGGTTGATGACGGCGAGCATTGCCATAACCGGGCGGTTAGGGTTTCAACAATTCTCCGGTCATGCGCTAACCGCAGTTGAACCGCTTTTTTTTGCCTGATTTCAAGTTCGTCCAGCCGTTGCCGGTTACGGGCCAGTTTTTGCCTGGGATGTTGTTGCTGCAAGCGCCCGCTTAACCAGTCGATTTTTTGTTGTTGCTGTCTAATCAACCTGTGTAAGTGGTCACAAAACCTAATTTCCAGTTCCCTGAGTTTATGTAGCCATTGCTGCTGGTCTGGCGTGGCATGTTCGGCTGCAGCAGAAGGTGTTGCTGCTCGCAGGTCGGCAACAAAATCGGCGATGGTTACATCGGTTTCATGGCCGACACCGGAAATAACCGGTATCCGGCTGGCATAGATTGCCCTGGCGACCATTTCTTCATTGAAAGCCCACAGGTCTTCCAATGATCCGCCGCCCCGGGCAAGGATAAGTACTTCGCATTGATTAAGTTCGTTGGCGATAGCAATCGCCTTGGCAATCTCGACTTTGGCATTCTCACCCTGCACGGCAACCGGATAGAGGATGACAGGCACAGAAGCAAAACGCCGTCGTAATACGGTTAGGATGTCGCGAATTGCAGCCCCAGACGGCGAGGTGATTACACCAATCGCTTTGGGCAGGGTGGGCAGGGGTTTTTTGTGCGCCGCCGAAAACAATCCTTCTTCCGACAATTTGAGCTTGAGCGCATCAAATGCCCTCCGTAATGCGCCGTCACCGGATTCCTCCATGAATTCAACGATGAGCTGGTAGTCGCCCCGTGGTTCGTACAGGCTGACTTGCGCTTTAACGACCACCTGCTTGCCGTTTTCCGGCTTGAATGACCGGCGTTGCTGGGAACGGAACATCGCACAACGTACCTGGGCGTTGGCGTCCTTTAGGGTAAAATAACAATGCCCGGACGACGGGATACTGAGGTTGGATATTTCGCCTTCGACAAAAACCGACAGGAAATGCCCGCCCAGCAATTCAGCCGTTTCCCGGTTTAGCTGGCTGACGGTATAGATTATTGGCGGCATGGGAAAAGACTAATGACATGGAAACCTTGAATGAGTCCTTCGACAAGCTCAGGACGAACGGCATGACGTTGATTCCGTTCGTGGTGAGCCTGTCGAGCGCTCTCCTGAGAGAAGTCGAAGGGCATGAGCGAAATCAACTTGTTCAGGGTTTCCGTTAAACTGGAGCAAAAGATACCCATTCAGCTTTCAGCAATCTGCCGATAATTGCCTTTGAAATACAATAAAGGCTCGCCCGAACGGCAACTAGACGCTTGCACCTCGCCAATAATGACCCAGTGCGTACCGGCACTGACTTTTTCAATCACCTTACATTCCAGCGACATCAGGCTTTCGTCCAAAATTGGCACACCCGTCACGCCCTTATGCCAAGCAACATTGGCAAACCGATCTTCCTGGCTGCTGCCGCCGGAAAAATTATTGGAAACATCCTGCTGGTCTGCATTCAAAATATTGACGGCAAAGCTTTGGTTTTGATCGATATTTTCACCGGTATCCGCCGATTGGTTCAGGCAGACCAAAATTTGCGGCGGTTCGACGGAAACACTGGTAAATGCGGTAACAGTCATGCCCCGCAACCCGTATTTTTCCGATTGTGAAGTGACCACGGCAACGCCGCTCGCCCACAGTTGTAAAGCCTTTTTAAAATCTTCCGAACCTATCGCCATTCATTTCCCCAGTGATTGTTGGTGCGCGAAGGATTGTGCCCGTTTAGGGCAGATGGCCTACTTCCATCCAGCGCTTTCGTTAAAAATGCGCAATATGTTACAACAGCTATGGGGTGCAGGGTAATTATTGCTGGTGGAAAGCGGGCTTTACTCTGCTTTTGCAAAGGATGCGGTGCCTCGGCATGGCGGATTAGACTTGTAGGGTGGACAACCCAAGTTGCCCACCAAATTTGGAAATGCCGTAATCGGTGGGCAATTTGCCCTCCCTACCCAAGCGTTATAAGGCATTACAACTTCCTCAAAAACTCCTTTAAATAAGCCTTAAACGCATCCTTTAATTCAGGATGGCGGAGGCCGTATTCGACCTGGGCGACCAGGAAGCCCAGTTTTGCGCCGCTGTCGTAGCGTTTGCCTTCAAATTCAAAAGCCAGTACTTGTTCGTCTTTCATCAAGTCGGCAATGCCGTCGGTTAATTGAATTTCACCGCCAGCGCCACGCCCGGTTTTTTCGATTTTGTCAAAAATCGCTGGATTCAAGATGTAACGTCCGACGACAGCGAGGTTTGATGGCGCGACATCAGGTTTCGGCTTTTCCACGATATGCTCGATGACAGCATAGGAATCCTTGCTTTCCCCCGTCCTGACGATCCCGTACTTGTCGGTTTCTGACGGTTCTACCCGCTCTACACCCAATATCGAGGACTGGGTTTGGGCGTAAAGGTCGACCATTTGCTTCATGCAGCCGCGCTCGCCGTCGTAAATCAAATCATCCGGCAAGATCACGGCGAAAGGTTCGTCGCCAACGGCGGGTTTGGCACAATAAACGGCGTGGCCTAAGCCTAACGCTTCGGATTGGCGTATGAAAATACATTTAATTTGCGGCGGCACTATGCTCCGCAATAAGTTAAGGATTTCGGTTTTATTTCTGGCTTCGAGCTCCTTCTCCATCTCGTAAGCCTTATCATAATGATCCATAATGGAATTTTTGCTACGCCCGGTAATAAAAATCAGGGTGTCTATGCCCGCGGCTATGGATTCTTCAACAGCATACTGCATCAACGGCTTATCGACGATGGGCAACATTTCTTTGGGGACGGCTTTCGTGGCGGGTAAAAATCGCGTGCCCAAACCGGCAACAGGAAAAACTACCTTGGTAACTTTTTTGGTCATTTTATTTTCCGTAGTGATTAATAAAGTGTTGGTGCTGATAATTCCATTAGTTTTTAACTAGATTCGATCAGGTTTTAACCGTTATTTTAACATTCCCGATTGTATTTGATGGGCTTTTTGGCCTCCCCACCTAAAAAGATAGCAAGTTTTTCAGTTTAGTGCGACCTTAGCGGCTATTTTAAAGAATAAAAAACTGCCACCGATTGATAAAAAGTTTTGGCTGGACTTTCAACTTGTGGCTTACTATCATGCCAGTGTCACTAATCGTGTGCGCGTGATAATCAAATCAATAGATAACGTTCTTCGAGGAGGTTTTTATGTTAGAAAATCAACAAGCAGCACCCAATTTCAGGTCATTCAACCAAAACAACCAAATCGTCAGCCTGGCGGATTATGCGGGCGAAAAAAATGTGGTGCTCTACTTTTACCCTAAAGACGACACACCTGGTTGCACCATAGAAGCAAACGACTTTACCGCACTTGCGGGGGAATTTGCCGACCTGGACACGGTCGTAATCGGCGTGAGCAAGGATTCTTGCGAAAGCCATACCGCTTTTATCAATAAGTTCGGCCTGAAAGTGGATTTGTTGGCCGACACTTCCGGCGAATTGTGCGAACTCTATGATGTCTGGCGGGAACGCGAGAAAAATGGCGTCAAAAGCATGCACGTATTGCGTTCGACTTTCATCATCGATAAGCAAGGCAAATTGGCCGACGCGGCTTATGGCGTCAACCATGAAGGCCATGCCCAGGAAACGCTGGAAAAGATAAGGAACTTAAAGGGTTGAGTCTGTATTAGGATGTAAATCCAAAAGCTTATGCCGCAACAAATCAGATAACGAAGGAAATTATGGCAGTAACAGGAATTAATCACATCAACATAGAAGTTACGGCTGAACAACTGCCTAAGGTCAAGGCATTTTATGAAGAGGTGCTGGGCTTAAAACCAGGGTTTAGGGCACTATCCAAACGCGATGGCGCATGGCTTTATGCGCAAAACCAACCCGTAATCCATTTGTCCGTCACCGAAGACTGGATGAATGAATCCGATAAAATCCATTTTAACCATGTGGCTTTTGCATGCAGTGGATTGGCGCAATTCAAGCGTGACCTTGACCTTAATAATATCCAGTACTCATTAGAACAGCGGTCCCTGGCGGATAAGGAAATGACCCAGATTTTTTTCTATGATCCTGTCGGCATTAAAATAGAACTCAATTTTGCAGGCGAAACATTGTCTTAAGCTTTTATAGGAATATCAATATGATACCTGAACAGACATTGAATTTAACGGGCAAAGTCGCCCTAATCAGCGGTGCCGCCGTCGGTATAGGCCGGGCTTGCGCCCTCGCGCTGGGCCAAGCGGGTGCATTTATCGGCCTTAATTACCACAGCAGCAAGGAAGCTGCCGAAAGCCTTTATGCGGAATTATCGGCAAAAAATATCAAATCCTTACTGTTACCAGCCGACTTGACTGACGAAGGACAAGCGAATGCCGTGGTTGATAAGTTGGTTGCCGAAACCGGACGGCTGGACATCCTGGTAAATAACAGCGGCGGCTTGGTCAAACGCGCCAAAATTGAAGAAACCACTTTGGAAAATTGGCGCAAATCGCTGGACATCAACCTGACCAGCGCGTTTTTGGTGACTAAACACGCTATCCCGCACCTTCGGGCAACAGGGAGCGGACGCATTGTCAATTTGCTGTCATTGTCCGTGCAGACAGGCGGAGCCAACGGCGCTGGCGCTTATGCTGCACCCAAAGGCGGCCTGATGGTGTTTACCCATACGTTGGCGAAAGAACTAGCCCCCGAAATACGCACCAATTCTGTCATGCCGGGTACGGTAGAAACCCAGCACCACGAAATCCATTCCACCCCGGAAATGTTGGAAAACTACCGCAAGCAAACCCCGCTGGGACGCAATACGATGGCGGAAGAAGTCGCCAGTTCCGTGCTGTTCCTTGCCAGCGATATGTCGTCGCATATTAATGGGGCATTGATTGATATTAGTGGGGGCAGGTTTTTAAGGTAAGACTAGAAAAAAATTAAAACGGTTAGCTGTCACATACATGGCTATAAGCCGCTCCGAATTCGAGAAAAAATTTATCGTGTATCGCAGTAATCTCCGCGAGGAAATATTGCGATTTCGAGGATATGTAGCAGTTTATCGAAAGCTCCAGGAACGAAAGAATGACCGGCATGAAGCCATAAATATAGCACCAGCTTTTTTTCATGTAATCGAAAACGCTCTGTTTTCAGGGATTGTCCTTTGGGCAGACAAACTCGTTGACGAGAAGGGCGAACGAGGATTGTTCAACTTTCTTAAATTCATTGAGCATAATCAAAAGTGGCTCTCCATCAAGGAACTGCAATCAAGAAGGCAATACCCCGATGAACATTGGATGCTAAAAGACCGCGTACCGATAACCCTAAAGTCTATTAATGAAGATAGAGAGAAAATTCGGACTCTCGACTCAGTCAAGAATTTCAAAACTAGGCGCGACAAATTCCATGGGCATTTTGACAAAGATTTCTTCTTTGATCGAAAACGTCTTGAAGTCGATGCTCCACTTAAATGGGGAGATCTTGATAACGCTGGAGAAACAATGGGCGACATTATCAACAAATACTCTGCTGAATTTGATGCAGAAGAGTATATATGGGATGCCATGAACATCGACGACCTTGATGATCTTCTCGATTATGCATACCTAGGATGGATGAAAGATGATAAAGCACAGGTGGGGTGAGGTACGAACCCCACCATAACAGAGCACGGTAGGTTGGGCAGAATAACATGAAGCCCAAAAACATATAGAATCCGCATAATGTTGGGCATCGCTAACGCTCAACCCAGCCTACATACTATTCGGAAGAAAAAGCCTTAGCCTTGGCAAGCAATTCCTGACCACGTCCGGCTTTGCCCTGCCCGCGTTGGGCGCGGACTTCAAACTGTGTTTTTAGGTCAAATTCGGCGAGGATGAGGGTGGTGATCTCATCCAGCAGATAGTTCACGCTTACGCCTTTACTAAGGGCAATGGCTTTTAAGCGTTGGTGTTTTTGGTCGGACAATCTTAAGGTTAGCGCTCTAATACATTACCTCTTTGTAAAAACGCTTCGGGTGTCAGCCGTAAAATATCGGGGAAAAGCAATTCGCCCTTGGTTAAGTCTTTAATATTGCGCGACACAATACAGTTTGCATGGCCTACCACCGCCAATTCGATTAAATAGTTGTCGCTTTCGTCTTTAAGGTTAGGCCGCCAACCGAAATAGATGTCTGTCCATCGATATACGCCGAAGAAAATGTCCAGCAATTCGTTGCGTTCTTCTTTGCTCAAATGGCATGCCTTAAAGAGTTCTTCACAGTTAACGACATCGCAGTATTCTGCAAACAACGCCGCGCCCATCAGCGGCGTATGCCTTTCACTTAAGCAGGCGACAATCACGTCAGAAGATGAAGCCGAACCCATGCAAGCACCGACAAAGATATTGGTGTCAACAACACTTACCATACTTGAATGGTAGCATGTTTGATACCATTAGGGTTTTAAAGTTGCATCGTTCCTACAAAGTGCATGAGAATGATGAAATGCTGTTTCAAGCTCTCATGCTTGGTGCGTAAAACGCCCCCTACTTAGTTCCGATGTAGGTTATAATCGCGGTCAATTTTGATATGTTATCACCCTGAATGGCCCAGTTTTTTGCAATACACCCCGAAAACCCGCAATTGCGCCTAATTCACCGGGCAGTGGAAATTATCAAAAAGGGTGGCGTTATTGTTTATCCCACGGACGTTTCTTACGCGCTTGCCTGCCAGATCGGCGATAAACAAGCCCTTGATAAAATACGAAGGATCAGGCAATTGGACGACAAGCACGATTTTACTTTGGTATGTACAGACTTGACCCAGGTTTCCACCTTCACCAAAATGGGCAATAACGCCCACCGCCTTATCAAGGCCTTAACGCCGGGGCCGTTTACCTTTATCTTGGATGCAACCCGGGAAGTGCCGCGCCGTTTGCAACATCCCAAGAAAAAGACTATCGGTATCCGCATTACCGGCCATCCCGTTGCACAATTGCTGGTGAAAGAATTGCAAGAACCCTTGTTCAGTACAACCTTACACCTTCCCGGTGACGAAGAAGGCTTGGCAGACCCATACGAAATCCGGGAACGGCTGGAACATGAACTGGAATTGGTAATCGACGCGGGCAACATACTTTGCGAAGAAACCACAATTATTTCATTTTCGGATAATACCCCGGAAATTGTCAGGCAAGGCAAAGGTATAGCGCCAATGCTGAATTAATCGACATAAAAATAATGGACCATTTAACAATCATACAAAAAATAGCCGTTTGGATATTGCCGGTAATTTTTGCGATAACCGTGCATGAAACTGCCCACGGTTGGGTCGCCAAGAAATACGGCGACAATACGGCATCTATGTTGGGGCGTTTAACCCTAAACCCCATAAAACACATAGATCCCTTAGGCACGATTATTATTCCAGGATTATTGCTGCTGACGGGAACCGGTTTTATTTTTGGTTGGGCCAAGCCCGTTCCAGTCGATGCCAGGAATTTCAAAAAGCCGCGCCATGACATGGCAATCGTCGCCTTGGCCGGCCCTGTTTCAAACCTTTTGATGGCTACCGGTTGGGCATTGCTCGCCCGTATCGGGGTAACGATAGGCGCAAGCGCAGAATATATCTCTTTACCGCTTGTTTACTCAGGCGTTGCCGGTATTTCAATTAACCTGGTGTTGGCATTGATCAATTTGCTGCCCATACCGCCACTGGATGGCAGCCGTATCTTGACAGGCATACTCCCCCATCGTTTGGCTTGGCAATATAACCAACTGGAGCGGTATGGTTTTATTATTTTGCTGATACTGTTGTATACCAAAATTTTGAATGCGATACTTGCCTATCCCATGTATCTTGCCCAAAACCTGTTTTTTTCCATAGCGGGGATGTGAACCTTATTGGATACCCAGTTAATCATTGACTTATTTCTTGGAATAATGCAATGAATATGCTCGAAAGTACTATTGAACGACCGACGGCGACGCCACAGGCAGTTGCCATAGTCAATGGCGCGCCGTTTAACCAGCTGCCGGAAGATTTATATATACCGCCGGATGCGTTGGAGGTATTCCTTGAGTTGTTTGAAGGCCCATTGGATTTATTGCTGTATTTGATCAGGCGGCAAAACCTCGATATCCTCAACATACCGATTGCGCAGATTACCCACCAATATATCGCTTATATACAGGTCATGGGTAGCCTGAAAATGGAACTTGCCGCGGAATATTTGGTAATGGCTGCAGTGCTGGCGGAAATAAAATCAAGGATGCTGCTGCCCAGGCAAACTGAAACCGAAGATGAGGAAGACGACCCCAGGGCGACCTTAATACGCCGCTTACAGGAATACGAGTGCATCAAGAGCGTTGCCGAAGAAATCGACCAGATGCCGCGGCTTGAACGCGACATCTTTGCCGCACTTGTAGATGTATCTAAATTGGACATCGAACAAGCACTGCCAGACATCCAGTTAAAAGAGATGCTACTGGCTTTTCAGGATGTCTTAAAACGGGTTGAACAGCTCAGCCACCATCATATAACAAAAGAACCGTTATCCGTCCGTGAACGAATGTCAACCATTTTGGAAAACCTTAAAGGAGCGGATAGTCTCCTTTTTTCGCAACTTTTCCTCAGGAAAGAAGGACGACAAGGAGTCGTCGTCTCGTTTCTGGCGATTCTCGAACTCAGCAAAGAGCGCCTCATTGACATATTCCAGTCAGAACCCTACGCTGAGTTACGGGTCAGGACCGCCACCGCAACAGACTTTGGCGGAACCGAGCCCGGCAATTGAAATCCTGGACGTTAACATGGAAATAAAACGCATCGTCGAAGCGATCATATTTGCCGCGAACCGCCCCATGACCATCAAGCAGATCCAACAAGTGTTCCCGGAAATCGAACAACCTGGAACTATTGAAATCCTGGGGGCAATCGAGTCCATCACCGAAGACTACCGTGACCGGCCCATTGAATTGAAACACGTTGCCAGCGGTTACCGTTTTCAGGTCAGGCATGAATTATCGCGCTGGATATCCCGTTTATTTGAAGAAAAGCCGCCCCGTTATTCCCGTGCGCTCTTGGAAACTTTGGCTATCATCGCCTATCGACAACCGGTTACTCGCGGCGAGATTGAGGATATCCGGGGTGTTGGCGTTAGCTCCAGCATTATCCAAACCTTGCTGGAACGCGACTGGATCAAGGTCGTCGCCCACAAAGAAGTGCCGGGGCGTCCGGGCTTATATGGCACAACCAAGCAATTTTTAGATTATTTCAATATTTCCACACTAAACGACCTACCGACTTTGCAAGAAATCCAAGACCTTGACTTAGCCTTAGGCACCCCCTTTAACATCCCACAGGAAGAGAGTGAAGAGCAAGAAACCTCCCAACAAACAGACTTTAGCCAAACCTACATCGATAGCTACGGGGAACGGGGCGAAAGCGCAACCGCCTGAGCTTGGCAAAACCCTGGAAATCGACACCGGGGATGCCGGTTTGGGTGAGCGTATCCAAAAAGTGCTTGCGCGCGGCGGGATAGGTTCCAGAAGGGAAATCGAGCGTTGGATAGAAGAAGGCAGGTTAAAGCTGAATGGGGCAACCGTTACCTTGGGTACACGCATTAAGGCGGGAGATTTTTTACAGCTCAACGACCGTGTCGTAAATTGGGAAAAGTTTGGCATCCAACCCACTCGCGTCCTCCTTTACCACAAACCCACCGGCGAAGTGGTCACCCGGAGGGATCCGCAGGGACGTCCGGTGGTGTTCACCCAATTGCCGAGTTTGGTCGCCTCAAGGTGGATAGCCGTAGGCCGCCTGGACATCAATACATCGGGCTTATTATTGGTGACCAATAACGGCGAACTGGCTAACCGCCTGATGCACCCGTCGACACAAGTTGAAAGGGAATATGCCGTTCGGGTATTGGGCGATATTCCCGATACTGTCATTGAACGGCTGAAACAAGGGGTCGAGTTGGAAGATGGTATCGCTAAATTCGACGATATACGGTTTTATGCGGGAGAAGGCGCCAACAAATGGTATTACGTTACGGTTTCTGAAGGCAGGAACCGGTTAGTGAGGCGGTTATGGGAATCGCAAAATGTCGTAGTCAGCCGCTTGATGCGGGTTCGTTATGGGCCAGTCGTGCTGCCAGAACGTTTAAAAACCCACTCCTTTTACGAACTTGACACCAAAGAACTTAAGCTGCTTTTTGAATTTGCCGGAATGAAAGGTGAAAGTTTTCAAGAGGCCGCGCCGCATACCACCGCATACGGCACCAAGAAACCCAGAAAATAAACCGTGTACAGATTTGGCTGCGGACGGAAAAGGCAGTTCAGTTAAGAAATTTAACCGTCATCAAGAAGATAGAGATCTTCTATTAATGCCCTTTCACCTGGCGTAAGCCATATGCGTTGCGCCTTAGCGCTAGCCGCATTCGATTCTGAAGACAACTTACGGCGGTCGCTAATCTTACGCCTTTCGTATGCATAGATTCCCGCCGGTTGCCGATTAATGGGTGATCGACGCAATTTTTGACGTAAATCAGTCACGTTCATGTACATATTACCTCAACCTCATTCTCTTACTAAGTTTAGCTGAAAATTTTGTAAATATAGTTAAATCTAAAAATACCATAATACAGTAGTAGACCTTTAATATTCAAAAAAGTGCAAATCTAACATTATCAGATCAAGCTTGCCAAATTCTTAAGGGCCTCGCCCCCTCGGTTAAACAAAGGCCAACCATCACCCACGAGTACTGCGTTAATGTTAGGTAATTCCGCCATTCGTTTTACGGATTTTTTTGCAAGCGACACATCGGACAACTTTGACTCAGGCAACATGCACAACTCGCCGCCAATATGGCAACGAATTAAGTCGCCTGTAATCAGGGTATTTTCTTCCAACACAAGCGCCAGTTCGCCCGGCGTTTTTGAGCCTTGTAGTTGAATTGCCCTCAGTCCAGGCACGACTTCCTCGTTATCGTGTAGCCAATGCGTACATGCCAAAGGGAAATTCCGGCGCTCACTGTCAGGGCCATAAATGGCGGCACCCGTAACCTTGGAGAGGTGAAAAGCATCCCGGCAGTGGTCGCTATTGGTGATGATTATATATTGCGCCCCGCCCAATTGGCGTAAATGGTTTTGGTCGTGCGCGGAAAGCGGCAAAGGGTCTATCATTACATTGCCGCCTTCCCGTACCCATAAGACGCTGTGGAAATCCAGGTTACGTTCGGGATTGAATTCCGACCAGCCAAACAAATCTTTTCTGTGTAATTGCTTCATTAATTATTATGCCCCGGATTCGAAATTGTACATTATCAAAACTGGTCAACTGTTTCCCTCTAAGCAGAATGAAGGGTATATTTACCTTTACAATTAGACGGCTAATTTATCACATCCACTTTTACCAAAATGTGCAAGTTGTTTTGGCCAGTTTGGTAATGATAGCCGAACTGTAAATTACGTGAGCTTTGTCCGCTTTCATCCACGCCGCCTATCTCGACCCATTCGCCCAAATTCGCCCGAATTGACGTTTGTGCCGCCTGCGATTGAATCTGGCCTTGGCCATTAAACCGGTCAGACCACGGCGCCACATCCAGGACAACTTGATTACCCGCCAGCCTCGGGGTTACATCAAACCCTGTCGATGCCTCGACAAATTCGGTTGACTGGGTAACACCGGGGTAACCATAACCGCCAGGGTAAATTTGGTAGTTTGCAATCGGATACGTATTGCCTACCTTAATATGTGCGGTCGCGCTATCCAAGACCCTGATAGTTTGAATGTTACGATTGTCTTTTGTATTGTATTGCTGCGAATTCTGATGATAAATACGACCCTGAAAAGAATTGCCGTTAACATTCGCATTGCTTTCGGGATTGTAAGGGTCTTGGAATTGCGCATTAAACTCATAACCAGTTTCGGCATTAAGTTGTTCGGCGGTGGCATTCCGGCTCTGGATTACAGAAATTAACAGGTTATTCAACGGATAATCCAGTTTGCGTATGAGGTTTGTAAGGGTTTGCATACGCTCGGGAGTGGATTTTACGATTAGCGTATCCCCGTTGGCAACGACCTGGTCTGTAATTTCCAGTAAGGGCATGAGCAGGGGCTGGATTTCGGATGCAGGACGGTTGTAAACGGGAATGACTTCAACGACCGGATCCGCATTAGAGGCAATCGGGGCTGTAATCAACAAAAGCACTAATGCTAACCTTGGTTTTTTCAAAATTAACTCCCAATTATTCCTGAAGATTTTCACCGAATAACTATTCTTCCTTTAAATAAATCAATAACATCCAGTTTTTAGGAAGGGCTCCCCCCCCCCATTGGGATGGATGGTAATCCGAATCCGCCGGGTATCAACTATCCTGGGAACGCTTTTGTTTGTAAATATTGCACATTGGCCGGAAATTTTTCAATCGACATAAATTAGACGCTATAAGCTTTCATATAGTTTCAGATATTGTTCCGCACTGTGCCGCCAAGAAAAATCCTTACCCATGCCATTGGCTTGGATTTTTGCCCAAGACTTCCGGTCCCCGTATAGGATGGCGACCCGTTTGACGGCCTCCAACAACGAACTGGCGCTGGCATCGTTAAAGACAAAGCCGGTGGCGGTATTATTGTCAATAGCCGTTGGCAAAGCATCCACTACGGTATCGGCCAATCCACCTGTTTTCCTCACGACCGGCAATGTCCCGTAGCGTTGGCTGTACATTTGGTTTAGGCCGCACGGCTCAAAACGCGACGGCATAAGGAAAACGTCCGAGCCAGCTTCAATCAAATGTGCCAAGGCTTCGTCATACCCGAATGTAACTGCCATCTTGTCAGGATAAACCTGCGCTAAATTTTGTAAACGTAGCTCGAAGTCATTGTCGCCTGCGCCCAGCAAGACAAACTGGACGGGCATGGACAATATTTCGGGTAGGCAATCGATAATCAGGTCTATCCCTTTTTGTTCCACTAAGCGCCCGATCAAGCCGAACAAGGGGATCCCATTGTTTACGGGCAAGGCAACTCGTTGTTGTAATTCGGATTTGTTAACTTGCTTGTCCGGCAATGTTGAGGCACTGTATTGCTTTGGAATTAGGGGATCGGTTTCTGGATTCCAAACATCGAGGTCGATCCCGTTTAAAATGCCGCTCAGGAAATCTTTCCTGTGCAGCAGCAAACCCTCCAAACCATAGCCGTAGGCCGGTGTCTGGATTTCCAATGCGTATGTCGGGCTGACGGTGCTGATATGGTCTGCATAAACCAATCCCCCTTTGATGAAGGACAGCATATTAAAAAATTCCAGCGCTTCAGGTTTCCACAACTGTCCAGGCAAGTTTAAACCAATAATCTTTTCAACGGGGAATAACCCTTGATAAGCCAAATTATGGATGGTAAAGAGGGTTGCAGGCCTATCCGTCTCCATCGACAACAAGGCGGGCACCAAACCGGTTTGCCAATCATTACAATGGACCACATCAGGTTGCCAACCAAGCTTGGCGCGATCCATGGCGACTTCGACAGCAATCCGGCAAAACAGGGCAAAGCGGTCGGCATTGTCGGGCCAAGCATGCCCCGATGCATCTAAATACGGATTTCCGGGACGGTTAAAGAATTCCGGATAGTCGACCAGCCAAACCTTAACCTGGCTGCCCGGCATTCGGGTTTCCAGTAACTTGATTTCACGGTTATCAACCCGAAGGGAACACAGAAGACGCATTTCCTTCCCGGTTTGTATGGCCTGGTAATAAGGCATGATAAGCCGCACATCCTGGGACAACTCGGCCAAGGCCTTCGGCAGGCTACCTGACACGTCGGCGAGTCCCCCGGTTTTTATCAGTGGGTGCGCTTCGCTGGTTACAAATAATATTTTTTTCATGGATGATTCTTGACGATCATTTAATTATTGGGGAAAAATCAGCCCAGTTGCGGCTTTCCAATTTTCAGTCCTTTAAAGCTTAAGGATAATCCCCCCCAAGGGAGGTAACGACAGGCAGATGGAATGCGCTTGGTTCATCCAGGGTATCGGTTCTGAAAGCACAGCGCCATTGCCCACATTACTGCCATCGTAATACTCGGAATCCGAATTAAACAGCTCAGTGTAAGTGCCTGGTTTTGGTACGCCTATGCGATAAAACTCGCGGGGGACGGGGGTAAAATTAAGTACTATATACAAATCCTCGCTGTCGCTTTTCCGCCGGTAACTGATGATGGATTGCTGCACGTCATGGCAATCTATCCATTCAAAGCCGTGGTGGTCGAAATCGTAATAATGGAGCGCCTGATGAGCTTTGTAAAGGTGGTTCAGGTCTTTGACAAGCGCTTGCAAACCTTGATGGTGCGGATAATCCAGTACATACCAATCCAATGCCTTATTGCAATTCCATTCGGTGCCCTGGCCGAATTCACAACCCATAAACAGCAGCTTTTTGCCTGGGTACGTGATCATAAAGGTATACAACAGCCGCAGGTTCGCAAACCGTTGCCATTCGTCGCCCGGCATTTTGTTCAATAATGAACCTTTTCCGTGGACAACTTCGTCATGGGAAAAAGGCAAAGCAAAATTTTCCGTGAACGCATAGAGCATACCAAAAGTGAGTTGGTCGTGATGATACTTGCGATGGATAGGTTCTTGGCTCATATACGACAGTACATCATGCATCCAGCCCATGTTCCATTTCATTGAAAAGCCCAAGCCGCCAGTCCAGGTCGGACGCGTAACTTGCGGCCAAGAAGTGGACTCTTCAGCCATAATGACCGTTCCCGGATGCTGGTCATGGGTGACGGCATTGAGTTCCCGAAGGAAATCAATGGCCTCCAGGTTTTCATTGCCGCCGTATCGGTTGGGTATCCAATCCCCCTCATTACGGGAATAATCCAGGTACAACATGGAAGCGACCGCATCGACGCGCAAACCATCGAGATGGAATTCCTCCAGCCAGAAAATCGCGCTCGCCAGCAAAAAGTTTTTGACTTCATTACGTCCGTAGTTATAAATCAGCGTACCCCAGTCGCGATGCTCGCCTTTACGGGGGTCTTCGTGTTCATACAGGGCGCTGCCGTCAAAACGGGCAAGGGCAAACGCATCCTTGGGAAAATGCGCTGGCACCCAATCTAGAATGACGCCTATATCGTTCTGGTGAAAGATATCGACAAAATAACGGAAATCTTCGGGCGACCCATAGCGGCTGGTCGGCGCAAAATATCCAGTGGTTTGGTAACCCCAGGAACCGTCGAAAGGATGTTCGGTGATAGGCAATAATTCAATGTGCGTAAAGCCCATTCCCTTGACATAATCCACTAACTGGTCGGCCATCACGCGGTAATTGAGGAAATTGCCAAGCTTATCCCGACGCCACGAGCCGAGATGCACTTCGTAAATCGACATGGGTTCATGCAGCCAATTGCGCCTGGTACGGCCTTCAAGCCATTGCTGGTCGCACCACTGGTAAGCATTTTCGTCTACGACGATAGCTGCCGTATTCGGGCGGAATTCAAAATTCTGGCCATAAGGGTCGGTTTTCAATAATATTTCATTCGTGTGCCGGTTCAGGATTTCAAACTTATAAAGGCAACCATCTTTTAAGCCTGGGATGAACAATTCCCATATCCCGCCGCCTCCCAAACTGCGCATCGGATGGCAGCGGCCATCCCAATGGTTGAAATCCCCAACCACGCTGACACGGCCAGCATTAGGCGCCCAAACGGCAAACAAAACCCCTTCAATGCCATCCGCTTGGTGCAGATGGCCGCCCAATTTTTGGTAAACATGCCAATGTTTGCCTTCCCCGAATAGGTGCTGGTCAAATTCCGGCAACTGCACTGGAAAATCGTACGGATCGTAATCTAAATGGGGATTTCCGCCTTTATCGACCCAGGACAGTTGATAATGGTTAGGCAAAGGCTCTTTGCCTAATTGGCATTCGAAAAAGTCGGTGCCCGTAATTCGTTGAAAAATTTCATTATTATGGTTTAGCTTTACTGATTCAGCATTAGGAAGATAAACCTTAATGATAGTTTTACCGGCTTTGTCATGGCGGCCTAAGACTGAGAAAGGGTCATGGTGCCTTGCCTCTGATATTTTTATAGATTCCGCATCCAATACGTTTATTACTGGTTTTTTCACCTGTATATGCCTCAGTGTAGTAAAATTAATTTCAGACCATATTAACAAAAAATAGAACCTCTGCGTCCAATCAAACCAGATATAAACACAGGAGATAAGCCATGTCAGAACGCTACGTCAGCCATCTTACCAGAAATACCATCGCCCTCATTTTGGCGGGTGGCCGTGGCTCGCGCCTGATGAATATGACCGATTGGCGGGCTAAACCCGCCGTACCGTTTGGCGGCAAGTTCCGTATCATCGATTTCCCACTATCCAACTGCATGAATTCCGGGATACGCAAGATCGGTATTTTAACCCAATACAAGGCCCACTCCTTAATTCTTCACGTCCAACAAGGCTGGGGGTTTTTGCGCGGCGAATTCGGCGAGTACGTCGAATTGTTCCCCGCACAACAAAGGCATGACGAAGATTCCTGGTACAAAGGCACGGCGGACGCGGTATTCCAAAACATCGACATACTTAGGACGCGGCAACCTAAACATATCCTGGTACTGGCTGGCGACCACATTTACAAAATGGATTACGGCGCCATGTTGGCCGACCATGTCAAAAAAAATGCCGACCTGACAATAGGCTGTATAGAGGTTTCCTTGAAGGAAGCCACCGCTTTCGGCGTAATGGATGTCGACGATAACCGGCGGGTCCGGGCGTTCGTGGAAAAACCAGAAAAGCCGCCGGTCATGCCTGGACGCACCGATACCGCATTGGCGTCAATGGGGATTTATATTTTTAATGCGGACTTTTTGTATGAACAGTTAATAAAAGACGCGGACACAAAACGCTCCAGCCATGATTTCGGTAAAGATATTATCCCTACCGTTATCGACAAATATCTGGTCAATGCCTACCCTTTCCTGGATTTACAAACAGGCGGACAAAGTTACTGGCGCGATGTGGGTACCATTGATGCTTACTGGTCTGCCAACATGGAGTTGATCGGCGTAAACCCCGAACTTAATTTATACGACAAAACTTGGCCCATTTGGACTTACCAAGAACAGACCCCGCCTGCGAAATTTGTCTTTGACGACGATGACCGCCGAGGCTCAGCGGTTGATTCGATGGTTTCGGGCGGTTGTGTCATTTCGGGCGCAAAAGTCAGGCATTCGTTATTATTTTCAAATGTTAGGGTAAACTCTTTCACCACTGTCCAGGACAGCATTGTGCTGCCGGATTCCACCATAGGCCGCCATTGCCGGATTACGAAGGCGATCATCGAAAAAGGCTGCGAAGTGCCGGAAGGAACTGTCATCGGTGAAAACCGGGAAGAGGACATGAAGAAATATTATGTAAGCCCCGGCGGGGTGGTTTTGGTAACTTCCGATATGCTGGGGCAAAAATTACGTTTCGTTAGATAAAAACATGGAAAGGCCTAAATTGAAGTTAGTGCTGTGCTGGCATATGCACCAGCCGGAATACCGCGATTTACAAGCCGGAACATTCAACCTGCCCTGGACTTATCTACATGTCATCAAAGACTATATCGATATGGCATGGCATCTGGAAGCCGTGCCTAATGCAAAGGCTGTCGTCAACTTTGCCCCGATATTGCTGGAACAAATTGAAGAATACGCCAGGCAGGTCAGCGCTTATCAACAAGACCACATTTCCATAACCGACACGCTATTGGCCGCTTTGGTCAACCCCAGTGTGCCTGCCGACGTGGAAGACCGCATGAAGCTGGTAAAAGACTGCTTGCGCGCCAACCGGGAACGGCAAATCAACCGTTATCCGTCTTATAAGAAACTCGCAAAAATGGCGGAATGGCTGGAACAAAATTACGATTCACTGGAATATGTGAACTCACAGTTCATTAGCGATATCCTGGTCTGGTATCATTTGGCTTGGATGGGGGAAACGATAAAGTTAACCGATAACAGGATTAAACACCTGATCGAAAAAGGTAGCGGCTATACGCTCCATGACCGGACAGAAATCTTGCAAATCATTGGCGAACAACTTTCAACAGTGATTTACCGTTATAAAGCCTTGGCCAAGAGGGAACAGATAGAACTTTCAGTCACGCCTTACGCCCATCCCATTATGCCGCTCTTGCTGGATTTGAATTCCACCCTTGAAGCCATGCCCAATGCCCCATTGCCCGAATTGAAAGCTTATCCCGGCGGCCAGGACAGGGTTATCTGGCACCTTGAAAAAGGTATGCAAACCTTCAAGCGGTTTTTTGGTTTCACTCCCGAAGGTTGCTGGCCGTCCGAAGGGAGCATCAGTGAAAAAAGCCTGACCATATTGGGCAACTTCGGCTTTAAATGGGCGGCTAGCGGCGGTTCCGTATTGCATAACAGCCTAAACCTGCCCGAAAATGAAAAACCAATGGGCGTACATCATCCTTTCAAATTGACGAAGACCAATATTGCCTGCTTTTTCAGGAACGACGGCTTATCCGACTTGATCGGGTTTGAATATTCAAAATGGCATGCGGATGATGCGGTCGGCGATTTGATAAAGCACCTGGAAACGATTGCGGCCAACGAACCTGCCGGCTCTGTGGTTTCCATTATCATGGACGGTGAAAATGCCTGGGAATATTTCCCCGATAACGGTTATTATTTCTTGAGCGCCTTGTATAAGAACTTGGCTTCGCATCCCGCGATTGAACTCGCAACTTTTTCCGAATGCCTGAAAAGCAAGGTGGAGACCAAACCTTTAAACAGGTTGGTTGCGGGGAGTTGGGTTTATGGTACATTCTCGACCTGGATAGGCGATACGGACAAAAACCGGGGTTGGGATATGTTGGGCGATGTAAAATGGGCCTTCGATAAGGCCGTTTCCGAAAAACGATTGACGGACAAACAACTGAAAGCGGCTGAATTACAACTCGCCGTATGCGAAGGCTCAGACTGGTTTTGGTGGTTTGGCGATTATAATCCCGGCGAAGCCGTGAGCAACTTTGAAAGACAATTCCGCATGAACCTGACCAATTTGTACCGATTGCTGGGGGAGGATCCCCCTGCTTACCTTGCGTTGTCCTTTACCCAAGGTTTTGGCAAGCCAGCAATGGGCGGCGCCATGCGCCCTGGCGCTATCACATAGCCAGGGATTTATTTGTGATTTCATTATTAAGCAAACGCCGCGCAGGGATACTCCTGCACATTACATCGCTCCCTGGCCCAGGCACAGTAGGGGATTTGGGTCAGGAAGCTTATCACTTTGTTAGGTTCCTGCACGATACGGGAATTACTGTCTGGCAAACATTGCCGATGGGCATCACCCACGCCGACTTTTCGCCTTACCAAAGTTTATCCGCCCATGCCGGCAACCCTGAATTGATCAACATCGATTGGTTGTATAAACAAGGCTGGTTACGGTTTTCCGACATTGCCGAGGATTCAAGTAACTCAACCGAATATCCTAAGAATTATCTATTCCTTAAAGCCTTTCAAGGTTTTCTTGAACGCGGGGCTGACTTCGACAAATCGGATTTCGGCCGTTTTTGCCAAGAAAAATCCCATTGGCTCGATGATTTTGCCCTGTTTATGGCGCTACGGAATGAATTCCAGCAACAATCCTGGTGCCAATGGCCTGAACAATTTAAAAATCGGGAAGAAAATGCCTTGCAGGTGGCGAAGCAACGGCTAAAAACCCACATCGATTGCACAAAATTCCAACAATACATTTTTTTCCGGCAATGGCTAGAACTCAAACACTATGCCGGACAACACGGCGTGTTACTGTTTGGCGACATCCCTATTTTTGTGTCTTACGACAGTGCCGATGTTTGGGCTAGCCGTGACATATTCAAATTGGATGATGCCGGTGAAATGACAGTTGTCGCCGGCGTCCCGCCGGATTATTTTTCAGCCACCGGCCAGCGTTGGGGCAACCCGCACTTTAACTGGAATAACCTGGAGAAAACTGGTTTTCATTGGTGGACTGAGCGCCTGAGAACCCAGTTGGAACTATTTGACATCTTGCGTATCGACCATTTTCGCGGTTTGGAAGCCGCCTGGGAAATACCCGCCAATGAAGATACCGCCATCAATGGCCAATGGGTAAAAGCGCCCGGAAAAGCCTTGTTGAATGCGATAAAAACAAAGTTGGGGGAAATTCCGCTGGTTGCCGAAGATCTCGGCATCATCACGCCCGAAGTTGAACAATTAAGGGATGAGTTCCACTTGCCCGGTATGAAAATACTCCAATTTGCCTTTGGCGGCGGATTCGACAACCCCTACCTGCCCAGCAATTACAATCCTAATTGCGTCGCTTATACGGGCACCCACGACAATGATACGACATTAGGGTGGGTGGAAAAACTAAGCGAAGAAGAAGTCGACAAAATCTATGATTACCTTGGCAACCCGCAACTTTCATTAAACAATGCGTTGATACACGCCGCCTTGGGTTCTGTCGCCAACCTTGCCATCATCCCCATGCAGGATATTTTGGAACTTGGCTCCGAGCACCGGATGAATACCCCCGGCACAACCACGGGCAATTGGACCTGGCGTTTTCGCTGGGACCAAGTGACACCTGAACTGTCGGAAAAGCTAAAACACTTGGTCAAGTTATTTAACCGCTAGGTATCGTTTTAGCCCCGGCCAATAATTTTGTTGTAAAGTTTTTTGCTGTTATAGATTCGGCCTTGTGAAATATTAAGTTTCCGTTCGCCTTGAGCCTGTCGAAAGGCGGTATGTGCTTCGGCAAGCTCAGCACGAACGGTTCAGACATTAAAAGGCCAAATCAATAGCGTTACCATGCCGACAAGAGGCCAATTCAGTAAAATTAGGTATTGCTGGTTGGATTGTTGCTGGTTAAACTCCTACATTTGCCGTAAACCAAAAGAAGGATAACCATGAAAACACCCGTCCATATTGCGGTCACAGGTGCAGCAGGCAATATTAGCTACTCCTTGCTTTTTCGTCTGGCGATAGGGTCTTTATTAGGCCCCGACCAGCCGATTATCCTGCATTTGCTGGAAATTACCCCAGCCTTGAAAGCCTTGGAAGGCGTGGTCATGGAACTGAACGATTGCGCAAATCCGTTGCTGCACCGTGTTGAAATTACCGACGATCCCTATAAAGCTTTCAAAAAAGTCGATTACGCTTTTCTGGTCGGTGCGCGTCCACGCGGCGCTGGCATGGAACGTAAAGACCTGCTCACCGTTAATGCGGAAATATTCTCCGTGCAAGGCAAGGCCCTCAATGAAGTGGCGAACAGGAATGTTAAGGTATTGGTAACCGGCAATCCCGCCAACACGAATGCGCTGATCGCATTAAAGAACGCACCGGATTTAAAGCCGGAAAATTTTTCTGCAATGAGCAGGCTCGACCATAATCGCGCCCTAAGCCAGTTGGCGGAAAAATGCGGCGTCCTGACAAAAGACGTCAAAAATGTGATTATTTGGGGCAACCATTCCGCCACCCAATACCCCGACCTGCACCATGCCGAAGTTAAAGGCCTGGACGCTTTATCCTTGGTGGAGTATGGGTGGTTTGCCAATGAATTTATCCCCAAAGTACAGCAACGCGGCACAGAAATCATCAATGCCCGCGGCCTGTCCAGTGCCGCATCTGCGGCAAATGCCGCCATAGACCAAATGCGGGATTGGATTGTCGGGACATCCGAAGGAAGCTGGGTCAGCATGGGCATCCCATCCGACGGCAGTTATGGTATCGAGGAAGGCTTGGTCTATTCTTTTCCCGTTACGGTAAAAAACGGCGAGATCTCGGTGGTCAAGGGCTTGGACATCAATGCCTTCAGCCTACAAAAAATGCAAGCAACGGAAGCCGAATTAAAAGATGAAAGGAGCATCATCAAGCACTTACTTTAAATTACTTTCCGGCTGCGGTAGGCAGGACCGATAGCTTCTTTAGCTGTCCCTCATATTTTCCGGCTCTTGATGATTTCCTCAACCACGGACGGATCGGCTAGGGTTGAGGTATCGCCCAGATTATCCAACTCATTGGCGGCGACTTTCCGCAAGATTCGGCGCATGATTTTACCGGAACGGGTTTTGGGTAAGCCTTTAGACCATTGGATAACATCGGGCGTGGCTATCGCCCCGATTTCTTTCCTGACCAATTGAAATAATTCTTGCCTTAACTCATCTGTCGGCATTACACCTTCGTTCAAGGTAACGTAAGCATAAATACCTTGGCCTTTAATGTCGTGCGGGTAGCCCACTACTGCGGCTTCGGCGACCTTCTCGTGCAAAACCAAAGCGCTTTCGACTTCCGCCGTGCCTAACCTGTGGCCTGAAACGTTTATGACATCATCCACCCTGCCCGTAATCCAGTAGTAACCATCTTTGTCACGCCGGACACCGTCGCCAGAAAAATAATAACCCGGAAAAGGCTTAAAATAAGTGTCTACAAAACGTTGGTGATCGCCATAAATCGTCCGTGCTTGCCCGGGCCAGGGTTTACTAATAGTCAGCAGGCCGCTGGCTTCGCCTGACATCACCTTGCCATTACTGTCCAAAACCTCGGGCTGGACCCCAAAAAAGGGCAAGGTCGCCGAACCCGGCTTCAGCGGGGTTACACCGGGTAAGGGCGTAATCAATATGCCGCCTGTTTCTGTCTGCCACCAAGTGTCCATAATCGGGCATCGCCCTTCGCCGACGACGTGATAATACCACTCCCAGGCTTCGGGATTGATCGGCTCGCCAACGCTGCCCAATATCCGTAAACTTTTACGGCTGGTGCGGGTAACAAATTCATTTCCCTGAGCCATCAGTGCCCGAATCGCCGTGGGCGCAGTGTAGAAAATATTGACTTGATGCTTGTCGATCACCCGCCAAAACCGGTCTGCTTCGGGATATGTGGGGACGCCCTCGAACAACAATGTCGTCGCGCCGTTGCATAAAGGGCCGTAAATCATATAAGAATGGCCTGTTACCCAGCCTATGTCTGCGGTACACCAGTATATGTCGCCGTCATGGTAATCGAAGATGTATTTATGGGTGATTGCGGCAAACAAAAGGTAACCCCCAGTAGTATGCAATATACCTTTCGGCTGACCCGTTGAACCCGAAGTATAAAGGATAAACAAAGGATCTTCGGCATCCATCTCTTCAGGCGGACAGGTTTCTGAAGCCCCTATCATAGCCTCATGAAACCAGATATCATGCTGATTATCCCAAGTTACCGGATTGCCGGTATTCCTGATTACGATGACTTTGCCAACGCCAGGGCAACCGGTAAGCGCTTGGTCCACATTGGCTTTTATTGGGATAATTTTACCGCCCCGATGGGCTTCATCGGCACACACCACCACTTTGCAATCGGCATCCAGGACACGGTCTTTTAGCGCTTCGGCAGAAAAGCCGCCAAACACCACAGAATGCACCGCACCGATGCGCGTACAAGCCAGCATGACGGTTGCCGCTTCGGCGACCATAGGCAAGTATATACACACCCGGTCGCCCTTTTTCACGCCTTGAGCCTTAAGCACATTGGCAAACTTGCAAACCTGCTGGTGTAATTCTTTATAAGTGATTTTAAGGTCGTGCCCGGGATTATCCCCTTCCCAGATAATCGCAACCTGGTCGCCGCGTTGGGCAAGATGACGATCCAGGCAATTGACGCTGACATTCAGTTTGCCGCCTTCAAACCAGCGAATGTAGCCTTTGGGATAATCAAAATCCATGACTGACTGCCAGGGCTTATCCCAGTCTAAAAACTTCGATGCCTGCTCCGCCCAGAATTGCTCTGGTTCCTCTATAGAGCGGCGGTATAGGGCTTGGTATTCAGCCTGATTGATATAAGCGGTTGCTGCAATTTCTGGCTTGACTGGGTAGACTTTCGACTCTGACATGATATTTACTCATTTTTTAGAAGGGTAAGGCCATATTGTCACGTTAGGGGTTATGTGACATTTGACGCACCGTAAATGTCAGGTAGCGCATCAGCGAAACCTGACCTACCAAAACTGTAATAATAGAAGTTTTTCTTTCATTAGGAACCCTCAATAAACTTTAGGAATTCATCCCCAATACCTGTTGTTCGTTTTTCTCCTAATCCGTGAGCGCTCATAGTAACGTGTAAGCCATCTGTGTTTACTAGGCCACGAGAGTAAAGATCTTTCCAAAGCTGATCGTATAACTCCCTATTTCCATGTAGTTGAGGTATGTTGTGTTCCAACACATTACTCAGTCCGCCCATGCTTATGCCTTGTGGCGGTGAAGGGGATTGAAAAATCTTGAGGATGCGGAGATGGAGTTCAGTGAAGGAATCCACGAGATTTAGGAACACATTTTGAAGTGTTTCGTTGGGGGCTTGCCCCTTAGCTACATTGATTATGGAGTTTCGTAAAGCGTCTAGTTTTGCCGTTTGATGGGTTCTAAGTGCAATTTGAGATGCGTGCATTACTACCGATACAAACTCTTCATTTTCTTTTAATTCATCAAGATTAAGACCCCTTGTCTCTAGCTCGTAAAGCTTTTCACCAACTTGAGCCATCCATTCTTCTCTGCGTCTCTCAAGAGGGGGTTGAATTACATATTGGAATAATTCTGCGGCTGGGCCGCCCACCCAGGGGATTAATGATAGACCTGCTTTCGTAATAGTATGTTTAATATCCCCCTTTGACTGTTTCGGTACTTCTAGATCATTCTTTATCATTGTCTATTTTCCTTGGATTTTTGTTACAAACTAATATATCTTTTGTTTTCTAAAACTGAAATCTTCCAATTGAGAATAGCCCAATCCAACAATTCATTAACTTTAGCACCGTTAAGTTCATCCGGCGGATTTTGCTTAAGCAGCACCAGTAAGCCAAAAAGCGTAAGGTTGGGCGATTGGTTATCCACTGCCGTTGCCAGGGTTTGCTTGCTGAGTTTATAGCCTTGTTTATCGACGATAACGGGCACATGCGTGTAGGCAGGCGTAGGAAAACCTAAGAGTTGCTGCAAATAAATCTGTTTGGGTGTTTCTTCCAGCAAATCGCAGCCGCGCACGACATGGTTGACTTTCTGTAAGGCATCGTCAACCGCCACCGCGAATTGGTAAGCGATAATCCCGTCTTTGCGCTTCAAGATGAAATCGCCGTCTTCCTGTATTAACTTACGGCTAAGTTGCCCTTGCAAGCTATCGGTAAAACTTAGGCTGTCTTTATCGATTTTAACGCGGACGGCATGGGGTGTAGCGTCAGCAATGCGCTTATTCCTGCAAGTGCCGGGATAAACCCCATTATGCTCGCCACCGGCATCGAAAAGCGATTGTTCCGCCAAGGTTTTGCGGCTGCATTCGCAGCGGTAAGTCAAGCCGATGCCGTCCAAATAAGCTAAATGCCCGACATAATCGCTTAGATGCTGGCTTTGGTAATAAACCGCGTCATCCCAATGCAAGCCGAAGGTTTCCAGGGAGGTTAAGATGCTGGTCACAGCGCCCGGCCGGTTGCGCGGCGTGTCGAGGTCGTCGATCCTTAACAGCCACTTGCCGTTATTGGCGCGGGCGTCGAGAAAGCTGGCAAGGGCGGTGAACAACGACCCAAGATGAAGCGGGCCCGTCGGCGAAGGGGCAAACCGCCCGATGTAGGTGTCTTGGCCGGGATTAAACAGGGGCAGGGGGCAGGTTCAACGTCAGCTCATCTGTTTTTCACGGATTTCATCGAGCGTTTTACAGTCTATGCACAAGGTTGCGGTTGGTCTGGCTTCCAAACGGCGTATGCCAATTTCGATGCCGCACGATTCGCAAAAACCATAACTGCCGGACTCAATCTCTTTAAGGGCCTCATCAATTTTTTTGATCAGCTTACGTTCGCGGTCGCGCGCCCTTAATTCCAAACTGAATTCAGATTCCTGCGTGGCCCGGTCGTTTGGGTCGGGGAAGTTGGCGGCATCGTCCTGCATATGATGGACGGTACGGTCAACTTCTTTCATCAGTTGCACTTTCCAATTGTTAAGAATGGCCTCAAAATGTTTCAATTGAGCCTCATTCATGTATTCTTCGCCTTCTTTTTCTACGTAATGCTTAAAACTGAAAGGCGACATACCCGCATTGGGACTATCGGACATCCAAGAACTCCTAAATGGCAAAATAATAAATCGCGCATTTTTAGCAGAATAGTCAACAGTTAGCAAGGATTATTGTTATGATTTTGGGTAAAAAATAAGCTTACCTTTATGATGCCTAGCCGATTAGCAAAACGTACCTTCGATATTGAGCCGTTCCACGTCATGGAACTGTTAAACCGTTCCAAACAGCTTGAAGCCCAAGGACGCGACATTATCCACATGGAAATCGGAGAACCCGATTTCGCCACACCCAAGGCCATCGTGGATGCCGCGATAAGGCGGCTCCAAACCGGTGACATTAAATATACCTCCGCCGCCGGTTTGCCGGAATTACGTGAAAAAATCGCCGCTTATTACCAAAGCCGTTATGCGGTAACCTTAAGCAAGGAACGGATATTCATCACGCCAGGTGCGTCCGGGGCGTTTTTGCTGGCGTTGGCGGCCAGTGTTAACCCAGGCGATGAAATCCTGATGACCGACCCTTGTTATCCGTGTAACAGCAATTTTATCAAGCTGTTCGATGGCAAAGCGATAATACTGCCTGTTGGCCCCGCCACAGCATATCAATTGACGGCGGAATTGATAACCCAACATTGGACTGGCTCCACTAAAGGCGTATTGGTTGCCTCGCCCTCAAACCCTACCGGTACGCTGATTGATCCCGAAACCCTTAAGGAATGCGTTATCAACACCATAAATAACAAGGGCGGTTGCTTTTATTCCGATGAAATTTATCATGGTTTGGTCTATGGCAAGCATGCGCCGTCCGCCCTTGAATACAGCGGGAATGCCTTTGTCATCAACAGCTTTTCCAAATATTTTGGCATGACGGGATGGCGGATCGGTTGGTTAATCGTGCCTGAGGAATTTGTGCAAGCCACTGAAAAATTGGCACAAAATATTTTTATTGCTACACCAACGCTTTCCCAATATGCGGCACTGGCGGCTTTTGATGAATCCACCCTTGAAGAACTGGAACATAGGCGGACTGAATTTGCCGCCAGACGGGATTTCCTGTATGACGGACTCGTCAAACTAGGCTTTGATATTCCCGTCAAACCGGAAGGCGCTTTTTATATCTACGCGAATTGCGCTAAATTTACCGACGACAGCTATCAATTTTCCCTGGACCTATTAGAAACGGAGGGCGTAGCAATCACGCCGGGTAAGGATTTTGGCAGTCACCAAGCCCAGCACCACTTGCGTTTTGCCTACACGACTTCTATCGAACGCATGGGGATTGCCATGCGTCGGTTAGCGCGATTTATCAATCACTGAACAACCCTATAAGGACAATCATGGCCATCAAACAACTGTCACCCACTGAACTAAAAGCAAAAATTCAGGATAAGGAGCCGATATTCCTGTTGGACGTAAGGGAACCCTTCGAATTTGCGCATGCCAAAATTGCCGATAGCACTTTAATTCCGCTTAACCAAATCCCGGGACGGTTACGGGAATTGGATATGGAGCAAGAAATTGTCGTGATATGCCATCATGGCATCCGCAGCATGCAAGCCGCTAATTTCCTTGACCAAGTTGGTTTTAAGGATGTCAGTAACCTTACTGGCGGGATTGATGCCTGGTCGATTGAATGCGATAGTTCTGTAGCCAGATATTAGTCTGGCGAGTTAAATTAATACGCTGAACGGTTCGACCCATACCTGCTCGCCGCTTTTTACGCCGCCGCATTCTTTGGGAAGGACAATATAGCAATTGCTCCGGCTCATGGAACTTAGGATGTGCGAACCTTGCCGTCCGGCCAATGCCACAAAGAAATTCCCGTTAGTGTCTTGGGTAAGGATGCCGCGTTGGAATTCCTGCCGCCCCGGCGCTTTCTTTATGAAATTTGTACACTTTGCCGGTATCCTCAGCGGTCGGGCAATAACCGCACCGGACATTTGCTGGAGCGCTGCAGCGACTACCTGTTGAAAAGTAACGAAAACCGACACCGGATTTCCAGGCAAGCCAAAGAAATAACATTGGCCAATTTTTCCAAAAGCCAGGGGCTTGCCGGGCTTGATGGCAATTTTCCAGAAATTTACCTTGCCGCAACTTACCAGGATATCCTTGATGTAATCGGCATCGCCAGTTGAAACGCCGCCTGTGGTTATAATCAAGTCGTTGGTTTCAGCCGCTACCCTAAGGGTATCCTCAAGCAATGGTTTGTCATCCGGTATTGCCCCCATATCAACCACGTTATAACAGGGTTCGGAAAGCAACCCGGCCAAGGCATAGCGGTTGCTGTCGTAGATTTTTCCTGCCGCTAAGGGTTGGCCCAAGCCTACCAATTCATCGCCTGTGGAAAAAAAGGCAATATTTAGCTTACGTAACACAGGGACATCGCTAATTCCGGCGGAAGCCAATAAGCCGAGATCCGCCGACGTCAACTTTTTTTGCTTAGGGCACAATAAACCGCCTAACTTGATGTCTTCACCAGCTTCCCGGATATTTTGGAATGCGGCGCAATTTGCCGGAAACGTGGCGCGTTCGCCGTCCGCATCAACCTGCTCCTGGACTACCACGGAATCGGCTCCATCCGGCACCACAGCGCCGGTAAAAATTCGCACACATTGACCCGACGCCAAGGTTCCTTGGTAGGGCTTGCCTGCCCACGATATCCCGGCTAACTTAAGCGCGAAAGTTCGGTTAGCATCAATGTCTTTGCTGGAGAGCGCATAACCGTCCATCGCCGAATTCCGGTCGTAAGGAAGATTGATAGGCGAAACCATGTCTTCGGCTAGGATCCGCCCCAGGGCATTTTCCAATGCTACCCCTTCCATGCCATTTACTGGCTGTAAGGCGGACTTGATTCTTTCTAACGCTTCTTCAACACTTAAAAGCCGCGTTGGTTCAAGGCTGCAAGGGTCGATCATGTTAACCCCATGAATTGGCGGGCAATGAAATTTGCAATCTGCTCGGGCGAATTAAGGTCAAGTTGGGCCAATTTTAGGGGGATTTCCAAGGGTGAATCGCTTGCTACCGCAATGATGTTAGGGTCGTTGGGATAGAGCAACGGTTTGTTAAGGGACGGCCTGTGCAGTTCGATTTTGGGGAAATCCGCAGCCTTAAAGCCTTCAACCAGGATCAAATCGAGACCCGACTGGTCGAATGCGAGCAGTTCTTTATCCAATATAGGTTCCCGGATTGTTTGGAATTCCGTAATGATTGCACGGCGATGGCTGGACACCAGCATCACTGGCGACGCACCCGCTTCACGCAAACGGAAACTGTCCTTACCGGGCTGGTCTATTTGGATATTATGGTGGCTGTGCTTGATTAACCCTATCCGTAATCCCTGTTGCTTTAAAATCGGGATCAATTGTGTCAACAACGTAGTTTTTCCCGTCCCGCTGAAAGCCGCAAAGCCTAAAATTGGAACTTTGGCATTTTCCATAGTCATATAAAGCAATCAAATAAGCAACGGTAAATATCGTGAGTTGTAATATTCTAAGTTATTATTTAAGCTGGAGCTAAGAAATAACAACCCCAATCGGCCAAAGTGCCGGAGCAAAGTGTGATTCGAATTGTCCTGGTTTTATTGTTGGTCGCCATTGTTTACTATGGGTTGCGGGGGTTTCAAAAGGCGTCGCCTGAAAAACTAGCGTATTTTCTCAGGATCCTATTTTTCTCCTTGATGGGCATTGGGTTACTTTATTTAGGCGCGACAGGCCGCTTAAACTGGTTGTTTGCAGTGGCAGGAATCTTAATGGCTTTTGCAGCCCGGATGTTGCCGGTATTGCTTCGCTACGCACCTTATTTGCACAGGTTATGGATGGAATTTATTCATGCCAAGCAGCAATCGTCAGGCTGGCAAGGCGAGAGGCCGAGCCCTAAAGGGGCTATGGCTAAAGCGGAAGCCTACGAGGTCTTGGGGTTAAAACCTGGGGCTACAGAGCAGGAAATCACTGCCGCACACCGTAAATTGATGCAAAAAATCCATCCCGACCGCGGCGGCTCAGACTATCTGGCGGCAAAAATAAATTTGGCAAAGAAAACCTTACTGAATAAATGAGCGCCCGCCATGATTGGTAAGTTTCCAAAGCCTGTTTCGCCAATAATATTTAGCCTGTTTATGCTACTGGCGGCATGTGCCGATCCGCCTAATTACGCGCCGGTAAAAACGGTTAACCAAGCGCTTGAACCAAACAATGGTTATTATCTGCGTAAAAGATCGCCTGTTAGCCCTAAAAACAAGACGGATAAGATCCAGCAACCGGCAGCTATCCCTACTAAAGGGCAACACCCGGTTAATTCTGGGGCGCTTAATAGTAAGCCATATCAGGACAAAACTTCTCGCACCCGGCTTTCCAGCCAAGCCGCAAAAAGGGATACGGAAAGTCCTAAAAAAAACAAATCGTTTGTAGCTGCCATTGATAAAAACGAACCTTCAAAAAACCTAAAAGTAGCAACATTATCGCAACAACCCCTTGACGACAAAATAAATAAATCAATAATATCAAATACTAATATTAATCCACAGCAAAAAAATCAGCTCAGTCCCCCAAAACCACCAGACAGTTCCCAAGCGTTAGATAAAAATAAAAAATCAATTATTTCAATTGATAATAAAAAAGTGTTAAAGTTAAACTTCCAATGGCCGTTACAGGGCAGGATTTCCAGGAATTTCTCCCAAACAGACAATAAAGGTATCCTTATCAAAGGAAAAACTGGACAGGCAGTGCGTGCAGCCGAAGCAGGAAAAGCGGTTTATTGCGGCCAAGGATTGGCTGGTTTCGGAAATTTAGCGATTATCAAGCATAACGAAACGTATTTAAGCGCTTATGCAAACAATAGTAAACTGTTTATCAAGGAAGGGGAACAGGTAGAAAAAGGCCAAACGATTGGGCAGGTAGGCTCGACTGGGCTGCGAAGTTCATCCTTACACTTTGAAATAAGAAAAAATGGCAAACCAATTAATCCATTAATATTGTTGCCGAAACATTAACGCCTCTTTCGGTTAGGCAGTCCAATCCGGGAGCTAACAATGAACGAAGAAATATTTGAACCTACTGATGAAGATATAAGCGTCATCTTTGACGACGAACTCCCCTTAGAGGATGTCCTGGATGATGATTTAATCGATGACAAATCAATCCTCGAGGAAAACGCTATCCTTCAAGCGCGAAGCGAAAGCGGCTTTGACGCCACGCGGGTTTACTTGAATGAACTCAGCCGGTCTAAACTCCTCACCGCCGACCAAGAAAAAATCTACGGCAAACGCGCCCTTAAGGGCGACCGGGAAGCCCGTAAGATCATGATCGAAAGCAACTTACGGCTGGTGGTAAAAATTTCCCGGCGTTATCTCAACCGAGGATTACCGTTACTGGACTTGATCGAAGAAGGCAACCTGGGCTTGATCCGCGCCGTCGAAAAATTCGACCCAGACCGCGGCTTCCGCTTCTCAACCTATGCGACCTGGTGGATAAGGCAAACGATAGAGCGGGCGATTATGAACCAGACGCGCACCATCCGCCTGCCGATCCATATCGTCAAGGAAATGAACACCTACCTTAAGGCGCAGCGCCAGCTAGCGCAGCAATTGGATTATGAACCGACTGCGGAAGATGTGGCAAAACACCTCGATAAGCCCGTCAGCAAAGTCGAAAAAATGCTTAAGTTGAACGAACGGGTCACTTCTATCGACATCCCCGGCGGCAAGGATTTTGACCAGCCTTTGGTAGACTCGCTTTCGGACAGCGAAAGGGCGTCGCCTTCGGAACAACTGCAGGAAGTCGGAATGAAGCAAAACGTTGCCGCCTGGGTTTTCCAACTCCCAGAGAAACAGCGCGAAGTTATCTGCCGCCGTTACGGGCTGTGCGGCTACGAAGATTCCACGTTAGAGGAAGTCGCACAGGAATTGAACGTAACGAGGGAACGCGTTAGGCAAATCCAGATGGATGGCTTAAAGCGGTTAAAAGAAATCCTTGAGGTTAGCGGTTATTCTTTTGAATCAATATTCAGTTAAACCCTAAAGCTAAACCAGTGACTTTTGCCGAGGCCAATCGCGGTAATTAAACACCTGGCCCTGTTCGCGCACAACCGCGCAGGCACTTAGTGAAACCTCGCCAAACACCCATTGCACGGCATTCAAGTCGCCAGCGGCCAATATGCCGTTATCGGGAAACCCCCGGTCAACCGGCGTGTAAATCGCCGCCGCACCGATATTGACATCGACCGCTTCCGACCAAGGCGCATTGCCCACCAGGCACGATTGCACGACATAACACTGATTTTCCAACGCCCTGGCCTGACAACCGATTTTGACCCGATGGAATCCCGCTAAAGTATCCGTACAGCTTGGTACTAAGATTAAATTAACCCCCATTTCCACCTGTTTTCTCGCCAGCAAGGGAAACTCGCTGTCGTAACAGATATTGATCGCGATTTTGCCGACTTCGGTGTCGAAGCATTTTAATTCCTTGCCTCCATGAATCAGCCATTGCTCGTTTTCAAAGCGAGTCATTATTAGTTTGTCTTGATAATCAAAACTGCCATCGGGCATAAACAGGTAAGCGCGGTTGCGATAAACGCCTGGTTCAACCTGGACAGGGAAACTACCCGATTGGATGATGCATTGATGCTGGGCCGCCAAGCCTTTGAAGAGTCCTATGTAGTCGTCATGTACAGACTGCATGGCGGCAAGCTGCTTGCTCAGGGATGAATAAATAGCCTGGCCGAAGAGCGATGCAAGCTCCATGCTGGCGTATTCTGGGAACAGCAGGATAAGTGCATTTTGCCCTACTGCCTCTGCAACCCAGCGCCCGATTTTGTCCTGGTAAGCTTGCCAATTTTCCAGGAAGCTGATGTCGTACTGGGCGGTTGCGATCTTAACGGTCATGTTTCAGCCAAAAGGTCATGGGTTTTGCGGTTTCTTGCGCTTCGTCCAAATCCTTCCAGACATAGGTCGTCGTCAGTTCGGGATGTTTGAAATAACCGCGCTTATTCCAGAACTGATCCAACGGTACATAATCCGCAGGCCGTCTGGGATGGTCAACCGGGCGTTCGACACAGCAAAATGTAATATGTTCAAAGCCGCCCAATTCCGCCGCATGGGCCTCCCTTTCCTCGAAGAACCGCACGCCCAATCCTAAACCGCGATACGCCTTATTGAGAACGGATTCGCTGCAATAAAACACTTTGTTAAGGTCGTAACCGTGATCCAGGAAAGGCTTTTGCAACTCTTCGGTTTCGTCGCGCATGGGGATTGCCGTCGATGCGCCGACAATCGCATGGTCATCGTCATCAAACGCCAGCACGATCACGCTGTCGGGATGGTCGATGTAAGTCTGCAAGTACTTTTGTTCGTATTCAATCGTACCGTCGTACAAATAAGGGAAATCCCGGAACACTTCGATCCGGAGGCGGGCAAGTTCGGGGATGTATTCGATAAGGGTGTTGCCACTTTTGCGTTCGACGTGGATTTTTTTGGTCATGGTGATTTAAGTCAAAGTAAATGGGGATATTTTATCCGAAGAAAATAAGTTTCGGGATTGAATCTCCCAAGATGTAAGTCTGTATATACCTCTACTCAGCAAATACTAAGACTTTATAAAACACTTGTTGATAACAACATCATGTACTAAGCTTCTGATTAGAAATAAATTTTACGTTTTTATCAAATTGAGGATATAAATGGATTTCACGCCGATTATTGACCAAACATTAGGAATATTCTGGTACCTCATACCGCTGAGTATTTTAGCTTCCGTATTGAAATCGGCATGGTTTAAAGGGAAATCTGGTGAGTTTATTGTTAACCTTAGCGCAAAGTTTTTTCTGGATAACAAAACATACTGCCTTATAAAGAATGTAACCTTGCCCACAGAAGATGGAAGCACCCAAATAGATCATGTAATTATTTCAAAATATGGTGTATTTGTTGTCGAAACAAAAAACATGAATGGTTGGATATTTGGCGGCATGAATCAGAAGATGTGGACTCAAAAAATATTTAAGCATTCAAGTAAATTTCAAAATCCTCTCCATCAGAACCATAAACATCTTAAAACCTTACAATCCATATTAGGGCTACATGAACATCAAATATTTTCTGTTGTAGTCTTTGTTGGGAACAGCACATTTAAAACAGAAATGCCCGAAAATGTAACGTATGGAGGAGGTTACATCAGGTTTATTAAGACAAAAACCAATGATGTTTTAACCAATTCTGAAGTCAAAGAAATTACGGGTAAAATTGAATCAGGTAGATTAGCTCCATCTTTCAAAACAAATCGTGAACATATAAAACACGTCAAAAATATTGTGACTGACAAAGAAAATAATAAAACTTGTCCAAAATGTGGAAGTTCAATGGTATTAAGGGAAGCTAAGCAAGGGTCAAATATTGGTAAGAAATTTTGGGGGTGTTCAAACTTTCCAAAATGCAGAGTTATATTAAATGCCGCATAAGCATGGAGCTTGCGGAATCCGGGATTTTGATGCTCTGGTTTCCCGTATTACGTTACACTTCATACAGGCTACTTTGTTAAGTTCCCCATGAGGTATTACGAGGCGTTTACTCCTGCAACAAATCCTGGATTTGCTTTTCCAATTCCGGATGGGAACCGAAGGCGCAATCCCTGAGGATGCCTTGTTTATCGACCAAAATATGTGAAGGCGTCCCTTTTAAGCTGTACATCTCGAAAGTTTGGGCGCGGTATTCCAGTTTTTGCAGGTAAGCCCGGACTTGTTCCATGACTTTTTCCCGGTATGTTAGGGGTTGAAGCCCGAAATTAGGGATGTGCTCGTCAATAAAGGCGGTGATATTGTCTTCGCTTAAGTCGCCGTCCTGTTTTATCAGCCTATCCATCGCCAAAGGAAAAGGAATGCGGTAAGGCAAACGTCCCACTTCTAAAATGCCTTGCTGGTTTAGCGTATGTAAGGTCTCGCCGATCACTTCGCCGCGGTTGACGAGCTTAACTAGGTTTTCCAAAGTGTTAAGGTCGAAATTTTCGAATGCCGTGGCGATACCTAGCACAGTCAGGCCTAAGGATGAATAGCGTTGGTGGAAATCAATCGCTTGCGGAAGGGCGTACAAGAAACATCCGGGGCAATTGACCTGGAAGATTTCCACCAGTACAACCCTGCCTACCAGTTGGTCGAAATTAGTCGGTTCGCCTTGAACCCAGTCGGATACCGAAAATAAAGGCGCTTTTTGGCCGATCAGGGCTTTAACCAATTGCGTATTAGCCCGTCTGGCTGACAAGCTTGGCTGATGCCGGCTTTAATTGTTGCGCTTCCAGCCTGCGCTTTAATTTGGCTTCCCGTTTCGCAACCAGGGCTTTGGCCGCTTCCGAACCGATATGGTTTTCGCCGCGTAGCTTCGCGAGTTCGATCTGTTTTTCGCGTTCCGCAAAGCGACGCTTCTGCTCCAGGGATTTTTGGCCGAAGCAATGCGGACAACTGACGCCAACTTCATACTTCGCGCTGGCTTTGTCTTCCTCGGTGATGGGCATGCGGCAAGCATGGCATTGGTCATATTGGCCTTTTTCCAAAGCATGGTTAACGGTTACCCGCTCATCAAAAACAAAACATTCGCCTTCCCAAAGGGTTTCTTGCTCGGATACTTCTTCCAGGTACTTAAGGATACCGCCTTTGAGGTGGTAGACTTCGCCAAAACCTTGCTCTTTTAAAAACGCGGTGGATTTTTCACAGCGAATTCCGCCGGTGCAGAACATGGCGACTTTAAGGTGTTTTTTGGGGTCGAGGTGTTCCTTTACGTATTGCGGGAACTCGCGAAAACTTTCGGTGTTTGGGTTAATGGCGTTTTTAAATGTACCAACCTGGTACTCGTAATCGTTACGGGTATCGATAAGCACAACTTCAGGATCGGAGATTACGCGATTCCAGTCTTTAGGGTCTACGTAGGTTCCGACGACCCGTTTAGGGTCGATGCCTTCAACACCCATTGTGACGATCTCTTTTTTAAGCTTAACCTTGGCGCGGTTGAAAGGAGGCTTGTCCGTGTAGGATTCCTTGTAGTCGATCTCGCCCAGGTTTGGCTTTTGTCGCAGCCAGTTCAATAAGTTATCGATAGCGTCGCGGGTACCTGCGACTGTCCCGTTGATGCCTTCACGCGCCAACAGGAGCGTTCCCTTGACCTGGTTATTGTCCATTACCTCAAACAGGGGTTGCCGAAGTTGCCGATAGTCGGGCAGGTTGACAAATTTATACAGGGCGCAGACTACAATTTGGGACATATCTAGGGGCAAGAAAACAAAGGTTAAACCGATAAAAACATTCAGCGTTTAAACGCTTATATTTGCGATTGCAAATAATTTTGGATGCCGATTTTATCAATTAACTCGAACTGTGTCTCCAGCCAGTCGACATGTTCTTCTTCGTTTTCAAGGATATGTTCGAAAATTTCCCGGGAAATATAATCACTCACTTGCTCGCAGTAAGCGATGGCTTCCCTGAGCAAAGGAATGGCTTCCAATTCGAGTTTTAAGTCGCAATGGAGCATTTCTTCTGGATTTTCACCGATCATCAATTTGCCCAGGTTCTGCAGGTTGGGCAAGCCTTCAAGGAACAAAATACGCTCGATCAATTGGTCGGCGTGTTTCATTTCATCGATGGATTCGTGGTATTCCTTCTCGTTGAGCTTGTGGAAGCCCCAGTTTTTGAACATCCTGGCGTGCAGGAAGTATTGGTTGATCGCGGTTAATTCGTTGGTGAGCGCTTTATTAAGGTATTCAATAACTTTAGTATCGCCTTTCATGATCCTATCTCGCAAAGCTGTTTAAGCTGCGAGTATAGTGCTATTAGGTGATTTTTGCATCCTGTATTGGTTACATGTGTGTTTATTATTGCTTAATATTTCTTTCACTTGCTGATTGCATTTACCGCAATCCCCGCCCACACCAAGGCATTTGAACAACTCGCGGCGCGTACACGAACCTTCGGCCATGGCGTGCTTTATTTGGCTTTCGGTCACCGCTTTGCAAACACATACGTACATTAATAATAACCTCAATTACTAAACTTTATGTTAATGATAACAATTCTCATTAAAAAAGCAAGGGCTGCAAGTAATTATTTTTGTTAACTGGGTCTCAATTTTAATAAAATGCCCATGCTACAAAAATTGATTATTACCAAAAAACTTGGTCAATATTTGTAATACACTATAAATTGATTTTTTTGCTAGGTTTTAACAGCCATTGATAATGCTTTTGTCCCTCCCTAAGCATTACAACTGCCTATAAGCCTTAACTGATTATCCAGCCTGTTTATTGTTTGAGGAAAGACGGTTAAACGAATAACTTTATGTTAGGCAACAACATTTCACGCCGTAACTTCCTGAAAATACTAGCCAATTGCTGTGGAATCTTTGCTTCTTTAGCCTATATCAAGCCCGCAAAAGCCAAGGCTCATGCACAGGCCATCCCGAAATTAAGCGGAACTGAATTCAACCTGACAATCGCCAACACCCTTGTCAATATAACGGGCGAAGAGCGGCTTGCAACGACCATTAATGGCACCATACCCGGCCCGACCTTGCATTGGAAGGAAGGCGACACCGTAACGATCAAGGTCAAAAATCTTTTAAAAGAAGAAACCTCCCTGCACTGGCACGGTATTATTTTGCCTTACCAGATGGATGGCGCGCCGCAAATCAGCTTTAATGGCATTGCCCCTGGTGAAACCTTTACTTACCAATTTAAAGTCAAGCAATCAGGGACTTACTGGTATCACTCGCATTCGGAGATGCAGGAGCAAACCGGTTTGTACGGCTCGATTATTATCGATCCGGCGACATCCGACCCTATCCAATCCGACCGCGATTATGTGGTGTTGCTGTCCGATTGGACGGATGAAGACCCAATGGCTGTTTTTGCGAAGCTCAAAAAGGAGAGCGCCTACTACAACAATAACCAGCCGACGATTATTGATTTTTTCAAAGATATTGCCGATGAAGGACTGACGTCTGCAATCGAAACAAGGCATATGTGGAATATGATGCGGATGAACCGAACCGATCTGTCGGACATATCTGCCTCAACCTACACCTATCTTGTCAACGGGCACACTACTTCGGATAACTGGTTAGGCTTATTCAAGCCCGGCGAGAAGATTCGGCTGCGGTTTATTAATGCCTCCGCGCAATCCTTTTTTGATGTCCGTATTCCCGGACTTAAAATGACTGTCGTCTCGGCGGATGGACAAAGTGTCGATCCGGTAGAAATTGATGAATTCCGTATCGGTTTAGCAGAAAACTACGATGTCGTAGTAACCCCTACTGAAAATGCTTACACCATTTTTGCCCAATCAATGGACCGCAGCGGTTATGTCCGGGGCACGTTGGCGACACAATACGGATTATCTGCGCCAGTCCCAGCGCTAGACAAATCTGAGCCTTTGACAATGGAAGACATGATGGGCGCGATGGGTGCCGGTATGAGGGGCATGGATCATGAGCAAATGGACCATAGCATGCACGGCATGGCAAACATGCAAACTGCCAAAGCCCACCATGCCAGTACTGAATTCGGCGCCAGTGTGGATATGCGGGTTGATACACCGCGCATTAACCTGGACGACCCCGGCATTGGCTTAAGGAATAATGGCAGGAGGGTTCTGACTTATGCCGACCTGCACTCAACTGGCGGGGCGCTAGACCCTAGGCCGCCTACCAGGGAAATCGAACTGCACCTGACCGGTAATATGCAGCGGTACATCTGGTCGTTCGACGGCCTGGAATATAGGCGGTCTAAGCCCATCCATTTTCGTTACGGCGAACGCTTGCGGGTGATCCTGGTGAACGACACCATGATGGCGCACCCCATCCACTTGCACGGCATGTGGAGTGAACTGGAATCCCCGGATGGCCAATTTCAGGTGCGTAAGCATACCATCATCGTGCAACCCGCGCAGCGGGTGACGTTCCTGGTCACAGCCGATGCGCTTGGACGTTGGCCTTGGCATTGCCATTTGTTCTACCACATGCATGCCGGAATGTTCATGGAAGTGGTGGTTTCTTGAAGCTGCCATATTTGGTCAAATATTCGCTTTGTGCCAATAGCGGCTATGACCATGCAATACTGGGAGAATTAAAAGCTTTCCCGGCAAACTTTTTCCAGCATAGTTTGATTATTTTGATGTGCTTATGGCTTTCCCTAATGCCTGCCAGTGCCTGTGCGGAAAATTCAGCGCATGACGATATGGGCATGATGCCAGGGCACAACCATGAAGGAATGGGCCATCCTGAAATAGTGCACCAAGAAATTTTACCTGATGACCAATCCGAAGGGCACAAAGGCCACAACCAAACGAACCCAGCCATATCAGAAATACAAAACAACCGCGATCCCCACGCCTATACCGATGGTCTAGACTTCAGCGGCTTATCTAAACCCAAAATGGGCGATGAGGATTTTCTAGGTTCGGTAATAGTCGACCGCTTGGAAGGAGTCAGCGCGCGGGATGATTTCTCCATGACTTACGATTGGCAAGCTTGGTACGGTCAAGATTACGATAAACTTGTTGTTAGGGCGGAAGGCGAAATCGACCAGGGAATATTCAAGAACGCACGGAATGAGGCACTTTGGGGACATGCACTTAGCGCTTTTTGGGATACGCAACTCGGTATCCGTATCGATAGCGGCATGGGAATTGACCGATATTGGGGCGCTTTTGGCGTACAGGGCTTCGCACCTTATTGGATTTATATCGAAGCGACCGCTTATATCGGTGAAGAAGGCCGCACGGCCTTTCGTCTCGAAACCGAATATGATGTGCTCATCACCCAAAAATTGATACTCCAGCCCCGTATCGAAATGAATTTTTATAGCCGAAATGATATCTCACGTTTAGTTAGCAGCGGTTTATCCAACATAGAGGCAGGTTTACGTTTGCGCTATGAATTCAAACGTGAGTTTGCGCCTTATCTCGGCATCGAATGGGCGAGTACCTTCGGCTTAGCGGCTGATATGATTAAATCACAAGGCAACAAACCGGAAGAAACCCGCTTTGTTGCCGGAGTACATTTTTGGTTTTAGCAATAATTTAGCTGGCCTTCACCAACAAAGTAGGCGACACCATGCATACCGATACACTTAACCGATTACAGCACGAACATAATTTCGCCTTCATAAACCGAAAAGGTGAGCGAAGGACGCGGCTAGTCTTAGTCTTGACCCTATTGACCATGATCCTGGAAATAGCCACAGGTATGATGTATGGGTCGATGGCGTTACTGGCCGATGGTTGGCATATGGGGACGCACGTCGCCGCTTTTATGATCACCTTGTACGCATACCGCTATTCCCGACGGCATGCCTATGACGAGAAGTTCGCTTTTAGCAGCGGCAAGGTCGGAGTACTGGGCGGGTTTGCCAGTTCCGTCGCCTTGGGCGTAGTTGCCTTGATGATGCTGATTGAATCCGGGGAACGTATCCTTACCCCGCGTATCATCCAATTCGACCATGCCTTGCTGGTCGCAGGCTTTGGCCTGTTTATCAACTTTGTTTGCGCGTTACTGCTTAAAGACTCGCATCAGCACGGACATTCGCATGACCACGCTCACGACGACCATGGCCACCATCACGACCATAACCTTCGGGCCGCTTATTTTCATGTGCTGGCTGATGCCTTAACATCTGTGCTGGCTATCATTGCCTTATATTCCGGCAAAGTTTACGGCTGGAACTGGCTTGATCCGGTAATGGGCATTGTCGGTGCGTTGATTATCGCGAGATGGTCGTATTCCTTGATGAAAGAAACCAGCCCGGTGTTGCTGGATGAAAGCATCGCCGTAAAACAAAAGACGGCGATAAAGGACATTATCGAAAGCGATGCCGACAACCGCATTGCCGACTTGCACGTCTGGCGCGTAGGCCCCGACCATTTTGCTGCAATTGTCTCAGTTGTTTCTCATCACCCCAAAGCGCCAGACCATTACAAAACATTACTGATGCAATCCCAAAGTTTGAAACGATACAGAGACCTTAAGCTTGCCCATATTACGGTGGAAGTGCACCAATGCCAGGGGACGGACTGTGTGCAAGAATAGGCAAGGCCGATAACCCCAGCTTTCATTTGTTAATTACGAAAAAACAGGGGGGCTATTTCAGCCCAGCCTACCGACTCAATTCAACGACCTGTCACCGCAAACCACAGGTTTCCTTCTTGGGCATTACCATTCAAGATCATTACAATGGGCGCCACGCACGGATGGGGCAGTAAGAGACGGGCTTTTATGTCCGCATTGCCCTTGGCTATTAAATTGGGATTATTATGGCGCCCCCCAGTACGAAATGGGCGGGTAATTAAATTTTTCACAACGATTAAATTATTTTCAACAGTCTCGCAACTCACAAGTGCCCGAAAACTTTCTTCATCATTGGGGCTGTCCGGAAAAACCAGTCCCCGAACCTGTATTTTAAGTGTGCCATTGGCAAACAAGGCACCTTTGATAGATTTTTTAATCTTCCAAGGTAAGCTATCGCCAAGTATTTCCCTAATGGTTGGGTCTGAAATTTGCGGCGGATTATGTGAGACAAAAGGCCCATCAACTGCATACATAGTGTCGAACCGAAGAATCTCCCGCGCATTGGAAGAATTGTTATTTGAGTTGTTGCCTGTACCATATGATGCGAATGCTGGCGCTGCCAGTATCCACATCATGAGCATAAAGAAGTAATTCTTAAACATGACCGTTACCTCGTTAATTTGGGTATCGTTAATAAACACATAAGGCTATCAGCCTAAGCGAAAAGTAGAGAAAGATCGCCATCTGAAAATTCCAAATTCGTGCTCGGTAAACTACATTAATTAACTAACCACGTCTCGGACGAAGTTACTCCCCTACTCAACAGTAGATTCCCTAATTCATCCAACAGGTTCAATTAACATTGAAAAATTTCCAGTTGTTTTTAAATTACAGGGATGACCATAAGGATATCTGATGACATGGAATTAGATATGCCGAACGGCACAGTTCAACTTTCGAGAATGCCCGTTTCCATTCGTCCAATCAAGCCACTGGGTATCGCGTACCTAATTTTATTAGGTGCCGAAAAAATCCAAAGCTTATAGATTCGGCCTTGTGAAGCATTAAGTTTCCGTTCGCCCTTGTGCCCATTGGGTATTGAGCCTGTCGAAAAGGGGTTTGCGCTTCGACAAGCTCAGCACGAACGGTTCAGACATTAAAAGGCCGAATCAATATCCTCGTTATGTTGCCCCCAACAATTTAACTTGTTCACACCTAAAACAATCCACCGTATGGTCGTTCACCATGCCCGTCGCCTGCATGTGGGCGTAGCAGATCACGCTGCCGACAAATTTAAACCCGCGTTTTTTTAAATCCCGGCTCATCAGGTCGGACAAGTTAGTGGAAGCGGGCAGTTCATGGTGATGTCGCCAGCTATTTTGGATGGGTTGGCCATCCACAAACCGCCAGATGTAATCGTCAAAACTGCCGAATTCTTCCTGGATTTTAAGAAAAGCCCGCGCATTGGTAATGGCGGCGTTGACTTTCAGCTTGTTCCGGATAATTTCAGGGTTCTGCACTAATTCGCTAACCTTGGCCTCGTCGTAGCGCGCCACTTTTTCCACATCGAAATTATCGAAGGCTTTACGGTAACCTTCGCGCTTATTCAAGATAGTAGACCAGCTTAAGCCGGCCTGTGCGCCTTCCAGCACCAAAAATTCAAACAGTAAGCGGTCGTCATGCACCGGCACGCCCCACTCATGGTCATGGTAGTGTTCTTCGTGTGGGCTGTTCAGCGCCCATTTGCATTTATTCATTGGCCAATTTTAAACTTATTGACGAAAGAGATGTTCAAATAAATGCCAAAAACAAGCGTGTCCGTTTTAATTCTTTCTTAATCATAGCTTAATACTTATTTAATCATGAATACGTTAGACTTGAATGTTAGGGCACCTTGCAGTTTAATAAGGGTCACGTTAATGGTTTTCTTTGCCCTAACTTGCGGGTATAAATAGAAATGAATACGACATGTTAATACTTAAAAAACTCATTTTATTCATTAGCTTAGTTTCGACAACTACCCTGTTAAGCGGTTGCCAAACCCTGTCAGGCTACTTTTCTTTTGGCAATCGGTCGTCTACCGAATCGCCAAGCGTCCCTTTGCAAACCAACATAGACAAGCATGAATTCGACTTGCCGCCTGATCAAGCTATGGTCGGCGAGTTAGCGTCGGTAGAAACCCGTGAAAATGATACCTTACCCGACATCGCCCGGCATTTTGGCCTGGGATATAACGATATTACCGCAGCAAATGCAAGCGTTTCGGCCTGGACGCCAAGGGCCAAAAGCCGTGTCCTCCTGCCTTTACAATTTATTGTGCCGGATGCGCCGCGCAAAGGCATTGTCCTGAATGTCGCCAATATGCGGATGTTTTATTACCCCAAAAAGCAGCCTAATAAAGTCTTTACCTATCCAGTTGGGATAGGCCGGGACGGCTGGAATACGCCGATGGGCATGACCAGTGTTGCCGTCAAAACCCCCAATCCCGATTGGCATGTGCCGCCATCCATCCACCGCGAACACGCCGCCAAAGGCCATTTTTTACCTAGCGTAGTGCGCTCCGGCCCGGATAACCCCTTAGGCTTCTACGCCATGCGCTTGGCGATCGGCAGTTACCTTATCCACGGCACTAACAAACCTTTCGGTATAGGCATGCAAATCAGCCACGGTTGTGTGCAGATGTATCCCGAGGATATCGAAGTCCTATTCAAGAAAGTCTCGGTCGGTACGCCGGTGCGGATTGTCCACGACCCTTACCTGGTTGCTTGGCATAATGACATGCTGTACTTTGAAGCGAATGAACCCTTGGAAAAATGGGCAAACAGCAAGCGGCTATTAAAAAAGCAGGTGTCTAAGGAATTAACCAAGATCGCCAAACAACATAATGCCACGGTCGATTGGGGTAAGGTGGATCGTGTGATCCAACGTTCCGACGGTATCCCAACGCCTGTGCTGGCAAATAGCCAAGATGTCGCGGAGCTTTCCAAAGCCGCCGTACCATTAGCCCATCCTGGTAAATTTTATGGCCAGCCCGTCATTGAAACGCTGGACGACAGTGATTGGGCAATGCTGGTGGCTACTTTTAACAACGAAAACGACGCCAAGAAATTGGCGGCAATGCTAAACCATCAAGGCCCGCCCATTCCTGCCCGTAAAGTTGAAGCCAAAAATGCTTATCAGGTCGTGGCCGGGCCTTTTAAAAACAAGAAGCAAGCAAAAGAAGCAGCCAGCCGTATCCGTTTTGATTTTGAAATTGACTCCAAATTATTGGAACCGAGAGTAAATTCAAAAATCAGCATGACGGACGGTTAGTTTCGGGATGGCTTAAGGTTTTCCTTATTCGCGTTTTAAAACACCTATAGTTTGGGTATGGTATGGCTCTCTTGATAAGCCAGGAACATCTAGATTATGGGGGTTTTTGGCTGGCTTGCACATAAATAAGTTGTTCTATAGATTTGACCTGCAGGCCTGTCACCAAAAAATAGTGCCCAAATTCCCTCGCCACCACCTAGATGAAGCCGTCAATCCTTCGGTGAAAGCGTTTTGGGGTCAGGATTCGGTTCATCCGAATGTATTTACAGATGATTTATTGTAATAAAGCCCACATAACTCCCACTTTTTGTGCAAATTTGACACCCTCATAGGGCGGCGGATGGATTCGCCCTGAAACCATTTTTGTCATAACATTGACAACTATCCTAATAAATTCAATTAATTACTCCCATTCTGTCTTTGTATTAGGCTGATTAACCCCAAGCGCTAATAATTGGCATAATAAGTGCTTATATTTTATTGTAGGGGAGCGATACCTTCCGCATTTGGAAAATCGCTCATGGATTTTAAGCGTTGGCTAAACCGTTAACGAAGAGGATGCAACCATGCAAGCACTTGGCTATTTAACCCTTGGAATACTAATGTTCGTTTTTGTTGAACTGGAAGTCGTTTCATCGAACCCTTGTTCCCAATTCAGCGACCCGACCCGGCAATCCCTTTGCACATCGGACAACTTACCTTCTTATGTAAAAGATGAAGAAGAGTAGCTTTTGTCTGTATAAGTTTCTACTTATACATTAAACCCGCATATTGCTGATAATATAGATAGGTAAAACGGTGCGTTAGCGACTAACGCACTTGGTAAATATGTTTTAGCACACGTGCAGGATTTCATGCTCATAATTGACATGAACGTTTTTAAAAGCCTATTGTTCAGTATCGATTTTTCATAACGGCCTCGGCAAAATTTTAGAAAGCCATATACCCCAAATTTTTACACTTTTCCAGTTTTAACGAGCCATAAAATAAATAAGCGTTTAATAAATCGAATGGGCTTAATCGTTTTCTCGGTTATTTTAACTTTGTCGTGAACGACTTTCTGACCAGAGTAATTCGTAGCTATCTCGCCAGGCTTGTTCACGAAGCCGATTTAATCGATTTAACAACCCCCCGACAAGTTTATCTGCCAAATGGTTATAATTTCTGGGAACCAGAAATACTTCCGGTAATTCCATTTCCGCAAGGGACATGAATTCTGAAGCAAACTCCCAACTTAATTCCGTGATGCCGGAAAACTCCAACCCCACCCAACAGTGGGCACAGGCTATGATAGCCCGAATGATAGTCCGAGCTTGCGTTTTGGTCTTCAAGTTGTCACCGGCAATATCGCGCAACAGCAGGATGGGGCTATTCATAATCTCTCAATTACCTTACTTTTCGGTGTTACTTTCCTTAGGTGTTGTTAAAACTTCGCACGGCTGCCAATTTGGACAGGCTTAATAATTGTCGAGCCGATAACAGCGCAACAAACGCATTTGTGCTATTTACTTTGAATGACCAATTTCAACCTTGAGAAATCAAACTTTTTTGACGAACTCTGATTTCAGTTTCATTGCGCCGATACCGTCAATTTTGCAGTCGATATCATGGTCACCATCGACGAGCCGGATGTTTTTTACTTTAGTCCCGACTTTGACGACAAGGGATGAACCTTTAACTTTGAGGTCTTTGATGACGGTCACGGTATCGCCGTCCTGAAGGGGATTGCCATTGCTGTCTTTGATTAACCGTGCATTTTCACTCGTTTCAGTTTTGGCATCCTGCAGCCATTCGTGTCCACATTCAGGACATATATAGTTCGTTTCATCGGTATAGGTGTATTTCGAGCCGCACTTTGGGCAATCAGGCAACTGAGTCATTTCGTATCTTGTCTCTCGTGAATTAAAAAATGTTGTTGGTTAGGAAAAATAATAAGCACCATGCAGAACCTTTTTTATAAGCGCCCACATAAAGTCAGCAAGCCCTGCAAAAGCGCTTTGGGGGTCGGCGGACAGCCAGGGATGGACAGGTCAACTGGTATAACATTGTTCACAGCACCACAACTGGCATAAGATACGCCAAACTCACCGCCGCACACGCCGCAATCGCCGACGGCGACCACCCACTTAGGACTGGGGGTAGCCTCATAGGTCCGTTTCAGCGCCGCTTCCATATGCCGCGAAACGGGGCCGGTAACCATCAGGACATCGGCATGACGTGGCGAAGCAACGAAATGCACACCAAAGCGCTCAACGTCGTAATACACATTGTTCAGGGCATGAATTTCGAGCTCACACCCGTTGCAGGAACCGGCATCCACTTGACGAATGGCAAGGCTACCCCGAAACCGTCTATCCACTACGGTTTTGATTTCCTTGCCTATCTCTTCGATCGACCTGTCTTTTATATCAGCCTTAAAACGCTTTGGCGCTTTTTCGGTAAGGACGCCGGTTTTAAAAATCTTGCTGTAAAGCCTTAGCATAAAAGTACCTTCCTTAAAGATCGTGTCCTGAATAAGACCCGTTGACCGATTTATTACAAACCGGAAAGTCAGGGACAATATTGCCAAGGGTGAGTTTTTCCAGGGCAGGCCAGTTAATCACGCTAGGGTCGCGAGGCCAGTATCTTTGGATGGTATTGTTTGTACCGAAGCGGACATAGCAAAGTATCTCGCCACGCCAGCTTTCTATAGCGGCAAAGCCTTCTGCGCCTCCAATGGGTTGTTGCCAGGATGTTGTGATTTCCCCAGCGGGCAGCTTATCGAGCAGCTCTTCAAGCAGGCGCAGGCTCACCCGTAACTCCTTATAGCGAACCCAGAACCGTGCAGCCACATCCCCTTGGCTTTCAGTTGGGACACGGACATTCAATTGGTCGTAGGGCGCATAGGGGGCATCCCGGCGGACATCGAAACTTTGGCCACTCGCACGGCCGACAAAGCCAACGGTACCCAATTCAGAAGCCAATTCTACCGAGAGGGTACCCGCACCGAGAAAACGGTCTTCCAGAGAAGAGTTTGCATCGATGATTGTTATCAGCTCACTGAGTTCTGTCCTTAAGCTTTCTACTGACTTCTTGGTCGTTTTAGTAATTTCGGGAAAATGGTCAACCAGTACACCACCGGGTACTATTTTGTCCATGAGTAAGCGATGACCATAATTGGTTTGGTTTTCCCGTAACCATTGTTCCCTAAGGCGTCCGAACTGATAGTAACCAAAAGCGAAGCCCACATCGTTACATAACGCGGCCAGATCCCATACGTGATTGCTTACCCGTTCGCGCTCTGCCAATACTGCGCGTAAATAAGCCGCACGTAACGGTATTTCGACTCCTGCCGCCCGCTCCATAGCCATACAAGCCGCCCAACTGTGGCTGACCGTGGCATCGCCCGATACCCGTCCTGCCAACTTGGCCAAACCGATCGGATCACGGCCTTCGGCAATCTTCTCTATGCCTTTATGGACATAGCCCAGTCGCTCTTCAAGATGTAAGACCGTTTCCCCTATAGCCTGGAATCTGAAATGACCAGGTTCGATAATACCGGCGTGAACCGGCCCAACCGGAATTTCATAGACGCTGGCGCCTTGGGCTTTGAGAAAAGGATAGGCTTGATCAGGAGGGGTCTCGAGTGTTGATTTTCCGGTAACGGGATAATCTTTACGGAGCGGAAAATCGTTTTCCCCCCAAGCCTGGTGGCGAAACCAACGCCTTGCGTCAAGATGACCTTCAAAACGAATGCCGAAGAGGTCTTGGATACTGCGTTCAGGCCTGTCTGCCGCCCAGTAGTAAAGTGAATGGGACGGCAAGGAGGCTTGTTCCAGAGGTAAGCGGGTTCGAAAGACAAGGTATATTCCTTGCTTTTCAAAGCAGGCATTGACAGCCAGGGTTGTGGCATGGTCTTCAGCCCATACGCCTGCCCAGCGCCATTGCTCAGACTTGGCGATTTCTGCAGCTTTGCCCCAATCATCGCTTTTAATCTCGACGACTTTGCTGGGAGGCAAAGGGTTAGGGTCTGTTAGGAGCGTATGGATATCTCGGGCAGTCAATGCCACCTGAAGCGAAGCCAAGACTTCGGCTATCATTGCGGTAAACTCCCTGAAATCAGTTGGGTTGCCTGGTTGAACCAGTTTCCCAGAAAGCCGGGGATCGACAATCCAAGCCAGAGCACTATCGCCAAATGGATCATCACCGGTATCAAATTGGCTTGGATAGGTTGCTGGCCTTCCGGACTATCGCCATATACCATCGGCTGGATATGGCGGAACAGGCCGGCGAAGGCAAGCCCAATTCCCAACAGCAATAGCGGCGTTAGCCAAGGGTAATCATCCATCGTGGCGACCAGGACCAGGAATTCGCTGGCGAACACACCGAAAGGTGGAAATCCTGCAATCGCTACCGTACCGATTAACAAACCCCACCCAATGGTGGGCTGGGTCAGGATCAGCCCCCGAATCTTGTCCATACGTTGGGTTCCTGCCAATTGGGAGGCATGGCCGACGGTGACAAAAATAGCTGATTTCGTCAAAGAATGGGTGGTCATGTGGAACAAGGCCGCAAAAGTCGCCCATGGGCTGCCGACACCGAAGGCGAACGTCATTAATCCCATATGTTCGATAGAAGAATAACTGAACAGCCGCTTGATGTCAGTCTGTCGATGCAAGAATAGCGCTGCAACCAAAAATGACAACAGCCCGAAACCCATCATCAGGTGGCCGGCCAAGTGGGTACCTAGCGATCCGTCTACCAGCATCTTGCAACGCACCACGGCATAGAGGGCATCATTAAGCAAGAGGCCAGACAAAATGGCCGACATAGGCGTGGGGCCTTCCGAATGGGCATCCGGCAACCATTGATGCAAAGGCACCAGGCCGATCTTAGTACCGTAACCGACCAGCAGGAACACAAAAGCCAGGCTCATAATAGCGGGATCTAGAGAATGGGCATGCTCATGTAATACCGTCCACAATAAACCATCGCCTTCGACGCCTAATTTCTGTTCGGCGGCAAAATACAAAAGGACCGTGCCGAACAGGGCTTGCGCAATGCCAACACCGCAGAGAATAAAATATTTCCAGGCGGCTTCCACCGATTCCGGTGTGCGGTACAGGCTGACCAGCAAAACGGTGGCCAAAGTCGCGCCTTCCATTGCCACCCACATGATTCCCATGTTGTTGGTGGTGAGCACCAGGTACATGGCAAGCATAAAGCCCTGGTACATGGCGTAATAAAGCCGCAAACGCCGCGCTGTTAACCGTCCGATTTCGCGTTCGTGCGCCATGTAAGGGCCGGAGAAAATCGAGGTGGTCAGGCCAACGAAAGCAGTCAATACCACTAGGTAGACATTGTAGGAATCAATATAAATCAATTGTCCCGACGACAGTTTGGGGCCATCAATTAGGACTTCGATGGCCAACCAGACAGACGCCAGCAATGCTAGGCCATTGCAGCGGCTATTCAGCCGACCCGCCTCGGGGCTGTCGCCTCTTAACCCCAACAGCGCCATACCCGCCAACGGAATTACCAGTAATAGATAAACTGCAATCATTGGTCGGACTCACTCAATTTACTGAGCTGATCGACGTTGAGGGAGTCGATACTGGAGCGGATCTGGAAGAAGAACACGCCGAAAACTACAGAGGCGACCAGTACATCAAAGGCTACGCCCAACTCCACCACCATGGGCATACCATAAGTGGCGACCACGGCAGCAAAGAAAAGTCCGTTTTCGATGGACATAAAACCTACGACGTGAGCCACCGCTTGCCGACGGGTAATCATCAGTAACATACCGAGTAAGACTACGGCAAGGCTGACGGCGATAGCGTTGAGTGTCACCAAGGTAGAATGTTGTACGACCGGCAAACTGACGTAATAACTGAACACTACCAGGACAGTACCAGCCATCATCACCCGTGCGGGGTGGTCGATGGTATCCATCATCCGATGCAGCTCCATGCGGTGGATCAAGCGTTGCAGCAAGATCGGTATGGCGAGGCCTTTCAAAAGAAAACTCAGGGCGGCGGAAACATATAAATGAGGATAATCCAGGACGGCGGCAGCCAATGCCGTAGCGATGGCCAACAGGCAACCTTGCAATCCGAAAATAAATACCAACCGGGTCAGGCGGGATTGGCCTAACATTAAAAAAGAAGTTAAGGCGATCAACCCTGCCAAAAGGAGGATTGCTTGTTGATAAAGCGTCAGTTCATTGATAGCCATCAGCGAGCCGCCTCTAAAATTATGTGGCTTAGCATCCCAAGGACGCTAAGGAGATAAGCGAAGCTTAAATATTCCTGCACCCGAAAAATTCGCATTTTAGCGAACACAGCTTCAGAAAGAGATAATAGTAGTGCCAACATCATTAGCTTTAGTGCAATCATTGTTACGCCATGGACTAATGCCAATAAGGTGTAATCCTGGGCGATTCCCCAAGGGAAAAATATGTTGGCAATGAGGACACCATACAACATTAGTTTGATTTGGCTCGCCCATTCGATCAACGCCAGCCAACGTCCGCTATACTCCAGGATCATAGCTTCATGGATCATGGTCAATTCCAGGTGGGTAGCGGGATTATCGACCGGTATCCGCCCGGTTTCGGCGATTGCTACCAGCATCAAGCCACCGAGGGCGAAGACGAAAGAGGGCCGCAGCACCAGGCCGGTATCCAGCACATAATTCATCGCTTGTGACAAGTTGGTGGTATGGGCGCTCATGGACAGGGTGAATACCGCCATGAGCATGGCCGGTTCTGCTAATGAGGAAATGGTCATCTCCCGCGAAGAACCCATGCCGCCGAAGGCTGTGCCTATATCCATACCGGCCAATACCTGGAAAGTCCGTCCTAAAGCAAAAAAGCCGACCAGTACGATTACGTCGGCGATACGCGAAGTGGGCAAATCGACTGCTATCAAAGGTACGATAGCTGCTGACAGCGCAGTGGAAGCAAACACAATGTAAGGCGCGGCGCGGAATATCCACGATGCCGGATGGGGAACGATGGGCTGTTTCCGGTATAGCTTAAGGAGATCCCGGTAAGGCTGGAGCACCGACGGTGATTTGCGGTTTTGCAGGCGGCATTTGACCTTTTTTGTCCAGCCAGCCAGCAGCGGGGCAGCGAAAACAAACAATAAGGTTTGCAGGATTGCCAACAACCAAGCCATCAGCTAATCACCCATAACAGAAAAATCAAGGTAAAAAACGAATAACTCAAGTAGGTACGGATATTTCCGGTCTGCATACGTCCAACCCAGCGCGCTAAACGGGTAACGCCGCGACCAAAGGGTTCGTACAACGCCAGCCAGGCGCGGTCTTGCACTTGAAAATGATAACGTAAGGCAGCGACCCTGGTATTCCCTGGGCCTTCTTGTTGCTCTTCGAAGTTTTCCTGGATCTCGAATACCGGCTCGAAGATACGCCGGATCGGCATACTGAACGAGCCCGAGGTATATTGCATGGTGGACGTCAAACCGCCGAAACCGCAATCCCAGGGCTCGGCTCGGCGCGGTTCGTTTCCGGTGCGCCGGTACAACACGTAATAGCACAATCCACCGACGGCAACAACAGCCAGTAGCACCAGCGTTGGCGCATAAGAAGCCACCTGTGGCGCTACCGGTGTCAACCACAGCCAACCTAGGACGGAAACGTTGGGTAACACGAAGCCGGTCAACTGCTGCGTTAAATGTCCCATGCTATTGATTATCGGGGTCGGCAGCACACCGATCACTACGCAACACACCGCAAGCAGGCATATGCCGGTCAACATCCCCTGGTGTTGAACCTCGCGAGCGTGCGCAACATGATGCGAACGCGGCAGTCCAAGGAACGCTACACCGTACACTTTAACAAAACAGGTGGCGGCCAGTGCCGAGGTCAGCGCCAACACTGCGCTGGCGGTAGGGATCAGGCTGCGGAGCACGCCGCTGTGGATAACACCTCCCTGTAGAGCCGCCTGGAAAATCAACCATTCGGAGACAAAGCCATTCAGCGGCGGCAAGGCCGCTATACTTAGCGTCCCCACCAAAAACACCGCCGCCAACTTCGGCATGCGATGGATCAGTCCGCCCATGTTTTCCAGGTTTTGTTCATGTGTCTGATGAAGGATAGCGCCAGCACCTAGAAATAGTAAGGACTTGAACAGGGCATGGTTGAGCGAATGGAGAAGCGCAGCGATTAAAGCCAACGTACCCAATTGGCTTTGCCCACTACTTAGAAAAATGAGCGCTAAACCTATGGCCATGAAAATAATGCCGATATTCTCAACGGATGAATAGGCCAGAAGCCGCTTCAAGTTTTGCTGCTGCAATGCATAGAGGATACCGAGCACAGCCGACGCTGAGCCTATGGTGAGTACCAGTACGCCCCATTGCCACAAAAGCTGATTCAATAAATCAAAAGTAAAACGGGTAAAGCCGTAGACGGCGATTTTCAACATCACGCCACTCATCAAGGCGGAAATATGGGAAGGGGCGACAGGGTGTGCTTCCGGCAACCAAGCATGTATGGGCACAAGGCCGGCCTTCATGCCAAAACCGATCAATCCCAACACGAATGCGATGGTGGCCCACAAAGGGCTTAATGGGGCACCGCGCAGGGCGTCAAAGGTCAGGCCGTTGCCGAAACCTGCTAAAACCCCATAGGCCAGGATGATGGCAATGGCGCCAATTTCCGCCATCAATAAGTAAAGAAAAGCAGCACGTCGATTCGCAGCATGGTCGTGCTGGAAGGCCACGAGAAAATAACTGGCCACCGACATCACTTCCCAGGCGACCATGAACAAGAATGCATCATCCGCTAACAATACCAATTCCATGCCAGCCACAAACAAACCGGTAAAAAGCCCCAATACTGACATCGGGTGTTTGCCGTGCTGGAATTCCCTCACATAGCCTGGCCCATATAAACTAACGGCGACCAGCGGAAGGCCGAGGACACAAAGAAAAAAACCGGATAGGGGATCTATGCGAAGATGCCAGCTTAACCAAGGCAGCCCAAACGGCAAGGTATCGGTCACCACCGTTCCGGTCAGTAGTGTCCACAATCCGGCGAAAATGGCGCTAACCCCAGAGAAACCCAGTAAGGTAAAGTGGCTATGTCGGAAATATCGGCTTAAGCGCTTGTCCGCAAGCAGTTGAGTGATGGGGTGTTTGATTTGCGGCAAGAATTGGTCGACCAATCCCTCAAGGCGAGTAAATTTGATGTGTCGGTTTATCGCTAAGCAGGCCAATCCTGATGCCAGTGCGGCAGCCACAGAGAGATAGGCAAAAAATAATGGCATATACTTGGTATTCTTAACCTAAAGATTCAAACCTTGTTTTGGCGTAATCGAAAGAAGGTATGGTACATCCCCTAAAATTAGATTATTGTAATTACCACTAATAAATACTATTTTAACAGTATATTACCATTATATTTGTATTTTTTGGGGTTCCCGTACTTTTGCTGGGATGGGTAAATTCAACTTACTGTTAAAATGGTATTTTTGAGAAATTTAATGCTTGCCTGAATCCATGACAAAAACAACGCAGACGCTTTCGCGTATTGGAAAGAATCCCAATAATTTATTAACCGAGGAGGGTTTTACGGGCTCGATAGGTGCCCGTGTGAAATATTTCCGGGAACGGCTAGGGCTGAGCCAAGATGAATTAGCCGTTCGTGTAGGGGCCGCACAGCAAACTATCCAAAGCTTGGAATCTGGAAAAATACGTAAAAGCACATTTTTGCCCCATATTGCGAAAGAATTAGGCGTCGATTCCGATACCTTGATTTTCGGTAACGAACAATTCACCCCGATAAATGTCTCGCCAACCCTATCGATGGCGAGTTCCCGCCGGGTTCCCTTGTTCTCGACAAGCGATGTAAAATTAATACACGCTTACCTTAAGGACGACCAAATCCAGTCCCCAAGCGGGAAATGGGTAGCAATGGATTACTCCCTGCCATTTTCAGAATCTGGACCCAGGTTATTTGCCCTTAAACTAGAACTCAGCGACGAGGCATTCCAGCCGGAATTCCGCCCCGGCGATCAATTGGTCATCGATCCTGATGCGCCAATCCAACCTACCGACCCCGTTATCATATATAAACACGACGCCGGTCGGTTAAATTTATGCAAATACCGGGTAGTTTCGGAGTCTGAGTCCAATACTAATTACGAACTCATCTCTATCCACCCGGATTTCCCAAGCTTTGCCGGCACACAATTGAAATCGATTGAAATCCTCGGGCCAATCATCCAGATGCGCCGCCCAATATCGAGTCGCGTCCGTCTCGCTGTACTGGACCAACAAACCCGACAAGGTAATTTTGGCTGAGAAATTTTTTTGTTTCGTTCAAGCCGATAAGCCTTCTTTAAGTTGTCGTCAAATTATTTCTGGTATGCGACAAGAATTTAATGTACTACTTACGTATTGATAATTTGTTGTTTATAGGTCTATTTCTCTACGCCCGTAACAAGGCTTGCCTTAGTAGCAATTCGTCGGCTCGTTGTTGGTGCTGCTGTCGTTACATATTCCACCAGATGTGCTGGGACGGGAATTGGTTCTCACTGCCCGATATTGTAAGTCGGTGTCATCGTTCGAATTGTGTCCGAAGACGGAAGTTGCGTTGTATGGGGTAGAACAGGTAATGTCGTTGTTTAATTTTGTGGTTCGGTTTCCAGGGTAGGCGCTATACCAACTGCATTTCAACGCCATTTGGTCTGCGCAAGTGCCATGGTTGCAAGTAATAACAGCGGTGGTCACGACGCCAGTGTTGGAAATATACTTTCCTATGGTACCGCTGTGACGGCCGAGGCCGAGACAGCACGACTTGTGATGAATTTCCACCTTATGCCGATAAGTGTTAGCTACCGCCAGTGTTTGACTGCTTAATGGTTGGGATGGGGCTCCCTCAATTTTCTCGATGACCTGCGCTGATTCCATAATCTGGGCCAAGTTCAAGAGGGCGCGACGTTCATGTACAAATTTTTGCTTGAATTTAAGCTTTTTAAGCGCGCCAATTGCTTTGTCGGCCAACTCAAAATCGGTATTGATTTCCTCATCGACTTTGGGTTTGGGGACCGGTTCGACCCAGGTACTGTCCAAAAGGGCATCGCCGCCGATTTGGGTGAGAAACGGCCTGCCGTCCTGATCCATAAACCGCACGTCGATTTCATAATCGGGTGTAGTTGGGTCACCGCCACGTAAGTACTTTGGCGTACGAGGGCCGCGCCTTGTTTCGAAATAGATGGTTTTTCCTCCAAGCCCGAACGATCCATTGATGCCATTAGGCACTTCGTACAAAGCCGGGAACCCTTCGCGAAGTATTTGGCCTTGCACCAACACGGTAGATGGCTGCGAACGCGATTGGTCGCTAGCGGCATTAGCCCCCAGTGGCATAGCAAGTGTACCTAAAGCGATTAAAATTAAGCCCAAAACGCGAACAAATCGGACACTTTTGGCAAAGTTAAGCATATTAATCTCCAATTTTAATGGGTACTTCATGATTAATTAATACAGCCAAGACAAAGTAAATGATGGGGAAATATTGATAAGAAGCCGCATAAAATAATTTACAAGTTATTGATATTAAATATTATTGGCATTTTCCAGTAATATTCTATTTTTAGTTGATTAAGCATTCATACGTTAAGTGGATAACAATACACACCATAGTCGGTAGAAAAGATTTACGAGGTTTTCCAGTCTCACATTCAATTTTTAACCCATCGAGAACTTTAAATTCATGGGTAATTCTTCTAATTTTCTAACTTTGGCTTAAATTCGGGCAAACTTGAAAACCACATATAGCCGTCATAGCGCCGGTCTTTAAAGAACACAAATAAAAACAACCGGCGGTCGTCCTTCAAATCGCCTTCTTCGTAATAATAAGTCCAGGTATCTCTGGGTGAATCCATGAAAGGCAGCATTTCCCGCCCTTTACCTGACGGCGCGCCCAAGGACTTGGCGACATCTTGCTCAGTAGATTCCCCTTGGCTAAGGGACTTTTCGAGCGCTGCCAGGTTTGGTTTAGCCCCAGCGCGTATTTGTACATTACCACAGCCTGTGATTTGGGTTAACGCCAATAAGGAAAACGACAATATCAGGATTGCCAAGTTACTTGTTTTAGCGGATTTATGCCGGGGAAAGGCGGCATGCTTTATCAAACAAAAAAAACTAAGCTGTAAAGGGTTGAATGGACAGGCAGGCATTTTCATTACTCCTTCTCCATTAATTCTGATGACGAAAACCAGAAATGGCCGTTATAGTGATCCTTATCCACAAACACGAGCAAAAATTTGAGTTGGACGTTTTCGCCGTCAGATTCAACATATTCGTAAAACCATATGTCGTGATAAGGCTCAACACCATGTTTTAAAGACGCCGCATCTGAAAAGCGGGCAGCGCCTCTCCCGCGGGGCTCGCCAAGCGCCATCAAAATATCGGCCCGTGAGGAAACGCCCACCTTAAGGGTGCTGAGTTTATCGACTTTAGGTTGAACGCCATATTTGATGGTTGGCATGCAGGCCGAAAGCATCCCACACAACAACAAACCAAAAATTAAATATTGAGCCCTATGAAAGCAAAGACGAGATTTCATTATTTGCCCTCCCCTTTAATCGTACCTGAAAACCCAAGGAAGCCATCGAAGACTCCCTTTGAGAAGAAAACCAGAAGGACTTTTTGGTGCATATCCATCGTAATATACGATTGCTTAGAAACGATATTGTCAATCTGGATATTCTGGTAATACCAGACTTCGTGTTGTTCAGTTGTGACAGGAAACACTGCGCCACCCAAACCTTGAGGGGAACCCAAAACCCGTTGCACATCCATTTTGGTCGATACGCCCTTCTTTAATTCAGTTTCAATGGCTGAAAGGTTTAAAAAAGGGCCTTGGACTAACTTGCTAGCGGTGCAGGCCGGTAACATGCAAACCATCAATACAATAGGGAGTAGTTGGCTAGCGTTAAATTTGGTCATCTAAAAGCTCCTGTTAAGTAGATAGGCATACAACCAAAGAGGTTCTCAATTGCTTTTACCCTGAGCCCATTTAGTTAGCTTTTCAACAATATCGCTTACCGCAACGCCGATAATGTATTGGTCTGCGCCGATTGTATACAGGCCTCCAGATTCAACTTTCGCCACACTAGAAAGGACGGCCAATACCGTTTGGCTGGGGCGCTCCCAAACCATTACCGTAATTTTTGACTTGGTTGCGCCCCATCCCGGCCAAAACCAGCGTTTTAGGGCGCTGCCTTCGGCAAAACGTTCGACATCGCATGTGACCATCAGTCCGCTGTTCGGGTTTACCCCAAATAAGCCTGATCCTGCTATTTTTTCCTTAAGGCTTTCGGTTGCTTCCGCAGCGATATCTCGAGTACCTGAAAGCCCAGTACGATCAGTACAAGGTTCTATCCGTATGGTTTTGTATTTGCCCATATCCAATGGTTTCAGGTATTGGTCCGCCGACTGGGTGGCGCAACTTAAAAGGGAAAAATAAGTCGCCAGCATCAGGCTTTTCATACTCCAACGATACAAAGGTAGATAAGCCATTTTGCAAATTTTGTTATTGCTTTGGCCGGTTTCCGGCAATGAATGAGGCAACTTTTTGGCCTAAGGCCTTGCAAGCGGAACCTTCAGAAATTGCTGGAAACCCAATTGGAAAAACACCAAGAATTGCAAACCAACCATGACCTAAGGCTTCGGCCTTGATGTCGCCGGCGTTGCAACTTTTAACAAGATCAAGGATACACGCCGACATTTTAGTTTGTTTATCCCAAGTCACAATCATCACGGAACCAGCAAACCCTCCGTTAGTATTTATAAAGCCCGATTTACCCTGCAAAATTAACAAATAACGAAGCCTCAAAGATTCAATCCGTTTTCTAAATTCCTGGCTTTTTAGCAGCGCATTTATCGAATCTGGGCTGCTCGGCACTGATAGATAATCCAGGCCAGGGAAAACGTTTTTCCGGAAAGTTTCTGCCGAAACTGTCTGTATGGGCGGTTCCAGTTTTTTTAGTGCCTTATCGATACACTTTTCAATCTTAATCTCAATTTCTTGGGCTTCATCAACATCTTTGATTTTAGAGCGGTCAAGAATAAAACTAATCTTCTCGTTAACCCCTATATCCGTGACGGATTTTCTCTCTTCTTTGACTTGGACATCAGTACAACCAAAAAGGAAAGGCCCAATGAATAACATCAGCAAAATAAATTCGTTTTTTAATGTTGTCATCGAAATTTCTAAACAAAACTATTTCACCTTATTTTTAAAAAAATAATTCTACTTAGTTTGTCTTTAGACATATTGATTTATATCAAGGAATATTCGAAATCTGTCATGTAAATCTAAAGCGTTTTAAGGAAAATTAAAAACTCAATTCTTCGCCTTAAAGCAGCTTAAATGCGGGGTTTTGACAAAGGGGTAGAATAATCGGTGTTTAAAAGTAGCAACTAAAATCCCTATCTTGCCTTGGAGCCTGTTTTTGGGAAGGCTGGACAAAAGCTTCCACATCCTTCGATCCCACATCATGCACAGCGCCAATTCGCACTAATATTTTGGGGTATTCGTAAAACCGTGTGGAAATTCTTAAAACGCCCATCCTGGCTTGAATTTTGATTGTACGTTTCTCTACACCCACTGATATTTTGATCGTGTTCTCACATCCGGGTCGGTAAATCATTGTTAAAAATTGTAATGCCTCTCGAACAAATCCAGGCGACCTAATTTTTCATATTTCAAAATGAAGTTTTTCGTATTAACCTTAAGCAACCGCAATATAACTTATCTTGATACCCATCTATGAATTACGATTCCCTTGATCTCTTCAGCCTCTTTTCAGGGTGCGAAGAGAACCCTGCCAAACCCGCGTCAGTCAAAAAAAACGTTTCGATTACAAAACAAAGTTCCACCGGGCGTTTGTCGAAACCTCAAAAGCAATTTAACAGCCTGATCAAAAAATTAGACGCCCATAAGGCGCTTTTACTCGATTGGCAGGATGCCCTGCCTCGGTATCATCTGGAAGTATCGCAAAGCTATACGCCTTTACATGAGAAATATAACGACTTAAAGGCGGAACTGGTGCTGCTTTTCGATAACGTTTTCAACAATAATCTGTTCAAGAAAACCGACAAATCCAAGCTTAAATATTTGATAACAGATATAGCAGCAGATTTGATAGAAGACGGCAAAAAAGAATTGGGCCCTATTTACGACAAATATGCCGAGGTTTCTTTTGAAGATGCCGAAATAGAAGCCGATGAAATGGTCGGACAAACCGTAAAAACCATGATGGAAATGGCTTTGGGTATTAAATTGGATGACGATGCTGATTTTTCCTCGCCGGAAAAGTTGGCAGAGTTGTTACACCAAAAGGCACAGGAAAAAGAAGAAAAAAGGCGGCAAGCGCATGAAAGCCGTCCCCAACGCAAAAAAACCGCCAAGCAAATCGAACGAGAAACTAGACAAGAACAAGAAGAGCAAACCATCAGCCAATCCATCCGCGAAGCCTACCGGAAACTGAGTTCCTTGCTCCACCCCGACCGGGAGCAAGATCCGGTTGAACGCGAACGTAAAACCGAACTCATGCAGCGCGTCAATGCGGCTTATGCCAAAAAAGACTTACTGAAACTATTGGAACTGCAACTCGAAGTCGAGCAGATCGATCCGACTTATATCAACAATATTGCCGAAGATCGACTGAAATATATCAACAAAGTCCTGCAAGACCAGCTAGAGGAATTGGAACAGGAAATACAAGGGCTTATTTATCCTCTGCTGATGCAACTGGACATTCCGCCCTATGTGGGTTTTAGCCCGGAAATTTTAATGGGCTATTTAAAGCGCGATATTCAAGAGATGAAAATAAATATTAAAGAAATCAAACAAGACTTGAACGTTTTCCGGGAACCATCAGCCGTTAAGTCCTGGTTAAAGAGCTATCGGATTCCTAAACTCAATCCTTTTGACGAAATGGATGACATGATGGCGGCTTTTAATTTTAGGCTTTGATATTGTAAGGGCCGATCCGGTCGGGTTAACGAATCAGAAAGGGGCTCATCCTTGTAGATTTGAAACGGGGATGAAAAATTGCGACCACAAAGCGTTGGCAGGCGCATATTGAAGCTTAGAATCCACACGGTAATGCGAATACCCATTATTTCTTGATCAGCGTAACCAATTGCGCCTTATCGTCAATATTAATTTGGTAACGCCCTAACACACTCATCCCCAGCAACCTGTTTTCCCCCAACAATGGGTCGGGAATAAAGGCGACTTCGACATTTTCTACCGTTTCACCGGCGATTTTCATTTCCTGCAGCATGCCGATTTTTGCGTCGGCCAAGCCGTTGGCGGTTTGCATTTTTGTTACGGTAAATTTACTGTCGCCAAGGCCTAATTGGTCGATCATGGATTCCGGCAACACGACTAAATCCGCACCGGTGTCGATAACCATATCCAAGGTTTGCCATATCCTGCCGTTACCGGAAAGGGCGACTGAAACCACGTGATGGTTGCCTTGGAGGCTGGTCGGCAATACTATCCGGTTTTCTTTGCGTTTTTGTTTTTTGTTGATAATGACGATGCGCTCAATCTGGCCTTTGGTATTCCGGCTGACAACATGGTTGTAACCGGCAAAAAGTTGCTTGATCTGTTGTTCCAAATTACCATTGGTCAAGATTTTTTCGCCATTTTGGATTCTTTCCAATCCAGTGACTTGGATATTATTCTGGTTTTGTAAGGCCTGGATTTGGGAAAACAAATCGTCCGCATCTTCCGCATGTCCGCATAAGGTAGTCAACATTATGGATGACGCTAAAAGTAAACGAAGTTGTTTGTGAAGAATGGGGATATTGTCGATTCTTGCCATGGGTGCACTTAATTTGTATCAAAGAATACGCCACCTTAAAACACAAAACCTTTCGGTTAGGCAATCTTTTGTTAACTGCTTGGGATTTGGGATCCAATAATTTCCCTCAATAGGGAAGTGGCGTAGCTGCCGGCAGGTAAGGTAAAGCTGAGCCGTAACGTCGTCGGATCGACAAATTGCCACTCCAGTTTTTCCACGTTTACCCTTAGAGGACGGCGGGCTTTTTCTACGCCACTGGCAACCAAGCCTTGGGCTAATTCACAATGGTTATCGATAGTGTTTTGTTCTGCGGCAAGCGCATCTCCCGCCACATCGATTTCGCCCTTACCCCACAGCACACCGGTTGGGTGGATCGTTTTGGCATCGACGCGACGGAGAATTTCCGGATCCGGCATTTGTGATTTAAAACAGCTTTTCGAGCAGTCAAACATGAAGGTGTCCCCGGCAAGCGCCTGATTCCACGTTCCTGTGGAAACCCTGACGCTAAGCAGTTGATTGAAAAGATAAGAGCGTGCAGCGGATAAATACAGGCTGCGCTGTTCGCGTTTTACTTTTTCGCCCTTAAACATCGCCATGGCTTTGTTGACGTTTTGTGCCTGATTGCCAAAACGTTGCTCGCCGTAATAATTAGGAATGCCGTTAGATTCGATAAGGGTTAATTGGCGGGTGGTATTTTCTGGATCGCCATGCCAGTTCCGGACGGTGACTTTAAAACTGTTGCCCGTCAATACGCCGCGCTTTAATTTGCGGGCATGGCGGGTAACGGCCAATATCTTGATATTGGCCGTCTCAAATGTTGCCCAGTCCATTTCGAGTTTGCCGGGCAACCATACACTGAACCATTGGGTAGTGATAGCATGTCTGTCCTTAAGACCGGCATAACCGACATCGCGCTGGCGCACCATGGCGAACTTGGCCAGTTGCCTAGCAACATAATCGGTATTTTCATCAGTTTTTTGTAGCTGTAAAAAGGCATGTTCCCCGCTGCCGGACGGTTCAAAGCTAAGGTTTTCATGGACGATAAAGTCTTCCGGCAATGTACGTAATTTGCCCGCGCCTGAAGGCGAACCGTAAGCGTAAGGCCAAATAGGGGTTTCGATGTTCATGGTGGGGTAAGCAATAAGGGATTGTAAATGGGATAAATTTCCCTGCTAACGTTTTAAGCATCGACCAAAAAAGTCCCCTTTAGTGCTATTCTTAAGTTATTTTTAATAAGCGTATATAAGCTTTTCGATAAACACAAATGACATTTTAGTTTTTTATGCTTAAAAATATATTTTTTTGCGCCCCAGTTCTTGGTTGGGGCTAGTTAAATGTCAACCGGCCTGATCCCCGAAAATTCATGGAGATTTATGGCCTATTACTGCTTACGCAACAACTTCCTGATTAAAACTAAAATATCAAGTAAGGTAAGGTCTTAATATCATGTTAAAAAATAGCCGAATATTGATTGTCGATGATGTGGTCGATAATATCAGGGTTGTCATGAATATCCTGAAAGAGGATAGCTATGATTTCTCGTTTGCCCACAGTGGCACCGAAGCCTTGCGCTTAATTTTCGATGATTCCGAAGCGTTCGATTTAATTTTATTGGATATCATGATGCCGGGTGCTAACGGCTTTGATGTATGCCAAAAGCTCAAACAGAACAGCACAACCGTAGATATCCCGGTCATTTTTTTAACGGCAAAAACCGATGTCGATGCCATTACCAAAGGTTTTGAATTGGGCGGTGTCGATTACATCACTAAGCCCTTCCATGCTAACGAGCTGTTAGCCAGGGTTAAAACACACCTGGAGCTGAAACAGACTAAAGATTTGTTAACAAAACATAACCTTTTCCTTAAGGCCAAAGCCAAGTCTGAAAGGCAACGGTTGCTAACCGAACTGGAGGACAGCCAAAAAGAGATGATTTTTATCTTGGCTGAACTGATGGAAGCCACTTCCGATGAAACCGGCAAACATATCAGGCGGATAGCGGAAAGCTCGGCATTGATGGCCAAGTATCATACCAGCTTGAATGAAGAAGAAGTGGATATCATTTACCATGCATCACCTATGCACGACATCGGTAAAATGACTGTCCCTACAGAAATTTTGCATAAACCCGGCCGTTATACAGAGGAAGAATTTGCACAGATGAAATGCCACACGACAAATGCTTACAATTTATTGTCGCGGTCTGAGCGTAAGTTGATCAAGGCAGCCGCCATTATCGCCCACGAGCACCACGAAAAATGGAATGGTAAAGGTTACCCTCGCGGATTAAAAGGTTCCGAAATCCATATTTACGGCCGCATAGTAGCCTTGACGGATGTTTTCGACGCCCTAACGCATAAGCGCCAATATAAGGAAGCCTGGGACATAAACGACGCTGTCAAGTACATCATAGACCATCGGGGAACCCAGTTCGACCCTGAGTTGGTCGATATTTTCCAAGAACATTTGGACGAGTTTATTGCCATTGCTAGAATCTAAGTGAACGATAGCCCGATTGCTATCCCGGATGGGTGGTAATGACCAGTGTTTGTTAAGCTCTTGCCCAATTATCTATGTAATTGTTGGTGTAAGGACGAAAAAATCCTGGTTGCGGCGCTATTGCTTATTGCCCTTGTTTTCCCGTCGACCTTATCTGCAAGGGAAGCGGCTTCCAAGCTGGAACCTGTCAGCATTCAACTAAAATGGCAACACACGTTTCAGTTTGCCGGCTATTATGCGGCTATTGAACAAGGTTATTATCGTGATGAAGGGCTTGAAGTTTCCCTAAAAGCGGTCGACTTGTCCAAAGACTATGTTAAACAGGTACTGGACGGCGAATCCGAATACGGTGTTTCAGACAGCACCTTGCTGATTTATCACTTGAAAAGCCTGCCAGTCGTCCTGGTTAACCAGTTTTTTCAACATTCGCCGCTGGTTTTTCTTTCTCGCCGCGATTCAGGCATTGTCAGCCCTTATGAAATGGTCGGCAAAAAAGTCTCATACAATTACGAGAAAGACTGGGATGCGCCACTCAACGCATTATTGCTCAAGACCTTGGGCGATAAAAATAAAATCGAGTCCCTCAAATTGCACCGTTCGATTTTCCAGGCGTTTATTGACGGCAAAATCGATGTCATGTCCGCTTATTCGACATCGGAACCTTTTTTGCTGAAACAACAGGGGATCGAAGTCAATATCATTAACCCCCAAAATTACGGTATCGATTTCTACGGCGACAATTTTTTTACGACGCAAAAAGAACTTGCCGAGCATCCGGAACGCGTCGCCAAGATGAGCCGCGCGACGATAAAGGGTTGGCAATATGCGCTGACGCACCCCGAGCAAATCATTGACCTGATCCGAAAAAAATATAATCCACAATTGTCCGAAGCGTATTTAGAGTATGCAGCGCGTACAACCAAGGACGTGATCGTCGCTGACCTGATCGCGCTGGGATCGGTCGACCCCGCACGTTACCGCCTGACGGCGGAGACCTACCAACGCTTAGGGCTTACCGATAACAGCGTTGTTGAAAATAGCTTTTTTTATAACACTACAGCGCCTAACAGTAACGTCGCCGTTCCTTTTACGCCCGAAGAACAAGCCTGGATTCGCAAACATTCGGTCGTTCGTTATGGCGGGGAAAAAAATTGGCCGCCTTTCGATTTTGTTGATCAAAAGGGGGCGCATTCAGGGTTCGGCCGGGACATGCTGCAATTAATCGGCAAATATAGCGGCCTAAACTTTCAGGTAGAGGTGGACGATTGGGGCGCACTGTTGGCGAAAGCCAAAGCCCGGAAAATAGATGTTTTGCCGGCCATTTTCGAAACCGAAGAAAGGAAATCCTACTTAAATTTTACCGAGCCTTACCAACCGGTATTGCCTTATTTTTTCATCCACGAAACAGTCCCTGCCGCTACGCTGGAGGATTTGGACGGTAAAACTATCGCCATCCCAAAAGACTTTGCGCAGTTCAACAAGGTCAAACAACAATTCCCGAAATTAAGGGCTTTGGAAACCAACGACCTAATGGAAGCCGTTCATGCTGTCATCGAAAGGAAGGCCGATGTCATCCTTGAGGCTTATTCTGTAATGAACTATTTGTTGAAACAAAACAGCATTACGTCAATCAAGCCTTTTAAACCCGTACCGCTTGGCGGATCATGGGATTTGACCCTGGCTGTCCGAAAAGACTTGCCGCTATTGTATTCGATCCTACAAAAAACCCTGGCTGCCATTCCGTATATAGAAAAACAAGAGCTTAACGATAAATGGCTGGGTTATAAGGAAAACGAGGCAGATGATGGCTTTAAGGCAAATGCCGCAGAAAAACAATGGCTGGCCGAGCATCCCGTTATCCGTTTTACGGGCGATCCCAATTGGTTGCCTTACGAGGCCTTTGATAATAATGGCCGCTATATCGGCATGGTGGCAGACTATTTAAACTTGCTTGAAAAAAAGCTGAACATTAGGTTTGAAGTTATACCAAGCCATTCCTGGAACGAGTCAATCGCCAAAGTGAAGCGCGGTGATGTCGATGTCTTGTCGGAAACCATAGATTCCGATTTGCAATCGCACCTGCAATTTACCCAGGCTTATTTATCAAGCCCGGTCGTCATTGTCATGGGCGACAAGGAAGATTATGTCGACAACATAGATCAGATCAAGCAGCGCCGTATCGCCATCGTTAAAGACTACGGTTATAACCCCGCAATCATCCGTAGTTATCCAGATATAAAATTCAATGAAGTCGATACCATCCAACAGGGCTTGACCGCAGTCTCAACCCGCAAGGTCGATGCTTTGCTGTGTACCTTGGCGCACGCCAGTTACTATATCGGCAACCAAGGCATCAATAATGTCAGGATAGTCGGTAAAACCGAATTTATGACCAATTTAGGTTTCGGCGTCCAAAAAGGACTTGCCCCCTTGGTGCCGTTAATCAACCGGGCGTTGAACAGCATTAGCGAAACTGAAAAACGGAGAATCAGCGATAATTGGGGCAAAGACCGCTTTGTGACCAAAGCCGATTATGTTTTGATAGCAAAAATAGTGGCGGTATTCCTGCTGTTGCTGCTGGTTATATTTTTATGGAACCGTCGTCTTGCCAAGGAAATCCGCCGTCGAAAACAAAGTGAACAACAAGTGACGCTGTTAAACCAGCGCTTTGCATTGGCCTCCCGTGCCGCATCGCTTGGCGTTTGGGAATTGGACTTGCAGGAATCCCCACGTTTTATTTTCGACGACAAGATGTTTGACATATACGGCATTGCTGAAAAGCGCCAACTCACCTGGGAGGAATGGTTGCAGTATGTGCATATTGACGACCATCCATCCATCCACCAAGCCCTTGCCAAGCTCAATGCACAGGGTGGAGAGGTGCAGATTGAATTCCGGATTGTCCGGCCTGACGGCAAAATCCGCACTATCTCCAGCAGCGGTTGCGGCGTCATGGTCGATGGCAAATTGGTCAAAATCACCGGCATTAATCGTGACATTACACAATACAAAAAAATCGAACTCGATTTACAGAAAGCCAAGCTACAGGCTGAGAATGCCAATCAAGCCAAATCACAGTTCCTGGCCAACATGAGCCATGAAATACGCACCCCGCTTAATTCGATTATCGGGTTTACCGAGTTATTGAACGACCAAATCAAAGACAACAAACTTAGGTCGTTTGTTAAGACCATCCAAACTGCCGGGCATAGTTTATTGTCGCTAATAAACGACATCTTGGATTTGTCGAAAATTGAAGCAGGAAAAATGCGCATCGATAAAAAAGTCTGCAATCCGCATAGCTTATTTAGCGATTTGGGGCAAATCTTCATGATGGCTATCAGGGAAAAGAACCTCGATTTTATCCTCGATATCGACCCTAAAATTCCTGAGAACCTTATCCTGGATGCGACCCGGTTACGGCAAATCCTGTTCAATTTGATCGGGAATGCCATTAAGTTTACCGAACAAGGCCGTATTTGCTTAAGGGCTAGGACAGGAAACGAAGACAGAATCCAGAGTAGGCTGGACTTATATATCGATGTCGAAGATACCGGCATTGGTATTTCCAAAGGCCAACAAGTATTGATTTTTAAGGATTTCGAGCAACTGGAAGGGCAAGATGTCCGCAAATACGGCGGGACAGGCTTGGGGCTGGCCATCAGCAAGCGCTTAACGGAGTTGATGGGTGGCGAGATTTCCCTGGTAAGCAAACCCGGAGTTGGGTCGACTTTTACCCTTCATTTGAAGGATGTCGATATTTCCTCTGTTGTATTGGAACCTGAAACTATTAGATCGGATAAGCAGGTCAGGTTTTTTCCAGCCAATGTGCTGGTGGTCGACGATGTCGAAGATAACCGCAATTTGCTAAAGGAGTGTTTTGCCGAAACCCAATTGACGGTAGCGGAAGCCGAAAACGGCCTCGAAGCCGTTAATGCGGTAAAGCATGGAAAATTCGATTTGGTCTTGATGGATGTCCGCATGCCTGTCATGGACGGTTATCAGGCGACTGAGGACATAAAGGGGTTTTCGGCTGTGCCCGTCGTGGCGTTGACCGCATCAGTGATGCAGGACGAACATGAACGTGCAAAAAGCACCCATTTCGACGGCTATTTAAGGAAACCGGTACTTAAGGCCGATTTGATTTCAGAACTCATGCGGTTCTTGCCTTTTGAAACCATCGAGGAAACCGTTGTTGAAGAACCGGAACTGGTGTTGTCGGATGATGAATTGCGGGCATTGCCAGCGGCAATCGCGGAACTTGAAAAGCTTGTCAAAAACTGCGGGCAAATTTCAAAAAACAATAATATGTCGGAGATTAAAAAATTTGCAGGGGCTGTCTTAGCCATCGGCAACCGCCACGGTATTGGCGTTGTCGTTACTTATGCTACAAAGTTAGTGACAGACATTGATAGCTTCGATATTGTTGCAATCAAACGTTCCTTAGATTCATTCCCGGGGATGGTCTCGCAATTGTGGGCTTTTCACCAGTAGACGTAGTGACATTTTCCGGTGTAACCTTGTCCTGGCTTTCTATATTTGACAATAAGCAGGGTTATACATAATAATAAAACTATGAACCCATCAACGGCCAATTATCCTGTCATGCTCAATGTGCGCTGGCTGCGAAAGATTATTTTCGCTTACCGCCGCATTGTTATGGATTAATTAGCCACACAATTACCAAAGCAACTGCGGATCTTGTCCCGGTTGCTTTGGCCTTACGTTAGATCAAGTTCCCACCCAACAAGATTCGCAACTTCCATAAAAGGAGAATCTTGTGCAAACTGCGTCACCCATCACCGTGCAACAACATAGCAGACAGGCCTTCATCGGTTGTTTGTTTGTGTTACTGGCTGCGTTTGGTTTTTCGGCTAAAGCCATCCTGGTCAAAATGGCTTACGGTAACAACCCCCAGCTTGATGCCATTACCTTGATGTTGCTGCGTATGGCAATTTCATTGCCGTTCTTTCTGGTTGTCGCCGTGTGGGCTGGCAGGCGGTCAAAGCAGGAAACCGATAGCCAACGGATGGAGGCCAAAGACTGGCTAATACTGACGATTCTCGGATTTTTGGGCTATTACCTGTCCAGTTTGCTGGATTTTGAAGGTTTGGCCTATATTTCCGCGGGGCTTGAAAGGTTGATTTTGTACCTTTACCCCACCTTTGTTGTGTTGCTAACAGCTGGGTATTACCGGAAAGCCATTAACCGTCACCAAGCGTTTGCGTTAATACTTACTTATGTCGGGATCTCCCTGGTTTATGTCGACCATAAGTTTCAGCCCAGCTCTGTAGATTTACTTTTAGGTTCCGCCTTTGTGGCTGCCAGTGCATTCACCTTTGCAATTTTTATGGTCGGTAGCGGTGTGTTGATCAGGCGGATTGGCGCGATGCGTTTTACCGCTTATTCAATGACGGTGGCCTGTATCATTACCGGCCTGCATTTCATCGTAAGCCACGGCGGCTATCCATTACACTTGCCCGTTAACGTCTACGGCTTGGCGGGCATTATGGCGATCTTTTCAACCGTGTTGCCGTCATTTTTGATGAATGCCGGGATACAGCGCATCGGCGCAGGTTCGGCATCCATTATCAGCTCGGCAGGGCCTATAGGTACCTTGATTTTGGCGTTTTTCCTGTTAGGTGAAGCATTTACGGCGGCGCAATTGGCAGGGACATTTTTAGTGCTGGTCGGCGTTTATGTGGTGAGCAGGGCTAAACATTGAAATTGTCCAAGGCTGATACTGGAAGGTTGGTATGTTTAACAATGATGGATATACCAACCTTAACAACCCGCCTGACTGGCGCACTTAATGCACATGCTGGAATAAGGGACGGCTTCGAGCCGTTCCTTTTTAATGGGTTCGCCGCAGAGTTCGCAGATGCCGTATTCGCCGCTGTCTATCCGTGCGATCGCTTGTTTTACCCTGTCCCGTTCCGCCCTAGCAGCATTGCCCAAGTAGTCCAACACTTCGTCATTTTCTGACTGCGTGGCTAATTCTGCTGAATCTTTTTCTAAGGGTACATTTTCATGCTTTACATCGCTGGTGATTTTAGCCAGACGGTCATCCAATTCTTCCAACATTTCAATTAGATGGCTACGTACTTCTTCATATTCTTTCATTGCGCTGCTCCCGGCTTTGCTTTGCCCCGATGGTTAGGCTATGTTCGATAGCCATGATCTATACTATGGGCAACGACTTCAATATTCAAGCATCCTACCATTAACTATGCAAAATGACATCCGGCAGCTACTGAAAGAGGCCAACCAAGTTATCCTGGGCAAAGAACGGCAAATCCGCTTGGCTGTGTGTTGCCTGCTGGCGCGCGGGCATTTATTGATAGAAGACATCCCTGGTGTCGGTAAAACGACGCTGGCGCATACGCTGGCGAAGTTGTTGGGGATGAATTACCAGCGCATCCAGTTTACCAGCGATATATTACCGGCTGACATCATCGGCGCATCCGTTTTCGACGGCAAAAACCATGAATTCAAGTTCCATCCGGGGCCGATCTTCAACCAGATGGTGCTGGCCGATGAGATTAACCGTTCGACACCCAAAGCCCAAAGCGCCTTGCTGGAAGCGATGGAAGAACATCAGGTAACGGTGGAAGGCGTCACCTACCAATTGCCCGAACCGTTCTTCGTGATTGCGACACAAAACCCCTCGCACCAGATAGGCACTTTCCCTTTGCCGGAATCCCAGCTTGACCGTTTCCTGATGCGGATTGAGTTGGGTTACCCCGACCCGCAATACGAAAGGCAATTGTTGACGGGCGTAAACCGGCACAGTTTGATCAGCACCTTATCGACACAACTCACGCCAGGACAGTTACAACAACTGCAACAGGCGGTAACAGGCGTGCATGTGTCCAGCGCCTTGCTGGATTATTGCCAAGCCATCATTAACTTTACCCGCGAATCGCCCGAATACCATTGCGGATTGTCGCCGCGGGCAGGTCTGGCGCTATTGACCGCCGCCAAGGCCTGGACCTTTATGGACAATCGCGATGCGGTAATTCCCGAAGACCTTCAAGCCGTGCTGGCGGCGGTTGCAGGCCATCGGCTAAGGTCGGGCAATAATGATTCGCAAGCTATTGTCGCGCCCATTTTAGCCAAGGTTGCTGTGCATTGAAGCTTAAAGAAGTAAAAGAACGCTACGGATTGGACAGGTTTTTCTTGGGGGAGAGGACGATAGAAGGCAAGCCCTTAACGCTCAACCAGCGGCGGATATTTATTTTGCCGACAAAGCGCGGCCTCGGGTTCGGCTTACTGATCCTATTGCTTGGCCTGATAGCGTTTGTGTACAGCAACAATCTGGCGTATATGCTGGCGTTTTTGCTGGCGAGCATTTTTTTCATCACCATTCTGCACACCTATAAATCCCTGGCAGGGTTGACGATCCAGGAAGGCCAGGCGAATTCGGTTTTTGCGGGCGAGGCGGCAGGTTTCGGGGTGCATATCGATAACCCCACCTCCGTTGAACGCCAGCATGTGCAGGTCAAACTGAAAACCGTCGAAAACTTCAGCTTGAATGCGAACAGCAAAGCACACCTGACCTTGTATGACCTTACCCAGAAACGGGGCTGGCATTCGGCAGGCACGGTAACGGTCTTCAGCACTTATCCCTTAGGCTTGTTCCGCGCCTGGTCGCCCATACGGTTCAACGGCAAGGCGCTGGTTTACCCAAAGCCCGCAAACCAGGAAATTCCATTCCCGGAGACGGGTTCAACTCAAAACCAGCAGGGACGTTTCAAAAAAGGCGGCGATGAATTTTACGGCTTGCAGGGTTATCAGGCGGGCGACCCCATCAAACATTTGCACTGGAAAGCTTATGCGAAAGGTTTGGGTTTGTTCACCAAGCAGTACGGCGGGGAAAGTTCTTCGGAAATCTGGCTGGATTACGGGCAAGCGCCCGGGCACTCGCTTGAGGAACGCCTTAGCCACTTATGCCGTTGGGTGATTGATGCGGAACAAGCGGGTTTAAGTTACGGATTTATACTGCCTGGTCTACGATTAGAACCCGGCTATGGACCAGCGCATTACCGCTTATGCCTGGAAGCATTGGCTTTGTTTTAATCGCTATGGCTACCAATCCCGCCCATAACAAAGAAATCCTGATATTTTTGCTGTCGTCTATCGGCTTGATCGTCTTGCCGCATGTCAATCACCTGCATTGGGGCGTATTCGGCTTTTTTTGCTTTTTACTGGCTTGGCGCTTTGTCGGTATCTGGAAGCCCGAACGCTTACCTACCTTTCCCGTTATTTTGCTGCTGATAGTCAGCGGGATGGCGATCCTGTACGTCCAGCACCGCGGCTTTCTAGGACGCGACGGCGGCACTAGCCTGTTCGTGATTGCGCTGGGCCTAAAACTGATGGAAATCAAAACCGAACGCGACCTTTACCTGATTAATTACCTCGCGTTCATCGTCGCCGCCTCGCAGTTCCTGTACGAGCAAAGCATCCTGATGGCGGCTTATATCCTGTTTCTGACCTGCGTGTTACTGGCAGTGTTGATTTATATCAACAGTTATGTCGCCCAAACCAGTGTAGCGCTTAAAAAAGCCGCCGTTATCATCGCACAGGCCGTACCGATGGCAATTGTGGTGTTCATCCTGTTCCCACGGGTTGAAGCACCGAGGTGGTTATTGTTTAACGACGACCATCAAGCCAAGATGGGGCTAAGCGATTCGATGGAACCCGGTTCCATCACCGACCTCGGCATGTCGGACGAGCTGGTGTTCCGGGTGAAATTCGCCGGAGCGATTCCCCCGGCAAAACAACGCTATTGGCGCGGCCCCGTGCTTACCCATACCGACGGCAAAAAATGGACGCAAGCCAGCGACCTGTCCTATCAAAAGTACCTGGATAAGCTAAATTACGCGGGAACGCCTTACCAGTACACCCTGTTGATGGAACCGCAAGAAAAAAACTGGGTGTTCGCCTTGGATATGCCCGCAGACTACCCTAAACCCTTAGAACGGAACGCCAATTATCAGCTAGTGACCACGGATAATCTTGATAAGCGCAGCGAATTCAAGCTAGTTTCTTACCCCACTTACAATACCGGCTACCTGACTAAAACCGAATTTAAGGATGCGCGCCAATTACCGGGCGCGGCATCGGAAAAAATCAAGCAACTGGTCGCGCAGTTGCACGGCTTTGACAGTCCACCTGACGTGTTCATCAATCAGTTACTCAACCACTTCAGGAAAGAAGACTTCCATTACACCCTAACCCCGCCGTTGATGGAAGACAAACCGATTGAAACCTTCCTGTTTGAAACCCGCTACGGCTTTTGCAGCCATTATGCCTCCGCTTTTGTGTACCTGATGCGGGTGGCGAATATTCCCGCGCGGGTCGTAACCGGTTACCAGGGCGGGGAATGGAATGCTGTAGGGAATTTCCTGGAAATCAAACAAGCCGACGCCCACGCTTGGGCGGAAGTCTGGCTGGATAAACAAGGCTGGGTCAGGTTTGACCCGACCGCCGCCATTGCCCCGGAACGGATCGAAAAGAATATCGACATTGCCCGTCTCGTCCCCGGCGGCCTTATCAGTTATGCCGCGCCTAGCGTGGGTGCGCAAGCCACTTTTGATTTCCTGAAAAAAGCACGACAGCTCTGGAGTAACGTCGATTACAACTGGCAACGCTGGGTCATCAATTACAACAATACCAACCAGGCCAGTTTCCTGTCTTCGTTGGGCATAGCCGATTTCAAGACGATGGTTTACTGGATGATGGGCATCGTCGGTTTCATCACCGCGATCCTAAGCCTCTTTCTGCTCTACCAACGGCCCAAACCCACCGACCCGGTGTTGATTGTCTACAACCGGTTTTTAAAGAAAATGGCCAAGGCGGGATTTGTTAAAAATACTGGCGAAGGAGCCAGGGATTTTGCCGAACGCATTAAGCCCCACTTACCTGAACAGGCCGAATGTATTGAAGAAATCACCAAGGCTTTTATCGGGCTGCGCTATGGCAGAAAACCAACAGAGGAAGGGTTTAAGCAGTTGGGTAGATTGGTTTGTTTGTTTAAGGTCTAAATGCCAAATCAGAGCTTTGCTGTGCCATCCAGCTTTTAGATTATTTCTATCGTAATAAAAACAGGGGGTATAAAGATTATTTCATCATCGCCATGATCTTAACGGTATACATCCGCATCGCTTCAGCAATGGGAAGTGTTACGCCAGAGCGTCCCGTGCCTGAACCTTTACGCCGAAGGTGGAAGTATTTAAAAAGAAAAGGAAGCCAACCTGAAAGGCGGCTTCCGTAATTTTATTATAGGCGGATGTTAAACGGTCGCTTGTTGGCGTCCGTTAATTCCGGCTAATCCCAACAAAGCCGAGCCAAACAACCAGATAGCGCCGGGAATCGGTACAACGTAGGGGGTCGAGGTCGGCGTCAATAAAAAAGCATGGGTAATGCCTTGGGCGTTTGTGCCGTTCGCCACAATCTGGCCGTTGTCGTTTATGCCAGTTGCCGCTGTTAAGGTAATGTTTGGCGAAAAAATAAGGCTGTTCAGGTCGAACATATCGTTGTTGGTGCTGATGAAAGCATGAACACGATTATTATATTCATCAATAGTTGATTCTCCTACAACCTGGCCGCTGGCGTTTATGGCGTAACCATAGCTGCGTGAGCCGCCCAAGGTGCCAAGGTCGGCCATTACGCCATTAGTATATAAGAAAGCATGAGATCCATTACCGGCGTTGGAAAACCCTGTGACCTGGCCGCTGTCGTTTATGGCGTATCCCGCGCTCCATGAGCCGCCCAACGTGCCAAGATCGGTCATTACGCCGTTGGTGTATAGGAAAGCATCTTGAACAATATCGCCAGCAAGGTAGGAATTCCCTGTGACCTGGCCACTGGCGTTAATGCCCATGCCTACACTGTATGAGCCGCCCAAGGTGCCAAGGTCGGTCATCACACCGTTGGTATATAGGAAAGCATGACCATAGGTAGGAGAGTTAGTCCAATACCATCCTGTAACCTGGCCGCTGGCATTTATGGCTAGGCCTCCGCTTCTTGAGTTACCCAAGGTGCCAAGGTCGGTCATCACGCCGTTAGTGTATAGGAAAGCATGATTCCTACCATTGGCAAGGAAGGAAACCCCTGTGACCTGGCCGCTGTCGTTTATGCCAGAGCCACTGCTGTATGAGCCGCCCAAGGTGCCAAGGTCAAGCAGATCATAATAAACAGCCGCTTCAGCAGTGGGCGCTAAAGCCAGCAATCCGCCTGTTAGCGCGATGGAGAGTAAGGATTGTTGCATGGGATGTTCCTCTGTTGGTTGTTATCTTATTATGTAGTGAGACCTTTGCACGGACAGCAGAAACTGCGGCAGAATGGTCAAAAGCCGGTTTTTTTAAATAGGCGTTGGCCTTCATGGGTATTATTCGGCTGAAATACGCATCTATCTGTCAATCTTTCATAAAATCTGGGTTCTTGTCCGCCTTTTTGCCCCCATTGGACGGAATCACCCTGCAAACGTCAGCATCTCGGCCTGGACTGCCACGCCGCGCTTGATGTTGTAGGCCATCGCCGCCAGCATGAACCGGGCTTGGTTGCGCTTAAGGCCCAGGCAACGTGTCTTGGCTAGACGATAGTGTTGCTTGGGCACCCCGAACACGCGCCCGACGGTGCTGCGGATGCTCGGCCACTGCCGGTTTTGTTGTGTTTGTGGGACGCTTAGCGGTTGGTTGCGCTTGGCCTTGTGCAGGATGCGGTTGCCGGTGTTGCATTTGGCCAAGAGCTTGTCATGTTCTTTACTGGCATAGGCCTGTTCCTCGCCACCGGTCAACAGCTTTTCCAGGGACTGCGGGTCGTGCCCGTTGCCCGGCGTGTAGCCGACGGCCTTGACGTTGTACCCGGCTTCGCTGCCTTGGGTGTTCTCCCCGTCCTTGCCCTTGCGCGGGCGGCTCTGTTTGGCCTCAATGACAGTGGCATCAACGATGCTGACTTCGCCGGCCTTGATATATAAACCTTTGGCTGACAGTTGTTGGTTGGCCCCGGACAACAGGGTGTCCAGCAAGCCTTGCTGGGTTAACGTGTTGCGGAACCGCCAGGTCGTACTGTGGTCGGGTACGCCTTCGCTCAGCCCTAACTTGATGAAGCGCCGGAACATCAAGCCGCGCGCCAGTTGCTTCTCCAGGCCAGGGTCACTGAGCCCATACCAGCTTTGCAGCAACAAGGCCTTGACCATCAGCAAGGGCGGCCACGCCGCCTCGCCTTGCTTCTTGGCATGGATGCCCGCCATCTGCTTCGCTATCGCTCTCCAGTCGATCAAGCGGTCGAGCCATCCAGCTCTTCCAAGGCTTCGTGGTACTTGACAAGGGCATCGCTTAACTGGTTTGGGCTAAATCCTTCCAGGACATAGGTATTGCCCAGACTTTAATAAAGGCTTATCTTTACCAATTTGGGGGCTTGGGTTCGCGCAAAGGTCTCGTAGTATAGTTCTCTATAGTTAAACGTTTATGACAATTTAGGTGTAGAACGTGCAGTGCGCCGTGTGCGACGATCCAAGGCCTTGAGGATCCAGCGCTTGTTTTTTTGCCCCGACAAAAGCGCCACATCTCGTCAATCTCCATCTCCTGGATGCCGCCTTCCGTCTCAGGGTCGGGCAGGCTGGCCGCCGCCTCGGTCACCCACCGGTACATATCAGCGACCTGGAATGCCCGAACAGCTTGCCCAGCATCCCAAAAGACGCTTTCCCGGCACCGTATAAGATCACCGCCAGCGCCTTCTTCGCCGCCAACGAGTCCTTGGTGCGGCGGTCGCCATCGACAAAATTCACCCCGCAGTCCTTGCATTTGTGGCGAACCTTCCCCCTTACCATGCCGTTCTTTGTCAAATGCCCACTCCCGCAACGCTTACAGTTCAACATAACCAGCCTCCGCCCTGTCAGGGGCTGGTTATTCTACACTATGTAACTATCTTTATGTGAACACTCTCATATTAACATCCACAACCCCTTATGAAAATTTGACCCGCTTTTCCGAATACGATAAACTTTTGCTATATACAAGCTGTATATATTTTTGTGGGGGCGTAATATGGCTACCGGATCAATTTTTGTAAACAACCGAACACAATCGGTCAGGCTACCGTCCGAAACCCGTTTTCCCGAAACTGTTAAAAAAGTGACGGTGCGGGTGGTGGGTCAAGATCGTGTGTTGTCTCCCGTCGAAAACACCTGGGACAGTTTCTTCCTGTCAGAAGAACGTGTCACGGATGATTTTATGACCGAACGCGCTTCCCAGGAACAGCCGGAACGGGAAGCATTCTAGTGCTAAAATTCATGCTGGACACCAATATAGCAATCTATGTGATTAAGCACCGACCAGTAAGTGCGTTAGAAACTTTTAATCGCCATGCCGGACATTTATGCATCAGTTCAATTACCCTTGCCGAGTTGTTCCACGGGGCGGAAAAAAGTGTAAAGCCTGACCATAACTTGCGCCAGATTGAAGATTTTGTCTCCCGTTTGGAGATATTGGAATACGGCAGCAAGGCGGCATCCCATTATGGCGACATCCGTAGTTTCCTTGAACGTAAAGGCACAACAATTGGTGTCAACGACCTCCACATCGCGGGTCATGCGAGAAGCGAAGGCCTAACGCTGGTGACCAACAACCTGCGCGAATTTGAGCGTATAGAAGGATTACGCTTGGATAATTGGGTCTGACAAAGTGACCCAGACAGTGAAATAGTAAATCCGGGACAATTTTCTCCACTGACTGATCTCGACCCACTATAGTCCTTCCGTCCTGTTTTCTGTGATACTAAACACAACTGGCTG
>CAYSYU010000006.1:0-165997 GCA_964435245.1 uncultured Methylomagnum sp.
TTTCCAGGTGGGCGGAAATTTCTGTCTTTTGTCAATCATAATACCCTTAAGGCAATATTACCAAGGTAAAATTTCACAGATTTAATCAGGTTCCCGCAGTAAGGTCTTACCAGCAATAGATTTAATACGGGTAAAAAGCTATGGAAACCATCGATACTTTAAAATCCAACCAATTATTTAACGAGTTAGGGGAAACCGAACTAAGGATAGTCGCCGCTGTGTCGACGCAAAAAGTCGTCCAAAAAAATACTTTGGTTATCAGTGAAGGTGATGAGTCCAGTGCAATGTATTTGATTAAGGAAGGTAGGGTAAAAGTCACGCTGACTAACGAAGAAGGCAAGGAATTGATTTTAACGACCTTGAAACAAGGCGATAATTTTGGCGAACTTTCCCTGCTGGACGATAGCCATAGGTCTGCTAATGTCATTACCCTGGAACAATGCGTATTCGTCGTCTTGCATAAGGCGGATTTTTTTCAGCTTCTAAAACAAAACCCGGTGGTTTCAATGGCTGTCATCAAATACTTATGTAAACGGGTTCGGCATGCCACGGAAGTGGCGCAGAACCTTGCCTTAATGGATGTATATGGCCGTTTGGTGAAATTGTTGCATGACTTATCCGTCCCGAGTGAAAACGGGACATTAGTCGTTTCGACCCCCTTAACCCATCAGGAGATTGCTTCGCGCTTGGGATGCGGCAGGGAAATGATCACCAATGTGCTTAAAGGTTTGAAACGCGGCCAATACCTAACGGTAAAGAACAAGATTTTCACTATCAACAAAAAACTGCCCCAAGCCTATTAAGTTACAGATTTTTGCTGTTTTTCTTGCCCAGGGTGGATTCCGTTGCCCTGGTACGTAAAGATTTCTCCATCAACCTTAAAAAAATTGTAAACAAGCCTCGATAGCTTGTGTCAAATCGGCGGTTTTTCTTTTATACTCTCGCGCTCTTTAGTTGAGGACATAAAATGGCAAAACCTTACATACTACATATGCTGACCACGGCCAAAAACCTTAGCCCTTTCGATGTGAATATGGCGATGGATGCCGGGTGGCTTTCTACCGTGCCCTATACCAACGTGGAACTTAATGAAGTTCAAGGCCTTGTTCAAGATGCCATTTTTTCACGTAGCGAAAAAAACTTAAACCGTACTGCCATTTTTATTGGCGGGCGCGACACCAAACAAGCGATGGATATGCTGAAACTGGCAAAGCAATCCATGGTTCCGCCTTATGAAATCTCTGTTTTCGCGGATCCCAGCGGTGCATTCACCACTGCAGCCGGCATGATGGCAGCCATCGAGCGCGAATTAAAGTCGAAATTTAACACCACCTTGGCTGGAAAAAATATGCTCGCGTTGGGCGGTACTGGGCCGGTGGGCCAGGTGGCGGCAGTGATTGCAGCAAAAGCCGGTGCCAACGTCAGGATTGTCGGGCGTCAACTAGACAAAGCCCAAAATATTGCCAATCTATGTAACGATGAATTTGGCGAAGGCCAAACCAATATAACTGCGGGCGCAGATGCCGATAAGCCCGAATTTATCAAAACCGCAGACATCGTCGTGGCGACAGGCGCCGCAGGGATTGAATTGTTAAGCGCTGAATTAGTGGCGTCCGCCCCGCAATTGAAAGTCGCCGCCGATGTTAACGCCGTGCCGCCCGCCGGCATAGCCGGTGTTGATATGTTCCAAAAAGGGGCAGCGATTGCCGGCTCTAAGAGCGGTGCGGTCGGAATCGGGGCGTTAGCGATAGGCGACATTAAGTACCAAGCGCAAAATCGCTTATTGAAACAAATGATCGATACGGATATGCCTGTTTATTTACATTTCGAGCACGCTTTTGAGGTTGCAAGATACTACCTCAAATCGGCTACCTAACCCATATTCCATATTATCTTAAGAGAGACCGCCATGGAAAAACGCAGCATCTTGCATATGCTCGACCCTATGCCGCATAATAGCCCGTTTGACATCAACATGGCTATGGATGCCGGTTTTGATGTGCTGATGCCCTATAGCAATGTCAAACTGGAAAGCATCCTCGGCTTAGTCCAGGATGCCATTTTTTCACGCGGCCCAGCCGGAGTAAAACGGACAGGCATTTTCATTGGTGGCCGTAACTTAGGCCTAGCAGTAGATATGATGGAAGCCGCAAAAAATGCCATGGTTCCACCGTTTGAAGTGTCGGTTTTTGCCGATCCCAGCGGGGCATTCACCACCGCCGCGGCATTGGTCGCGTGTGTGGAAAAACAATTGAAAGAGAAACATGGCAAAGAATTGAAAGATTGCCACGGGATCGTCTTTGGCGGGACGGGTTCTGTGGGCATAGCAACTGGAGTTATCGCTTCTTTGGCTGGAGCCGACATTACCTTGACCGACCATTTGTCTGTGGATACGGCCTTAGCGGTGGCAAATGAATACAATTGCCGCTTTGGCTGCAAACTGAAAGGGACTTATGCCAGCTCCGATGCGGACAAGGCACGGTTACTCGCCCATGCTGACATTGTGTTCTGCACGGCAAAAGCCGGTATCCAAGTTTTAAATGCCGATATCCTGGATGATGCCCAACAACTTAAAGTTGCTGGGGATGTCAACGCCGTGCCCCCATTGGGTATCGAGGGCGTTAAGCGTAACGACATGGGTGCGCCGCTCGTTCATGCAATCCACGCCAAGGGCGCAGTGGGAATTGGGGCGTTAGCCGTCGGCAATATAAAATACCAGCTGCAAAATTTAATGTTGAAATTACTACTGGAAACGGACAAGCCGTTGTACCTTGATTTTAGGGATGCCTTTAATAAGGCGAGAGAGTTGTTATAAGGTTAAAGACCATCAATCCGGTATCATATGGCCGAACTTTACGGCTAAACGTGTCAATTCTACATCGTTTTTGACATGAAGCTTTTCGTAGAGGCGGTAACGGTAAGTGTTTACCGTTTTCGGGCTGATGACCAACATTTCCGCCATTTCCGTAATGGATTTGCCTTGTAATATAAGGGTCACTACTTCCGCCTCCCGTTGGGAAAGTTTCTCGAAAGGCGATTCAATATTCCCGGGTAGGCCTTGAAGCGCCAGGTTATTGGCAACTTCGGTACAAAGATAGCGCTTACCGGTCATCACTTTCCTTATCGCCAGCACCATTTCTTCAACGGATGAACCTTTGGAAATAAAGCCCATAACACCGAGCTTTAATAGCTGTTGGGGTATCGGCCCGTCATTGTGGACCGATATCGCAACAATCTTTACCTTGGGGTCTTTCCTTAAAATCCTTCGGCAAGCCTCCACTCCGCCGATACCTGGCATATTGATATCCATTAGCACTACATCGGCAGACAATAAATTGACCTGTTCGATTGCCTCTTCCCCTGATTGTGCAATTCCAACGACGGTTACATCGTCAGCTGCATTTAGCAATGCCGCTATACCGGTCCGAACAAGCTCGTGATCATCAACAAGTAAAATCCGTATCATTATGATTATGTTGTAATAAATCTAGTTATTATTAAACGTTGGCTGTCGTGCTTCCCTCAGCCAGGGAAATTATACAACTAAAATTCATTTAAACACCTTTGTCCTAACATTAAATATCTGGACTCTTACCATTTTACTGTTAACGGTAGTGTATCTAAATGTTTCGTGACTATAAATAAATAGTTACCGCATATGGGCAAAAGAATTTCCCCTAAGCCGTGCTATGGTATTTCTGTATGAGGTAAGTTGAATGCCGAGATGTTAGCCCTAGAATTTTAATTGTTTTTAACAAATGCCTAAACGCAACCTATCATCCAAACCCGGAGCGTCAAAATTGAAACAAACAAAGGAAGTCAAACTGCCCTATATCGATTTTTTGCTAACGGCGTTTAAAAGTGGCAATTCGGCCATTGAAAAAAGTTTTGGCAGGCATTTACATTGGGGCTATTGGGAATACCCGGAACACGCAACCTTAACTGTCGATGATTTCGCCAATGCTTCGGAAAACCTAACTCGGCAAGTATGCAAAACGGCTAACATACAAGACAAGATGTCCATACTGGATGTAGGTTGCGGCTTTGGCGGAACAATTGCCCATATCAATGAAAATTATAAGGCCATGAACCTTGTCGGCATTAATTACGATGAGCGCCAATTACTTAGGGCGCAAGATACAGTCAAGCCGATCGGGGACAATTTTATTGAATTCAAAAAAGGAAATGCCTGCGCCCTGGCTTTTCCGGACGCCTCATTCGACGCCGTCTTGGCGGTGGAATGTATTTTCCATTTTCCTGACCGGGAGCAATTTTTCAAGGAAGCCTTTAGGGTGCTCAAACCGGACGGTTATCTGGCCTTATCGGATTTTGTCTCTGCCCCAGTGATACAACCTTTTGCCAAACTTAAGTCCTTGGAGAATTTGAGCATTGGTTTTTACGGCAAATGCGACTTGAGATATGGGATTAACGATTACCGGGTTTTGGCTGCAAAAACGAATTTCGCGACCACAACCGAACATGACGTCACAGTTAACACCCTGCCCACTTACCGTTGGCTAAGGCGGTTAAATCGGGAATATCCGGTTGACAACTTGATGGCCCAACTTGAAACCGCAGCCGCTGAAGTGTTGAGTCGGCTTAAGCTGTTGAGGTATTATGTGTATGGATTTCAAAAACCCAAATGACATCCCGTAATAATGACAAAATCATGGCATCTTGAACTGAAAATCCCGTGTCATTTATACTTAAGATGTCCCATCTTAATAATGATATTATTGTTGGTAGGCTGCAGCACAACCCCTGAAATAAAGCCCCAAACCCAAGGGCAACAACCGCCATTAATCGAATATGCACTTAGCCTTGAAGGCACGCCATACCGGTGGGGAGAGGAATCTCCCGACGACGGATTTGATTGCAGCGGATTTGTAAAACATGTATATGGAAAACACGGCATTAGGCTCCCGCGTACGGCCAGGGAGATGGCAACAGTGTTGCCGACAGTCCCAAGGTATGACCTTCGTTCTGGTGACCTGGTGTTCTTTAACACCAGTGGCCGAAAATATTCCCATGTTGGCATTTACATTAACCGTGATAAGTTTATTCATGCACCCAGTAAAGGGACTGGTCGGGTGTTAGTGTCCAGCCTGAATAACAGTTATTGGCGTAAGCGTTTTGTGGGTGTAAGGCGACCAATATTTAACTAATCCAATTTCTTATTTTTTATTGGTCGATTCACTGTAAACCACCTGTAAGGCTATAAATGTTCAAACGTTACGCCCTGATTATTTTTTTGTCCTTGGTCTTGTTCGGTGGTTTATTCGGCTGGAAGTTTTTCCAAATCAACCAAGCCCTCAATAATATTCCGGTCCCGCCGCCGCCCGTTGTTGCAGCGTCAACCGTGCAACGCAACGAATGGCAATCAACCCTGTCTACAGTCGGCAGCTTGGTGGCTGTAGCTGGCATAGAAGTCAGCAGCGAAGTGGCTGGCAAAGTGAAAGCCATTCATTTTGAATCCGGACAAACGGTGCAGCGCGGTCGGTTACTGCTTGAATTGGACTCCAGCACCGATTTGGCTGAACTGAGTGGCCTGGAAGCCACCCAACAGTTGGAACAGGTAAAATTTGCCCGAAGCCAAAAGTTAATTGGCCGCAACTTCATTTCCAAATCCGATTTCGACCTCAACAAGGCCACTTTGGATGAAGCTAAGGCCGTTGTTTCCGCCAAAAAATCGGTCATTGAGAAAAAACGTATCGTTGCCCCATTTACCGGACAATTAGGCATACGTAAGGTTAATCTCGGCCAATACCTTGCTCCTGGCGATGCCATTGTACCCTTACAAAAATTGAACCCTATTTATGCTGACTTCACTTTGCCCGAACACCATTTGGCCAGTCTCAACGTTAATCAGTCGATGTCCCTAAAAGTCCAGGCTTACCCAGACAAAATGTTCAACGGTCGTATTTCCGCCATAAATTCTGGTATCGATGAAGCGACCAGGACGGTAAAAATTCGTGCGACTTTGGATAATGGGGAGGGACTATTGCGTCCCGGCATGTTTGTCGATGTCCAAGTGCTCCTTAACCAAACGAAATCAGTCTTGACAGTCCCAGACACCTCGATTTCCTACAATCCCTACGGCGATTCGGTTTTCGTTATCGAGTCGGGGAAACAAGGGGATACGGTTCAACTTAGGCAAATCTTGACAGGGGAAACCCGCGATGGACGGGTGGAAATCACCAAAGGGTTGAAAGAAAATGACCGTGTAGTCAGTGCCGGGCAAGTCAAATTGCGGAACGGCATGGCGATAGCCCTTGATAAGCAACCAGCACCCGGTGAGCGGGAGACGGTTCAGTGAAATTCACTGACTTGTTCGTAGAGCGCCCTGTGTTAGCCAGCGTCATAAGCTTACTGATTTTAATCGTTGGCTTACGCGCTATTTTGGCCCTCGAAGTACGGCAATATCCGGAAACGGAAAATACGGTGGTGACTATCTCCACCACTTACCCTGGGGCGAGCAGCGACCTGGTTAAAGGCTTTATTACCACACCCTTGCAACAGGCGATTGCCGAAGCGGACGGTATTGATTACCTGTCCTCAAACAGCCGCCAGGGCTTATCCACCATTGAAGCCCACATGCGGCTTAATTACGACCCGAATGCGGCTGTCGCGCAGATACAGGCCAAAGTCGCCAGCCAGCGAAACGTCTTGCCGGAAGACGCCGAAGACCCTGTCATTACTTCGCAAACGGGCGAATCCACGGCATTAATGTATTTGGCCTTATACAGCGATAGCATCCAACCGGCGCAAATCACCGATTACATGTTGCGCGTAATCCAACCAAAAATCCAGGCAATTCCTGGCGTAGGCAAAGCCAAAATGTTGGGCAACAAAACCTTTGCCATGCGTATTTGGCTGGACAGCAAACGTATGGCGGCACTCGGGATAACAGCCAACGACATTAACGAGGTCTTGAAAGACAACAATTACCTTTCTGGAGCAGGGCAAACCAAAGGTGATTATGTCGCCATCAACCTGAGTGCGACTACCGATATCGCCAAGGAAGAGGAATTCCGGAAGTTGGTGGTAGGCAATCGTAACGGTACCCTGATCAGGCTGGGGGATGTGGCGAAAACCGAACTCGGCAGTGAAGACTACGATGCCGTAAATTGGTATAAGGGTAAGACTGCAATTTTCATGGGGATCGAACAGGCCCCTGGCGCCAACCCGCTAACGGTTGCCAAATCCGTACGGGTCGCGATAAAAGAAATCGAAGCAGGCTTGCCTGGCGAATTGCATTTATTGCTGCCTTATGATGCCAGCCAATTTATAGAAGATTCTATCAACGAAGTCGTTACCACGTTGGTCGAGGCCGTGGCAATCGTACTGCTGGTTATCTATTTATCATTAGGTTCGCTCCGCGCCGCCATCATACCTGCCGTCACAGTGCCCTTATCCTTGATCGGGGGGGCGTTCCTCATGCTGCTAATGGGTTTTTCCATTAACTTGCTGACCATGTTGGCTATGGTATTGGGCATAGGTTTAGTAGTGGACGATGCTATCGTCGTAGTGGAAAATGTACACCGCCATATAGAAATGGGGGCAACCCGGCTACAGGCAGCCATGCAAGGCGCTAGGGAGCTTGGTTTGCCGGTGATCGCTATGACCACGACTTTGATCGCCGTATACGCCCCTATCGGGTTCATGGGCGGATTGGTCGGCACCCTGTTCACCGAATTTTCCTTTACTTTAGCGGGGGCTGTACTGATTTCCGGCGTTGTCGCGCTGACTTTAGCCCCCATGTTAAGCTCGAAACTGCTTAAGGAAAAAAGCGATCCCAGCCGTTTTGAACGCGGCGTTGAACATTTTTTTATGCGTCTTGCTGAAATGTACAGGAATGCTTTACATAAGGTACTCGAATTTCCTTCGGCAATGGCAGCCTTTGCTGTTTTGGTTGTTATCAGCATTTACTTGATGTTCAATCTCTCAACCAAGGAGTTGGCGCCCACCGAAGACCAGAGCATCCTGTTTTTTATTGCCACGGGGCCGCAGACAGCAACCTTGAAATACAACGAAGTTTATACGAAGGAATTGGTTAAGTCCTTTGAGATAATTCCAGAATATAAAGAAAGCTTCCTGTTGTTAGGTTTCGGCAATAGCGTAAATACGGTATTCGGCGGTTTTAAGATGCCGTCCACTACAGAACGCCAGCGTTCGCAAATGGAGATCCAACCGGAGGTGCAGGCCAAGGTAAACCAAATTGCCGGGTTCAATACCGCCGTATTCCCACGCCCCAGTTTGCCGGGTTCCGGCGGCGGTTTGCCTTTACAATTCGTCATTGTTACCGACGCAGACTACGATAAATTGGAACTCGTCGCCAATGGGCTGATCGATACCGCCATGAATAGCGGAAAATTCATTTTCATGATGAAGGATGTTGAGTTTACCCAACCCAAAGCCACTCTGGTTGTCGACCGCAATCGCGCCGCCGATTTGGGGCTGACCATGAGCGACATCGGCAAAAACTTGGCAACCCTACTTGGCGGCGGCTATGTTAACCGGTTTAGTTTGTTAGGTCGCAGCTATAAGGTCATCCCCCAAGTCGACGACGCCTCAAGACTGGACACCAGTAAGTTCGGGCAATATTACATCAACACCGCATCGGGGGGGCAAGTCCCGTTGTCTTCATTAGTGAAAATTGAAAATTCGGTGGAACCAAGCAAACGCACGCAGTTTCAACAGCTTAACAGTTTGACCATTTCTGCCATGATGTCGCCGGCTGTGGCATTGGGCGATGCAATGGCGTATTTGGAAACAGAGGCCAAAGCGTCGTTCCCGAAAAACTTCCAATGGGATTATACCGGCGCATCAAGGCAGTACGCACAACAAGGCAGCGCCTTGGTCATCACATTTTTTATGTCCTTGCTGGTGATTTATCTGGTACTGGCAGCACAGTTTGAAAGCTGGCGAGACCCATTGATTATCCTGGTGTCAGTGCCGCTTTCCATAGCCAGCGCCATGGCTTTTTTGATGCTGGGTTTTGCTTCCATCAACATTTACACCCAAGTCGGTTTGATTACGTTAATCGGCTTAATCGCAAAGAACGGGATTTTGATCGTGGAATTCGCAAACCAGTTACAAGTCGGCAAGGGCTTGAACAAGCAGGATGCCATAGAAGAGGCATCGGCGATAAGGCTTAGGCCCATCTTGATGACCACTGTAGCGATGATAGTCGCCATGGTCCCTTTATTAATGGCATCGGGCCCAGGCGCAGCCAGCCGTTTCGACATTGGTTTAGTCATCGCGGGAGGTTTGGGTGTTGGGACACTATTTACGTTATTTGTTGTGCCTGCGTTTTATTTGTTGCTGGCAAGGAAGCATCAAGCTTCAGGTTTTTGACAACCGATACGCAGCTGCCGTAAACAAAGTTGGTAATTCAGTTGGCCGGCCCAATATTGATACGCTTGTTCAATATCATCCCATTCATCGGACGAACCCGCCAATGTTTTGCCGCCCGCACGGGCGTCAGCGGAAGCCATCAACAAGTCGCCCGTGATTGAATCCATGACCTTGCCTTCGATACTGGCTTTACCGACAAAGGATTCCGTACCCGTGACTAAATGTTTCAGTGCCGACAAGACCCGTGCGGAAGGATAAATCGACGAAAAAGCATCCAATAACACAATGGATGTTTCCACATCGGTAATGGCAAATTGGATCAACAAAGTATCCTTGCCGGGTTTGGCCACCAGTTTGAAATTGTTTTTAAGCGCTTCTTGCATCCGGTAATCCAGCAATTCCTTCAAACGGTAAGTATCGGCATGTGTCATATCAAATAATCCGGAACCTTTTGATTTCTTTATGACGACGGGCGCTAAAATTATTTTTTTGTATGACGGCCAGTTGACGCCCTTTTTCCAGTAACTTAGTAGGGCATCGCCTTCAGGCCCTTCTTTGAGCTGGGAATAATCGTCCAGGAAATCAGTCGTCTCAACATACCGAGTTTGATAGGTACGCGCACAACTGGCAAGTGACATAAAAATCACGACAAGAAACCAATAGGGGAAGATGGATTTCATGAAACTAAACTTACCATTGTTGGAATTTCAACTGATAAGTCTAATCTAATTTTTTAGAAATGGGGAAAAGGTAAATCGGAGGATTTTTTTACTGCCCTGAGGACAGGACAATTAAAGCCATAAGAAGATAAAGCAAGGTCTGGTTTAGCGTGGCTATAGAAACTAAACCAGACCTCAAAAAAGCCTATTCCCTGGCGGATATTGGCGACTTTTCCTTACACGTCCTAGTAGCGCCAACCCACTCCATTTCCTAAGAAAGAGCCTGCTGCTGCGCCTATACCGGCGGCCAGCGGATGTCCATTACCCAGCTCATATCCAAACACCGTCCCTAATACACCGCCCGCCAATCCTTGGTGTGAACGATTATCATAATAGCCGCCACCTTGGGGTTGCGGCGGATAATAGTTCACTGGCGGTTGTTGGTAATAATAATTCGCCTGTGGTTGGGGATAGTAATAGTTGTTCACTTGTGGCCCGCCCCAACCATGGTGCCCATGGTGGTGCCCCCACCCGTGATGATGGTGATGTCCCCAGCCATGACGGCCATACCCATCCCAATCATCATCCGCTAACGCAGTAGATGAAAATAATATCGTTAAGATCGATAATTGAATTAAATATAATATTTTCTTCATTACATATTCCTTTTGTTATCGTTAGTATTGTTAATCAATTGCGTTCTTTTAACTTGAAGGACATTTTACAGAATGAAAATGAATGGTTGCTTAACAACAAAAAAGACAAAATACTAATTGTCTTCTTCCAGAAACATCATTACCGATCAGCGAACAAGCCGCGGCACCGATGGTCGGTAGCCAAAGGAAGGCCGTTACGGAGTTCATATCCCAGCACGCCGCCGACTACACCGCTTGCCAAACCTTCATGGGAACGCTTGTCTTGATAGACGGGCGGCTGGGGCGTGTTGTATCGGCCTGAAGGGTAATAACGTTCACCGTCGTGCCGACGATGGTGTTGATGGTGGCCACGCTGATGGCTTCTATCGCCAGAACCGGAGACAAAGGATATATTTGGCGTAAAGAACGGCCAATGATGTGATTTGAACTACTTATGCTATTTTTAAAACTGATTTCTTCATCTTTTCCTTAACGGTAATGTTGTTAGATTTACAATAATACGGCAATAATCTAACTTGCCTTATCTATGAAGCACCATATTTTGCCCGTACTTAAAATGAATTACGTCAAAGGCCATTCCCCTTAAGGCTGCCTATCTTATTAAAAATGTATAAAAATCAATAAAATCGCTTAGTTTTCACGTCTACTGTATAATGCAAGCCGCAAATATAATCTCGAAAGCCCGTACAACGCATGAATAATTTTATCCCTGGACAACGCTGGATCAGCAGCAATGAATCTGAACTCGGCTTAGGCCTTATCCAAGAAGTCGCATTTAAACGCGTTACCGTCCTGTTTTTGGCAAGCAATGAAAAACGCATCTATGCCAGCGACAATGCCCCGCTAACCCGAGTAAAATTTACCGTCGGCGATATCATTGAATCAATAGATGAAGAAAAAATCACTGTCACTAGCCTGATTGAAAATGACGGGCTGATTACTTACGTAGGGAAAGACGAATCCGGCCAGGAAATTTACCTGGAGGAAATCGAACTCAACCACAATATACAATTCAATAAACCGCAAGATCGGCTTTTTACCGGCCAAATTGACCCAAACTCCTGGTTTTTATTGCGCTACCAAACCTGGGAGCACCAAAAACAGCATCAACAATCGCCAGTCAGGGGATTGTTAGGCGCAAGGACTTCCTTGATCCAACACCAGCTTTACATTGCCCACGAAGCGGCAAGTCGGGCTGCCCCCCGCGTCATGTTGGCGGATGAAGTCGGCTTGGGGAAGACTATTGAAGCCGGTTTGATTATCCACCAACGGATCATCAACGGCCTAAGCAAACGTATCTTGATTATTGTCCCGGAAAGCCTGCTGCACCAATGGCTGGTCGAAATGTTGAGGCGCTTCAACCTGCGATTTAGCATTTTTGATGAAGTCCGTTGCCTTGAGGAATCCGGCGATGAAATTTTTGATGCCGATGACGACAACATACAGGGTTTCAAACGAATCAATCCCTTTGGCAACGAGCAGTGCATCTTAAGCAGCCTGGAGTTTTTTTCTTCTTACCCCCATCGCAAAAAGCAGGCGCTGGAAGTAGAGTGGGATATGGTGATTGTCGATGAAGCCCATCACCTCGAATGGAACCAACAATCGGCAAGCCCTGAATACCAATTTGTGGAACAATTGGGCTTAGTTTCGCCCAGTCTTATCTTGCTGACAGCCACACCCGAACAATTAGGGCAAGAAAGCCATTTTGCCCGCTTACGGTTGCTGGACGCCGACCGTTTTTACAGTTTTTCAGCGTTTGTCGAGGAAGAAAAGCAATTTGAACCCGTAGCCGAAGCGGCAAAATTGTTGTTGAGCGACCAACCCTTGTCAGACCAAATCCAGCAGCAACTGGCCGACCTCTTAAAAGAAGACAATGTCGCGGCGCTGCTAAAAAACCTCAATGACCCGAAAGAATCTGGCGCAGCAAGGGATATGCTGCTGAAGATCCTGATTGACCACCATGGTACCGGCCGGATCCTGTTCAGGAATGCCCGCCAAACGGTACGCGGTTTTCCGGAAAGGAAACGACATGCCTATCCGCTGTCCGGGCAACCCAATGAGTCCGATTGGGAAAAAGATCCCCGTTATATCTGGTTAGCGGCAAAAATCCGGCAACTCTCCCCGCATAAGGCATTGCTGATAACCAAACATACCCATACCGCTATTGCGTTAGAGCAGGCCTTAAAAAACCGTGCCGGCATAGCCGCCGCGGTTTTCCACGAAGGGATGTCGATTATCGAGCGCGACCGCGCCGCGGCTTACTTTGCAGACCAAGATAGTACAGCACGATTGCTGATTTGTTCTGAAATCGGCAGTGAAGGCCGGAATTTTCAGTTTGTCCACCATCTTATCCTGTTTGATTTACCTGAAAACCCGGACCTGCTGCAACAGCGTATCGGACGTCTTGACCGCATAGGTCAAAAAGAAACCATCCAGATACATATCCCATATCTTGAAAACAGCGGCCAAGAAGCCTTGTATCAATGGTACGACGAAGGCTTGGACGCCTTCCACCTGAATAATACGGCGGCAACACGGGTTGCCGAAATCCTGCATGATGAATTGATGGCGGTTATTGCCAATCCTAGCCACGCCGCGATTGCGGATTTAATTGCCGATACCCAGGAGCAGAATGCCGAGATTGAAGTCCAGCTTGAAAACGGACGTGACCTGTTGCTGGAACTGAATTCCTGCCGTAAAGAAATCGCCGCCAATTTGATCGATGAAGTGAATGCCTTTGAAAAACAAGGCGCATTATGGCCTTACCTGGAAGAATTATTTGAATCTTACGGCGTTGAAACCGAATTCCATTCGCCTAACTGCTACATCATAAAGCCTGGCGACCATATGCGCGTATCCCGATTTCCCGGCTTGCATGAGGATGGCGTTACCGTCACCGTAAACCGCCAAATTGCCCTGGCGCGGGAAGACATGCAGTTTTATACCTGGGAACACCCGACGGTAACCGCGGCGATGGATCTCGTGCTGTCCAGCGAAACCGGTAATGCTACCATCTGTGTGGTGCGGAATAATGACCTGAAAGCCGGCCAGTTTTTGCTGGAATGTCTGTTTATCGTCGAATGTAGCGCGCCTGCCCAATTGCAGGTAAACCGATTTTTACCCGCCACGCCAGTGCGGGTACTCATAGACCAATATTTACAAGAGAAATCTCAAACCATAGCACACCAAAACTTAATCGAAAACCGGACTACATTCGACCAAGGGCAAATTGTGGAATTCATCAACAACCAGCGCCAGCTTATCACCAACATGCTTAACCTCGCCGAACAAAATGCCAAAACCGGGATGCAGCAATTGGTGAACGAAGCCACAAAAGCCATGCTAGATGCGCACACGGTGGAAATCAAACGGCTGGTCCGGCTTAAGAAAGTCAATCCCACGATCAGGGCTGAGGAAATCGAATACCTTAAAGATATGACCTTATTGGCCCATGAACATATACAAGCCGCGCAAATCAGGTTGGATGCGGTTAGGTTTTTGATTACGAGTTAGTTAACGTAAGGTTATTATGATACAAATCGGCAAAATCAATACCCTCAAAGTCGCAAGCCGCGTGGGTTCGGAAATATATCTTGCAAGCCCGACATCGGCTAAGGTGCTGTTGGTAGACAGGAAACCGCCGGAGTGCCAACTCGGTGATACTCTGGATGTTTTTGTTTATGTCGATATGGACGGCCATTTGGCGGCTACCACGACAATTCCCAAAGCCCTGGTCGATGATATTGCCTGGCTGGAGGTGGTTTCGGTTAACCGTGTTGGCGCATTTTTGGACTGGGGATTGCCTAAAGACTTATTGGTGCCTAAACGGGAACAACTCCAAGAATTGGAAGCAGGAAAGTCTTGTTTGGTAAAATTATTCCTGGATGCCCAAAACCGTATCCTGGGTACGACCAAAATTGATAAATTCATCGCCGATGAAGGTTTTTATTTCAAGGCCGGAGAAAAAGTATCGCTGCTTATTGCCGATAAAACGGATTTAGGGATTAAGGCCATCGTAAACAATACCCACTGGGGCATGTTATACCAAAACGAGCTGTTCCAACCTGTCAGAAAAGGCCAAAAGTTAGACGGTTACATCAAACAAATCCGTGAAGACCACAAAATCGACCTCAGCCTTTATCAGCCCGGTTACCGTATGGTCGATGGTCTGAGCGATAACATTATCATTGCGCTCAACAACAACGGCGGATTCCTGGCATTAACCGACAAAAGCCCGCCAGAAGCCATTTATTCCGCTTTCGGGGTCAGCAAAAAAGTTTTCAAACAGGCGCTTGGCGCCTTATACAAGAAAAAAACCGTGTTGTTGGAGAAAGATGGCGTAAGGCTCGTTAAATGAATAACCAGAAGCAGGTCATTACAGGATCCTTAGGCCTCTAGACCGCTACCCATCCAGTGGGAAGTGTTAGACCCTTAATATTTTTCAATAACTTTCTCTGTTTTTTTACTTAAGCATCAAGCCCAGGAGGGCTTTCCAACTTCCTTAACAATTAGGCTTAAACTATGGTCTATACTTCGCCTTAGCTTCATTACCAAATTTCATCGATAACTGCGCTTACGGGGAGTTTTATGAACCTAAGTAACAACTATAACAATACAAAATCCATATTCCTGATTACTATTTTGACTATCTTGTTCACATGCCCCTTTGCTTCAATGGCTGCCGAACGTATAGGATTGGTAAAAACATACCAACCTTCAGCCACAGTAATCCGTCAAGGCATTGAAACCCAACTGGAAGTCGGCTCTGAAATTTTTGAGGGCGACACCCTTGTTACCGACTCGGATGGGGCCGTTGGCATTATTTTTACCGATGGCGCTGTCTTGACCCTTGGGCCTAGCGGCAAATTAATTGTTGAAGATTTCCTCTTCAAGCCTGCGGAACAGGAAGTTTCCTTTATTTCACGGGTAATAAAAGGCTCAGTTGCGTTTGCGTCAGGTGCTATAGGCAGGATTACCCCAGGATCGGTGCAATTCAAGACCCCAACCGCAACATTAGGCTTGCGTGGGACAAAAATCCTGATTGAAGTCGAATAACAACATGAATCCACTCGATTTTTGGAGCCACATTATGAACAGGTTTATATTTACAATCTTGACAAGTAGCTTACTGGCCGGATGTTCCGGGACTACCGTGGTCTTGGTGCCGGACGCAAACGGAAAAGTCGGGCAAGTCGAAGTTGCAACTGAAGCAGGCACAACCCTGTTGTCAAAAGCCAATGAAAGCGCCCAGGCCAAAAAAGCAAAACAACCGCCAACCGAAGCGGTACCGTTAACTGACGACAAAATTAAAGACATGTTTGCAGAGACCTTGGCAAAAGAACCCATGCATCCAGAACATTTCCTTTTCCATTTTTCCACCGATAGCGCTGCCCTGAAATCCGAAGACAAACCCATACTCGCTAAAGCCAAGGCTGCGATCGAAGTACGGAAGTCTTGCGACATCAGTGTGATAGGGCATAGCGACCGGGTCGGCGACAACAAATTGAATGAAGGGCTCTCCTTAAAACGTGCCGATTCCGTTATCGCGGCGTTAATGGAACTGAGCGTTGAAAAAAAATGTGTCGACCGGCGTTATTATGGCGAAAATGACCCGGCAGTCCCCACCGCCGATAATGTCGACGAACCGCGTAACCGACGCGTGGAAATAGAAATCCGGTGACTTAAAGCTTACTAGTCGGCAGCAAAGAAGCTTATTAACCCAATGGGGCGGATGCAGGCTATATTGACTGGCATTGGGGTTACTTTATTGCTTTTGCTGTCGGCTGTAAATTTCCCGGCTGTGATTGAACGGGTCAACAATGCCGTCACTGCTATCCAAATTCGCTTGTTGCCTTACGCTACCCTGTCTTCACTGCCTGTCATTGTTGAAGTCGATGAAAAAAGCTTAGCCACCTATGGGCAATGGCCTTGGCCGCGTTATCAAGTGGCGCGTTTGCTTGCGGGCATACAACAATCGGGGGCGGCGGCAGTCGGTATTGACGCCTTGTTTTTAGAAAATGACAGGACCTCGCCTTTAGAAATCCAGCGCACCTTAGAAAAGGATTTACATCAAAAACTTCCGCTTACTACAGTCAAAGAATCCTTTTGGGATTACGATTCCATTCTTGGGCAAACCCTAAACGCCGGGCCTTTTGTGGCCAGCTATTTATTTACCTTCGACAATACGGAAACCAATCCGTGCTTACCCAAGGCCGCGAGCGGCGCACTGTTTTCCGATAATTCCGAAAAAAACGCATCGCAACCCTTATATAATGCCACCAACATTGCTTGCAACGTGGCATCCATCCAGCAAGGGGCAAACGGCAGCGGATTTATTAACTCTGCACCCGATAATGACGGTATATATCGTAAAACTCCCTTAGTGATCAGGTTCAAAGGCCGTTATTACCCCAGCCTCGCTTTGCAAACATACCTGACCGCCAATGCGCTGGGCCACTTTTTGATTTCTACCAAATCAACAGGGCTTTCGCTCGAATTGGGTAAAATTTCAGTCCCTTTGGACGAGGCAGGAAATTTGTTACTTAAATTCCCCGCCCATGGGAAACGCTTCGAACGAATTTCCGCCGTTGAATTTCTTTCAGGGAATATTTCCCCAAGCCGCATGAAAGGCCGAATTGTTTTTGTGGGATTTTCCGCAGCAGGATTACACGAAGTCAGGCCTACCCCTTATAACCCTGAATTTTTAGGCGTCGAACTGCATGCGACCGTCATTGACAACATAGGTCGGCAAGATTTCTTGCAACGCCCCGATAACGCCCAAGCCTTCGAATTAATTATTGCCGCCCTGATAGGCTTGGCGTTGTTCATATTGCTGGCCAACGCCGAACCGATTGCCATTATTGCTATCCCAACTTTGCTGATCGCCTTGTTGTTAACCTTATCGCAACTCCTCTTGGCTTATACCGGTATTGTGATCTCCCCTGCCCTGCCAGTCATCATGGCATCGTTGTCGCTCATGGTGCAGGCATTGGTCAAATACTCGCGGGAATTCCTTCACGCCAAGCGCATGACCTTACAGGTCTCGCGCACACAGGAAGGAATTATTGGCAGTATTTGCTCGATGTCGGAATACCGCGACCCCGATACAGGGGCGCACATAAAACGCACCCAGGAATATATCAGGGCGCTGGCGAAACATCTGCAAAATCATCCAAAATTCAAGGAGGAGCTGACAGATGACATGGTTGAATTATTGTTTAAGGCCGCGCCGTTACACGACATCGGTAAAATCGGCATCCGCGACAATGTCTTACTTAAACCCGGGCGGCTCGATCCGGAAGAGTTTGAAGTCATGAAAGCCCACCCGCAGATCGGGGCAAAAGTTATCGAGTCAGTCGCAACGCAAATCGGCTGGAACCCGTTTATGAAAGTCGCCTACCAAATCTGTTTGTACCATCAAGAAAAATGGGACGGGAGCGGTTATCCAGAAGGGCTAAAGGGGGAACAAATCCCTCTTCCCGCACGGTTGATGGCATTGGCGGATGTTTATGATGCCTTGATCAACAAGCGTATTTACAAGCCAGCCTTCCCGCATGCCATGGCAGTCGGGCTAATTAGGGAAGGCAAAAACAGCCATTTTGATCCTTTGTTGGTTGAAGGTTTTGAATCCATCCACGAACAATTCCAGGACATCGCCCGTCTCTTTATTGATAACGCCGATGGCACTTAAGATTAGCTTGCTTAGGAAGCATGCCCGTTTTATCAATATCGTTCATAATCAATATCTTCAATCCTTCGTTTAATACCGGCAATACGTTGTTTTTTCCTTGCAACCTTTACCATCCGGCCCAGTTTCTCGTCATATCGTTGTGTCTCTGTTAACTTGATCCTAGTCAGGAAATTACTGCTGACCCGCTTTGCCGATCCGGTCGCACGGTCAATCGTTTCGATATCTTCACCGATTAACAACACACTTTTTGTTCCTTTGTCGTAACGAAAACTCAACCGGGTGTTAACTGTTTCCCTCGATCCCCAAAATTCTTCAACGGTAATAACGCCCTTGGTTATCGTTATCCCCGGAGCGCCGCCTTCGGCACCTGCCAGCATCCCATAACATGTCATACAACGCAGTAACCGCTTAGCGACGGCCAAACGCTGATAGTGCCCATTTGGCGACTTAAGTAAAACAACCAAGGCCCTATTTCGGGAATTCCCTAAGTTTTCCGAAGCCGACCCTTGTGCTTTTTCAATCAAGACCAAAAGGGTATCGTCATTGCCATCGCCATTTATATCGCCTTCAATTGCCGATTCCACTGTCCAGCCGGGGGCGACAAAATCACTTGTTGCAGCGCCGTTCACCGGGAGTACTGAATCGTCAATAAGCCGTCGGTCTTCCTCTGAAAAAACGGGCGTCCCAACAAGCAACGCGGCAATAAATAATAAGGCTGAAAATTGTGAACGTCCCATAGCCATTGGCCTCTAAAGGATGCCGAACCGAAAAAGTCCGGTAACTAAGTTTAGTTATTTTAGTTTGAAAGTGTTTCTAAGACAGCCATTAGGAATCTAGCAAAGGATAGGCTGAAGTTGTCTTATACTATAAATATATGTCGAAGTATCCCCCCATTCAGGTTATCAATTTCCCCTTACTTAGATTGCGCTTATGCCCATTCCTGAACTTCCTTAAGTTTAATCAACCCCAATCCCCGACATAATCAGGCGTTGCCGTGCTTGTTCAGTATCACCAAAATATACGTTACGCCATGAATCATTCGGTTTAAGGAACTGAGGCCGCACATTGGACGAATCAGCTTGGCTGGCTGCCCATTCCCTGAAAGCGTAATGGTTCCACAAACGGAAAAACTCGCTGACATAAATGTCGGCGACAGTCTTTTCCCCGCGGATTACAAGCATGTTTTCATCATTATCGCGGGTGGAGGCATCCGAGAAATTCGCTGACCCGGTAATAACCACCGGATCTTCGCCAAACGGATCGACCAACATATATTTGGTATGGATATATCTTGCATGCTGGTTTAACCCGCTAAGCCTTTCGTTGACCCATTTGTCGAATTTGTTTGTAACCAAGTGATTCCCGATTGCAAAGCGGTTATCCGGTCGTTTACGTAGCGTTAAAACGGTTTCTTTGGCTTCGTCAGTCGTTCCCGCTGAATCAAGCAGGGCATAGCGAAGCCCCGCAAAAGGCGCCTGGAACATCGGCACGAATGCTTTATTAATTCCGAACGCAAACGTGGCGCAGACTAATGAAGAAGCGGATGCCGCTTGCTCAACATACCAATCCAACAGTTGCAATCCGGAACGGGGGCTGAACAACTGTCCTGTCCCTGGAGAAGGTGAAAAACCGACTGATGGCGTCGGCGTAAGCTGGATTACTTCGGGCCGGAGCATCTTTGAGGCCGGGTCATCCTTGAGGATTTCCCAATAGGCGAGATATTTCTTTGCGACTTTTGCACTCCGGACTTCATGGCCGACGTTCGAATGGCCAAAAATCCCACCTTGGGAAAAATTGGTAGAACCTGTCCAAACCGCAACCGGTTTATTTTTTTTAAGAAGCACAATAAATTTATTGTGCGCAATCGCGCTGGGGTTGGACGTGCGTTCCAAGCATAAACCATCGATCCCTGCCGTGTTGGCAGCTTCACGGTTAATGGCGGCTAGGCCGGAATCGCGGGCATCATAAATAATTTGCACATCGGCACCCGCATCGGCAGCCGCTTTTAGCGCAGCTAACGCTGGGCCGTAATTAAATTCATAGGCTGCAACACGTAACCCATAATCGGCGGACTTTGCTTTGGCGATGAATTTCAGCATGGCCTCCCATAGCCCGCGTGAAAGCCATTTAAATGCCGAATCACCCACCTCCTCCGGTCGACGGTTACTGAAACGGCGTGCATATTCCTGGCTGGCTGCCGCACCGCGATTAAACCAGACCGAATGCATCCCTTTCGACTCCTTTTCCGTCTCAACCTCTATAGTTGCATCGGCATCTTCATGTAAATCGACAGGACTACCCTTAAGCGCAACCACGCGATAAGTATAGTCGTGACTTGGTTTCGCAGTGAAATCCGACCATGTAAAACCTTGTATGGGATGTTGGCGCTGGCTGGCTTTTTGTGTGCCTGGATCGGTTTCTTGGAAGACTTTCATCCCTTCCAACCAGTAAGCTTCGTTCTCGGTTTTATCGATCCTGTGCACCGCAAAACCAAGCACACCCTTCGAATCTTGTTGGCTCATGCTCCAACCGAGCAACACCACATAAGTTCCCGCAATGGCTTGAAGGGCAATGCCGTTTTGGTTAACCTTAGCCCGCATAGCTGTGTCCCCCTAAAATTTAAGTGTCCAACCCGGTTGATTGGCTTGCCCTTTTGTATATGATACGCCGTCAATCTTCAGTCCATCGCCATTGAGGAGCGAGATGATCCCTCCTTTGTTGGAGAGCGCCACTGGCGGTAGAACATCAACCTTGATGACAGCGCCAGGCTCGATTGACCCTGTCAGCACCATTTTATTCTTTTGCTTGTCCGCAAGCTGCCAGCCGTTGAGCGAAAGCGCCCTGTCGCTCGTATTCAACAGATAGACCCACTCCTGCTCCGGCGACTGTTTGGAGTTCACCATTGCGGCAATGATCCGAACCAGACCGTCCGGCAGGTTCTCCGTCGGCTGCGGTTGTACCGGGTCGGGGTTGACCGGGTCACCCGGGATTGGCTCATTAACCGTATGCCCGGTTAGGTCGTCAGTATGCCATGACTGTGACTGGAATTTAAGGAATATCGCAGTCCATTGGTTTTGGTTAGGGAATTCGAAAAGCAGGCCGCCATCCTGCCATACCCCATCGTCGTCCCTGAACCGACCCACATTACCTTGGTTCATATGGATGTCATGGATGCCATTCCCGGGCTTAAACCCGAAATAATTGTCGGCTTTATTTTCCGGCCCCCAACGCTGCCCAAACGCATAGATTAGTGCATCTTCGTCCGACATTGCCCGTTGCACCACTTGGTCCAACTTTTCATTCAGGTCGTTATCAGGGCCGGGAGTATTAATGGGCAACGGGGTCATCATTCCGGACGGGAACAAATTCCCACGTATAAAGTCGAGAGCCCCTGAATTGGGCACTGAAGCAAGAGGATTAAACCCGCTGGCGAAGGCTTTGACGATATCGGTAACGGGATGGATGAAGAATGGTTTGACGTAAAACATGACTTCCGACGGCGCAGTCTTGGAGAGGACATTAACGGCAACCCGAAAATGATTGCCATCTTCATCAACCAAGTGGATTTGGTAATGCGGCGACGATCCCGTCGCTAATCGCCTCGAAATCGCCCTGCCTTTAAATACCCCGTAATTTGCTATGGCCATGATATTTCCTCCATACGAGCAGTAATTATCGATTACGGATATTAAACCTGTAACCAGCTTACAGGCTTTCAGCCGCACAGTTACAACCTTAAAGCCCTACGATGTTAGGGTAGTAGAAATAACTGTTTTTTGTCTATGATATATTCACTTGACAAAGCGAAACCATAGGCAGAGCTTTTAAAATGAAACTGATTTTATTTCCCAATGGGATGCCCCTAATAAAGTACCTTACCATTTGGGAATGACGGAAGCCCGAACTTTTTTTAATGAACAACCGATAATTCAGCAAGCGGCAACCTTAGCATTTTTTGCCCATCGATTGCTTTTGATTCCTGTCAAATGAATGACGAAATCGAAAGTAACGTCATCAAGCTAACGGCCAGCCACTTCCCCGCGAAACCTGGGAAGTGGCCTAAATCACGGACATTACGACCGTGTTGATCCGTAAGGTAGGTAGTTAATAAAGAACACGTCCTTACGGTGCTAGGAATGAATGGAAAGGTTGCAAAGGGGCAGACCTGCCATCTTTACCCACTGCTGGAATGGCCAAATTTTCGTCTTTCGCCAACAAAGGGTTTAGGGGGTTGCCGCCGACCGCCGCTGAAGCATTACCTGCGTGGCCATGCGGAACCACGATTTCCGGGTGATCAAACGGGGCCATTTCTTTTCGGACACGATCATCGGTAAGCGTTTTCAGGAACGCTATGATGTCATTACGCGCCTGAACCGAAAACCGAAGTGTCGGTTGGATAAATACGGTCCCGAAATGCTTGCCGGGAGGATTGAAATTACCGCCACGGGTGTAGAATTCCAGCACCTGCTCCAAAGTCGCCATCCCGCCATTGTGCATGTAAGGCCCAGTAAGGTCTATATTGCGCAGTGATGGAATCTTGAAAGAGTTTTTCGCGGCGCTAAGCAACTTTTTATTAGTCGGGCTTGCCAATACGGACGCCGCCAAGGCAGGGTTGGGCAAAAATGCGCCCTCAGGCCTAAAGCAATTCGTCGTATCCTGTTCCTGTGGAATGATCGTTCCGTCCGCTTTTGTGAATATAACGGCATGGGCAGTTGTTGTATCCATGGCCATCGGCAAGTCAAAGTCACAAGGCCTTATTTGATCGACATAAGGGTCAACGACACCGGAAGGGTTGCCGACAAGTTGCTGGATGTACTGATCCGCAAATGACAAGGGATTGCCGAACGGATCGGTTCCGCCAAGGCCGGCATCAACGCCGTCATCCGTTGCCCCATTATTTGCATACCCGGTGTCAATCAGCGATACGCCGCCCGTAACCGATGCCCTGGTTATCACATTATGGGTAGTGCTGACGGCGAATGTCTCATTTCCGAAGGCCAAGGGATTTGCGGCAACTAATTCGGCATTGGTATAGACAGCCGCCGCTGAAAGTGTCGGCCCGACATGACAGAGCGCACAATGGGCAAGCCTGAAATTTTGGAAACCGTTCAGTTCGCTGGCTGTTAACCCAGTCGGTATACCACTTGCGTCTATCGGGCTGCGGTCGAAAGGCGAGTCGTCCGAAATCAGGGTAGATTGGTAAAGCTGAAGGGAAATGGCAAAAAACATACCGAAATTCGCCTCGAATTGGTCGTAAGGCAAAGGTTTCTTCGGTGGAATTGCAGGAGGCGCCCCAAACCCACCCCGAGGATAGTACGACCAGTATTTCGAATTAAATGCCTGCTTCACAAGGTCAAGGTAAACAGTTTTCAACCCTTTCCTCAGGTTGCCGGTTGTACTATTGGCAACAGGGCTGAGCACGCTGTCATTCCAGTGTACCGTCTGGTTTTCCAGGGGATACCTGTACATGAGCTTACGGCCTAAGTCCGCAAAAGTACGGTTTGCGCAACCCATTTCTATCGGGCTGACCGGCGGCGAGAGCGCCTGCGAAGCAAGCGCCGAATTGACGAGATGCAACCGCCCCTTGACGACACTGTTGGAACCCGTTTTTACCCATACCCCGGCATTGGGGTCGCGGTCTCCCCACTGGTTGCTGCCGTTGAAGATATTGTTGGCGCTGCCATCCCAAAGGTTACGGAAATTGAAGACGGCATTAATCACAGTAGGCGCATTCCGGGGTTCAACGCTACGTGTGCCCAATGCCCCGGCATGGAAAACCGGGTCGACAGAACGTTGGCACGTGTCTGTCCCAGACCCGAACCAGTTAACCGATTTAAATGCCCCTCCGAAACTGCCTGAGGAAGAAACAACATCGTTACTGTCATAAATAACGGCAGTCGTCGGATTTAATGGGTCGGCCAGTTGATGAAAAGGGAAGTCGGCTACCCTCAATGTATAATTAGGCCCTCGGACAGCTCCATCCGGGGAACTATCAAAAAAAGCATCGGCAACATCAGGATTCTTGCCGATTGGCGAAAGCTGGTTCTTAATGCGGGCATCCGCACCGGCATGAAAATGGCAGGAGGCGCAAGCCATGCCATCGCTGCCAACATTAGTATCCCAAAACAGGGCCTTGCCTAGCACAATGGCGGCCTGCTTGTTGATGACGATAGGATCGGGGCCGTCGACCAGGCCGGGCACAGGAGGTACAGGCACGTTTTTTAATGAAATCGGCACGGGGCCGAAATGCGCCAGTGCGGTACCTGTGCCGACGGCGCATGCAACCGCCCATACCGATGCCAGGATCAGCCTTGTTATTCTTAGTTTATATGTAGCCATGGGATTAACTTACCTAGACTCTTTAGTTATTATCGTTTTTAATGAAGCCATGAAGGGCTTACGAGCACCCCTTCATGGGTTCTTATCTCTTTATGCCCGCAGTTATGCGATTTTGTATTTCCTTCGTGCTGATCCAGCCAGGCCTAATAAACTCGACCCGAACAGCCATGCAGCGGCAGGAATAGGCACTGAACTAACGGTCACATTGAATTGGCCGCCCGATTGGGCGATATTCGTGCCGCCTACAAAGATCGTGTAATAGCCAGCTTTCAAGTTTTTAAGTTCAAGTTGGCTAAACCCTGCTCCCACACTACCAATAATGCCGCTTTCAAAGTTATTGGTCAGGCTTACGTCATGACCGCCGTTGAGGATTGCCTCATTCCAGCCCCCCGCATGGATAGATGCCCCGGCATTCGCATACCCAAGCGTTTCAATCATGTTGCCGCCGTAGCCGCTTGCCATCCATTTGGTCCCCAAATCACCCATGACGCCGGTTGAATTGAAAGAATGGGGAGTACCGAAACCGGCGCTCGAAGTCTCTGCCCCAAAACCTGTAGTACCACCATCGAACGCCGTCGACCCGGAAGCCCAGACAGTCAGGCCTGGGGTAAATTGAAGCGGGTCGGCTGAATTGACCCGGACTGTAGTCGTGCTGTCGGCCATAACTTGGAAAGTCCAAAAGTCCCCCGTATGCGCCCAAGATGAATTACTTAGCGCCGGGTTACTTGAATAGGAGCCGGGATTACCGGCGAAGCCGCTCGCCGTTAAAGTACCGCCAAGCGCCAGTTGGTTTGCACCCAGGCCACCATCGAAGTCGTTGATTGCGACCGCAAGCGCTGCGTTGGAAATTCCACTGTAAAATACACAACTGAACAATGCTGCAGAGGTGGCCAGCTTCACTCCGGCCAGTTTGTAATGGGTTTTCATGAATACTTCTCCAAAATATATTGTTGTCTTACGGGATTGCCATGGACAAGTATGCAATTCAAGTTTGTCTTCTAAATGCTTGAAAACATACATGTCGGCAATGTGTAAAAGCAAATAGCATGCCATCAAAAACGGTGGCTATTTGCCCTGCCTCTATGGGTAAAGCCCCAAAGCTATCCGCCCAAACGCCCCTAACTAATTGATCAAAGAATAATAAATGGGTATTGCCGGGGCTGACTAATAAGCTTGAATTTTTGGAAGGTGTTGAAATCAGCCACGTAATCCTGCTGCCATTTCAAAAAGTGCGGCATATCACGTATTTTTATTGATTTTAGTGGCCGTTGAAAGCCGCGTAATCCGCGGCTTACAGGGAAAAGTGTGTGATTTCCCGCAATGGGTGTGTGAAATCACGCACTATTTAATATTTTTTTGAATAAGCCGTAATATTAGAAGCTAAAATTCCAACTTACGGACAAAGCGCCGTCCCGATCCAGTTGGTAGCCGTTGAAATCGGTGGCGACCGGTTGCTGCCACTCGAAGCTGACGCTATGACCGGCGAACGGGCCTTCGGAAATTTGGGCGTTTAGCCCTAAACCTATATCCCAGAAACGTCCGCCGTAATTACCGGGATAGTCGACAGGTGATGTTTTTTCAAGTGATTGGTTGGTTTCACCGATGATCTTCGCCTGGTTGGTGTAAATACCTCGCACCGATGCCGAAAGCCAGTCCATAACACGGTATCCTCCCCATGCCGTGGCTTGGAAAATATCGCCATAAGCATATCCGTACCTGTTTTTTTCTAACCGTTTGACGCCGTTCAGTTGCGCACCCCAACTCCAGTCCTCAAACTGGCCGGTGTACGTCAGGCTGGGCTTGAAGTCCCAGGTGCCGCTACCGAGTTGCATGCCGTAATCCTGGAAGGTTTCGTCGTCCAGCTTGGCGTCGATGCTGCCGGTCGGCGCACTGACGCCTAAGCCTAAATGGATATGATGCCTATCGGTATCCAACACCTTTACCAAAGCCGTGACCACTGTGTCGCCCAAATCGTCGCTGTTATGTTTGGCGCCGGAGTGGCCGCCGATTTCATTTTCCTCTGTTTGGTCGACATAAGGGCGGATTGGCTCGCTCATGTCCATCTCCATACTCATCAGTTGCGGCATCAACATAATGTTCAGCCAATCCGTAGGCGCATACATCAGGTCCAGCATGTGCATGTCCATGTTCATTTTGGTCGGTTTGAGTAAGCAACCGTTTTTGAAATCGCCGCAAGCATTCCTGGACAATACGGCATCGCTGACCGGGTCGCTGCCGCCCCAAAATGACCCGTTTTGGCCGCTGTGCATAAACCGGTAACCCACCATAATATCATCGGCCTTGTCCATCATGTGGCCGAACATGACCCCGGCCGGAACGGGTACGCCATGATGGTGGTGCTGTGAGTGGCCGCTGTGTCCGCTCCCTGGCGTTGCGCGGGCCGACAAATCAACGCTCAGGTTTGCGTGCGCCAGATAGTAATCGAAATCCGCGTAATCGCCAATGCCGCCGCCGCCCAATTTTAAGTCGCCGGCATGGGTAACGTATTCAAAACCGGCTTCCAGCTTAATGCCGGGGGCAAATTGTTTGCCGATGGTAATGCCGCCGCTGAGGTCGCCGAATGCCGACAGGCGAAAATCGCTGGAATAGTTGCCGTCTGCGCGCGGTGCCAAAAAATAAGGGGCGAAGAAATCAGCCTGCGACTGGGAGTAATAACGGATGCCGGGCGTAACAGTAATCCCAAACGGTAAGGATTGGTACCACTTAAATTCAAAAGTGTGCGCGTCGATTCCCCAGTCGTCGATATAAAATCGGTAATCGAAATGGGCGGAGGCGTCGAGTGACGGTATATATTGGTTAATTTGATTGGAAAAAGACCAAATGTTGCGGTTTCCTGGCCGCTTTTCACGGAACAGTTCGATTCCCACGACTTCAAGGCCGGTAACCGAACCCCAATCAAACGCCTTTTCCCCGCTTTGCCAAATCTTGTAATATTCCTCCGGCGTGATTTCACCGCGCACATAAACAAATTTATAAGGATTGCTTAGGTAACCGTCTTGATAAGTGTAATTGACGGTGGATTGGAATAAGGTGTTTTTAGAAAACACCTGTGCAATGCTGGCATTGAAGTTATGGAAAGTGCTTTGTCCATTTAGGGGAGCATAATTCGTGGAAGCATCGTGGCCTTCGTGTCCGGCGGAGTGGCCGACAACGCCTTCGCCGTTACGGGTGATCGTATTGCTGGTCATGCCGTAGCCTCCGGATACGGTCGTCAGCTTGTCATTGAAATCATGGCTGATATTGAAAGAACCGAAATTCGACAAAAAATCCGGTTCTTCGGACCACCCGCCCGAAAAGTTCAGGGTCGTATCATCCAAATAATATTTGACATTAAACTGGGGCATTACGCGTGTTTCCTGGGGTTGAAGCTGGAAACGCTGCACGGTAGGCGTACCCTTAGGAACCATGCTGTTAAGCAGGTCGCCGTACAAGCTGACCGCCAAGTCCTTGGCAAATTTGTTGAAGGATGCCGATTGTTCGGAAAGATTTTGGTTCAATGCCGCTGTTTGCGCGGAATAGCTTTGGGTTAACGCCGATAATTTGGCATTATAGTCGGCAGTCAGGGCGGCAACCTGCGCCGGGCTTGCAGCTAACAGTTGGGCATTAAAGGCATCGATCAAGGTTGTCAGCTGCGCCTTATAGGTATCGAGTAAATTCGTGATTGCCGCAACAGGCGTCACCAGGATATTGTCCAAGGTCATGCCGAACTGTTTACCGTCGGTGGGCGTTTGCGGATAGCCTTTGTAATGGATCCAGAAAGCATTGATATTCTGGAAAGTACTGTTAAGCAGTAAATTGCCGTTAAAACCATTGGCGACGGTTTGGTAAGCCACACGGTTGGCGTAGTTGGTGCCATCGCCGCTAGACAACCCTGGGTTAAGTGCCGTATTGAACCCCAGGATCTCCCAGTAATCGTTAACCCCCGTATCCGGGTTTTCGGCATTAATGGGCGCCCTGAAATCCATGGATTTTAAGGTGAAGGCTTTGCTGTTCAAAGCCCTGATATAAATGCCGGAGGAATCGGAATGGTAGCCTAATCCTGCTGTAGTCGTGTTGCCATTGCGGTGCAAATGGGCTGTCGGGTTCGAGACATCCTGGACTATGCCGACAACCATTCCGTTTTCGTTATAACAGCCGTTAAATGCAACACCGGCGCAATTACCTCCCGCAACGGGGGCATTATTGGCAAACCCCGAATAGGATGAGTACGTCATCCCCGGTTCAAAATCGACCGTAACTGCGTTGTCTATTGTCGCAGGGACTGAGGCAATATTGGCTTCAATCGCCGCCTTATCGGCATTGAATTGCGCGGTTAACGCCGCTATTGCCGGATCAATCGAACTTAAATCCGCTTGATACGTGGTTGTTAAAGCCTCTTTATCGGCATTAAATGCTGCATCGATTGCCGACTGGGCGGCGTTGGTATTCGCCTCGAGAACCGCCAAGCGCTCAGCGAAATCATCTTGGGCTCCGGCAATTCCGTCCGAAAAAGACTTGAAACTGTTAAGCCCGCCCAGTATCGTCAGCCCACCGGTCGTCACGCCCCCGGATGCCGCCGACACAATATCGACCCTAGAAACTTCAGACGTAAGGCTGCCGTCGTCCTGTTGCTTATATTTGGGCTGGTTTGTCATGCTCAGCGGAATACTAAACGCAGGCGTGGCGCCGCTGTAGGTATCCCGATCCAAACTGAATGAAAATTCCAGGCGATCCGATAGCGGGATCAGTGCATTGGCATGATAAACATCAACTTCCATGCGCTCGTCGCTTTCCTGGTAATGGCCGTAACTGACATTGCCTTGGATACGGTCGGCAGGGATAGATGCCTGTGTTTTGAAACCGGGTAAGCTGAGGGCTGCCGTGGTTAGCGCCGCCAATGCGGTTTTGTTTGGTACGGTTTTAATTGCAGCCACAACCGCCGCCCGCACCGCTATGCCCACCATGCGCCGCTTCCTTGCTGGTAAAAACATGGTCGCGGAAACTGTTCAAGTTAGGCATGGGGTTGATAGCCATCTCTTGCTTCGCCAAATTGCCCCGCTCCCAAGGCGAAACGGATACGCAACCCTGGCAAAGCAATACGACGCAAAAAAACGTCCGGCTAAGCAATGGTTTTAAATAGCGCACAGATCTAATACCCATTACCGCTTAGCGGGGCTGTTCAGCCAGTAATTCCAATACCTTACTACGGATCATGGCTTGGTCTTCGTCGCGGAAACCCAGATACACCTTCCGCACCTTACCGGCTTTATCGACCAAATAAGACGACGGCATAGCCTTAAGCCCAAATTTTTTGGGGCAATCCCCGTCAGGGTCGAAAGCCATTTTGTAATCAACAGGATTGCCATTCAGGAATTGCTCGGCATCCCATTTGTTTTCATCGACATTAATGGCGACAATTTCAAAGCCTTCCTTCGAATATTCGTTTTGCAAGCCATTAAAAAACGGCATCGACTTTCTACAAGGCGGGCACCAAGTCGCCCAAAAATCAATCAACACAACTTTTCCCTTATAAGCGTTAAAATCCAACGCTGCGCCATTACCGGAGAGGGTTGCTTTACATTGCGGCGGCTGCTGTCCTTCTTGCATTGGGTAACTCGCAGTACTGACGATTAATAAGGCCAGGGTAATCGGAAGGGAATAATTCATGGCGGGTTGGGTAAAACTTAAGTTAAACAGAATGGATACAGTAAGTTACAAAACAGGAGCTTAGTTTGCTACCCTATGCGGGCGCAGAAGTGAATAAAAAAAGCGGCAAGGAATTCGTGCTTGCCGCTTTTTGTCCTACAGGTTAGCTATCGTGTTGCCTAACTTAAGCGGCTTTTTTTCTTCTGCTGGACAACAGACCCATCAATCCGGTACCGAATAACCAGACTGCACCCGGTACAGGTACTGCCGAGGTAACAGGGGCATTCACGACAATATTGTCGATGTCCATGGCGAACGCCTTGCCATCGAGAGGTGTTTGCGGATAACCCTTATAATGAATCCAGAACGCACTGATGTTTTGGAAAGCGGGGTTGAGCAACAATTCACCGTCAAAGCCGTTGGCGACCGTTTGATACGCTACACTGGTTGGGCTAGCGGCAGTGTCCAATCCGGGATTGAGCGCATTACTAAAGCCAAAGATTTCCCAAACGTCATTGGCGCCGCTATCAGGGTTTTCGGCAGGATCAATAGGCGCTTGAAACAGCATAGAGGTCAGGCTGAAAGCCGTGCTATCCTGCGCCCTGATGTAGATGCCTGATGAATCGGAATGGTAACCTAAGGAAGCAGCGCTAGATGTACCATTGCGATGCACGTGGGCGGTTATGTTCGACGTGTCTTCAACGATACCTACAACCATACCATCCTCAAGATAACAACCATTGTTTCCCGTACCGACGCAATTGCCGTTGGCTTGAGGCGTAATATTAGCCTTGCCTGCTAGGGATGATTGAATCATGCCCGTGAAATCAATGGTAGTCGAGCCGGTAATGGCTGCGCTGGCCGCGCCGCTGACGGCTATTGATGCTGTCAGCATGAAGCTGTTAAGTATTTTTTTGTTCATAACTTTAAAGTTAACTCCTTATTATTACATGACGGAGCCTGCCATCCTGACAAAGACCCCGAAATGCATGGTTGATAATTAACTCCGATGTGAAGCCGGAAATAGCCCTTCGCATTAGAGCTTGCCTAATTATCCTTAAGCCTCATTTTGGCATTTAAAACTTTGCTCAAGCATAATTAGACTACAACGGTAAAGCATTAATTATGCCAAGTTTGGATTCCTGATTTCTAAAACCCGGAAAAAGGCTATTTCTAGAAAATTTGTTTTTAGTTTTCCATTTAATTGATAAATAAGGAGTTATTCTGCCTCATTTAGAAAAACTGTAACTTACAGAAAAGGATATGTAAGTAAAAGCCGATAGCTTGACAAGAAATGGACTTACAAATGCCATAAATATCACTGCCAAACCAATAATCGTGTGATATGACATAGTTTAATTATTGCCTGCCCGCCTTGAAACCCTTGCCAGAAGCGGCATTCAAATCAAACTATGTCATATCACACAGTTTTTATCCGAAATTGGGCCATATGACACAGTTTTTTTTGCGGTGGCTATCGGTTAATTATCCCGTGGGGACTTATGTCTCCGGTAGGCAGTACTGGCAAGAAATGACGGCATACCGAAGAATGGATGACGTGCTTGGTTTCTGCTAACCATGCTGAAATGGCGAGATTTAGATGCTTTGCTTACATTGACCCCAGTACAGGACAAAAAAGCAGGCGGTTTTGGGGGGAATAAATATTGGCCTGTAAGAAGGGCAAACCAGCGGCTCAAAAACGGACAGCTCTTAAGGATTCGCCCCTTTAAAATCTGGGCCGTTCGTGCCGAGCTATAGAAGCACATAAGCCTTTCGGTAGTTTCGAGGCGAACGGGAGCCAAAACCCCATAAGGCCGAATCAATTACAAATATTGCGGTGCTTGGACGACGAGGCGTAGGCGGATATACACTTAGCTTGATTAATTCCTATTGTTTATTCCAAGCTTAACCATAATTTCAACAAGAATCCCCTTGATAGCCCTGTTTGTTGGGATCCTGCAAATTATTTCGCTGGGGCCTTGTTTGCCAGCGCTTCCGCATTCCGCTTTGCCAAATCATCAATAACGACAGCCAATGAACCTTTCCTGGCGATTTCTTCAGCAAAGCTTGAACGGTAGTTAGTCACCAAACTTACGCCGTCAATGATAATGTCCATGACTTTCCATTCCCCATTGTTCAAGAACATGCGGTAATAAACTTCAACGGGCTGAATATTTCGTTGAATGACTTTCGTTTTCACTAGGACTTTTGTGGCATTACTGTCCATATCAAGCGGCTGATATTCAATTTTCCAATCGTTGTATTCGATAAACGCCCTAGAATAAGCCCTGACCAACAAGGTTTGAAATTCATTTTTGAAACGTTCCTGCTCAGCAGGTGTTGCGGCGCCCCAATGTTTACCCAAAACCCAAGGGGCGATCTTTGTGAAATCAGTATGCGGCTCAATCACATTATTGACAAACCGGGTAACTTGCGCGAAATCTTGGGTAAAGACTTTGTCCTGTAATTTTTTCTGCAAGGTTTCCGACACATCGGCTATCACGCGTTGCGGGAGTTTCAAGTCCTCGGCGATGGCGAGCGCGTTTGGCGGCAATGCCAGTTGCACCGCAAATAAAACAACCCATACATATCGATAAATTTTAATGTTCATTTTATGTATCCTGTCCTGAAATGATTTTATTTTAGCCTTCAAATGTAACCCATGAATCAAACATAACTATACAATAAATAATTTGTTTGTTATCGCTTTATTGGGCTATTGCCGTACATCGTTGCTTCATTTCGTATAGGTTTCTAAATTCAGATTTAAAAGAACCAACAGGCCAAAATATTTAGCGCAAGTCGTTAAAATTCTTCAAGCCTTGGCACAAGTTTTTAATTTCCCCTACATAAGAGCAGCGCAGTTTCTATTCCGTATTTTACCGTCTGTTCCCTGATTTGATGCCGATTTCCCGATAAATGCAACATCTCCACTTTAATAAACCTATCTTTATTTTGCCAGGCCAAGATAACCGTACCCACTGGTTTACTATCGCTGCCGCCGTCCGGCCCAGCGATGCCCGTAACAGCGATAGCCCAATCAGCTTCGCTGTTTGCCAACGCCCCTGCTGCCATCTGTTGGGCAACCTCTTTGCTGACTGCGCCATACTGCCCTAATGCATCTGGACTTACACCTAACATCTGGATTTTTGCATTATTGCTGTAAGTGACAAAACCACGGTCAAACCAGGCGGAACTTCCAGGCACTTCAGTGATACATTGGGCAATCCAGCCACCCGTGCAGGATTCCGCCGTGGCGATTCTGCACCCTTTGTCTTTAAGGGCATGCCCTAACCTTTGTGCGAGTTCAAATAACTCATTATCCATGCTGTGGACTCCCTGGAGTTCAGATAAAATAGGGCTATGAGTATAGAGCAAAAAGCTGCCGTTCCACACACGCCCATGATGCAACAATACCTGCGCATCAAGGCGGAACACCCCGATACCCTCCTGTTTTACCGCATGGGCGATTTTTACGAGTTGTTTTACGATGACGCCAAAAAAGCATCACAGCTACTCGATATCACCTTAACCAGCCGCGGCCAATCGGCAGGTATTCCGATTGCAATGGCGGGCATACCCTATCATGCCGCTGAGGGTTATCTCGCCAAGTTGTTAAGGCATGGCGAGTCAGTGGCAATCTGCGAACAAATCGGCGATCCCGCAACGAGTAAGGGGCCTGTCGAGCGTAAAGTTGTCCGTATCATTACCCCAGGCACAGTGACGGACGAAGCTTTACTGGAAGACCGTAAGGATAATTTGCTGGTTGCCATTTGTGTTTTTGATGGCAAGTACGGCATCGCCACCCTTGACGTGACTAGCGGACGCTTTGTATTGCAGCAGGCGGATACCGAAGACCAGTTGCTGAGTGAAATCGGGCGGCTTAACCCAGCGGAACTGCTGTTTAGCGAAGATTTGGCGTTGCCTTTAAGCCTGAAACAACGTAACGGTTTATGCCGTAGGCCTCCCTGGCACTTTGAACCGGAAAGCGCGCGGTTGCTGGTATTAAAGCAATTCAATACGCTAGACCTTAAAGGTTACGGTTGTGACAGCCTGCACTCGGCGGTCGCGGCTGCCGGCGCCTTGCTACAGTATGTTAAGGACACCCAACAAAGCGCCCTTCCGCATATTCAAGGAATCAGCACGGAAAGCAGCAGCGACAGCATAAGGCTGGATGCCGCCAGCCGACGTAACCTGGAGCTGGATTTCCACCCGTCCGGACAAACTGAATTTACCTTACTCGGCGTGCTGGACAAAACCGTTACCGCGATGGGCGGCCGTTGTTTACACCGTTGGTTGCATAGGCCTTTACGGGACCACCAAATTCTTAAGCAACGCTATGCATGTATCGCCACATTGCTCGACAACAAGCTGTACAAAGATGTACGGACAATCTTGCGCCAAGTGGGCGATATTGAGAGGATAAGCGCGCGGATCGCCTTAAAATCGGCAAGGCCGCGCGATTTGCTGGTATTGCGAAATACGTTGTCCGCTTTGCCTGACTTGCACTGCGTATTCGCAAATTGCGAAAACCCGCACTTAAGCTTACTGCTAAAAAACATAGGCGAACACCCTGCCCTGTTGTCATTATTGCAACAAGCCATCGTCGAAAATCCGCCGGTATTGACCCGTGACGGCGGCGTTATCGCGCCAGGTTATAACCAGGAACTGGATGAACTCAGGAACTTAAGCCAAAATGCAGACCAATATCTGCTCGACATGGAAAGCAGGGAAAGACTGGCAACTGGCATTAATACCCTTAAGGTAAATTACAACCGGGTCTTCGGTTATTACATTGAGATTTCCCACTTACATGTTGACAAAATCCCTCCCCATTACACCCGTAAGCAAACCTTAAAAGGGGCAGAACGATATATCACTGAGGAATTGAAGGGTTTTGAGGATAAAGTCCTTAGCGCCAGGGAAAAATCCCTGGCTTTTGAGAAAGCCTTATATGAGGATCTGCTGAATAAGGTCGCCACGGAAATACAACCATTGCAGCGATGCGCCGAAGCCCTGGCTGAACTCGATGTACTGGCAAATTTTGCAGAACGTTCCGATACCTTAAACCTATCGCAGCCGAATTTGGTTGGACGGCCTGGAATCCATATCGAAGGCGGACGGCACCTGGTGGTCGAACAAGTCTCCGATACGCCCTTTGTCGCTAACGATTTGTCCTTGTCCAACAATCGCCGGATGCTGGTGATCACGGGCCCTAACATGGGGGGTAAATCGACTTATATGCGCCAAGCAGCGCTAATTGTCCTGATCGCGCATATCGGCTGCTATATTCCCGCCCTTAACTTGGTTTGCGGCCCTATCGACAAGATTTTTACCCGTATCGGTGCTTCGGACGATTTGGCAAGCGGGCGTTCGACGTTTATGGTGGAAATGTCTGAAACTGCCAATATCTTACATAATGCGACAGCTAACAGCCTCATTTTAATGGATGAAATAGGCCGCGGCACCAGTACTTTCGACGGCTTGTCTTTGGCGTGGGCTTGCGCCGATTATCTAGCTAAAGAAACCAAGGCATTTACCCTATTCGCCACCCATTATTTTGAGCTGACGACACTGGCTGATGAACAGAAATCCATTGCCAATGTGCATCTCGACGCCATGGAACATGGCGATAAGATCATCTTTCTTCATGCCGTAAAGGACGGCCCCGCCAGCCAAAGTTACGGTTTGCAAGTGGCGTCATTGGCTGGCGTGCCCAGACCAGTGATCGAAAAAGCCAAAACCAAGCTCCGTTACCTGGAAGATAAGGCTTATATCGAACAACAGGCGGAATTGGGAAATAACCAGTTGGATTTGTTTGCAAACCAGGAAAGCCATCCGGCCGTTACTTTGATTCAGGATATAAATCCAGATGAATTAAGCCCTAAACAGGCTTTGGAATTGGTTTACCGGCTTAAAGGTTTGGTTTAGTAAATACGAAAATGGAACAAATAAATTTGCTTCATCGACGCATACAAATGGTTAGGGAATGTGTTTTATTGTGCGGCTTTCTCGCTTTGTAAAGTCCGCGCCAGTTCCTTTGCCGACTGATAACCTGGGATAACGGTTCCATTTTCGGTCACTATCATCGGCGTACCTTGCACACCGAATTCCTCTGCCAATTGCATGTGCTTATCAACGGGGTTAGCACAGGTCTTGCTTTCCACTTTCTGGTCTTTTTTCGCCGCTGTTAACGCCTCGTTCCGGTCTTTAGCGCACCAGACAGAAACCGCCTTATTGTAAGAATCGGAACCCTTACCAGCCCTTGGGAAAAACAAGTATTGGATGGTGATACCCTCAGCCAAGTATTGGTCGATTTCAGAATGCAATTTCCGGCAATAACCACAATCAATATCAGTGAAAACGGATACCTTGTACCTTGCTATCTTGGGCTTAAACACAATCATGTTGTCCACCCCCATTTTATCCAATCCCTGCTTACGGGTTGCTCCTAGCTTTTTCTCAGTTAAATCGATTCGATTTTCCACATCAATCAAGCGTCCTTGGAGCAGGTACTTACCATTATCGGATACGTAATAAATACTGGAACCTAAAACCACTTCGTACAATCCTGCTATTTCCGAAGGTTTAATGGATTCAATTTTAGCGGTTGGCATTGATTTTTCTATCGCTTTTCTAATTGCCGCCTCGTCTGCATCAGCAAATGGGAGGAACAGCGCAATCAGTAAAGTTCCGGCTAACTGGGCCATGCTTTTCATCGGATTTCTCTTTTAAAAATTGATAAGGGAATAAGGGAATACTATTTGGTTTAGATTGGGAGTTACTGATAAAGAATTCGTTCACTTCGGACGGGGATAATTTTCAGTCCTTTAAAAATACTTTAATTAATAAACCAAACGCTGGACATCGACAATCATGGCAGTTGCCATGAGCAAAAATAAGAGCGCCATACCGATCTGCTGGAAAAAAACCTGCGATTTTTCAGAGACAGGACTACCCTTAATGGCTTCTATCCCGAAAAACATGAGATGACCGCCATCAAGGACGGGTATAGGCAATAAATTCAATACCCCTAGGCTGACGCTGACCAGAGCCATGAATTTGATGAAGTACACCAAGCCCATATTGGCGGATTGGCCTGCAATCTGGGCAATGCTGATAGGGCCGCTCAAATTCTTAACGGATGCTTTGCCGATCAACATCTTACCCATCATTTTCAAAGTTATGATGGCGTAATCATAGGTAATTGTAAACGCTTGGGGAACCGCTTCAAGCGGAGGCAAAGAATATTCAACAGTCATGGATTTCATCAGCCCTTCGGGCATAAGGACAGAAGCCCCGATTTTGCCTTCTGTCGCTTCGCCGGATGGGACGCTTTTGGGTGTAATCAGCAAATTTAATTGTGCCCCTTGACGGTCTACGACTAATTTTATGGTTACATTAGGACGCTTTTTTATGTAATCCACCCATTGCATCCAATCGCTGATAAGGATTCCATCCGCGCTAATGATGACATCGTCTTTTTTCAGGCCTGCCGTCAGCGCGGCGCTATCGGGGAGCACTTCGTTGATGACCGGTTTAAGTTTGGGCGACCAGGGTTTGAATCCCAACCGTTCGTAGAGGTTTTCGGAATCCTGTATCTCATTTTCGGTCAGGGTAAGCACTCTTTCATTTTTTTCATCCGCTACATTCTTGACCTTAACCTTGATATCCAGGTCGCCGTCCATTGCAGCGGATATTAAGACATTCATGGCTTCAGCCCAGGTTTTGGCGGTTTTATCGTTCACTTCAAGGATTTCTTCACCTTCAACAAATCCGGCTGCCGCAGCTAACGTACCTTGCTTTACTTCGCCCAACACTGGCCTCAGGCCGGTTTCCCCCAATACCAAAACTACCCAAAACAATGCAATTGCCAACATGATGTTAAATAGTGGCCCAGCCGCTACAATCGAAGTCCTCACCCACAATGGCTGCCGGTTAAAAGCCACAGGAAGGTCTTCTTCTTTGACTTTACCCTCCCTCTCGTCAACCATTTTTACATAACCGCCCAAAGGGATTGCCGACAAGACATACTCGGTATCCTCAGGGCTTTTTTGGCGAGACCACAATACCTTACCGAAACCTACGGAAAACCTGAGCACTTTGACCCCGGTTTTCCGGGCAACCCAAAAATGTCCGAACTCATGGAATGAAATCAAAATCCCAATGGCTATAATGAAAAAAAATAGCGTATGCAACGTTTCCATCAAGCATTCATCTCAAGAATAATTTGCTGGGCGACAGACCTAGCCTGTTGATCTTTTTCCAGGACTATAGCCAGGTTGTCTGCGACAGCAACCGCTACTTTTTCCATGCAGCGTTCGATGATAAGGGGAATATCGGTAAACTTTATGCGCCTATCCAAAAAGGCTTCCACAGCTATTTCGTTTGCCGCGTTAAGCACAGCCGGCATGGTGCCGCCTTTATTGATTGCTTGGTAGGCCAAGCGCAGACAAGGGAAACGCTCGAGATTCGGTTCTTCAAAATCCATTCGGGCTACATCGAAGATATTGAGCGGCTTGGCTCCTGAATCGAAACGTTCTGGCCATGCCATGGCATGGGCGATAGGTATCCGCATATCGGGATTCCCCATTTGCGCCAATACTGTACCATCGACATAATCAACCATGGAGTGGATAACACTTTGAGGATGGATAACCACTTGTATCTGTTCGGGCGCCATGTTGAACAACAAACAGGCTTCGATCATTTCCAAGCCCTTATTCATCATGGTTGCCGAATCCACTGAGATTTTTTTGCCCATATCCCAATTGGGGTGGGCAACCGCTTGTTCGGGTGTGACAGCAGTCATTTGTTCTATCGGCATTTCCCGAAAGGGGCCGCCTGAAGCCGTCAATAAGATACGCCTGACTTGTTTGCCATCCGTACCGGTTTTATAGTGGGAAGGCATACATTGGAAGATGGCGTTATGTTCGCTATCAATGGGCAGCAAATGTGCGCCCGAGGTCGTAACCGCATCCATAAAAATGGCCCCGGACATGACCAAAGCTTCTTTATTTGCCAGCAACACGGTTTTGCCCGCTTCCGCAGCGGCGAGGCTTGGCAACAAACCCGCCGCACCGACGATAGCGGCCATGACCGAATCAACTTCGTCTAAGGTAGCGACTTGTTCCAGGGCTTTGCTGCCTGTCAGCACCTGGATATCAGACACTGGAGAATTGCTTATCTTATTTTTAAATTCCTGGGCCTTGCCCTCGTTTACGACAACCGCATATTTGGGATGGTGAGCCAGGCATTGCTCAAACAACATATCTATATTGGAGTTTGCTGTTAAGGCAATAATTTTATAGAGGTGCGGATGCCGCCCCGCGACATCGAGGGTGCTTACACCGATTGACCCGGTTGCGCCAAGTATACACAGGCCTTTCATTCAATCGCCCCAGTTCCTTGGGCATTTTCCAACATCCTGTAAATCAGGTATATGCCGGCATAAAAAATGGGAGTAGCGGCAATCAAGCTATCCATACGGTCAAGGATTCCGCCGTGCCCAGGGAGCAAGCTTCCACTCTCTTTTAGGTTGCTTTGCCGTTTCACTACACTAAAAAACAAATCGCCATAGATGGAAATCAGCACCGTCAATACAGACAACAAAATCATATCGGAGGCGTTCATGAGCGGAAACCCATATATCAAGCTTAATACGATACCGCATACAAGGGCCGAAATTAAGGCGCCATAAAAACCCGCCATGGTTTTGCCTGGGCTTATTTCAGGCGCCAATTTGGATTTGCCGAATTTTTTCCCAACGAAATAAGCTGAAATATCGGCTACCCAGATAAGGATCAAAAAATACATCGCCATTTCAGCCCCATAAAGGTTCCTGAGACGCCCCAAAAACATCCATGCCATCAATAGCACAAACCAACCTAGCAATGCCTTGTAACGGAGGCGCAGTTCCAACTTAAGTACGCCTGTCGGTGTATGTTTGATGAGAGCCATGACCAATACCCAGAAAATCACCGGCGGAATGACAAGCCATTCTATTACCCCTGAATACAGCCTGACATCCGGTATATTGAGGTATTCCATGAAGCTACTTATCGATGTCCAACCGACTTTTTTCGCATGTTGATAGATGTCTTGTTGTGCAGTTTCGATAAGGTACTGCAACCCTTCCAGGAATTGCGTCCAATATTGTATCCATAGCATCGGCACAAGAAGCCCCAGCAGGAACAAATATTTTCTGGTTGGCTCATTGATTCCGATAAGGTGGCACCATTCCCAAGCCGCCATCAAGATGATCACGCCGAAGACCAAAGAAAAATAGTCTCCTGGCAATCGAAATACTGCTATGACAGCTAAGGACGCCAAAATAACGGCCGTTATTATTCTTTGTTGTAACATTTATTTTTTCTAAGGTTAAATTGAAGCTAATTTATTGAGTATTTGCTCACCCGTATGGCCAAAGCGACGTTGTCTGCTTTTAAAGCTTTTGATGGCGTCATCTAATGAACTTTGGTCAAAATCCGGCCAAAGCGTTCCCGTAAAATAAAGTTCGGTATAAGCCAACTGCCATAATAAAAAATTGCTTACCCGTTCTTCTCCGCCAGTCCGGATAAAAAGGTCTGGATCAGGCAACCCTGAGGTGGACAAATGTTTTTCGATTAGTTCCGGAGTTATCGGCTGGTTCTCCAACTCGCCAGACCTTATCTTATCGACAATCCGTTGCATAGCCCGGGATATATCCCAATGCCCGCCATAATTGGCCGCTATCACTAAGGTCAATGCTTGGTTGGCTTTCGTTTGGGTTTCGCCTTCCTGCATTTTTTGCTGCAAGATATCCGGAAAAGCCGACCTATCGCCGATAAACTTCAAACGGACACCGTTTTTGTCGAGCGTGTCGATCTCACCTTGCAAGGTCTCGACAAACAACGACATTAACAATGAAACCTCTTCCTTAGGCCGCCGCCAGTTTTCACTGCTGAATGCAAACAAGGTCAATACTTCAACGCCGAGGTTACCGGCGTGTTCGACAATTTTCCTTACTGCCTTAACCCCCGCTTGATGGCCAAAAGCGCGCGGCATAAAGCGTTTTTCCGCCCATCTTCCATTACCGTCCATGATAATTGCGATGTGCCTTGGAATACCATTTTCGCCCACTAAACTGTTATGTTCACCCGCAGCCATTGTGAAACTCCTTGTTATATTGACAATAGGTCGGCTTCTTTCGCTTCCAATAATTTCTCGATTTCTTTGATGTACTGGTCGGTAATTTTTTGAATTTTTTCTTCGGCGCCATGCGCCTCGTCTTCGGATATCAGCTTTTCCTTCAAGGCTTCCTTGATTTCCGCATTGGCGTCCCGTCGGATGTTCCTGACGGCAACCCGGCCATTTTCCGCTTCGCTTTTTACGACCTTCACCAAGCTCCGGCGCCGTTCTTCCGTAAGCGCTGGCAATGGGATACGTATGACCATACCATTCGTCGCAGGGTTCAAACCAAGGTCTGACTTGAGTATGGCTTTTTCAATGACCTGTACCATATTTTTTTCCCACGGGGTTATAGTTAAGGTACGGGCGTCTTCAACGGCAATATTGGCGACCTTGGACAAAGAAGACTCATTGCCATAATACGAAACGGTAATTTGGTCCAACAAACTTGGATGCGCGCGCCCTGTCCTGATCTTTGAAAACTCATGTTTAAGGGCATCGATGCTTTTGCCCATCCGGCTTGTTGCTTCCTGTTGAATATCGCTAATCACGTTACGCTCCTCGTTCAATAAGAGAACCTATCTCTTCGCCCAGCATTAATCTTTTTACAGCGCCTTGTTCAAAAATATTCATGACCCGCATGGGGACATTGTTATCCCGACATAATACCAACGCGGTCGTATCCATGACATTCAGGCGCTGGTCCAAGGCTTCATCGTAAGTTAAACGCGGATAAAACACTGCATCTTTCACTTTTTCCGGATCTGCCGAATACACGCCTTTGACCTTGGTGGCCTTAATCATTAATTGCGCATTAATCTCGATTGCCCTAAGGCTTGCCGCCGAGTCGGTGGTAAAAAAAGGGTTGCCTGTCCCTGCCGCAAACACAACGACCCGTCCTTTCTCCAAGTGGCGAACGGCGCGGCGGCGGATGTAATCCTCACAAACTTGGTTGATTTTCAACGCCGACATCACCCTGACTGGTTGACCCAAATGCTCAAGGGCATCCTGCATCGCTAAGGCGTTAATGACTGTTGCAAGCATCCCCATCTGGTCGCCCGTTACCCGATCCAGCCCCTCTGCGGCTTTTTGGGCGCCACGCAAAATATTTCCGCCACCAATGACCAACCCTACTTGGATGCCCATGCCGCATAACTCAATGATTTCTAATGCCAGTCGTTTGAGGATATCGGCATCGATGCTGCCGCCCGACTCGCTCATGAGCGCTTCACCGCTCAGCTTCAGTAATATTCTTTGGCAAATTGTTTGGGACATAGTTGGTTAAAGTGGTAATGTTCCGGGTAGGTTAATAGTCTAACTGCCTCTTACTTGCGCCATGACTTCTTCGGCAAAATTTTCTTCTTTTTTCTCTATGCCTTCACCAACTTTGAAGTGGGCAAAACGCACCACGCCATTGCCTTTGGATGCCAGTAATTTCGCAACTGTCATTTTGTCATCCTTGATGAAAGGTTGCCCTAATAAAGTGACTTCGGCCAAATACTTGCCGATCCGTCCAGTGACCATTTTTTCGATAATATCAGCCGGTTTGCCGCTTTCAGCCGATTGGGCGCGAAAAATCTCCTTTTCCTTTTCGATGGTTTCCGCCGGTACTTCCTGTTCTGAAACGCATAGGGGTTTGCTGGCGGCAATGTGCATGGCTATGTCTTTGCCAAGCTCAGGATTGGCTGCCGTTAACTCGACGATGACACCGATTTTGCTGCCATGCAAATAGCACGCGGTACCACCAGATGTTGTTGTAAATTTTTCAAAACGCCGGACGGTTATGTTTTCGCCTAACTTGGCAATAAGGCCGCGCCGTGCTTCGTCTACGGACTCGCCGCCCGCCAACTTCATTGCCAATAAATCGTCTTTAGCATTGACATCCGCATCGACTAAGGCATTGGCAATATTATTGACAAACCCAATGAAATCATCGGCTTTGGCAACAAAATCGGTTTCGCAGTTGACTTCGACCATGACCGCAGTTTTTCCGTCCGAGCTAACTTTTGCACCCATCAGCCCTTCCGCTGCTATCCGGTCAGATTTTTTGTCGGCCTTTGCCAAACCCGCCTTACGCATGTTCTCAATGGCCAATTCCATGTCGCCACTGGCTTCCACTAACGCCTTTTTGCATTCCATCATGCCGGAACCTGTGCGTTCACGCAGTTCTTTGACCATTGTCGCGCTAATTGTATCGCTCATACTCTCTTTGATCTCTTTCAGTGTTTAACTTTATAAAAACGCCCCCATTTAGGAGGCGTTAATGGAACGGCAATAGTATTGCCATCATGTTATTGCTTGTAACTAAGCTTACTCAGCCTGTTGGCCTGCTGCCAATTCTTCTACAAAATCATCTTCTTTAGCGGATAAGCCCAAAGCAGCGGACTTAGCGTCGTTCACAGCGGCTGATACGCCTTCACAATAAAGCTTTACCGCCCTGATTGAATCGTCATTGCCTGGAATGACATAATCGATATCGTCAGGGGAGTTATTGGAATCGACCACCCCAACCACGGGGATGCCCAGCTTTTTCGCTTCACCTATCGCATTTTTTTCGTAACCGACATCCATAACGAAAATAACATCGGGAACGCCTTTCATGTCCTTGATACCGCCCAAGCTGCGTTCCAGCTTTTCCAATTCGCGTTCCATGCCCAAGGCTTCTTTTTTACCGAAACGTTGATACAGGGTGCCGTCTGTCTTCATGGCTTCCAGCTCTTTAAGCCGTGAAACCGATTTTTTTATGGTCTTAAAGTTGGTCAACATGCCGCCTAACCAGCGGTGGTTGACGTATGGCATGCCGCAACGGGCCGCTTCTTCAGCAACGACTTTACGGGCTGATTTTTTAGTCCCCACAAACAGCACAGTGCCTTTGTTGGCTGCCATCTGACCCAGATAGTTCATCGCGTCATTGTACATGGGAAGCGTTTTTTCCAGGTTGATAATATGGATTTTGTTACGGGAACCGAACAGGTAATTAGCCATTTTGGGGTTCCAATAACGGGTTTGGTGCCCAAAATGGACTCCCGCTTCCAGCATTTGACGCATGGATACTGCCGACATTCATTTCTCCTAAGATTGTATTTTCGAAACCGAGGTTCCGAGTTGGGTTAAGCCTCCGCGTATCCCGCCTGATAACTAGCCTTAACCGTGTGCTAAAGCCAGCACCCTATCAAGCGTGACGATAGGCGTGAGTATTTGTTGAATAAATCAACACGACTTTATACCATAATCTGTTTTTTACAACAAGCCGAACTCTGCTAAACTCATGCAGAATATAGGATAAGGTCAAGGGCGACGTACTTAAACGCTTATCTTGAAATCATAAGCATGAACATTGAACCACCCATGTCAATCACCATTAAAACAGAAACCGAAATTGAAAAAATGCGCGTCGCCGGGAAACTGGCGTCCGAAGTATTGGAAATGATCGAACCCCATATCGCCCCTGGGGTTACGACTGAGGAATTGGATACCCTATGCCATGATTTCATCGTCAACGTCCAGGGAGCTATCCCAGCCCCGCTCAATTACCGGGGATTCCCGAAATCCATTTGCACATCCACTAACTATACCGTATGCCATGGCATACCGAGCAATAAAAGGCTTAAACCGGGGGATATCATCAATATTGACATTACTGTGATCAAAGACGGATACCACGGCGACACGAGCAAAATGTTCTTTGTTGGCGAGGTTAGCCCTCCAGCCAAACGTCTGGTCAAAATAACCCAGGAAGCCATGTATCTAGGGATTAAGCAAATCAAACAGGGCGCAACACTGGGCGACATCGGCCATGCCATACAAACCCATGCGGAAACCAATCGATATTCTGTCGTTAGGGAGTTTTGTGGGCACGGGATAGGCAAAAACTTTCATGAAGACCCACAGGTCTTACATTACGGCAAGGCCGGCGAAGGCGAAACCCTTGAAGCAGGTATGATTATCACGGTCGAGCCTATGCTGAACCAAGGGAAACGGCACGTTAAAATCCTGGCAGATGGATGGACAGCCGTCACTAAAGACCACAGCCTGTCAGCCCAATGGGAACACACGGTGTTGGTCACTGAAAACGGATATGAAATATTGACGCTGCGTCAGGAAGAAATAGGGCTAACATGAATTGCGCCATCGAACCTGTTTGGTTTTCTGATAAAGGCAGGCTGCAGCGTTTTAAACAGCTTATTAAGATTAATAACCAAAAACTTGAACAAAAATTCGACCCCCAACAATCAGTCCGCGACCTGCTAAGGGAAAAATCTGCATTTATCGACGAAGTGCTCACTGCAAGTTGGCATTATTTTCTCGAAAATAATGCCGAAAAGCTCTGCTTGATTGCCGTTGGCGGCTACGGTAGGCAGGAACAATTTCCCCACTCCGATATCGATATAGTCATACTGCTGGATACCGTGAATGTTTCCGAATTTAAAGAACCACTCACAAATTTCCTGACTTTTCTTTGGGATATCGGCTTAAAGCCCGGCCAAAGCGTACGGACAATAGAAGAATGCGTAGCAGCCGCACAAGATGACCAGACCATCATGACCAGCATTATGGAAAACCGGTTGATTGTCGGCAACAATACGCTTTATCAAAAATTCAAGGATGAAATTACGCCCGACAAAATCTGGCCGTCGAAAGATTTTTTTGCGGCAAAAATGCTGGAACAGCAGCAGCGCCATGCGAAATACCACGATACTGCTTACAACCTCGAACCCAACATTAAGGAAGGCCCTGGCGGCTTGCGCGATATGCAGGTCATAACGTGGGTTTTTAAGCGCCAATATAACTCCAAGACATTAAGGGAGCTGATCCAATACGGCTTTTTGCCGGAATCCGAATACGACCAATTGATAGCCGGCCTGCATGTCTTGTGGCGTATCCGCTACGCCCTGCATTTGCTTACCGGCCGTAGCGAAGACAGGCTGATTTTCGACTATCAACGGGATCTTGCCCGCCAATTTGGTTTTACTGCCGAAAACCAAAAATATAACGAGGATGTCGAGCAATTCATGCAGTTTTATTTCAAGACCATCCTTGAACTGCAACGTCTCAATGAAATGCTACTGCAATTGTTCAATGAACGTTTTGTCTTAGGCGAACCTTCCAAAACTGAACCATTAAACGAACATTTTATTATCATTAACAATTATATCGAAGCAAAAGACAACGACGTTTTTGAACGTCAACCCTTGGCATTGCTCGAAATTTTTTTAATCCTGCAAAAAAATACGGCGCTTAAAGGCATCAGGGCCACCACGATCCGGCTTATCCGTAAGAGCTTGTACCTTATTGACGATTGCTTCCGGCAAAACAAAGCCGCAAACCACCTGTTTATGGAAATATTCCGGCAGCCGCATGGTATCACCACACAACTCCGGCGGATGAACCGCTACGGTATCCTGGCGGCCTATCTTCCCGGTTTTGCCAATATCGTTGCCCGTATGCAGTACGACCTGTTCCACATCTATACGGTGGATGAGCACACGCTTTTTGTCATCAGGAACCTGCGGCGATTTTCGCTGGATAAGCACCGGGATGAATTGCCATTCTGCAACGACTTGTTTTTGCTTATCAACAAACCGGAAATCCTGTTTATTGCGGCCTTGTTCCATGATATCGCCAAAGGACGTAACGGCGACCATTCAACCATAGGCGAAGAATTTGCCAGGGCTTTTTGCCTACAGCATTATTTTTCTATCCATGACACCAAACTCGTTACCTGGTTGGTGCGCAACCACTTGGTAATGTCCATGACCGCCCAGCGAAAAGACATTAGCGACCTTGACATTATCCATGAATTCGCCCAAAAAGTGGGCAGCATTGAGTACCTTAACCACTTATATTTGTTAACGGTCGCAGATATCCGGGCGACTAACCCTGAATTATGGAATGACTGGAAGGATGCGCTGCTAAAGGAGCTCTATACTTCGACACACAATGCATTGCGCAGGGGGCTACAAAATCCATCGGCCTTGAAAGACCGGATCCAGGAACACAAAAAAGAAGCACTGGACGAGCTTATCGGGCTCGGTTTCACTGAAGCCGCACTCGAGAAAATATGGCAACATATCAGCGATGGCTACTTCCTGCGTTACTCGTCTGATGAAATTGCCTGGCATACCTCGGCCATCCTTTCTGCCGGAAAATCCGTTTTGCCATTGGTTATGCTGCGCTCGCAAACCCGTCGCGGCAGCGCAGAAGTCTTTGTTTACGCAAAAAATGTCGGCGCAATATTTTCTTTGAGCACAGCGACCTTGGACCAATTGGGGCTTACCATTTTGGATGCCAGGATAATGACCACCGATGATGATTATGTGCTCAATACTTTCCAAGTGCTTGAACAAACCGGGGAACCCATCAACGAACCCTACCGGATCACCCATATCTGCAACGCGTTACGGAACAACTTGCTAAGCCAGGAAGTCAAGGAACACCGGAACATCCATCGCCTATCAAGGCAAGCCAAACATTTCCCCATCCCCACCAGCATCCGGTTTTACCCCGACCCTTTAAACAAACAGACCATAATGGAATTGGTAACAACAGACAGATCCGGGTTGCTGTCACAAATCGGCAGGATTTTTAACAAGCTGGACATCAACCTGCATAGCGCAAGAATCACCACGATAGGAAGCCGGGTCGAGGACATGTTCTACATCACCGACTTACAGTTGCAACCATTGTCCGACCCTGGGAAACAAGAACAATTACGCGAGGAACTGCTCTATGCGCTGGATAACATTAAGCCCAAAAAATCGGTTTATGCGGCTAAATGATCGTTTCGCCCCTTGCCAGCTTCGGCAATTTGCCTTCCAATCCCATCGCATAACGCATCGCTTTATTTTTTGCCGGGGAAATACGTTCAGCCAACCCTAAACCCAGGTTCCGCAAAACCTTGATTGGCAAAATCTCATTGCTGAAGACCTGATAAAAGATATCCATGACAGTCATCATTTTCAAGTTTTCATTACGCCGCATTTTTTCGTAACGCTTTAACACCCCTAATTCACTAGGGTCAAACCCTTGCCTTACGGCATCGACCAAGACTTCCGCCAAAGCCGCGGCGTCCAACAAGCCTATATTGACCCCCTGCCCCGCCAATGGGTTGATCATGTGCGCGGCATCGCCGACCAACACGACGCCGGGCTTGACATAGGCCTGGGCATGTTGCCGTTTCAGCGGGAAACTGGCTGCCGCCAAAACGCTTTTTATTTCGCCTAATTCCTTTGGAAATGCCGCCGCTAATTCGTGTTTTAATTCCTCGTACGGCAATGATTTCAAACGGCTGACTTCTTCTGGGGAGTGATACCATACAATCGACCCATAATTCCCGGTCAATGGTAAAAATGCTTGTGGCCCGGACGGGACAAACCGCTGCCAAGTGATGTCTTGTTGGCCATAGCCGGTCTCAATATAAAGAACTAAGGCATGTTGTTTATAATCCCAGCTTGTCACGCCAATATTAACCGCTTGCCTTACCTTGGAATGGCCGCCATCCGCAGCCACGATGAGGCTTGCAGATAATACCTGGCCATCATCCAATTCGATTTCCGTTGGCTTACCCGGTGAATACCGGATATCCTTGATCCCCGCAGGGGAAATCAGGGTAATGTTATCAAAATCAACCAAGCGTTCCAGCAAAGCCAATTGGATCACCCTGTTCTCAACGATGTGACCCAATTGCGGATATTGAATATCATCGCTGCAAAATTCGGTATCGCCGGCTGCTTCCCAAACACGCATCCGGCGGAACGGACAAGCCCTTCGCTCTTCTATGCCGCGCCAAGCCCCTACCGTTTCGAGAATTTTTTTGGACGCAATACTTAGCGCAGACACCCGCAAGTCATGGGGCTGGTCTGGGGAAAAAGGTTGTGGCGGCGCATTTTCAATCACCGCGACTCGTAAAGGGCTTCCACCCAGACCACAGGCCACGGCAGCGCCTACCATACCGCCGCCTACAATGATTACGTCAAAAACTTGGTTCATGAATAAAATAAACCCATCAATATGGTAACATCATAAGAAAATTCAGGATTCCTGCCGCAATTCAAAATGAAGCATCAAGACCCTGAGATAAAGAAAACTATATTTCGGTGTAAGATACCACAGTTCCTTTATCAAAATTGACAGCCGATTTCTTTCCTTTTTTATTTATGTGGCATAATCTCAAACAACGTGACAATAAATCGGCACATCCGTATAATTTAGTGGTTTTGCCGCAAAGCGGCCTGTTGAGAATAGTTAGGCACCGGTTTGAAACGAGGGCATCTTAATATAATGGTCATAACCCTTAGTTCAATATATTTCAGAGGTTTCAATGTATCAAAGTAATCTACCATCCAGACAAGGTTTATACGACCCTCGCAACGAACATGATGCGTGTGGCGTGGGCTTTATCGTACATATAAAGGGCCAAAAAAGCCACGGGATTGTGCGCCAGGGGTTGGACTTACTGAGAAATTTAACCCACCGTGGAGCAGTAGGCGCCGACCCTTGTGCGGGTGATGGCGCCGGCATCTTATTACAGATCCCGGATGCATTTTTTCAGGCTGAATGCGGAAAATTGGGGATAGGTCTCCCACCCGCTGGGGAATACGCTGTCGGCATGGTTTTCCTGCCACGTAACGAAGCTGACCGAAAAACCTGCGAATCCTTGTTGGCTGAATATGTCAACCAAGAAAAAGCCTTATTGCTCGGATGGCGCGACGTCCCGGTAGACAACAGCGAACTCGGCTACTCTGTCAAACCGGTCGAACCCTATATCAGGCAAGTTTTCATTGGCCGCGGTGCAGATTGCCCTGACCAAGATACTTTTGAACGTAAATTATTTGTTATCCGCAAGCAGCTTGAAAATGCGGTTAGGGCAAAAAACTTAGATCATGGGCATGCATTCTACATACCGTCATTATCTTCAAGGACGGTTGTTTACAAAGGCATGTTGCTGGCGAACCAAGTAGGCACATTTTATCCTGACCTCAATGACGAACGGATGGTTAGCGGCTTGGCATTGGTGCACCAACGTTTCTCCACCAATACATTCCCCACCTGGGATTTGGCGCATCCTTTCCGCATGATCGCCCATAATGGCGAAATCAATACATTGACCGGCAACGTCAATTGGATGGCTGCCAGAAGGCATTCCATTGCCTCTACGGTGTTGGGCGACGATATCGATAAAATCTGGCCTTTAATTGCGGAAGGCCAATCGGATTCAGCCTGTTTTGATAACGCGCTCGAATTATTGGTAGCCGGCGGTTATTCCATGGCCCATGCGATGATGTTGCTCATTCCGGAAGCCTGGGCCGGAAACGAGTTGATGAATGAACAACAGCAAGCTTTTTACGAGTATAACGCCGCCCTGATGGAGCCTTGGGACGGACCGGCGGCTGTCGCTTTCACAGACGGAAAGCAAATCGGCGCCACCTTGGACCGAAACGGGCTAAGGCCTGCACGTTACCTGGTCACTGACGACGATTTCGTTATCATGGCGTCAGAAATGGGGGTTATCGAACCCCCACAGGACAAAATCATCAAAAAATGGCGCTTACAACCCGGCAAAATGCTGCTGATCGACACCGAACAAGGCCGCATAATAGACGACGCTGAATTGAAAAGCCAATTGGCGCAAGCGCATCCTTATGCGGATTGGTTGGGCAAAACTCAAATACATCTCGCCAAACTTCCGCCCGAAGTTGCTGCGATGGCGCCGGATACGCGTACCCTGCTGGACAGGCAACAAGCATTCGGTTACACCCAGGAAGACATCGAATTCCTGATCAAACCCATGGCCCAAACCGGTCAGGAAGCAATCAGTTCGATGGGTATCGATACGGCTTTGGCAGTACTTTCCCAACGCCCGCGTATGCTGTACGATTATTTTAAGCAAAGTTTCGCCCAAGTCACCAACCCCGCAATCGACCCGATCCGTGAAGAACTGGTCATGTCGCTCGTGTCGTTTATCGGCCCAAGGCCGAATTTGTTGGGATTGGACGAAGGCGGAACCCATATGCGCCTGGAGGTTGAACAACCGATACTGACCAACCAGGATTTAGAAAAGATCCGTCGTATCGAAACCCGTACCGGAGGTGCGTTCAAAACCAAAACCCTTAGCCTCAGCTATCCGACTGACCTCGGCGCAAGCGGTATGGAAAGCGCGATTGAAAAACTCTGCCAGGCGGCAAAAAAGGCTGTAGAAGACGGCAACAATATTCTCGCCCTTTCAGACCGCGACATGGATTCAACCCATATCGCCATTCCAGCTTTATTGGCGACTTCAGCTGTCCATCATTACCTGACCCGTGAAGGTTTACGCACAAAAGTCGGCTTGGTGATAGAAACAGGCGAAGCCAGGGAAGTCCAGCATTTTGCTTTGCTCGCAGGATACGGTGCGGAAGCCATCAACCCCTATCTGGCATTTGACACGCTTTCTAACCTTTGCGAAAAAATACCGGGCCTAAGCGAATACGAAGCCCACAAACGTTACGTAAAGGCGATTTCAAAAGGCTTGCTTAAAGTCATGTCTAAAATGGGCATTTCAACGTATCAATCCTATTGCGGTGCGCAAATTTTTAATGCCGTAGGGTTATCCGAACCCTTTTTAGAAAAATATTTTACCGGCACAACCAGCACCACCGAAGGTGCGGGACTTCCAGAAATTAGTGAAGAAACGGTACGAAGGCATCGGCTCGCCTTTGGAAACGCACCATTATTGAAAGAGGCTTTGGATGTAGGCGGCGAATACGCCTACCGTATCCGCGGCGAAGCCCACGCGTGGACGCCCGCAACTATCAGCAAATTACAACATGCGACGCGGAGCAACAGCCGTGAGCTTTTCGACGACTTCTGCCGCCTGATCGACGAGCAAAATGAAACGCTCCTGACCTTGCGCGGCCTGATGACTTTTAAGGAACAAGCAAACCCAATCCCCCTGGAAGAAGTGGAACCTGCATCGGAAATCGTCAAACGCTTTGCAACAGGAGCCATGTCTTTCGGTTCGATCTCATATGAAGCGCATACCACATTGGCGATTGCCATGAACCGTATCGGCGGAAAATCCAATACCGGTGAAGGCGGTGAATTGCCTGAACGTTTCAAGCCATTAGAAAATGGCGATTCCATGCGCTCGGCGATTAAACAAGTCGCTTCAGGCCGATTTGGGGTAACAACGGAATATTTGGTAAATGCTGACGATCTACAAATCAAGATCAGCCAAGGTGCAAAACCCGGCGAAGGCGGGCAGTTACCAGGGCATAAGGTCGATGCCGTTATCGCCAGGGTGCGCCACTCCACGCAAGGCGTCGGCCTTATATCGCCGCCGCCGCATCATGACATTTACTCGATTGAGGATTTAGCGCAGCTCATCCACGACCTGAAAAATGTCAACCCGCAAGCCAGGATCAGTGTCAAACTGGTATCCGAAGTCGGTATCGGCACAGTGGCGGCAGGTGTATCTAAAGCCCATGCCGATCATGTCACGATTGCGGGTTACGATGGCGGCACCGGCGCAAGCCCGATGACTTCCATCAAGCATGCCGGCTTGCCTTGGGAAATCGGGCTTGCTGAAACCCACCAAACGCTGGTGCTCAACCAGCTTCGCGGACGTATTGCCGTACAGGTTGACGGCGGTTTGCGTACAGGCCGGGATGTTGTCATTGGTGCTTTGCTAGGGGCCGATGAGTTCGGATTCGCGACGGCGCCGTTAATCGTTTCCGGCTGCATTATGATGCGTAAATGCCACCTTAATACTTGCCCTGTAGGCGTTGCGACGCAAGATCCGGAGCTACGGAAGCGTTTTACCGGACAACCCGAACATGTGGTCAATTATTTCTTCCTGGTTGCCGAAGACGTCAGGCGTTGGATGGCTAAATTGGGCTTCCGCACGATAAACGAGATGATCGGCCGTTCCGACGTTTTGAATATGCAGCCTGCAATTGCCCATTGGAAAGCCCAAGGGCTTGACTTCAGCCGAATCTTTTACAGGCCCGAAGTCGATAAAAACACGGCGGTTTACCAATGCGAACTTCAAGAACACGGTTTGGAAAAGGCTTTGGACCATGAGTTGATCAAGCGAGCAAAACCGGCTTTGGAAAGTGGAAAACCGGTACAAATCGATATCCCAATCCATAACATCAACCGTACATTCGGCGCCATGTTGTCGGGTGAAGTCGCCAAACGCTATGGGCACAAAGGCCTGCCTGACGACACTATCGCAATTCATGTCAAAGGCACAGCCGGACAAAGTTTCGGCGCCTTTTTGGCCCAAGGCGTCAGCATCCAGTTGGAAGGCGACGGCAATGACTATGTCGGCAAAGGTATGAGCGGTGGCCGCATCGCCATATTGCCGCCCAAAGAGTGCAAAATCAATCCTGCCGAAAACATCATCGTAGGCAACACTGTCCTGTACGGCGCGATTAGCGGCGAATGTTATTTTAACGGCATTGCTGGCGAGCGCTTTGCAGTCCGTAACTCAGGCGCAATCGCTGTCGTCGAAGGCGTTGGCGACCACGGCTGCGAATATATGACCGGCGGTGTCGTAGTCGTGCTTGGGTCGACGGGCCGTAACTTTGCTGCCGGTATGTCCGGCGGTATCGCTTATGTGCTCGACGGAAACGGGGATTTCAACAAACGCTGCAATATGGCGATGGTCGAACTTGAACCCATTCCGGCCGAAGATGAAACATTGGAAGCTATCGCGCACCAAGGCGGCGACATGGAAACACATGGACGCGTCCATATCATGTCGGATATGACCAAGAATGATGCCTTGAGGTTAAAGCGCCTAGTCCAAAACCACAGGCACTATACAGGCAGCCAACGCGCACAAGAAATCCTCGACAATTGGTCAGACTATTTACCGCGGTTCGTCAAAGTCATGCCGGTGGATTACCGCGAGGCATTGAAACAAATTCAGGCAATTCAAACCTCCGCAGCCGCCTAACAAATATTCAAACAAAGGTACTAAAAGATGGGTAAACCAACAGGGTTTATGGAAATTCCGCGCGCTGACCGTCGTTATGCGCCAGCAAATGAACGGATTAAGCATTACAAGGAATTTACACTCGTTCCAACCGATTCCGAAATGTCCCTGCAAGGCGCGCGTTGCATGGATTGCGGAATCCCTTATTGCCATAACGGTTGTCCCGTCAACAATATTATCCCTGACTGGAACGAAATGGTGCACCGGGGCGATTGGCAAAATGCATTGGCTATTTTGCACAGCACCAATAATTTCCCCGAATTTACCGGACGGATTTGCCCTGCCCCGTGCGAAGCCTCATGCACTTTAAACTTGACCGACCAACCGGTAACTATTAAATCGATTGAATGCGCCATTGTCGATAAAGGTTGGGAAATGGGCTGGATTAAGCCTTATATCCCGCAACTGAAATCGGGCAAGCGCGTTGCAGTGATCGGCTCAGGGCCATCAGGCCTTGCCTGCGCCCAACAATTGGCGCGCGCCGGTCACGATGTGGTTGTGTATGAAAAGAATGACCGAATCGGAGGCTTGATGCGTTACGGCATCCCCGATTTCAAGATGGAAAAACACCATATCGACAAACGTATTTCCCAAATGCAGGCCGAAGGCGTGAAATTCCGGCCAAACAGCCACATAGGCGGAAATATTCCGGCGAAAAACCTGCTTGCCGATTTCGATGCGGTGGTGTTAGCCGTAGGCTCGGAAAAACCGCGCGACCTGGAAGTGCCCGGACGTAAGGAACTGGACGGCGTCCATTTCGCCATGGATTTCCTACGCCAGCAAAACAAACGCAATGCGGGCGACATCATTCCGGAAGACATTACCATCAGCGCCAAAGGCAAGCATGTCGTGGTTATCGGCGGCGGCGATACCGGCTCTGACTGTATCGGCACTTCCATCCGGCAAGGCGCAAAGTCCGTCACACAGATTGAAATCCTTCCCAAGCCGCCGGAAAAAGAAAACAAAATGATGACTTGGCCGCTTTGGCCAAACAAATTGCGAACTTCATCTTCCCAGGAAGAAGGATGCGATCGGCATTGGAGCGTCAACACCACCAGCGTGACCGGTAAAGACGGTAAAATTACCCAACTTAACGCCATCGAAGTTGAATGGAAGCAAGAGAACGGCCAATGGAAGATGGGCGACAAAGCAGACAGCGCCTTTACCTTAAATGCCGATTTGGTACTGTTGGCAATGGGTTTCGTGCATCCCGTCCACGAAGGTTTGTTGCAAGAGCTTGGCGTGGAACGCGATCCGCGCGGCAACATCAAGGCGAACGAACAGCAATACCGTACGTCAATCGATAAGGTTTTCGCCGCCGGTGACGGAAGGAGAGGCCAATCGTTAGTCGTCTGGGCCATCCGCGAAGGACGGCAAGCCGCCCGTGCTGTGGATGAATATTTGATGGGGTTTTCGGAATTGCCCAGATAGTTTTTTAAGTGTCGCTAACGCGACGATTGTTTTAAATCGGGTTCTCGCACCCGAAGGCGAGATACTTTCTTTTGCTTCGCCAAAAGAAAGTATCCAAAGAAAAGGCGACCCGAATGCCGCTTATCTCCTGCGCTTCTCGCATTTATCGGGGTTTGCCAGAAAGGACATCCCTGTCCTTCTGGCAAAGTGCGGCATCCCTGCCGCACTCCTTCGGGCTATTCCCGACAAATGCTCCGATGCTCGGCGCGGCAAAACGGGAATAGTTAATTGACGAAGAGTTGTAGATACTGTTAGCCATGAAAGCGATAGCGGATGGTTTTTGGCAATGGCAAAACCAAAAATAGCATAAACTAAAATTATTCAGCAAATTCAATCAATACCGTCATTAAAATTTAAAAACTGACGTGATAATCGGGCAATACTAAATTTTCCGACAATAGTCCTACTTGTAGCAGAATAAGACACTCTTTGGGTAACGGGTATTGCATCGGATTATTATTAAAGGGGTTGAAATGATAAAAATCATAGCTTCATTATTAGTTACCCTATTAATTTTGGCAGATATACCTAAGTCCTTTGCTGAATCTGATAATCCCAAGTCTCATTGTGGAATTTTTATATTAGATAATTGTAATGCTGAATCCGGGTTTAACAATTCTCCATTCGGCTTAACTTCTGCTGAAATTATGAAAAATTCGATTCAGCGATCAATTAATAATTATACTAAAAACCCGGCATTAATTTATATTGGCAAAATGAATGATGAACAAATGAATCTCACCTACTTAGATGATAAAAATAATAAAATTTCTGTTTCAAATTGCATGGATTTAGGGAATTTGGCACCCGACAAATTTTCAAATAGAGTGGTTGATTTTTTGAATAAGGAATTGATATTAAGTAAATCTATTACCCACTTTATTATACCAATAGTAAATTCCAGAAGTGGCGCTACGACTTTAATATTGTTTGAAAAAACAGGAAAATTTGTAACGATGGGACGAGCTAGAGGTGACTTCTATGCTGCCGGTATGCAATTAGCGGGAAATATTAAGCTCTGTGAAAACTCTATTTTAAAAGCACAAGCGAGTCGCTCATTTTGAGTAAAGATTTTTCTGGGTGTCCTACCCAAAAATCCTCAAAATTTGAGCGACGGTTTAAATTGCTGCGCAAGCCCGAGCCGTCCTGCTTCTCTCGCCGGATACCCAGCAAGGGGATATCCAACATCGTTCTCGCAATGACTTTACGCCATCGACATCGGCCGATTGCATTTTCCCTTCGCAAACAGCATGCTCGATAAAACGCCGTCTCGATATGGCTACTCGCGACTAAAATTCACGCGCTTCCCGACCCCGGTTCAGCGCATTCCCTGAATTTCAGCGGTTGAAAATCCAAAAATTGATTTAGCAAGTACAGTTATGGGCGACAAAATAGTTAATAACACTTCTGGGCCGGATACCAATAGTGCTACGACGACGAATTCAAAATCTAGTGTTGGGTTTGGATTAAAGAAATAGCTCTTAGGTTGTGGTAATTAACCCCAGCCTTTTCTAACTATGCACCCCAACCCCGTTATGCCGCGCTGAGCACTGGCAGTTTTGTCGGGAATAGCCTGAAGGGGTGCGGCTGGGATGCTGCACTTTGCTAGAAGGACAGGGATGTCCTTTCTGGTTTATGCCCTATGCGTACAAACCCCGATAAAATGTCAGCGCGCAGGATTAAGCGGTATCCGGGCAGCCTTTCTTTTGGTTTCTTTTCTTTGCGGAAAATTGCTCCTGCATAAGCCGCATTCACCACGTCCATGTAGAGCTTGGCTGCACAAAGAAAAGAAACTCGCCTTCGGGTGCGAGAACCCGATTATAAAAACCGTCGCGTTAACGACACAATATTCTTAGCGCCCAATATCACTTATTCCTTATATCAATAAATTCCTTATAGCTCCTAGGTGGCCTCCCCAGCAACTTAGTAAACTCGGCATAATCACCGATATTACCAGCATTCAGCATCTTCAAGGTATCGCTGCATAGCGGACTGGCAGGAATTAAGTCGCCAATCTTAGCGGAAAGCCCGACAAGAAAGGCAGGAATGCCGATATGTAAGGCTTTGGAATGTCCCATTTGTTCCCGGTAGCTGTCCAACATGCCACGCATGTCGGTAGCTTCCAAGCCAACGCAGCTTACGGTTTGGCTTTGGGCTTCGGGGTCGGCTAGCCAACGGTTGACGGCTTCGCAAATGTCGTCGATATGGACGGGTTGCAGTCTTTGCTTACCTCCGGCAGGTAAGGTGAGTACCGGCAAGCTAGCTTGTAAGCGAAACATTCTGGCACCTGCGCCGTCCTCACCGTAAATGATTGATGGCCGCAATATCAGCCAGCGCATAGTCTCAGGCAAGCCGTTAAGGTAGGCTTCCGGCGCGCGGCGGTTTTGGAAGTAAGGGGTTTCTATGCCCTTATCAATGCCTAAAGCGGATATCTGCACAATCCGCTTAACTCCTGCATCCTGGCAGGCTGAAAACAAGGCGATGGGGGTTTGTTCCAGCAATAGTTTCATGGGTTGTTTGGCGCTGTCCCGTAACACACCTACCGCATTGATAACGACTTCGACATCAACCAGTTTGGTTAGCCAGTCTTCTTTGTCCGTGTCTTTGCAATAATCTACTGGAATGTCATCAGGTTGGGTTGGTTTGCGGATGCCGCGGACAACTGTATGCCCAACGGCACGCAGAGAATTTGTTAAATGACGGCCAACAAAGCCGGTTGCGCCGCAGACTAATATTTTCATGGTTAACTCCTGAATGTGAGCTTATTCGTTAGTTGAACATCGGCCTTCACTGCATAAGCGGTTGCGTTTTTCCGCTTTGCGTGCTGCATGCCGACTCCACAAGCCAAACAACTCGGGCAGGCCGACCTTTGAGAGAATGTAACGGTGCTTGACGACCCAAGGATAAAGCCGTTCTGCCCAAGGCCGGGTAATGGAGCTTCCCCAGAGTTTGGCAATAATGGCCATGCCCACCGTTTGGTAAATGACTTCAAAGGCTTCGACACCGACCAGCCACCGGCCGTTTGCATCCTGGGCATGTAAGCGGTTCATCATGGCAACCTGGCTGATGTTATTGACTTTACAGACAGTATCGTCGAAATCGGGAGCAGAGCAATCGATTAGCACCAGTTGATTTTGCGTGTCATGGATTTTGATGTTTTGCATTTCGCTGTTGCATAAACGGCATGAGGCATCGAAATAAATGGTTAATGGATAGGTTAAGTTCACGGCATCTTCCGTATTGTCAGTTAATTCATGTATAACCGAATTCTCTGTCCATGACAAAAAATCTAAGACACTACATCGATTAAATTGTTGTCATTTCGACCATAGGGAGACATCTTGACTTTGGGATGTTTAAGGTTTCTCACTAGCGTTCGAAATGACAACGCTTATATTTTCAGCTACGAAAAACCGAAATGAGTGAATCTGGAAGGTTTTTGGTAGATAAACCTAATTTTACTGAATGTCTTTATATGCGTTGAGGCTACAGATACAATACGCGCAAAATAAGTTCCAGATAAGTTGATCTGGAACGGCGGTCCATAATAATAACTAAGGTCAGAAAATGGCAAAGCTCAGCTTCTCACTCTCCCAACCGCTTTCGCGCGCATTAATGATTTTATATGGATTGCCGCATTTAACCCATACCATCGTCATCTTGCCGATGGCGCTATTTATTCCGTCGTACTACGCAGATGAACTGGGTTTGTCGATGGTTAGTGTGGGCATAGCAATAGCCGCTTCAAGGTTATTGGACATCATTATCGATCCCATTGTAGGTGTCGTTAGCGACAGGATGGGGACGCGCTGGGGCAGACGTAAGCCTTGGTTAGCGGTCGGAACGCCGGTGTTGATCTTGTGTGCGTGGATGGTTTTTGTCCCTGGTAAGGAGGTTTCCGTCTGGTACCTGTTTTTCTGGGCAAGCCTTTTGTATGTGGCTTACACCTTCGTTGATCTACCCTATAAAGCCTGGGGCGCTGAACTTTCAACCGATTATTCGGAACGATCAAGGGTGACTGCATGGCGTGAAGCATTCGGGTTTTTTGGGCAAATGATGTTTTTAGCCATCCTGATCGTGATGACCTTGTTCGACGTAAGCGCAATTCAAACACAACTTGTTGCGATAGCTACACTGATCGTGCTTACGCAACCAATTTTGGTTGCTATCACATTATGGAAAGTGCCGGAACGTACACCTGAAGTATTAGCTGCGGATAAGTTAACCCACCCTGAATTGCAGTTAAGTGAAGATATTGATTCTATCTTTAAAAAAGCCCGGCAAGAGCTGATGCTTATGCGGCATAACAAAGCCTTCTTGCGCACCCTTATCGCAATTATTTTTTTCGGCACCGCAGTGTTGATGCAGGCGACCTTACACCGCTTCGTGTTGAATCATATCGTTAAAGCACCCGATTTATTTGCGCCGATGATTATGGCGGAAAATTTCGGTTCAATCCTGTGTTTGCCGGTTTGGATTTGGATTTCCGACCGAATCGGCAAACATCGCGCCATTTCATTCGCGGCGCTATGGGTGGCGTTTTGGAGCTTATTCCTGCCACAAGTTGAAACGGGCGACACAGGTTTATATATAACACTGATATTACTCCGTGGTAGCAGCCTCGCCTCGATCCTGTTTTTGGCAAGTTCCATCAGTGCGGATGTAGTGGATTTTGATACTGTCGTCTCCGGTAGGCAGCGGACAGGATTATATTTTGCGGTTTGGGGCATGGCGAGCAAATTGTCGATCGGCTTAGGGGTTTTGCTTGCGACATCATTGCCTTCCCTATTCGACTTCAACCCTTCGGATATTACCCATACGGAATCATCCTTATCGGCATTAAAATTAATTTATGGCTGGTTGCCCGCCCTGATAATGATATTAGGTATCCCCTACTTGTGGAATTTCCCTATCGACAAGCTCCATCAGCAAGAGCTACGAAACAAAATTTCGGCTGCCGCCATTTCCGAGGAATTGTCCGATATCGCCAAATAAAGAAAAAAGGATGCGGCAACTTATGGCCTAACCTTAAGTTAAGTTCATGTTTATCCACTAAGGTTATTGATTCTGCCCTTTAATGTTTGAACCGTTCGTGCTGAGCGAGTCGAACCACATGAGCCATTCGACAGGCCCAATACCCAAGGGCGAACGGAAGTTAAAACCTTACAAGGCCGAATCAATAGGCAAACATGGAAAATAACTTTGAACGACTTGGAATTTAGGCCGCATCCCCCAGTTTTCCATCAACAATTTTCTGGCCGCCCTTTTCATCTGTTTGCCTGTTTATCAACGTTGAGAGCGAAGGTTTAAGATATTTGATAATCTGCACTGGCAGGGAACTGGTAAAGTGGTATTGCTTTGCGTTCGGCCCTTCGACATAAGCAGTAATGACGCCAAAAAAACGGTCGCCCAGGAAAAATACAAACGTGGCGGCACGGCTGATAAATTTCGATTCCAACAAACGCCCGCGTTCACTCCAGACCTGCTTACGGTGGTCGCCTGTTCCCGTCTTGCCGCCGACCATTAACGGTTTACCGTTTTTATCGGTATAAACGCCCCTCAAACGGGATGCCGTCCCACCGTCGACCACACCGGCAAGGGCGCCACGCGCCACACGGGCGATTTCTGCCGGGAATATCCGTTGGCCTTGTTCCTGACGTTTCTCGAGTATCGTTTCATAAGGCGTCGCCGATGCAAAATGCAAGCTGTCGAAGCGGACGGACGGCAAGCGCAAGCCGTCATTTTGCAGTACGCCCATCAATTCGGCCAAAGCGGCAGGCCTATCCCCGGAAGCGCCTATCGAAGTGCCGTAAGAGGGGGTTAGCCTGTTGAACGGATAACCGACACGTTGCCATGCCGTGTGTATTTCCTTGAAAGCCTCTTCTTCCAACAAGGTCATGATGCGCCGTTGTTGTGAATTTTTCCGTTTGCTTTTGAGCAACCAACGGTAAACTTCTTGCCGTTGGTTGTAACTTGCAGCCAGGATGCTGTCGAGCGTGGCTTTAGGGTTCTCGTTCATAAAACGCACCAGCCATAATTCGAGCGGATGGATTTTGGTAATGTATCCTTGGTCTTGCAGGTCAAAAGTTTTAACGGAATACTTATCGTACAAACCGTAAATATCTTCGTTAACCAATTCCGTGCCTTTTATGTGGGATTTTAAGAAAAGGTAGAATTGGTTTTCATCATGGTCTGGATAAATAGACCGATACAGCATGGAAAAGCGGGAAACTTTAGGCTGGACTTTTTGGACAAGGAGCTCCATTGCCTCCTCGGGCGTTTTGCCTTGGTACTTGGCATAAAACCGCCGCAAATAAGCACGGCCTTCGCGGTCAGCAAAACTTTGCAGGTATGCTTCACGTTTGGAATCGGCAGGGTTGTCCAACCAGCGGGCAATGCCGTCGGGTTTGTACAAGTGGTGATAGACGACATCGCGCATCAAACGGATAAACACAAGGTTGGTTGAATCCCTTAAGGCATGGCGTACGGACTTGATCTGGCCGTTTTCTGATTTATCGAAATTATTGAAATGGTGCAGGCCACCCCCGGTAAAGAAAGATTCACCTGGGCTTGCCGAATACTTCCTGTCCAAAGCTTCATTGAGCAAATCCTCCAACCCGATGTCGCTTTTTAATTTGAGTTTTTCAATTACCCAGGCGGAGAGGTAATCTCGAGGGTGTAATTCAACCTGTTTCAGTTCTTCTTTGGTGCGGCCTTGATACTTTTGGTAAATTTCGGTAATCAATTCCAAATAATGCACCATCGTACGCATTTTGGAGGTTGACCCAAGGTCCAGTCGGATGCCTTCGTTAATATCCAAAGGCTGGTCGAAACTATCCGTTTGTACCCTTAACATGTTCCCGGCAGGGCTTTTCTCAAACAACATCAAACTGTAAATGATTGGCGTCAAGTCGATATTGCCGTTAAGCATCCGTTCACCAAAAATACCGGCCGCACTGGCATTCCCAGGATCGCTTAAGCCGTGCAGGGCTTTACTGATGGATTGCTGCAGGTTGAAATCGAGCGTGGTTTTTACCGTTAAATCCAGGCGGTCTAAATCGTAGTTCCGCTTTATCCCCAACATCTTCGCAAGGCGGGTACGCAATATGGATTGGGTCTTCTTCTCCGCTATAAATTTAGTTTGGTTTTGTGGCGTTGAAACCGGCTGTAAATTTTTTACCCTAAGTGCGGCATCACGTAATTTCTCGCTGATCAGCCCTTCTTTAGCCATTAGCCGAAGGTAACTGTCAGTCAATTCTTGCAGTTTTGGGTAACCTGCCCCCAAAAGGTAAGAAGGCCGTCTTTGCGACAATAAGGTTGTCAGAACCTGCCTAAAAGCAGTCGCCTGTTGCGGGCTGATGTCCCCTTCGAGCTTGAGTACGGAAGGGTTAAGCAACTTATTGACTTCATTGAAATCCGCATCAAACCAAGCCGCTAAACCATCGCCCAAGCCGTGGACTTCGCCCGTTTTGGGAGTGGCGGATAACGGCATGGAATTTAGGTATGCCAGGACAATTTCCTGACGCATCTCACGGGTGTCCGGGCCCAACAAATAAGCGCGGATGGATGCTGTCGCCATCTGCCGGATTTTGTCGACGGCGGAATGGGTATAACCATTGGGGGAGTGCCGATATTTTTCAATTTGGGTCGCAAGGGTGCTGCCGCCGGGAACACTCTCGATAATACCCAGTTTATTGGCCATCATTTGCAAGACGGCAAAACCGAAACGGTCCCACTCAACAGCCGGATTCAAGGTAGGGTTTTGCTTATTGAGCAATTCTTTGTTTTCAATGAACAAAAGCGTATCTATAACTAAAGGCGGAATCGCTTCGAAATGTTGATAGCCGCGGCTAGGATAGATAACGCTGAAAATGGCGTTATTTTCCTGGTCGACAATATTCAACCCTGCCCTGCTTTTCTCGTGATAAATAGGGAATAACCCGTAGTCGTTTAACTTGCTCACTATCGGCGAGGACGTTGCCTGGGCGGCCACGTTGAATCCGGCTTTTTCCAATCTGGCAATAGAGTCCGGAATCAGGGTATAACCTAAGCGTTGGTCGTAAGGACCGTAACTAGGGTAACGTACGGTATTGCTTGACCCTGGATTTAATTTAAAGCGTATTTGTCTTGCAATTCCTGAAAGATAACGCGCTTGATATTTTGAAGTCTCAATTTCCTGTTGAATAACTTTAAATATGGCGAAACCGACAAGGACTAAGCCAACGACAATATAGACCGTTAAAAACAGCTTGATATTTTGTTTAGCCATATCCACATGCTTTGGAACAAAGGCAGTTCACCCTGATGACCATTTCAACTGGGGATAGTTTAGTTAATCGGTTTAACATTTTGGGAGTTTAGGGGTGCATTAAAACAGGTATTGGTCTAGCAAAAGCAATCTCCTTAAAAGCCGCTTACAACCAATAAGGCAGCTCGATTTATTATACCAAATAATTTGCATCCCTTTTTGCCTTAACCATAACTACTTACATTACAATCGCAATATTTTTGCCGCTTTTTTGCATTTATTCACGACTTGAAAAAACGAAAACCATCCCAATATTTGTTTATAACGACAGTCGTTACTTGTATTTAACATTTGTGGATGAACCCATCCGAGGAGGCCTTATGGCTATTACACGTTACGAACCTTTTAATGTTTTGACCCAATTGCAACGCGAGCTTGACCGTTTCCGTGAAGGCGACGATAGCGGCGGACGTATTGCCACGGCAGAGTGGGCGCCCGCCGTAGATATTAAGGAAGAAGAAGCCCAATTTGTAATCCATGCCGATATCCCAGGGGTTAAACCTGAAGACATCGATGTCAGCATGGAAAATGGGGTCTTGACAATAAGGGGCGAAAAAAATACCGAAGCCAAAACGGAAAAAGACAACTATAAGCGTGTTGAACGAATTTACGGCTCATTCTATCGCCGTTTTAGTTTGCCTGATACGGCCGATAACGAAGCGATCAGCGCAAAATCCAAAAATGGCGTACTGGAGATTGTGATCCCTAAACGGGAAGCCGTTAAACCTAAGAAAATCAGCGTAGAGGTTCAATAAAAGTTTGGGCATCGCCCTTTTTTGGCATTTACCGTTATAAAGACGGCATCTTCGGATGCCGTCTTTGTTTAAAAAAACTCAGGCCTGATAGGTGTTATCGAATAAGTTGATTTGTTCGGTAGGCTTAAGCCCTGATTGATCTTCCAAGTAAGAGAGTCGCTATTTTTGCGAAAGCTTGTTTTGGGCATCCCAGCCCAAGCAAGCGGCCTTAACTTAACGCGACCGCCAATGCCTTCGGCTGCCCGGATTCGTCCTCGGTTCGCCACGATGCACAACTCCCCTCCGGTACGCTGCGCATCACGGCTGCCCAAATGACTTGACGCCGTGTCGGATGGCCTTGCATTTCGACTCCGCTCCCGCTACAACTCCGTCAAAACGCCCGGCCCTACGGCTATCCGGGGGTCGTCGTACTCCGCTCCACTATCGTTACGCTTCCTGTACTCCTTCCCGGTTTTAGTTGACCATTACAGCCAAGCCCATACCACCCAGCCGCACCGTTGGAAACGGTTACAGGCGATACGGCGACATGCCCAATAACTGCACCATTGTCATCTGCAACGAGCGAAACAGATAGCTGCCCTGAGTTGCGCAACGCGTTGACAATGAATTGCTCAGTATGGTCGGTGTGAGCGGCGTTTAGAAATGCCGTGACAATCACGGCTTCGATAGCCTCAACGTCAGATGGTGCTTCTTTTCGTATCCGGATACCCATGATGCTTGGTGCGAGGGCTAACAAGACCGACAACAATTCATACGGCTTTCCTGAAATGAATTGACCGTTAGAGCTAGTCTACTATCCAAATGTTGACCCATTCCAGCCCCAGAACTCTCCGGGACAGTTGCTAAATTCAATATAAATACGGTCGCCCTTGAGTTGTAAGTTCTCATTCAAAACCCGGCTTACCGATGCCGATATGGATTTTGCCTGGTTAGTGCTTAGGCCTATGCTTTTACATTCCAGGAAGGCCAAAGGCTCGTCATTGCCCGCAAACAACATCGCTTTATTTTCTGTCATCTCTACCAGGACATAGCGTTCAGGCTTTCCGGTTTCTTGCGCCATTAACTTTGATAGTTCGTTTAATAACTTGGGTATTTGTTGGCTTGCGATAGGGGCATTGGTATTTAATTTTAGATAGGGCATAGTATTTACTCACATAAAGAAAAATAAAAATTGGGGATGAGCTTATCAGGCTAATCGGTTTAGCACCTTCCCCGTTTATCTGGTTCATCCTTTAATTTTATAACGCATTTTTTACCGACTCATGATATTTTGCCATTTTAGCTGCGCTTTTTGTTATCACCACCATGCAAACGGATTTCCTTATCATAGGGCAAGGCCTCGCTGGGAGTTTGTTGGGCTGGGAGTTGATACAACGTGGCCGTCGTGTTATTGTCATCGATAACGGAAAAGAAAATGCGTCATTGGTTTCAGCCGGTTTAGTCAATCCAATTACCGGCCTACGTTTTGTTAAAACGCCAGATATTGAGGAATTATTGCCAACAGCATGTGATTACTATAGGCAATTGTCGGCATTTTTTGGCCAAGAGTTTTTCATCAAAAAGCCCATGATCCGCATTTTCCGCGACCAGGTCGAGCTGGATCATTGTACTTTAAGGCAAACACAAAGTGCTTATACGCCTTATCTGGGGAACCTTACCCTGGAAAGCCAAAAGGTCGCGCCATTTTCGGCGCCCTTTGGATTTATCGAACAAAAGCAGACAGGCTATTTATTAACTACCAAACTGCTTTCTTGTTTAAAACAATATTTTATTGCGCGTAATTCCTACCGACAAGGCGTTTTCGATTATCCTGCACTCCAATTAAGCTCAAGTGTGCTTTGGAAAAGTATAAGGGCAAATCAGGTTATATTTTGCGAAGGCCACTTAGCCAGCCAAAACCCTTGGCTTTCCTGGTTACCTTTGCAACCGGCAAAGGGTGAAATCCTGACGCTTTCTTGCCAGTCGGCAATTCCGGATGCAATTTTAAATTACGGCAACTGGTTAATTCCCACGGCTCCTAGCAAAGTCCGTATTGGCGCAACTTTTGATAGGGAACATCTCGATATTCGTCCTAGCAAGCAAGGCAAGGAAACCTTATTGGGCGCACTCATGACTTTTAACCCAAGTTTGGCTGCCTCACCAGTTGTGTCCCACCAAGCCGGTATCCGCCCTTGTACTGCGGATAAACAACCCTTCATCGGGAAACATCCCCTCAATAACCAAATCGCCATTTTTAACGGCTTCGGCGCGAAAGGCAGTTTACACATTCCTTGTTATGCCGGGCGATTTGCCGACTATTTGCTCGACCACCGGCCCTTACCCGTTTCCTGTGATATCCAACGTTATCATGCCATCCATTTCCCTGGTTAAGCTGGCGCACAGCCTGGTCAAAGGGAAAGTTAAGTCGGGAGACATCGCCATAGACGCCACCGTAGGTAACGGTTATGACACCCTGTTTTTGCTGGAATTGGTTAAACCTATGGGTAAGATATATGGTTTCGATATCCAGCAATCCGCCATCGACTCCGCCAAAAAGAAATTGCAAGGTCAATCAACGGCGCAATGCTTGACCCTATTCTGCGCCAACCATGCCGATATGCCTAATAAAATACCTACCGATTACCACGGAAAAATTAACGCTGTGATGTTCAACCTAGGTTACTTGCCTGGAAGCGACAAACGGATTATCACCCATACAGAAACCACATTAACCGCTTTGTTTGCCGCCTGTAACATGTTATCGGACAACGGCATTATCACTATAATTGCTTACCCCGGCCATGAAGGCGGTGAAAATGAAACTGACCGGGTCAAAAACTGGTGCCTTGCCCTTGATCCGAGCCATTTTGAAGCCCAGTTGTTTGAAAGCCAGAATGAAAATCCTTCGGCGCCTAAGCTATTTGTCGTTAACAAAATAAGTTATGATGTCCGCCATTTCGACCAACCAAACAGAAAAACCATGCCCGAATTTAATAATGTAACTGTCGTCAAAAAAGCCAATGTTTATTTCGGAGGCAATGTCAGTAGCCGCACCCTAAAATTTAGCGATGGCTCGGTAAAAACCTTGGGCTTCATGTTGCCTGGGGAATACACCTTCAACACCGCGGATGAGGAAATTATGGAAATTCTCGACGGCGACGTGGAGGTTTTATTGCCCGATTCCGTCCAATGGCAAAAAATTAAAGGTGGGGAAGATTTCACCGTACCGGCAAATGCCAAATTTACTGTAAAAATCCATACCCCAACGGACTATTGTTGCTCGTTTATCAAATAATATTGGTTGTTAAAAATATCAAAAGATCATCCAAAATTGTAAAAGTAAACTATGAGCCAACATTTAAATAGCATAACCGGCCATGATCCTACAACTTAAGCATGCCTTCTTTCTCGCCATCCTGTTGTACTGCCGTGCCGAGTTTTGGGCTTCCCCAGCGAAACGCAATCAGGTGTGTTAATCCATGGCTTCTGGTTTTCCGATGTGGTAGCCTTGGGCATAGTCGATGCCAAACTCCTTGAGTATGTCCAATATGTTTTCGCTTTCAACGAATTCCGCCACTGTTTTTTTGCCGAAAGCTTGGGCCAATTCGATTAAAGTTTTTACAAAAATCTTGTCTTCATTGTTTTTGTCGATCTGCCTAATTAGCGAGCCGTCGATTTTTACGTAATCAACCGGCGCATTTTTCAGGTAATGCAATGAAGGATACTCAACGCCGAAATCATTCAACGCCAATACGCACCCAAGCGCACTGATTTTATTGATCAACTGGTTGGTCGATTGGTAATTGGATACCGCCGCAGTATCCGTAATTTCAAATATAATCCTTGTCTGTTCTACGTCCGGGTCACTAAATAATTCGGCAAGATACTGAAAAATTCCCGGTTCTTCAAATGTCCGTTTGGAAACATTGACGCTGAGCTTATGTTTTTTTCCCTGGCGATTAAGCTCCAGGTGTTGTTCCACGGCTTTCTTCAACATGATCCTGTCGATTTTGCTGATCAAGCCCAACTCTTCCGCCTGAAATACGAACTCTGACGGCATAAGCATCGTGCCATCATCCTGTTTTAACCTTAATAGGCATTCGAAGTGGCTGACATCATTTGATTTTATAGTAAGGATGGGCTGGTAAAACAGGACAAACTTATTGTTGGCAATGGCGTCTTCAAGCAGGTTACGCCAAATTACAGTCTGTTTTAATTTGCTCCGGTAATCATTGCTTGGGTCAAACAGGTGGTACTGCCCTCGCCCCAACTCTTTAGCCTTGTACATTGCCAAGTCGGCATTCGCCATCAATTCATTGACGCTTGTCCCATGTAGCGGAAAAATAGCAATACCAATGCTAGCGCTAGCCGCATAATTCCTGTCGCTCAAGGCAAACTCCAAGCTTTTAAGGACGTTATTGATTTTATTTGCGATATGCTCAACGCCCGGTAATTCGGCATGCGGCATCAACAAAGTAAATTCGTCCCCGCCTAATCGGCACAGCAAATCCGTCGAACGGACGGCTTCCTTCAAGGCATTGGCGACCATTTTAAGGAAATTGTCCCCAGCTTCATGCCCGTTAGTGTCGTTAATTTCTTTAAACCTGTCCAGGTCGAGATAGAACAGCGCCAACTGATAACCATAACGATTGGCCGATGCCAATTTTTGGGCGAATTCTTCTTGAAATTTCCGGCGGTTACCTAACCCAGTCAGGTAATCGAAGTAAGCCATCCTGATATTGCGGGCTTCTGCAATTTTGCGCTCGCTGATATCAAGCCCCAATGTCAATATCACCGGCTCTTCGTCTTGGTGCTTGGACGGCAACAGTTTATGCAGCCAAGAATAATCGTGGAGCTTACCGCCCTCCGAAACCAATAAGCCGTCCAGTTGCACTTGGTTCCCGCACTCGCCGGAACGCAAGCGCTCCAATTTTTTGAGATGTTCCTGGTCCGATTCCGGAAGGAATACATCGAAAACCTTACCTATGATGGATTGACTGTCTGTTTCTAAACCATCCACGCCGGCATGGTTGATTGAAACGATGATCCCGTTTAATTTTTGGATGATAATGATAATGGGCGCCAGCTCAACCAACTGCTTAATAAAATCGCGTTCCTTTGCGAGCTCCTGGCTTTTTTCCATTAAGCTAAACGTTCGCCCCCGCATTTCCTGTTCAAGGTCTTCAAGTTGGTCGGCAAGGTTCAATGCGGTAAAACTCAATTTGTCCAACTCGTCGTAACCTAGGCTCGACCTGTCTTTTATTGAAATTTGTTTCCTGAATTGCTCGAAATCATTTTTGGAAAGGAGGGGCAAAGCCGCTGAAAGGCGCGTAATAGGCCGAAAAGAGACATACAAGGCCAACAGTATTATCGACAAGGACGCTAATATCCCGACAAAACAATGAAGCCAAATCTGCTTCAGGTCGCCGTTAAGTTGGTTTATGTCTTTAGTGACATCATCGATGAAGAAAAAAAACGGCGGTTTGTTGCTTTCGTTGGCTTGTTGTATAGGCAGTATCCCCACCTCATAAACCGCATTATCGAAGCTGATGCGTTTGCTGGCCTTTAAAAATTCGTCGATTGTATAGCGTTTGGAAATAAACTCGAATACCGGCAAGTTTTTTTCCGGCTTAGTCATGCCAGCCAACTTATATTTCCAGTGCGGGGACTGTTGAATTTTTTCATGGTCGGCGACCGTTTGCTCGGCAATTAAAACGCCGATATCGGAACTTGTCGCATTACTGTATTTGATGATGACATCGGAAAAAGAGCGGATTACGCTGAACACCCCAGCGGTATCGGTCTTCCCCATTACCGGTACGGTCGCCCGAAGGTAACAATTATCAGGGCAAAACACTTGGTGATCCGGTAATTCGTTAGCCAATACACGGCGGACTTTTTCATCCAAACCGATAACCTGCCTACCCCATGATTTGACAAGCTTGCCTTGTTTATCGAAAAAAGCGCTATTCTCAATATCCCATATTAGTTGCCACCGCGACCAGTTTTCATCTAAGTAAGCAAAGGGATTATTTTGTGTAGCGGTATTTTCCCGTGAGGGGTCATTCATTGCAGAAACCAGTTCTGCAAATTGTTCCAGCGCCAAAAATGAATCTTTGGCTAAGGTTTCAGCGATATTGACATGGCTGTCCTGGATGCTTTTCCGGCCGCTCTCGAAATTAGCTTGGGCATTCAGATAGGAAATGAACGCGAAAACGCTTAACAAGATCAGGAAAACACTGCCAAACAAGATAGCCAATTTCCACCTTAAGCTGAAAAACAAGCTATTGCTGCCCATGTCGGCTAGAATTTAAAAGACATTTGCAAACCATACAGATCCCAATCCTGCTTGGTCTTAAAAGGATCCAGATTATCGGCTTGTGGCAACCATGCGGTACCATGGACACGCGTATAGTCCGCCCTAACCATCCAGGATGGGGTGATGTCCCAACGCAACCCAAAAACCCAATCCTCTGCAAATGCAACATGACTGGGGAAACCTAAGGCCACGGCGCCATCGCCATTCCTGTCATCCTTATCAATGGAAATGGTGTCATAGCGCACCGTCGCTTGTAATTTAGGCAAAATCCGGTAACTGGCTTCAACGTACCAGCTTTCGGTAATAAACTTTCCTTGTGGGGCATAATTTCCAAAATTGTTCCACCGATAATTGTACTCGCCTGTAAGCGCGAAATTTTCGCCGTTATATTGCGCTGAAAATATGAGCGGCTGTATATGCGTCGTACTTTTGGATAGGGGCATACCCACCAATGTCTTCTCGCCTGGCAATGGATCATAATCAAATTCCAAATCGACATAACTGACCGCAAAGACATATTCACCGCCATTAAGCTCATAACTGAGCTGAGCCGCAATAGCGGGCTTTGTCTCAAATTGGCCTCCTGCATTCGGGGTCGCCAATACAATGGCCTTAATCTCATTTAAATCATTCGATGGCATCCCGACATTAAATTTGAAATTAAAATCGCCAAAAGAAGTCCGTTGTTCGGCATAAAATGAGCCACCATCGGCCGATAACAATAGCGACCTCGACCGGTCAAAATAAATGCCTTGCGGTAACAAGATGGTTGGGTGCGTAAAAGAAACATCACGGGTTTCGTTATACAAGCCGTACGGCACCTTGATACGCCCGCCACGCAACCCCACCTTACCGTTGTCATGTTCAATTAAGGTGAAATCCACTAAGCCATAATCCAGCCTCACGCTGCCTTTGTCTACATCACCGGCTCGGCGATACAATCCTTGCGCCGCAAAACGGAGCCTGTCCCAAGGCTGGTAATTCACATTAAGGCCGATTTCGGTTAACCCTGGGCTAATCCCGTCATCACTTTGTCCGTACACATTATTGTCCGATGAATGAAAAAAACCTTGGGTCAAGAAACCGTGAAACTGTAACTCATCCGGTATATAGCGGGATTCTGCGAACCCCGTCCTGGCAAAAAAGACAAAATAAATCACCCCTATAATTATAAATCCAGCTTTGCCGAACAAATACAAACAATACCCTACACTTGCGCTTTGGGTTGGCAGGTATTTTTTGCCGGGCAGCAATCCTTTACTTAGACGCAAATAACTGGATATTTTCATTGTCAGGTTTGCTGTTTAGATAGCCGATGGAATCGGGTGTGTTGGCTATTTTGTCTATCATTTCCCGTTCGGAGTCCAGTTCGACGGGCGCTGCCCCTGTCCCGGAATACGTTATCCTGTCCCATATCCTCCTGAGTTGATGGACAAACATATGAAGTTTATTTTTGACAAAATCCTTATGGAGCGGATCATTGTCGGGTAATGTGTAAACTTTTATTTGCCTGTGATTGGACCAAGCGTTTTTCTTCATGGTAAAGATAGCGCGTATATCCGCCGTAGAACAGTCGCTGGCGGGCACCGATTTATTGACGACTATCTCTGTGGCTGTGGCAATGGGAGAAAAGGCAGCAAAGATTAAATAAATCGCAAGGATACAACCGAAAACCGGTCTTTCATTCCCAAGCTTCTGCAATTTGAAATCCCATGTTTATTGTTGCCTCAGGTATTCTTAATACTTATGTAGAACTGACACCGATTATAGTCAACCTAAGTAAACTTTCCCAGTTTATTGTTTTTATAAAAAATGTCGCCTTAGCAAGGGATTATTCAAGACAATATATTTTGGATCGGTTATGTCGGGTTGGCTATTATTCAATCCTAATGGGGAATCCTTAGGCCTAAGAGCTGCAAGACAACATCGAACAGCCTGGTCGCTGGCGCGCCCAATCTGGCCGTTTCCCGGCATATTGTTGTTTCGTCGGTTGTTCATCGTAAGGACGGCGCAGCAAATCCAACAATTCATCTACCATAGCAAAATCGGCCTGTTCCGCCTTGTCAATCGCCAGTTGCGCCATGTAATTCCGCAATACATACTTGGGATTGACACGGTTCATCCTTTCTTTCCTGTCATCATGGGAAATCCTTTCGAGTTGCACCCGTTGGCTGTAGTGCTTTAGCCAATCGGCCAGCTTCAGGGTATATCCTGGGGTTTTCTGTTCAGGGGCATAATAAGCGCTTTCAAGAGGCCTTATTAATGATTCTATATCAGCATCCTGGAGGTCAGCTTTCCCTAAATCAATTTCTGCAAGCTGGCGAAAAAATATCGTCATGTCGGTTTCAGCTTGTTGTAACAAAGCCAAAAGTTCGGAATGCAACTGTTCGTCACGGGCTGGTTCGTAATGGCTTAAGCCTAATTTACGGTTCATCATTAACTGCCATTGACTACCGAAAGCGCGGGTATAGGACTCTAAAGCGTCTTGCAAAGGCTTTTCCTTTCGAATCAAAGGATAGATAGCGTTGGCTAACTGGCATAGATTCCAGAATGCACAGCCCGGTTGGTTGCTGTAACGGTACCGGCGCTCCGCGGCATCAGTAGTGTTAGGCGTCCAGTCAGGATCGTAGTTTTCCAACCAGCCATAAGGCCCGTAATCGATGGTCAGCCCATGGATGGACATGTTGTCGGTATTCATGACACCGTGCACAAACCCGACCCTTTGCCAATGCACAATCAAAGCCGCCGTCGTCCGACAGACTTCTTCAAACCAAGCCAAATAAACATCGGCTGACGGTTTGCCCAAATGCGGAAAATGGGTATTAATCGTGTGATCCAATATAGTTCTTAACAAATCAAGTTCGCCGCGTGCCGCATGAATCTGAAAATGCCCGAAACGGATAAAAGATGGCGCAACCCTACATACCACAGCCCCTGGTTCTGCTTTAGGGTTGCCGTTATAGAACATATCGCGTATTACCTGTTCACCGGTCAACACTAGGCTTAAAGCCCGCGTTGTCGGTACGCCGAGGTGATGCATGGCCTCACTGCAAAGGAATTCCCGTACTGATGAACGCAATACCGCCAGGCCGTCGGCAGACCTGGAGTAAGGGGTCAGCCCTGCTCCTTTAAGTTGCAGCGCCCAGCGCTCACCTTGTTGGTTTACGACATCCCCTAAATTAATCGCGCGGCCATCGCCCAGTTGGCCTGCCCAAACGCCAAACTGATGCCCGCCATAACAGGAAGCATAAGGTTCCATCCCGGACAACAAACGGTTTCCACCAAAGACCTGAGCGAATTCGTTGCTTTGGCATAGAGGTTCAGGTATATCCAGAAGCCCGGCAACTTCTTTCGAATAGGCAACCAGTTGGGGGTTAACGACTTTTGTAGGGGAGACTTTTGAATAACATGCCCTCGGCACTTGCCTTGGGTAATTGCGGGTTTCCGGATCCCCTGGCAATTCAGCGACAAAACGGTTATCGAACCGTAAGAACTCAAGAATATTTACTTTAGGCTGTGGATTCATACCGTCAAAACTGGGCTGTGAAGGTTTAAAGTCGCTTGCCTAAGACAACATGCCTGGATAAGGCTATCTTGACCGGCGCATTATCTATTTATGACCGCTAAACGGATTGAACATTCAACTCATGCAATTGCATGTTAATGATCCTGAGGGTCGCCAACACGGCGGCAAACACTTGGTTGGCATGGACGCCACGGGTTTTGCGCATGCCGCCCTCGCAATCCCAAGTGATAACGCATTCTGTCAATGCACTGGTAAGCCCGCCTTTCGGGATACGGACTTCATAGTCGGCGAGCCTCGGCAACGAGTAGCCATACAGAGCCAGCACCTTTTCAAGCGCATGGATAAACGCATCAAAGCCGCCATTGCCGAAACCCGATGCCAGATGCTCCTTGCCATTCACATTGACACGGATACTGACTGTCGATTCCAGGTTAAAACCGCTGGTGATGGAACAATTCAACAATTTAATATGTTGGTAATTATTGCTGGCCAACACATCGGCGATGATAAAAGGCAGGTCGTCGGCAGTAATGGTCTGTTTGGAATCACCCAACCGAACGATGCGGTCAAGCACCTTCTTTTGGTCTTCTTCCGACAAATCCAATTCCAACTGTTCCAGGTTTTTTTTCAAGGAGGCCTTGCCGCTCATCTTGCCTAAGGCATAGCTATGCTTTCGGGAAAACCGTTCAGGGCCAAGCTTGGATTTGTACAAACCGGCCTTGTGGTCGCCATCGGCATGGATTCCCGCCGTTTGGGTAAAGACGTCCGCCCCGATAATCGGCGCATTGGCAGCAACGCGCTTTCCTGAAAAGGTTTCCACCATCAGGCTGATCGGCACAATGTGGCTTTCATCAATCCCAAGCTGCATGTTCATCTTATCGCGCAATACCACCGCAACTTCAGCCATGGACGCATTGCCGGCCCGCTCACCCAGGCAATTGATCGTGCAATGTATCGAGCTGACACCCGCCCTGACCGCCGCCATCACATTCGCTGTAGCCAATCCGTAGTCATTATGGGGATGGAAATCAAAGTGCAATTCGGGATAACGCCCACACATATCGCTTAGGCTGTTGTACACCTCATCAGGCGATAACACCCCCAAAGTGTCCGGCAGCATAAAATGGTTAATCCCAACATTCCGCAAATTATCGACTAATCCATAAACATAAGCTGGATTATCGTGATAGCCGTTCGACCAGTCTTCCAGATACACATTCACCTTAAGCCCTTTATCGAAGGCATAACTGATCGTTTGGAGAATATCGGTTGTGTGTTGGGCTAGGGTTTTCCCCAGTTGTTCCCTGCAATGTTTTTCACTGCCTTTGGTCAGCAGGTTTATAACTTTACCGCCCGTTTCCAAAACCCAATCGACGCTGCGGGTATGGTCGATAAAACCCAGGACTTCCACCCGCCCGTCAAAACCCTCATGTTTTGCCCAATCATTGATGCTGGCAACCGCCTCTTTCTCGCCTTGCGACACACGGGCGGAAGCCACTTCGATACGGTCTACGCGCAACGATTGCAACAAGGCCTTGGCGATGCTGACTTTTTCAGCGGGCGTAAACGACACGCCTTGCGTCTGCTCGCCGTCGCGCAGGGTGGTGTCCATGAGTTGGATTGTTCTATCAGTTATTGGCATGGAAGTTAATCTTGTTTGTATTTACTATTTAAATACAAATTAAGGAATCATAATAGGCGGGATATATTTTTGGAAAAAAGTTAATTGCCGTTTTTCAGACTCCTCGCCTAGCGACTCTTCTGCTCGAACAAAACATTTCTCTAATAAAACTTTATGTGCTGACGGCTCACCTGCCTCTAATTCATTAGCACGAGCGAACCACTGGTTAATTTTTTCTTCTGTAAAATCACGTTCACCTACTTGTTCGATATCCCTCTCAAGCAAAGCCCATTCTGCGCTTCGTTTCGCACTGTCTCGAGCTTTATTGCCGAAACCGAAAACCAATGAAATTGTGGTGAAAAAGGTAATGAGAACTACACACCATTTAATTATTTCTTTGTCAGAAACATTTGCGAATGCAACGGAGCCAAGCAATATTGAAAAAGCTTTGATAAAACCTTCTCGACATTCGAAAATACGTTGACGTTCTTGATAATACATTCTGTTCATCAAAGCACGCAGTTTGATGTCGTAGCGGCGTTGCCATAAATAATTGTGATTCTCGTCACTCATTATTCTATTTCGGGTTTAGGCGGCGGCGGATCTGGAGCTTTTGATGGGCGCGGAACATGTGATCTTTTTTCGGTTTCTGAACATGAAAATCCATTTCTTAGTTCTTGATTTAATAACATTTAATTTCTTCCAAATTTCTGTGTTTTTAGCTTCTAAAAACTTCACCATAGCTCAATTATATTGTTCAAATTAAAGCTCAATTATCGAAGTTTATAAAAACCATTAATAAAACTAGCTTTATACCCAAAGCCACGGAAATTGTTGTTTGTGCCTTTCCTCATACGCACCAATCTTATCGACATGTTTTAAGGTCAAGCCGATATCATCCAACCCGCTTAACAGGTTGCCCTTGCGGAATGGGTCGATATCAAAGCTGAAACCCTTGCCTGCTGGCGTAATTACTTTTTGGTTTTCCAAGTCAACAACAAACCGGACACCTTCGTTGGCGCTAACCTCCGCCATTAAAGCTTGTAACTGCTGGTTGCTGACCTTGATTGGAAGTATGCCGTTCTTGAAGCAGTTGTTATAAAAAATATCGGCATAACTGGTTGATATGATGGTATTGAACCCATAGTCGGCAATCGCCCAAGGCGCGTGTTCGCGGGAAGAGCCGCAGCCGAAATTGTCGCCAACCACCAGGATTTTAGCACCCTTGAAAGCAGGCTTATTGAGTTCGAATTCCGGATTGTCGCTGCCGTCATCGTTGTAGCGCCAGTCATGGAACAAGTGGACGCCGAAACCGCTGCGTTCCACCTTTTTTAAAAACTGCTTGGGGATGATCTGGTCGGTATCGACATTGCTGCGGTTCATCAACGCCGCAATGCTTTCATGTTTTTTGTAAGGTTCCATATTCGTTTTTAACCAAAATTTCTTATATCGACAAAATGTCCAGCCGTCGCCGCCGCAGCCGCCATCGCAGGCGACACCAAGTGTGTCCTTCCGCCCTTACCTTGACGGCCTTCAAAATTCCTGTTTGAAGTAGACGCGCTGCGTTGGCCTTTGGTCAATTCGTCGCCGTTCATCGCCAGGCACATCGAACAACCCGGATCGCGCCATTCCCACCCGGCTTCAATAAATATCTTGTCCAAACCTTCGGCCTCTGCCTGATGTTTCACCTGATAAGAACCCGGTACGGCAATCGCTTTTACCCCATTGGCTACTTTTGTGCCTTTGGTCACTTCTGCGGCAATACGGAAATCTTCTATCCGACCATTGGTGCAAGAACCAATAAAAACCAAATCGACTGGAATGTCTGTAATCTTAGTATTGGGTGTCAAGCCCATGTAAGCCAATGCGCTTTCACAAGCTTTGCGCTTACCTTCGCTATCAAAGCTTTCTGGCGCAGGGACGCAGCCATCAACACCGATTACCTGCTCTGGCGATGTCCCCCAAGAAACTTGGGGTGCAATATCGGCAGCATCCAGTTCCACCACGGCGTCAAACACCGCGCCTTCATCACTGGGCAAGCTTTGCCAATAAGCCAGGGCTTGATCCCAGGCAGCACCCGACGGTGCGAATTCGCGGCCTTTTAGGTATTCGTAAGTAAGTTCGTCCGGTGCAATCAACCCTGCCCGTGCACCGGCTTCAATCGCCATATTGCACAGGGTCATCCTGCCTTCCATCGTAAGCGCTTTGATGGCATCCCCGGCATATTCGATGACATAACCCGTACCGCCAGCGGTACCGATTTTGCCGATAATAGCAAGGGCAATATCTTTGGCGGACGAATACTTAGACAACTTACCATTGACCTGCACCAACATGGTCTTGGATTTTTTCTGCGGCAGGCATTGCGTCGCCATAACATGTTCGACTTCGGATGTACCAATACCGAAAGCCAATGCGCCAAAAGCCCCATGGGTTGCGGTATGGCTATCGCCACAAACCACTACCATGCCGGGATGGACAAACCCGTGCTCCGGGACGACGACATGGATAACGCCGTTGTTGGGGTTCTTCATGTCATAAAGGTTCAAGCCGTTGGTGCGGCAATTTTCCGCCATTACCTCAACCTGTTTCCTGGCGATAGGATCGGCAATTGGCAAATGACGGTCTTTCGTCGGCACGCAATGATCCATCGTTGCCAAGATGCTGTGCGGGTTACGGACCTTACGGTTGGTTATCCGCAATCCCTCGAAAGCCTGGGGACTTGTTACTTCGTGCATCAAGTGACGGTCAACATAAATCAAGGGAGCCTGGCCCGGTTCTTCAACAACGAGATGGCTGTCCCAGATTTTTTCATACATGGTTAAGTTCATTGCTTGTTCCTAAAACTTACTGCGGTATCCCATCGCCGATAGAATACAATAATGTTGCTATTTAACATTGTATTATCCCTTAAATCAGGCTGTTTTTGCAATCAAACAAGTTAGCTTAAATTTTAGGGAACCGGTATTTTCGATCATTTTCAATCCGGTCGAGGTGAAAAATTTTCTAATGGCTATTGAATTCGTACTTAACTAAAAACTAGAATGGCTTAGGGCTTCAGCAAGCGTCACAAAGACACCCACTCTTTGTTTTTATAAACCTGTAACGGCTGATAGTTACTTTTGTATGACATCTTTTTACATTTTTTTATCCAAAAGCCCAGGTATAAAAATTCCTTTTCCAATTGTTTAGCCCATTCGATCTGCCAAAGTACCGCATAAACCCCCAAGCTTTTGTCGGAAAATTTAGGCTCGAAAAACGTATAGACGGCGGATAACGCGTTGTCTAATTGATCGACAACCGCTAAAGCCGCCAATTCACCGCCGATCCAAAACTCCACAAAACTGGTACTGCACCAAGCGCTCTTAAGGAAATGGATATACTCATTCTGGCTGGAATGGGCCATGGAGCCGTCACTATGCCTTTCGGATTGGTAACGCAAGTACATTTCATAATGATTTTTTTCAAAGGCAGCGGGTTTGATGACAGCTTGGGTATTACGGTTTTTCCGTAAACATCGCATTTGGCTTCGGTTAGGGATAAATTCCGCAACCTTAAGGCGCACTGGGATACAGGCCGAACAGGTTGGGCAATGCGGCGAATAAACCTCATCTCCGCTACGTCGATAACCTTGTTGGATCAGTTCGGAATAAACACCCGTCGACATCTCGAATAAAGGGTGGACAAATGCAGGTTGCGCCTCCTCATCGTCGAGGTAGCTGCATGGGTGTTTTTCTGTGAGGAACAAAGGAATGGAGATCATGGCGTCAACCAAGCCCCAGGTTCGGGGGCTTGACCGCAATACTTGTCCAGCAACTTCTTAAAATCATCCCTAGGGATTTCTTCGGCGCCAAAACTTTTAAGGTGGCCTGTGCTGACTTGACAATCTATGGCCTGGTAACCCCAAGACTTAAGTTGCTTTACAAGGTTGACGAAAGCGACTTTCGAGGCATCGGTTTCATAGTAAAACATAGACTCCCCAAAGAAAACCCGTCCGATTGCAACACCGTATATCCCGCCCACCAAGCTTCCATCCAGCCATGCTTCAGCAGAATGTGCAAAGCCTAAGTGGTGTAATTCGGTATAAGCCTGATAAATACCTTCCGTAATCCAAGTGCCCAAACCATCTTTTCGCGGCTTGGCACAGGCCATGACGACTTCGCCAAACGCACTATCCAAAGTAACCCTATACTTCTGCTTCCGTAAGGTTTTGTCCAGGCTGCGGGAAACGGCCAGTTTTTCTGGAAACAGGACTAACCTTGGATCAGGCGACCACCATAAAATGGGCTCTTCCGGACTGTTCCAGGGGAAGACCCCGTGCCGATATGCATTAAGTAGCCGCTTGGTAGACAAACATCCGCCAATTGCGAGCAAACCATTAGGCATTGTTAAAGCTTCACTGAGTGGCGGGAAATTTTGCTCAGGATTATTAGGGTCAAGCACTGTTAAATGCATTTTCATTACGGTCAAAGGCTAGCTTTTCGCAAGCTTCCTACCTGAAACTGGTTCAAAATAATTCAAAAAAGCCATTAACCGGCCAACTCATCCAAATACTTTTCCGCGTCCAAGGCGGCCATACATCCGGCACCCGCCGAGGTTATAGCTTGCCTGTAAACCGAATCCATGACATCGCCAGCGGCGAATACGCCGGGAACGCTGGTACTGGTAAAGTTTCCGGTTATGCCGCTTTTGACTTTGATATAACCATGCGCCATGTCGAGTTGCCCTTCGAATATGCCCGTATTCGGGCTATGCCCGATCGCTATAAAGACGCCATGGACGTCCAGGTCTTTGGTGGAACCATCGACCGTGTTTTTTATCTTGATTCCGGTCACGCCCATATCGTCGCCCAGGACTTCATCTAAGGTGTAGTTCCATTCGATTTCAACATTGCCGTTTTTAGCTTTTTCAGTCAGTTTATCCGACAGTATTTTTTCGGAACGGAACTTGTCCCGACGATGTACGACGGTAACTTTTGCCGCAATATTTGCTAAGTACAACGCTTCTTCGACAGCTGTATTGCCGCCGCCAATCACTGCCACCTGCTTGTTACGATAGAAGAAACCGTCGCAAGTCGCGCACGCGGAAACTCCCTTGCCTTTGTAGGCTTCCTCGGATTGTAGGCCCAAATACCGTGCTGATGCCCCGGTCGCAATAATCAAGGCGTCACAGCTATAAGAACCGGAATCGCCGGTCAAAAGGAATGGCCGGACAGAAAGGTCCGCCGTATGGATGTGGTCGAAAATAATCTCGGTATCGAACCTTTCAGCGTGACGCCTCATCCTGTCCATGAGTTCAGGCCCTTGCAAACCCTCGACATCGCCCGGCCAGTTGTCCACATCAGTCGTCGTAGTCAACTGCCCTCCCTGTTCCAACCCGGTTATCATTACCGGCTTTAAGTTAGCCCTGGCTGCATAGACGGCCGACGTGTAACCAGCAGGCCCTGAGCCTAGGATTAACAGCCGACAGTGTTTAGGGGTGCTCATGTTTAATCTCCTGAAAATATAGTAAGTGTTGGTTAGATTATGGGGATGAAAAGTTGTTTCGTAAACCGTGCATCCATTTTACCCGTTGAAAATTTTAGTAAAATTTTTGTTTTTGAATTAATGTAAAACCTTTAATTATTAGTCTATAATCATGTTTTACTAGCGTTTATATTGCGGGTTTTATCATGGCTGCCGTATTTGAAGAAAAAACATTTCGCAGTTTACGGGAGATTGCTGTGCTGGTCTTCTTTGCCGGCTCAGTTTTCTTCCTAATTTCTTTGTTTACCTACAATACGGAAGATGCCGGTTGGACGCACAGCAGCACGGTACAAACCGTCAGCAATGCCGGCGGCGTAATCGGTGCCTGGCTGGCGGATTTTTGCCTCAGTTTTTTCGGCGTGGTTGCTTACTTATTGCCTTTTGTGATTATCCGCCATGCTTATTTAGCTTACGTCTCGGGAAACGAAAACCGGATTAAAACAACACTAATCCTTCATTGGCTTGGTTCCCTGATAGCCGCTGTTTCCAGCGCCGCCTTATTTTACCTGCATATCTTAAGGATTGGCTTCGAATTGCCAGGAAATACAGGGGGCATTATCGGACAGGAAACTGGCGATGCACTGCTTTTACTGTGCGGTAATTCCGGCGCCACTTTATTGCTGATAGCCGCCCTATTGGTTGGGGTTACCTTGGCTACCCAAATGTCATGGCTGACATTCCTCGGATTCATCGGCAAGTATACGGTTTTATTGGTCGACTCCCTCCTTGATGGCGTTTACCGTTTATTTCAAGGCTATCAAAGCAGGCCAAAACAGAATCCGGTAACGGCGTTTACCGAAACGAAAACCGAGAAAACATTTAAATCACCCGCAATCCAACCGTTAGATATCCCAACTGTTAACAAAAGCCCTGTACGAGAAGAAAACCCACCGTCACTCAGCTCTTCCATTTTCAGCCCGGTTGAAAGGGTAATGCAAAAACCGCAGAAGCAACAGCAAAACCCGACGGTTTCAAAAATACGGAAAGGCGAAGTTTTGCCTGCACTGACCCTTCTCGACAACCGGGAAACAAGGGTCAAGGGCTATACCCAGAGCGACCTGGAAGAAATGTCGCGCTTGGTGGAAGACATTCTCGCGGATTTTAATGTGTCGGTCGAGGTTGTCGGCTTCCTGCCCGGCCCCGTCATCACCCGGTTTGAATTGCAACCGGCAGCGGGCGTTAAGGTCAGCCGCATTAGCAGCTTGTCGAAAGACTTGGCCAGGGCGTTGTCGGTTACCAGCGTCCGGATCGTCGAAGTCATTCCGGGCAAGTCGGTTATCGGCCTTGAAATCCCCAACCGTGAACGGGAAATGGTGACCTTACGTGAACTGCTGGCTTCCCGTACCTTTGAAAAAGCGCCGTCCCTGTTGACTATAGCCATGGGCAAGGATATTTCCGGACAACCCCTGGTTGCCGATTTGGGCAAAATGCCGCATGCCCTGGTGGCTGGGACGACAGGTTCCGGCAAATCGGTTGCGATCAATTCCATGATTTTAAGCCTGCTTTACAAAGCCACACCCGAGCAAGTACGGATGATCATGATCGACCCGAAAATGCTGGAACTTTCCGTTTATGAAGGCATTCCGCATTTGTTGACCCCGGTCGTCACCGACATGAAAGAAGCCCAAAACTCCCTGCGCTGGGCTGTGGGCGAGATGGAACGACGTTATAAGCTGATGTCCAAGATGGGGGTAAGGAACCTGGCTGGCTTCAACCAATTGATCGAAGATGCCGGTGCACGGGGCGAAGCCATCAAAGACCCGTTATTCCAGATGCTTAACCCCATGTCGGAAATCGACGAGATACCGGCGCTATCAACCTTACCCAGCATCGTTATTGTTATCGACGAATTGGCTGACATGATGATGATCGTCGGCAAAAAGGTTGAAGAATTGATTGCCCGCTTGGCGCAAAAGGCGCGTGCGGCTGGCATACACCTTATCCTGGCCACCCAACGGCCTTCAGTGGATGTCCTGACTGGCCTCATAAAAGCTAATGTACCGACCCGCATAAGCTTCCAGGTGTCATCCCGAATTGATTCGAGGACTATCCTCGACCAAGGCGGTGCGGAAGCCCTGCTAGGTAACGGCGACATGTTGTTCTTGCCGTCCGGCACCAGCATCCCACTCCGCGCACACGGCGCTTTTGTCGATGACAATGAAGTGCATCGGGTGGTTGAATTCTTGAAACAAACCGCACCGCCCAACTACTTGACGGAAATCACCCAGGAAAGCTTTGAGAACAGCGACGGTTTTGGCACATCGGGAAGTGGATACGGCGGCGACCCTGAATCCGACAGCTTGTACGACCAAGCCGTGCAATTTGTCACCGAATCGCGCAAGGCTTCCATTTCCAGCATACAACGCCGTTTTAAAGTCGGTTACAACCGCGCCGCCACCATCATTGAAGACATGGAAGCCGCCGGCATCGTCACCCCGGCAGAAACCAACGGCTCACGCATGGTCATAGCGCCCCCGCCAGTCCGAGATTAAATTCTTACGCATGGAAAAATGGGTATTTTATGCGCTATTTTCCATGCTCTTTGCCGGGTTCACCTCGGTCATCGCCAAAATGGGTTTGGCGGGTATCTCCGGCGAACTCGGCCTCACCGTCCGCACCCTGTTTGTCAGTCTTTTCGTTTTAGGCTTTGCGGCTACAGTCATACCCGCTAGCGATTATTCATTGCTGAGCCGTACCAACATACTTTGGCTAGGCCTGTCCGCGCTTACGACCACGTTATCTTGGATTTTTTACTACAAAGCCCTCAAGCTCGGCGATGTCGCTACCGTTGCCTTAATCGATAAAGGCAGTGTTGTCGTTGCTATCTTGCTCGCATGGTTGTTGCTTAAAGAAACCATCACGTTGCGTATACTCATCGGTGGGGCTTTGATTGTGGGGGGGTTGTTGGTGATGGTTAAGAAACCTTGATAAAATAAAATCTAATTTGTGACAATGAGAAATGGCTTTGTATCCCCAAAAATTAGGCAAGAAGTGGATACAGCCCATGGAATTTGCGTCAACTCACATTTATGGAAACCATGAAAACCGTTCTTGATATTTGGTCATCATACACTTTAGCAACACGACTAATTGTTTGGTTGGTTATAAATATCGTAATTATTACATGGATGTTTCTTTTACCATGGTTACAAAATACCCATTTAGAAAAACCTAAACAACCAAAAAAATTAAATACGACAGAAGCTTTTAAATCGCGTATCCCAAAAGCATTTGATATAACTAATCTTCCGGCTATTAATAGCGGCTCAAATACTGAAGCTATAAGAGCGATGAATAACGTGCGAAAACTAACTAATTCGGAAAACGAAATAAATTTGTATAACTTACCTAATGGAATCTTCGGATGGGTAGAGATATTTCTTTTAGATTCGCCAACAATGTGGATAGTAGGCTCTCCTTTTAATCCAGATTTTCCAGTAATGGCATCAAACATAAAATTAAGAACAAATAGCCAACGAATGTCTGATGTCGAGATTCATAAAGATATCAATGGTACCGTTCGGCTTCTCGCCTTCGTGAACGATAGTTCGAGAATTGAGCTTCAGAAACCCAATCGTAATAAAACTGTTAATTTATTATTAGCTTTTAGGAGCTATGAAGAGTATTGCTATGCGGTATCCATTCCAAGAGAGCGCTTTAAATCATTTCATCACCGTACTTTCAATGATGGTGAAAGTGTAGCAGATGCATGTGTGATCTAAACCACCTGAACGAATAGCAAACAGCAACATCTCCAACCTCGACATAAGGTGATATAATTTGGCGGATATAATTATCGTTCAAAATCACTTCTATACATGCAAGAAATCAACCCCATCAAAAATAAAATCGCTGACCTTAAAAGCCGTGGCGACGCGCTTAGGAGGTACCTTTGACTTTGACAACAAGAGCGAACGCCTCGTCGAAGTCCTAAGGGAACTGGAAAACCCGAAAATCTGGGACAACCCTGAACAAGCACAGGCACTTGGTAAAGAACGCGGGCAGCTGGAAATTGTCGTCAATACTATCCGCGACTTAGAACAAGGCATGTCGGATGCCGAAGAATTATTGGCATTAGCGGTTGAAGAAAACGATGAGGCCACGGTTGATACCGTCGTCTATGACTTAAACGATTTTGAAAAACGGGTCGCGTCCCTGGAATTCCGGCGCATGTTTTCCGGTGAGATGGATGCCTGCAACGCTTTCCTCGATATCCAATCCGGTTCGGGCGGCACCGAAGCACAGGACTGGGCTTCTATGATCGAGCGCATGTACCTGCGTTGGGGAGAAAGCAAAGGCTTTAAGACTGAATTGGTGGAAGAATCGCCAGGCGATGTCGCGGGCATCAAAAGTGCAACCATCAAATTCGAAGGCGATTACGCCTTCGGCTGGCTGCGTACAGAAACCGGCGTGCACCGCCTAGTGCGCAAATCCCCTTTCGATTCCGGCAACCGCCGCCATACCTCGTTTGCGTCCGTGTTCGTTTCACCGGAAGTGGACGACGATATCGCCATCGAAATCAATCCCGCCGACTTGCGTATCGATGTGTATCGCGCCAGCGGTGCAGGCGGACAGCACGTCAACAGGACGGAATCGGCTGTGCGGATTACCCATAACCCCACGGGTATAGTCGTGCAATGCCAAAACGGCCGCTCCCAGCATCAAAATAAAGATACCGCGATGAAGCAGCTTAAATCCAAACTCTATGAGTTGGAAATGATGAAACGCAGCGAAACGCAGCAAGCCCTCGAAGACAGTAAATCCGACATCGGTTGGGGCAGCCAAATCAGGTCTTATGTCTTGGACCAATCCCGCATCAAGGATTTACGCACGGGCGTGGAAACCGGCAATACCCAGGCGGTATTGGATGGCTCGCTGGATCAGTTTATTGAAGCCAGTTTGAAAAGCGGATTGTAAAAAATCTTATTAATCCTTAATTAAAAAACTCAATGTCAGAAGAAATCCAACAAGACGAACAAGAACAAATTCGCCAGCGCCGTAGCAAATTGAATGAATTGCGCGAAACCGGCAAGATAGCCTTCCCTACCGATTTCCGCCGTAATGTGGTCGCGGGCGAATTGCTGGCTGAATACGGCGAAAAATCCAAGGAAGAGTTGGAAGCAGAACCGTTGCGGGTCAAAATCGCCGGACGCATCATGACCCGGCGCATCATGGGCAAGGCCAGCTTTGTCCATATCCAGGATATGTCCGGCAAGATTCAACTGTATGTGACCCGAGATACCCTACCTGAAGGCTTTTATAACGAGCAATTCAAAAAATGGGATATCGGCGACATTATCGGCGCGGAAGGCGCGCTGTTTAAGACCCAAACCGGCGAACTCAGTGTCAAGGTCGACGACATTCGGCTTTTGACTAAAGCCTTGCGCCCCCTGCCGGAAAAATTCCACGGCATTGCCGACCAGGAAATTAAATACCGCCAGCGTTACCTGGATTTGATCATGAGTGAGGAAACGCGAAATACCTTTCTGGTGCGCTCTAAGATTGTCGCTTATATCCGCCAATTCCTGATCGAACGGCAGTTCCTGGAAGTGGAAACACCGATGATGCAAACCATACCGGGCGGCGCGACGGCGCGGCCTTTTACCACCCATCATAATGCCCTGGATATGGGACTTTACCTTCGCATCGCGCCGGAATTGTACCTAAAACGCTTGGTCGTCGGCGGCTTCGAACGGGTGTTTGAAATCAACCGAAACTTCCGGAACGAAGGGCTTTCATCCCGGCATAACCCGGAGTTTACCATGTTGGAGTTCTATCAAGCTTATGCCGAATACCACGATTTGATGGACTTAACCGAAGCCATGCTGCGCGGCATTGCGCAAGAAGTCGTCGGGCATACCGTCATCCATTACCAGGGCGAGCAATACGATTTCGGCAAGCCGTTCGACCGGATGACGGTGGTCGAGTCGATCCTGCATTTCAATCAAGGCATTACCCAAGAACAAATCAGCAGCCGTGAATCCGCCGCCAAGGTGGCGGAAAGCCTTAAGATTCCTGTTAAAGGCAGTTACGGCTTAGGCAAAATCCAGATCGAGATTTTTGAGAAGACGGTAGAAAGCAGATTGATGAACCCGACCTTCATTACCGCTTATCCGGTTGAAGTCTCGCCTCTGGCACGGCGTAACGACGAGAACCCGCATGTAACCGACCGCTTCGAGTTTTTCGTCGGCGGCCGCGAAATTGCCAACGGCTTTACCGAGCTTAACGATGCCGAAGACCAGGCCGCGCGTTTCCAAAAACAGGTTGAAGAAAAAGAAGCGGGCAACGATGAAGCCATGCACTTCGACGCCGATTATATAACCGCCCTGGAACACGGCATGCCGCCGACAGCGGGGGAAGGCATCGGCATCGACCGCCTAGTGATGCTATTCACCGATGCCCCGTCGATTAGGGATGTGCTGTTGTTTCCACATATGCGTCCTAAGGGTTAACCGTAAGTTTTAATAATTAGGCCAAAAATAATCCGATCTTGAATGAAACAAAACATTATTATTTCATTGCTGTTGTTGTTTTATTATTGTCATTTACATGCAGAGTCGGCAAATACTGTCCAAGACAATCGAATTGTTAGCCAAAGCACGGTTGTTGCTCGATCTTTTTTGGGTACCGATGCCAATTCATTCGTTTTAAATTTGCCTGATGTTAACGTTGAATTAACGCCAATTGTTCCCGGCCTTCAGAAATCTGGTGTCGTGTATCAGCTTCCTACCCCAATAACATCCTCCCAATTAACTTGGGAAGCTGTAGACGGAGGATATGTTGCCCGCATCCATCTATTTTCTGTTCAGGCTAAACGTCTGCGGTTCCATTTAGTTTTTCATCGACCGACACCAAGCATCGTATTTCGATTAAAAGGAAGTGAAGATACGTTACCTTTAGAACCCATTGACCAGACTGCTATCCATAACAACGATATTTGGTTGCCTATCACTAATGGAAACAATGCGGAACTTGAGTTGTTCGTCAACGACAAAGCATCCACGGACGGACTATTCAGTATTGATTCAATCAATATAATTGTTGGGGAATTAAATAGTGGCGACACAGCCAATATATTTGCCGAAAACATACAAAGCAGCCCAACACCTTTAGCAAAAGCACAAAGTTTGTTTTTAGCCCAGAAACAAGAATATGATCTTGCGTGTTGGTCTGGCGCCAAACAGTATCCTGCATTACAAGCCGCGGCGGGCGGCACTGCAAAAATTAACTTCATAGCAAATGGAGGTTCTTACATTTGTACAGGCACGCTTTTAAACGACAATCGGTCATCAAGGATACCCTGGTTTGCTACAGCCAACCACTGCCTTACCAACCAAGCAATCGCCGATACGGTTACCTTTGAATGGCTTTTCCAAGCCACATCCTGCGGGGGATTTATAACCGATAGCAGATACACCCAAACTTATGGCGGCGCCCGATTACTTTGGTCTAATGTTAAAAATGATTTATCGTTTTTAAAATTAAATGCATTGCCGCCTGGAGGTACTTTTTATATGGGTTGGGACAGCAAGGGGCTCAACGTAGGTAACTTTGTCTGGGGGGTGCATCATCCTGAGGGCGACCATACAATGGTCAGCGCGGGTAGGGTGAGAAATTTGTCCGTTCAAGTTAAAGGTGACGATAATAGAGTCCATACATTTAACAAAGTCAGGTACATATACGGTGCTACTGAAGGCGGTAGCAGTGGATCAGGAGTTTTTTTTATTTCCAAAGGCTCGGCAAAGTGGCGTGGTACATTGTATGGAGTTTCACCCAGCAATAGCCAAATCTCATACTACAGTAACTTCAACAGTTATTACCCTTATATCAAACGTTGGCTTGTGCGTCGAAAGAAGAGTTAGTTTTTAAGCATGAATTACAAAAGCTGTTTTTTGTTGCATGATACAAAACCATTAAGACAGCCCTATTCTTATATTTTTAACACTACACTTAATTCTTTCCGTAAACACACCAATAGAATTAGAATATCATTATTCTATTGAGAGATTACCATGAACAACCAGACACTTAGTATAAAAATACTGGCTATCGCTTTGTTATTAAGCCCAATACTGGCACTCGCCGAACAAGATGAAAACGAGTGGAACAACACCCTGAAAAACCAGTATTTTTCCGGTAAGTCGATTGAAGAGTCGAATAATATAATAGAGTTGGACGCACCCGTCCGCGCTGAAGACCCGGCATTGGTGCCGTTGAAAATCAATTCCAAAATCAAGCAAACAGACGGCGGCTATATCAAAAAAATCCTGGTGCTGGTCGATAAAAACCCCTTCCCTTTCGTCGGTGAATTCGAGTTTACCCCGTACAGCGGCAAAGCCGACCTGGCCATGCGTATCCGCGTCAACACCTACAGCTATATCCGCGCCATTGCCGAAATGAACGACGGAAAGTTGTACATGACCAAGAAGTATGTGAAAGCCAGCGGCGGCTGTTCCGCACCGGTCGGCGCAGACCTGGACGCCGCGATGCAACGCTTGGGCAAAATGAAATTCCGCTTGGATGAGGGCGTTAAGGCCAAAGAACCCACATTAGTGCAGCTATTGATCAGCCACCCTAACCTAAGCGGTATGCAGATGGACCAAGTGACGCGCTTTATCAAAAAATCGCATTTTGTCGAACAAATGAAAGTGTCTTTTAACGACAAAACGATCTTGACCGCCAAAACCGATATCGCCATCAGCTCAGACCCTAACTTCCGGTTTTACTTCGTCCCCGAAACAGCAGGTACGCTAAAAGCGGAGATTACCGACACCCAATGCGAAAGCCCGACAGCGCGGGATGTCTGCAAGAAAGGCAATACTTACTCGGAAACTTATGCCATTAACCCTTGAAATCGTTGGCTACTAGGGAGCCTACAATAACCCAAAGAATATACAGTGTGAATTATTGAAGGCTGCATAGGATCAATTTTCCATCGCTGTTTTTAACACATCATCGACATTTTCCAACCAAACAAACTGGAGTTGATTCCTGACCGTTTCGGGAATTTCTTCCAGGTCCCGTCGGTTGCGGTTTGGCAACATGACGGTTTTGATACCTGCCCTGGCGGCGGCGATCACTTTTTCTTTGATGCCGCCAACGGGCAGCACCAAGCCCCGTAAGCTGATTTCCCCGGTCATGGCAACATCGCTGCGGACAATGCGTTCGGAAAACGCGGAATACAAAGCCGTAAACATGGCGACACCGGCGCTGGGGCCGTCTTTTGGGATTGCACCGGCAGGAACATGCACATGAATGTCGTTTTTTTCGAACAATTCCTGGTTTAAACCCAACGATTGGGCGCGGGATTTGACCAGGCTTAAAGCCGCCTGGGCGCTTTCTTTCATCACATCGCCCAATTGCCCGGTCAGGATTAAGCTGCCTTTGCCGGGCACACGGGTCGCCTCAATAAACAGGATATCGCCGCCGACCGGCGTCCAGGCGAGCCCTGTCGCCACACCGGGGACGCTGGTGCGCATTGCGACTTCGTTTTCAAATTTCCTGGGGCCTAGTATGGCTGGAATACCTTCACTGTCGATTTGCTGGTTATCGGTAATGCCTTCGGCGATACGCATCGCCACATGCCGGAATACGGCGCCGATTTCACGTTCCAAGTTCCGGCAACCGGCTTCCCTTGTGTATTCCTGAATAATGGCCAAGATGGCATTGTCGGAAATGCTGCATTGTTCAGCGCTTAAGCCATTGCTTTCCAACTGCCTTCGTACCAAGTAGCGCTTGGCAATCTGCAATTTTTCCTCGGCGGTATAGCCGGTTAATTCGATGACTTCCATCCGGTCGCGCAAAGGCACCGGTATGTTGTCAAGCACGTTTGCCGTACCGATGAACATGACATGGCTTAAATCGAACGCCACGGCCAGATAATTATCGCGGAAGGTTGAGTTCTGCTCCGGATCCAGCACTTCAAGCAAGGCAGAAGATGGGTCGCCCTGAAAGCCCGAACCGAGCTTGTCCATTTCATCGAGCATAAATACCGGATTATTGGTGCCCGCCTTACGGATGGATTGGATAATGTTGCCGGGCAACGCACCGATATAGGTACGGCGGTGACCCCGTATTTCGGCTTCATCATGCAAGCCGCCCAAGCTAGCGCGGACGAATTCCCGACCGGTTGCACGGGCGATGCTGCGCCCCAAAGAGGTTTTACCGACGCCCGGCGGCCCGACAAAACACAAGATCGGGCTCTTGCCGTTCGGGTTCAATTTACGGATTGCCAAAAACTCAAGTATCCGTTGTTTGATCTTGTCCAAGCCGTAATGGTCTTCATTAAGAATTTCCCTTGCCCTGGCAATATCGATCAGGGTGCTGCTGGCAACCGACCAGGGCAGTTCCGTCAACCAATCCAGGTAGGTGCGCACCATCGAATATTCGCCGCTGGCATCGGACATATGCCGTAACCGTCCTAGCTCTTTACGGGCTTGCTTTTCGACCTCTTCCGGCATATGGGCTGCATCGATTGCCTTGCTGATTTCTTCGATCTCGGCAGCACCGCCCTCTTCTTCCCCCAATTCCTTTTGGATGGCCTTCATCTGTTCCCTAAGCAGGAATTCACGTTGCCGCTGCCCCATGGTTTCCTGGGTTTCTTGGCTGATCTTGTTGGAAAGTTTTAAAACCTCGATTTGGTAATTCAGTAAATCCAGGATCTTGTCGATCCGTTCCTGGATGTCTAAAAGCGCCAATATTTCCTGCTTTTCCTCCGGTTTTGAAATCAGGTAACTGGCGATTAAATCGGTCAATAACGTCGGCGAACCCACAGTTTGAATGGCGTTAACCAATTCAAGCGGCGCTTGTTTTGTTTGGGCAAGCATATCTAGGGCTTTTTGCTTGAGGGTAATGACACGCGCCTCAATATCCTTGGACTCCTTATCTACTTCTTCATACCGTTCAATACGGGCAACCAGGAAGGGATATCCGGGCAAGAATTCCAACACCCGAAATCGTTGTAACCCCTGACAGACGACATGATGTGTGCCGTCAGGGGCGGTGAGGTAACGTAAAATTTCCGCTACTGTGCCCACACTATAAAGGCTATCGACACCCGGCTCTTCTTCGGTGTCGCGCTTTTGCATGAGCAATCCGATCGGTTTTTCAGATCGTACAGCCAACTGGACTGCCGCTATAGAGGCTTTTCGGCCTATCACCAGCGGCGAAACATTTTGCGGGAAAAGCACGGTGCCACGCATGGGTACGATGATTAACGCATCATCGGGAATTGGCGGATACGATGCGGACTCTTCCGGCTTTGTTCCTGAAGGCGGCTTGGTTTTATCTTCCGGTTGGCCGAGAATTAACTCTTTGATATCCTTGACTTGCATAATAAATCCTTATATTTTCCGCAAGGAGATCAACAAACAACCATGCACAAATTCGCGCGTATCGATCTCATAACGGCCTTCGGGCAGTTCGATACAACGCTCAAACCGGCCGTAGGGAATTTCCAGGCGCCGAATCTGGGTTTCTGCGCTGGCAGGAAGATGCCGTTGCCCTTCGATTATCAAGCACCCGCCTTTCAACACGACCGTTAAATGCTCGGGCTTTACGCCCGGTAGTGCGATCATAATTTTACACTCGTAAGGGGTTTCGTAAACATCGACCGGCGGTTCCCAGGTTGCGCGGCTGACATTCATGACAGCAGGCCGAAAAAACTGCCGGTGCAAGCGGTCTGCCTGATTCAACATTTCGCAAGCTTCCGCCCACATCAAAGTTTCAAGGTCACGTATCGGCATAGGTTTATTCCCAACTGGTGAGTAAATGAGGCATTGTTTTTAGAGTACCAAATGACAAATCGTTATACCACTTATCTTGCATTATTCCTTAGGACTGTGAATAAAGCTAAATTTTCCTTCAACCATTCGTATCTATACACAATCGTATTAAGGGCTCTGTTGACGGCTTTTTAAAAGGGTTCGGTTGACGATGAATATGACAACAATAGGGATAGCAAAACCCAAAAGCATAACGGTAAAAAATAACCCGCCTAACTGATGGTAATCGGCAGGCACCATCACCGCACCGGTCGTACTGTTTGTGACTTCACGTGTGACAATGAACCATTGGTTCAACAGCTTTGTCAGCAATTGCGAAAGCGAAAGCGCAAGGTTAACCAGGGCAGCCATGACTGCGAAATAAGTTGCTTTAAGCTGGGGCGGTGCCGAATTGGCAATCCATGCCAGCATGGGAATCATTGCAATTTGTCCCAAGGGAGACTCCAGCGCCGTATCGACCAAAGCAATAAACCGCGCATCGATAAAGCTGGCGATATGTGCCTGCGTCCAGTGATGAAAACCGTAGTACAGGGCAATTTCCGGCAGGCTCAATAACGTCAAAATAACCGTTAGCAAGAATATGATTTCGGTGATAGTACGTTCGGCCATAAAGCGGCGAAAAATAAACATGCCGAACAAGGTTAGCCCGCTAGAAATCAAAGATAGCTTGGATAGAAATTGTTGGTCGAAACCTAACTCATCTATCATCCACCAAGTGGAACCCGCCCCCGGTGTAGGGGCCGCCCGAAAAGCAAAGATAACCAAAGCAGTGCCGAACAAGCGCCTCCTGGCGTTCGGTGGTAGTTCATCCGTCAGCCGCCACATCAGGAATGTCACAATGGCAAGGGAACCGGTGAAAATCAATTCTTCGTTATAGGAAATATTTGAAACCCCCATCCCTACAGCGAATAAGGCAAAGCAAAGCCCGCCGGCCAGGATCGGCCAATTGACTTCCGGTAATTCGTTTACAGGTGATGCCAATATCCTTTGAATATCCTCAATTTCGTAACCTTGGGCGGCAAGCCGCCATTCTTCATTGGAACGAAGGTAAGCGGCAAACCACACGCCGCCAACTGAAATTACCGGGATCAATAAAGCCCAGCGATAAATCTTGATATAAACCGTAACTTGGGCGGCGGCATCCATGCTTTCAATACCCCTGAACCAATAAACATTGGCCAAGGCAACGATCAATGTACCGCCGATAACCGCCACACGCCCGAGGGTTTGCATCGTTATATGAGCCAGTTGAACCTGCTCCACAGGAATCGGCTTTCCATTTACATCTGTTTTGGGTACGGCTTCCACCGTCATGGCATCGGCAACCGTATCCTGGATTACATAGCCGATGGGCGCAAGCAGCGTCGCGATAACGAACCATGTCTCGACAGGCAAGTTGCCTGACATCGATTTCGGGTCGGCAAGGATATTTAGCATGATGATTAAGCTGGCGGCAATCAATCCGGCGCCGAAATAAATCAATTTGGCCTTATGCCGCCACAGCAAGTCGACCATATGGCCGATCGGCATTTTCAGCGTCCAGGGCATCATCGCCCAAAAGCCCAAGGTCGCCAAAAATTCAGCCGACAAGCCGAGGTAATCCTTGACGAAAAAAGTGCCCACGATAGCGGTCAAACCGGAAACCCCCGCCGCCAGATAAACCATCATGGGCGGCACATAACTTAAGCGCATTTGCCGGATCAAATCATAACAATTACGGTCTACCCAAGTTCGCAGGCGGTAGCCAAATCCGTTGCTTTGCTGCAATTCTGGTTTATCGGGATTCATTTGTCGTATATGTTTGTTTTTTCAGTTTCTAACTAATTTTGAAAAAGCTCAGCAATTATGACCTTAAAAAACCACCTAGGTTCGTATCGTAACTTCCAACACGACAAAAATTGCTTATTTTCCATACGTCGTTGAAATGCTATTCCAGTTCGCTAGATGGCAAATTTTGAATATTGTCGAGTTATGGCAACACGGCTTAGCCTTGAGAATACAGGCCAATCAATTCGCCATAAATTTATAGTCAAGGAGCGCCAATAAGAAACTCGGAACTCGCTGGGTTGGATATGGGCATTGATACTTTGACCCAGCAACAACAGACCTGACAAATTAATCTTCCGCCCAATGAAATCAGCTTAAAGCCATAACATTTACCGGGAAATAGAACTGATTGCCCTACTCTTGGTCACTAATATAGAGGAATTGGTATGTGAATTATCGGCATTCGTTGAATCCCCCGTAGAAGTGGCTTAATCCATCCAAGAATTTCCAACCGATTACTACATTTCTTGATTCAAGTCAGAAAAAGCCTTTAAAAATAATTTAACTTATTTTCATTTCCGGAATTTGGAGATTGGTTATATGAAAAAGATCAACCATATTATTTTTTGGCTAATTATACTCAGCCTTATCTTGTTGCTGTTTTCGACCCATGTGATAGCTGAAGCTTCATTTCTAGGGCAACGGCTTAATATGGTCGATATCATCAAGGATGATGTTGTAAGGACTCGCAACTTCCTGGAGAAGGGTTCGCTGGATGACAGGGTGTTCGATGCTATCCGGAAAGTCCCACGGCATGAATTCGTCCCCGAGGACCAAAAGGCTTACGCGTATGAGAACAGGCCGCTCCCCATCGGTTACGGGCAGACGATTTCCCAGCCATTTATCGTTGCGATTATGACCGATCTCCTAAACCTTAAGAAGACGGACCGGGTATTGGAAATCGGCACAGGTTCCGGCTATCAGGCCGCCATTCTGGCCGAGTTGGTAAACAGCGTCTACACCATCGAGATTGTCGAAGAACTGGCCAAACAAGGCTTGGACAACCTTAAACGGGCAAACTATGCCCAGGTGCATACCCGGGTCGGAGATGGCTATTATGGGTGGGAGGCAGAAGCGCCTTTCGACGGCATCATCGTCACCGCGGTCGCCAGCCATATCCCGCCCCCGTTAATCAAACAATTAAAGCCCGGCGGCCGTATGGTCATACCTGTTGGCGGGCAATTTATGATGCAGTACTTGACCTTAGTGATCAAGGATGACCATAACAAAGTCACCACACGCCAACTGTTACCGGTCAGTTTCGTCCCCCTTACTGGGAAGCATTGAAATGGCTAAACCCGGATTAGCCTACCTGGTTGCCATCGCAATCATCTCGGGATCCGCCTTGGCTTACGAAATCCTCTTGATGCGCCTGTTTTCAATCATCCAATGGCATCATTTCGCTTACATGATGATAAGCCTGGCGCTGTTGGGTTACGGTGCCAGTGGTACCTTTCTGGCAATACGCCGGGACCGGTTGGGGCAAAATTTCCCGTCGGCTATTATCCTAAACATGGCTGGATTCAGTGTGACGATGCCGACCTGTTTTTTACTTGCCCAGCAACTCCCGTTTAACCCTGCCGAACTGTTTTGGAATTCGCTACAACCGCTTTATTTATTGGCCATTTACCTGATCCTAGCGATGCCTTTCTTCTTCGCCGCGAATGTCATCGGATTATCTTTCTACCATTATAAAGACCAAGTATCGTCGATTTATGCGGCCGACCTATTTGGCGCCGGTTCGGGCAGCGGCGCTATTATCCTGTTATTGTTCCTCGTATTTCCGCAAAATGTACTGATCCTGCTTACTTTATTCAGCGCCACGGCAACGCTGGTCGTGTGGCGCCTGGCATTCCGTGAATACCCTGCTGAAAATAAACCGGATCCGAATGTGCTGATAATCGCTTTAGCCTTTACCGTTGTGATTACCAGCTTGATCCCACTCAAGATTTCGCCCTATAAGAGCCTCAGCCAATTGCTGCAAATTCCCGGCACTACCGTAATTGGCCGTTATTCCAGCCCGCTGGGCTTGGTCAATATCGTCAAGAGCAACCTTACACCCTTGCGCCATGCACCGGGATTAAGCCTCAATGCCACCGCGGAACCGCCCGAGCAACTTGCTGTGTTTACCGATGGCGATAACATGGCCGCCATCACCCGTTACCAAGGAAATCCAGATGCCATCAACTATTTGGACCAAACCACTTCAGCTTTGCCTTATCATCTAAGGCAACTCGATGAGATCCTGATCCTGGGAGCCGGTACGGGCAGCGATATTTTGCAGGCAAATATCCATGCCCCCAAACATATCGATGCAATTGAAATTAACCCGCAAGTTACCGCCCTGGTTAAGGAAAAATATGCCGGGTTTGCAGGCCACATCTATAACAACAATGCCGTTACCCACTACACCGACGATGCTCGGGGTTACCTTGCGTCATCAAATAAGTCCTACGACTTGATCAACCTTTCCTTGCTGGATGCATTCGGCAGCTCGGCTGGACTGTATTCGATGGCTGAAAATTATCTTTATACCGAAGAAGCCATCGAAACCTACCTGCAACATATCAATCAAGGTGGCTATCTCAATATTACCCGTTGGACGAAAATCCCACCCCGGGATGAAGTCAAGCTCTTGGCGACAGTGGTCGATAACCTTAGACAGAGTCCCGAAAACAATCCCGCACAACAATTGGTCATGATACGTAGCTGGCAAACCAGCACCTTAATTGTTAAAAACGGCGTGATTTCCGCTTCAGAAATTGACCGGTTAAAACGCTTTTGCGATGAGAATAGCTTCGACCTGGTTTACTATCCAGGTATCTCCCAACCTGAAGCGAACCGGTTTAATATCCAGCTTGACCCTTATTTATACCAGGCATCCACCGCCTTGTTAGGTAAAGACAGGCAGGCCTTTATCGACGATTACAAATTCAATATCGAACCGTCGACCGACGATAAGCCGTATTTCTTTCATTTCTTTAAATGGCGGACATTGCCGGAAATTATCGGCATTCTGCATAGCGGCGGAATTTTCCTGCTTGAAAGCGGTTATCTGTTGCTGATTGCGGCGTTACTGCAAGCCATCCTCGCCAGCCTGCTATTGATTGCATTGCCGCTTCGGTTAGCGAAAGAAAAATTCGGTTTTAACGCGGAAGCTTCAAACCATTACCGTATCCTGGGTTATTTTTTCTGTATCGGTTTGGCTTTTTTGTTTATCGAAATCGCCTTCATCCAGAAATTTATCCTGATATTGCATCACCCGCTTTATGCGATCACCTTTGTGCTCACTACGTTTTTGCTGGCTGCCGGCATGGGCAGCCGTTTGTCGGCGAAATTTGCATCCCTTCCGAACAAAAACTCGGTTTTAATGCCGATAGCTGCCATTGCCGGACTCAGCCTGTTATATGTTTTAGGCCTGGAATTTTTGACCGGATTGTTGCTTAAATCAAGTGAAATCGGCCGCTATCTGTTTTCTTTAGTCCTAATCGCCCCGCTGGGCTTTTTTATGGGTATGCCATTTCCCTTGGGGATGGACAAACTGGCTAAAATATCAACGGACTTAATCCCTTGGGCTTGGGGCATCAATGGCTGCGCATCGGTCGTCAGCGCCATTCTCGCAACCTTGCTTGCGATGCAGTTTGGATTCAATGTGTTAATTATTTTGGCAGCCGCACTGTATGGTTTAGCTGCCTTCTGTTTTCCGGGATCGGATCTTGTGAAATAGCCGCTATTCAGTTTGCGGTACGCTGCGATTTTATCAACCTTAGTGCTTCCCGTATAACTCGCGCAAGGCTTGTTTGGCGTCTTCAAGAATTTGCCGCTGGCCGCTGTCCAGATTTTTTCCGGCACGATTGATATAGAAGACGAGCATCGACATCGCCGAACGGAACGGTTCCGATTTCCGGCGACTGCTGGCTTCGGCTGAGTCTTTGAGCGACTGGGCGATGGCTTGGGGATCCTTCCAGGTGAACACCCCTTTTTCCAAGCTTAGTGCATTGCTTTCCCTGGTAACCTTGGCGGACCATCTATGCGTTGCTGCGCTGTCTGGATTATCTGACATCGGTCATTTCCGGCGGGAATAGAAAGTTATTGATTCGGCCTTTTAATGTCTGAACCGTTCGTGCTGAGCTTGTCGAAGCACGCACCGCCTTTCGACAGGCTCAAGGCAAACGGAAACTTAATACTTCACAAGGCCGAATCTATAACGACAAGGATAACGGCGCCATCGGGCCCATTAGCTTAATTCATCATTACCGCTTTTCGCTTTGCGCCCCAGTTGCCGGGTTTAGCTTCAAACTTACCGGCACAACAGGTACCGCAAAATTTACAGTTACCGTGTTCGCCAAGGTTCCATTCGGACAGTTCATACCAGTCGCGGCCTATCAATAATTTCCCGCAATGATGGCAGTAGGTGCTATCCGCCGCTTTATCATGGACATTGCCGACATAGGAATAACGGATGCCGTTTTTTAAGGCAATATTCCTGGCTTTCAATAAAGTTTCTATCGGGGTGCGGGGCCTGTCGAGCATTTTCCAGTCGGGATGGAAAGCTGAAAAATGCAACGGCACATCGGGGCCTAACTTTTCTACGACCCACTGCGTCAAGGCTTCCAATTCGGCTTCGGAATCGTTCTCACCCGGAATGATTAATGTTGTAATTTCCAGCCAAACCGACGTTTCGTGCTTGATGTATTGCAGGGTTTCCAAAACCGGTTGCAGGTGGCTTCCGGTTATTTCGTGATAAAACCGCTCGGTAAAGGCTTTTAGGTCGATGTTGGCGGCATCCATCCATTGATAGAATTCGGCCCGTGGTTCCGCACAGACATAACCGGCTGAAACCGCGACCGATTTCAACCCGAGGCTCCTGCAAGCCTGCGCGGTATCCAGCGCATATTCATGGAATATAACCGGATCGTTGTAGGTAACGGCAACACTGCTGCAGCCTTGCGCCAAGGCCGCTTGGGCGATCGCTTCGGGTGAGGCGTTGCTCATTAAGGTATCCATTTCCCGCGATTTGCTGATGTCCCAGTTCTGGCAAAATTTGCAGGCCAAGTTACAACCCGCCGTACCGAAAGAAAATACCGGCGTTCCGGGTAAAAAATGGTTCAAAGGTTTTTTTTCGATCGGGTCGATGGCGAAACCGCTGGAACGCCCGTAACTGGTCATCACAACCTGGTCGTCCAGGTTTTGCCTGACGAAACACAAGCCGCGCTGGTCCTTATGCAGCTTGCAATAACGCGGGCACATGTCGCATTGTATACGGCCGTCTTCAAGGCGGTGCCAATAATGCGTTTTCACTGTATCATGGGTTATAAATTCGGTCATTTCCGTTCTCCTGGAACTGGGGGATAATCATTGTGGTCTTAGCCAAATAGCCGCCTTGGCTAACATCAGAAAATAAGGCCAAGGCATATCATTATTATTTTTAGCTATCAAAGCAGGACAACACATGGTTAGATATCCCGCCGTCGCAGGGACTTTTTACCCTGCCCATCCTCAACAGCTACATCAAATGCTGACTCAATATTTATTAGATGCCAAGACCGATGCCTTAGTTCCCAAAGCGATCATAGCGCCGCATGCCGGTTATATTTATTCGGGGCCTATTGCCGCAAATGCCTACGCTCGGCTAAACAAAGCCAAAAACAGGATTACCCGGGTTGTCATCATCGGGCCTTCGCACCGCGTTGCTTTCCGCGGACTGGCTGTCAGCAGTGCGGATGCTTTTTCAACCCCGCTGGGTGATATTCCCGTTGACAAGGAAGCGGTGGAGTTGATTGTGAAACTGCCTTTTGTCGACTATATCGATCAAGCCCACACCTTTGAGCATAGCCTGGAAGTCCATCTGCCCTTTCTGCAAGAGACCCTGGACGAGTTCAAAATTGTTCCCATCGTTGCCGGCGATGCTTCGCCGGATCAAGTCGCCCAGGTAATCGATGCCCTTTGGGGAGGGAATGAAACCTTGATCGTCATCAGTTCCGACCTTAGCCATTACCATGAGTATACGACCGCAAAAAAACTCGACCGGCAAACGAGCGAACATATTGAAAAGCAGGAATATGAACTGATAACTCCCGAATCGGCTTGCGGCAAAGTGCCCATTAGCGGCCTGCTAAAATTGGCCAGGGAAAAGTCTTTGCCGGTTAAAACAATTGATTTACGCAACTCCGGCGATACTGCCGGCGATAAATCCAGGGTGGTGGGTTACGGCGCTTATGTCATTGAGTAAGGCGCACCGGCAGTTATTGTTGGAAATCGCCAAGGCCTCGATCCAGCACGGATTGCAATGCGGCAGGCCGTTAAAAATTAACCTGGACGAATACCCGCCGGAGCTAAGGGAACGTCGGGCGAGTTTTGTTACCCTGCACAGCAACCATGAATTAAGGGGCTGTATCGGGGTCTTGGAAGCCGTCAGGCCGCTTGCCGAAGATATTGCTGAAAACGCTTTCTCCGCCGCCTTCCGGGATTCCCGCTTTCCACCATTAACAGACAGCGAATTCAAGGATTTGGTCATCCACCTATCCATCCTGACGCCTGCCGAGCCTATCCCATTCACCTCCGAACAGGACTTGATAAGCCAACTCCAACCGGGCATTGACGGGCTAATTTTGCAGGAAGGTTCCCGGCGCGGGACGTTCCTGCCTTCCGTATGGGAAAGCCTGACGAAACCCGAGCAATTCCTCCGACATTTAAAACAAAAGGCCGGATTACCGCCGGATTATTGGTCGGAGACAATAACCGCCTACCGTTACAAAACTGAATCAATCGGCTGACGATTAGGTTTGGCTTTTGGCTGCCCGTCTAAATTTTCAGCCAATCCGTTGGAACCGAATTTCATCCTAACCTTAATCTAAGCGAATCACGGAAATGGCCTAAACATACGAGAAACCCGTGAACCAGTCAAATAAATCACTACGCGCATAATTGCATCGACTTGTACACCCAATTGCATAGGACATGCACAGCTAATTTCATCTGTTGCACACTAGATCTTAACTCTGATGAGGAGAGCCGTCTTTGTTATCAAAGCGATCATTTTTAGAGTAAATTTATATGCTAAGTTGCTAATAGCGAAACCCAACAATGAACAATTCCGAGTAACGTTTGGTCATGACGCTTAATTTACCGTTTTTCTTATGTGCGTTACCGAACAGACAGCAAATAAATCTTTTGTTAGGCTTAGCGTGACCCCTTAAGATAGTCGCTAGACAGAAAGCATATGGTACACTTTGATAGTAAAAGCGGGGACAATGCTCTAACCAGCTGCGGAAAGCCTATAACAGGGGACTTGCACGAAGTCGATTGGTTTGATCGGGAGCAAGTAAACTGCCCAGGTTGTCTCCAGATGTTGGCCGAGGTGGAGATTTTTTTTAACGAAATTTTTCTACCTGACGGCCCGAAGACAACCTACAACATTTCCCAAGCACATGGCATCGTAATTAACACACCCAGGGAAAGGCAATGATCCTCTCTTTTACCGGTGCGGCAATTGCAAAATAATCTGCCCTTACCTAGACGGTACCATTTGAACCTAATTATTGAGTTTCCGCTTTGAAAATCAGCGCCCTTAACCGGCATCATTTAATTGAAAACCTGACCCCAAAGCATACTGAAAGCGTCGTGGATGAGGTTACTAACCTATGGGAGCCGATGGCGGCCCAAATCACTTTGATTGTCGGAGATAGCGGGTTCAATTCGCTTTATCTAAGGGCACTATCCCTTACCCAACCGACATTTCCATGGCTTACGGCCACATCGCCGCCCAACCAGGCCACTAACCGCTTTGCTGAATTATTAGAGTGCCTGGAAGGACAGCCGCCTGAGCTAGCCAGAGCCGCAAACAACCTGCTCCTGACCACGTTCACCGATATCCTGGCTATGTTAATCGGCGAGGATTTAACCATACAACTATTACGCTTCGCTTGGGGCGTTGAGGCTTCGGATAGCCCTGGGAGGGATGAGAGAAATGAATGAAAAAGTTAGTATACGCCGATTTAAAACGGGCATACCTGGCATGGACGACCTGTTGGGCGGCGGCTTGCCGGAGTTTTCGTTCAATCTGATTGCAGGCGCCCCGGGCAGCGGAAAAACCACGCTCGCCCACCAGCTCATGTTCTCCCTGGCAAATCCGGATGGCCGGGCGCTTTACTTCACGGTACTGGGGGAACCCGCTTTAAAAATGCTCCGCTACCAACAACAATTTGCCTTTTTTGATATCGGTAAAGTCAACAAGTCTATCCGCTTCGTCAACCTGTCGGCTGACCTGATGGAAGGGGATTTTGACCGGGTATTGACACGGATCAACGAAGAAGTGCAGCATTTTACCCCCAGCCTAGTCTTTGTGGATTCGTTTCGGTCGGTCATGCAGGCGGCAAAACCGAAGGCGCAGGGCTTGGCTTCCCAGCAGCAGTTCGTGCAGCAATTGGGGTTACAGATGGCCAGCTGGCAGGCAACCACCTTCCTGATCGGTGAATATTTGTCGCCCGCTTCAGAATCAAGCCCGGTCTTTTCCGTGGCAGACGGCATCCTGTGGCTGACCCAAAACCTGTATCACAATTCCATGGTGCGGAAGATGCAGGTGGTAAAAATGCGCGGCCAAGCCCAGTCACCCGGATTGCATACCTTCCGTATCAGTAATAATGGCATTCAGGTCTTCACCCGTGCGATTGTCAAACAGGCAACCGCTGATGCCGTGGCCAACATGGACGGTGTCAGCGGGCATCGCCATACGATGGGGATTCCCAGCCTGGACGAAATGCTGGGCGGCGGCCTGCCAACCGGTTATTCGCTGCTTGTTGTCGGGCCATCCGGTTGCGGGAAAACTGTCTTGGCGACCGAATTTCTCGCGGAAGGCGCGCGAAAGGGTGAACTTGGCGTCATCGCGTCGTTTGAGAAAAGCTCCAGACAATTGTTAAGCGGTAAACTGAATGCCTTGGTCAAGGCGGGACAGGTCGGCTTGCTCGATACGCATGACCTCGATTTATCAATTGACCAAACCCAGCATGACCTGATCGAAATCATCGACCGGATGCAGGCAAAACGTGTCGTCATTGATTCCCTTTCGGGATTTGAATTGGCGCTGGCGCCGGAGTTTTCCGAAAATTTTCGCAGCTCGCTGTACCGGATGGTAGCCCAGCTGACTGGCAGGGGAATGACGGTATTAATGACATCGGAACTGGAAGACCGCTACACCGACTTACGGTTTAGCCCTTTTGGGAGCGCCTTCCTTGCCGATGCCATTATTGTCCAGCGATATATTGAAATCGAGGGTCAATTCAAGCGCGTCCTTTCGGTCGTCAAGGTTCGTGGCAGCTCGCACAGTAAAGATATCCGTTTGTTTGATATCTCCGATGAAGGTATCGCCATTGGCGAAACCTTGTCGGGGTATTCCGGCATCCTATCGGGTCGCCCCACAGCCATCCCCTAGATAAAACAGCCAAATGAACAAAGATACCAATGATAATGAGGATACCGCCACAAGCACTGATGGCTTAGGCCAACCGGAAGCGCCAACCACACCTTTAGATGACCAGGAAAAAGCCATTGCGGACTGGGAAAGCGCCGTCAATGCCAAAAATGCGGTCATCCTAAAGCGTGAGGAGTGGGTCACTTCACGGGAAGAGGCGATACTGCGTCGTGAAAATGCCGCCGATGTCCGGGACCGAACCGCCAATGACCGTGAAGATACTGCGGACGACCGTGAAGACAATGCCGATTCCAGTGAATATATTGCCGCTGCCCGTGACGGTGTTGCCGATATCCGTGACGGCACGGCCGACCAACGTGAAAACAGTCTCGTTATGCGGGAATCGCGCGCCACCGTGCGTGAAAAGGAAATCCGTACGGAAGAGGCCTTAAAGGCAGCGTCTAACCATCTTATCATTATGCTGCAAAGGGCCAACGCGCACTTGGTGTCCGTTTCCATTGAAGCGCACAAAATGACCGAACAAGTCAAGCTCGCCAAAGACCAACTCGCTTACCTGGCGCACCATGATGTGCTGACCGATTTGCCGAACCGCATCCTGCTGCTGGATCGCCTCAATTCGGCCATTGAACTGGCAGGACGTAAGGGCTGGCAGCTTGCCTTGATGTACTTGGACCTTGATCGGTTTAAACACATCAACGACTCCTTAGGGCATGTAATCGGCGACAAGCTGTTGCAATCGGTCGCCGAGCGCCTGCTGGGGTGCGCGCGCCATTCCGACACCATCAGCCGCCAGGGCGGGGATGAATTCGTGGTACTGCTGCCGTTTATTGAGCAAAAGGAGGATGCGGCGCTATGTGCGCAAAAGTTGATCGAGGCGCTCAAACTGCCGCACCACATCACTAGCCACGATATCCATGTCAACGTCAGTATTGGCATCAGCATCTACCCGGGCGATGGCCTGGATGCGGAAACTTTAATGAAAAATGCGGACACCGCCATGTTCTGCGCCAAGGAAGACAGGGGCAATAAATTCAAGTTCTTCGAAGCGGAAATGAACGCCCGAGCCGTCCATCGTCATTCCATCGAAGCCAGCTTGCACTTTGCGTTGAAAAGGCACGAATTTGTGCTGTATTTCCAGCCGAAAATCGAGTTGAACAGCGGCATGATTGTCGGCGTAGAAGCGCTTATCCGCTGGCAACACCCCGAGCTAGGATTAGTCCTCCCAAAACAGTTTGTGGCCATCGCCGAAGACTGTGGGCTGATCTTGCCGATCGGCCGCTGGGTGCTGCGGGAGGCTTGCCTACAGGCCCAAGCCTGGAAACAGGCGGGCTTGCCGCCAATCACCGTTTCAGTCAACACCTCTGCACTTGAATTCCATGATACGGATTTTATGAAAAATATCACCGCGATCCTGAACGAAACCGGCTTGGAACCCTGCTACCTGGAACTTGAACTGACCGAAAACGTCCTGATGCAGGATGCTGAATATGCCAACCCTGTGTTACAAACGCTTTCGGAATTAGGCGTAAAGTTGGCGATAGATGACTTTGGTATCGGTTATTCCAGCCTAAGTTACCTTAAGCAGTTTCCGATCAATACCTTGAAGATTGACCAATCGTTCGTGCAAAAAATGATCGGCAACCCAAGCGATGCTGGCATCGTCAGTGCCGTCATAAACCTGGGCAAAACCCTCAATCTCCGGGTTATTGCGGAAGGCGTAGAAACACCGGAACAGCAGGCTTTCCTGGTGGCCCGTCAGTGCGACGAGGCCCAAGGCTATCTTTTGGGCCGTCCAATGGTGGCCGAGTCCTTTGCTGAATTACTGCAAACTGGCATGCAACCATCCTCACCTGTTTTATGACGGTTCATTTTGCAGACAAACAGGCTATGTGCGGCAACAAACAGATAAATGTTAGAAAATCCCGTACCCTTTAAGCGTGAGTTTTTTATTATCCCATAACTACCGAATCTTTTAAGTTCATTTTCAAGGGGTTGTGATCAATTTTAAGGTTGCCTCGATTCAAGGACGGAAACCCATAGGTGTTTTTATTCAACCAGAGCAAGAAAGCCGATTTGCGGACATATTTTTTACTGGACGTAATGTTGTTGAATTAGGAGGCGGATTCATATGAAAAGAATATATTTAATTTTTATTTTATTGCTGATAACAGTAACTGGGGTTACTGCAATTGCATGGCTTTTATCCTCGGATACGACACAAATTGGATCAAACTTATCTAAGTTTGTTGGAGTTATGATTCCAGCAAGACTTGACAAAGGTATTCCTCACGTACCCTATGCGTCCACTATCTGGCTATTCGGCTCTGCCATGCTGGGTTTGCTTGGAATAATATTTGGCGTAAAAAAGGTTCATAAGCTTTAAATTCAACACGTGTAAATACTGGTGCGTTCATCAAGAACTGTCTCTCATTTGTTTTATTTTCTTCCTTGACGAGTTCTTTAATTCTTACCTCAATAGTATCAATGTGTAGAAACAAAAATTGAGCCGAGTTTCCTTTCGCCTAGGCGCTTAATGTTGATTAACGCAGCCTTTCTAAGGCATAGAGGTTTTGTTATGCCGCAATGGAAAAGCCAACACTTTAGCGCCAATTTAATATTTGTTCTAGGGAAGTTTTTTTGCCGAAAAGTGACAGACCAGAAATGCACATTGATTATCCTATTGTTTTATTTGGTTAATTGTAAAGGGTAAGTTTAATCAACACTGGCACAACAGTTCAAATTTAAGACGGTATAAAAAATGGAGGCAAAAATGCTTACCTGACTTAACGGCTTATTAATCAACCCTGAAAGCTTTATGCCGCATGGTGCCTGTTATCTCTGGCTCCCTTCAATGTTGTGGCTGCATATCCTTAGCGATGCGACTATTGCGCTAGCTTATTTTTCCATCCCTTTTGCCCTGTGGTATTTCGTCAATAAACGCACTGACCTGGCTTACCGTTGGGTATTTGTCCTGTTTGGCATGTTTATCCTTTTATGCGGCACTACCCATTTAATGGGCATATGGACTATATGGCACCCGGATTATTGGCTAGATGGGCTGATCAAGCTTGCCACAGCGCTTGTATCAATAGTCACCGCCCTACTTATATGGCCGTTACTCCCTAAATTATTGGCCCTGCCCAGTCCCCAGGCATTAAAAACCAACGAAACCTATCTCCGTGCCATCTTCAATGCCACTCCCGATGCCTTGCTAATCAGCGATACCCAGGGAATGATAACGATGGCCAACCTGCAAACTGAAATTTTGTTTGGCTATAGGGCTGACGAATTGTTAGGGGAATCCATTGAGGTTCTTCTTCCTGAACGCTTACGTTCGGGTCATCCTGCGCTGCGCGCACAATTTCTCGAAACACCATTCACCGAAACCAGGGCTATGGGTCGAGTGGTGCTGGGGCGAAAAAAAGATAATACTGAATTTGACGTCGACATCAGTTTAAGCCCCATTCAAACAGGTCAAGGCCTTTTTATTGCCACCTCAATGCGGGATGTTACCCTTCAGAAACAAGCACAGGCGGCGCTCCAGGCAAGTGAAGGGCGTTTTCGCAAAATGGCCAATAACCTGTCCACTATCATTTGGATTACCGATGAAAAGGGGGACTCCTCTTTCGTCAATCAATACTGGCGGGATTTAACCGGGATTGAATCGTCACAAATGGCATATGAGGAGTGGAAAAAGACCGTACATCCGGATGACAGGGAGACAACATTTGCCGGGTATTATCAAGACACACATTGCAAAGACCCCATTACGACAGAGTACCGTATCCTTGGCGTGGACGGCACTTGGCATTGGATTTTGGACATAGCCATACCGACGTATGATGAAGGGGATAACTTTACTGGCTACATGGGTTCAGGGATAGATATCACTGAACGGAAGCTAGCCGAAGAAAAGATCAAAAAATTGGCTTTCTACGACCCCCTGACCGAACTTCCCAACCGCAGCTTGTTGGTTGAGCGGCTAAAATATGGTGTCGAAATTGCCCGGCGCGAAGGCAGGCAATTGGCCCTACTGATGCTAGACCTGGATCGATTTAAGGCGGTTAACGATAGTTTTGGCCATATAGCGGGTGACAACTTGCTGAAACAAGTTGCCGACAGGCTCAAACCCCGGTTACGTGCCGTTGACACCATTGCCCGCTGGGGAGGCGATGAATTTATCGTCCTATTGGAAAATATTACGCATCCGGACGATGCCGGCCGTGTCGCTGAAGAAATCCTTGCTGTTCTAGGCAAGCCCTTTCAGCTTCAAAATAGTGACGATGTTCGGATTGGTGCCAGTATTGGCATTAGCTTGTACCCACAACACGCAGACAACCCTGATTTATTGCTGGACCAAGCTGATGCCGCATTATATCTTGCTAAAGATCAAGGGCGTGGGCACTTCGCCTACTTCTCTGAGGATATCACCCGTGCTATTCGTGAACGCATAGCGTTGGAAGTTCGGCTGCGTAAGGCAATTGAGCAACAGGAACTGCGGGTGTTCTACCAACCGCAAATAGATATTGCCACTGACCGCATTGTAGGCGCCGAGGCCTTGGTGCGCTGGCAAGACCCCAACGAAGGGTTAATCCCTCCCTCTGTTTTTATACCCATTGCCGAAGAATCCAGTTTGATTGTTAAGATTGGCGAGTGGGTACTAAAGGAAACCTGCCGACAAGGCCGCCTGTGGCTCGACAGGGGGTTGCCTCCGATAACCTTGGCAGTCAATGTTTCGCCACAACAGTTCCGGCGCGGCGACATTAACGCCTTGGTTGCTAGGGTGCTGGCCGAAACCGGTTTTCCGGCAGGGCAATTGGAATTGGAAATAACTGAAAGTGGGCTGATGGAGAACCAGCAGAACGCGACAGCCATTCTTAATAACCTTCATGGCCAAGGCATCCGTCTAGCCATTGACGATTTTGGTACTGGCTATTCATCATTGGCTCACCTTAAACATTTCCCCCTGGATGTGTTAAAAATCGACAAAAGTTTTATCGATGAAATTCCCCATAACAAGGGCGACATGGAAATTGCTGCCACCATTGTGGCAATGGGACATATTTTAGGGTTTAAAGTCTTGGCAGAAGGCGTGGAAACGCCAGAACAACTGGCGTTCTTACAGGGCAGCGGCTGTGATATGTACCAGGGTTATTTTAAGAGCCGTCCCATACCGGCGGAAGAGTTTTCCTTATTGCTTGGCGAAGAGCGAAGTTCTCAACGGTTCCCAAAACAGGTGCGCATTTAAATGCACTGAGTGTGCAATTTCTGGTGCATTTTGTGTGCAACCCGATTGCAATTTTGCAACTAGGAATTTGCAACAGATTAGGACAAGTTTAATGGTTATAATTTCTTATTCGGCAATTATTAATTAATAACAGCCGATATTGTCTACATATATAAACCAATTTAAAATATATCTTAAATTGCTTAGTTATTGCTTTTTGCCTCCTAAACATTCACTTTAATTAACGCATTTTATTTAGCATACGGTTTTGGTGTTCGCTGACGATAGCCATAACCGATATGTATGCAGTTGGGTCTTCCTTTAAATTGCCTACCAACAGGGTTGGCAAACTTAAATGAAGTAACCGATTCTTGCTTTTCTTATCAATCTCCCAAAAAAAACATCCTCCTGATGTTTGATCTCATACTCCCAGCGCTTAGCCAAGCCTGGGAGTTTTTTATATTATTGATTCGGCCTTATGAAGTTTTAACTTCCGTTCGCCTTGAGCCTGTAGAAAGGCTTATGTGCTTCGGCTCGCTCAGCACGAAAGGTTCAAACATTAAAGGGTCGAATCAATATAGTTGTTAAGCCTGCTGGCATCTTTATAGTGGCTGCCCTGCTTAGCCTGTACTTTCCCTTAACGGCAATACCTTTTTTTCGTCAGTGCACGAACGGCGATGCAACGCTAAACGTTCCGGAGTTTCCTTTGCCTGTATTTTATAGACAAATTGCTTACGGGCTGGATGATAAAGGGAAGTCGGTTTGAAGAATTGTTCCCGCATTTGCCTTAATTCTTCTTGGCGATAGTACTTCAACGGTTTAACGAATTCCTCATGGCTACGCCGTAATTTCTTGCTTTCAATTATTTTTTCGAAATTGTTGCTTTGGGCAAGGCTTTCAACCATCATCATTATCTTGTTATCAAAAGCGGTAAACATTTCCGGGATGATAAAATCAACCAAACCGATTTGTTTAGCTTCCTGCATGCCTATCGGCATGCATGCACCAGTTAATTCCAGCGCTTTTTCATAACCGATGCGTTTGGGCAACGTATAAGTCCAGTATTCGGAACCATACAAACCCATGGTTTTGTAATGCGGATTAAACACGACGCCGGACCTCACACAGACCTTATCGCAAGCCAGCGCCAACGGCACACCCCCTGCACCGGCATTGCCATGTACGGCCGCTACAGTAATCTTGTTGTCCGTTGTTAATATCTCGTAGATCAGGTCGTCTATGGCATTGATGTTCCGCCACGATTCTTCGGCAGGATTGTCGGCCGCTTCAATAATGTTCAAATGGATCCCATTCGACCAAGTAGAACGTCCACCGATCAACACCAGCACCCGGGTCGGCCGGTTACTTACTTCCATAACGGCATCACGTAATCGCAAACATTGGTCGGTACCCATAGCCCCATTATGGAATTCAAAATGCAAATACCCGACATCATGCTTTTCTTCGTACCAGATTTCCCTGAACGTATTGGCATGACTGTGATACATGCTTACCGAAATTTCCGGCAAGCCATTTATCTTCTCACCCAACACTGTTGCTGCCGGTAGTTTAAAGTATGGCTTATCACCGTTACTGGCGTTGCGTTTTAAGTGCGAAATCCAGATTGCGCCATCAACCGTAGCACGGCAGATTGCCCCGAATCGGGTGGCGATTAGTTCACCCGGTTCGCCGACAAGGTTATCTTCCCGTGTGGCGCCGTACAAAAAGTATGGGTCGCCCAAAAGACTGTCAAGGACTCCAGGGCTGCCATCGGCGGCGTTCATTTTATCCAGGATAGCGGCTGTACTATCATTTTTCCAGTCAAGGAAGCGATCGGCTTGTTTCATGGTTGGCATTAGCTGCCCGCGGACATCCGGATTGCCGTAAGCCAATGGCTCGGGTTTAAATTCGGCATCCTGGAAGCGCTTAAGTGTTTGCAAAACCACTTTCACGGCCGCCTCGGTGACTTCTACAGCATAAATGCTGCTTTTAGCCCCAGGCCGCATTTTAAAGGTTGCTGTCGCCCAGATATCGCCCGCGTCCATTTCTTCGGTTGCCTGTAAGGCCGTTACCCCCCACTCCGTTTCCTTGTTTTGTATCGCCCAATCAAGGGAAGAGGCACCCCGGTCGCCTTTCATACCCGGATGCACGATAATACAAACGTAATGCCGCCAAATGCTTTCCGGTACGCGATGGCGCAAATAAGGGCAAATAATGATGTCGGGTTGAAAAAGTTTTACGCCTTCAATCATGGCTTGCCCATCAATAGCAATTTCAATGGACACCGTATGGCCGCATTGCAACAGTTCAACATGTACGCGTTGCGTCAAGCCGTTATAGGCGTATGATAGTAGTAGTATTTTCATGGCTTTCACCTATCTCCTCTTGTGTATTTATAATGGTTCTAACCGCATGAAATATCGAATAGACACCTGCTGGCGAATAGATACCTAACAGCCGATACAGCTTAAATACGTTACAGCCTCAATTAAGCGATAAATATCGCTTAATAAATATGAATCCTTTCACTAACATCCTGAAACATCTGATAGTTGAAACGGAAACTTTCAAGGTTAACGCCCAAAAGGCCGATCAAGCCACTTTAAAATATGACCGGTGTTCCTGCGGCGTCGTTTTCAAGATCCGTTGAAAAGACCTGCGCATCTGTTCGGCATTGCTGAACCCGCAATTGGCCGCGACGCTTTCCATAGGCAGGTCGGTCTGTAACATCATATTCCTGGCAGCCTCCAAGCGGACGTGTTCGACAAATTTTGCCGGTGTAATGCCGACTTCCTGGCAGAATAACCTGGAAAAATTACGGGGGCTCATCGCCATCCGTTCGGCCAGATGCTCAACGCTTAAGTCTTCATTGGGATTGCTGACAATCCATGCTTGTAACTCACGAAAATCCTTCCGGGTTTTTGCTTCATTAAAGATATAGGTGCTGAATTGGGATTGTCCTCCAGGTCGGCGCATAAAAATCAACATCCCGCGAGCCACAGAAGCGGCTACTTCCCAACCCCAGTCTTCTTCGACCAAGCTCAAGGCCAAATCAATGCCGGCAGTTACACCGCCCGATGTGTAAGTATTGCCGTCGCGGACAAAAATCTTATCGGCTTCAACCCTAATGCTTTGGCCCTGTAGGGCAAGCTGATCGCAATACATCCAATGGGTGGTTGCCTTACGTCCATTCAACAGGCCGCATTCCGCCAGGATTAACGCCCCTGTACAAATCGAAGCCATCCGCCTTACCTTCGGCATCATTTGTATCAACCAATTTCGCATCTTGGTATCTTGCTTGGCCGATTCGAGATAGGACACATGGGTCGCCCCAGCCACCATCAGGGTATCTATGTCGTCATTGGGATCTTCGTAACCGGTATCGGCGACTAAGCTAACCCCGGAAGACGTTTTCACGGCTCCCCTCTTTTCAGCAACAATCGACACTTTATAAACCGTTTCCGACAGCGTTATCCTGCCCATAAGTTGCAATGCGCAATTGGCAAAATTAAACACTTCGATTGGCCCGACGGCATCTATCATTAAACAATCCTGATAAACCAACATGGCAATATGCCGATGTTTTATATTGGCTGCAGTAACCTTAACTTGATCCATGAGCACCCCCGAAATGCGGCTTGGTTTCTATTTTGCGCTTTTTTAGTGCAGACACAATGACAATAATCCCTCGTTTACGGACAAATGTTTAGGTTCAGCCAACCAAGCTGGCGTCCTTTGATATCCCCTTCTTGGAAATATCTTTTGTCCCTAATTCATCCATCAGTTTGGTAATTTCATGCGCTGGCACATCCATATCCGCCATGACATTTTTAAGGTGGCCTATTACTGTATCCATGTGCTTATCTTCCAAATGTGGATGGGTCTGCAGCCTATAAAGCTCGCGTAGATTTTCCTGAGTGCTTTGTCCCGGCCCAAAAGCACCGAATGCCGCCGTTAAGAAATATTTTTGCTTGTCCAGTAGGCTTTGCAGGCTGATTCGGCCCAAAAAAGGATTAAGGGTGTCGTCCAACAATAACTTCCTGACAACTGCCTCGGTAATCGCCTGGATCGCCGGTTCGCCGCCGAGCCTTTGGTATAGGGGAATGCCATCCAGCGCAAAAAAATCACTGCGTTTAAGGCTATCATCGTCCGTCCCCCAGCTAATGGCCTTTTCCGCTTTTTTAAGCAGCGGGATATGTTTGGAACAATGTATATAAGCTTCTTCGATCTCGACCATAATCCAGCGTTCGGGACGGCAGTTGCCCTCGGCATTCATCTCTTCCAGGACATCACGGGGCAAGTCTTTTTTAAATTTCAGCAAGCCTTCATTTTCAACAACCTTGGCTTTCCCATTGACATGCAAACCGACAGTGCTGGCAAAAAAATCAACGAAAATCATGCCGATATGCGGATTTTCGGTGATATTGCCTTGGCTGGCCAGAACACCGTTACCGCGGTATTCAGGGTATACGAGGTAATTGTCGTTCAGCGCCCTGACGAAGCCGGGCTTGCCGAAACGGAACGAACAATCGCATTCGCCGTGCTTGTCGGACGTTGCAATAAACAGGATTTCCTGCTTGGCGATGAATTCTTTCATGACAGGCGATAAATAATTCAATACCTGCTTGTCATAAAAGCGCAATGCCCTCTGGGTCGTGCCGTATTTATGTTGTAAATAATGCTCGCCTTCCGACCCAGGCAATAGGGTGAGCGGGTCAACATCTGGCTGAATTTGTTTTGGTTTGGTTTTAAAGATTCGGAACATAACAGCCCTCCTTTATTTATCGGCCGGTTTCCAAAAGCCATCAGGCATCCAGCACAACATTTGATGCCGGATAAGCGCAACAGCAGTAAACCCAACCTTTTTTCCTATCGGTTTCGTCTATTTCCGCCTGTCCGGTCATTTCGATATCGCCTTTCAGGCACTTAACCATACACTCGCCACAGTTACCGGCACGGCATTCATGGCCTATAAGCACACCGGATTTTTCCGCAAGCTCTAGCAGGGATAAGCGCCCGTCGGCAGCAACCGTTACGCCCGACTTGGCAAAACACACTTCAAAATTTCCTGTTTTCGCCCTATTTCTTTGGATACCGTTAGGGGGGACAGGAACAGGATGGTGAATTTTGGTATCGGCTGAAAAGCTCTCACAAAACAATTGACCTGTAGGCAAGCCGAGACTCTGTAGAGATTGTTTAACTGCACTCATGAATGCATCCGGACCGCAGAGGTAAACCGTCCGTCCATCAACATCCGGCACGCATTCGGCTATCATTTTTTTGTCCATTCGACCAACCAAACCATGCCATTTACCGTAAGTAAGCGGTTCTTTTGTAAGGGTAATGAAAAGTTTGATGTTTTTGTGGCGGGCGGCAATCAACCTAAGCTCATCGCCAAAAATAATGTCGTATTGGGTCCGGAAGGACAGCAATAAGGCGACATCGACGCTGGTATCGGTATCGCTAAGCCAGCGCAGCATGGACATGATTGGCGCTATGCCGCTGCCAGCCGCCAAGAATAGGATTTTGGCCGGCATGAACTTAGCGCAGGTAAATTTTCCGAATGGCCCCTTTGCAGTAAGGCAATCGCCAACCATCAAATGGTCGTTCAACCAATTGGAAACCACACCACCCTTCGCGTCCCTTTTTACCGTAATCTCCAAATATCCTGGCCGTGTGGGCGTTGAAGCCAAACTATAAGAACGTTTGTATTCCTTACCTGCAATAACAACTGAGAGGGTAACGTATTGTCCTGGCAGGTAACCGAAATGCTCGCCGTCCGACCTCCTTAACCGAAAGGTTTTGGTATCAATTGTTTCCTCCAAGCAATCCAGGACGGTGAATTGAATGCAAATAGGTTCGCCCTTATGGCAGAGACTACTTTCATTCGCATTTGGGATATCCTGACCAGGGTTTAATGCAGATTCAATAAGTTCATCCCTACCATCCGATGAAAAAAATACATCTTTGAATACCCGCTGAAAATTTGATCCGTTAGGGTCCGACAAGGATTGATTTTTGCCTTCATCGGAAAATAAAGCGCGGAATGGGGATTTATTAGGAGTGCCTTGATCGGAAGGATAGCGATGGGCAAAATAAGTTTTAACTTTTGGTAAGGCCTTGGGTGCGCTATTTTGCCTGAATAGTCGATACACCCATATCCCTTCTGATTTATTCTTATTATTCATATTCATACCTTACCTTAAAGCGCCATGATATAACTGAATATACCGTTTTGTTTAAGTCGCAGTGTAGGTATCTAGAGGCACTGGTTCAAGCCATATATTCCCTAAAATTTGTCTATTATTTACTGTTAATACAACCCCGTTTCTGCATTATACGAAAGTCCGCCTACTGGTTTCACCCTCCTTGCGGAGGGTAAAACCGAAGTTTCTACGATGTTTATTTTGCCCCCTTATTTTGCAGACACAATGACAATTTTCCCTCATTTTCGGACAATTTATCTGTTGGAAATCGGGATGATAAACCCAACAAAAATTCGTTTCGAGGTAACTGGCATAACCAATACCAAGCTTTCATTTTGATTCCTAACGCGTATGGCCAACCTGCCCATGTTTTGCAGCATAGGAGTATTTTCATAAGTCAGATACTTGGCCGGATGTTTATCGTCGAGACTGGCATGGTGATGCCATGGCCGCCGATACCTGTAAACATCGTTCGATGGACGGTTATTTTACTTAATGCTCATGTCATTGGCGTCTTGCAAATCCCGTAGCGGGGATATATTTGGCTATTTCCACAGTTATCTACCCACGGGCACGACACCCACCCCCCAAGGGGCTTATCGGCCATGACCGTTTGCTGTTCTTCGTGCTACCCCATTAATTCCCGCCAATTTATTATGTTCAACCTTCAATTCGTTAAGTACTTGAAAGGCTGCATTCAAGCCAGTTTGCAAGGTGTTAATCATTCTGGAGGTTTTCTGTTGATCTAACTCTAAGGTTGAAATTTTTTCATTAACCTCTACCAAATTGATTTGCACCTGACTGTGTTGCCGGGGTGGTTCGCCGAATGCTTCTTTGTCGATCGGAAGCAATAATAGGGCGCAAATATAACCTGACCAATGCCGTATTTGAAGCGGTCAAGGCCTACCTGGGTGAACTGGGCTTATTGCTGCGCCGCCGTCCACCAAAAACCAGGCAAGCAGCGCAACTCGGAGATGAGTTCGGCCAAGAACGGTGCACACAGATTTCCCTATAAACTATAAGCCCAACTGAAAACCGCCAAACACCATGATCCCTGGCATATCGGTGCTGTAAAACTGGGGAGTACGGGTATCCGTCAGGTTTTCACCACGCAGGTAAACTTCAAGCTGGTTGGTGACGGCATAACGGATTGAAGCGTTAAATTGGACAGATTGGTTGATTGGAATGCTGTTGGCGGAATCATTCCAGGTTGCGCTCCGGACAATAGTCTCCGCCCATAAAGTAACGGGTAGCCCGGTAAACTTCTGTTTTGCCCAAACCCGTGCAGTGTGGGGCGGACGAAACGGCAACAAGCGGTCCGTTTGCAAATCCAGGCTATCGCTGTACGTATAGCTAAAACCGGTATCCAGGCTATCCGTCCAAGCATATTGCGTCTCCAATTCCACCCCGGCTACGCTGGCATCCGGCACGTTTATGGAAATGGGTCCCCTTCGCGGGTCGTAAGCTTGGGTTATAAGGTCGTCATAACGGTTATAATATCCGTTGACGGCGATGTGCAGGCCATTCAAAGGAAACCATTCCAAACTTAAGTCCCCGCTTGCGGAACGTTCAGGTTTAAGTTGCGGATTACCGAAAAACAGGGACAGCAGTTCTGTGTAACTGGGGATTCGATAACCGGTACCGCCGGAAGCGCGTAGCGTTAACTGCGGCGTTATTTGCCATCCGGCAGCCGCTTTAAACAAGGGCTGGTCGCCGTATTGGTCAAAATGCTCCACCCGGATGCCGATTTGCCCGCTCAGGTCGCGATACCGGCCTTCGGTTTCCAAAAAACCAGCAGCCATCGTCCTTTCTTGGTCGAACCTGTTGGATTGTGACTCGCCCTGTTCATGCCGACCTTGGCCTCCCCAGTTAAATTGCCACTGGATTTTGTGTTCTTCATTGTCGACCAATGTGTGCCGATTCCGCCAGTTAACCAAATACATCCGGTTATTCAAGCTGCTCAGCAATGTCCCGGCCTTCACGGTACTCGCCAATTGGGTATATCCCAGTTGCAAACGGCTATCCCAATGGGGTGTAATCTCAACATTCAGGCTATTTTGTGCTAACCAAGTTTCCGCTTTGCCAAAACTCTGGCCGTCATCCAAAAAGGCCACCCGAAAATTCTTGTCAAGCCCGAGCTTGTCCGCCCCCGTCCTTGATTTTCGGTATAACATGGAGCCTTGCCAATTAATGCTATTACTTAGGTTAGTTGAAAAGCGCATTATCCCTTGGGTAAACCGAAACGGCTCACGCTCCGGATTGGTTGCAGAATCCGCAAGATGGGCGCCATCAAACGCATCGCCACGATTGACGGTCAGCGTCATCCGACCGTGTTTTCCCGCAACGCCACCTTGCAAGGTTTCGCGAAGGATACCGAAAGCGCCGCCTTCTACAGAAAGCTTGGCTCCCGTTTCCTGCCTGTCTTGCGTATAAAGGCGTATGGCCCCACCCAATGCTTGAAACGGATAGCCTGCTGAACCAGGGCCGCGTTGAATTTCCGCTGTCTTTACAGCTTCACTGGGTAAGGCATCTAAATTTTGTAAGCCGGGCAATGATAATAGAAGAGGGATATCGTCCAATGTCGTCAATCCTTGCCCCCCTGCGCCACGCAAGAACATTGCATTCAATTGTCCGTAACCGCCGGTTTTGGTTATGTTTATTCCAGGTAAACCCGTGAGTACATCGGCAATACTGCGTTCATGCGCAATACTTACCTCTTCCGTGTCCAGTTGCCGTGGGTTGTTTATCTGTACCTCAAGCGGTTTTCGGGGAGCTGTAACGGTAATTGGCGGCAAGGTTTCTGTGGCGAACGCGTATTGATCAGCTGCGAAATTGATGGCAATTGCCATCGCTACAAGATGCGGCTTACTGAACGACTGGAAACTGGGCATGGATTCCCCCGACCCGACAGGGTGCTTTATAATTCTTATTTTGCAGAACCTTAGCCTAGCCCAATTATCGGGCAAATTGAAGCAAAATGTGCGTGGAAAATTGGCACTGAAACGCAAAAACTGGCCACTTAGAGGGGATTCCACAAAATGGCACAATGTTTTGACACCCTAAAGAAGGTTTAAAACACCAAAACTAAGTTACCTTTAAGCACCTGAAATTCTGAAGGAAACCCTGTGGAAGTAATTCGAAAACCCCTTATGCGGAGCAAGGACTAAGAGTGTGCTATTGATTTGGTTCGCACCATGTTCGTGTCAAACCATTTTACTGGAGAATAAAACTACAACGAACGGTGATATAAGGATAGAACTTGGCGGACGTAATTTTGTGTTTCTGGATAAGGCGGGATGGAGTTGTTATACCTTATGACTGCATTTTCACCGGCGTTATAAGCCGCAACTGCAAGGCGTAAATTATAATTGAACATACCCAGCAAATCCCTGAGGTAACGGGTACCGCCATCCACATTTTGGACGGGATCGGTCCGATTGGTCACCCCGTAACGCCTTGCCGTATCGGGCATTAACTGCATCAAGCCAACTGCGCCCGCCCTGGATACTGCGCTTGCGTTGTATGCAGATTCAGTTTGGATTACAGCATGCACCAGTTTTTCCTCAACGCCATTCCTGTTGGCTGCATGGGCTATTAAATTCGAAAACTTATCCTTGTTGACACTTCTATTACCGTACCTATTGCTGCTAAAACTATCGCCAAAGTTATGGAATATGGTCGGGTAATTACTGTTTCCCCTAAATTTGTACTGGTTTTCCGGTGTTTTGATAATGAGTTTTGCCAAGCTGTGCCTGGAAGAAGACGAATTAGGAAGTCGCAGATTTGTATAGGTAACGCGTCCATTTGGGTCAACATACTTATAAATATCCGCAATTGCTATATTTGAAACGAATAAGCCGAATAAAAAAATTGTTTTTTTTATCATTGTAAACCTGCTATCCAGACTGAACACCAACTAAACTTGCGGCTTTGGCCGCCCTCTTCCTGGCTTCATCGACGGTTTCCGCCGATGCCAACGCCACTCCCATTCTCCTGTTAACCAACGCTTCCGGCTTTCCGAATAGCCTAATTTCGCTATCCGGCACTGACAATGCTTCATCCAAGCCGGTATAAAAAAAATCCTGCGCCTTAATATTCGATAGGATTACAGCACTAGCCCCGTGTTTTTGCAAGCCTGCGTCAACAGGCAGCCCTAAGATAGCGCGCACATGCAACTCGAATTCGTTTTGTTTCTGGGTGATAAGTGTAGTCATGCCTGTATCATGAGGTCTGGGACTAACTTCACAAAACCAGACATTATTTCCCTTGACAAACAGTTCAACGCCAAATATGCCGACGCCACCTAACGCGTTTGTCACTTTATGGGCTATCTCTTTTGCTTTTTTCAATGCCGCTTCGGTCATTGTTTGCGGCTGCCAGCTTTGCCGGTAATCGCCATTTTCCTGGATGTGGCCTATGGGTTCGCAGAAATATGTCTGGATCTCGCCCTCGCAATCCTTTGCCCTTACCGTTAATAAAGTAATTTCAAAATCAAAATCAATTTTGGATTCAACAATCACTTTTCCAGTATCAACCCTGCCACTAAATCTAGCATAATTCCAGGCTTCTTCAAGTTGGTCCGCACTTTTTACCAAGGTCTGGCCTTTGCCGGATGACGACATGGTGGGTTTGACAAAACATGGGTAACCGATCCCATTTTCAACAGCGACTTTTAACTGACCGAAATTTTCGGCGAATGCGTATTTCGATGTCGGTATTTGCAACTGTTCGGCTACCAAGGTACGGATACCTTCCCGGTTCATGGTCAGTTGGATTGCCTTGGCAGTGGGGATTACACGAACCAGCCCTTCCGACTCAATTTCAAGCAGTGTTTCAGTCGCTATCGCCTCAATCTCGGGAATGATGATATCGGGTTGTTCCAAGTCGACGATTTTCCGTAGCTCCTCCGCATCCGTCATGGTAATGACATGGCTCCGATGGGCGACTTGCTGGGCTGGGGCGTTCGGGTAACGGTCTACGGCGATAACTTCTACACCGTAGCGTTGCAACGAGATGGCGATTTCCTTGCCCAGTTCGCCTGAACCGAGCAGCATGGCTTTAGTTGCGCTATTGGTTAACGCCGAACCGAGTTTCATTTTGGATTGGCCAAGTAATTGTCAATGTCTTCCTTGGAGAAGCCAATCTTTTTGGCCACCCTGTCCGCGTGGCTTACCCTGGAAATACCCGGTATTAACCGGTAAGTCGGGGCATCATTGGCAAATTCAACCTGTTTCGGCACGCCTGTACCTGCATTAACAAATTGGTCGACCAACTGATGGTTGTGGGTAATCAGGATCGTGCTGTTGCCTTTGCGGTAAAATCCGTTGAGGACATTCGATGAAGCCTCCATTTTTTCTTCAAATGTCGTACCTTCCGACAGCTCATCCAATACGACCAAGCTCTTTGCCGTGGTCGCCAAGAAAATGTCTTTTGTGCGTTTCAACTCAGTACCGAAACGCCCTTCCCCATCATCCAGATGGCTGATTTCCGGCACTTGATAAAAAACCTTGTCTGCAACTGTCAAGGTAGCCGCTTTTGCCGGGATGTATCCCCCAATTTGGGCCAGCACCTGAATTTGCGTCACGGTTTTGCAGAATGCCGTCTTACCGCCGCTGTTTGGCCCCGTCAGCAATACCAGCTTGTCGTTGTCCAAGACAAAATCATTCCCGACGTATGCCATGTTGTCTTTGCCTAACACGGGATTGACCGCCGAAGTTAGGTTGATCCGATGATGCTTGCCCTCTTCCATGGTAGGTAATACCGTGTTGTGGGTGAAATTATCGGCAAATTTCATGAATGACAGCAATTCATCCAACTGCCCCAATGCATCGAGCAAATCGGCAACGGGTTCCGCTTGTTTATAGAGGTTTCTTAGTGGAATGATGCAATTATCCCGGTCATAGCCGCCGACAATTGGAAAATACAGCAATAACAACGGGCCGACAAAAACGGCTATCGTGGCAAATGAAGGTGTAATGCTGACAGGGGAAAAGAGTGAAATCAGCCAGATCAAAGCGAACAATGAAGCCAACAATATGGGCTTAAAAATTTGCGGTTTGAAAATGACCGGTATCGGAAACCATGAATTGCCCTGTTCTTCCTTGCTTTTTATTTTTCCTTCTACGATGTAAACAGGGCCTTCCATCAACGAAAAAATTCTTGTGTCCGCAAAAGACGTTATTTTATTCAATAGTTCATTCAAATATTTTGACTTTGGCTTTTCTAAGGCTTTAGCATTGCTTAGCAACTCTTGAAAAAACTTGACCCCATTCTTGTATTGCCGATATCCGTAGCCTTCTATTTCATTCTGCGCACGCGAGGGGGTAAACGCCCCTATAAATTCGCCGAAAAAAAGCAGGTACAAATTTTTTTCGTTCGCTACGGCATTTTCGACAATTTGCCCAACCTGCTCCTTTAACGCTGGATTTTTCCTTAATTCCTTAACCGCTTCCTGCTTGGCCTTGATTTGTTTAACATCGCACAAAGGCTGATTTAAGGACCTGAATAACACGGCTTGCCCGACCATGGTTGAAGCGTAATTGACTGCCTCAAAAACTTTATCGATTTCAATGGTGTTATAGGCTGTTTCGTCAATCACCCCATCCCCGGCCGGAAACGGTTTACTGGATTTGATGATAGGCCAAGTCTCTTCTTGCCAGCTTTGTAATATGGTCTCTTGCATTGGGGCAGCCTTATATATCGACGTTTATTTTAATTATTGGTATCTCATACCTAACTATAGTCGTTTAAACCCGGGTATCAAGCAAATCTGCGATTGCATTGATGTGGGAATCGGAATCATTCAATGCAGGGATGTACCGATAATCGACACCCCCTGCCCCGATGAAAACCGACTTATTTTCCATAGCGATTTCCTCGAGTGTTTCCAGGCAGTCTACCGCAAAACCTGGACACAGGACATCAACAGTTTTAATTCCCTGCCCGGGTAGATTTAGCAATGTGTCGGCACAATAGGGTTTCAACCATTCAGCCTTACCAAAGCGGGACTGGAAAACCAAAAGCCATTGCTTTTCATTTAATTCCAATTTTTGCGCTATCAGCCGGGCGGTTTCTTGGCATTGGCAATAATAAGGGTCGCCTAATTTTGTCAGCATTTCCGGTAAGCCGTGGAAAGACATCAACAATAATTCATTTTTGCCGTGTTCTTGCCACGATGATTTCACGCTTTCAACAATGGCGTTTATATAGCCGTCATGATTATGGTAATCGCTTATAAATTCAAAGCTTGGCAAATGCCGCCACAGTTTGAATTCCTTGACCATATCGTCATAGACTGATGCCGTTGTCGTCGAAGAATATTGCGGATAAAGGGGCAAGACGACAATGTTATCAACCCCTTCCTGCCTTAGCCACTTAAGTTGATCGGCGATGGAAGGCTTCCCATAACGCATGGCGTAAGTAACAGCCACGCCCTTGGGCTGCAACATTTCCGCCAGTTTTTCAGACAATTGCCGGGTTAAATACAGTAGCGGCGAACCTTTATCCGTCCAAATTTTTTGGTAAGCCTTAGCCGACCTGGCGGGACGAAAAGGCAACACAAAACAATGTAATATCAGCCACCAGACAGGCCTGGGGATGTTTACGACCCGCGGATCCCCGAGAAAATCTTTCAGGAACGCCCGTACCGCGGAGGTTGTAGGGGCGGTAGGGGAACCTAAATTCGCCAACAACACCCCGGTTTTTCTTGCGGACATTGCTAACTTGTTGGACGGTTAATCAAATTCAAAAACTCGGAACGCGTACTGATTTCCTTACGGAAAGTGCCTAACATCGCAGAAGTTGTCATCACCGAATTCTGCTTTTCGACGCCCCTCATCATCATGCATAAATGTTTGGCTTCGATGACGACCGCAACCCCTCTCGCCCCCGTAGCCATTGCAATCGCATCCGCAATTTGTTTGGTAAGTTTTTCCTGGATTTGCAGCCGCCTGGCGTACATGTCAATCACCCGGGCAACTTTGGACAACCCTAAGACCTTACCTTTCGGCAAGTAGCCCACATGGCATTTCCCGATAAAAGGCAACAAATGATGCTCGCATAATGAATATAACTCGATATCTTTTACGATGACCATATCCTCTGAATCAGCCGTAAAGATGGCGTCGTTTAGGACTTCCTCAAGCGTCTTGTCGTAACCGTTATTAAGGAACTTGAATGCTTTTGCCGCGCGCTTAGGGGTGTCTATCAAGCCTTCGCGGTTTAAGTCTTCGCCGATGGCTTCTATAATTTTCGAAAAATGTTCTTCCATTCTTAATTTTATTGTAATTATAAATTTTTGGGCAGTATACCTTAATGGTGGGTAAAAGCTAACGCATCCAAAACGACTTTTATGTCGGCATTAGGGCTGTTCGCATTTTCGCTCAAGTGCCTGCGCCATGCCCTGGCGCCCGGTTCGCCATGGAAAAGGCCTAGGATATGGCGGGTTATGCTATTGAGGCGTGTGCCATTTTTTAATTCTCCCTGGATGTAAGGCAACAATAACTCCATGATCTCAAGGCGTGATTTTGGCGGCTCAAGGGAATTGAAAATTCGCCTGTCTACCTCTGCCAGGAGATAGGGATTATGGTAAGCCTCCCTCCCTACCATGACGCCGTCAACTTTTTGCAATAAACTTTCGCTTTGGCCCAAGCAGGAAATCCCGCCATTGATAACAATACCTAAGTGCGGAAAGTCAGATTTCAACCGATAAACGGCATCATAGTTTAGGGGCGGGACCTCCCTATTCTGTTTTGGCGACAACCCGCTTAACCAGGCTTTTCTGGCATGGACAATAAAGGTCTTGCAGCCCGCATCCGAAACCCGCCCGACAAAACCAACCAATTCTTCATAAGAATCCTGATGGTCGACGCCGATCCTCGATTTAACGGTAACAGGGATCGATACCGCATTGCCCATCGCGGAAACGCAATCCGCAACCAAGTTCGGTTCCAGCATCAAACAGGCCCCAAACCGGCCATTTTGCACCCTGTCACTGGGACAGCCTACGTTGAGATTGACCTCATCATAACCATAATCTTCGACCATTCTTGCACACAGCGCCAATTCGCGGGGATTACTGCCGCCCAGTTGGAATGCCAGCGGACGTTCAACGTTATCGAATTGCAAGAATCGATGACGGTCACCGTGGATTAAAGCGCCCGTCGTTACCATTTCCGTATATAACTGCGCTTGCTTGGAAATCAACCGATGAAAAAACCTGCAATGCCTATCGGTCCAATCCAGCATTGGGGCAATACAAAAGCGATGATTGATTATATGCATTTGTTGGAGTTTTTAAGGATGCGAAATAGCTCTTATTAATATAAACTGACATCAACTGAACACGTATAAAAATCCATACGTGCCAAAACAATTTCTAGGGGCATGTCGGTTTTACAAGGGATGCCAACTATTTTGCCATTCCTTAAAAATATAATCCCCAAGCGGAACCTTAATCCCTTTGGGAATTTGAAACCGTGCCCCGGCCGACGGCGTTAACAAGGTTTTTGAATTTATAGCCCGATTTTCGCAATAATCTTGGACCGGTTGCCATCGTTTTCTCCAGAATGGTTCGTTAATGCCCCTGGTTAAATAAGCCTGCTTTATTGAAGGATGTTTGGCTAACAGGGTTGTAATATCGACGAAGGTGAATTGCCGAAAATGCTTGGTAATCAAGTCGTCCCGGTAGTTTATGAGATGGCTGACGTGATTAGGGTTTACGCAGTCGGCATCGTCGATGCTGTCGATTAAATCGGTTAAGGCAATCCGGTGCTTCCTGCAAAACGCTTTCCATTCGGCCGGCGTGGCTTGCCTTAAGGCTTTTTCGCCGTAAAGCCTGGGCAGTACATCCCAGAAGTAATTGTTCCGGATTCTGCCATAGAACCACCCGGCTGTGTTTCCAAGGTTATCCCACCCGGGATTGAAAGTGCCCACAATTAACGTTTCGGGATGAAAATCGATCCTTTCAAGGTATAAGTCGTCGGCAAATTTGTGTAGGCACGGCATGGGTCGCCAGAAAATCAGTCTTTAAGTCTTGTTGACAGCAGTTAGTATGGCTGGTTAACCCGGAATATTGCTTTGATCTGTTGGACAAAACGGCTAGCCCAGAATGCTTTAAACCATACTTTGATGTTGGTAATTTTGGCTTTAATGCCAAGGTATATGATGCTGTTCTTTATCCTGTGCAGCACCGACAACAGCCCCTCGTAGCAAAACTTAAACCAGGCAAAGGTCAACAATTTATCTTGGGCTATTTTGAAAACCCAAAAAGTGAAAGCCGCGATCGGTATTTTTCCGGCATAAAGCGCCATGGCTGGAATAATAAGTCCTTGGGCAAACAAACCGATGGCTACCACACCCAGAAATTCAACCGCCGCGAACAACACCAAAAAGAGGACGAGCAAGGCGTAGCGGTTGAGGCTGACAATGGCAACTTCAGCCTTTTGCAGGATTTTAAGCCCGTGGATGAATTTATAGACCGGCTCGGCAATCCTTTCCCAAATCAATTCGTCCAGGACCAGATAGATGAGGACCAATACCGTCAGGACGGCATTAAGGATTTTGCGGTATAAAATTTTCAACATGGCAGTTTAGTTGTGCAATTTAAATTTCAAGATCTTTGCTTTGGGTTTCTTTGGATAATGAAAGACTTAAGACCAAGTGAATAGGGTGCACCAGCACTTCCTTGGTTTGACCGGAAAACTTCTGGATTATAATGCCATAGAATACTTTATTCGGGTTTACATAAATGATGATTGACTGGACGATAAGTTATGCCGCAATTTGGCGGCAACGCAAGGAAATTTTACGGCCTGTGAGCCAAATCGACCCAATCCGGCTTGATGATTTGCTGGGCATTGACGCCCAAAAGCAGCAGATCATCCAAAATACCGAACGTTTCCTGGCGGGTAAGCCTGCAAACAACGCCTTATTGTGGGGCGCACGAGGAACCGGTAAGTCTTCATTGATTAAAGCGTTGCTGAATGCTTACCGGTCCCAGGGGCTACGGCTTATCGAGGTGGATAAACAGGATTTGGTCTATTTGCCCGAAATTGTCGACGATATCCGCGACCTGCCGCAACGGTTTATCATTTACTGCGACGACTTATCGTTCGAGGCGAACGAGCACCAGTATAAATCGTTAAAAAGCGTGCTGGAAGGTTCTATCGAACTGCCGCCGGTAAACGTCCTGGTTTATGCCACATCCAATCGACGGCATTTAATCCCAGAACAAATGCGGGATAACCTCGATACCCGTTTGGTCGACGGTGAAGTACATTATTCCGATACCGTGGAAGAAAAAATTTCGCTGTCGGACCGCTTCGGTTTACGGCTAGCGTTTTATCCGCAAACATCGGAAACCTACCTTGAAATTATTGATAGTTTTTTTCCTGATACCCATAAGGATCGCGAAGCCTTGTATAAGGCAGCGTTGGATTTTGCCCACCTGCACGCTTCAAAAAGCGGTAGGACAGCCAAACAATTTTACAATACCATTGGCAAGCGGCAATAACAACGCCGCGAGTATGTAGTTACAGCAATTATCTATATCTATCAAAAGGATCATCCATGCTAATTAATTGCGTCGCCTATCAGGAGGGTAAAAAGCTTAAGGACATATCCGTAGAGGAAATCAGCGATTACCTGGAAATTCCAGGCTGTTTTGTGTGGGTAGCCTTACAGGATGCCACCTTGGAGGAACTGGAAAAAATGCGCCAAGAATTTGATCTACATGCGCTCGCCGTAGAAGATTCCTGGCAAAGCCACCATCGCCCGAAGATTGAAGAATACGGCGATTCGGTATTTGCCGTCATGCAACTGGTGAAAATGGCGGACGACGAGCTAACCCTAGGTGAAGTCGACGTTTTCGTTGGTTTGAATTATGTGCTTTCGGTGCGTAACCGCAGCGATGCAGGTTTTTTGGGCGTCCGCGCACGCTGTGAACGCGAACCGCATTTGTTAAGCCAAGGCTCTGGTTTTGTGTTCTATGCACTGATGGATGCTGTTGTTGACCGTTATTTTCCCGTATTGGATGAACTCGAAACTGAACTTGAAAATATTGAAGAGCATATCTTCGTAAAAGGTTCTGCGCGCTCCAATATCGAACGTTTATATGTCCTCAAGCGCAAGGTCATGGTACTTAAGCACGCGGTTGCCCCTTTGATGGAAAATGCAGGCAAATTATATAGGGGTCGGGTGCCTATGGTCTGCGTAAATTCCCAGGAATATTTCCGTGATGTATTCGATCACCTTACCCATATCAATGCCTCGATAGATACCATGCGCGAAACTATCAATACGGCAATTCAGGTCAATTTGTCGATGGTGACCATTGAAGAAAGCGAAGTTACAAAACGGCTTGCGGCCTGGGCGGGTATTTTCGCAGTTGCCACCGCATTCGTTGGGGTTTGGGGGATGAATTTTGATGTCATGCCGGAGTTGCGTTGGAAATACGGTTATCCGGCAGCCCTATCCGGTATTACATTCGTATGTGGATTCCTGTACTGGCGGTTTAAAAAAGCAGGATGGCTTTGAAATCACGATATTGGTTTCTTGATCTTGTAAGATAACTTTGGTACATTCAAATTCGACCTAACAATTGTTTATTTTTCCTAACCTTAAAGGTGGACGCATGAATCCCGATATACCCGATATAAATATTGATAAGCTATCAAAAGTCGCAGATACCGCAATGTCCCAACTGACTGAAGTCGGCCTTAAAATTCTCGGGGCCATCGTCTTATTCTTGGTCGGACGTTGGTTGATCAAACTGGCCTTGCGCATGATGAAGGCGGCATTCAACCGTCAACATCTCGACCATACCCTGATGAGCTATGTCAATTCGGCTGTATCGGTCGGCTTGAATATCATTTTGATTATCGCCTTGCTCGGCTATTTCGGTGTTGAAACCACATCCTTCGCCGCATTGATCGCCGCCATCGGTATCGCTATCGGCGCCGCGTGGGCAGGCTTGCTGGCCAATTTCGCCGCAGGCGTGTTTCTAGTCATGTTACGGCCATTTAAGGTGGGCGATTTCGTGACTGTCGGCGGGGTTACCGGGACAGTCAAAGAAATCGGCCTGTTCGCCACCGCCATCAACACGCCGGATAATGTCATGACCGGGGTAGGGAATAACAAGATTTTCTCGGATAACATCCAGAATTACACCACCAATTCCTACCGCCGTGTGGACCGTACGGCGCAGATTGCCCATGGCGTCGACCCAAATGATGCCATCCGTCGGCTTAAGGAGGGGTTGAAATCGATACCCAATGTCGCCACCGACCCTGCCCTGGAAGTCGAAATCCTTGACTTCAACCCCGACGGGACAGTATTGGCTGTACGCCCTTATTGCCACAACGACAATTACTGGCAAGTGTATTTCGATACCAACAAGATGATTATCAAAACATTCACTGAAGCAGGATACCCTGCGCCGGAACATAGCATAGTCTTGCGGCAACCTGACACTAAACCTGAAAAGCAACATGTTTAGGTTAAGGCATCCAAAGATATGATACTGTATGTTTTTCCCAAGGCTTCTGCATATTTCAACGCTGAAAAAAGTAAGTCAATAAGCTTGTTAAGTAATGTGGGCTTAAATTGAACGCAAAAACATTCTTGCTTATGGTTATGCTGGCAATTAGCATTGCAAACCAGCCTGTAACAGCGAATTCTGCCAACACAAACACCGCAATCAGCCAATATGACAAAAAAGGGAAATCGGATAACCAGGATAAAGACAAGTATTTAGGCTATTCAGTGGATGGGCGCACCTCGGCATCAGTCCTTGCGGCCCAAAGGAGCCATACGGTCGCCGGGGAAGACGAACGGGATTTTGCTGTCTTTACCGGAATCGTGGTCATTTTTATCGTCATCTTCTTTTCACAAATCGATTTTTTGAACAAATAAGGCCTTTCCAGAAAAGGCCTTGTGAAGGTCGGGTTGAAAAATCATCAAACAAGCCAAGGAAGCACTTGAAATCGATACCTGTCGCCGTAGGCGTAATCAAAAACCCCTCTGGACAAATTTTGATTTCACTAAGGGACAAAAGCCTTCACCAAGGCGGCTTATGGGAATTCCCCGGCGGCAAAGTCGAAGCATCTGAAACCACTGAACAAGCTTTAGCCCGCGAGCTTAAGGAAGAATTGGATATAGCCGTCCAAGCTGTTTCACCCCTGATCACCATCAACCATCGATACCGTGATTTGTCTGTGCAGCTTCGTGTATTTACCGTTGACCGTTATGCCGGTGAGCCAAAAGGTTGCGAAGGACAGCCGATCCAATGGGTAGCTCCTGACGATTTAATGGCGCTTCCTTTCCCGGCGGCAAACCAACCGATAATTACTGCAGCCCGATTGCCGCACTATTACGCCATCCTGGACGATGCCGATCCTACGCTTTTGTTTGTTAACCTGAAAACCTTCCTCAACCAAGGAATTAAACTGATCCAAGCACGGTTAAAAACCTTATCAGTTGAAGCCGTAGAACTATTTCTAGATCAAGCCTATCCCTTGTGCAAAACCCATAAGGCTCGGCTATTATTGAATTCCTCGGCCGCTAATGCCGGAATTTATGAAGCTGACGGTCTGCATTTAACCAGTGCGGATTTAATGGCCTGTAGGCAACGCCCAACAAATGCACAATGGCTTGCCGCTTCTTGCCATAACCTTGAAGAACTCCTCCATGCCCAAATGATAGGGGTGGATTTTGTCGCATTGGCGCCCGTACTGCCAACGCCAACGCATCCAGAAGCCAAGGCTTTGGGTTGGGATCAATTTGCTGAATTAACCTCCAAAATAAATATGCCCGTCTATGCTTTGGGAGGGATGTCCAAATCGGATTTATCGGCTGCACGAAAAGCGGGCGGGCAAGGGATTGCCGCAATCAGGGCTTTTTTGGGGTGAGTTCAAACAAAAATCATGGTTTAATTGTCCAATCTTTGGTGAAGAATGAGCCTATCTAGGCGACGCTTTTGATTACGCAGGCGCAGGACACTGCACAACCATGTATCTTTATGAGCCAAAACTTGATTAAAAAAATTGTCGGGCTATGCGTTTTGATGCTGCTATTGCCGCAGGTCGGCATGGGCGATAAGCTCAACGACCAACGGCAGGCATTCCTACTGGCTGAAAAATATCTACACGAGAAAAACGAAGCAGGATTTTTAACTGTCAACCCTGGTTTGGCCGATTATCCGCTTTATCCCTATCTCCGTTACCTATGGCTAAAAGATCACATAGACCAGACAGAGCCAGTCCTGGGCTTTTTATTGACTTATAAAGATACGCGCTTTGCGCCCTTACTGCGTTCGAAGTGGCTGGATTTTCTGGCGGCTCAGGGACGCTGGCAGGATTTCATATTTTATTATGTAGAAGATAAGGACAGCGCGGACGATTGCCAATGGCACTGGGCAAAATATCAAGCGGGCAAGCAACAGGAGGCTTTATCGGAAGCCAAACGATTATGGCTGTTAGGCAAAGAAACAGGGATTAGCTGCCAACCGCTTTTTACGGCTTTACTGAAATCGCCATTGATTACCCCAGACCTAGTTTGGCAGCGGCTTGAGGCGGCAATTGAAAACAATGCTTTTGAGGTAGCTAAGGCAACATCGCCTTTGCTTAACAATACGGATAGAAAGGATTCCGAGGATTGGTTGCAACTGCACCAAAAGCCCGACTTGATCGAAACCGAACATTTTTGGCAAGATAAAAATGCACGAACAGGCCGTTTGTTCGCCCATGCCGTCAAACGCTTGGCAAATAATGATCTCGACAAGGCAATGCTGGTTTGGGATGCCAAACATCCTGATTTCCCTATTGATAGCCAAACTGCCCAAAGCGTTGAGCACAAGTTTGGGCTGGCATTGCTCAGTAAGAAAGACAACCGAGCCTACGGACGCCTAAATAAAGCGCTCCTTACGGATGAGGAAGACAGAGCCGCAAAAGTGAGGGCTGCCTTACTTGAACAGAACTGGCAACATGTTGAGAGCGCCTTAGCGGGCCTGACTTACACCGAACGGCAAGAACCTAAATGGCAATATTGGCAGGCGCGGGCGTTACAGGAAACCGGCAGGAAGCAACAGGCAAATACGCTGTATGCGAGTTTGGCTAAAGACCGCAGCTATTATGGCTTTCTGGCAGCCGATACCCTCAACACGCCCTATCAAATCACCGACCTGCCATTAAAGGTAAAAGAGGAAGAACTTAAACAACTCGCCGAACAGCCAGATTTTAAAGCCTGTTGGGAGTTCAAATGGTTAAGCCGGGATTTGGAAGCGCGTAGGCAGTGGCAATTCGCCATAAAAAACCTGCCCAAAGAAAAACTCCTGGTAGCGGCTAAATTGGCGCAACAATGGCAGTGGGACCAGATTGCGATAACAACCTTGGTGAAAGCGGATTATTGGGATGATATGGCGCTACGCTTCCCGCTTAGTTACATCAGCGAAGTCCAAGCCAACGCGGATAAGCATAACCTTGATTCCGCCATCGTGTTTGGTTTGATGCGCCAAGAAAGCATGCTGGACAGATATGCGGTATCGTCGGTGGGAGCTTTAGGATTAATGCAACTGATGCCCAAAACGGCTATGACGATAGCAAAGGCCTTGCATGAACCGTGGCAATCGGATTCTGCTTTATTTAATCCCGAATTGAATATTAACTACGGCAGTTATTATTTTAGGGATTTGTTGAATCGATTCGGCGGTCATATTGCTGTAGCAGGCGCAGCTTATAATGCAGGCCCTCATCGGGCAAAAAAGTGGTTGCCTATGGCATCCCCTATTCCGGCCGATATCTGGATAGAAACCATCCCGTTTAAGGAAACCCGAAAATACGTATCGACAGTACTTTCTTACACCATGATTTATCAACAACGGCTAAAAAAAGGCAACCTAAAACTCAAGGATTTATTGCCGAATGTGATGCCCGGACAAAATTTGAGCTGATTTTTCCCGGTGGCTGTAAGATAATATAACGTTTTATAAAAATTACAGATAACAAGGTACGGAATAACGTTATGTCGAAACAGCATAGTTTAACCTATGAAGAATTGCTGAAGTCTGGAAGGGGTGAGCTATACGGGCCAGCAAATGCTCAATTACCGTTGCCGCCAATGTTAATGATGGATAGGATTACCCTGATAACCGACGAAGGCGGCAAATACGGAAAGGGGGAAATGGTAGCTGAATTAGACATACACCCCGATTTGTGGTTTTTTGCTTGCCATTTTCAAGGCGATCCGGTCATGCCGGGTTGTTTGGGCCTGGATGCCATGTGGCAACTGGTAGGATTTTTCCTGTGCTGGATGGGCGGGCCGGGCAAAGGCCGCGCCCTAGGCGTTGGTGAAGTCAAATTTACCGGACAAGTCTTGCCGACCGCCAAGAAAGTGATTTACCGGGTGGATATGAAACGGTTAATTATGCGCAAGCTATACATGGGCATTGCCGACGCCACGATGGAAGTGGATGGTAAAATCATCTACGAAGCCACGGATTTGCGGGTCGGCTTATTCACTTCTACGGCGGATTTTTAGGGGCCAAAGATGAAAAGGGTAGTAGTAACCGGGTTAGGCATAGTTTCCAGTATAGGCAACAATAAGGCCGAAGTCGTTGATTCCTTGAAGCAAGGCCGTTCCGGCATTGTGTTTGCCGATGTCTACCAGGAAATGGGCTTTCGCAGCCATGTCCATGGCGCGATCAATATCGACCAGGACGAATTCATCGACCGTAAAGTCAAACGCTTCATGGGCGACGGCGCGGCGTTCAACTATATTGCCATGCAGCAAGCGATTACCGATTCCGGCCTATCGGAAAGCGACGTCAGTAATGTCCGCACCGGGTTGGTGATGGGGTCGGGCGGTCCGTCAACATCGAACCAGGTCGATGCCGCCGACATCTTGCGGGAAAAAGGCGTCAAGAAAGTCGGCCCGTACATGGTTACCCGCAGCATGTCCAGCACCAATACCGCTTGTCTGGCAACACCGTTCAAAATCAAAGGCGTCAATTATTCGATCACCTCCGCCTGTTCCACCAGCGCACACTGTATCGGCCATGCATCGGAATTGATCCAATTAGGCAAGCAGGATATCGTATTTGCAGGCGGCGGCGAAGAACTGCATTGGACTCTATCCTTACTATTCGACGCAATGGGCGCGTTATCGTCCAAATATAACGACGCGCCTGATACCGCTTCCCGCCCTTACGACGTTAACCGTGACGGTTTTGTGATTTCCGGCGGCGGCGGGGTATTGGTGATGGAAGAACTGGAACACGCAAAAGCGCGCGGCGCAAAAATTTACGCCGAATTGACCGGTTACGGCGCAACCTCGGACGGTTACGACATGGTGCAGCCCTCCGGCGAAGGCGCGGTACGCTGTATGCAACAAGCGATGGCGACGGTGCATGACAAGATCGACTACATCAATGCCCACGGCACTAGCACACCCGTCGGCGACACCAAAGAACTGGAAGCCTTGCGTGCCGTTTTCGGTGCTGATAAAGTGCCCTGGGTCAGCTCCACGAAATCATTGACCGGCCATGCCTTGGGTGCGGCGGGCGTTAATGAGGCGATCTATTCCTTATTGATGATGGAAAACAATTTCCTCAGCGTCTCCGCTAATATCACCGACCTTGATCCCGGTGCGAAAGGCATTCCAATCGTAAGGGAACGGCAGGATAATGTAAGCTTGAATACCATCATGTCGAACAGCTTCGGTTTCGGCGGGACGAATGCGACGTTGATTTTTCAGCGGTTTAATGGATAAGAGATTTGTATCTTGATCGATGCCCAAATGCGATAAGAACTCTTCATGGGTGATCCGCCAACGACTGATTATTTTCGCAATGACGTGTTGCTTAAGCGGCCTTATATCAAGTTGAAATGGTGCCAAGCCGCGTTGATTAATCCGCTCCGGCGAGAAGTTCAGCCCGATGGTCGTATTCGACATTGGATTTTTGTGCCGGAACTTAACAAATATTTGCGAGTCGTTACGCTGGATGATGGAATTACCATACATAACGCCTTTCCTGACCGGAGGTTCAAACCATGAAATTGAGTTACGATAAGGCAACGGATTCATTGTACATTCACCTGTCCAATACGCCCTCGGTCGATTCCGACGAAGTGGCCGATGGCGTGGTGCTCGATTTTGATAGTAATGGTGTGTTAGTCGGCATAGACGTACAACATGCCAGCCAAAAGACTGATATTAATTCCGTATCGCTGTCGCATTTGCCGTTGCAGGATTTGAGTGCGGCTTGAATATTCCGTTCCGATACCGAGCATGGGTACAATATAATCGATGCCCCTGGTATCTCAGCAGTATTCTATGCCCATCTTATGTCGTTATAGAATTGTAGGGCGCAATAACTGAAAGGCATTGCACCATATGTTTGGGAGTCTTTTATCATTCAGCGCATTACGCTAAGGCTTATGCGCCCTACATCTTCCTAATGGAAAAAAATCTCCTACGCCTTTTCCCCCCATCCGGCGAAAAAACTTCCATTTCCGGTTTGTACCTTGCCCATCAGGTACATCAACTGGGCAGCACAGGAACCCCGTTCGTATACGCCAACTTCCTGTCCAGCTTGGATGGGTGCATCGCCTTAGAAGATACTTCGCAAGGTCTAGCTTACACCCCCAAACATTTAACGACGGCTTCCGATTTCAGGCTTTTTAAGGAACTGCACGCCCAATCCGATTGCTTAATTACGCATGGCGGCTATATGCGGGCGTTGGACAAAGGCCGTTTGGGTAACATTTTGCAAGTCTGTGACGATGACTTGGTTGAATACCGCCGCAACAACGGATTAAAACCGCAGCCCATACTGGTTATCGCCAGCGCCAGCCTTAATTTTCCCATGCACCAAAGCATTCAAGAGCATGGGCAAACGGTTTATATCGCCACGGGAAAAAATGCTGATCCGGACCGCATTCGCTACTGGCAAGACCTAGGATACCCTATCCTTATTGCTGGCGAGGATCGGATGGTTCATGGCGCCCCTTTGGTAAAAGCATTAAGCGTGCTAGGTTGCCAAAGCATATACCTGATTGCCGGCCCCCAAATGCTGGATACGATAATTAGGGAAAAACAATTATCCCGATTGTATTTGACTATTACCCACCAGTTGATTGGCGGCGAAGACTTTCGGACTTTACTCACCGGCCCTGCACTGGGTTCAGAAGGAAATTTGAGCCTTAAGTCGATGTATTATGAACAAGATTCCCCATCCGGGGCAGGACAGTTTTTTATGCAATTCGATTTACATCATTATCCAGCCTAACAGCTAAAGCAGATCCCTTGCCAGTAAACTTGCACTGCCGCCGATGGCTGCGCTATTGATGCAGACAGTTTGTTCAACGGCAAAACGGCGTAAATAATTGGGCCCGCCCGCTTTCGGCCCAGTACCGGAAAGCCCCATGCCGCCAAAAGGCTGGACGCCGACGACAGCGCCAATCATATTCCGGTTGACATAAATATTCCCGACTTTTACCCCTTGCTGGATAGCTTTGATATTGGCGTCGATGCGGCTATGTATACCCAAGGTCAGACCGTATCCCGTGGCATTGATCGCATCGATGACTCGATTTAGGTTTGCCGCGTCGTAACGGATTAAATGCAGTATGGGACCGAAAACTTCGCCACTAAGGTCAGATAACGAATTTATCTCGACCAGGCAGGGCGGGAAAAAACTGCCGTAGCGCAAACTGTCATCCAACGGCAGTTGAAGGAGCAGTTTCGATTTTTCTTGCATAGCTTCAAGGTGGGCTTCCAGCGAAGCCAAAGCGGATTGGCCGATGACCGGGCCGATATCGGTATGGTAATTACCTGGGTCGCCGATGGCTAATTCCCGCATCGCCCCTATCAGCATGGTTATGGTTTTATCGGCGATTTCATCTTGCACAAACAACACCCTTAACGCTGAACAACGTTGTCCGGCGCTGTTGAACGCCGAAGTAACAGCATCCTGCACGAGTTGTTCAAGCAATGCCGAGCTATCTGCAACCATCACATTCTGGCCGCCGGTTTCGGCTATAAAGGGTACAATCGCTTGATGGTGTTGCGCCAATTGCCGGTTGATAAACCGGGCGGTATCGGTAGAACCTGTAAAAGCGATGCCTGCGCACCTTGGGTCGGTCAACAGGTATTTACCGGCCGCAGCACCGCTTGCCGGTAAAAATTGCAATACGGTTTTTGGGATACCGGCTTGGTGCAGGATTTCCACACAACGCATGGCGGTTAAAGTTGTTTGTGTCGCAGGTTTGGCGATAACGGTATTGCCCGCAGCAAGGGCTGCCGTTACCTGGCCGGTAAAAATCGCAATGGGAAAATTCCACGGACTGATACAAATAAAAACGCCGCGGCCGTATTGGTAAAGCAGGTTTTCTTCGCCGACAGGCCCCGGCAATTTTATCGGTTCGCTAAACAATTCGAGGGCCGATTGCGCATAATAACGGCAATAATCGACCGCCTCCCTGACCTCCGCCAAAGCATCTTTAATGGTGCGCCCGCCTTCCCGAAGACAAAGGGAGACCAGTTCCAGCCGATGTTCCTCAAAAAGGTCGGCCGCTTTCCGCAAGTAATTGGCGCGGCTGGCAACAGGGGTCAATCGCCAGTTGTCAAAAGCCTGGGCTGCGCCGGTTAACGCCTGCCCGATAGCCTTTTGATCGGCATAAATCGCAGTGCCGACGGATAAACGGTTATCCCATGGGTTAAATACCGGCTGCGGCTCGCCCGGATAAAATTCACCATCGACCAAAGGCGCCGCTTGCCAATCCTTATCGGCTAAACTCTTCAGGTCTTGAGATAGCTGCCTTAATTCGTCCGGGTTTGCCAGGTTAAATCCTTTAGAATTAAGCCGTTGTTCCCCATAGATTAAACTCGGCAAAACAATTTTTTGGGCGTCCATCGAGGTTTTCACCAATCCTGCGGGATCGCGCGCCAAATCATCAATGCCGATATCAGGACGGTCTATTTGGTTAATAAAAGACGTATTGGCGCCGTTTTCCAGTAATCGCCTGACCAGATAAGGCAGCAATTCATGGTAATGGCCTACTGGCGCATAAATTCGGCAAGGAAAAGGCCATTTCTGGTTGCCGATGATTTCATCGTAAAGCGCTTCGCCCATGCCGTGTAACCGCTGAAATTCATAGCCGGGGTGCTGGGTACCGAAGTTATAAATAGCGGCTAGAGTATGGGCGTTGTGGGTAGCAAACTGCGGATAAAATACATCCGGCTTCGATAACATAAATTGCGCACACGCCAAGTAAGAAAGGTCGGTCGCCGATTTATGGGTAAACACCGGATAATCGCCCAAACCGTTTTCTTGGGCGCGCTTTACTTCACTGTCCCAATAAGCGCCTTTAACCAAACGTAGCGGTATCTTGGTATTTTGCGACGAAGCCAACTCAGCCAACCAACGAAGGACTGGCAGCGCCCTTTTCTGGTAAGCCTGCACAGCTAAACCCAATCCATGCCAACCCTTTAAGTCTCGATGCGTAAAAACGGCAGCAAAAATTTCCAGCGACATGCCCAGACGCTCCGATTCTTCCGCATCTACGGTAAGGGAAATATTTGCGCTCCGCGCCTGCCGCGCCAAGATGAGTAGCTTATGTATTAATTCCTTAACCGCCCTTGTATGCTGTAAGCTTTCGTAGCGCGGACACAACGCCGACAATTTAACTGAAATACCTGGGTTGGCATAAATGTCGGCATGCGGGGCGTGATCGGCCAATGTGTTAATCGCCGAAAAATACGACTGTTGAAACCGTTCGGCATCATCCGCTGTTAAAGCCGCTTCACCTAACATGTCGTAGGAATAGCGGTATGCCGTTTCCTGTTCGCTGCGGCGCACCGCTTCTTCAATCGAACCGGCGAACACAAATTGTTCCGCCAAATAGTGCATGACTTGCTTCAGCGCCGACCTTATGACCGGTTTACCGAGACGCGATAAAAGCTGGTCGAAAACCGGGAACCAATGCTCTTCCGACGACAGGATATGTTCTTCAAATTGCCGGGTAAACAGCAAGGCCTGGCTGGATAAATTGACCAGTAACGAATCGCTGCGCTGTAAATGATTCCGCCAGTCGGCGCCGGTCAGTTTTTCCCGCAAAAAAAGGTCTTGGGTATGGCTGTCGGGTATCCGCAACAAGGCTTCGGCAATTCCCATCAAAACGATGCCTTCCTGCGAATTTAGTTGGTATTCGCGCAAGAATGCCTCGACGGGGGATTGACGGTCTTTATTTTCCCTGACTGCCCTAATCAGCGTTTTGGCGCAATTACTGATGATCGCTGGATCGTAAGCGCCCATTTGGGTTAATAATACGGCAACGGTTTCTTTTTCATCCGCTAAATAAGCCTTATTGATGGCATTCCACAATGGCGTTAGCGGTTCATGGATCATAAGACGTCCCTGCTTTTTCAGCCCACAATACGAAATCTCGCCTTATTGAATATTTCTTACCCATTATGGTCGAATAGGACAAAGGATTACTCCCCAAGTTGCTAAAGAAAAGGCATAAAAGGGTTGGTATAAAAACTAACAAGCTAACGCAATAAATCGAACAATTGCTGAATATACGGGACTTAATAATAACATTAAGATAAGGATTACCTAATGAATACGGCTGAATATGAATTGGCAATCGTCGGAGGCGGTGTGGCAGGGTTGTATTGCGGCATGCATGCCGCTAATGGTTGGCGTATCGCATTATTTGAAGGCAGCCACCGTTTCGGGGGGAAACTGGAGACCGTTTCGATGTTAGGTTTCGACGCCGAATATGGGGCTATGCGCTTCGATCCGGTCTTGCAGTTTCGTATGGGTCAACTTATTGAAGAACTCGGTATCCAAACCCTGCCCTTTCCTGAATATTCCAGCCCACCGGCGCAACAGGCTAACCAAATCTTTCAACTTGCCGCCGATGAACAGGGACTGACGACCCTCGAGCTTTACAAACTGGCAATACAACGGGTACTGGACGTATCCGAAACGGAAATGTTGGCAATGAGCGAAGGACGGCTCGAATCGATCCGCCGGGAAGGCGTCTTATTCGGCCTGCCTTTATGGGAACAAGGTTTGTGGAACACGCTCGGTAAAGTCATCAGCTACAACGCCTTACGCTACATCGTTATGGAAGGCAGTTTTTTTCATTTTATCCATGAAAACCCAAGCGCCGCAGCCTGGATGATTACCTGGGTCAAGATGCTGCAAATGAGCCCGAACCTAAGGACGATCCGGCACGGCATGCAATCGCTGACAGATACGATGGCGGCGCGAATACGGGAAAAGGGGGCTGAAATCCATCGTGCGCATGTGCTATCGGCCATGGAACCGTATGGTCGGGATCGGGTGATTTTACATTTTTCCGAAGGACAGTCTTGCATCGCAAAGCATGTCGTCCTGGCCCTGCCCGAACATAGCCTGGTCCGTATTAGCGGGCTGCCGATAGGGATCCGCGCCTTGTTCGGGTCGGTGTTGGACATCCCTTTGCTCAAATGTTTTTTCGTGGTCGAAGACCCCTGGTGGGAAGAAGATATTCCCCATTTGGACATGCCGAATTTACCTGCCAGGGAAGTACATTATCAAAAATTGGACGGCAAAGGTTTGGTTATGGTTTATTCTGACCGGCCATACCTGACTTTTTGGAGCCAGTATTTGCGTAAGGGATATGAAACACGGGCGGAAATTAATGGCGACCAAGGATTACCCTTGGCGTTTTCCCAATTTATGGGAATCGACCGCAAGCGCATAAGCTCCTACGGAATCCGCCATTGGGGAGCCGAACCTTATGGTGCCGCTTGCCATCTATGGAAGCCGGGAATTAAGTCCTGGTTAGTGGAGGAAAAAGTCACCGCTTTTTCTTTGGGGCGCAATTGTCCAAAAAATATACATATTTGCGGCGAAGCCTTTTCCAACTATCAAGGCTTTATCGAGGGTGCATTACGTACGGCGCATGAAGTGATGGAAAAAATCCCCTCAACTTAGGTTGGCTGTTTCCCTTAGGTTCAGTGCCAGACATGAAATTTTCCATAGCTTATAAAACAAGGCCGGTTTTATTTGGTTTTCGGTAGCCCATTTGTACACAAGCAACTTAATTAAGGCAATAAAAAACAATGTAATTTTATTTTGAACGGATATATTTATTTGGTAAGGACTAATAAAATGCATGGATTGTTTCAGTTTGAGCCAGAACCCCATTCATCAACATCGCAATCACAAATTTGTGGAGGTAAACAATGAACGACCAATCCATTATCGAGTACCTTTCGACCCACCCGTTGTTTACCGGATTCAGCGACGACAACCTTAAATTCCTAAGCGAGTCTTCAAGCATGCTCGGAATCAGTAAAAACCAGGCCTTATTTCGGCAAGGTGAAAAGGCAGACAAATTTTATATCGTCCGTAATGGGAGTATTTCCATACAAATGCCGGCGATATTGGGCCCCGCCCTGGAAATCCAATCCCTCGGCAAGGATCAAGTCCTGGGATGGTCTTGGCTGATCTCACCTTATAAATGGAGTTTCCAAGCCATTGCCAATGAAGAAACGGAATTGCTCATGTTCGATGGGACAGCAATACTTGCACATTGCGAACAGTATCCGAAATTCGGTTACGAGCTGTTAAAGAAATTCGCTGAGTTGATGTCAATCCGCCTGGATGCGGCGCGCAAGAAGATGATGGATGAATGGAACCCAGCCGGGTATGCCTAGTGCTTAATCAAAACCATGGGTTATTAATTTGGCATTTTGTTTTTTAATTTAATCCTGGGTTAAAAATGACTTTTATTGCCATTTAACAAGTCTTCAATTTAGAGTTATTATGTTAGCCATAACAATAACTATGCACACTGGAGTTTGAACATGGCAACACCCTTAATACAACTTGCGTTGGATTCCTTGGATTTTGACCAAACCATCAGCCTCGCTGAGAAAACCGCACCTTATATCGATATTTTCGAAATCGGCACTCCCTGTATTAAGCACAACGGGGTTGACCTGGTTAAAGCATTAAAAGCCAAATTCCCGGACAAACTTCTTCTGGTGGACTTGAAAACCATGGATGCGGGTGAATACGAAGCGGCGCCGTTCTATGCCGCAGGCGCGGATATCTGTACCGTACTCGGCGTCTCCGGATTGCCGACTATAGCGGGCGTCGTCAAGGCCGCCAGGGAACATAATGCGGAAGCACAAGTCGACTTGATCAATGTGCCTAACAAACTGGAGTGTGCAAAGGAAGCCGCCAAACTGGGTGCGCGAATTATCGGCGTACATACTGGGCTGGATGCCCAGGCCGCAGGACAAACCCCTTATGCCGACTTGAATGCCGTTGCCGGATTGGGCTTGGACGTCAGGGTTTCCGTTGCTGGCGGCATCAACGCCACTACCGTCCAACAGGTGGTAGATTCCGGGGCAGACATCATTGTTGTCGGCGCAGCCATTTACGGGGCGCCCAGCCCAGCCGATGCCGCCCGTACCATCCGCCGCCTAGCCGACGGCAAAACCACCCACCGGGATATGATCCTCGACAAAATATCCAGCGTACTGTCGGCGACCAACGATGTTTATTACGAGCAATTGACCAGCATGTTGGATAATGCCAACCGCATTTTTGTCGCCGGTGCCGGCCGTTCAGGATTGGTTGGACGTTTTTTTGCCATGCGCCTCGTACACAGCGGTTACGACACCAGCATGGTTGGCGAGGTCGTTACGCCCAGCATTAAAGTAGGCGATTTATTGGTCGTCATTTCCGGCTCGGGCGAGACCGAACAGCTTATCGCCTTCACCAAGAAAGCCAAGTCGGAAGGCGCAAAAATATTGCTGTTATGTTCCAAAGCCAGTTCCACCATCGGCGACATGGCCGATGCCGTATTCCAGATCGGACGTACTGACCAGTACGGTAAAATTGTCGGAATGCCAATGGGCACGGTCTTCGAATTGTCCACCCTATCGTTCCTGGAAGGTGCAATCTCTCATATCATCCATGAGAAAGGCATACCGGAAGAAATCATGCGTTCGCGTCATGCTAATTTAGAATAACATCCCTTATTGCCGACATTACACTGTCGGCAATAGCAGACAAGCAAGTTCCCTCGATGTGGATTGCCTTTTTCGAGGTTACTTGCTACTGCAAGTTTTGGCTGCCCAGATAATCTTCATAATTGCCGTTAAAATCGACAATTCCGCTTGGGGTTAGTTCGAGAATCCTGGTTGCCAGCGACGAGACAAACTCACGGTCGTGGCTGACAAATATCAACGTACCGGGATAGTTTTCCAAGGCTGTGTTCAGCGATTCTATGGACTCCATATCCAGGTGGTTAGTCGGTTCGTCCAGCACCATGATGTTATTTTTTTGCAGGATCAATTTTCCAAACAACATGCGCCCCTGCTCTCCGCCTGATAGCACTTTGACGGGTTTGTTGATATCGTCCTGAGAAAAAAGCAACCGGCCCAGCGTGCCGCGTATCGTTTGGTCGTCATCGCTTTCCTTGCGCCACTGCCCCATCCATTCGATAAGGCTGATATTTTCAGCAAAATCCTCGGCATGATCCTGGGCATAATAACCTACCTCCGAGTTTTCCGACCATTTGACGGCGCCTGTATCGGGTTTTAAATCGCCAACCAGCGTCCGTAACAAGGTTGATTTGCCGATGCCGTTTGGCCCGATAATCGCCACCCTTTCACCCACTGCAACCATAAGGTTCAAATCTTTAAATAGCGGCTCTTGGCCATAACCTTTACTCACTTTTTCCACTTCCAGCGCTAAACGGAACAATTTTTTGCCCTGATCGAAGCGGATAAATGGATTGACACGGCTGGAAGGCTTGACTTCATCAAGCTTGATTTTTTCAAGTTGCCTTGCTCGGGAAGTCGCCTGTTTGGCTTTGGAAGCATTTGCCGAAAAGCGGCTGACGAAGGTTTGCAGCTCGGCAATCTGGGTTTTTTTCTTGGCATTTCCGGCAAGCAATTGTTCCCGCGCTTGCGATGATGCAACCATATAATCGTCGTAATTACCGTGATAAACGCGCAGTTCGCCGTAATCCATATCTGCCATGTGGGTGCAGACGCTATTTAAAAAATGCCGGTCATGGGAGATGATGACCATGGTGCTGTTACGTTCGTTAAGCACGCCCTCAAGCCAGCGGATGGTGTTGATATCCAGGTTGTTGGTCGGCTCGTCCAGTAGCATGATGTCGGGATTAGCAAACAAAACCTGGGCAAGCAGTACCCTAAGCTTCCAACCCGGAGCAACTGCACTCATCAAGCCGTCATGCTGCTCCAGAGGGATATCCAGGCCCAGCAATAACTCCCCTGCCCTGGCTTCCGCGGTATAACCGTCCATTTCGGCAAATTCGACTTCCAGGTCGGCTACTTGCATGCCTTCCGCTTCGGACATTTCCGGCAGCGAATAGATACGGTCGCGTTCCTGTTTGATTTGCCAAAGCTCCTTATGACCCATAATCACCGTATCCAGGACGCTGAAATCTTCATAAGCGAATTGATCCTGGCGCAAAATGCCCAGGCGTTCGCCAGGAGTGATGCTGATGTTCCCGGCTGAAGGCTCCAGGTCGCCGCTCAAGATTTTCATAAAAGTCGATTTGCCGCAACCGTTAGCGCCTATCAGTCCGTAGCGGTTGCCGTCGCCGAATTTGACGGAGACGTTTTCAAACAGGGGCTTAGCCCCAAACTGCATCGTAATGTTTGCGGTGGATATCAAAATGTTGTTCCGAAAGGGTAAGAGAAGGATTGATGCCCGGTTTTGGGCTTTGGGGTTTTAACCGGTTATTTTACAGCAATTTGCTCGACTTCCGTTACACAATATCAAGGCAACCGGATATAGGTAACGCCTATTGTTGTATAGAAACACGGTATTTTACAAACCCATTGCAATGGCTATAAGATTGATGTCTAAATCAGTAATGCTAAAGGGAAGCCCTTTATGAAAGATTTAAAAAGCCTATTGATAGTGCTTGCGGCACTGTTTTTATTGATCCAATTTGTTACGGTTATGCTGGTTAAGACTAAAGGTATTTGGGCTGGATTTTAAGGCAAATCATCAGTTTTTTGATGCATTGGGATTACTAATAAGCTAATCCTAAACCGAAAAAACTTGCATTTGCATACGAATTGAGCGAGCAAGCCCATCAAGATCACCATAGAGGCTTTTACTGGTAATATTCATTTTTCGGAGTAGAGCAAAAATTTGTTCATAAAGAGATTTATGTATCCTGTATTTGTACATAACTACATTTCCGTACGGTTTTGAATCAAGCACTTCCTGAATTCTTAAACCACGATTACCAGACAGTAAGAATGAACCCGCCTGTCGATCCAATCGTGCATTGAGTTGTTTTGGTTCTGTAATCCAAACAATTTCATAAGCAAAACGGTCAACTATCTTCTCAAATATTTCATCTTGTTTTTCATAAACAGAAGAACGTGATTCCTTAAAAGCTTCATCTTTAGATTTAATATAGCTAATTGAACAATTCATAATTTCTGTGTAATCAAGCGCAAATATCGCAAAATCCTTATCCGACTGGGGATCATAGGCTTCCAAGGCGAAATAGAGCGCAACATAAGGACTTTCTGTAAAGTCTAAAAGACGCGTAGGAATACCATAATGTTGCATTATTGCAAGCCATGCTAATTTAGAACTAGGAATAACGTTTTCATTGTCATACAGATGAAACTTAGGCTGAAACTGGAGCAATGAAAACTCTTCAAATTTCTTTGCTTTCTCTACAGACCAATTCGAACCAATGACTCTTTCCAAAGAAGACTTTAAATCCCAATCGGCATTAGCGTGCCCACGATAGATAAAATTGTTAGGCAAGTTATTCATCTTTTCAATGAGTTCTTCAATCGTATCAATCTCAATTTGTTCCATCGTTTCTTACTCGATGGTATAGCTTTGTCAGATCGTCTAAAACCTTTTTTGGCTGATGATCTTCAACATCATAACGACGCTTAACGGGGTCGCCTTTGAGATTAATTGTGGTGCTTTTTTGTGACTCACTTTTTTTAATTCTTGCAGATGCTTGATTTCCAGTCGCTGCTGTACTTCTAGTAACATCTTGAATTACCTTTCTATTTAGGTCAGTGCCTTGAATCTGTGTTTTACCTATTTCACCATTTGCAGAAGATAAATACACAGATAAAGGCTTTTGAAAATGCTCATCAGCATCAAATGGATTTGGACCACGAAACCATGCAGTAAAACTGGATACTTGATAAGCTGAAGCCAAGGCTTTCAAGAATCCTTCAGGGTCAGGTATAGGTAGTATTTCAACCCAAATATTATTTTCTTTAATAATTTTTGTCTGAAATAGCAAATCTTCAATACGTCTGGCAATACTGTTAGACGTGGGGGCTAAACTTGTCTTTTTTGCAATTCCAACTAATCCGATTTGAGCATCGAAAACACAGTGGGTATATGGGCCTTCTTCGACTTCTTCTTCAATAAAATTTCCTGTTGAATCGTCAAATTTTTCGATAGTCGATTTGGTTATTCTCCCAATAGCAAAATAACCAGCAGTGCCTGAAAAATTTTCAATGTTGCCGATATGCCATGTATTTCCTTTACGTAATTCACCTGACGGTCTTTCCTGTAAGGCACTAATAAACAAATCCTTTGCAGTCATGTTACTGTCGAATACCCAAGACTGTTGGGGTCTTATAAATTTCGCACGAAAAAGGCTGTATTCTATGGAAGTCATTGTGTGTAATTTAGGTTTTGAACCAGTTAAAAATTAAACACTTATATAGCAAATTCGCCTAGATAAAACAAAGTAGCTAGGTAGCCTGGATGAAAAGCAGTGAAATCCAGGTAATTCGAAACCACTTTTGCCGTGGATTCCGCAAGCTTCATCCAGGCTACGTTTCTTTTCCTAACCACTTAACTTAATCCACCGCAACCGACTGGCATTAGTCACCACCGTCAATGACGACATCGCCATTGCCGCACCAGCAATCATGGGGTTGAGCAAGATGCCGAAGAAAGGGTATAAAAGCCCTGCGGCGACAGGGATGCTGATGGTGTTGTAAAAGAACGCACCGAACAGGTTTTGTTTGATGTTAAGGACGGTCGCTTTGGATAAGGCGATGGCTTCAGGGACTTTCAGCAACGAGCCTTGCAAGATAACCACATCGGCACTTTCAATCGCCACGTCCGTGCCTGTGCCGATTGCCATGCCGACATCGGCTTGCGCCAAGGCGGGGGCATCGTTAATGCCGTCGCCCACCATGCCGACGACCTCGCCCTGTTGTTGCAAGGCTTTGATGACCTTTGCCTTATCTTGCGGCAGCACCTGCGATTTTACGTCGCTTATTCCTGCCTGTTTTGCGATGGCTAAGGCGGTGATTTCGTTATCGCCCGTGACCATAATTACCCGGACACCCAACTTTTGCAATTGCTGTACGGCATTGGCGGAATCTTTTTTGATGGGATCTGAAACGGCGATAATTCCGGCAACCGCATTGTCGACAGCCAGCAACATCGGGGTTTGCCCTAATCCCGACAACTCTTCCAGTTGACCGTCATATTTCTTGGGATCGATGCCTTTCAGCACCATCAAGGCGCGGTTACCCAAATAAACGGTTTTCTTATTGATAATCGCCGCCACACCATGACCGGCAATGGCTTCAAATTTCTCCACTTTTTCTAATTTAAGCTGTTTTTCCTTGGCTGCGGCCAGTATGCTTGCGGCCAAGGGGTGTTCCGAGCCCGATTCAATGCTAGCCGCCAAGGCCAATACGGTATCGCCATCGAATTTGGCCGTGTGCTTTATGGTGGAAACCACGGGTTTGCCTTCCGTAACCGTCCCGGTTTTATCGAGCACGATGCAAGTCAGTTTACCGGCTTTCTGTAAGGCATCGCCTTGGCGGATCAAGATTCCGGATTGGGCTGCCCTGCCGACGGCAACCATGACAGAAATCGGCGTCGCCAACCCTAACGCACACGGGCAGGCGATCACAAGGACGGTCATGGAGGTGGCGAAAGCATAACCCAAAGAAGGCATAGGGCCGAAGTAATACCATGTCGCAAAAGTTGCAATCGCAATCAAAACCACAACGGGCACGAATACACTGGAAATTTTATCCGCCAAACGCGCGATTTCAGGCTTGCTGCTTTGCGCTTGCCGGACGCTAAGGATAATCTGGGCCAATGCCGTATCCCGTCCGATACGGGTGGCCTTAAACAGGAATGTCCCGGTTTGGTTGATGGAACCGGCCACGACTTCGCTGCCTAAGGTTTTTTCCACCGGCAAGGATTCGCCGGTCAACATGGATTCGTCGATACTCGAATGGCCTTCAAACAGCATGCCATCGACTGGGATTTTCTCGCCGGGCCTGACCCTTAACGTTTCACCCAAACCGACTTCTTCAATGGCTATGTCGATTTCTTTGCCTTCCCTAATAACCCGTGCGGTGCGCGGTTGGAGGCCGATCAATTTCCTGATCGCACTGGAAGTCCTGCCCCGCGCCATCGTCTCCAAGCCGGTACCGAGGTTTATGAAAGCCAGGATTACGACCGCCGCCTCAAAGTAAGCATGCTTGGCCAATGAAGGTATAACCGCCGAAAAATCAATCACTACGCAAGAAAACAGCCACGCCGCGCCCGTACCCAAAGCAATCAGGGTATCCATATTGGCTTGCCCTAATCCAAGTGCCTTGGCGGCTCCCTGGTAAAAATGAATGCCTGAATAGGCCATTATCCCCAGGGTAATAAGCGCCAGCTCAGGCCAAAGCCACTTCCCGGTGGGGGAACCCATGTCGGGTAGCCATGCCAAATGCTCGGCCAGCATGAGGAAAGCACCGAATGCCCCGGCAACTGCCGCTTTTTTCATTAAGGAACGCGAACGTTGCCGTTCAAGGGCTTCTTGCTCTTCTGGGTTTTCCAAGCCTTCCATCACAGCCGCGTCGTAACCCGCATTGATAACGGCCTGTTTCAACAATTCAGGGTCGACTTGGCCTTTTACCAAGGCTGAATGGTCGGCAAAATTGACTGTCGCCGAAACCACGCCGGGTACGGCGGACAAAGCGCCTTCAACAGTACTCACACAACCCGCGCAACTCATACCCGCTATGGATAATCTGGTTTCGTCTGATGTTGATTCGGTGTCGTGCCCTGTACTCATAGTCTCACCATTCTGCAAGTTTAATTCAATTATCTTCCACTACCGTATACCCAACTTCCGTGATGGCTTCTGCTATTGCCTTAAGATTGGTCTTGTCCGAATCAAATTCAACAGCGACCGACTTATCCTTACTCGAAGCGGTTGCCGTTTTTACGCCCGTTAGGGCCAATAATTTTGTGGTGACATTGTTTTCACAACCGCCGCATTTCATTCCAGTAACCGTTAACGATGCAGATTCAATCATTTTCGCCCCCATAGACTATTAAATATGGTATTTATATCACAACCCACCCAGAGCGGATACTTTGATCGTAATCAAATCAACGCTAAGTTGTTATTGAACAATAGACTTCGTTATTGTTACGATTGCCCCTAAATTTAAAGTGATGAAGGCATGGAACTCAAAACCATTACAAACCAAACCATAGCACTTGCCGGAATTGCGCAGGTAACGGTCTTAGTGCAACAGCTAGCCACAACCGGCGCCTGCGACCAACCGGCGATGGAAGCCAGTATCGGTAGCATCCTAAAAATCGATTCCGACACGGTTGCCGAAATATACGGCGGCCTGGGAGGGTTGAAATTAGGCTTTGAGCAACTTGACGGACAACTGACCGGCATTAAACCACCTAACCCCGAGCAGGCTCGCTATGCGGCATCGGTCGTATACCTGGAGAGAAAACTCTCCGACCGGAAGGATATGCTCAGTACGATACAGGCCGGAATCCTGAAAGCGCAAGCACAATCGGAACAGTTTGGATTGCTCCATGAAAATGTAATTGCAAATCTTGGCAACCTGTACCACAGCACGGTCAGTACCTTGCAACCCAGGATCATGGTAAACGGCGACCAAACCTTTTTATCGCGTCCGGACATAGCCAATAAGATAAGGGCGTTACTCTTAGCCGGGATACGTTCCGCCTTGTTGTGGCGGCAATGCGGGGGCTCACGCTGGAAATTTATTTTTTATCGCAACAAAATTCAAAATGAACTGCACAACCTTATAAAACGAATCTGATTGGCGAATCCGACATGCATATCGATGACATTAACAAAGTAAAAGATTATCTCCTTAGCCTCCAAGACAGCATCTGCAAATCCCTGGAAGGCGAAGAGCCTGAAACCCGATTTATTGAGGATCTCTGGACACGGAGTGAAGGCGGTGGCGGCAGAACCCGGGTATTGTCGAACGGCCAGGTTTTTGAGCAGGGCGGCGTAAATTTTTCACATGTATCCGGTTTTCATTTGCCGCCATCAGCCACCGCTAAGCGGCCTGAACTCGCCAACCGTCAATTTCAGGCAATGGGAGTGTCGCTGGTTATTCACCCTAACAATCCATATGTGCCCACTTCTCACGCCAATGTCAGGTTGCTGATTGCCGAAAAAGAAAATGAACCCACAATTTGGTGGTTTGGCGGCGGTTTCGACCTAACACCTTACTATCCGTTTGAAGAAGATGTTATCGAATGGCATAAGACCGCTAAATCGGCTTGCGACCCTTTTGGGGATTCCGTTTATCCTGAATATAAAAAATGGTGCGACGACTATTTTTTCCTGAAACATCGCAACGAAACCCGCGGTGTCGGCGGTTTATTTTTTGACGACCTCAACGAGTGGGGCTTTGAGCGTTGTTTTGCCTTTATGCAAAGTGTCGGCGACCACTACATCAAGGCTTACCTGCCCATCGTCCAAAAACGTAAAACAACCGTTTTTGGCGACCGCGAACGGAATTTCCAGCTCTATCGTAGAGGCCGGTATGTTGAATACAACCTAGTCTATGACCGGGGAACATTATTCGGTTTGCAAACCGGCGGCAGGACGGAATCTATCCTTATGTCCCTACCGCCCGTTGTCCACTGGAGATATAACTGGCAACCGGAACCGGCTAGCCCAGAAGAAATCCTTTATAACCGGTACCTTAAGCCCCAAAATTGGCTTGGGATTTGACGTTTATATTTTCTCGCATTACATCAAGCCGTTTTTTTAATGCGCATACTGGGTTCAATATAGCCTTATAGCGTCCTTTGTTGCCAACCTTGGTGACCGGTAACAGTGTTATCGACTTGAAAACCGCATACAACTCCTGATAAAACATAGCATTCTTGGGAAGTCAATTTTTATGGGTTAAAATGGGGTTGGCAGCCTTTTCTTGATGTAAAGGGCAATTCCCCATTACTTATGCACGCTCCGGTGCAATACAGAGGTTTCGGTAAGATATGCAAATCAGACAGTTGGCATTCATTTTTTTCTTAACTGCACTGCTTAGTGCGTGTGCCGACCTCTATGACGGGCAACCGCCAGCGCCTGTGTATGGCGGAACACCCGAGGACTACTACGGAAACGACCCTTATTTAGGTAACCAACCCCCTCCTGAACAGGCAACCCAGCAACCGCCGCAAGTGATTGAAACCAAACCGCTTGAAGGGATGAATCACGCACCCAATATAGTTGAAATCAAGCCTGAACTGCCGCCGCCTACCGATACAACCCTTGAGCCGGGGGAAGCGGGGGATCCCACTGACCCATTTGCCACAGAGCAACCCACTCAAGACCCGCAAATGCCGGAATCCGAGCCGCCAGCAGAACAACCAAAATCCACTGAAGTTATTAAGCCGGAAGCACCTGCTGCACCGGAAGAACCCAAAAAACCAGAAGAATTAGTGCCGCTAGAAACATTCGCCCCGCAATCCCCCGCAGTGGGTTCGCTTGTTATGGCGGCTAATGAAAATGGCCAAAGCGGCAACCTTGATTCCGCCGTTTCCTCTATCGAGCGGGCAATCCGCATCGAACCGAGGAATGCAACCCTGTATTACAAGCTGGCGGTTTTACGGTTGAAACAGTCCAAACCCAGGCTGGCTGAAGATATCGCCAGGAAAGCCGCTTTACTGGCAGTCAACGACAATACCTTAAAAAAGCACAGTTGGTTGTTGATCGCCAACGCCAGGGAATTGCAGAATAATGTTGCCGGTGCGAATAAAGCGAAGGCCGAGGCGGCCAAATACTGATAGTTCATGACGTTATTTAATATGCGGCAATCCTTAAGGATATTTGCCCTGCTGGAACTAAGCCAGCCAAATTAAGTCCCATCGCAATGAAATTCAACTCTCACCACATCATTTTAGGGCTTGCCCTTACGTTATTTCCCGTTACCTATCGAGCCGAACTTAATACCAAAATCGAATTGCCCGATATGGGCGATTCATCCGGCACCATCATTACTCCAGCCGAGGAAAAGGAATTAGGCGAAGCCTTCTTCAGGAGCCTGCATTCTCAAGTCACTATCAACCAGGATGCGGAAATTCAGGAATACATTGAATCTATCGGGCAAAAATTGGTGGCAAACAGCGACAACCCGAGTTTGCCGTTCCATTTTTTTGTTGTAATGGAGAATGACATTAACGCATTTGCAGGGCCCGGTGGTTACATTGGGGTAAATTCGGGCTTGATTACATTGACTGAAGCAGAAAGCGAATTGGCCTCAGTGATGGCGCACGAAATTGCCCACGTCACCCAACGGCATTTATACCGCGCAGCAGAAGCCGCTGGCCGCCTTTCCGTCCCGACAATGGCGGCAACCTTGGCGGCGATACTATTGGGTACCCAATCGCCAGCGTTGGGGCAAGCCGCAATCATGGCGATTATGGGCAGTAGCGTCCAATTCCAGATCGATTTTACCCGGGAAAACGAAATGGAAGCCGATCGCGTGGGCATGCAGACTTTGCAAGAATCCAGGTACGATCCCCGCAGTATGCCGACGTTCTTTGAACGCTTACAACAATCCAGCCGTTATTATGGCCGCGATGTCCCTGAATTCTTAAGGACACACCCTGTTACCGCATCCCGTATTTCTGACACCAGGGGAAGGGCGGAAACCTATCCCTACAAGCAATATTCCGACTCCTTGGGCTATCAATTGATTAAAGCCAAACTTCAGGTTATCGCCAGCAAGGATGTCGCAGGAACGGCAAAACTTTTTAAATCCAAATTAACCCAGGGGACACCTGAGCAACGCACAGTCTCGCGCTATGGAATGGGCTTAGCGGCGCTTAAGGCGCAACAATTTAATGAAGCGGAGTCGATTTTTCAGGATCTGATAAAACAGTCCCCAGGGCAATCCCATTACGCCACCGCGCTTGCGCGCACCGCCCTAGAATCCAAGAATTATCGGGTTGCGTTAGACCGATACCAAAAACTTACCGCGCAATTCCCTAATAACGAAGCCATCAAGCTGGAATACATCACTACCCTGGTTCGCGCCGGGGAACCGCAAACTGCTAAGAAGAACCTTTCTTTATTGTCGTACAAGACGCAAAAACTCCCTATTTACTATGAACTTCTGGCGCAAGTTTACAGCGATTTAAAGCAACCCGCCGAGTCGCACCGCTACCTTGCCGAATATTACTATGCAATGGGGCAAATTCAGGATGCGATCTTCCAAATCAGGCTTGCGCGGCAATCAAAAGGGCTGAATTCCTATCTGTCGGCCATACTTAGGGAAAGGCATGATTTCTTTTTGAACGAACAGATGGAAGCCAAACGCAATGAATAACTCATTATGAACGGAAACTTAACAGAAAGAAATTAAAGTCAGTATCTGCGTACAAATTTACCCGACATTGGCAAATGCGTAATTTATAACTAATTGTAATAAAACATATTTTTTCAGAATAAATTAATTTTTTAAAATTAATGTTTTTTTTGTTGGACAAGGGCGTTTTTTTAGATATAGAATAGGCCCAGCTTTTCGGAGCGGTATCGGTTTAAACACCGGTATAGAGGGGGACATAGCCTTATAGGCTATTGATATATAACAATAATAAAAAAGTAATTCTGCTTGAGTTGAGTTGTACAGGCGACATTTTTAGTACAGCGTAATAATAACAATAATAATACTCAACATGCCCGCTTTATGCGGGCTTTTTATTGCCTGACGTTTTATATTTTTGGCATCCTTGCCGCATGTACCTCACATGCTCAAGCGTATCCCTATCCAGCCTGCACGAGGCGCGCCTGGCGACACAAATCGGCCATCGTTAAAACTATCCCCTAACACTTCTTCAGCCTGACCAAAAACGCCAAAAGTGTTGTATTTGGCATCAAATACATTATCGACCTTACCGAATAAGGCGAAATTATTGGTGACCTTGTATTCGGCTGTTGCGTTGAAAAGCCAGTAACCGGACAATGGCGATGTTAGGTTGGCCTCATCGCCCCTAAATACCTTATTGCTGCTGAAATTCCCGTTAATCCCGAATGAAAGTTTTTGCCATAAATCCACTCTGATCGAAGCCTTAAAGATATGCTCAGGAATACCGGGAATCCGGTCACCATTATTGACTAAAGCGGGTTGCCCTGTATTCAGCGGATTTTGGATGACGAAACCGTCCAGGAATTCGGCCCTTAAATAGGTATAATTGGTAGAAAAATGCCAATCGTCGATAGGGCTGAACAGTTGCGGATAATTCACGGTCATCGCCGCCTCCATGCCATGGCGTCGGGTTTGCCCGACATTACTAAAAAAACCCTCGCTGATACTGTCGCCGCCGCGATTAAAAATTATGTCGTTATTATTGATTGTATGGAAATAACCCAGGTTCCATTTCAGGTCGCCCTTACCCAACCAACGGTTAAAGTCGCCGCGGACGCCAGTTTCCCAGGTATTCGCGACCACTTGCTTTAACGGTGGATCTGAAACAAAAGCATTAGGCAAACGGCAAGGGTCGTTTTCATCGGCACAACTCAATTCCATCGGTGTCGGCACCCTCGCCGATTCGCTGTAGCTGCCATACACATTCAAATTATCGAGAGCCTGATAGGTAAGGCCAAAAGAAGGGTTAAACCGATCGAAACTGTGCTGGCCGCTTAACTTATCTTCCCCGTCGATAAACTGGTTTGCCATATTGATGGTGACGTTGTTGTATCGGCCGGCAAACGTAGCGGTGAGCTTATCGGTAATAGAAAAACTCTCGCTTAGAAAAAAGCTATACGTTTCAGTATTCGTGTTGAGCCGCACCCGAGCATCCTTTATCGAAATGCCGCTGCCTACTGTCCCCCTGTCGTCAGTTAATCGCGCCAGTTCCGTGTCGGAGGAAAAATGTACGCTGGCGTTATCATAGGTTGCGCCGATGATAAGGTTGTTTTGGTGCTCGAACAAATCTTGGTTGAATGTCGCTTGGACAGTGCCGCCTCGGCTGCGCATATAGGTAGCGCTGGTGTTGTTGGTCGCCCCTTCAACGGCATCGCTTGCAGCAACGGTATTACCGTTAATATCTATAGTTTCTACACCCCCTTCATTGCAAAGCAAGGCATCGTCAAACGCACAGCCGTCAAAATCGCTGTCATCGCCGTTAAAGGTAAAAATACGGTTCTGGCGGAAATAGGCGTTGCCGCTCAGTTGAATGTCATTGGTTAGGTCGTAACTGCCTTCCAGTTCAGAAAAGAACATACGGGTAACCGTCTGGTCTGGATGCGTAAACACGGCTTTTCGGTCAAGGGCTTGTAATTGGACAGGAACTGCACCATTGCCTTTAAGTTTGTTATCATTAGCCCCCAACGTCAAATCGAATGATCCCCTATCGCCGCGCCAACTTAAAGTCCCAAAGGCCTGGTCTGCTTTGCTGGGGGAAAAATTGCGCCAGCTTTCTTCCTCAAAGTGGTGCAAGTCCAAAAAATATCCCCAAGTACCGTTGTTCCAACCTGTGCTCAATTCTTCCGAATGCCTGCCCCATGAGCCACCGTAAACCTCTATTTGATGGCCGGGCGCCGAAAACCCAGTTTTGGTTTTTATCGAGATTGCGCCGCCCAGCGTATTCAAGCCATAAACCGGATTGGAGCCTGGATGTAAGGCCATACTGTCAATCGCACCTTGCGGAATTAAATCCCAGTTGACGCTATCGCCGAACGGCTCGTTAAACCGGATCCCATTCACATAAGTCGATAAACCCTGGGGCAAACCTAACAAGGGTGACGCCACAAAACCGCGATAGTAAATGTCCGGTTGTAAAGGGTTGTTTTGTGCCTCGTTGACGCTAACACTGCCGAGATAACGGTTAATATAATCGGACAGGGAAATTGTTTGCGCTTTTTTCATTTGGTCGGCACTCACGGTTTGCACATTCGCGGCAATTTTATCGGCAGGAACCCCATTCCCGGATAAAGGTGTAACGCCGACGACTTCCACTGTTTCCAATTCGACCGCACCCTGTTCTTCCGCAACTACGCTGTTGTTAACAACAACTAGGCACAATGTGGGCAATAGCTTGAATGTTATAGTTATAGTTTTCATTACTTATGGACTGACAAATAAAGGCAGTCTAACTAAAACAATTTTAGATAACCAGTTACCCCCAAAGAAAAGGAAATTTTCCTAATAATATGGGGGATTCGGAATTTTTAGTGTTGAAAAAGTGATCTTGCCCCGTTCTTTCGGACACTCGGCTACTAGAGTAAATTCTAAATCTGAGGCCAACAATGAAAACCAAAAAAGAAGATTTTCCGGCACGGTCTGTCTACAAAATATATACCGCACAGTTTAAAGAACAAGCGTTAGAACGCGCTGATCGGGATGGCGCCCCCAAGGTGGCGCAAGATTTAGGGCTGGCAGAGGCGACATTATATGCCTGGCGGGCAAAACGTCGGCAAACAGGGCAACCCTTTGAAGGCCGAAAGCCCCAACAAGCAGAAAGGGCAAGGCTTAAGCGTGAAAACGCCCGGCTGGAAGAGAAACTGGCCTTCCTACTTGTGCCCTTTGGGTAAAAAAGGCGGCAGCGTACTTCGCGAAGTTGCCATAGTCGCCTGCATGGATGCAGGAGGTAGGGCGACGCAGGAGCAGTTGCCGAGAAGTACGCCATGATCAAAACGAATGAAACGCACTTTCCAGTGGGCATGATGTGCCGCCTGCTATTGGTTTCCCGTAGCGGTTATTATTCGACAAGCTCAGCACGAACTGTTCAAACATTAAAGAGCCGAATCCATAAAACTTATCAACAACTATAGTTGCATCAACCTCTGCTTTATTAACCCGTGGTGCATTTAGGGAATTACGAGTTTCAGGTCATTAATATTGTTTCCGTTGCACTTTTTGAACCATTGGATGATGTTCAATGGCATCAACTTAGAAAGGAAAGCGCCAAGCCCCCTCTGCCTTATTACAGTTGTAACTGTTTATTTTCCCGGTGTTACTAACGTTGGTGCGGGCTGGGCTTGCCAGGGCAGGACCGGAACTGCGGTGATGCTGTTTTTGGGTGAACCTTTTAGGATACGGTCACTGTAAACCATGTACACCAAGGTGTTACGCTTTTTATCATAGAAACGTACTACCTGCATCGATTTAAAGACCAAAGACGTGCGTTTTTTAAAGACGCTCTCCCCATCATCCTTGCCTGATTTAATGCGGTCATTCAACGTGATCGGGCCGGTTTGATGACAGGTTAAAGATGCATCGGAGCTGTCTTCAGCAAGGCCGACCGCACCTTTAACCCCTCCGGTGGTGGCGCGGCTGATGTAACAGGTTACTCCCGGGACATCCTCATCATCAAAGGCTTCGATTTCAATTTTATTGTCCGGCCCGATAAGCCTAAAGTCGGTATCGACTGAACCAATGTTTTCCGCAACAACCGGTGCGCTAAACATTAAAAACAATAAGCCTGAAATGACTATGCTTTTCATAAATATACCTGTAATGTTAAACAGAAAGCACGACATTATATCCCTTTTTGCCACTTAGGTTTTGCATGAAAGGCACTGGCACACGACCAAAATCCATATCCTTTGGAAACGGGAAATTGAAACATCAGCGGAAGGATAAACTGTAAGAATTTCTAGGTTTATTTACAACCCGTAAGACGGGTAGAACGAAACAAAGACAATCTTGCAACTTATTGTTTATAAATAAATATACTGTTATTTTTTGCAATTGTACCTAAGCATCTTTGATGCTCCGTCTACCCTTTAAGCCCGCTTAACGTTATGTAAAATGAATTAACCCTAAATATAAAGCACCCATTCGGCGCATCTTAGCGTATATTGGTAATATTATTAGGAGGGATACAATCAATTCGTCACGATAACAGTGGCGATAAACTGCCTAAGGTGATTAAAAGAGCGATAAGCTTAGCTTTATACACGACAAGAAATGCACCAGCATTCTTTGTTCGAAAGTGCCGCGTTAGTTATCCTTGTGAAGCCCACCATCATAGCGGCCATAATTGCTAATGAATCCGCGAATACTGGTTGTAAATGCAGGTCTCTCGTCATCAACCATCTAAATCAGGAGATATTATGATTTCTTTCCCCAGGCTTGAGTGCTGGAATAATATGACAAACATGGCTACCGTTGTGGCGGAAGTTGACAAAAAACGGGTGCTTTGCCGTATCTCGTCAGAGAGCCTGAGGATTAAATTTGGGGCATCGGATAATAAGCCCATGCAGTCAGTAGTCCAACATCGGACGGAAATACAAGAAGCCGCAAAAAGGCTAATTGAGGGGGATAACTACGAAGAGGACGGTTCCGTCCTGATCCAAACTGCCGACCTCTAGCGGAAACTAGAATTGCAGATGCATCTTTATGGACGGGCACTGGAAAGTTTTATACCCCCAGTGATTTTCAATCGCCGTTTACCGGACGCAATTATTAGCTTTTAGATTCTTTCTTGGCTTTTTTCGCAGCCTTCTTTTCTTTTTGGTTTAAAGCGGGTTTTTTCTTGTCTTCTTTGTTGCTTTTTTGTTCTTTGCTCATTGTCGTGTCCCAAATGTTTGTAGAGTGGATACATGCCGGTATCTGGTTTATCCAAAATTTTCAGAAGCAATTGATAACCAGCTATCAGCATACGCCCTTGCAGCACAAAGAACAACTCATTGTCAGGGATTGATAATAACAAATTCCGCTCCCAAACGCCTATTCAAATACAATATGCCCACATCCCAAAAAATCATCGAGCAAACAAACAAATGGATAGTTGATGTGGTGATGGCATGCCATTTCTGTCCTTTCGCTGCCCGGGTTATCAACGAGAAAAAAGTCCATTATGAAGTTGATACCAATATTGAAATGGATAACTGCATGAGCGCTGTCTTACGGGAACTAACCAGGCTAGATGATGATAACGAAATAGAAACCACTTTTCTGGTTTTTCCTGAGGCGTTCGCTCAATTTGATGATTACCTTGAGTTTGTAACGCTTGCCGAAAAACAACTCAAACAAAAAAGATACGGTGGCATTTATCAATTAGCCAGTTTTCATCCCTTATACCGATTTGCTGACTCAACTGATAACGATGCCGCAAATTATACCAACCGGTCTGTTTACCCGATGCTGCATTTGTTACGGGAAGCCAGCATTGACAAGGCTTTGGAACAGTATAAAAACCCTGAAAACATTCCGGCAGCCAATATCGCTTTCGCCCAGGAAAAAGGATTATCCTCCATGAATAAGCTGAGAGAATCCTGTTTTTAGGCCTAGTCGACTGCATTCGCATCCTTTCTCGATTAAACAAAGCACAAAGCAGTTCGTTTTACCTGCTGAATAAATTTCAAAAACTCATCCGGCAATTGTGTATTGATTTTTGATAACAGCTTTCATTCAGCCGTTACCTATTAAAAGGTACACAACGAAGGCGGTCAACAATACTATTTTCGGCGATTTATTGCCGTGGAAATTAAAACTTAACAGGATTAATGCTTATCGAGCCTAGGCAAAAGAATTGATAAGCCAACGATATGACATTCAACCGGCTAAATACCTATGTTGTTTATCCGTCCTCGGTGAGCGCTTTTTTACAGCCAATGCGCTTTTATCCTGTGGGTTGCCAAAACCGGATTTTGCTGCCGGTTTAACTAGCGAACGTGGGTGATGTTGGGCTGGCGTGGTTGCAGGAATATTGGTGGATAGCTCGAAGCCTTCCACTACTTCGCGCGGCAACACTTGCCGGATAAGTTTTTCGATACCCGACAGCAGTTGTTTTTCGTCGCCGCTTACCAACGATACGGCTTGGCCATTGGCTCCTGCTCGACCCGTACGACCGATGCGGTGCACATAATCCTCGGCGACATTGGGCAGGTCGAAATTAACCACTTGCGGAAGTTGTTCGATGTCCAGGCCGCGGGAAGCAATGTCGGTCGCCACCAGTACCCGCACTTCACCATTCTTGAAATCCGCCAGCGCCCGTGTCCGCGCACCCTGGCTTTTGTTGCCGTGGATTGCAGCGGCTGTTATGCCGTCTTGTTCCAGCTTTGCGGCAACGCGGTTGGCGCCGTGCTTGGTGCGGGTAAAGACCAACACCTGTTCCCAACCGTGACGGCGAACCAAATGGCTGAGCAATTCCGGTTTACGCTTTTGATCGACTGGATGCACCCATTGCCTGACCGTATTGGCCGCCGCATTGCGAGGGCTGACTTCGATGTAATCCGGCTTATGCAATAAGTCTTGCGCCAAGCCTCGGATGTCGTCGGAAAACGTCGCCGAGAACATCAGGGTCTGCCGACGCTTGGGCAGCATCGCCATGATCTTGCGGATGTCGCGGATAAAACCCATGTCCAGCATCCGGTCTGCCTCATCCAGCACCAGCACTTCCAGCTGCGAAAACTTCACGGCGTTTTGGCTGTATAAGTCCAGTAACCGTCCTGGCGTAGCAACCAACACATCGACACCGCGGCGCAAGGCCATCATTTGTGGGTTGATCGAAACGCCGCCGAAAATGACAGCAGAACGCAACGGCAAATGCTTACCGTAGGTGGCGACGCTTTCGCCTACTTGCGCCGCCAATTCGCGAGTCGGCGTTAAAACCAAGGCACGTACCGAATTGGCTTGCACCCGCCCACCTCCAGATAAACGCTGTAATAGCGGCAAGGTAAAACCGGCGGTTTTGCCTGTCCCGGTTTGGGCTGCCGCCATCAGATCCCGGCCGGATAGCACCGCAGGAATCGCTTGCAACTGGATAGGGGTTGGGATTGTATAACCTTGCCCGCTAACTGCGCGCAAAAGGGGTTCGGACAAGCCGAGGGTAGAAAATGTCATCGAATAATAAACTCAGAAAACCGCTGTAAGCCCCAAGTTTCGAAACACCGTATGGTTGTTTTCAGAAAATGGCTAGTACGAGCAACGGGAAAAAAAGACTTTCAAATTTCAGCCTAAACGACAGGTATGCCCAGAAAAAACTGGAGAAAGCTTGCGGGCTGAGGATTTTGATAGGATATGAATTTTGGCAAGCAAAGCAGTTTTTGGTTAACTTTTTACACTGTCGCCTAAATTACTGATTCTATTATTACACTTAAGGCCTTCACAGTCAAATAGAATGAGAAAGTGTGCAACACTATCGACTCTAAATACTGATGGGAATGGCTATTTTGGCTCCTCAATGCAGCAAAGTAGAACATCATTTCCGATTACGTTATCATCAAGGAAACTATTAACTCAGGAGGATCAAGAAAATGGCTGACGCACAAAAATCCACCCATCATGGCGGTTGCCCGCACGACTGCCCGGACACCTGTTCTATGGTCTTTGAGGTTGAAGACGGCAAACTGACCGGCGTTAAAGGCAATCCGGCCCATCCGATGACACGCGGCGGACTGTGTGTTAAGTTGAAAGATTACGAAAAACGTCATTACCACCCCGACCGCTTGCTCTACCCCATGCGCCGCACTGGGCATAAAGGTAGCAAGCAATTTGATAGGATTAGCTGGAATGAAGCCCTGGATACCATCGTCACGCGATGGCAAGCCATTATTGCCGAGCATGGGCCACAAGCCATTGTTCCTTACAGCTACCTGGGCAACCAGGGTTTGGTACATGGGCTGAATGGCGGCGACGCGTTCTTTAACCGTATGGGCGCAACCGTCACAGAACGCACTTTTTGCGGTGAAGGCTCTAGTACCGCGTGGTTGCTGACGGTAGGGCCGACAGCCGGTGTCGACCCTGAAAGTTTTGTCCATTCCAAATACATCATCATCTGGGCATGTAACTCCGTCAGCACCAACTTGCATCACTGGCATATCGTTAAAGAAGCCCAGAAGAAGGGCGCCAAAGTCGTCGTAATCGACGTTTATGCCTCAAAAACAGCCAAAGAAGCCGATTGGCATATTGCCCCTAAGCCGGGAACGGACGGCGCTTTGGCAATGGCAATGATCCACACCATTATCGAAGAGGGTTTGCTCGACCAGGATTATGTCGATAAATACACCGTCGGTTTTACGGAATTAAAAGACCGCGCAAAAGCCCGTACCCCGGAATGGGCGCAAGCCATTACCGGCATACCCGCAGAAACGATCCGCACCTTATCACGCGAATATGCCAAAACTCAACCTGCCGCAATACGCCTGGGTGTGGCATTAGAAAGACATTATGGCGGCGGCCAAACCATTCGTGCGGTTAGTTGCCTACCTGCATTGACGGGCGCATGGCGATACGTCGGCGGCGGTGCATTACAGTTTCCAGTCTGGGAACACCCTTATAAGTTCGATGTTATCTGCCGCCCTGACTTGATTCCCGAAGGAACTCGCGTTATCAATGCATTACAAATAGGCCGCGCTTTAACCGATGAACCGCCTGCCGGACCGCCCATTAAATCCATGATGTGCTGGAATGCCAATCCAGTCACGCAAGCGCCAGAAACTGACAAAATAGTTAAAGGTTTGTTGAACGCAGACTTGTTTCTGGTATCGGCGGAGCATTTCATTTCCGATACCGCCTTGTATGCCGATATTTTGCTGCCTGCCTCTATGGGTGCGGAAATGGAAGATATTATTTTGTCCTGGGGACATTTGTATCTCACTTACAACGCCAAATGTGTTGAATCGCCAGGGGAAGCCATCCCCAATAACGAAATCTTCCGGCGTTTGGCTGCGCGAATGGGTTATGGGGAAGACAACTTCAAATGGTCAGATTCTGAATGCCTCGGGCATTATGTAGACTGGAATGCGTCGGCCTGCAAGGGGATTGACCTGGCATATCTTCGCAAACACGGTTTTGCGCGGCTGAATGTCGGAACGAAAGACGACCGTGTGCCGCATAAAGAAGGTAACTTCCCGACACCGTCCGGCAAATGCCAATTCAAAGCCGAAGGCGCAACTAATTTTATCCCAGGGCCTTTCCGGCAAATGTATGATGGCTTTCAACCCGTCGACATGCTTGATCCTGTCCCAGATTATGTGCCTTCACGAGAAACGGCTGCAACCAATCCCGATCTTGCCGAAAAATATCCGCTTAACATCGTCTCGCCCAAAAGTCACGGTTTTCTCAACTCCTGCTACGCCAATATCGAGCAAAAAATACAAGGCCAAGGCGAACAATTTGTACTGATAAATGCGGTTGATGCCAACGTCCGAAATATAAAGCATGGCGATAAGGTTCGCGTGTTCAATGATCGCGGTGCTTTTGAAGGCGACGCCATAATCACCGATGACGTAAACACTGGTTTAATCGTTGCTACACTCGGCTATTGGCGGCAACTGAACAAAGGCACAGTCAACAGTATAAGTTCCGCTGAATTCGTCAACATGGGCAATGCGCCGTCATTCTCAGATAATCTGGTGCAATTAGAAGCCATCGGTTAGCCCATTCTGTGCGCTTTACAATCTATCATCTATAGTATCCCATGTGCTTTCTAATCTTTAGCCGGATTGAAAAACAGAAAACTATGGCAGCTAGCCTCTTTCAAGCGTAAGCGTCCGAAGTTTCCACCTTAACAAAGGAATGGATTTATCAAAACGCTGGCGACAACATTGACGGGCTGGGTCGCGCGAGTGGGCGTACCCACAGGGCATAAATGGCCTTGCAGCCCCTGGCTGACCGATTGGCCTAGCATCTTGTGCAAGGCTGTAATGGTCAACTAAAACCGGACACTTTTTTAGACAGCCTTCTTATAAAAATCCCGCTCAAATTGCAGCGGGGTTTGATAGCCTAATTTTGAGTGCGACCGTTTACCATTATAAAAAACCAGATAATCAATAACACTCAATTTGGCCGATGCTTTAGTGCTAAACTTTCCGTAGTTCAGTTGTTCATGCTTAAGGCTGCAGAAAAACCGTTCTGTCGGGCTTATTATCCCAGCAATTACCTTAACGGCTCATGCGCTGTCCCATTTTCATGACGGCCAAATGTTTACGGTAGCCATGACTGGCATATTGGCTACCCCGACCCGAATGGTGGCGCAAACCAGGTTTCGGTTTTCTGCGCCCTTGTGCCCCGTGTGCCGTTTTATGGGCGTTTCGCGAAGCGCCTACTATGGTTTGGCTCCAGCGCAAACCGATGGTTCGCGAACAGGCCGATAGTCAACTGACGCTGATTATCCAATCGATATTTGCCAAGAGCCGGGCAACCCTTGGCAGGAGACGGTTAGGCCGATTAATGCGCGCTGCAGGATTGGCCTGTAAAACCAGACGCAAGTTTAAGGCAACAACCGATTCGAAACATAACTTGCTGGTTGCTGACAATCTTTTGGATCGGCAATTTACCGTGCAAAAACCCAATCAGGTTTACGTGAGCGACATCACCTACATCCACACCCGAGAAGGTTGGTTGTATTTGACCGTTGTCATCGACCTTTATTCCCGGCAAGCCGTGGGCTGGCCGATGGACGGGAATATGCGAGCTAAGTTGGTCAACGATGCGCTCCTGATGGCTATTTGGAAACGTAAGCCCGACAAGGGCTTATTGTGGCATACCGAACGGGGCAGCCAATATGCCTCGGACAGCCACCGGGAACTCCTCGAACAGCATGGCATCCAGCAAAGCATGAGCCGGAAGGTCAATTGCTGGGAGCGGCTGCCCTTGGGGTACAATGCCGGGTCGGAAAGCTTCTTCCATGCCTTAAAAACCGAATTGATCCATCATCAAACGTTTCACTTTCGGGAAGATGCTAAACAGGCTGTGTTTGAATAGTTCGAAGTGTTCTACAACCGGGAGCGATTACATTCCGCTAATGGGTATAGGTCGCCCCGTTGACTTCGAGTTGCAGCAAAATGCTGCTTAACCTTGTGTCCGGAAAAGCGTTGACATATCAATTCCGCTGGGCTGCAAGTTCATGGAACAAAGGGCCAAGATGCCCTCGTACCTTGCCATACAACTCTTTTTCCTGCCTTTCGGAATAACCACCAGGTGATATTTGCAATCCCATTTCAAAAGACTTAAGCTTTTGTAAGATGTTGTTGCCTTTATAATTTCCCCTTGTGACCGTCAAGCCCAAGGAAAAATTACACATCATCACTTCATTAGCCACTTTACCATACTGAATCTAAAGGCCAAGCCTTGGGAGTCCACTAGCCAAATTAGTGGCTTACCTGTCAACGAGTTAAGGTGGAAACTTCGGACGCTTACAGAATGTTTCCTTCACGCAAATCTGTGTTTGGGGTATCCGTGGGCTGGTTGGCCTCTAACCCAGCTTCAGGCCGGCAACC
>CAYSYU010000007.1:0-158523 GCA_964435245.1 uncultured Methylomagnum sp.
GCTGAACGCATTGAGGTCTTTTTCGGTTTTTATGCTTTTCGCCGCCTCGCGGGCAGACGCTTCCAGTTCTGCTTGGTTCATGGTGCTTATCCTCCCCCAATTAGGGAATCAATGATAAGCAATTGCACAAATTAATTTACAGTCTCGTTTAAGATTACTGAAACACCCTTACTATGCTCAACTCTCTCAGGTAAATTTTTTGATTTGATGTCCCCAGAATTGAAGTGCCTTCCTGAACAATTGGATTATCTGTGATTAGGAAAAGTCTTCAGTCACTATTGTTTAACCACTGTTATTAAATGCATTCTTATGCTTTTTTATGAGATTATCCTTATTTAGATCAGGCTGCCCCTGTCTTGCATAATATGATGAAAAACGGGATTGAATTTCCTTCAAAAATGGGCTTGATACAGTGGCTATCCGGTCAAAATTTTCATATTCTTTAAAATCAATTGCGTGAAGATTTTGCAAATCAATAACTGATGCACTCAGTGGTTTATATTCAGGAAGAAAGATATATTTTTCTTGTTGTCCTTTTATAATTCTGTCAAGGCATGCTTTTCCATCACTGTTTTTAGCATCTGATTTAATAATTTCGTTGTTTATAAAGCTTTCCCTGTTAACCTCAATAAGTTTTGCAATTGATATCCTTTTTGCATTAATAATGGGCTTCCCATCGTCACTTAGTTTTCTTACGGCTACATCACAAGCTGGCGACAACACAATAAACCGCGTTCCGTCGCTACTTTGAATAATGTCTCCTGTAGATATATAATCACGAATTGGTGGTTTGATATAGAACTCAGCCTCATCATAATAATCATTCTCTCCTGTCGACAAATCCAGATATTCAGAAAGATGACTTATCGCATAACGGAGAAGGGCTTTTTCTGAAGTTGTTTCTTTATTTACCCAAATATCGAGATCATTTGCCAAATGATTCCAAAAAATATCAGCCAGTTTTTCCTCAATTAATCCGCGACCCCCGAGGATATTTGTTATACCTGTTGAGCAAATTTTTTTGATTTCATCAAAAATTATCTTGTTTTGAGTATCTCTGCTATAAAACTTAAGGAAAGAAGATTTCTTTTCCTCTATTTGCTGATCAAGCATGCCCAGATTACCTGAGACAACAAAAACCGGAAACCTGAGGTTACCGACTATTTTTTTCAGTATTTCATTTCCTGATGCCTCTGCTGTATCGTTTGCCATAAGATTCAGATCAACAATGGCGGCATCGAAATTTTTCGATAAAAGTGCGGCTTCTGCGCTTTGAGAGTTTGTTTCTCGCGTCAAATTAAATAAGAGGCCGTTTCGTGGATTTGATAGCTCATAAGCTGTGTCTTCGTAGGTCTGATATTGCTCGTTATCATCTTCTACAATTAACAATTTTATTTCGATTCCCATCAATTAGCTCCTTTAAACGCAATCGTAAATACCGCCCCTTTGTCAGAATGTTTTGCTTCAATGCTTCCTCCAATTCTGGACATAGCTTCCCCGGCGAGCGCGAGACCAAGGCCGGTTCCATCCGGCTTCATACTGTAACCTGGTTCAAACATAAGACTCAGATTATCACCCTGAAAGCCCGGTCCGTTATCTGCATATTCAACAGTTATTTCCTGATTGTCGAAATAAATGGTTGCATGAATTTTTCGGCTCTCATCTCGCTGATGTTTAAGCCAGTAAACACTGTTTTCAATTAGATTTGAAAAAACGGTAATAAGGTCCATTTCATTTGCAGTAATAATTGGCTCATTCACATCCGAATCGATTTTGTGTGCAATATTCAATTCGGAAAGTTCAGAGGAAAAAATTGCAAATGTATTTTCAAGTATGCTTCGAAGATTGAATTTTTTAGCAGGCGAACGCCTTGTTCTTGCAAGAGGTTCAATTTTTTTAAACAGGTCTGATAATCCTTTGGTATGAGTTGTGACCTTCCCTCTACGATCTTCAAGCTTTTCAATCAACTCTGGGTCGTTGTGTTTAGAAAGTTCTCCTGACCATTTGATGATTCTGGGAATTGTTTCAGTTAAATATTTAATATGCTTTCGCCCTTCATGAAGCAAAACATGAGTAATTTTCCCAAGGGTGGCCTGCCCTTGATAAATTGCAATGGCTTCTCTAATTTTTGTTTCTATTGCAGCTTTTTTTTGTTTTTCAACTTCAAGAGCTTCGGTAACAACCTTTCCTACAGAACGGCGCTGTTCAATCGGTATATCAAGTTTCTTAAGTCCATAATCAATTTTAGTACCTACCTCTACAAAATCAAAGAGACTGGCGATAGCTTCATCAATAGGCTTGTCCCGACCACCTTTTTTCGCTTTTTCACGATATTTTAACCGCCTTGCCTCAAGTTCATTGATAAATTGGGAAACTTCAAATATTAAGCCGTAGTAGGCCTTATTTTCCGCTAGGCCATCACGAGCACTTTTTTCTGACAATCTTGATGCTTCCTCAGGAAGGATATATACAAACCCAATTAACTGATTATGGCCAATTTTGTAAGAAGGATTTTGTACCCTTTTTTTATCGAGATCGAGCCAGTCAAATGATTGCTCTCCATAAGGCCTAATTCTGAATTGACCTCTATATATACCAACACCATAGGACTCATCAAGAATTCTTTTTGCTTGATTTTTCCCAACATATTCACCCGTAGCAGGGTCTTTCAGTCCGCGTTTAATAATATTATCTATACTATCAGGGTCTCTATCGTAAACTCGCATATCAATATAGACTTTACCTGGATATTCCATATCATTTTCCGCGCCAAGTTTAATATTCAAGCGAATTAACTCTGGTGGCAGGCTCGGTACGTTTTGATTTCTGTACTCCAACAAAGCATTGCCTTGAGCATCAACTGTTCCCGAAATTTGGTAGTCATACAAATCTAGAACCGGAAAGGGTTCGATTGTAATTTCCCGATTAGAAAATTCGGCTTGAGGAAAATTTTCAAATATCAATCTGATAACAAATGTATCGTAATTGATTTCAAAACCATGTTCGGAGGCAATCTTGTAAATTTCTTCCGGTGAAATCAAACTTCTTAATTCGACAAGCAATTTTTGAAGTTGCTTCTGTGTCCAAATTGACCTGACATCACTGGCCGATACGTTATCCTTTTCTATTTCAATTACCGTTCCTTTTTCATTTCCAGTATCTTCAACTGAAACTTCCAAATCTAATTGGTCGAGATATGCTGTATTTTCTAGTTCCTCCATATCCAGAATCAAAGAAGTTGTTTTGCCATCTTGATTTGTTTCAAGCAGTATCCGCTCTCCAAGAATCGACGCGGCAAACCTGCCTATCCCTTTACGTCCTTGCAGAACACGCCCCTTTTCACTCTGTTTTCTCATGAGCTTGTCATCAGTCGCCGGAACAAGCCATTTATTAACCACCGTTTCAAAGCTCATTCCGTGACCACTGTCCTCAAGACGGACCAATAATCTCTTTTGGTTTTCTCTGTAAACAAAGCGAATGATTACTTCTGGTGAATCAGCATCGTATGCATTTTTGACCAACTCGACTATGGCCGCATACGTATCCTTGATTAAATCTTGTCCTATAGTGCGGAGTAGTCGGGCTGCAGGCCTGATTTTTTCTGTTGTAGCTGCCATTTAATTTAACTTTTATAGTCTCATATTGTTAAAAACATGCTAACCATACAATTTCTCTGCCATTTGAAGTCTTTTAATACTTATAGAATATACCAAGCATTCATTTTTTTAACCCATGCTCGAGTCATCAGAAATGTCTCCCATGAAAAACGGTGCAAAGCTTCAAGCAGGTAGTCAGGAGATAATTCCACAATCAGAAAAACTCAAACTGTTTTTTTTCAGGGCGAGCCGCGTCAGGATAGATTGTGCCAGATTTTTTTGTCCGCAACTGTGTTTTAATCGAGTACCGATCTCCATCTTGAGAGAGCGCATCTATGTTTTTAGCACCTTTAGGTGCCTCTACCAAATTGGGTAATCCAGATGTTGAATTGAAATACTTAATTGCAATTTTCTCTCCTATTTCTCCTACATTGAAATTCTGTTTTCTGTAGCTCAGATCCATATCCAACCTGATACGGAGTTCTATAAACTCATCGTCAGATAAAACAGTAGGGTCAAATGAATTCTATTTCATTAATTGCAATATTTTAATGAACCAATTAAACAAAAAAGCTACAACATAAAGCCTATGTGGAAAGATTAGTTGGCAAGTATTTTGAAATTATAGATTACGGTTATTGAATATTGAACTAAGTTGATTGCTGGTTGGTAATAACAATACCAGTAAAGCTGTGATAGTTTAATGGTAAATAAATAATGAAAATCAAACCCTAAGCTATTACCTTTAATAAACATGTATATATCAGATGTTTACGTTAGAATTGTTGAAAATTATATCCTAATAATTATCCAAATCACGTAATTGTTGACGCAAGCCAATTTGTACAAGTATTCAATAAATTCTGGAATGACTTATTAAAAAATGACGAATTAATCGTAACTGTAATGCTTACGCAACGGCTTGACGACTTGCCAATTGCTATTCAAACCTTCCGGGAAAACCACTAAGTCGCCGGGCAAGATTCTGACCGGTTCACCGCCTTCGGGTGTCACCAGGATTTCGCCCTCCAATATGTAAGCGGTTTCGGTTTCGTCAAAGTCGATGGGGAACTCGGAAACTTCTTTCTCCCATATCTCCCAATTTGCTACGCCCAATTCTTTCAAGCGGTCTTCACTGGGGTTATGTTCTATCGTAATTTCTGGCATGGTTTTCCTTAATTTTATGTATTTGAATATACTTACTATTTTCAGTAATTATGAGATCTGACATTTACACAATTCAAACATCCAGATTCGTCGCATCCAGGGCGTTTTTGACGATAAAATCCCGCCTTGGTTCGACGACATCACCCATGAGAGTGGTGAAGATTTCATCGGCAGCAATGGCGTCTTCGATCCGCACTTGCAGCAAGCGCCGGTTGTTTGAATCTAGGGTGGTTTCCCAAAGCTGCTCGGGATTCATTTCTCCTAGACCCTTGTATCTTTGTATATGCTGGCCTTTTTTGGTTTCTTTCATCATCCAGTCGAAGGCTTGTTTAAAGGTGTTGACGGGATGGTGCCGTTCGCCCATTTTGATGGTGGAAGTTTCAGTAAACATATCGCCGGTATCTTTGGCGTATTGGGCGAGCTTTTGATAGTCCTTACTGTGGAAGAATGAGGAAGCCACAATAAACACTTTGGTGATGCCGTGCTGCTTTTTGTTGATGGTGGCGGTAAAATCTTCACTGGCCGTATAGTCTAACTTGATCTTGAATTCGGCTTTTTTGTCGTTTGTTTTTAGCCCCCTTTCTAACTTTTCGAACCACGCCCTAAGTTGGGTTTCGTCCTGTTTGAGGGCTTCTGACAAAGGTTCCAAATAGGTTAATTGTTCGATAAATATATCGTCGAAGCGCCTGGATAAGCGGTCGATGATATTCGCCACTTCTGTATACGCTTTTGCGAGTTTTTCCAACCCTTGGCCTTGGATAGGCGGGGTTGTCTCGTCGGTAAACAGTTGGGTCTTGTCCAGTGCCAGTTGGATAAGGTATTCGTTTAACTGGTTGTCATCTTTGACATAATGTTCTTGCTTACCTTTTTTGACCTTGTACAAAGGCGGTTGGGCAATGTAGATATAGCCTTTTTCGACGATTTCCGGTAATTGCCGGTAGAAAAAGGTCAGCAGCAACGTCCGGATGTGGGAACCATCCACATCCGCGTCGGTCATTATTATTATGCGGTGATACCGGAGCTTTTCGATGTTGTATTCATCCTTGCCGATACCACAACCTAACGCGGTAATTAATGTGCCCACTTCTTCCGAGGAAATCATTTTGTCAAAACGCGCCTTTTCGACATTCAGGATTTTACCTTTTAATGGCAAGATGGCCTGGGTACGGCGATCCCGTCCCTGTTTGGCGGAGCCGCCTGCGGAATCCCCTTCGACCAAAAAGAGTTCCGATAAGGCCGGGTCTTTCTCTTGGCAGTCTGCAAGTTTTCCAGGTAAACCGGCAATATCAAGGGTGGTTTTCCGGCGCGTCATTTCCCGTGCTTTGCGGGCGGCTTCCCGCGCACGCGCGGCGTCTATGATTTTACCGACGATGACTTTGGCAATTTGCGGTTTTTCCAGCAGAAATTCCTGGAGCTTTTCATTCATTGTTGATTCAACCAGGGGTTTTACTTCCGAAGAAACCAACTTTTCTTTCGTTTGGGATGAAAACTTAGGGTCTGGCACTTTAACTGAAAGTACCGCCGTCAAACCTTCCCTTGCATCGTCGCCGGTCGTGGTCACTTTTTCCTTCTTGGCCAAGCCGCTGGAATCGATGTATTGGTTGATCGTGCGGGTCAAAGCGCCCCTGAATCCGGCCAAGTGCGTACCACCGTCCCGTTGTGGGATGTTGTTGGTATAACAGAACACATTTTCCTGGTAAGAATCGTTCCATTGCATGGCGACTTCTACGGTCACCCCCTCTTTTTCCGCTATGAAATAAAAAACCTCTGGAAATAAAGGGGTTTTGTTTTTATTGAGATGGCTTACAAATGCGCTAATGCCGCCTTCGAATTCAAACGTGTCCCGCTTATCGGTGTTTTCATCTTCCAAGATGATGCGGACACCGGAATTTAGGAATGATAATTCACGCAAGCGCTTGGCGAGAATGTCGTAATGGAATTCGATATTGGTAAAAGTTTCTGAACTTGGCTTGAAGTTGATTAAGGTTCCCGAGCCTTGTGCAGGGCCAACAGGCGCTAAAGGTGCGACTGGGTTACCCATGCGATAAGTTTGTTTGTAAAGTTGCCCGTCCTTGCGGATTTCCAAATGCAGTTCTTCCGACAAGGCGTTTACCACTGAAACCCCTACGCCATGCAATCCGCCCGATACCTTGTAAGCATTATCGTCAAACTTACCACCGGCATGCAATACGGTCATAATGACTTCGGCAGCCGAACGGCCTTCATCTTCATGGATATCTACCGGTATTCCACGGCCATCATCAACGACCGACACCGATCCGTTCGTATGTAATGTGACTTTAACTTCCTTGCAATAACCAGCTAAAGCTTCATCAATGGAATTATCAACGACTTCGAAAACCATATGGTGCAAACCGGAACCGTCATCAGTATCCCCAATGTACATACCGGGACGTTTCCTGACGGCATCCAAGCCTTTTAAAACCTGGATATTTGAACTGTCATACTGGTTTTCGTTTTTTCCGTCTTCTTTCTTGCCTACACTTTTATCAACGTTACTGCTCATTTACTTTTCCCCGTATTACTAAGATGTTCCACATGGAACATTCATCCAGTTTATTTTTCCTTGTTCCACGTGGAACATTTTATAATTGTCTATGCCGTTTAATTCGCCGAAATCCTCAACTTCAGTTGCTGTGATGAACACTTGTCGCCTCATTTCATACAAATAATCTAAGATTTTTGCCCGATTGACTTTATCAAGTTCCGCCGCAAAATCATCCATCAAAATACAACCGAAGGAATTACGTTCCTCGGCTACGAGTTCGACTTGGGCAAGTTTTAAGCATACGACGAGTAGCTTCAATTGCCCTCGTGAGACAATGTCCTTCGCTAACACATTGTTGACCAACAATTGGAAATCACCTCGGTGGGGGCCGCTATGGGTAAAACCATAACGTAAGTCTTTTTCTAAATCTTCAATAAGTAGCTGCCCTAATTCTTTGCTTATTTCCCAACCTGATACCAACCGCATTTCAATATCATCCAGCACCAAAAACCTAGCGATCGCCTTAACAAGGATGGGTTTAAGTTTTTCCAAGTATTGTTGCCGATAATCATTCACTATTGTACCGTAATTAATTAATTCCTTGTCCCAAACGTGGATTTGATTTACGGATTTTGATTTGAGTAAGGCATTCCTCTGAGCCAATGATTTTTTGTATTTTCTCCAGACGGGCAAAAATTTTTCATCATGGTTGAAAATACCCCAGTCCAGAAATTCACGGCGTATTTGTGCGCCGGCATCCAAAAGCTCGAAACTCTTAGGGTGTATTATTTGCAAAGGCAAAGCATAGGCCAAATCCGAGCGTCGTTGGCTGGTATGTTGGTTGACCCTAGTTTCAATAGTTTTTCCGTCCATGCGAATGCCTAAATGGATGTTAACCCCACTTTCTTGTTGTGCTTGGGCCGACACGACCAAACTATCTTCACCAAAACTGATAACTGGCTTTATGGATGCCGACCTGAATGATTTGCCTCGGCCTAATAAAAAAATGGCTTCGATGAGGGCGCTTTTACCGCTGGCATTTCTGCCAAAGACAAAATTAAAAGCTTGTGATGGGAAAATTGTCTGCTCGCGGATATTTCTTACATTGTAAATATCCAACTTTTGTAGGCTCATACCTAACTGCTTAGAGACGCATAGGCATGACTATGAATTTATATTCGCTTTCTTGAGGCTCATCAATAAAACAACTGCTAACATTGCTGGCAATTGTCAATACTGCAGTATCTGAATCAAGATTGGACACGGCATCCAATAAATATTGCGCATTAAAAGATATGGTCAATAGCTCGCCTTTATAGTCTACGGCAAGTTCTTCTTCTGCTTCGTCGTGCTCTGGATTATGAGTGCTGATTTTCATGTTTCCTGGCGCAATATCAAGGGTAACACCTTTAAATTTTTCGTTCGACAAAACGGCAACCCGGGTAAGCGATTCTTTTAATTCTTGCTTTGGCAATGAAATAGGCTCGTAAAACGCTTGCTGAAAAACTTTACCAAAATCCGGATATTTGGCATCTACTAGCTTGGCTGAGAATACGATATTACCAATAATGATCTTGATATTGTTGTTGGAGAACATCACCGTCAATTCGGTCTCCAAAGTCTCCAGTAAACGATAAAGCTCCAAAACACCTTTCCTCGGCAGGATAATCCTAGACTCGTATCCTGTTTGTTCTTCCAACCTGCCTTCGAAGATGGACAAACGATGCCCGTCGGAGGCAACTAATTTTATCCGGTCATTAGAAATATTGAGCAGCAAGCCATTCAGGTAATACCGTACATCTTGGTTCGCCATGCAAAAAATGGTTTTTTCCAATGCCTTTTTAAACTTACCGGCATTGATAGTGAATTGTTTATCCAGGTCAGATTCGGCAAAGTTTGGGTAATGCTCAGCCAGTAGGCAGCTCAATGAAAATTTACTTCGGTTAGACAATAACTTAACTTTTTCGTTTTGCTGCTCCAATTGGATATCCGCCCCATTCGGAAGCAAACGGCAAAGGTCAAGCAATTTCCTGGCAGGTACAGTTATGGATCCTGTCAAAGAGTCCTTAACATTGACTTTGGAAACAATCTGGATTTCAAGGTCAGTTCCGGTCAGGGTAAGGTGGTCATTCTCTACTTGAAGCAAGACATTAGCCAAAATTGGCATTGTCTGACGTTTTTCGATGACACCTACAATTTGTTGCAATGGGGTCAGCAAAGTTTCCCTATTAATAATAAATTTCATAATCTTTTTCTTTTATAATTACTATTACGGTTAGCCAAATCTGTTAATAGATTACGTTTTTACTTATAAATCATACTTTTGCTTTGTATATAGTGCTGTTGACAAAGCCTGTTTATGGCTGTGGACAAGTATGTACAAACAGGGAAAAATAAAAGTCTCCCTATTTATCCACAACTTATCCCTTGTCAATGCGACAGGGTTCTCAACAGGTTGAAATAATCCTCGGACATTTTGCTGTCAGACTCCTTAAGTTCCTTTACTCGGTTGCAGGCACTGATAACGGTCGTGTGGTCTCTGCCGCCAAAAGCATCGCCTATGTCAGGATAGCTGAGCGAGGTAAGTTCCCTGGCCAAAGACATGGCTACCTGCCTAGGTCGGGTAATTGCCTGACGGCGGCTTTTTGAGGATAAATCGGCAACGCGTATCTTGTAATACTCGGCGACTGTTTTTTGGATATTGCCGATGTCAACCAGCTTATCCCGCATCGAAATTAAATCGTGCAAGGCTTCTTTGGTGAAATCGATATCTATCTCTCGGCCGGTAAATTGAGAGTTGGCGATTACACGCCTTAACGCCCCTTCCAAGTCCCTGACATTGGAAGGAATCCGTTTTGCAATAAACACAGCCACATCTTGGTGCAGGTCGACATTCACCATTGCCGCCTTTTTCATCAGGATGGCAGCCCGCGTCTCCATGTCCGGGGGTTCTATCGTAACGGGTAGGCCGCTACTGAACCGTGATTTTAAGCGTTCGGCCAGGTTGGCAATTTCCTTAGGATATTTATCGGAAGTTAACACAACTTGGTGTTTTTTTTCAAGCAACGTATTGAAAGTGTGGAAAAATTCTTCTTGTGAGCGCTCTTTGCTGGCAAAAAATTGGATATCGTCAATCAACAACACATCCAGGTTCCGGTAATATTCCTTGAACACATTGATGGTATTTTGTTGTAGCGCCTTGACCATATCCTGTACAAACTTTTCTGAATGGACGTAGACGATGTTCAAGGTAGGCTTCTTGACCAAAATTGCATTGCCGATCGCATGCATCAAGTGCGTTTTGCCCAAGCCAGAGCTTCCATAAATGAGGAGCGGGTTATAGGCCCTGCCAACATTCTCGGATACTTGAAACGAAGCCGCCTTGGCCAGTTCGTTGGATTTGCCTTCGACAAAATTATCGAAGGTGAAGGACTTATTGAGGAAGCTGGGCCCCGCTTTTTTAGATTCCGACCTTTTAACGGTTTTCGTATAGGTAGGCAAAACAGAAACTTTAGAACCGATTTCCAGGACTAGATCTAGCGTCCCATTAGAAAAATCATTGATGAGTTCTTCAATTTTGGCAAAAAAACGTTCTTTAACCCAATCCATTACGAAACGGTTTGGCGCCAATAGCTTTAATTGGCCTTCGTTTTCAATAGCCTGGAGCGGTCTAATCCAAGTATTGAATTCTGAACTGGAAATTTCGTGCTCCAGCTTGCTCAGACAGTTATTCCAAATGGAACTCATTGGTCAGTTAAGGTATTGATTTTGTGTGGTTGACAGAAATGGCTAGTCAGTTACTATACAGGATAAAGGGATCGACTCACAGAATTGACATAATAATCCTTATACCTTATCATCCACAGGCTTTTTTATCCGTTTTTGTAGACGCTTTCCTAATCAGGTTTTTTAGAATGAAAAGAACATACCAGCCCAGTAAAATTAAACGAGTCAGAACCCACGGTTTCCGTAAAAGAATGGCTTCGGTCGGTGGCCGTAAGGTATTGAACGCCCGCCGGGCGAAGGGAAGAGCCAAACTAACGGCTGTGTGACAGGCTTAAGCCAAAAGTTCCCTCCGCAGTTAAGATTAAAAAAAGCCGCTGAATTTAAAAAGGTTTTTACCGATCCGGCTAAATCAACAGACCGGTATTTTACGCTTTTAGCCGTCCAAAATAATTTTGGCCACCCCAGGGTCGGTTTGGCAATAGCAAAAAAAATAATAAGAAAGGCAGTCGACCGCAATAGGGTTAAGCGGACTGTCCGGGAAAGCTTTAGGTTACAGCAACACTCGATGGGCAGTATTGATATTGTTGTCCTGGCGCGAAAGGAAGCGCTGGCGGCGACCCCTATAGAATTAAGGAAATCTTTGGAAAAGCATTGGCTTAAATTGGTGTCAAAATGCGCTTTATTATGATAGCAATTGTTAAGTGTTACAAAATACTTATCAGTCCTGTGCTTGGAAACCATTGCCGCTTCTACCCAAGTTGCTCAACGTATTCTATTGAAGCGCTTAACTTGCATGGGGCGCTTAAGGGTTCATACCTGACAGCCAGAAGATTATTGAAATGCCATCCTTTTCACGAAGGCGGCATTGATCCCGTTCCGGAAAAATTTGGTAATAATAAGTAAAAATGGAAAATATACGATTTGTACTCATCATCGCGTTTGCAATGATATTGTTGCTGCTCTGGCAAGCATGGCAGGTTGATTACGGCCCAAAACCCCCAAGTGCGCAAATCGAAGGTCAAGCCGTGGCGGACGCAAAGGACATAAAAGAAGACCTGCCCACTGCCACAAACACAGTTGGGCAACCCCAACAACCTGTTGGCCAACAGGTGGCGGAAAGCTCTTCGCCTGTCATACAAGCCAAAACGGTTGTTACCGTAAAAACCGATGTGTTGGCCTTAGAAATTGACATGCAAGGTGGTACGATACAAAACCTCGATTTACTCGAGTATCCGGTAGAAAAAGACAATACCGTTGTCAACGCAATCAGGAAAATGGTTGGTATGGCGCCGGCCGAAAAAAAGCGCCAGCCGGTCAGGTTATTCAACAGCCAACCGGAAAAGATGTTTATTGCGCAAAGCGGTTTGATAGCTGGGAGCGGTTCTGCCTCAGCACCCGATCACCACACACACTATACTAAACAAGCCAGCAATTATATGCTTGCCGAAGGGCAAGATAGCCTAACCGTCCCGCTGACCTGGACCGATAACAATGGCCTAGTTATCACCAAATCTTTTATCTTTAAACGTGGAAGTTATGAGATAACTTTAAACCAAACTATAAAAAACAATAGCGGAAAAGATTGGACAGGAAGGCAATACAGCCAATTATTACGTGTGCCGTATGATGAAAATACGGGCAATATGCTAACTTCGGGCATGAGGGCTTACGACGGCGGCGTTGTCTACACCGAAAAGGAAAAATACCAAAAGATTGATTTTGACGACATGGTGAACAATAACCTGGATGTTGCCACCAAAGGCGGATGGGCGGCCATGATCCAGCACTATTTTGCTTCGGCTTGGATACCTCCCGCAGAAACCGAAAACCATTTCTATACAAAACACCTAAAGGATGACCGTTACGTGATAGGCTCGTATTCGCCTGCCATGACTGTAGCCAACAACACAGAAACCCAATTTGTTTCGCGTTTGTTTTCAGGGCCGAAAATACAACCCATGATGGAAAAAATAGCTCCGGGGCTTGAACTCACGGTTGATTACGGGGTGCTGACATTTATCGGTAAACCGATTTATTGGTTGCTCAACAAAATCCACAGCTTTACCAAAAATTGGGGATTCGCGATAATCGGAGTGACTTTCTGTATCAAATTATTGATGTTTCCTTTGATGCAGGCCAGCTTCATATCCATGGCCAAAATGCGTAAAATACAACCGCGCTTAAAAGAACTGCAAGAGCGTTTCGCCGACGACAGGCAGCGGTTCAATAAGGAAATGATGGATATGTACAAAAGGGAAAAAGTCAATCCATTGGGCGGCTGTCTGCCCATATTGGTGCAAATCCCGGTATTCATGTGTTTATACTGGGTATTGAGCGAGACCGTAGAGTTCCGGCAAGCGCCGTTTATGTTATGGATTCAGGATTTGTCCGTGATGGATCCCTTTTTGGTGCTGCCTTTGGTTATGGGTTTTACCATGAAAATCCAGCAAGGGCTTAACCCGCCGCCGATTGACCCAGTCCAGGCTAAGGTCATGAAAATGTTCCCATATGTGTTTACCGTTTTCTTCCTGTTTTTCCCAGCGGGTTTGGTTTTGTACTGGGTAATTAACAATACGCTGTCCATCATCCAACAAACTTATATCACCAAAAAAATCAATGCAATCGCATAACGATAATATTGGGCATTGAACAAAACGACACGATAGCAGCCATAGCGACACCACCTGGTAACGGTGGTGTCGGCATCATTAGGGTTTCAGGTGGTTCGGTTACAGCAATAGCCGCCCAGCTAACCCAAAAAATCCTAACCCCAAGGACGGCGCAATTTTCCTCATTCCTGGATCAAGATAATTCTGTTATCGATTCAGGAATAGCCCTCTATTTTCCCGCCCCCGCCTCCTATACCGGCGATGATGTACTTGAACTCCAAGCGCATGGCGGTACAGTCGTCCTAAACATGCTGCTAAAGCGGGTGCTTTCTCTGGGTGCACGGTTAGCCAAACCTGGTGAATTCACCGAACGGGCTTTTCTAAATAACAAACTCGACTTAGCCCAGGCAGAAGCCATAGCCGATTTGATAACTAGCAGTACGGAGCAATCCGTCCGCTCGGCCCAGAGATCCCTACAAGGCGTTTTTTCCGGACAGGTCAACGAACTGGTCACGGAATTGACCGAGCTTAGAATTTACATCGAAGCCGCGATTGATTTCGTCGATGAAGAAATCGATTTCCTGACCGACGGGGTCGTCGAATATAAACTGGTTAGCCTTAGCGACCGACTGGAAAAAATCCAGCAAACCGCAAGGCAAGGGCGTTTATTGCACGATGGCATGACAGTCGTATTGGCAGGGAGACCCAATTCCGGAAAATCCAGCCTCCTTAACGCGCTCGCAGGGCATGAAGCCGCGATTGTCACCGACATCGCCGGAACGACGAGGGATGTGCTACGGGAACGCATTCAACTGGACGGCATGCCATTGCATATCATCGACACAGCAGGTTTACGGGAAAGTACGAACGCTGTGGAGCAAGAAGGCATCCGCCGCGCCTATGAGGAAATCCGCAAGGCCGACAAAGTGTTACTGCTTATTGATGCGAGTGATACTGAACCCCAGCCCATGCTGAATTCCATTCCAGAAGGCTTGGACATTACGACCGTTTACAACAAAATAGATTTGCTGGACAAAGCGCCGAAAATCAAAAACCCCGCATCGGGTACGCAAATCTACCTGTCGATTAAAACCGGTGCCGGCATGGGCTTACTGACCGAACACCTAAAACAGAGCGTCGGTTATAACGCGACGACAGAAAATATCTTTATAGCCAGGACTCGCCATCTTGAAGCCTTAAAAAAAGCCCAAGAACTCGTCCAAAACTCCTTGCACCAACTTCGAACCAGCCTAGCCAGCGAACTTGTCGCGGAAGATTTACGTTTAGCCCAACAAGCGCTTGCTGAAATTACCGGGGAATTTACCTCAGACGACCTGCTGGGGAAAATATTTTGCAGTTTTTGTATCGGTAAATAAATCCGCTGTAACACCATTTTCTAACGCCGCTATCTTGCTGTTGAATTTTCCAACAATTAAGCATTAAGTTTGGCTACCGTAAATTTCAGCGTCCCGGAAGAAGTTGGGTAGGAAATTAGCAAACTGTCAACCAAATGAAACAAGGGAATCGATTTGTTAAACTAAATCATTAAGTCAAATTCGACGAAGGCTTCTTCGGTTGTTTCCAGGAAGTTATTTTTTGTCGTAACGTTGGCTTTATTCATCATCCCGTTTGGTATCGACATGGATATCACCAAATTCATCCTCTGCCAAAATGAACAATATCGGCGCGCAGCAAACCGAACAATCCTCGTAATAACTTTGCGCTCCGGATGAAGCATCTACCAAAACTTCCAGTGTTTCCCCGCAGTAAGGGCATTGGATCAAGGATTCTTCCTGGAACAACACTTTCTCAAACCCTCCTGAGCAAGTTATCCAGCCAGTAGGCTGGCAAAATGCGCTTGAGAAATGCGAACAAATAAGTGGGAAAGGTGACGTAATAATGGATTTTTGGACTGTTTGATTCCACGGCATGGACAACCTTATCGGCGACGGCTTTGGCAGGTAAGGTAAAAGGCACGGCAGCCCCTTCTTTTTGCAAGCGTTCTTCCATTTTGAGATAGGTGTCTTTATGGAAACTGTCAGCAACAGCTATGTTCTTTTTGTACAAGGCAAAGGAATTTTGCCTGAAATTAGTAAGGATAGGGCCTGGTTCTATTAGGGAAACAGAAATGTTGCTGCCGTGCAGTTCTAGGCGCAGAGTGTCCGCCAGTCCTTCCAAGGCATATTTGCTGGCGTTATAGGCACCACGGTAAGGCATCGGGACGAGGCCCAAAATAGAGCTGTTATAGATTATCCGGCCATGCCCTTGTTTGCGCATGACGGGTATAAGGAGGTTAGTCAGTTCATGGGTGCCGAAGACATTGGTTTCGAACTGGAATTTCAAGACGTCACGGCTTAAGTCTTCGACCGCGCCAGGTTGTCCGAATGCGCCGTTGTTGAACAGGACATCGATTTTACTGTCGCCTAATTCCAGGGCTTTTTTAATGGCTTTTTGGATGCTTTTAGTGTCGGCCAAATCGAGCTGGATTGCGATGAATCCTTCATCTTGCAAGCGGGTGACGTCTTCAGGTTTTCTAGCGCTGGCGATAACTCTATGGCCACGACTTTTTAATTCATGGGCAGTAACGTAACCGATGCCGCTGGAACAGCCGCTAATCAGTACGGTTTTTGCTTGTGTCATTGGGCATTGGCGGCCAATTCCTGTTCGGAAACATAATATTTTTTTGCCGTACTGCAATCAACCAGGATCACCAAGCCGTCTTTGGAGCTTTTGTCGCTTAGTTCCACGGATTCAACGCGGCCACATTGGCCTGTGGCGAGCGCTTTTTCGGCAGCTTGCCTGCGCATGCGTTCAACATCCGGCAACCTATTTTGGTAAATTTTGACGAGAGGGGTTAAGTCGTCATATTTATAAGGCGGTATAGCAAAAGCGGAAAATTGTTGCGGGTTATTTTTGACCAGAAACTGGTTTTTTGCACTTTCATCCATGGAGTTTTGTTTTAGCTGTGCTAGTTTTTGCTGTGCTTGCTCTTCTTCCTGTTTTTTTTGCGCCGCCTTGGCTTCTTGTTCTTGCTGGCTTAAGGCTTCTTCATTTTCTATGGCATTCAGGTCGGTCGAACTGCCGGTTTTGACATTGATTTCAACTTTTTTTTGGCCTTCCTCACAGGGCACTGCCCGGTAAATTTTGTTGCCCTTGGCGTCTGTACATTTATAAACGCCCGCTGATAATGGCATGGAAACAAGCAATACCAAAATTAACAGTGTAAATTTCATTGTTTGCCTCGTTTGTGGATAAATTATCAGTCAAATTATAGAGGATATATTAGCTACGGTCATTGGGGAAATAATTGTTTTTGTGGAACCTTGAGCTTGCCCACAAAAACAGGAGCGCCGTAATCAGCATGATTATAGTAAAGAACCAGAAATAACTGGCGCCTTGGAGTTTGCTGGTCCCGTCAGGGTTTTGGATAATGAAATTAACTGCGCTGGTAAAAAGGTTGCCTGCAGCCACTGATAAAAAATAGAAAGCCATGACAAAAGATTTCATTGACTTAGGAGCTTGGCGGTAAGAAAACTCAAGGCAGGTAATGGAGACCATAACCTCTGCTGTTGTCAGTATCAGGTAGGCGAATAGCTGCCAGATGATATGGGGTGCATAGCCTTGGTCCAGTTGCATCTGGATAACGCTGGGGATGGCAAACGCAAAAACGGTAAGGAAAAGCCCGATCGCCATCTTCCTTAACTCGGTAAGTTCTAACACTTGGTTTATGCGGGGATAAATGATGTAAGTGATGAAAGGTGTCAGCAGCATAATCAGTAAGGGATTAGCCGCCTGGATTTGTGAAGGCAACAGTTCAATGCCCAAAAAAACTCGATCCATCTTTTGCGCCTGCAGTACCCAGGATGAGCCAATTTGTTCGAAAAGCGCCCAAAATATCGTGATAAATAGGTAAACTGATGCTAACTTGGTTAGGGCTTTCATTCCAAACTGGCTGAACATTTCCTTGATAAAGCCCTTGCCTGCCGGTTTGATATGGACGAATTGGTAACGACCTGACCAAAAAGCCAAGGTGGCAATCAACATCAGTATGCCTGGAACGCCAAAAGCAATAGACGGCCCGTACCGGTCAAGCAGCCAGGGAATGACCAGCATGGCGGCAAAAGCGCCTAAGTTAATGGCAAAATAAAACCAGCTAAATACGTTTCCGACGAGATGTTGATTGCCCTGGCCGAATTGGTCGCCGACATGCGCAGAAACACAAGGTTTGATCCCTCCGGCACCGATGGCAATCAGGCTTTGGCCTAACAATAGCCCCATACGGGTATTGTCAATCGACAAGGCAAAGTGGCCAAGGCAGTAGACCAGGGATAAAAATATAATGGTCCGATATTTCCCCAAAAGCCCGTCTGATACCAGGGCGCCCAGAATTGGCATGAAATAGACTGCAGACACGAACAAGTGGAAATAAGCTTGGGCTTCCTGTTCCGTCATTACCGCCAATGTGCCTGTTCTATCCGTTAGGTATTGGGTCATGAACACGACCAGGATTGCTCGCATACCATAATAACTGAACCGTTCCGCCGCTTCATTGGCGACTATATAAGGTATCCCTGACGGCAAGGTCTTTAGGTTAGGGTCGGGTTGATGCCGGTACGGTTTCATAACACCTTATTTCAGTTGGTATTAACTATAGAGGTTTTGTGGGAATTGCATCGCGATAAGCTTTGCTATTGAAAATTAATTAAGGCATTGGTCAGGATTATAGCCAGAATTGGGCATACAGGGCTATAAGGTGTATTAGCAGCTTTATCTTTACAGTCATTGGGTAACTCCTAATATTCCAAAAGCTAAAAGGTGCGGCATAGGCTTGCCCAGGATAGGCGGCCATATTTCTTATGGGCATCCGTCGGCGAAGCTTATTGCTCATGGGAATCATCAGTTACAAAGACTGGCACGTGATTTAACGGCTTATCACAAAATTAAGTTATAATTATCAGATTAAACAAGAAAAAATTACGATGCCAAGCTATCAACAAGAATTTATCGCTTATTCGCTGGAGTGCGGGGTACTCAAGTTTGGTGAGTTTCTGCTAAAATCGGGACGCACCAGCCCGTATTTTTTCAATACCGGCCTGTTTAACACGGGTGTGAAATTGGGTCGGTTAGGCGAGTTCTATGCCCAGGCTTTAGCCCAGTCCGGCATTAAACCCGATATGCTGTACGGCCCTGCCTACAAGGGCATACCCTTAGTTAGCGCTGCCTCAATTGCCTATGCAAAGCTGACGGGTTGCGATATCCCTTACGCTTTTAACCGCAAAGAAAGTAAAAGTCATGGCGAAGGCGGGGAAATTGTCGGCTCCGACCTGATAGGCAAGGTGTTGATAATCGATGATGTGATCACTGCCGGCACATCGGTAAGGGAATCCGTCGATGTTATATTGCGGGCGGGCGCTGTCCCAGCGGGTGTTTTGGTTGCCCTCGATAGGCAGGAAAAAGTAAAAAGTGGGCTTTCCGCTGTTCAGGAGGTCGTGGAATGCTATAAAATTCCGGTCATACCCATTATTACCCTTGAAAATCTTATCGGATACATTGAAACTAATGCGGCTGGACAATTGGAAGCCGTGGCCAAATACCGGCAGCAATATGGGGTGTGATGCAGTTAAAAAAATAAGCATATCACAACTAACAGTTATCGGGTTATAGTCTACAATTACCCAGAACCAGTACATCAGATATTTTGACATTCAAAAAAATATACGAAACCATGTCGCTGAACAAAGGCTTGCCATGAGTAATATGGAATTTAAAGAACAAATGCACGAATACTCGCAATGGCGGGTAAAGCTGATACAGGGTATCGAGATGTATCATCAGTGGCGTAAACGATACGATGTGAATGATCCCCATAGTAACAACACGATCTTGAATGTTCTTAGCGGTCTTCAATCAGATCGGATTACCCTGGCATTTGTAGCTGAATTCTCGCGGGGCAAAACCGAGCTAATCAATTCCTTGTTCTTTGCGGAAACGGGCGTCAGGTTGTTGCCGTCTTCAGCAGGACGGACAACCATGTCCCCTACGGAGCTGTATTACGATGAAGGGGGCGGCAATTATATCCGCTTATTGGAGATAGAAAGCCGGCTTGAAGACGTCTCTATGGCCGAGTTCAAAAGCAATCCGGCAAGATGGAAGCAAATCGACTTGGATTTCAATTCCCCTGCCCAAATGCAAGAAGCTTTCAAAGAGTTAATCGCCACGAAACACGTCGACCGCGAGTTAGCCGATAAACTAGGTTTGTGGAATGAACGCGAAGCGGCGGAGCAAGGCATAATCAACCCGGAAAAAGTGGAAATACCCTGTTGGCGCCACGCGTTAATCAGTTTTCCGCACCCATTGCTGAAAGAGGGTTTAACCATACTCGATACCCCAGGCTTAAATGCCTTGGGTGCGGAACCCGAACTGACCCTAAGCATGCTGCCCAGCGCCCAAGCCATCATCTTCGTAATTGCCGCCGATACCGGGGTAACCAAGAGCGATATGGACATGTGGCGTAACCATGTTTGCCACGCACGTGGCGGCAGCAAACGCGGTTTGGCCGTGGTCATGAACAAAATCGACGCCATGTGGGATGACCTTGCGGGTGACACCGGTTATCAAGAGGCGATCAAGTCGCAAGTCAAGACATCGGCGACTACCTTAAAAATAGATGAATCGGTGATTTTTCCCGTCTCCGCCAAACAAGCCTTGCTGGCCAAAGTGAAAGGCGATAAGGCATTGTTGCATAGAAGCAGGCTTGAGGCCTTGGAAAACTATTTGGCGGAAGGCATCGTCAACCAGCGGCGTCATATCCTGATGGAAACCGTGACCAGGGATATTGGCTTTTTGGTGAACGAGTCGCTGAATTTGACCGAATCGTCTTTGGCCAACGGAATCGCCCAACTTGAGGAATTCAAGAAAATTGACTTCCAAAACCAGGACATGACCGGCAAGCTGATGGCGGAAACCCGCGACAGGCAAAACCTGTACATGGCTAACATCGAAAACTTCCAAGCCAGCCGCCGGGTGTTTAACGTCCAGGCCAAGATGCTGATAGAATCTTTCTCCAAAGAACGTATCGACGCCATTATCAGGAATACCAAGCACGACATGTCCAAAAGCCTGACGACTTATGGGATGAAGCAAAATATCCGTAAGTTGTTTGACGACCTGCGGGATTTGCTCCAGGATTCGGTCGATATCACAAACGAAACGCGCCGCTTAGTTAAAGCCATACACAAAAAATTCCATGATGAATACGGTTTTAAAGAAATCGAGCCGCAGCTTTTCTCGATAAAACAATATCAGTTTGAGCTAGAGCAAGTTTTCGAAGAGGGCGAAGTGTTCCGGGTCAGCGCGAAAACAACGATGACCGAACAAAGCGTAGTCATTAACCGGCTTTACAGTACCCTCATTGCCAAGGCCCGGAATATCCTCAGGCAAGCGCATGCGGACGCAACGGCATGGAGTGGGAGTGTTTTGATGCCTTTGATGCACCAGATTAAGGACCATAAGAAACAGATTGAGAACCGCTTGCACATGCTCAAGAAAATGAACGATTCTAAAGGTTCGGTAGCAGAAAATATTGCCGCCCTTGAGGCAGAAATCGAACCGCTTAAGCGGCAAAGGAATGAGCTATTAATGATGCTTAAAGCGATGCAACTCAGCCCAAGCACGAACGAGCCATCAAAATAACCGGGACAATTCAGCCCTGTCTTGAGGGCTGGGTAACCAGCAGTAAATTAATAATTGCTTGTGGCGAAAGATTCCAAGGCACTTAACGACCTTGCTTTAGCTCGTCCCGACAGATATAATCCCCCGCTGAAAAGTTTGGAGATTTATGTGGCGGCTGGCGGTTCGTCTACTGTCGCTAGAATCGTGGGTTATCAGTTGCTGATAATCATGGTAATTAGCCTTGGTTTTGCCGTTGGGGAATGGCAAAAAGCCTTTTCATGTGCGCTAGGCGGGTTAGCCGCCTTTATTCCAAACCTGTATTTTGCATTGCGAATGACTGGTTCTGCGAATCAAGAAGCCAGAAAGATTTTAAGGTCTTTCTATGCAGGTGAAACGGTAAAGCTGCTGTTGACGGCAGCACTTTTCATCTTGATTTTTCAAATTCCAGGTATTGAAATTTTACCGTTGTTGGCAGGATATATCGCTGCCTTGTCGGTTTTTTGGTTTGCGCTTTTAATGCGCTGAAATTTTTTATGTGAGGAAAAATGGCTACCGAAGCCCACGCCGCCGAAGGTGCAACCGGTTATATAATCCACCATTTGACCCCGCTCAGCGCGGGAGAAGGGTTTTGGACATTGCATCTAGACACCCTGTTTTTTTCGGCATTATTGGGTGTGCTGTTTATCTGGTTTTTTAAGAAAGCGGCAGACAATGCAACCACAGAAACGCCAGGCTTGGTGCAGAATTTTGTCGAAATGATGGTTGAGTTTGTCGATAGCCAAGTCAAAGATAGCTTCCATGGGCATAGCAAATTAATTGCCCCGCTGGCACTGACAATCTTTTGTTGGGTATTCCTGTTCAATTTCATGGACTTATTCCCTGTTGACCTATTGCCTGCTATTGGCTCGGTAATGGGGATACCTTATTTGCGGGTTGTTCCCAGCACAGACTTGAACGCCACTTTTGCCCTGTCGATCTCTGTATTCTGTCTGATTATTTTTTACAATCTGAAGATCAAAGGGTTATGGAGCTTTTCCAAGGAATTATTGTTACATCCATTCAACCACTGGTTGTTGATCCCGTTTAATTTATTGCTTAATTTTGTCGAATATCTGGCTAAACCGATTTCCTTGGCATTGCGGCTATTCGGGAACCTTTATGCCGGTGAGTTGATTTTCATATTAATTGCGTTATTGCCCGCTTACATACAGCCGTTATTAAGCTTACCTTGGGCAATTTTTCATATCCTGATTATCACGCTTCAAGCTTTTATCTTCATGGTTTTGACCATCGTTTACTTGAGCATGGCGCACGAAGAACACTAACAATTTAACCCTTTTTATTTGTAACATTATGTTTTGGAGTTGTCATGGAAATTGCTAAATTAATAGCTGATGTACAAGGTATGACCGCAATTGCAGTCGGTCTGGTTTTGGGTATGGGTGCTTTGGGAACCGCAATAGGCTTTGGTTTGCTAGGCGGAAAGTTCCTGGAAGGCGCTGCGCGTCAACCGGAAATGGTGCCCATGTTGCAGGTCAAAATGTTCATTGTTGCCGGTTTGTTGGACGCGGTAACCATGATCGGCGTCGGTTTGGCGTTATTCTTCACATTTGCGAACCCGTTCTTGTCGGCTGTAAAGGCAGCTGTCGCTGGTTAAGGCTTTAATATTAACAGTCACGCGAGGAACATATCATGAGTATCAATGTTACTCTGATTGGTCAAATCATAACCTTTACGCTCCTGATATGGTTTGTGATGGAGTACGTATGGCCGGTTTTATTTGACAAGCTGGAAGAGCGTAAAAAGAAGATAGCCGATGGCTTGGCTGCTGCCGAAAAGGGTCAGGAAGAAATACTGCTGGCCGAAAGAAAAGCCAAAGGCCTTTTAAAAAACGCCAAAGACCAATCCTCGGAAATCGTCAACCTGGCGCAAAAGCAGGCTAATGAGATTGTTGCCGAATCAAAAAATTTGGCTAAAAAAGAAGGCGAACGCTTAATCCAAGCCGCCAAAGCGCAAATTGACCAAGAAGTGCAGCAAAGCAAAGAAACTTTGCGTAAAGAAGTTGCTGCCTTGGCTGTCGTTGCCGCAGAGCAGATCTTGACTGCGGAGATCGATAAAAGCAAACATCAGGAGATTGTAGAAAAAATCTCCAGCAGGTTATAAGGCAATAAATGAGCGAATTGGCAACAATGGCTAGACCTTATGCATCCGCAGTCTTCAAGCGGGCAGCAGAAACTTCCCAGACAGCTAAGTGGTCGGAACAACTGGCTTTTATGTCGGCGGTTGTTGACGATACAACAATGTCGGCGCTTGTAAAAAACCCAAAAGTTAAGAAAGAAAAATTGTCAGAATTGTTGCTTGACATAAGTCAAGGTCATGTCGACAGCGAAGGCAGCAATTTCCTGAAACTTTTATTGCAAAACAACCGCTTGGGTTTACTGCCTTACATTGCCTCCCAGTTCGAAGAACTCAAGGCGGAAAATGAAGGTTATATCGAAGTCGATGTATTTACTGCTTTTGCATTTACCAAAGAGGCGCAAAATAAGTTTGCCGCCAGCTTGGAAAAAACATTTAGCAAAAAAGTTCACATGAATGTGGCTTTGGACAAATCATTAATTGGCGGAGTCTTGGTACGTGCAGGTGACCGGGTGATTGATGGTTCCATCAAAGGCCAACTCCAAAATTTGCAAAAGTCTCTACTGTGAGAGTGAGAAATAGAACATGCAATTAAATCCATCTGAAATCAGCGACCTAATTAAAAAGAAGATCGAAAATTTCGACCTTAGCGCAGAATCCCACTCCGAAGGCACTGTTGTTAGTGTGACCGATGGTATCGTGCGGATTCACGGACTTTCCCAAGCTATGCAAGGCGAAATGCTGGAATTCCCCGGTAATGCCTTTGGTATGGCGCTTAACCTGGAAAGGGATTCCGTAGGCGCGGTAGTCCTGGGCCCGTATCAGCACATATCCGAAGGCGATACCGTCAAATGTACAGGCAAGATTCTGGAAGTCCCTGTTGGCGAAGCATTATTGGGTCGGGTGGTTGATGCCTTGGGGAATCCCATAGACGGCAAAGGTGCCCTCAAAACCAAACAAACATCGCCCATCGAAAAAATTGCTCCCGGCGTTATTGCCCGGCAATCAGTGGACCAACCGGTACAGACTGGATTGAAATCCATCGATGCGATGATCCCAATCGGCAGGGGTCAGCGGGAGCTGATCATTGGCGACCGTCAAACCGGAAAGACCGCTATTGCCGTCGATGCGATCATCAACCAAAAAGGCACAGGCATCAAGTGCATCTATGTGGCTATAGGACAAAAGCGATCCTCAATCGCCAATGTGGTACGCAAACTGGAAGAACACGGTGCGATGAACCATACGATTATTGTCGTAGCTTCCGCATCCGAATCGGCCGCGTTACAGTTCATCGCACCTTACACAGGCTGCTCTATGGGCGAATTCTTCAGGGATCGTGGAGAAGATGCGTTAATTATTTACGATGACTTAACCAAACAAGCCTGGGCTTATAGGCAAGTATCATTGCTGCTCCGCCGTCCTCCGGGCCGTGAAGCCTATCCAGGCGACGTGTTTTATTTACACTCCCGTTTACTCGAGCGCGCTGCACGTATCAATGCAGACGAAGTCGAAAAGTTGACTGGTGGCAAAGTAAAGGGCAAGACCGGATCGCTTACCGCCTTACCCATTATTGAAACCCAAAGCGGTGACGTGTCGGCTTTCGTACCAACCAACGTGATTTCGATCACGGACGGTCAGATATTCCTTGAAACCAACTTGTTCAACTCAGGCATCAGGCCTGCCGTGAATGCTGGTTTGTCGGTTTCCCGGGTCGGTGGCGCTGCCCAAACTAAAATTATCAAGAAATTGGGCGGCGGAACCCGCTTGGACTTGGCACAGTACAGGGAATTGGCTGCGTTCGCACAATTCGCTTCTGATCTTGATGAAAGCACCCGCAAACAGATTGAGCGCGGACAACGTGTCACGGAATTAATGAAGCAAAACCAATATTCGCCAATGTCCGTTGCCCAGATGGCAATGTCATTGTTTGCGGCGAACGAAGGTTTTCTGGATGCGGTTGAAGTCAATAAAGTCCTTGCTTTTGAAGCAGCCTTGCATGCTTATATGAAATCGGAGCATTCTGCATTGATGGAAACTATCAATAAGACGGGAGATTTTTCCGATGATATAAGGCAAGGCATGAAGAAAGCGGTTGAAACATTTATCCAGACACACAGTTGGTAAGAAGGTTTCCTGATGGCTGTTGGTAAAGAGATACGGACAAAGATCGCCAGTATTAAAAATACGCAGAAGATTACGCGTGCTATGGAGATGGTTGCCGCCAGCAAGATGCGTAAGACCAAAGACAGGATGCAGGCGACCAGGCCTTATTCAAAAAAAATTGGACAAATCATCAAGCACTTGGCACATGCCAATCCAGAATATAAGCACAGTTTCTTGGTGCAACGGGAAGTCAAGCGTATCGGCGTAATCATAATCAGTTCCGACAGGGGATTGTGCGGAGGATTGAATGCCAACCTGTTCAGGAAAGCGCTAACCCACCTAACAGAATGGGATAAGGCCAATATCGAAGTCGATGTTTGTGCGATAGGGACAAAGGCTTCCGGTTTTTTTAGTAACTTGAAAACCACCCTAACCGGGCAAGCCACTAAGTTGGGCGATACGCCGCACCTTAACGATATTGTCGGCATCATCAAAATCATGCTGGATGCTTATGCCGAAGGCCGTATCGACGAATTGTATGTCCTGAACAATGAGTTCGTTAATACGATGACGCAACGCCCTTGCATTACCAAATTGTTGCCCATTGTTGCGGATGAAATCGAAGAGCCATTGAGCGGACATTGGGATTATATTTACGAGCCGGATGCTAAAGAAGTCCTCGACCATTTGCTGATACGGTACATAGAGTCAATTGTTTACCAAGGTTTGGTGGAGAATAACGCCTGCGAGCAAGCGGCGCGGATGGTAGCGATGAAGAGTGCATCGGACAATGCCGGAAACCTTATCAAGGAATTGCAGTTGATTTACAACAAAGCGCGGCAAGCAGCCATTACACAAGAAATTTCAGAAATCGTTGGCGGTGCCGCGGCGGTTTAGGCGTAAGCAAAGCGAATTATTATTTAAGAGGATAACTCAATGAGTTTGGGTAAAATCGTTCAGATCATCGGTGCGGTTGTTGACGTGGAGTTTTCCCGCGAAGATATGCCGAAAATCTATGATGCGTTAAACGTAGAAGGAAAAGACTTGGTGCTGGAAGTCCAGCAGCAACTGGGTGATGGCGTAGTAAGGGCTATCGCAATGGGAAGTTCCGACGGCTTAAGCCGCGGCTTGACTGTGGCCAATACCAACGCGCCCATTGCCGTGCCGGTAGGCCAGGAAACCCTGGGCCGGATCATGAATGTACTTGGTCAACCTATCGATGAAAAGGGTGCCATTGGCGAAAAGATAAAATGGGGGATCCATAGGGAGGCACCCAGTTATGTTGACCAAGCGGCAGCCTCGGAATTGCTGGAAACGGGCATAAAAGTTATCGACTTGATTTGCCCATTTTCCAAGGGTGGAAAGGTTGGTTTATTCGGCGGCGCCGGTGTTGGCAAGACTGTTAACATGATGGAATTGATTAACAACATTGCCACCCAACATTCCGGGTTGTCTGTTTTTGCGGGTGTAGGGGAACGGACCCGTGAAGGTAACGACTTCTATCATGAAATGCAGGAAGCCGGCGTTATTGACATCAAAGACCTGAAAAAATCAAAAGTGGCGATGGTTTACGGTCAAATGAACGAACCGCCCGGTAACCGCCTGCGCGTAGCTTTGACGGGTTTGACGATGGCGGAATATTTCCGTGACGAAGGCCGAGACGTGTTGTTTTTCGTTGACAATATTTACCGTTACACCCTGGCCGGTACAGAAGTTTCTGCGTTGCTGGGACGGATGCCGTCAGCGGTGGGTTACCAGCCGACATTGGCTGAAGAAATGGGGGTATTGCAAGAACGGATTACCTCAACCAAAACAGGTTCCATCACCTCGATCCAGGCGGTGTATGTCCCCGCCGACGACTTGACCGACCCATCCCCTGCTACGACATTCGCCCACTTGGACGCAACGGTGGTATTGTCACGCCAAATTGCAGAATTAGGTATTTATCCTGCAATTGATCCCTTGGATTCGACCAGCCGCCAGCTCGACCCGCTGGTTATAGGGCAAGAGCATTATGATGTTGCCCGTAAGGTGCAAGGCATTTTGCAGCGATACAAAGAATTGCGTGATATTATCGCAATCCTGGGTATGGACGAATTGTCCGAGGAAGACAAGTTGACCGTTGCAAGGGCGCGTAAAATGCAACGGTTCTTGTCGCAACCGTTCTTTGTTGCCGAAGTTTTCACCGGATCGCCAGGGAAATACGTTTCGTTGAAAGATACTATTGCTGGATTTAAAGGTATTATCAATGGTGAGTATGATGCAATCCCTGAGCAAGCGTTTTACATGGTCGGCACGATAGACGAAGCTTTGGAAAAGGCAAAGAAGCTGAAATAAGTCGAGAACAGTAAGTAGAAATCAGGGAATCCTATGGTCATGACTGTACATGTGGACATCGTAAGTGCCGAGAAGGAAATATTCTCCGGCCAAGCTGAAATGGTGTTTGCGCCTGCCGAAATGGGCGAAGTGGGTATTACGCCTAGGCATGCCCCCCTTATCACTCGGCTAAAGCCTGGGGAGGTCCGGGTTAAAGTTAGTGAAACTGAAAGTTACCCTTTTTACGTTTCTGGTGGAATGCTTGAAGTACAGCCCCATCTGGTGACCGTGTTGGCAGATACGGCGATCAGGGCTAAAGACATCGATGAAGCTGCGGCCATCGAAGCAAAAACAAAAGCCGAGGAAGCCTTGGCCGACAAATCTGGCAAGATCGATTATGCAACTGCCCAAGCGCAACTGGCGGAAGCCATTATGCAGTTAAGGACATTGGACAGGCTCAGAAAGCGTAGCGGCTAAGTAGGCAGTTGCAACCAAGTTTTAGACTAGTTATAAAGTACAGGCCTGATAATGTGTCAATACATTATCAGGCTTTTTTGTTTTAGGAGGCTAAATGACTATAACCACCATCATCCTGGCTGCGGGCAAAGGGACACGGATGCGTTCGCAACTCCCCAAAATCCTTCACCAAATCGCCGGTCGCCCTTTATTGGAGCATGTTTATGACATGGGCAAGCAGTTGGCCAATAACCAGGTCAAGATAGTTTATGGGCATGGTGCGGAGTTGGTTAGGGATAGCCTTAAGCATTTGGATGCCGATTGGGTCGAGCAAAAACAACAGCTAGGTACAGGCCATGCGGTACAACAAGTGGCTGACCAGATAACGGATCAGGATACCGTGCTAATATTGTATGGTGATGTCCCGTTATTGAAATTGAAGACTGTTGAAACATTATTGGCAAATGTTAATGACAATTCGTTAGGATTGCTTACTGTTAACCTTGCGGATCCAAAAGGTTACGGTAGGATCGTAAGGGATTTTTTTGGTAGCGTGCAAAAAATTGTCGAAGAAAAAGATGCTTCTGCTGATGAAAAGTCAATCAATGAAGTCAATACGGGCATCATGGCTGTAAAAGGCGACAAATTGAAATCATGGTTGGGGAGGCTTAAGAATCACAACGCCCAAGGCGAATACTATTTGACTGACATAATCGAAATGGCTGTCAGTGATAAGATACAAGTCATCACCAGTCAACCTGATTCTGAAGACGAAGTCATGGGCGTAAACGATAGGGCGCAACTGAGCCACCTGGAAAGGGCTTACCAAAAGGCACAGGCTAACCGCTTAATGGAACAAGGAGTTACCTTGCGGGATCCAGCCCGTTTTGATTTAAGGGGTTCGCTTAAATCGTTAGGCCAAGATATAGAAATAGACGTAAACGTGATCTTGGAAGGGAAAAATACATTGGGGAGTAATATTAGTATTGGCGCAAATACCCGCATTAAGAATTCTGTTATCGGGGATAACGTTGAAATTCTCGACCATTGCGTCATTGAAGATGCGGTCATTGGGGCAGGTAGCCGGGTTGGGCCTTTTGCGAGGTTGAGGCCGGAGACAGTATTGGCAGGCCATGTACACATCGGTAATTTTGTGGAAATTAAAAAGTCTGATGTGGCTGAGAATAGCAAGATCAACCACTTAAGTTATATTGGGGATACCACGGTAGGCAGCAACGTCAATATTGGCGCCGGGACGATTACCTGCAATTACGACGGCGCCAACAAATTTAGGACAATAATTGAAGACGGGGCCTTTATAGGTTCGGACACCCAATTGGTTGCCCCGGTTACAGTTGGCAAAAACGCCACGATCGGTGCTGGTTCAACAATTACCAGGGATACGCCCGACAATCAGCTAACGTTGAGCCGGGTAAAACAAGTTTCTGTTTCAGGATGGCAACGTCCTGTTAAAAAGGAAAAATAATATGTGCGGAATTGTCGGCGGCATTGCCCAAAGAAATGTGGTGCCTATTTTAATGGAAGGCCTTAAGCGCCTTGAGTACCGTGGATACGACTCCGCCGGTTTAGCGGTCATTCATGACAGCGAAATCCAAAGGAAACGGGAACTGGGAAAAGTCAAAAAGCTGGAGGATATGCTGCAAGCCGATCCCATATCGGGATATATCGGTATAGCCCACACCCGCTGGGCGACGCATGGCGTACCCAGCACTGCAAATGCACACCCGCATATCTGCCGAAAAAGGGTGACAGTGGTACACAATGGCATTATTGAAAACCATGACCAACTTAGGAGCCAACAGCTTAAAGATGGCTATGAATTTACATCGCAGACAGACACAGAAGTCATCGCACACCAAATATTCGATGCCCTGGATTCATCGGGTAGTTTTGTAAATGCGGTTAAGGAGTGCGTAGCCAAATTGGAGGGTGCCTATGCCTTGGGGATAATGTGCACGGATCAACCCGATACATTGATAGCATGCAGAAAAGGCAGCCCCCTGGTGATTGGTATCGGAATCGGCGAATACTTCATTGCCTCCGACGTAGCGGCATTGTTGCCGGTCACCCAACGGTTTATCTTCATGGAAGACGGTGACATTGCCGTTATCCGTATCGATGAGCTAATTATCTACGATAAGGATGGCAATACCGTCGACCGGGCTGTCAAAGAAAGCCAGCTTAGTGCCGAAGCCGCCGAAAAAGGCGAATACCGGCATTACATGCTGAAGGAAATCTACGAACAACCTTTTGCTATCTCGCAAACCCTGGAAGGCAGGTTTGTCAATAACCGGTTGCTGGAAAACGCCTTCGGGTTTAATGCCCCAAGTATCTTCGACAACACCAAAGCAATCCTTATCCTGGCCTGCGGCACGAGTTATCATGCGGGCTTAGTCGCACGTTACTGGCTGGAAGAACTCGCACGGGTTCCGTGCAGCATCGAAGTCGCCAGCGAATTTCGGTATCGGAATCCGGTACTGGCGCCGGATACTTTGGTGGTCACGATTTCCCAATCCGGGGAAACGGCGGATACCTTGGCGGCATTGCAAGAAGCCAAAAAATTGGGCGCCAAGCATTCGTTGACCATTTGCAACGTGCCGGAAAGTTCGTTGGTCAGGGAATCAGACCTCGTACTAATGACCCGCGCCGGCCCGGAAATCGGGGTCGCCTCAACCAAAGCCTTCACGACCCAACTGGTTACATTGATGTTGTTGGTTATCGCGGTGGGTAGGCGGTTTCAATTAGGTGAAGCCTTAGAGAAAAAATTGACTTCAGACCTGTTCACCATCCCCGGCAAAATTGAAAAAGTGTTGCAGCTAGATGACCAAATCAAAGCCATGTCCGAGCAATTCGCGGATAAGCAACATGCATTATTCCTGGGCAGGGGAGCCCATTATCCTATCGCTATGGAAGGCGCCTTAAAGCTTAAGGAAATCTCCTACATCCACGCGGAAGCCTATCCTGCGGGAGAACTTAAACACGGACCGTTGGCGCTAATTGACGACAGCATGCCCGTCATTACTGTAGCGCCTAATAACAGCCTCTTGGAAAAACTAAAATCCAATATGCAGGAAGTTAGCGCGCGCGGCGGGCAATTGATTGTTTTTATGGATGAAACCATACCTGCGGTTGCTGAAGGCAATGTCCAAATACTAAAAATTCCGCAAGTGGACAATGAAATATCGCCGATCATCTACACCGTACCTTTACAATTATTGGCCTATCATGTTGCCGTCCTAAAAGGTACAGATGTCGACCAACCCAGGAACTTGGCGAAATCAGTGACCGTGGAATAAGTTTATGGCTAAACTTTCATTGCAAGAACAATTGCTGAAATCAGGCTTAGTTAGCTCAGGCCAAGCAAGGTCCGCAAAGTCCGAAAAACAAAAACAAGCCAAACAACAACATCATAATAAAACGATAGTCGTTGATGAAGCCAAAGAACTAGCCGAAAAAGCCCGGCTTGAAAAAGCAGAAAAAGACCGCGAATTAAACCTACAACGCAAACAAGAGGAAGAACGAAAACAGCTAGCCGCCCAGGTTAAACAATTAATCGAACAAAATCGTCTAAAGCTAACGGTTGACTTGAATGGACAGCATGATGACAGCTTTGCTTATCATTTTACCGATAACAACAAAGTCAAAACCCTGTATGTTTCAAAACCTATCCGCGATCAAATTTCCCAAGGCCGGTTGGCAATTGTAAAGCTAGGCCAACAATACGAGGTCGTTCCTGTTGAAATCGCGGAAAAAATAAAAGCGCGTGATGAGGCAAGTATTGTAGTTAACCAGGGCACTAAAATAGAAGCAAGTCAACAAGACCCGTACGCCGCTTATCAAGTGCCCGATGATTTGACTTGGTAGGGAACCGGTTATTACTAGCCATACCTGTTGCTTTATAAGGGATTAATACTCGCCATTTAACCCATTGTTAAGTTATTGAACTTGTACTCGATTTTTTGGAACTAACCAGTAACGGGATCCAATTAAAGGGTTTTCCCGTCTTATTAAATTTTTGCTCACTTTTATGGGTGCTATTCAATGAATAATCAATATCTAAAGGTAATTATAATGATGGGCGGCATACTGTTCGCCAGTTCCGTCAATGCAGTAACCTGTCTAGGCAGAAATGTAACTATCCAAAAGGGGACGTCCGGAGACGATGTGATAAACGGAACTCAAGGTGACGATGTCATTAATGGCTTGGAAGGAAATGACGTCATCAATGGAATGGGCGGTAACGACAAGATTTGCGGCGGCCCAGGCGACGACATAATCCATGGCGGTTCTGGAAACGACTCTATCGATGGGGGTGACGATGACGACACCATTACGGGCAATAACGGTAATGACAGGATATGGGGTGGCAGCGGCGATGATCAGGTTAGCGGTAACGTAGGGGATGACATCCTTTTCGGAAACCCAGGTTCCGATTCATTGAGGGGAAGTGTTGGGCGTGACTGGCTGTCCGGCGGTGACGACAATGATTTCCTTTCCGGTGGCCCGGGTGACGATTCAATCAGGGGTGGTACAGGCGACGACACGTTAAGGGGCGGCGTCGGGGACGATAGGCTCAACGGTGGCGACGGAAGTGACCACATTTGGGGAGACAGGGGCCGCGACCACGTAAAGGGCGGCACAGGTATCGGCGATGATTGCACATCGGACTCCGACGATGATTCGACTTCTGAATGCGAAACTGAACTTGAGGGCAAGCATAAAAACAAAAGTTAAGTTGGTTATTAAAGGGCTTCCCTGAAATCGTCTTTTCGTATTCGACCTTAAGTTGAGTTTTTAAACACTTGCGGTTTATGAGTTAACTATTGTTCGGCCTTCTAATGTCTGAACCGTTCGTGCTGAGCTTGTCGAAGCGCACACCGCCTTTCGACAGGCTCAATACCCAAAGGGCACAAGGGCGAACGGAAACTTAATACTTCACAAGGCCGAATCTATAACCAAGCTTGACGTTTAGGTTCAGCAAAAAACTTCTCCGGTCATTCGGGTAAAATGACTGGAGAAGCTTCCTGCTTCACATGTTTTGCCTTACGGCGGTAATCCCTTTTATCGGCAAATATCTGCGCCTTATTGAATTGGTGGGCAAATTTTGCCACCGGATTCTGGTTAGGGGCGTCCCCTATTTTATTCATAGTTTTACGTTTTTTCATCTTTACCCTTTATAATTAGCTCACTAAATTAGCCAACGGCTGTTGGCGTTAAAACAACGGGCATTAGAGTGTATAACACTTGTGAAATTCAATTTAGATTTTGACGTGATTGTGGTCGGTGGTGGCCACGCGGGTACAGAGGCGGCACTGGCATCGGCGCGATGCGGCGCGCGGACATTGCTGTTGACCCAAAATATAGAAACGCTGGGCCAAATGAGCTGCAACCCTGCGGTTGGCGGGATCGGCAAAGGCCATTTGGTCAAGGAAATTGACGCCTTGGGCGGCATTATGGCGCAAGCCACCGACTTGGCAGGAATCCAGTTCCGTACCCTCAATGCCAGCAAAGGCCCGGCAGTAAGGGCAACGCGCGCCCAGGCCGACCGTAGGCTTTATAAGCAAGCGATAAGGAATGTCCTTGAAAACCAGCCCAATTTAGCCCTGTTTCAACAAACCGTCGCGGATTTGATAGTCGAAGGCGATAAGGTAGTCGGTGTCAAAACCCAAATGGGCCTGGATTTCTCCGCCAAGGCCGTGGTATTGACGACAGGCACTTTTTTGGGCGGAAAAATCCACATCGGCTTGGAAAACTACAGCGGCGGCCGTGCGGGGGATCCCGCATCCATAGCCTTGTCGCAACGCTTGCGTGAGCTACCGTTTCAGGTAGACCGCCTGAAAACAGGTACGCCCCCGCGTATTGACGGGCGCACAATCGATTTCAGCAAACTGGAGGTGCAACACGGCGATAATCCGGTGCCGGTATTTTCATTCCTTGGCAAACGCGAACAACATCCAAAACAAATCCCTTGCCACATTACCCGTACCAATCCTCTTACTCACGATATTATCCGTGCTGGCCTGGATCGGTCGCCCTTATATTCCGGCGTCATTGAAGGCATAGGGCCACGCTACTGCCCTTCGATTGAAGATAAGGTCATGCGTTTTGCCGATCGCGATACGCACCAGATTTTCGTCGAACCCGAAGGTTTGGACACCCATGAAATCTATCCAAACGGAATTTCTACCAGTTTGCCGTTCGATGTGCAGTATGAGTTCGTCCGTTCGATGGAAGGTTTTGAAAATGCGGAAATCGTGCGTCCGGGTTACGCCATTGAGTACGATTTTTTCGATCCGCGCGATTTAAAAATGTCTTTGGAAACCAAGCATATGCGAGGTTTGTTTTTTGCCGGTCAAATTAACGGCACGACCGGTTACGAAGAAGCCGCCGCGCAAGGTTTGATTGCGGGACTTAATGCCGCATGCCTGGTACAGGAACGTGAAAGCTGGTGCCCAAAGCGGAATGAAGCCTACATAGGAGTAATGATCGACGACTTGATTACCCGTGGCACCCAGGAACCTTACCGCATGTTTACCAGCCGAGCGGAATATCGCTTACTGTTAAGGGAAGATAACGCCGATTTACGGTTAACGGAAAAAGGCCGAGAGTTAGGCTTGGTTGATGATAATCGTTGGCAAGCCTTTGAAATAAAAAGGGAAGCTATAGCTAAACTTCAAGATGACCTGAAAAGGGTTTGGGTCAGGGCGGAAAGTGCAGAAGCCGAGCTCGCCGAACAGTATTGGGGCAAGCCCTTGTTGAAGGAGGCCAGTTTAATGGATTTGTTGCGTCGTCCGGAAGTCGATGTCCAGCGTTTATTGGGCTTTTATGAAGGCGGAGAAGGGATTCATGAACAGGTTGGCGAACAAGTAGAAATCCAGGCTAAGTACGCCGGATATATCGTCAGGCAACAAACCGATATCGACAAAACTTTACGTTACGACTACCTGCGTTTGCCGGAAAGCTTGGATTATACCAGCGTGCAGGGGTTATCGAATGAAGTCAGCCAAAAACTCAAGGCGCAACGTCCGGAAACGTTGGGTCAGGCTTCACGGATACCGGGCATGACGCCTGCTGCGATTTCCTTATTGCTGATCTATCTTAAAAAGAAAAGCGCTTGATGGATGAATGCCGCAATATCCTGGCGGCTGGCTTATCGGCCTTGAATATTGCGGCCAACGGACAACAATCAGGACAGCTATTGGCCTTCATCAGCCTGATCGAAAAATGGAATAAGGCTTATAATCTTACGGCGATTAAGGCAAGGAAGGATATGGTCAGGCTTCATTTGCTGGATAGCCTGACCGTAATCCCTTACTTGGAAGGCCGCAAGATTATCGATATAGGTACTGGCGCAGGTTTGCCGGGCATTCCGTTAGCCATATGCTTACCGCAGATTTCGTTTACTTTATTGGACAGCAACTCCAAAAAAACGCGTTTCGTGCAGCAAGCCGTTTTAGAATTAAAGCTTACTAATGTGAAGATCGTCCATAGCCGAGTAGAAGACTACCAACCTGATCAAGTGTTCAGCACGGTTTTGGCTCGGGCTTTTGCCGAGTTACCTGATATTATTGGATCGACCCGGCATTTACTTACCCAAAATGGCAGGCTGCTGGCGATGAAAGGGCGTTGTTCGGAAGCGGAACTTGCCCAGGTTAAGGCTAAAAAAACGATTATTCCTGTCCATATCCCTGGTGTGGAAGCGGAAAGAAATCTGCTGTGTATACAACCCAATCATGAACCTGACGGTGAGGCATAAGGTAAGCACGTGGGAAAAGTAATTGCCCTGACCAACCAAAAAGGCGGCGTCGGAAAGACTACGACGACGGTCAACCTGGCCGCGGCATTGGCGGCAACCAAGCGCCGGGTGTTGGTGGTCGACCTTGACCCCCAGGGCAATGCCGCCATCGGCTGCGGCGTTGACAAGGAAACCGTCACTTACACCAGTTTTGATATCTTGATGAAGGAAATCCTGCCTACCGAAGCCATCATTAAACGGCCGGAGTTAGGTTTTGATGTCATTCCGGGTAATTCAGACCTCACCGCTGCTGAAATTCGCTTGTTAAAAGAAGAACGTAGGGAACGCCGGTTAGCCGATGGCTTAGTGCTAATCAAGCCTTATTACGATTACATCCTGATCGATTGCCCGCCTTCGCTAAACATGCTGACCTTAAACGCCTTGGTTGCAGCCGATAGCGTGTTGATCCCCATGCAATGCGAGTATTACGCCCTTGAGGGCTTGTCCGCCCTGATGCGCACGATCAAAAACATCAGGGAAACGGTCAATCCCGATTTGCACCTGGAAGGCATACTGCGCACCATGTTCGATGACAGGAGCCGTTTGACCAAAGACGTATCCGAGCAGTTGATTGAGCACTTCGGCGACAAAGTCTATCGAACATGCATACCCAGGAACATACGTTTGGCGGAAGCTCCCAGCCACGGCTTGCCGGTATTATTCTACGACAAAACCTCACGCGGCTCTTTGGCTTATATTGCCCTGGCCGGTGAAATGCTGAGGAAAGAAGGCGGAAAAAAGTTAAAGTGACAATAAACGCTTAAGACTTTAAACTGAAAACCTCTGTAAAAAGCAACCTTAGGTAATGACTTTGATGAAACGCGGATTAGGTCGAGGATTAGATGCCTTATTGGGTGATGTAGCGGCTGTAAAAGAAACAGCCACCGCATCGCATACTTTGCCAATAGAATATTTGCAACGGGGCAAATTCCAGCCCAGAAAAGACATGAATCCGGAAAAATTGCAGGAACTGGCGGATTCCATCAAAGCCCAAGGCATCATCCAGCCGATTGTTGTGCGTAAGCTCGACCAGGACAAGGACAAGTACGAAATCGTCGCCGGGGAACGCCGCTGGCGCGCCGCCCAACTGGCAGGACTGCAGCAAGTCCCCGTCGTCGTCAAAGACATCGACGACCGCGCCACCATGGCGATAGCGCTGATCGAGAACATCCAGCGCCAAGACCTCAATCCCCTGGAAGAAGCCGAAGCCCTAAGAAGGCTGCTCGACGAATTTACCATGACCCACCAACAAATCGCCGACGCGGTGGGTAAGTCACGGGTCACCGTAACCAATCTGTTACGGTTGATGGAACTGCACCCCGAAGTCAAAAAGCTGTTGGTTAGCGGGCAATTGGAAATGGGGCATGCCCGCGCCTTGCTGGGTTTGGAAGGGACTAAGCAAGTCGCCGCCGCCCAGAAAATAGCCAGGGAAGGGTTAACCGTAAGGATGGCGGAAAAACTGGTCAAAGACGCCCAAACCGAAGCCAAACCCCAAAAAGCCAGAACCGTTGATCACGACACCTTGCGCTTACAGGACGAATTGACCGCAAAACTGGGCGCTAAGGTTGTCATTGACCATAAAGATAACGGTGCGGGCAAGCTGGTTATTGCTTATGCCAGTTTGGAAGAACTGGATGGGATTCTTGAGCAGATAAGGTAAAGCTGGACTTTTGGTTTATGGAGCGGTTACGGCTTATAAGTAGTCGTACTTATTGATAGATATTTAAGCGCATTGATAAGCTATAGCCAATCTTTTAACAGGCTAGCGGGCTTACGTGAATGAAAAAGTTGTTGTTTCTTTTAACAATATTGGTCTCTTTTCCAATGATGGCGATTTGCTTGACGGGCATTTCAGGAGAAGTAAGGGCCGATGGACTCTATAATGCCAGGGAGGAGTTGGAGTACACCCCCCAAGCAAAGATGGATCGGCTAGAAGAGCAAAATCGGCAAATCCAATTCCAACGATACCAGCAACAACAGTATATGGAACGCGAGCGGTTGATGAACCAGGAAAGCATGTACAATCTGGTTCATGAAAGCCTCAAAGGAGATGCGGCTGGACTAAGGGAAGCGCGTCGTTAACAAAAGCTGTATCGTCCCTCCGACACATCCAATTGCGCTGAAAGTGAATTGAAAAAAGCAGATTAATCCTAATTTTTCATAAAAATCAGGTCCCAAACGCCGTGCCCTAGGCGTATGCCGCGCTGTTCGAACTTTGTTAGCGGGCGGTAAGCGGGTCGTCCACAATATGTATTGTTGGGGCTAGTATTGGTAAAGCGCCCGTCAGCCGATAAGGCTTCCAGCATGGCTTCGGCGTAATGCTCCCAATCCGTTGCGGCGTGGAAATAACCGCCGTTTTGCAGCTTAAGCGCCAATAAATCGACAAAGCTGGCTTGGACGATGCGCCGTTTATGGTGTTTCTTTTTCGGCCAGGGATCGGGGAAAAACAGGTGGACAGCCGCCAAACTGTTGTCCTTCAAGTTGTTCGTCAAAATCTCTATGGCGTCATGGCAGTAAATCCTGACGTTTTGCAGGCCTTGCTGCTCCAACTGCATCATCAAATGGCCGATGCCGGGGCGGTGCACTTCTATGCCGATATAGTCCTTATCGGGATTGGCGGCAGCCAGCTCAGCCAAACAAGCACCATTGCCGAAACCGATTTCAACGCACAAAGGCGCAAGACGGCCGAAAATCTTGTTTGCATCCAGCGCTTCATTTGGGTCGAGACAGTATTTGTCCCAAAAGTTATCCAATGCAAATTGTTGGCCTTGGGTGATTCGGCCTTGGCGGCGGATAAAGCTGCGGATTTTTCTGATTGGTGAATTTTCGTTTTGTTCGGGCATTAAGCACATAAAGTTGGGTGCGTTTTACGCACCAATGAATGTCGATTGATTGGTGATATTATAAATGCTCAATCGGCTATGTCATCTAAGCTATCTTAGTGCATAGAATGCACCCTACTTTATTCAGCCAACTACCTGAAATATAGAATTGCGGTTATTCGTAATGCGTCCACATCCTCAATACCTTGACGGCATGTTCATTTTCCAATACTTGATAAACCAAACGATGCTGGATATTTATCCGTCTTGAGTAAGCGCCAGATAAATCACCCACCAGTTTCTCGTATGGCGGCGGCGTTTGGTAAGGATTGGTTCGTAGGATTTCCATTAATTCTTTGGCTTTTTCTTTAAGCTCTGAGGCGGCTAACTTTTTAGCGTCCTTTTCGGCTTGCTTGGTAAAGTAAAGTTGCCACATTACCAATCAAGTTCTTGCTGGCAATTTTCCAGTTCCGTTGCCATGCCTTCCCGAATGGATTCGCCCATGCCGGGGACTGACAATAAGTAAAGGGTCTCATTAATCGCGTTCCAATCCGATTCGGCAAGCAAGACGGCGTTATGGCGTTTGCCGGTAATAACAATAGGCTTATGGGTTTCAGCCGTTTCATCAATCAAATTGTATAACTTGGAACGGGCTTCGGTCGCATTTAAGGTTGTCATAAAAAGCACCAATTAAAATGCATAACGTACGCTTTAACGTACGCTATGTCAAGTATAAAAATAGCTTGCCGGAATTGTGTAACCTATTCTGCCGAAGAAAAGTAGCCCGCGTAGCTCCGATTAGCGATAGCGTAACCGGAGGAATATAATCAAGAATCTCGTGCTTACGATTACGCTACGCTAATCGTACCTACGGCGCTGCGATTTGTACCATTTTCGGATATAAGCTAAGGATCAAGATAATTACTTAGATGTCTAACCAATAACTCTATGTCCCACTCAAACTCTGGGTCACCTCGTACTTTAGCGGCTTGACATTTGGAAAGCGGTTTTAACGTCCTTGGCAAAGCTTTTGCCTCTGGCATTTGTATACCGTCAATAAGTAACGGTATTACCTGAATATTATTACTAAGTCCAAATTCAACTTCTAAGCGTACGAAATCATCAGGTTTATCAAGTCGGCGGCGTCCTGCTTCGTCCACGGAAGTTAACCACTGGCTAACTATAACTACAAGTAAAGCTCGTGTGGTTTTTAGTTGGTTTTTAATTTCGTCGGAAAAATCCCTAGCGCCTAATGGGATTGAATTTACGTCTTTGAACACCCTTTCTTTACCGAACTTTGCAACAATGCGGTCATATATCCTGCCGGTAACATGTGAAGTATCAGAGCGACGATAACAAATAAAGATTTCTTTGTCTTTAGGGCTTAATCGTCTTGGTTTAGCAGAACCATCATGAGAACTCATATCATCCTCAGGTGAATCTTTTACAATTTCCAAAAAATTATCAGTTAGAACATCCAAGTTAATTTTTTGGCATTCACTAGAAATCGTATATAAGTGATTTTTTAAATTAGAGACTTTTAGCGCACCAATTATCAAGTGCCCAGAACGAATGGCATAAACATCAAACATTAATGTCGCATATAGCCAAGCTGACTCGGTCAGGTCTTCGACAATAGCTGAAATATCAGTGATGGAAGTTGCGCCTGCTGGAAGTCGGTCAAGCGTTTCAATAACATCCCTAGCTAATTCCTTTGGATTTACATTGAAATAACGAATTATTCTATGGAGATCAGAATCGTATAATTGCAATATTTGGTGCAACCAATGTACCAATTCAACATAAGGGTTTCCGCGTATTTTACAAAAAACTGTGCCGCTCTCAATCGCTTTGTATGCTAGGGAGTTTAGTTTACCAAAAAGTGACATTCGTTTTATTTTTGCCACTGAGATACTCCCTGCATTTGCGCATAAGTTGGTCTGACGTTACGTAGCCCAACGATACACTGTTGTTATATGTTCAAAAAAACAACCCATCAATCGGCGAAGAAGCCGAAGCAAAGCGCTTACGCGGCATACGTCCGGCCAGGAATGCTTCCCGTCCAGCCTCTATACCTTTTTTCATGGCTGAAGCCATGAGGATCGGGTTAAGGGCTTCGGCAATGGCGGTGTTCATCAACACGCCCGCGCAGCCCAGTTCCATTGCAATTGCCGCATCCGAAGCCGTGCCGACTCCGGCATCGACTAGGATTGGCACCTTGGCGTTTTCCACGATGGTCAAGATATTGTAAGGGTTACGGATACCCAAGCCGGAACCAATCGGCGCTGCCAACGGCATAACGGCGACGCAGCCGATGTCTTCTAGGCGTTTGGCGGCAATGGGGTCGTCGTTGGTGTAGACCATGACATCGAAGCCTTCTTTCACCAGCAGTTCGGCGGCAACATAAGTTTGGGCGACATCGGGAAACAGCGTCTTTTGGTCGGCGAGCACTTCCAATTTGACCAGCTTGTGGCCGCCGAGTAGTTCCCGCGCCAAGCGGCACGTCCTCACGGCTTCCTCGGCGGTATAACAACCGGCGGTGTTGGGCAGTATGGTGTAACGGTCAGGCGGGATAACATCGAGCAAATTCGGTTCGCCCGGATTCTGGCCGATATTGGTGCGGCGGATGGCCACCGTCACAATTTCCGCACCGCTGGCTTCGATAGCCAATCGGGTTTCTTCAAGATCCTTATATTTTCCCGTGCCGACCAATAAACGCGACTTGTAGGCTTTACCGGCGACGGTAAAGGTGTCATCGCCGGTTATATGAAAGCTATCGTCACTTGCTTGTAACACGCCTTCGGCTTGGCCGCCGCCGATAGCGTGGACAATTTCGAGGCGGTCTCCGTTTTGTAACGGCTGGTTTCGGTAACGGTCGAACGGCAAAATCTCCTTGTTCAATTCGACCGCAATCCGTTTTCCGGTTAGCCCCATGTTTTCGATAAGGTCGGCAACGCTATTTTGTTCCGAAAGCTCATGACTCTGGCCATTGACATAAACGATCATAAAATTGAACCCCGGCGTTTCTGCACCGCGTCAGCCAGACTTCTGAGTAGCGGCAAGGTATCTTCCCAACCCAAACAGGCATCGGTAATGCTTTGTCCGTAGACCAAGGGCTGGCCGTCGACCACGCTTTGTTTGCCGGCTTTAAGGTGGCTTTCAATCATGACACCCATGATCCTGTGGTCGCCGCTGGCAATTTGCCCAGCAACATCTTCCCCAACGATAAGTTGCCTGTGACATTGTTTAAGGCTGTTGGCATGGCTGAAATCGATCATGATATTCGGTTTTAGGTTGGCCTTAATCATGCCTTGGGCGACTTGTTCGACACTGACGGCGTCATAATTAGGGCGGTCGTTGCCCCCCCGCAAAATGATGTGCACGTCTTCATTTCCCGTGGTGGAAAAAATCGCGGAATGCCCTGCTTTAGTCAGGGACAGGAAATGGTGCGGGCTCATGGCCGCACCAATGGCGTCGATGGCAATTTTTATCGTGCCGTCGGTGGAATTTTTAAAACCGATAGGGCACGATACGCCGGAAGCCAATTCCCGGTGACCCTGGCTTTCCGTGGTGCGCGCACCGATTGCGCCCCAGGCTATCAAATCGGATACATACTGCGGGGTAATCAAATCCAGGTATTCGGTCGCGGCCGGCATGCCCATGTTGTTTAAGTCCAGCAGTAGCTGCCTGGCGACACGCAAGCCTTTGTTGATATTGAAGCTGGAATCGATGTCAGGGTCGTTAATCAAGCCTTTCCAGCCGACAGTCGTACGCGGCTTTTCAAAGTAAACGCGCATGACAATGAGTAGGTCGTTCTTTAATTCATTCCTGGCCGCCTTCAAAAGCGTTGCATATTCAATCGCAGCATCGGTGTCGTGGATTGAACACGGGCCTACTACAACCAATAAACGGTCGTCCCTGCCATTCAAGATATTGTGAATGTCATGCCTGGCTTTTAATGTCGTTAGCGCGGCGATTTCAGAGATTGGCATTTCCTTATGGACCTGAACGGGCGCGATGACCTCTTTGGTTCCGTTAATTCTCAGGTCGTCAGTTTTATAAGATGTATGCATGAAAAATCATCAAGTATTTTGATTAGGTAGCTTTAATTAATCTATTTTAACCGTTTTTTGGGACATGCTGTTAGCGCTTACTTTTCTGGCTGTGTTGGCGGATAGAAACCGTTAGCCAAAACTTTCACTTCCAAAAAAGTAGGTATTCTCACTTATAGGCTTTGGGAAATAGAACGAATATCCTATTTGTCAGTGTAAGGCTTAGTGAAAATGATAGGTTGCTTTCGGATTATATCTAGAAAAAGGTTGTAACCGCCTTTATCAACAATGATGCATTCCTATTGGGGTACAGGATCCATGCTATGGATTGTTGATTTACTACATGAGGGTTGAGATTCACTTTTTAATTGTTTGACTGAATTATTTGGATATAAAGATGAAAAAAATCGTGATCTTGGCAATCTGTGCGGTATTTTGGCCATTCGGCTCTTTGGCGCAAGCAGGTTTCGTCAAGGGTATCCCTTCCGGTTGGGTTTGTACGGGCAGTTGTAATGCCCCGTCCCCTAGCGGCAATACAAGTACATCATCGGTTAACATTCATAAAGACAGCCGTGTAAGCAACCTTGACAGGGCGACCAACGGTTCACCGGTAAGATCGAGCGGATTAAGGATTAGTTCCAAACTCGTCTCCACCACTTTCACCGTTGCGGCTGGAAACAAATTGGAATTTTACTTCAACTACATGTCCACTGATGGCGCAGGTTTTGGGGCTAACGGGTGGACACGCTTACTTAATGCTTCTTATAACAAAATGGCTGCATTGCTGTTTACTATAAGGACAAAGGCAGGGGGCGATAATAGCCGGACACAGGAGCCAATAATACCCAAGGCGCCGATCATACTGGGTACAGGGGCTGATGGGGAGCCAATCTGGTCCGCTTTAGATGCAGATTCAGGCATATGCTATAGCGTTGGTTGCGGCTACACAGATTGGGAGCTTTCAAGTTACGCAATTTCTACCGAGGAAAACTACCGGCTTGAGGATGGCGCGACCAACGTAGGGGAAGAATTCAATTTAAGTATCGCCTTAAACAACCTGAATAGAGCTGGGCAACTAGCCAATCAACCTTCAACCGTACCGATCCCGGCGGCTATTTGGTTATTCGGCACGGTTATTACCGGACTGGGATTTTACGTCCGGCGTAAACAACAGTCTTAAACAAGCCGTTTTCCATAAAAACAGGACTCTTTAGCTTTACTTACAAGTAGATTTTGAGGATTAACCTTTAATTTATACAGTTTTTCAAGGCAGAAATAAAAGCTTCGTTTTCTTCAGGCTTGCCGATAGTTACGCGCAAGCAGTTGGCCAACAATCCACCTTGGGCACTCATGTTTTTAATCAACACGCCTTGTTGTTTGATGCCCATAAAAACGTCAGTGGCTATGCCTTTTGGAACCCTGAACAGGATAAAGTTTGCCCAGCTGGGATAAGCGGTAATGCCGTCTATTTTACCGAGTTGTTCAAACACGTGGGCGCGCTCTGCGCAGATAAGCTGGGTTTGTCCATTGAACAGTTCATGGTGGCTCAGCGCAAAATGGGCGGTGGCTTGGGTCAGGATGTTGATGTTGTAAGGCAACCTGATTTTATTGAGTTGCCCAATGGTTGTCGGTGAGCCGACAAGGTAACCCAACCTTAGCCCGGCCAAACCAAGTTTGGAAACCGTCCGCATGACAAGCAGGTTTTCATATCGGCTTAATTCGTCCATGAAACTCGCATTGGCAAACGGCGCGTAGGCTTCATCGATGACGACCAAGCCGTGGGCGGCGGAAACAATCTCTTTTATGCCATCACTGCTAAATAAATTACCGGTAGGGTTATTCGGATAAGCCAAAAAAATAATGGCGGGTTGGTGTTCGTCGATTACTGCCAGCATGGCCGGTAAATTCAAGTCGAACGTGTCTGGCAGCAGCGGTACATTGATAAAGTCCAAACCCAGTGATTGGCTAATTTGTTGGTACATGACAAAACTTGGCTGCGGCGACAGCACACTGGAGTCTGGCGGCAAAGCCATCAGCAATATTTGGATAAGCTCGTCCGAGCCATTGCCCAGCAGTATGTCAAATTCCTTGGGGATTTGGTTTTTCTTCCTGATCGTTTCCGTCAGTTCTTTGGCTTCAGGGTCAGGGTAGCGGTTTAATTCACAAGCTTTTAGCGTTTCTAACCAGCTTAACGTTAAGTCTTCCGGCCAGTTGTAAGGGTTTTCCATGGCATCGAGTTTGATCAAGCCGCTGGCATCGGCAACCTTGTAGGCGGACATTGCCAGGACTTCTTTACGGAAAATGGATTTATTCAACAAGGCGAAAGACTCAAGGTAAAAGGCTTAAAGTGTTATTTCTGTCTTTCATTTATATCCTTTCGCTTTGCACCTTTAACCTAAATCCTAAATTCAGCAGAACGCGCATGTGCGGTCAAGCTTTCGCCGCGCGCGATCACGGATGCCGTTTTACCCAATCCTTTAGCGCCCGCTTGGGAACAGTTAATTAAGCTGGTGCGTTTTTGGAAATCATAAACGCCAAGAGGCGAAGAGTAACGCGCCGTAGTGGAAGTAGGGAGGACGTGGTTCGGCCCCGCACAATAATCACCCAATGCTTCGGCAGTATAACGGCCCATGAAGATAGCGCCCGCGTGGCGTATGTGTTGGCACAACGACTCTGGATTAGCCACAGAAAGTTCCAGATGCTCGGGTGCAATCGTGTTTGCGACATCGGCAGCTTGCTGCAAATTATCCACTTTAATCAGCGCACCCCGTGTAGACAAGGAAAGCCTGATGATGTCGGCGCGTTCCATGTTCGGTAACAATTTGTTGATGCTTTGTTTGACGGCGGCAAGATAGGTGCTGTCATCGCTGATTAAGATCGCCTGGGCGTTTTCGTCATGTTCCGCTTGGGAGAAAAGGTCCATGGCAATCCAGTCAGGGTCGGTTAGGCCGTCGCAGATGATCAAAATTTCCGAGGGACCGGCAATCATGTCGATGCCAACCTGCCCAAACACCAGTTTTTTTGCGGTGGCGACAAAGATATTCCCCGGGCCGACGATTTTCGCGACGGGCGGGATAGTTTCCGTGCCGTAAGCGAGCGCGGCAACGGCTTGGGCACCGCCTATCGTAAAGATCCTATCGACACCGGCCAAATATGCTGCCGCCAATACCAATTGGTTGGTTTCGCCACCAGGGGTGGGAACCACCATAATGACTTCGGGGACACCCGCGACTTTAGCCGGGATGGCGTTCATCAATACTGACGAAGGGTAAGCCGCTTTGCCTCCGGGTACGTATAATCCGACGCGATCCAAAGGGGTAATTTTTTGGCCTAAAAGTGTACCGTCCGCTTCCGTATAATCCCAGGATTGTAACTTTTGGTGTTCGGCATAAGCACGGATTCTGCCAGCGGCGATTTTCAAGGCATCGGCTTGGTCGAGAGGAAGTCCTTTAAAAGCCTCTTCAAGGCAAGCTTTGCTTAGTTCCAGTTCTGATGCCGCCGTAATCTGGCGGTTGTCGAAACGATTGGTATACGCAATCACGGCCTTATCGCCATTGCTGCGCACCTCGGCAATAATGTCCAGCACTTGCCGATGGATATCGAAATTCTCCGATTCATCCCACGCAAGCAGTTGTTGTAATCGATTTGCGAAATCGGGCGCCGAGGCATCCAGTTCGGTAATAGTAATCTCTGGCATAGGCTTACCTTTTGGCAAGTGTAAGTTCGAATTGTTGGAGCAGCGCGGCAATGGCTTGGTTTTTCATTTTCATGGCGGCTTTATTGACCACCAGCCGTGAACTGATGTTCATGATAAGTTCCCTTGGTTCAAGGTTATTGGCGCGCAATGTGTTACCGGTATCGACTAGGTCGACAATGCAATCGGCAAGGCCAACCAGCGGCGCCAACTCCATGGAACCGTACAGTTTGATGATTTCAGCCTGTATGCCAAGGCCGGCAAAATAGCGTTGCGTAGTTTTGACATATTTCGTGGCGACACGAAGTCGGCCTTTAGGTTCTGGGGAGTCCTTATGCGCCGCCGTCATCAACCGGCAACGGGCTATGTTCAAATCCAACGGCTCGTAAAGGCTTTCTGCGCCATGTTCCAGGAGCACATCTTTACCGGTAATGCCCATATCGGCGGCGCCGTATTCAACAAAAGTGGGGACATCGGTTGCCCGGATAATGACGATTTGCACATCATCCCGCGTTGTCGACAAAACCAATTTACGCGAAGTCGCCGGATCATCAATGGGTTTGATGCCGGCTTCTTCCAGGAAAGGCAGGGCTTCTTCGTAGATCCTGCCCTTGGATACGGCAATAGTCAGCATGGCGGCGATTAGTTGGGTACCCGGCGGATGACCGCGCCCAGTTGGGAAAGCTTTTCTTCGATGTGGTCATAGCCGCGGTCGATATGGTATATCCTATCCACCCGGGTACTGCCTTCGGCGGCAAGGGCGGCAATGACCAGACTGGCCGAAGCCCTTAAATCGGTTGCCATAACAGGGGCTGCGGTCAGGCCTTTTACACCTTTGCAGATAGCGGTGTTTGATTCAAGCTTGATGTCAGCCCCCATGCGTTGAAGTTCCTGGACGTGCATAAAACGGTTTTCAAAAATGGTCTCGGTGATAATGCCTACACCTTCCGAGATCGTGTTCAGGGCGATGAATTGGGCTTGCATGTCGGTTGGAAACGCGGGGTAAGGCGCTGTCCGCACAGAAACCGCACGAGGTTTTTTGCCGTGCATGTCGAGAGCAATCCAGTCATCGCCTGAGGTAATGTCCGCACCCGCTTCGGTCAATTTATCCAGCACAGCGTCGAGTATGTCGGGTCGGGTGTTCTTGAGCTTAACCTTACCCCCGGTGATTGCAGCTGCGACCAGATAAGTCCCCGTCTCAATCCTGTCCGGCAGGATATTGTAGTGCACCGGTTCCAGGCCCAGCTTATCGACACCCTCAATAACCAGGACATCCGAGCCGATACCGGAAATCTTAGCGCCCATCTTATTCAAGAAATGCGCAAGATCAGTAACTTCCGGCTCTTTTGCTGCATTTTCCATGATGGTTACGCCTTCCGCCAAGACGGCTGCCATCATTAGGTTTTCCGTACCTGTAACCGTGACTTGTTCGAGTACCAAGCGGCAACCTTTCAGTTTTTTGGCTTTAGCATGGATATAACCCCCGGTAACGGTAATGTCGGCGCCCATTTTGATGAGCCCATTGATATGGATGTCGACTGGGCGAGTACCGATAGCGCAACCGCCAGGCAAAGAGACATGGGCTTCGCCGAAGCGCGCCAGCAGCGGGCCCAAAACCAGGATAGATGCCCGCATGGTACGAACCAGTTCGTAGGGTGCTTCGTAGCTGCTGATGGTGCTGCTGTCGACTTCGATATTCATTTTCTCATCGACCAGCAATTGCACGCCCATCCTGCCCAATAGTTCCATCGTGGTGGTGATATCGTGCAAATGCGGAATGTTGCCGATGCTTACCGGCGTTTCTGAAAGCAAAGTGGCGGCTAAAATCGGCAGCGCGGCATTCTTGGCACCGGAAATGCGAAGTTCGCCGCAGAGTTGGTTGCCGCCGGTAATTATGAGTTTATCCATACAGTGTGTGTGAGTTTCTTTGACCAGTTCCGATTGATTAGGCTAAGCGGGAGCTAACTTGAAACAAAACAGCCAGCCATATCAAGGCCGCTCAACTTAGCCAAATTTAAGATTTGTCCAGGGATATTGATAATGCGTAATTGTACCCTTTTACTGCGGGCATGTTTTATCCATTCAATCATTAAAGCAAGTCCGGCGCTATCGGCATTGCCGACTTTGCCCAAATCCAGGGTAATTTGTTTGCCCGCAGCCAAAAATGCAAAAGAGCTTACGGTTTTTTTGTCCATGGCGGAAAAAGTCAGTTCGCCTTCAACGACAAAACGACCCGCTTCTGCATTAACCATGGTCAATTTACTCATTTCTTTTCTTCTGCCGACTTGAACAGGAATTGGCCGATGGCCTTTTCAAGGATAATCGCAGATTGGGTAATTTCTATATTGCCATTTTCTTTTAAAAACTCGCCAGAACCGCCGGGTTCTAGGCTGACATACTGCTCACCCAATAATCCTGCGGTAAAGATGCTGGCGGTCGTGTCGTCCGGAATCGTATTGTATTGGGAATAGATCCGCATCTTAACGACGGATTCGTAAGTTTTCGGGTCGAAGCTGATATCGCTAACCTGGCCGATTTTAACGCCTGCCGCAGACACCGGCGATTTCACCTTTAAGCCGCCGGAATTTTCAAAACGCGCCGTAATGGTATAACCCTCATGCTCGGTAAACGAGCTCAAATTGCTGACCTGTAAGGCGAGAAAAAATAATCCTACAATACCGGCGGCAACAAAAAGCCCGACCAGCGTATCTTGGGTACTGCTGTGCTGCATGTCAATCGTCTCCAAACATGAGTGCGGTCAGGATAAAATCCAAACCTAAAATACTGAAAGCGGAATTGACCACGGTTCGCGTAGTTGCCCGGCTAACGCCTTCGGATGTCGGGATGGCGTCATAGCCTTCAAACAAGGCGATCCAACTGGTCACAAAGCCAAACACTAGGCTCTTGATGACGCCATTGACAATGTCGTCATAAAAATCGATCTTCGCCTGCATTTGCGACCAGTAAGCGCCGTCGTCAACCCCTAACAAACCTGAGCCGACAATATCTCCGCCAATAATTCCAATGGCGCTGAACAAGGCGGCCAATAAAGGCATGGAGATAAATCCCGCGAGAAAGCGTGGCGATATGATGCGTTTGATTGGGTCGACAGCCATCATTTCCATGCCGGATAATTGTTCGGTCGCTTTCATCAGGCCGATTTCCGCAGTCAGGGCGGAACCGGCGCGTCCGGCAAACAATAAGGCGGATACCACGGGGCCTAATTCACGGACTAAGGAAGCCGCTACCATGACGCCCAAGGTTTCCTCTGCACCAAAATCGGAAAGGATGTAAAACCCCTGCAAGCCAAGCACCATGCCGACAAATAAGCCGGAAATAGAAATAATCAGGCAAGACAGTACACCGACCGAATACATTTGGTTAAGCAGCAACCGAGGCCGCGGCAAAATGCTGGCAATACCTGTAAGCGTTTGTAATAGGAAGAAAGTCCCGCGACCCAGTTTGGTGAAACTGTTACGGGTATTCCTGCCTAAGTGTTCCAAAAATTCAATCATGTAAGCAACAAGGCTAGTAACGTTTCCCAGCGGACATCAAGTCGTCCTTCAGGTCTTTTGCTGGGTAATGAAAATGTACCGGCCCATCGGCGGAACCATCCATAAACTGTTGCACCCATTCAGACGACGAATGCCGAATTTCTTCCGGCGTTCCCTCACCGATCACTTTCCCGTCCGAGATGACATAAATATAATCGGCTATTGCCGAAGTTTCTTGGACATCATGGGATACGATTATTGTCGTCAACCCCAAGGTGACATTTAACGACTTGATAAGATGGACCAAAACCCCTTTGGAAATCGGGTCTTGTCCAGTAAACGGCTCGTCGTACATAATCATCATCGGGTCTAATGCGATGGCCCGCGCCAAGGCAACACGCCGCGCCATTCCCCCGGAAAGCTCATTGGGCATCAGGCCTCTTGCGCCCCGTAAGCCAACGGCCTGGAGTTTCATCAAAACTAGGGTGCGGACCATGGATTCAGGAAGGTGGGTATGTTCCCGCAAAGGAAAGGCCACGTTATCGTAAACATTCATATCGGTCAGCAAAGCGCCGCTTTGGAACAGCATGCCGATGCGTTTCCGCAGGTTGAACAGCTCGGAACGGCGCAGGCGATGGACATTGCTGCCGTCCACCGTAACTGTGCCTTTTGCCGGCTGTAATTGTCCGCCAATCAACTTAAGTAAAGTGGTCTTTCCAGTTCCGCTAGGCCCCATAATCGCAGTAATTTTCCCACGCTCAAAATCCATGGACACGTCGGAGAATATATTCTTGTCACCCCGTGAGAATGATAAATCCCGGACTGCGACTAAACTGTTTTTAGGACGAGTGCTGTCACCCATGCTTGACAAGGAATAAATACGAGTTTAAACAGGCTATTGTCTATGACTACTCCCTAAGGAGTCAAACTTTAATCAAGAAACGGCCAAAAGACTTTTCTTAAAGCCTTGAAAGTCAATGCAAGTCACCTTTAGGCCTTCAATATCGTAATATGCCCACTGTTGCAGCGTAATAATGACTATAATAAAGCTCAACCTTATTTAATGAATTGTCGGATAATTAAGTATTTTCCGAAGCCGAATTTAGCAACCCGTTAACGCTATGTCAGATATTGAAATTGCCCAAAAAGCGAACATTAAACCCATCATCAACCTTGTCAATGAGCGATTTGGCATCGATGCGGAACATTTAGACCCTTTCGGCCATTACAAAGCCAAACTTTCCCTTGAATATGTCAATAGTCTGGCGGATAAGCCCGACGGTAAACTGGTTCTCGTTACCGCCATTAGCCCGACCCCGGCCGGGGAAGGCAAAACCACAACGACGGTAGGTTTGGGCGACGCCTTAAACCGTATCGGCAAAAAAGCCATCATGTGTCTGCGCGAGCCGTCCTTGGGCCCTTGTTTCGGCGTGAAAGGCGGCGCGGCTGGCGGGGGTTATTCCCAGGTCGTGCCGATGGAGGACATCAACCTCCATTTTACCGGAGATTTCCACGCCATAGGCGTCGCCCACAACCTGTTAGCCGCCCTGATCGACAATCACATTACCCAGGGTAACGCACTGGGTATCGACCCGCGCCGTATCCAATGGAAACGTGTCGTGGACATGAACGACCGCGCATTACGTAAAATCATTATCGGTTTAGGCGGGACAGGCAACGGTTATTCGCGCGAAGACAGTTACGACATCGTTGTCGCATCGGAAGTGATGGCGATACTCTGTTTGGCGACTAGCCGGGCCGACCTGAAAGAACGTTTGGGTAAGATCGTCATCGGCTACAAAGCCGACGGTAAAACCGCCATCTATGCCAGCGACTTGAAAGCGCACGGCGCAATGGCGGCCTTGCTCAAGGACGCCATCAAACCTAACCTGGTGCAAACCCTGGAAAACAATATCGCCATCATCCACGGCGGCCCGTTCGCCAATATCGCGCACGGCTGCAACACTGTCACCGCGACCAAAACCGCGTTAAAAATTGCCGATTACGTGGTCACTGAAGCGGGTTTCGGCGCCGATTTAGGCGCTGAAAAATTCATCGACATCAAATGCCGCATGACTGGCTTAAAACCTTCTGCGGTAGTCCTGGTGGCGACAATCAGGGCGTTGAAATTTCACGGCGGTGTCAACAAGGAGGATTTGAACCAAGAAAACCTAACTGCGTTGGAAACAGGCTTTGAGAATTTGGAACGCCACTATAACAACATCACACAACACTATGGCCTGCCTTGCGTGGTGTGCGTTAACCATTTTACATTCGATACCGACGCCGAGCTCGACCTGCTTAAAGCCAAATGCAACGCGTTGGGTGCTAAATGTGTGGTTTCCAGGCATTGGGCAGAGGGCAGCGCAGGCGCGGAAAATCTGGCCAAAGAAATCGTCGCTATCGCCGAAAGCCGCGAACCCGGATGTACTTACGTTTACGATGACAGCCTGAGTTTATGGGAAAAGATCGAAACCATAGCGACCAAGCTTTACGGGGCTTCCGGCATTACCGCCACCAGCAAGATTAAAAACCAATTGCTTGCCTGGGATGAACATTACGGCAAATTCCCGGTTTGTATTGCCAAAACCCAAATGTCGTTTTCCACCAATCCCAACCTGAAAGGTGCGCCTTCCGGCCATATCATTGAAATCAACGAGGTTCGGTTGTCGAATGGCGCGGGTTTTATTGTCGCCATCGCAGGCGATATGATGACCATGCCCGGATTGCCGAAATCGCCTGCGGCGGAAAGGATTGATATTGATGATGATGGAAAGATAACGGGGTTGTTTTAGGGATTATTAAAATGGTCGTTCGTGGTGAGCTTTTCGAACCATGAACACAATGTTTCTTAGTGTGTCGCTACCGCGACGGATGTTTTAATGTGGGTTCTCGTACCCACGGGCGAGTTTCTTTTCTTTGCGCGGCCAAAGAAAAGAAACCAAAAGAAAGGCCGCCCGGATGCCGCTTATTTCCTGCGCTCTGGCATTTCTATCGGGGTTTGCCAGAAAGTACATCCCTGTCCTTCTGGCAAAGTGCGGCATCCCTGCCGCACCCCTATCGGGCTGTTCCCAATAAAAACGCCAGTGCTCGGCGCGGCATAACGGGAAAGGGTGGAGGTTTGTAGGTTGGGGTGAACTTGTGAACCCCAACAAATATAATGGTCGGCATCATGTTGGGGTTCGTACCTCACCCCAACCTACCGTGCAAATCGTATCTACGGCTCTATATGGCTCTTTACAGATTCAATATTGGTAATTGTAAGAATTGACAAGCCTTATTCTATAGTGCTATATGTTTCACGGTTTTAAGAAAATTTATATTTTTCCATAAAACCTGTTTGATAGAAGTATTTTAGTTCCAAAAATTCTCAAAATCCTTACATTTGTGGCTGTCGATGAACCCATCATAACTTGGCAAATGTAAATTTGATTTTTCTTATTTAACTAAATAGAAGGAAATTGAATATGCAGCTTCCAAAACTATTAACAGCTCTATTTTTATCATTCATTTTTACTACGTTTGCCTACGCTGCTCCCATCTTATGGATAGATGATTTGCCAAGCGGTAAAATAGGTACTGTTGATGTTACTACAGGGATAGCAACTGTCATCGGTAATTCGGGTGTCGGTTTGACCGACATTGCTTTTGATCCAAGTGGCAATCTTTACGGTGTAAGTTTCAATGCTTTATACAGTATCAATAAAACCACGGGCACGGCCACTTCAATAGGATCTCTCGGTGTAAACGATGTTAACGGACTGGTCTTTAATTCCAACGGAACCCTTTATGCTTCTGGATTAAGCGGTGAATTGTATTCAGTTAACACAACAACAGGTTCAGCTACAGGGCTATTTAATACGGGGCACTCTTCAGGAGGTGACCTTGCATTTTTTGGAGGCACACTTTACTACACAGATGCTTTCAATTTGATCTCGGTTGATCTGGCAGGTAAAACAGCCACGACGATTGGCGCAATTGGGGCATCTCCTGTTTATGGCCTAGCCGCGGGAGATGATGGTAAACTTTATGGCGCTGCCAATTCAAGTATTTATCTCATTAACCCCTCTACAGGCGCTGGGTCTTTAGTTTCATCATATGCCAATGGGCTAGGACAAGCTGGTGGCACAGCTTTTTTTAAAGAAGCTGCGGTTGTTCCTTTACCTCCCGCTCTTTGGTTGTTCGGCAGCGGACTGGTTGGTATTTTAGGTTTTAGAGGAAAGAATGCTAAGATTTAAACGCTTGAATATTGTATTACTACTTTTTTCTGCCTCTTTATTTAATGTAGAGTAATAGGATGTGTCGAGGAACGAGGCGCATCGTTCGCGATTGATGCGCTTCACTTCGTTCAGCACATCCTATAACGTTACCTACCCCCCATTTCCCGTTATGCCGCGCCGAGCGCTGGCGGTTTTATTGGGAATAGCCCGTTAGGGGCGCGGCAAGGAAGCCGCGCTTTGCCAGAAGGACAAGGATGTCCTTTCTGGCAAAGCCCTATAAAAATGCCAGAGCGCAGGAAGCAAGCGGCATCCGTGTCGCCTTTTCTTTGGTTTCTTTCTTTTGGCGAAGCAAAAGAAAGAAACTCGCCCGCCGGTGCGAGAACCGGTTTTAAAACATCCGTCGCGTTAGCTACACATTAACTATCTAGCCATGTAGGTCAGGTTGCGCCTAAGCGCTACCTGACCTAATTAATACATCAATTGTCACATAACCGCTATCGCGGCAATGCGACCTACATCTACTGGATTACGGCAACCCCTTCCGGAATGACGGTTCTTATTCAGGCGAGTTAGCCTGTTTCGATTTCCCCAAACCAAACGACTCCGCCAACATCAACCCCACTCCCACGGTAATCGCCGAATCCGCAATGTTGAATGCTGGCCAGTGCCAGTTGTTGTAGTAAACATCGAGGAAGTCGATGACGTAGCCGTAGGCCAGGCGGTCGATTAAATTGCCGATTGCTCCGCCTAATACAAGGGATAGTGCTAAGGCCAGTAAGGTTTCGTGTTTTTGTAAGCGCATTAGCCAGACGGATAAAACTGCACTAATAACCAATGCCAAAGCCGCAAAAAACCAACGCTGCCAACCGCCCGCTTCGCTTAGGAAGCTGAATGCTGCGCCAGTGTTATGCACGTAGGTCAGGTTAAAGTACGGCATCAGCGGGATGGATTCGTAAAGCTGCATGGAATGTTGGATGATCAGCTTGCTGGCCTGGTCCAGGATGATCGCTACCGACGACACCCACAGCCACTTTAGCATGCCCATGTTACGCATAAAGGCGGCGTTCGCCATCGCCATCGACATTTTCGACGCACCTGCCGCACAGTTCAGGGTGTTCCGGATGCTCGCCGACATCGTAACGTTGGTGCCAACAACGGACGCATTTGGGGTTAGAAGAAACATTCACTTTTAGTTTAATGCCATCGATTTCGGTCTGTATGGCGTCTTCAGGGCTGAATTGTTCGGCAATAACCGATGCGTTAGACGTAATAAAAATGAAGTGCAGTTCGTTATCCAGCTTATTTAAGAGCTCGAAATATTTGCTGTTGCAATAGAGGTCCACTTCCGCGTTCAAGGATGCGCCGATGTCGCCTTTCGTCCGGCTTTTTTCCAGTTCTTTGCTGACCGCAGACCTTACCTCAATGACCTGTTGCCAAAATTCACGGTTTAATGGTGAAGCCTCATCCAGTCCGGACAAGCCTTTATACCAGGTTTCCAGGAATACGGATTGGCTGCGGTCGCCCGGCATATAAGACCAGATCTCATCGGCGGTATAGCTAACGATCGGCGCCAGCCAACGCACCAGGGCTTCCAGTACATGGTATAAAGCCGTTTGGGTTGAACGCCGCGCCAGGCCGCCTGTTTTCGCGGTGTACTGGCGGTCTTTGATAACATCCAGGTAAAATCCCCCCAAATCAATGACGCAAAAATGATGGATTTTCTGGAAGATTTGCTGGAACTGGTAAGCACCGTAATGCGCTACGATTTCTTCCTGCAACTGATACGCCCTGTCTATGACCCAACGGTCTAAGGCCAATAAGTCTTTGCTAGCTACCAGGTGTCGGCTCGGATCGAAGTCATCCAGGTTGGCCAATAAGAAACGCGCTGTATTTCGCAAACGGCGGTAACCGTCGGAAGTGCGGCTAAGAATTTCGTTGGATACCGACATTTCGCCGCGGTAATCCGTTGACGCCACCCATAAGCGCAACACGTCGGCCCCCAAATCTTTCATGACCGATTGCGGTGCAACGACATTGCCCTTGGATTTGGACATCTTTTTGCCTTCCGCATCTACGGTAAAGCCGTGCGTCAACACCTCTTTATAAGGGGCAACGCCATTCTTTGCGACTGAAGCCAACAATGAGGATTGAAACCAGCCCCGATGCTGGTCGGAACCTTCTAGGTACAAGTCCGCCGGAAAGTGCAATTGTTCGTGCTTATCCAAGACGCAGGCATGGGTTACGCCGGAATCGAACCAGACGTCCAGCGTATCGGTAATTTTTTGGTAACGTTCCGATTCGTCGCCTAATAACTCGGAAGCATCCATGTCGAACCATGCATCGATGCCTTTTTGCGCTATACGCTTGGCGACTTCCTCAATCAACTCGCCGGTACGCGGATGCAACTCCTCGGTTTCCTTATCGACGAAAAACGTTATCGGCACGCCCCACGTCCGTTGCCTGGAAATACACCAATCCGGGCGGCCTTCCAGCATGCTTTCGATCCGTGCCTGGCCCCAGTCCGGTATCCATTCAACGCGCTTAACTTCATCAAGCGCCTTTTCACGCAAGCCGTTTTGCTCCATGGAAATAAACCATTGCGGTGTCGCCCTGAAGATAATCGGGGTTTTATGCCGCCAGCAGTGCGGATAGCTGTGCAAAATGGCGTGGTTGTGGAGCAGGTTACCCTTGGCTTCCAGCACTTCCAACACTTGGTTATTGGCATTAAATACGTGTTGTCCGGCAAAGAACTCGGTGTTTGGCAGGAACACGCCATCGCTACCGACTGGGTTATCGACGGGCAAGTTGTATTTTAAGCCGACGATGTAGTCGTCCTGACCGTGGCCAGGGGCGGTATGGACCGCGCCGGTACCCGCCTCTGTGGTGACATGGTCGCCGAGAATAATGGGGACTTGCCTGTCGTAAAAAGGATGTTGCAGCTTTAGGTGTTCGAGTGCCGCGCCTTTGCAATAGGCGATGACGTGATATTGGTCGACCTCGTAGCGCAACATGGCATCTTTCAGCAAGGCTTCGGCCAATACCAAACGTTCTTTGCGGCCATCCTTCTCGTATTGGACGACGGCGTATTCAAGGTCGGCATTCAAGGCTACGGCCTGGTTTGCCGGTAAAGTCCAGGGAGTGGTTGTCCAGATGACGACCGATACACGCCCTTCGCCCTCATGCCCTGGCACATGATGGCAGGCCGCCATAAAACTGGCTTCATCAACGACCTGAAAACGCACATCAATGGCAGGCGAATGTTTGTCTTCGTACTCGACTTCGGCCTCCGCCAAAGCAGAACCGCAGTCAGTACACCAATGCACAGGTTTGGCGCCTTTGGAGATATGTCCCTTTTGGGCGATGCTGCCCAAAGCCCTAACGATATTGGCTTCAAACTCAAAATCCATGGTCAGGTAAGGTTTGTCCCAATCGCCTAGGATGCCTAGCCTGACAAAGGCTTCTTTTTGGATGTCGACTTGTTTCCCTGCATAGTCCCGGCAGGCTTTACGGAAAACATCCGGGGCGATTTTTGCGCCTGCCTTGCCTATTTTTTTTTCGACTTGCAACTCGATAGGCAGGCCATGGCAATCCCAGCCCGGCACATAAGGGGCATCGAATCCGCTTAAGGTTTTGGATTTGACGATGATGTCCTTCAGGATTTTGTTGACCGCATGGCCGATATGGATTCCGCCATTGGCGTAAGGGGGGCCGTCGTGCAAAATAAATTTGGGCCGGCCTTGGGTAAGCGCCCTGATCGCTTGGTACAAATCGGTTTCTTGCCAACGTTTTAACCGCTCGGGTTCGCGTTGAGCCAGGTTGCCTTTCATGGGGAAAGCGGTGTTGGGCAAATTAAGTGTGCTTTTATAATCCGTTGTCATGATCCATTGTCTTTTATGTTTGTGCCGCAAAAATCTTTTTGGCCTCAGCTACGTCAGTTATTATCTGTTCTTTGAGTTCGTCGACGGTCTGGAATCGCCGTTCTGGCCTAATCTTTTGTTTAAAGTGGACTTCCACATAACAACCGTAGATGTCTTGGTTAAAGTTAAATAAAAAGGTTTCCAGTACCACATTGTTGCTGCCGTCCACCGTGGGGCGCACGCCGACATTTGCCACGCCCTGGAATTCCAGGGCGCCTATGCCCGTCATGGTCACCGCAAAAACACCACTGACCGGCGAATTCTTCCTGACCATCCCGATATTGGCTGTCGGGTAACCGATCGTCCTGCCGCGCTTGTCGCCGTGGACAATCCGGCCGCACACGGAATAGGGATAACCCAACATGGCTTCCGCGGTATCAAGATCGCCAGCCAGCAAAGCTTGCCTTATTAGGGTGCTACTGATGCGGTGTTCAGCTATCAGAAGCGTCCCCGTATCTTCTACCTGAAATCCCGCGGCCTTGCCTTTCTCCCTAAGCAGGGCAAAATTCCCTTTCCTGTCCTTGCCGAAGCGAAAATCGTCGCCGATCACTAAGTGTTTGACGTTCAAGTGTTTGACAAGAACATCGTCGATAAATTGCCCGGCATCATAATCGGCAATTTGTTTATTAAATCGCACTATGACTAAATCATCAACGGGCAGTTTTGCAAGCTGAATTATTTTCTCCCGTAAGCGCGTCAAGCGGGGCGGGGCATCCGCGCCTAAAAAATATTCTAGGGGCTGCGGCTCAAAAACCATGATGACAACCGGTAAGCCCAATGCCTTGCCCCGCCAAACCAGTTTTTGAATTACGGCCTTGTGCCCGATATGGACACCGTCAAAATTCCCAATGGTCAGGACGCAGCCGTTTTTGAAGGTCGGCAGGTGTGGTATTCCTCTTATTAACCGCATCAATTGCTTATTGGATCAAAAATCGCCGATTCTATCATTTGTCCCGGTCAAATGCTTTAGTCTCAAACCGGAGATTGCCAATGCCATTACATACACGAAGCAGCCGATACTTATCCACTTTAACAGATTGATCATCCTGTCCGTAGAATCCCATTGGTGCCACCAAGTGGCATCGACAAAATAATATAAACAAAAAGTCATAAGGGTGCTGGCTAACACAATTCTAACCAAAAACAGCAACCAACCGTTTCCTGGTTGGTAGGCGCGATCTTTGAATAATTTTTTTAGCAGCAGCGCGGCATTAATTATCGCACCCAAGGATGTCGCCAATGCCAACCCAGCATGCGCCATGGGAATCGCCAGTACATTTAGTAACAAACCGGCAATCATCGCCAGCGTTCCGTAACGGACTGGCGTTTTTAAGTCCAAACGCGATGTAAAGGCGGGCAGCAAGACCTTAACGAATAGGTAACCGAGCAAGCCCACCGAATACGCCCTTAAGCTTTTTGCGGCGCTGTAAACGTCGTTCACTGTAAATTCGTCGTATTGGAACAGGGTCGACAAGATCGGTTCGGCAAGGACGAATAATCCAATCGTGGCTGGAATTCCCGCCAATACCGCCAGGCGCAATCCCCAATCCAATGTCGAGGAAAACGCTGTCGGGTTTTCTGCGGCATGGTTTTTAGTTAGGTTAGGTAAGATCACCGTTGACAAGGCCAACCCCAAAATACTTAACGGAAACTCTACTAAGCGGTCTGAGTAATATAACCAGGATACGCTGCCGCTGACTAAAAATGAAGCGAATAGCGTGTCCATCAGTACGCTGATCTGGGTAACCGAAGCGCCGAAGGTGGCGGGCAATAATTTTTTCATCACCTGGGTAACTTCCGGATCTTTCAGCTTGACCGTCAATTTCGGCAATAACCCCAAACGCAACAGGCTGGGTATTTGGAATAAAAGTTGTACCACGCCAGCAGCAAACACACCCCAGGCCAATGCCATGATCGGTACTTCCATCTTTGGGGCAAGCCATAAGGCGGCGGTAATCATGCAAACATTCAACAAGACGGGAGTTAATGCCGGAATGGCGTAACGGTCGCGGGAATTGAGCACAGCGCCTGCAAAAGACACCAAAATAATAAAGAAGCCGAATGGGAGCATGATGCGCATGGCAGGCACCGCCAATTCTAATTGCTGGCCATGCAAAGCAAAACCGGGCGCCAAAGCTAAGACGAGTAAAGGTGACAAAAGGATTGCCGCAAGCGTTATGACCAAAGACCATCCCGCCAATGTGCCTGCTGTCTTCCCGATGAATTGCCTTAAGGCAGCCCTGTCATCCTGGTAATTGACCATGGCAGGGATTAGGGTATGGGAAAACGCGCCTTCCGAAAACAAACGGCGCAAAAAATTAGGGATTTTAAACGCCACAAAAAATGCATCGGTCGCAACGTCCACCCCAAAAATCCGGGCGATCAACATATCCCTGACGAACCCTAATAGCCGCGATATTAACGTCATGCTACTGACGATCACGGTAGCCTTGAAAAGACGCTTTACCACTGATTAGTCCTGAATCTTTAGGATGTTAAATATTGACAATAATAACATTTATAAAGATAATGTAGGGCTTTATAACTGAATTTGTAAAAATCTAGAGATTATGGCTAATACAGCACAAGCTAAAAAACGCGCGCGACAAGCCGAAAAAAACCGCATACGTAATGCCGGGCAAAGAAGCAACCTGCGTACTTTCATCAAGAAAGTAATCGCTGCCGTTAATGCGGGCGACAAAGAAAAAGCCCAAGCCGCTTTTAAGACAGCTATGCCCATTATCGATTCAGCCGTTAATAAAGGCCTTATCCATAAGAACAAGGCGGCGCGGGGCAAAAGCCGGCTAAACGAAAAAGTTAAGGCATTAGGCTGAGTTTTAGGTCCTTTTCCATGAAGGCCGCACCCAATGGGTAGTGGCCTTTTTATTGTCGGAAAATTACACCTGGATGCTGTTCCGGGCTACTAAAAAACGGCAAAACTCCCTGAATTGTTTGCACAACAACACCGAATTCTATCGGGTTATTTTTTCCCTCGTTGCTGCCAAGCCAACAATGGCATAAGCAGTTGATTTTTTGCCCTATCGTCCGCACCTGAAAGTAATTTCCCGGATCCTCTAGCGTTTATCCAGGCCTTAATGTCCTCCCATAAAATAGGAGCGTTGAGGTCCCGTAAGAGCATGTGGTAGCCCTCTGGATAAAAACCTACGGTTTTCCCCTGGGAGCCTCCCGCAAAAAGCCGTTGTAAAAAAACATAAATAGCTTCCTTCGGGATAATGTTGTCTTTTTCACCATAGAGCAACAAAATATTTCCGCTGACAAAGCCTGCATTATAGAAAGCCAAATCCATCAAGTCCGTCAGGCCGTACATTGATTCCACGCGGGTTTTTCTTAAGACTAAGGGATCATTATCCAGGGCCCGCACCATCTCGCGGTTGTCGGATAACTTCACCGCCACACTCTCGCCGCTCAGAGCCAGCCAAGGCACCGTGTGCGCCAGCACCCAAAGCAGGCTGGTTTGGTACCAAGGCATAATTTCCCTTGGCCAGACCGCTGGCGCAGCCAAAATTACCCCATCAACCTTCGGCATGCGGGCATCCCTGATTGCAGCTATGACTAAAGCGCTGCCCATGCTTTCGCCCAGCAAATAAATGGGCAATCCTGGGTAATGTTGCTTTATCAGGCGTACAAAACTTTGTAAATCCTTGGTATAGGTCTCAGTCCCTGCCCAAAACCCGCGTTGCGGCGATGCGCCGAAGCCGCGTTGGTCGTAGGCAAAACAGGCGATGCCTTGGCTGCTGAAATATTCGGCAGGCTGCTGAAAAAAATAACCGTAGTCGTTAAAGCCGTGGACGCCGATAATCACGGCTCGTGGTGCGCCTGCTTCAGGTAGCCAGTGATGTAATGGAAGATAAACGCCATCTTCGGTCAGATAATATTGGTCGTGCAATTCCGCCGGATTTTTCTTGGTCCCTGAGGGATAAGATTCCGGCTTGCACCCAATCAACAACATCAATAAGAATATAATTAGTATTCTCATAGCTACTGACGACCTGTCCAAAGGTTCGATTTATAATACAGTTAGAAATTGTAAAGGCTAAAATTCGGACTAACAAGGTTTCACTTTCTTCGATAACAATAATAGCTTCAAAACGACTTAACACAATGACTTAAATCAATACCATATTGTCCCTATGTATCATTTCCGAATCATCAGCATAGCCTAATATTTTCTCGAATTCGGAACTGCTTTTGCCCGCGATAAGTTCGGCATCGGCCTTGCCATAGTTGATGAGCCCCCTGGCGATCTCTTGGCCGCTTTCATCGACACAGGACACCAATTCACCCCGTTCAAACCGGCCCGCTATCGACCTGACGCCAACGGCCAACAAACTTTTGCCTTCGCTTTTCAACACCCTGACGGCCCCAGCATCCAGGGTTAACTTTCCTTTGATTTGCAATTGGCCTGCCAGCCAACGTTTTCTGGCAACCAAAGGTTCAATGTCCGGCAAGAAGTGTGTGCCTATTTGTCCCCCCGATATAACCCTTGTTATCACATTGTCAACTACGCCGGCTGCAATGACGGTTGCGGTGCCCGACCTTGAAGCCAGTCGCGCTGCTTTTACCTTTGTATACATGCCGCCACGGCCTAGGCCGCTGCGGCTTTCTCCCGCCATTTTTTCGAGACGGTTATCATTGACGCTGATTTGCGGAATCAATTGGGCGTCGGGATACAAACTGGGATCGCCCGTAAACAAACCCTGTTGGTCGGTCAGGATAATGAGTAGCTCAGCTTCAACCAGGTTTGCCACCAAAGCCGCCAAGGTATCATTATCGCCAAAACGTATTTCTTCCGTTGCGACGGTATCGTTTTCATTAATGACCGGGACTACGCCAAAATCAAGCAGGGTCAACAAAGTGCTACGGGCATTTAGATAGCGTTGCCTGTCGGATAAATCATCATGGGTTAGTAACACTTGTGCGGCATGGTGGCCGTGGTGTTGAAAGTTATCATCGAACACACGCACCAGCCCCATTTGCCCAACCGCTGCCGCGGCTTGTAACTCATGGAGGGTTTTGGGACGGGCCTTTAACCCTAAGCGGCTCATGCCTTCGGCAACCGAACCGGATGATACCAACACAACGTCAATGGATCGGTTTTTTAGGCCTGCCATCTGGCTTACCCAAGCAGCAATCGCGGTTTTATCCAGCCCTTGCCCGCCTTTGGTGAGCAAAGAACTCCCTATTTTTATGACAACCCGCTTTATGGTTGCAAAATCAGTCCTGTCCACTGTCCTTCCGTCGTTGCGCTTCCAAAAAATCCATGATGGCATACATCAATTCTTTAGTGCCATTGCCGTTAATGGCTGAAATCTTAAACACCGGGCCTTTCCACTTTAGGCCTTTAATAATTGTTTGGCAGCACGGCCCAACTTCTTCTTCAACCAGCCTATCTATTTTATTGAGCACCAGCCAGCGCGGCTTATGCGCCAACTCGTCGCTCCAAAGCCCCAATTCACGGATGATTTTTTTTGCGGCTTGGATGGGCGTATCCGCGCTTTCGTAAGGGCTAATATCAATGATATGCAACAATAAGCCCGTCCGTGACAAATGTTTCAGGAATTGCAAGCCCAAGCCCGCACCTTCCGCCGCGCCTTCGATAACGCCCGGAATATCGGCAATGACAAAACTGCGCTGGTCGTCTATCCTGACCACGCCTAAATTAGGATGCAGCGTGGTAAATGGGTAATCGGCGACTTTGGGGGTCGCTGATGAGACTGCACGTATCAAACTGGATTTTCCGGCATTGGGCATGCCGAGTAAGCCTACATCCGCGATCAGGGTCAACTCCAGGTTTAGCATACGATGCTCCCCTTCCGTCCCTTTGCTAGCTTTTTGGGGCGCCCTGTTGATACTGCTTTTAAAGCGCGTGTTCCCTAAGCCGTGAAAACCGCCTTTGGCAACCAGCAGGGTTTCGCCTACTTTGGTCAAATCCCCTATGAGTTCCCCCGTATCCGCATCGGAAACCAGGGTGCCTAACGGCACCGGCACATAGCAATCTTCACCTTTTCTGCCAGTGCAATTACGAGACATCCCGTTTTGGCCGCGTTCTGCACGGAATACGGTATGGAACCGAAAATCGGCAAGGGTGTTCAGGTTTTCGGCAGCAATCAAATAAACGCTGCCGCCGTCGCCGCCGTCGCCGCCGTCCGGGCCGCCCATAGGGATATATTTTTCGCGGCGGAATCCGACGGCGCCGTTGCCGCCGTCCCCTGCTTCCACGCGAACGACCACTTCATCAACAAACTTCATTATTAAAATCGTGGGTTTTCAAACACCTAAAAATAAAAAAAGCCCCGTCACCTGGAGCGCGGGGCTTTTTGCAAGTCTGAACCTGTTGCAAAGACAACAGGCAGCGCCTTAGGCAGCCACGATACTGACGTATTTACGGCTTTTAGGACCCTTTACTTGGAATAAGACTTTGCCGTCAGCAGTAGCAAATAAGGTATGGTCTTTTCCACAACCTACGTTATCACCCGGATGAAAATGGGTGCCGCGTTGACGGACAATGATATTGCCGGCGATAACGTTCTCGCCGCCATAGCGCTTGACGCCTAATCTTTTTGCGTTGGAGTCGCGCCCGTTTCGGGTACTTCCCCCAGCCTTCTTATGAGCCATTTTTTACTCCTGCATTTAAGCGGAAATGCCAGTGATCTGGACTTCCGTATAGTACTGACGGTGCCCCATGTGTTTCATGTGGTGCTTGCGCCGTCTAAATTTAATGATTTTGATTTTTTCGTGCCTGCCTTGAGAAAGCACTTTCGCTGTAACCTTGGCGCCTTCGATATAAGGGACGCCAACCTTGACGGCATCGCCTGACTGGAACATAAGCACCTTGTCAAACTCTACACTTTCGCCAGCGCCTAGCTCAAGTTTTTCAACTTTTAAGTACGTACCTTCCTCAACGCGGTACTGTTTACCACCTGTTTGAATTACCGCATACATCGGTTACAACTCCATAAAGCATTAACAGACTAAAATTAACCTGCAATTGTATTTTTAATTTCATCCTACGTCAAATTAACATTAGTATAATTTGGTTAAGCAATAAGGCCTTTTGACGGGTTTTGTTTTCGGTAGTCATCAAGAAGGCTGTTCATTTAGGTTGGGTTATTCAACCCGGAATCAGTTACAATAACGTAAATGGGTAAACTTTTAAGTATTTGTCGTATTCCGGACTGTTTTGTTTGTACTATAAATGATGTCATCAATTTTACTTACCGCTGCGCCAACTTCAATTGACTTTGAGTCGATAAAGCGATTAACCGCTGACGAAGCCAAGGCCGTTGACTCGTTGATTGTCAAAAAACTCAGCTCCGACGTGCTGCTCATCAACCAGATGGGGCATTATATCGTCAGCAATGGCGGCAAACGGTTGCGCCCTATGCTGCTGCTGCTTACCGCCAAAGCCCTGGGAGAAGCCCAACATAACCATCTGGTGCTTGCCGCCGTCATAGAATTTATCCACACGGCGACGCTGTTGCACGATGATGTGGTCGATGAGTCAGAATTGAGGCGCGGCAAACAATCGGCCAATGCTGTTTGGGGCAATGCCGCCAGTGTATTGGTAGGGGACTACCTGTATTCCAGTGCTTTTGAAATGATGGTCAGCACCGGTATTATGCGTGTCATGGAGATCCTTTCCAAGACGACCACGGCCATAGCCGAAGGCGAAGTACTTCAACTACTCAACTGCAACAACCCGGAAACCACAGAGGAAAAGTACCTGGAAGTGATTTCCAGGAAAACGGCGATCTTGTTCAGCGCCGCAACCCGATTGGCTGCCGTGGTGTCAAATGCCAGTGCGGAAGTGGAAGAAAAGATGTCCCAATACGGCCAGCATCTTGGGGTGGCGTTCCAATTGATAGACGATGCCCTCGATTATAAGGCCAATAAGGAAGAGCTGGGCAAAAACCTGGGTGACGACCTAGCCGAAGGCAAACCTACCCTACCCTTGATTTACGCCATTAAAAACAGCTTGCCTTCCGAAGCCAACGTCATTATTGACGCCATTAAAAATGGCAATCGTGACGCTTTTAACAAAGTTTATGCCATCGTGAAGAGCAGTAAGGCGATTGAATACACCGAGCAACGTGCCAATGAAGAAGCCGATAAGGCGATGGTTGCATTAGATGTCCTGCCAGATAGCCAATACAAGCAAGCGTTGTTATCTTTGGCCAGCTTTTCAGTGCAGCGCAGTTATTAAGCCGAAGATAAACTCCCTTGGGAATTCTCCCCAAAAACCTTCAACAACAAGAACCGATTCTAACCCAACCTTACAGAATAAAATTCATTAAGCTTATCAATGAACAAAGGCAATTGCCCTGCTGGCAAATGGTTAATACCGGCCGCAGACTTTCTGCCCCCGCCTGTTTTAAATCCTGAACAAAATTCGTCCGCGCCTGTATTTAAGGTAAGGGGCGCCCTGACGCTCACAAGATAACCGCCTTCCGGGTTGAAAGAAACCACCGCGTGGGCCTTATCTGGGTTTAAGTTAGCCAAATAATTGCCAAAAACGCCGCTAACCCGCCGCGCCCAAACGGTGTCCGGCATTAAAAATACGGCCACGGCATTACTTTCGTATTCCGGCTTGAGGTTTTCGGCATTGGCCATATCCTGGCGATAACCGTTTTCCAGTTTTTCAAAAGTGACAGGATTTTCAGAGATAAAATCGAAAGGGGATTCAAAGCGGACCATCTCCCGGTATAAAACATCCGGCGTAAAATGAAGGTCCTTTAAACTGCTGCCATAACCGTTGTAGTTGATAAAAATCCCCAGGTTTTTCAAGGTATCCACTTTCGCGCCAGCTAATGATAGGCTATAAGCCAACTTTTCAGCACTGTGGTTAAGATTGTCGCCAAATGCCGCCGTAACCGCCCATAACGGGAATTTTCCATCCAAATGTCGGTTGACGAGCAGGCTGGTACAGGTCGAGTTATCGGTATCGATCAGCGCGGTTAAATTTGGGTGTTCCGGAATATTGCCCGGCTGGTGATGGTCTACGTAAAAAACGGAAGCGCCTGCGTTTAAAAATTCAACAACGCACTGGCTGTTTTTTTCAAAGCTTATATCCAATACCGTCAGGCTGTCCCCTGGGTTAACCGTAACCTTATCCAATAATTGGATGTCGCGTTTGATGCCGGTTATCAGGGTAGATTCAATCGGTTGGTTGAGCCGAAGTTGGATAAGGGCGCAAATCCCGTCCGCATCGCCATTAAAAACGTCATAATGCATCGCTGGTTTCCGGTGCGGGAAGGACATTCCGTAACCGCAGCAAGCTTATAACTTCTTGTACGCTTTCTTCGAGGGTTAAGGCATTGGTGTCAATCCGCAACTCCGGCTTTTCCGGCTCTTCGTAAGGGGAGGATATCCCGGTGAAGTTCTGTATTTCTCCTTTCCGGGCTTTTTGGTAAAGCCCTTTGACATCGCGCTGCTCACAGACAGATAAGGGGCAGTAACAATGGATTTCAATAAAATCCCCGTGCGGCATGAGTTTCCTGGCCATCGCCCGTTCGGCCCGAAAAGGGGAAATAAATGCGGTAAGCGTGATAATGCCGGCTTCCAGCATCAGTTTTGCGGTTTCGCTGATGCGGCGGATGTTTTCCTTGCGGTCGGCATCGTTAAAACCCAAGTCGCCGCACAAGCCGTGACGGATATTGTCCCCGTCCAACACAAAGGTATTAAAGCCGTATTGAAATAACTGTTCCTCAACCGCGTGTGCAAGGGTCGATTTGCCTGCCCCGGATAAGCCTGTAAACCATAACACGACGGATTTATGCTTGTTTTTGTCTTCACGCCGCTTTCGCGTGACCGTGGCGTGGTGCCAAACGGTATTTTTACTTTTATTTATTTGTCCTGTCATCATTATAGTGTAAGGCTATGTGAAGGAAAACACTAATGCCTGATAACAAAACAGTGCAGTTCGGAAAGCGTTAGGCACCCAGTTCATGGTTCGGCACAAGGTTTTTAGAAAAGCGGAAGTTGTAATTGGCAATAGCCGACCACATCGGCTGCCAAAATGTCGGGTAACGAAAAAGATGCAACCCAATCGGCTTGATTATGCCGTACCGAATAACTTGTAAAAAGCGTAAGCGATATTGATGGATGCCAAGCCGATAATGGTAAAAATCGAAAATTGCATACCCAGCACACGGTAACCAAGGCTTTGGCTAAGCATACCTTTTGCGTGCAGCACACGGCCTATAATGATGGCGATGCCGCCTAAATGCACCAGCCAGATGCTGGCTCCGCTGAGTTCTAGAAGAACCAACAATAAGAGGGAGATAGGGATATATTCAGTCGCATTTCCACGCGCCCTGATGGCATATTGGAGGTCGGTTTCGCCGCCGTCGCCCAGCCTGACTTTCTTCGACCTGCGTAATTTGATGACGTTTAGTGACAGCCAAACGATCAATAATGCCAGGATTCCCGCGTAGATTGGGCTAACCATGTGTTCTCCTATGTTGAAGGCTGGATGGAGCAAGGCGAAATCCAGGGCGAAAGTCATTTCGATAATCCTGGATTCCAATACACTCCATGCAGGCTACTTTGCTTGCCGGGTGTCCGGTTGACTGGGAATTTCGATTCACAGACCTTCCTTTACATGACGTAACAAATCGGTCAGCCCTATTATGTCGAAGCGTTCTGGGTTAACGCTGCGGAAAAGTGAAAGCGCACAGGCGCCAACTTGTACAGTGGTTTTGAGGACTTCCCTCAGATAGACAGAATCACCGTCAAGGTAGTTGCTTTTGAATTCACCAGGGTCATCGTTTTCATTAATCTGAAGCGTTTGCATAAGCGCAAGTTCATTCGGGTGCGCTCCAAAGTCAATAGTGCGCTCATACAGCGTTCTTGCGATTGATCCTTCTTTTCTGTCGACGGTGGTGGCAAACCCCAACAGGGTTCTAATCTTGAATTCGTTTTTCACTTTCCTCTTTCCAGCTTCGTCATCGTGGCGTCTCAACCATGTTTCTTGCGAGTTTAGGTGTCGAGCGAGGTAGAGTCCATAGAGGGCATTCTCAAGGCATGACCGCAGAACAACGTAGCTCTCCGGAATTTGACCGCTCCAGGATAAGCGGCAGGCTGCTAAGAAATTGGAGTGAGACCGAAGCACGAAGAAACTAGTGAACCAATCTTTCGAGTGGTTGAGTCCATTGATGGCCTTTCGATACGCCAGATCGATGTCGGCAAATCGTGCAACGTCGCTCTTTAAATTGGCGAACGTGGCAAATTCATTGGTGCGCGCAGCATCAATGAATTTCGTAATCTCGTTTGCTTCCCAGTTGGGTGGTGGAGGTAATGGCATCGCGCTTGATAAGCCCCAATTAAAATTAAAACCCCTTAAAGATCATATGCTTTTTTAGGTCAGTTGTAGTATGGATGGAACGAAGTGGAATCCGGGATTATCCAAATCCCTTTCGCCCCGGATTTCGCTTTGCTCTATCCAGGCTACTTTGCTGCATGTTTTATTGCATCGATAACATATTGAACATCAGTTCCAAAAGCTATACGTTGTCGTTTTCTATAACTTGTAAATACACCGACTACAGGAAAAAAGTCATTATCACCATTCTCATCATAAAGGGCTATCAAGGGAGACCCACTCATTCCGCTAGGATGAGAAAAGTTCTTTTTTGAACCATCCGATGCATAACCCTTACGCTGTTTTTTTATCGTCGCTGAATCTTGTAAGTAATCAGGAAATATTAAATGCCCGTTCAAGCACTTAAGTTGAATAGGCCTTGACATCATAGTTCCAACTAGAGCGTTGGAACCATGTAGCAGCATTTTTAATCCGCCAATTGCCGGATCCCATCCAACAACCACTTGGTTTGTGAAGTATTGCTTAGTTTAACAAAGCAGTGTAGGGCATGCAACGCGAGCCTTTTGTGCTTATTAAACAGCAACATTGCCTTTGCTGCGGTAACTAAAGTTTCCCTAGCTAAATACTTATCTGTAAAATTGCCCATTTATTTTTCGCCGGAGCAACAACCAAATGGGAAGAGCCTACCAAAACCGTAAAGTATCCATGGCAAAAACGTCAGACCATAAGGCAAAGGTCTACAGCAAATACGGCCGGGAAATTTATGTGTGCGCTAAGTCGGGCGGGGTTGATCCTAATGGAAATTTGGCATTACGCGGCTTGATTGAACGCGCCAAGAAAGACCAGGTGCCTGCCCATGTTATCGAAAAAGCCATCGAAAAAGCCAAAGGCGGCGGCGGTGAAGATTTTTATCCGGCCCGTTATGAAGGTTACGGCCCCGGCAACTGCATGGTGATAATCGATTGCCTCACCGACAACCCTAACCGCACCTTTGGCGACGTGCGCCTGTGTTTTACCAAAACCAAATGTAAAATCGGCACCCAAGGTACGGTCAGCCACATGTTCGACCATGTCGCCATCCTGGCGTTTAACCATGGCGACGAAGATGCCGTACTTGAAGCCTTACTGGCTGCCGACGTGGACGTAACTGACATTGAAAACGAAGCCGGAACAATCACCGTCTTCACTTCACCCGCCTCTTACGCCAAGGCCAAACAAGCCTTAACGGACAGCTTTGGCGAGATAGACTTTGAGGTAGACGAAATCCAATTCCTGCCCAAAAGTGTAAAGATCGTCACTGGCGACGATGTGGCTTTGTTGGAAAAATTCCTGGACATGTTGAACGACCTGGATGATGTGCAAAATGTTTATCATGATGCCGAATTTTAAGGGCTGATTTCAAGGAATGGCACCATTTATGAAATGATGTGTCAACGCTTTTCCAGACACAAGGTTAAGCGGCATATTGCTGCGCTTCGTAGTCAACTGGAGATAAATATCCATTAGCGGATGCAATCGCTCCCGGTTGTAAAATACCTCAATATATTCAAACACAGCTTGTTTGGCTTCTTCTCGATTACGGAAGGTTTGATGATGTACCGCACAGGCGCAAAATCTCATCCTGGTCGGGGGCACCGGTACCGGCACTTGTGCCCCAGAGGGCAAAACGCACTTGGCAACGGCCCTTGGGGTGGACGCCATCCATCAAGGCAAGCGCATCCGTTTCTTTAACGCGGTCGATTTGGTCAATCGTTTGGAAGTGGAGAAACATCACGATAAAACAGGAAACTTGGCCAAAAAGTTGGTGCAAGTCGATGTTGTGATCCTGGATGAACTGGGTTACTTACCGTTCCCCGAATACGGTGGGGCGCTGCTATTTCACCTTATTAGCACCTCGTTGATCATCACCACCAATTTAAAGTTCAGTGAGTGGGTACACGTGTTTTACCCGCAAGGGTACAAGGGCGATCCTAAAATGACGACAGCGCTGTTAGGCCGCATTACCCACCACTGCGATATCTTGGAAACCGGCAATGATTCTTATCGGTTTAAATACCGTAAAACAGAAATTAAGACCCATTGACCTGAAATCCTATGTGGAAAATATTCAACGCCGGTTGACAGTTATGGCACAAGAAAAAAAATTATGGTTCTCCGATAAAGCATGTTACCTTTCGAAGCCAGGAAAATCTTGACAATGGGGTTGCAAGATTAGTCAAAATAATGATCAAGTCATGTAGGCCAATGATTAAAAATGATAAGTAAGCCCCACTCCCAAGCCTGCGAAAACAATAAAGCGCCTATTTTGGCGGTTATCCGTGAAGCTTTTACAAAACCGACAACGGTCTGGGAAATCGGCAGCGGTACGGGGCAGCATGCTTGTTATTTTGCCAGCGAGCTTCCACACCTTATTTGGCAACCAACGGACTTGCCCGAGAGCCATCCGGGGATCAACGCGTGGCGGGATGAGGCGCGGTTAGCTAACCTTAACCAACCGTTAGTCCTCGATGTTGCCGATGCAGTTTGGCCGTGCGAGGGAATGGATGCGGTTTTTACCGCCAATACATTGCACATCATGAGTTGGCAAAATGTTGAAATACTCTTTGAACGGTTCGAAACTTATCTGAATCCGTTGGCAATAGCCTGTATTTACGGCCCCTTTAACTACAACGGCAAGTACACCAGCGACAGCAACGCCAATTTTGACCAGTGGTTAAAAAGCCGCGATCCTTTAAGTGGCATCAGGGATTTTGAGGCCGTAATTAAGTTGGCGAAAAAAACCAGACTTAAGTTGATAAAAGACAATCCCATGCCAGCCAATAACCGGCTTTTGGTGTTGCAAAAGTCGAACAACATGGAATGAAAATTTTTAAATTTCCGTGCTTTCCATGATCGGTATCACCCAATACTGAATCCCTGCTCCGGAAAACTCTTCCTTCAACCGATCCAGCAACATAATTGCCCCTGCTTGGTCGATATGTATCTGGAAACAAATTTGCTTTTGCCGCCCACTGACTTGTTCCGCCAACGACAATCCCTTGTTTTCATGGTGGTGCACATTGACCGGAAAACTGCTGAAACCGTGTTCCGATTCCAGCGTGAGCAAGCAATCAACCACGCTTTCTTCCAAAGCTGAAGGGGCATTCAGGATGACGAGTCGGTCTTTATTCATTATGCAGTCTCCTTGGCAAGCCCAAAGCGTTTAAACAGGATGGGCAACAAGAATAAGGTCAGGAAGGTGGAAGAGACTAACCCCCCGATGACCACGATGGCTAAAGGCCTTTGGATTTCCGAACCCGGCCCGGTGGCGAACAGCAAGGGAATCAAACCAAATGCGGCGATGGTGGCGGTCATCATCACAGGCCTTAAGCGCCGGGCAGAACCCACCACAACGACTTTTGCCATGTCCATGCCCGTAACGAGGAGCTGGTTGAAATAACTCACCATCACCACACCGTTCAAAACTGCAATGCCCAGTAAGGCGATAAATCCGACCGAAGCCGGTACGGACAGGTATTCTCCCGATGCCCATAGTGCAAACACGCCGCCGACCATCGCCAGCGGGATATTGGAAAGCACCAATAAGGCCTGCCGGACAGAACCAAACGTCGAAAACAGCAACAGGAAAATCAAACCGAGCGAGACGGGAATAACCAACGATAAGGTTGCCGCCGCACGTTGCTGGTTTTCAAACTGGCCGCCGAACGAAACGATATAACCGGTCGGCAATTTGACCTTTTCGGCAATAGCTTGTTTGGCTTCATCGACAAAGCCGACCAGATCCCGGCCTTCAACATTGCTGCGGATGACAGAAAAACGCTGACCATGTTCGCGCCCGATGGAAACCACACCCTCAACTTTTTTCAGTTGGGCAATCGCCGTAATGGGTACATGGGCGCCATTCGCCAAGGTGATTTGCAAGTTATCAAAACTGGCTATATTGCTGTTTCCACGGACTATCAAGGGTGTCCGTTTAATCCCTTCCTGAACTATCCCAAGGTTCAAACCTTCAATTTGCGCGCGCAACAGGTTTTCGATGGCATCGCCGTCAAGGCCCAAGCGCCCTGCCGCCGACCTGTCGATGGATACTTGCAGGAATTGCATGCCGCTGTTCTGTTTGACGAACACGTCGCTAGAGCCTTGAATATGCTTTAGCACTTCCACAATTTCATTGGACTTTTCTTCCAGTACCGCAAGGTCGGAGCCGAATAGTTTGACAGCCAAATCGCCACGGGTACCGGTCAACATTTCTGAAACCCGCATTTCGATGGGTTGGGTGAAGCCATAAGAAATCCCCGGCATTTGTTCCATGACGGATCGGATTTTTTCAATGAGTTCTTCCTTATTGGTTACACTCCATTCATCTTTGGGTTTAAATATCAGGAACGTATCGGTTTCATTAAGCCCCATTGGGTCTAAACCCAATTCATCTGAGCCTACCCTGGCAACAACTGAGGTAATTTCCGGAATATTTTTCAACAAAACCTTTTGTATTTGCCCGTCCAAAGCAACAGACTGCCCCAGCGTAATCGAGGGCAGCTTTTCAATTTGGATAATAACATTGCCCTCATCCATGGTCGGCATAAAAGTGCTGCCAATCCTCGTAAACACCAATGCGGTAATGACCAGCAGCCCACCCGCCACTATGAAAATCTTTCTGCTGTTATCCAGGCACCACAGCAAAGCGGGTTGGTACAGGCTTAATAATTTTCGCGGCAACCACGGTTCTTCGTGCGTAACTTCCTTCAATAAAAACGAAGCCAGCACAGGGATGACGCTAAGCGACAAAATCAGGGAGCCGCCCAAGGCAAATACGATGGTTAATGCCACGGGAGTAAATAATTTGCCTTCCAGGCCTTGTAAGGTCAACAAAGGGAGAAATACGATGATGATAATCAATATACCGGAAGTTACCGGCACAGCTACCTCGCGGGTCGCCCGGTAGATAACGTGCAAACGGGGTAAACGTTCGGCTTTTTCTTTGTGCGCCAGTTGGGTGATGATATTTTCAACCACGACCACTGCTGCATCGACCAGCATACCGATCGCAATCGCCAAACCGCCAAGGCTCATCAGGTTAGCGGACATTCCGGTATATTTCATCAAAATGAAAGTCACCATCGCCGCCATCGGTAATGCCAAGGCGACTGTCAATGCTGCGCGCAAGTCACCTAAAAACAATATCAGCAGGATGACAACCAAGACGATGGCTTCCATGAGCGCATGGAATACTGTATCGACAGCCTTATCGACCAGGTCGCCGCGATTATAAAAGACCTTGACCTTTGAGCCTTCAGGAAAACCCGGTGAGATTTCAGACAATTTCTTTTCGATACCGGCGATGGTCTGCCTAGCATTCGCACCGCGCAGGCTTAACACCAAACCCGTTACGGCCTCGCCTTGGCCGTCTTTGCTTACCGCCCCGTAGCGGGTCAATGCGCCTATCGACACATCAGCCACGTCCCCGACAGTTATCGACATCCCTTGGTTGCTTTCTATGACAATGGCTTTCACGTCTTCAAGGGTTTTTATACGGCCTTCGGCACGGACGATCAAAGCTTCTTCGCCTTCAGTCAACCGCCCGGCACCGTCGTTACGGTTGTTCTTTTCCAAAGCGCTAATCAAAAGGTCGATACCGATTCCGCGTGCAGCCAATCGGGCGTTATCGGGCATGACGACAAAACTTCTGACCAATCCGCCTAAAGAATTCACGTCGGCCACACCTGGGACTGTCCTTAGCGCGGGACGGATAACCCAATCCAGTAAATCGCGCTTTTCCATCAGGCTTAAATCGCCGCCTTCGATGGAAAACATGAACATCTCGCCTAACGGTGTCGTCATCGGAGCAATGCCGCCTGAAACACCCGCAGGTAAATCACCCCACATTGTATTCAGTCGCTCAGCTATTTGCTGGCGCGCCCAATAGATGTCGGTGCCTTCTTCAAAATCCACGGTGATGTCGGTCAAGGCATATTTGGCGATTGAACGCAGCATCGTTTGGTGCGCTATCCCCAGCAGATTGACTTCGATTGGCGCGGTAATCCGGGCTTCCACCTCTTCCGGCGTCATGCCGGGCGCTTTGACGATGATTTTTACCTGCGTGGGCGAAACTTCAGGGAAAGCGTCGATAGGGATGTTTTTAAAGGCGTAATACCCGCCGCCCGCCAGCAGGAACACCGCCAACAGGACAAGGATGCGCTGGCTAAGCGCAAATCGAATCAGGCTTGCCATTATTCACCGCTCCCTAATCCTAACCAGTTTGCCTTCAGTGCAGCCGCGTTATTGATGGCGATTTCTTCATTTCCGGAAAAATTCCCGGTTACAACCGAACCGTCGGATTGTTTACCCAAAATTGTAACTTCGCTAACTTTAAAACCGTCTTTTTCCTTGATGAATACATAGGTTTTACCACCATGATGGGCAATCGCAGTATCAGGTAGCTTGTATGTTTCAGCTTCAGTCGTTTTTAGATGCTGAATTGTGACCTTTTGCCCAACCCTGACTGAAGAAGGATTTTCCGTGATAACGGCCCTTGCCAGCACCGACTGGTTTTCCGGATTGACGCTTTGGCCTAAAACTTTGATTACCGCTTCTGCCAAGGTATTTTCAACCAGCACTCGATCGCCGATTGTAATGTCGTCGATGTGTTCCTGGGGAATATTAATTTCCAGCCAAAGCTCATCCAGATTGGCAATGCGAAAGAGCGGTGTCAAGGTGTCGACACGCGTACCGGAAACCGCCATGCGCTCGACAACCCTACCTGTTATGGGCGACCTGACGCTAAGCTGGCTAACCAATTTACCCGTGCTATCCAACTGAATAATATCCTTAGCCGTCATACCGGCAATTTGGAGCAGTTGTTTTGCCTCATTTACCCCGATTACCGAAGCGGTATAAACGCTTAACGATTCTTGTTCGCTCCTGCCGGAAACTACGCCTTCTTTACGTAACTGTTTATTCCGGTTATAGGTGGCAGAAGCCAGCTTTAGGGAGCCGACGGCTTTAAGGTAATTGCCCTGGAGGACCAGAAGGTCAGGGCTGTTAATAAGACTAAGTACCTGTCCCTTAGTAACTGCATCACCCACCGAAGCATTCATTTTTATGATTAACCCAGCTTGGGAGGTGCTGACGATAAACTCATTAGCAGGTGGGACAACCACTTTCGCCGGTGCGGAGAAGACGGGAATATGGCTGGCCAGTTCAAGTTTGCCTGTTTTAATACCCAGGTTTTCAATATGTTGCTGTGAAAGTTGGATGAAATTGCCCTCAGCACCGGATAAGGGACTTACTCCAACCAACCCTGCAACCAATACTAACTGCAGGAACTTTCTCATGGCAATACCCCTACCGCTTGGTTATAAAGCGCAATATCCCGTTCTAACATGATTGCCCTTTCTTTTGCGCTAAGGATGGCTTGTTGCGTTCGGGACTCCACTTTTAACAAATCCATTAAATTTATTTCCCCCACGGAAAAACTAAGCTGCATCATTCCTAAATGCTCTTCGGCAACCCGTTTCAATTCATTGGCAATTTCAAGCTCCGCTTCATTAACCTCCAGGTTATGCTCGGCCTCATGGTGGGCGAGCTCCAAGTTCCGAAAAAGCTGCTCACGGTCTGCAATCAAGCGATTGAGTTCCACATTAAGGGCCGCTATATGCGGTCGCAGGTGTTCGGAGCCGCCAAATGGTATGTTTACACCGATGCTAAAGCTCTCTGTTTGGTTGCTTCGCGGGTCATTATTCTGAGTCCTGTCGCTATTGACACCGACAGAAAGGTTGCTTTGCCCAGAACCCACTAACTTTTGTGCTTTAATTTCGGCTTGTTTACGTTCGATTTCACTATTTATGGCTGCAAATGCCGGGTGGCTAAATTCTAGCGTTTTTTTGTCGACTAGTTTTTCCTGGTAAGCGGCTGGAGCTTTATTGAGTTGGGTAATGCTTGAGTAACGCTTGCGGGCGTGCATCAATTCGGCTTCAGCTTGGGTAAGGACGGACAGTTTTTGTAGCAATTCGGTTTGCGCCAGCAGGAAATCCGCCCGTGGTAAATCGCCTAACTCAACCCGACGTTCAACTTTGGCCAACAGTTTTTCAAAAACATCGATTTCCGCCCTGGCTTGTTCGTAACGGACCCTTTGCAATTCCATGTCCCATAGCGCAGCCCTGACCAATCCCGCAACACGTAACTTGGTCGCCGCAGATTGCTTCTCTGCGCTGCTTTCGGCTTTATTGCCCCGTTCTTTTTCGGCATCGCGTTGGCCTAAATTCCACAACGGCACCTGTACTGACGCATCGACATAATGCACCGTCCCACTGGTCATATTCTGATAGCGAAGCCCGGCTTGCGATGCACCCGCCGTCCAACTTTCCCCACGTTGCTTAATAGCCGTTGCCTCTTCCTCCAACGATTTCAGCCAAGACATGTCTGGAAATTTTTCCATCGTCAAGTCGACAAGTTTGGCTAAGGTAAGTGAGTTGTCGATTTCTATGGGGTCTTGGTGGGCGACCATAGGCTTCTGCTCAGCGGCAGCCAAAGAAATAACCAAGAAAAAAACCGGCAAAACCTTAACAGCAAGGTTTAAAACAAACATAAGCAAGCTCAATGCGAATAATCGCGTTCATTTCAAAAAGCAAGGATCCAGGTCAGGATCGAGAATTACAATTGATGAGCAGGCGGCGCGCGGGGGGAGGGCGAGAGGCAAAGTCTTTTAAAGCTGTAAGCTTGCTTTTGCGGCGAAAAATTACAATCCTTTTCAGGCAAAGGGATTACCGGACATTGTCCTGATGGCAGGAACGCAAAACTGCTGTCCGCGTTATCTACAGGATTAGCCTGCAAGTTTTTTATTCCGGCATCAATGACGACCAGAACCCCATCCGAATCCCAATCTTGATTGACATTCAGCAATACCTGGGTATCTTGATTAAAGATATAAGATTCTAGGCCGGGAACGTGTAAACCCTGGGTATAGCTTTTCTCGCCGATATGCCCATGGACTAACGGTGCAATAAATTGCAACATTACCAAGATTAAAATAAAAGGTTTGCGAATAACCGTTACCATACCAACAATGTTATTCTATAAAGTTACAATTAACAACTTGAAACTTTTACCGACCTTCCCCATCTTAGTGTTGCTTGACTTAACTTTGAGGCATTTATGAAAATTCGTACCGGCGTTACTTTTAGCGTATTACTTTCCCTGTTTTTGGTTTTTGCAAGCTTGAACGAGGCCGAAGCCAAACGCTTCGGCGGAGGGGGCAATTTCGGCGGCAGGTCTTCCTACAGCACCCCTTACCAACGTTCCGCCCAACCCACACGTCCTGCCAATCAGCAACAACAGGCCGGTAACCCAGCGCAGGCGGCTAAACCGGGCTGGGCAAACCGTGGCGGCTTGATGGGGATGCTGGGCGGCTTGGCGATAGGCGGATTATTAGGCTCGATGTTTATGGGTGGCGGATTCCATGGCATCAACTTCATGGACATTCTAGTGTTCGGTGCGATTGCATTTTTCCTGTTCAAGTTTTTGGCGGCGCGGAATGCCTCGGCACAACGTCCTGCTTATGGTCGGACAACACACGACAGCAGCTACCAGGACACCTCATCCAGTTACGATCAACCCACCCAAAGTAAGCCATCAGGATTTGATACCGACATTTTGTTCGACAAAAACAAGAAAGCTGCTGATTTATCCGATCAAAGCATCCAGCAAGATGCGGATTTTGACACGGCTGTCATCCCTGCGGGTTTCGACACGCAAGGTTTTCTGGCCGGAGCAAAAATTGCTTATAAAGCCTTGCAAAAAGCCTGGGATGAGCGCGATTTGGCAGAAATCAGGGGTTTAACGACCGATAAGGTCTTCGCCGAAATCCAAGACCAAATCAAAGCGTCTACGGAAGAAAACCACACCGACGTACTGAAAATCGAAGCCGAGTTATTGGAAGTCAGGGAAATCGGCAACGAAATAGAAGCCGTCGTCCTGTTCGACACCGTCATACGCGAAGACCGCGAAGCCCAAGCAGGGCAAGTCAGGGAAGTGTGGCACTTTGTTAAACCAAGCAACCCTTCACAAACCAAATGGTTGCTGGACGGGATTCAGCAGTTGGCGGATTAAACATAGGTACATTTAAGCTGATAATCTAACTATGTGTCTAGGCGAGGTATGTTTCCTTGCCTTTTGGTTGGAGTTGGGGTTGCGCTTAGGTATATTTTTTTGAAGCCTAATTGCGTTTTTACCACGTAGGCACTACCGTTAAGGCTATTTAATAATAGTTCGGAGAAATCAGATAAAATTCAATGTGACAATCTACGATCTTGTCGAAAAGCTTATGTGCTTCGACTCGCTCAGCGCGAACGGTTCAAACATTAAATAGCCGAATCAATAATATAGCCTAAAGCCCAAGGTGGCTAAGGCCGGGATGTTCGTCGGGACGACGGCCTTGCGGCCAATGGAACAAGCGTTCGGGTTCCTTGATGGGCAGGTCGTTGATACTGGCATAACGCTTTTGCATTAAGCCGTGTTCGTTAAATTCCCAGTTCTCGTTGCCGTAAGAACGGAACCATTCTCCCTTGTCGTTATGCCATTCGTAAGCGAAACGGACGGCGATCCGATTGCCTTCAAAAGCCCACAGTTCCTTGATCAGACGGTATTCGAGCTCCGTTGCCCATTTGCGTTTCAGGAACTCGATAATCTGCCCACGTCCTACAGGGAATTCAGCCCGGTTACGCCATCGGCTGTCGACGGTGTAAGCAAGGGCGACCTTTTCAGGGTTACGGTTGTTCCAGCCGTCTTCGGCCGCACGGACTTTTTGGGCGGCCGTTTCGCGGGTGAATGGCGGGAATGGGGGGCGTGCTTCGGTGTTGGTGTCCATTGAATACTCCTTGGTGAGAAATGAAAGGTTTGGTTATATTAACTGTTCAGGTAGCCACATTCCAGGGATTCCAACGTAGCCGGGTAAAGCGAATCCGTAAAGCCAAATCATGGCTTTTCCCCGACAAGCAATCGAGGCCCGAAATTTTCAGATTCAGCAATATGGGCTTTCAAGGCTTCAATTTCCTCTAACAATGGCACAATCAACTGGTCGACTTCAGCTTTACTATAGCGCGGCGTAATATGCTGGGGGCAATTCCAGTCGAGCGCTTCAATATGGATAACGATACTTCGTTCGACACGGCCGCGATAAGTAGCCACTTCAAGTTTGGCAATCAGTTTGGGGTCGCCTCTTTCATCGACGATGCTTACCCGCCCCCAAATCTTCAAGCGCTGCCTATTTGGGTAGTCCATAAGTATCAGGGAGATTTTGTCATTGGCGTTAAGGTTGCCCATGCTTAAATACTGGGCATTGCCGCGAAAATCGGCGTAGCCAATGGTACGGACATCAAGCACTTTCAAAAAGCCTTTAGCCCCGCCGCGATGCTGCACATAAGGCCATCCCGATTCTGAAACCGTGGCTTGATAAAAGCTGTCGCGTTCAGTAATGAAGTTGGCTTCATGTTCTGTAAGTTGATTTCGGGCGTCTTCCGCCAATTCAAATCGGGTATTTTTTTCACGACTGCCATACAAGCTCTGGGTCGCTTTTACACTCGGGGTAAACGCAATTTGGGCAAATGCAGTAGCCATTATAAGTTCTCCGCTTGGATCCGGCGATGCGAATCACCGCCGGAAAATAAAAAAATGAAGATTAAGCCGCGATTTTCAAATCAACCTTTGGAAAATCAATATCAACGTGGCTGGCTTTACCGATAATGTTGGTGAAAATGTTCATCGCAACGTGGGTTATGATTTCGACTATTTCTGCATCGCTATAACCCGCCTCACGCACTTCAGTCATTTCAGCGGTAGTCACTTCACCCATATTATCGACTAGCAAACGGGCAAATTTGACGGCAACTGCCGCTTTGGCATCTTGACTGGAACCGGCGCGGTTGGCTTTGATTTCAGCATTATCCAAACCCGCTTTGCGGCCGATAGCGGTATGGGCGGACACACAATATTCGCAAGAATTTTGCTGGGCTATCGCCAAAGCAATGCGTTCGCGGGTTTTCGGTTCTAAGCGGCCTTCATTGGCGATGCTATGCAAACCTAAGAAAGCGCGTAATGACGCTGGCGAATTGGCAAGGATTTTTAAAAAGTTTGGGACAACACCCAATTTGGCTTGAATGGCATCAAATAAAGCTTGTTGTTCAGCGTTGGCAGTTTCTTTAATAACAGTGTTAATACGGCTCATGGTAACTCTCCAGTATTTTGGGTTTGGTGTTTTTCGTTTTACCCATTCTCTTGCGGGTGGATATACTTTATAAAATTTCACTGGAAAGAAGAATAGCCATGCATCACAATATATTATTGTTATTGGTGGAATAATAAATGGATCGCCTACAATTAATGACGGTATTCGTTGCCGTCGCAGAAGAACAGAGTTTTGCGGGCGGAGCTCGTCGTCTTGGGATGTCACCTCCAGCAGTAACGAGGGCAATTGCAGCCCTTGAAGAACGGCTGAAAGTCAGGTTGTTCGCCCGCACAACAAGGCTTGTACGCGTGACCGATGCAGGATTTCGTTATCTCGAAGATTGCCGACGGATAATTAATGACGCAAACGAAGCAGATGAAGCCGCAGCAGGCGTAAATGCGGAGCCTCGCGGTCACTTGGCGGTTACGGCGCCCATATTATTCGGACGGATGCATGTGCTTCCCGGTATTGTTGAATACCTAAAGCTTTATCCGGATGTGGAAGTGTCAGGGGTGTTTCTCGATCGGATTGTCGACTTGCTAGAAGAAGGTCTTGATGTTGGAATACGGATAGGCGATTTGCCGGACTCTAGTATGAAAGCGATTCGGGTAGGGAGCGTACGGAGGGTGCTTTGCGCCTCTCCAGCCTATTTGGCTGAAAAAGGGATTCCTGCTAACCCATCAGAACTTTCGAACCACGTAATTGTTGCCGCCAGCGCGGTGTCCCCAACCATAGAATGGAAATTTTCCCAGGAAATGATAGTTCGAGTTAAGCCGCGATTGACACTTACCAATAACGACGCCGCTATCGAAGCGGTCGTGAAGGGAATGGGGGTTACACGGCTTTTATCTTACCAACTTGCGCCTTTCCTCGCTTCCGGGCAGTTACAAGAGGTATTAAGCGAATTCGAGCCAAAAGCACTACCGATTCATGTCATCCACCGTGAAGGGCGTTATGCCTCTGCAAAAGTCAGGACGTTTGTCGACCTGATTGTGGCAAGGCTACGTTCGGATAAGGCTTTGAATTGAGTTGTTAATACGCTAGATGTGTTTTATTGGCAATTCAATTCTGCAGCCCAACAAAGGCAAATTCAGAAAATTGATTGGCATGAGCCCTGACCTGACAAAGCCAGTTAAGTTATAATGGGTAGATAATCGGCCATCAAACTAAGTTATGCTTACTTATCCCCAAATTGACCCAGTCCTGATTGCAATCGGGCCTTTAAAAATCCATTGGTATGGCTTGATGTATCTGGTTGGGTTTGCGGGGGTATGGGTGCTGGGGCAGAAACGTGCACAACAACCATGGTCGCCGATAAAGCCGGAAGCAGTCGAAGACTTGGTGACCTACGGCGCAATAGGGGTGATATTGGGTGGCAGGATAGGCCATATCCTGTTTTATAATTTCAGCGAATTCCTCGAAAACCCAATCGTCCTGTTTAAGATATGGCAGGGCGGTATGTCGTTTCATGGCGGTATGTTGGGCGTATTTGTCGCCATGTGGTTTTTCGGCAAAAAGCAAAACTGTACTATGCTGCAACTGACCGATATTATCGCACCGCTTTGCCCGATAGGTTTGGGTGCTGGGCGTATCGGCAATTTTATCAACTCGGAACTTTGGGGCAGACCTACCGACGTCCCTTGGGCAATGGTTTTTCCGAATGGCGGCCCGCTTGCCCGGCATCCTTCCCAGCTTTACGAAGCGTTGCTGGAAGGCGTGGTATTGTTTATTATCCTGAGAATCTACACCAACAAGCAGAGGCCGACTATGGGGGCGACCGGTTTGGCGGTGTTTTGCTACGGCTGTTTCCGGTTTTTTGCCGAATTCTACCGCGTGCCTGACGCAAATCTCGGCTACCTGGCTTTAGATTGGGTGACGATGGGCCAAGTGCTTTCCACGCCGATGATTATTATCGGCGCTGCCATGTTTTACCGGGCGCATAAAAAAGCGGCATGAAACAGTATTTGCAGTTGCTTGATAAAATCCTCCAGGAAGGGACTCTAAAAGGAGATCGGACTGGCAGCGGCACCTTATCAATTTTCGGCCATCAAATGCGGTTTCCGTTGGCGGAAGGCTTCCCTTTGGTGACAACGAAGAAGGTTCATTTAAAATCCATCATCCATGAATTGCTGTGGTTTTTAAAAGGCGACACCAATACCGCTTATTTACGTGAACATAACGTAAGCATTTGGGATGAATGGGCGGATGACAACGGGGAGTTAGGGCCTATCTATGGCTACCAATGGCGGTCCTGGCCGACGCCTGACGGGAAGTCCGTCGACCAGATCCAACAGGTTATTGATCAATTAAGGAAGGCTCCCAATAGCCGCCGCATTATCGTTTCCGCCTGGAATGTCGCGGACTTACCGGATGAAAGCATCAGCCCGCAGCAAAATGTGGCGTTGGGCAAAATGGCCTTGGCGCCGTGCCATGCATTTTTTCAGTTCTACGTTGCGGACGGTAAACTGTCCTGCCAGCTCTATCAGCGTAGTTGCGATACCTTCTTGGGCGTGCCGTTCAATATTGCCAGCTACGCCTTATTGACCCACATGGTGGCGCAACAGGCCGATTTACAAGTGGGCGATTTTATTTGGACAGGCGGCGATGTCCATCTATATTTAAATCACCTGGAACAAGCAAAATTGCAGCTAACCCGGCAACCTTACCCTTTGCCCAGATTAACGCTCAAACGTAAGCCGGAATCGATTTTTGCTTACCAGTACGACGATTTTGAAATCACGGATTACCAAGCCCACGGCCATATCAAGGCGGCGATTTCGGTTTAATAAGGTTTTTTCAAATCAGTAAACACACAGTATATCGATCAAAGTTCAATGAGCATTAGACATAAAGCGCACCCTTGGCACGGTATAGAACCTGGGGATGATATCCCCAATATCGTGACTGCATTTATTGAAATCGTACCCTCCGATACCATCAAATATGAGATCGACAAGACTAGCGGTTATCTCAAAATTGACCGTCCGCAAAAATTTTCCAATATGATCCCTACCCTGTACGGGTTTATACCGCAGACCTATTGCGCTGAAGTCGTAGCCGAATATGCGGAAGCCAAATCCGGCAAAAAAGTAATACGCGGCGACGGCGACCCCCTTGATATTTGCGTACTAAGTGAACGCAGCGTAACCCACGGCGACTTTCTTTTACAGGCGGTGCCGATAGGTGGATTTCGCTTGATCGACGACGGCGAGGCCGATGACAAGATTATCGCCGTTATGAAAGGCGATGAATTTTACCGGCAATGGAGAGATGTTTCCGACTGTCCGGTATCCTATATTAACCGCTTAAAACACTACTTCCTGACCTACAAACATTTGCCCAGCGATAACGCCGTTTGCGAAATAACCCATGTCTACGGGAGGGAAGAAGCCCATGAAGTCATCAGGAGGGCCTTGGCTGATTACCAGCATCACTACGGACATTATACAATTTGAGTCCAGTTAGGCTTTGTGTTGACCGAGAAACTTGTATCTTTTGATAAGTCCATGCAAGATAAAGGTTAAGGCTTAGGTTTAAAAAAGCCGGGCAGCGCTAATCAATGGTTAATGTGCGGCCCAATATATCAAGCTGGGCTTATTCTCCGTTTATCGTGACTGTTATGGTTCTACTTCCGCCATGGTTCCGGTGTTCACAAAGATATATTCCTTGCCAAATACCGAGGTTAGGTCGTCCGCTTGTTACCGGAATAGTTAAGCTACATCCCAGGACACTTGATTTTAAATGCGCCGGTAAATCGTCGCTGCCTTCATCAAGGTGACGATAGTAAGGCTCGTTTTCCGGCACGGCATGATTGAAATAACTTTCAAAGTCCAAGCGAACTTCTGGCGCCGCATTCTCGTTAACGGTCAATGATGCTGAAGTGTGCTTTATGAAGACATTCAACAGCCCAACCTTGATATTCTTGAGTTCGGGAAGTTGGCTTATTATTTCATCAGTCACTAAATGAAATCCTCTGGATCGGGGTTTCAGGGTGATTTCCTTTTGTATCCACATGTGCAAACAAGACCGTCAATTAGGCAATACTGACAAATTAACACAGTAAAAAAATAACTTTCTATGTCATTACGGATATAAGTGTAATCCAGATTGCTTGGTAATTGAGAGATTATAACTATTTAATTAAATAGGGATTTTGCCAAATAAAATCCCCTTTGCCTTTTCGCCTCAAAATTTTAACTATTGGATAAGCCTGAAAAAGGAAATGGCAATTATTTGCCGCCGCTCTCTTTTTTTATAAGCGTGTCCATGATGCCGATCATTTTTTCTTGGGAGCCCGCCAGGGTGCCGTTGGTTTTATATTTGCCGTTGACGACGATTGCGGGAACGCCGGTAATGCCGTATTTTGCCGCCAAGGCAGGCGCTTGACGCATTTTCGCATCGACCATAAATGAGTTATAAGTTTCGCGAAACTCAGCTTCTTTAACGCCGTGGGCTATGAAGAATTTGGCCAATTCGTCTTCCGTTTCAAGGGCGCGCTTGTTTTCCTGCTTGGCTTTTTGGATTTCGTCAAACAAATCGCCGTGTACTGCGTCAACAACCCCCAGCGCTTCAGCAGTAAAATAAGCCTTCGCGTGGTTGCCCCATTCCTCGCTAAAAACGGCGGGGATCCGGATAAAATCGACGTTTTCCGGTTTCGCCTTAAGCCACTTCGTCAAAGAAGGTTCAAAACTGTAACAATGGGGGCAACCGTACCAGAAAAATTCTATGACTTCTACTTTAGCCGGATTCGTCGTAGGTTGGGCCGGAGTGATGTCTTCATAGCCTTGGCTTGTCTGCTCTTCCGCCTTTAACAAATTGGCTGACGAGATCAAAAAGATGATAAGGGCAAATCCGGCAAATTTTTTTAACATGGGTTTAACTCTCCGACGGTTTATTATAATAGAGGCAGCATAACCTTACGTTATGAACAGGTTATGAATATAGGGAGTCTGGAAAATCCTTATTTCATCGTTGAAATGTGATAGGCGACCGCTTTGATTTCTTCATCCGTCATCTTTTTTGCAATCATGTTCATCATGTTCTCGGGGTTTTTGCTGCGTTCCCCGGTTTTGAAATCAGTGAGGGCTTTGATGAGGTAATCGGGTTGTTGCGAACGCAAGGCCGGGAATGAAGCGGGTTTGTTGCCTTCGCCATATGGGCCGTGACAGGCGATACAAGCAGAGACTTCGCTGGTGAGATTCCCGTTCCGGTACAAATTGCTGCCTGCTGTCAACAAAACTTGCATTGCTTGTTTCGCTTTATTTTCGTCGACCGGTTCGTCCGAACTGTCATCGGGCGGTAATGTCGGTTCAGGGTTGGCGGAAATGTTTTGCTTGGAATAATAGGCGGCAATATCGGCGATGTCCGAGTCATTTAAAGCCATAGCCATCGGCGCCATCACTTCGCTTTTACGGCTGCCATCCTTAAAGGCATATAATTGTTTTGATAGATAGGAAGCATGCTGTTGCGCTAGTTTTGGGAAGGAAGGCATCAGGCTGTTACCGTCTTCCCCATGGCATCCGGCACAGTGACCGGATTTTTCCTTTCCCGCCGCACTATTGCCCGCTTCAACCGTGCCTTGAGCATGTACAATAGGTAACGCGCCAGTAACCACTAATGTCAGTGCCAATGACAGAGCTAGCCAATTTTTGTTCATCAGGTTCCCCTTCGGAATCGTGTTGTGTGTTGTTAGCCTTATTAACCTAGGCTATTAGTGGGCAAATTCTACCTTAATTAACACGGCTAAGCGAGACGCGATGAATCCAATCTATCACCAAGCAAAATTTATGGGCAGTTCGCCCAGCTTGACGGGCACACCGCCGGATGTCGGCAGGGAAATCGCTTTTGCCGGACGTTCTAATGCCGGTAAATCTAGCGCAATAAATACTTTGACCCAGCAAAATTCATTGGCAAGGACCAGCAAGACTCCGGGCAGGACGCAAATGCTGAATTTTTTTGAGATAAACGGACAGCAACGCTTTGTTGATTTGCCCGGTTACGGCTACGCCAAAGTGCCGCTGGACGTAAAAAATAAGTGGCACCAGCTTATGGAAATCTACCTGACCCAACGTAAATCGCTGTGCGCTATTATATTGGTGATGGACGTGCGCCATCCTTTGACGGATTTCGACTGGCAAATGGTTGAATGGTGCCAGCACACTGGCTTGCCCTTGCATATTTTATTGACAAAAGCCGATAAACTGACGTTCGGCGCGGCCAAGAACACCTTATTGCAAGTCCAACGCGAACTTAAAGGCGTTACCATTCAAATATCGGTGCAGTTATTTTCGGCGTTGAAAAAAAACGGGATTGATGAGGTGCATCAGGCGCTTGACACATTGTTTGGCGACCAAATGCAATAATGCACAGGATTGTAAATTTAAGAAACAGGCACTAAATTATTTAAAAACTGGGCGGAACAATGTTGCCAGGAATACTGCATTGCCTGCTTGCGGCAATCTTCCCGATTTAACTTTAGGCTCCCGTAAAAAGCTTCTTCCAGGTTTTCCCGCATGCAGCCGGTTTCGTTGTCAATTAAAACATCCAATGGCCCCTGGACTGGATAAGCGGCCACAGGTACGCCGCAAGCCAAGGCGTCCAGCATGACAATCCCGAAAGTGTCGGTCCGGCTAGGAAAAACAAAAACATCTGCCGCCGCCATCGTTTTCGCCAAAGGCTCGCCCGTTACAAAGCCGGCAAATACTACATCGGGGAACTGTTTTTTTAATTGGCTTAATGACGGGCCGTCGCCAACTACGACTTTAGTTCCTGGGACATCAAGCTTAAGAAAGGCTTCTATATTTTTTTCTACCGCTACCCGGCCTACAAACATTGAAATGGGACGCGGGTAGGCCAGGTAATCTTTATCCCTCGGTTTGAAGAGGTCGGCGTCTACGCCCCTCGACCAGCGCACAAACTTTTCTTTGCTAAAGCCCCTGTTAACCAAATCCGATTCAACCTTGGCTGTCGCAACCATTATCCGGCTGGCTGGCTTATGGAACCAGTTCAACAAGCGGTAACCCCAGGATACCGGAACCTTAAAGCGCAGGTTGGTGTATTCTGCAAACAGGGTATGAAATGAAGTTGTAAAGGCGAGCTTGTTTTTGAGGCAATATTTCCGTCCAGCCAGCCCTAACGGCCCCTCAGTGGCAATATGGATGCGGTCCGGAGAAAACTTGTCCAGTAATCGCTCGACCTTAGGATAGCAAAAGATGGATAGCTTGATTGACGGATAACTGGGGCACGGGACCGTATTGAATAGGTCGGGCGTTATCATCAACAATTCATTGCCCTGATCCTGTAGTGTTTTGCAGGTTTTATCAATGGTCGTTACTACGCCATTTATTTGTGGATGCCAAGCATCGGTAATAAAAGCAATTTTTAAAGGCATAGGTTAAGTAATGTTGTTAGTCCGTTACCGTTATGTTACGGGCTGAATGTGAACAAATGATTACAGCCCTGTCATTTAGGGTATGAAAAATGGGAATAGATACTTAAAAGCCTTTGCGTTTAACCGTTACATGATGTTTTGTAAAGGTTAAGTGTATATTTGACGGTATTTAAAGTATTTAAAACAGGAATGGCGATTTTAAAAAAGAAAGCCCCAAGGCCTGAAGAGGTAGGCCTTGGGGCTCCTAAGGAAGGAATCAGCCTATAAACAAGGGGAAAGGAGGCTGATTAAACGTCTTTTGCGGACGTTCAGAAATGAGACATAGACGGGCGAAAAATAGTTCAAAAAATTTTTAAGAAATTTTTTAATGCGCCTCATCCCAATTGTCGCCGATACCGATATCGACTATCAAAGGGACGGCGAGTTCAGCTGCCCCGCTCATAAGTGACCGTATGGTGTCGGCATAAGCGTCCAACTTGTCTTCGGCAATTTCAAACACCAGTTCATCGTGTACTTGCATAATCATCTTGGCATCTGCTTGTTCCGTACTTAGCCATTGGTCGGTCGTTATCATGGCGCGTTTAATAATGTCGGCGGCAGTGCCCTGCATCGGCGCATTGATGGCCGTGCGTTCTGCATATTGGCGCATGGCGGCGTTTTTGGATTTAATTTCCGGCAAATACAAACGCCGCCCGAATAAAGTTTCCACGTAACCTTGGTCGCGGGCTTGTTCACGGATGTTATCCATGTAATTTTTTACCCCCGGATAACGGGCAAAATAAAGGTCGATATAGGACTGCGCTTGGCTACGCGACAAGCCCAGTTGCTGTGCCAAGCCGAAAGACGACATTCCGTAGATTAGCCCGAAGTTAATGGCTTTGGCGGAACGGCGCAGGTCATTGGTGACTTGCCCCGGCGCAACCCCGAAAACTTCCGCTGCTGTCGCGCGATGGACATCCAGGCCTTCATTAAACGCATTCAGTAAACCTGAATCTGCCGACAAGTGCGCCATGATGCGTAGCTCGATTTGCGAATAATCGGCGGCAACGATTTTATAACCTGCCGGGGCAATAAAGGCTTGCCGGATTTTTCGGCCTTCTTCGCTTTTAATGGGGATATTTTGCAGGTTAGGGTCGGTTGATGAAAGCCGCCCGGTAGCGGCGACCGCTTGGTGATAAGAGGTATGCACCCGTCCCGTTTTGTCGTTGACCTGCTGCGGTAGCTTATCGGTGTAAGTCGACTTAAGCTTGCTTAAGCTCCGGTATTCCAGGATCAGTCGAGGCAGTTCGTAATCGACGGCAAGATCTTGCAGCACGGATTCGTCAGTCGAAGGCTGTCCTGTCGGGGTTTTTTTCAGCACAGGCAGTTTTTGCTGGTCGTAGAGAATGTCTTGAATCTGCTTGGGCGAACCGAGATTGAAAGTGCGTCCTGCCAGGTTGTGGGCATGTTGCTCAATGGAGATCACTTTGCTTGCCAATTCCAGGCTTTGCTGCGCCAGCATCGCGCTGTCGATCAGGACGCCGTTGCTTTCTATGCGTGTAAGCACGGCGATTAGCGGAATCTCTATGTCCTGATATAAGGCGTACAAACTGGGTAATTGCTGTAGTTTTGGCAGCAGGGCTTGATGTATTTGTAAGGTGATATTGGCGTCTTCCGCCGCGTAAGGGGTGGCTTGTTCTATCGTCACTTCTTGGAAAGGGATTTGTTTGGCGCCCTTCCCGGCCACGTCCTCGTAGTGGATCGTTGTTAGCCCAAGATATGCTTTGGCGATATCGTCCATGTTATGTTTGGTGGCAGTGCTGTTCAAGACGTAGGATTCAAGCATGGTGTCATGGGCTATCCCGTTAAGTGTAATGCCGTGGTTGGCAAGGACATGGGCATCGTACTTAATATGTTGCCCCAATTTGTGTCGGTCGGGATTTTCCAAAAGGTGCTTGAGTTTTGCGAGTGATTCTGTGCGTCCTAATTGTTCCGGTGCGCCGGGATAAGTATGGGCTAAGGGCAAATAGGCGGCTTTTCCTACTTCAATGGCAAAAGATACGCCAACGATTTCCGCCTTACTGTAATCGAGGCTGGTGGTTTCCGTATCGAAGGCGAACAGATCGGCAGCGTTCAATTTGCTAAGCCATAGGTCAAATTGTTGTCCTGTCAGTATGGTTTCGTAGTTTGGGTCAACGGCAACCGGTGTTTCATCGGCCTTTGCGGGCATTGTTGTTTCATTGGCGGTCGCCAATGTTTTCAACCAAGTCGAAAACCCTAGTTCCGTTAATAGGGAGATTAACTCTGTTAGGTTGGCGGGTTGTTGGTGGCAATCTTCTATCGTGTAGGGCAAATCCAGGTCGCATCGGATGGTCGTCAATTGTTTGGCCAAGGGGAGATGGTCGAGGCTGGCGCGTAGGTTGTCGCCGATTTTGCCGCTAATTTGGTCGGCATTAGCCATCAGGTTTTCCAGGGTTTCATACTGGGACAGCCATTTTGCGGCGGTTTTCGGGCCGCAGTTGGGTACGCCCGGGATGTTGTCCACGGTATCGCCCACCAACGCCAGATAATCGATGATCTGATCCGGCCTTACCCCGAATTTGTCGATTACGCCCTGAATATCCATTCGGGAATTGGACATGGTATTTTCAAGGATAACATGTTCGTTCACCATCTGCGCCATGTCCTTGTCGCCCGTAGAGATGATGACTTCATAACCTTGACCTTCGGCATTTTTTGCCAACACACCCATGACATCATCGGCTTCTATGCCCGGTTCGATAATCAAGGGCAATCCCATTGCCCTTATGATCCGGTGCAGTGGCTCGATTTGTACCCTCAAGTCATCGGGCATGGGCGGCCTGTGGGCTTTGTATTGGCTGTAAAGGTCGTTACGGAAAGTGTTGCCTGGCGCATCGAATATCACTGTTATGTAGTCAGCGTGATAATCGTTAATCAGCTTCCTTAACATATTGGTAACGCCATGGATGGCATTGGTCGGCAAACCTTGGGGGCTGCTTAGCGGGGGGATGGCATGATAGGCGCGGAACAAGAAGGACGAGCCGTCAACCAGGATAAGGCGTTTTGGGGTAGTTTGGGTCATTAGGGTAATCCAAGGCCAGGGGGATTTTGCCGATGATTTTACCTTGAATCGGCTGTTTGCTGCAGTTATCTACGTTTTCCGCTTTACATCAACGATATTAGGCAGTTGGCTTATTTTGCCAAGCACCATGCTCAATTGGCGGGTATTTCCAACCTGGATAACCAAATTTAACACGGCCGAGAAGTCTGGCTTGGTCTCCAATGCTGCATTGGTGATATGGATGTTGGCTTGCGCCATGACCTGGGAGACGTTATTCAACAAGTGCTTGGCGTTATAAGCGCGGATGACGATCGGCACGGAATGGCTGGCTTGTTGCGTACCCCAAGAAACAGGAATGAGTTGGGTATGTTTATCCGGGCTGATGTTGGCGATATTACCGCAGTCCTTGCGATGGACTGTGATGCCCCTATGGTGCGTAATATAACCGATTATGTCATCACCAAGGACTGGCGCACAGCATTTGGCGAAATTCGTCAATACATTGTCGATACCTTCCACGGTGACGACAGATTTCGTCTCCGGTTTTTTCTTGAACGAGATAGGCTGTTGCGGCTCCAACTCCGGTATCTTAAAAAACGCCGCAAGTTGTCGGCTGTTTATGTCGTTTCGGCCTATGGCTTCGAGCAAGGCATCGGGTTCCGGCAACTTGAAATGCTGGGTTAATTCCTTGAGGTTAACCGCTTTTAACCCAAGACGTTGGGTTTCCTTATCCAGGATGTTTTTGCCGGTTGCGATATTTTCATCCCGTTGCTGATGCTTGAACCAGCTTTTGACTTTGCTGATGGCATGGGCGGATTTCAAATAGCCCAGATTGGGGTCTATCCAATTTCGGTTCGGGCGGATGTCCTTGGTGGTCAGGATTTCAACCTGTTCCCCTGATTTCAGGGCGTATGTCAAAGGACAAATACGGCCATTGACTTTGGCGCCGCGGCAACTATGGCCGATTTCGGTATGGATGGCGTAAGCAAAATCCAGCGGCGTTGCGCCTTTTATGAGGTCGATCAGCTTCCCGCCGGGAGTCAATACATAGACGCGGTCATGAAACAGTTCATTATGAAAATCTTCTGCTAAGTTTTCATCGCCTTCCTTCTCTTCAAGTAATCGCCGAAGGGAGGTAATGCTTTTATCCAGTGCGGCATTATGTTTGCCGCCTTCCTTATAAGACCAGTGCGCGGCAACCCCCAATTCGGCAAATTCGTGCATTTCCCGGGTCCGGATTTGCACTTCGATACGGTTGCCATGGGGATCGAAAATCACCGTATGTAAGGATTGGTAGCCATTTTCTTTGGGATTGGCGATGTAATCGTCAAACTCCTTGGGGATATATTGCCAACTCCCATGTACGACACCTAATGCGGCATAGCATTCAGTCAAGCTATCAACGATTACCCGTACCGCCAGCAGGTCATATAACTCGTCAATATCCAGTTGTTTGCGCTGCATTTTTTTCCAGATGCTGTAGATATGCTTGGGGCGGCCATAAATCTCGGCATTAATGGATTCGTTATTAAGGCGTTGTTGAAGCAATTGAATGAAATCATCTATGCAGGCTTCCCGATGCTCGCGTTTAGAGGCTAGCGCTTTGGCAATCTTAAGGTAGGTTTGGGGTTCCAAGTATCGGAACGCCATGTCTTCCAATTCCCATTTGAATTGGTGTATGCCCAGGCGATTGGCGATCGGGGCGTAAATATCCAGGGTTTCTTGTGAGATAAAACGTCGGACTTCATAAGACTCCCGGGGTAAGATACGCAAACGTTTAATGCGGTAAGCCAACTTAATCAACACGGCCCGTACATCGTGGGTCATGGACAGCAGCATCCGGCGTAATGTTTCCGCTTGGTCGTGTTGGGCGGACATATTCATGGAATACACGTTTAACTTGTTTAGCCAGTTAATGTCCTTGACGAGCGCCGCAACGGTTTTGCCGAACTGTTTGGCAATGTCGGGCTTAGGTTTGAAATTCTCCAACCGGGGGTCGCTTAAGATTGCGGCGATGATGGTTTCCACATCGACATTAAAATCCATTAAAATGGTAGCGACATCTATCCCTTTTGGCCGCTGATAAGGGGCTATTTCCGGAATTTGCGCAATGATTGCCAAGGCCTGCCCAAGCCGTTCGCTATCTTGAGCGGAAAAACTGCTGAAAATTTGCTGGGTGGTAGGCGTTGTATTTTGCATCTATTCGGGAGAAATGGTTAAAAAAACGTGCAATAATAGGAATATGTCGCAAGATAAGCGATAGGTGCGGTTCGCGTCAGGCCCACAGGATGGTTTTCGGCCCCAGAGCAAATTAATGCCATGCTTTTGCGCAACTTCAAAGTTGATCATAAAGAGAATTAGTCTAGACTCATGTACGCTATCATAATAAATAGAAGGTGCTCGAAAAACCAGGACGATTTAATTAACAATATGTTGCTATATTCGAATCCGAGAAAATGTCTTAAGGCGGTAGAGCTTTTTACAAGCTTGCTTTTTAGGTTTAATCACAAATAACTTTATTCAAAGCCCTAACGAAAATAACAATGCCAATACAAACAACCGCCATACCTGATGTGTTAATCATTGAGCCTAAGGTTTTCGGGGACGAACGAGGGTTTTTCTATGAAAGTTTCAATGCCCGGTCTTTTGAAGAACAAACGGGCATTAAGACGAGTTTCGTCCAGGACAACCACTCCAAATCGGTAAAGGGCGTGTTACGCGGCTTGCATTACCAAATCCAGCAGCCCCAAGGTAAATTGGTGCGGGTTGTTGCCGGGGAAGTGTTCGATGTGGCGGTTGATATACGCAAAAAGTCGCCGACATTTGGCAAATGGGTGGGTGTTGTGCTTTCAGGCGAAAATAAGCGGCAAATGTGGATTCCAGAAGGATTTGCACATGGTTTTCTCGTTATCAGTGAATCTGCGGAGTTTCTCTACAAAACAACGGATTATTATGCACCTGAATTCGAGCGCAGCATTCTCTGGAACGATCCATCTATCGGTATTGAATGGCCTATAAGCGGTGAACCGACGTTATCCGGTAAAGACAAAGCGGCCCTCTTGCTCAAAGAGGCTGAGGTGTTTGCATGAAAATTTTGCTTACTGGCGCTACAGGCCAAGTAGGCTGGGAATTGGCAAGGACTTTACTGCCGGTAGGGGAAGTTATCGCGGTCGACCGTTCACAGGCCGACCTAGCTGATTTAGGCACAATACGCGCCATAATCCAACAGCATAAACCGGATGTTATTGTAAATCCGGCCGCTTATACGGCTGTCGATAAAGCCGAAAGCGAAAAAGACCTGGCTTTGTTGATAAACGGTAAGGCGCCTGGTATTTTGGCCGAGGAAGCCAACAAGGTTGATGCGTTATTAGTGCATTACTCAACCGATTATGTTTTCGATGGTACAAAAAATACCCCGTATAGCGAGGATGATCCCACCAACCCCATCAATGTATACGGCGCCAGTAAATTGGCTGGCGAACAGGCGATCCGGTCGATAGCCAACAATTACCTTATATTGAGGACATCCTGGGTTTACGCCAGCAGGGGCAATAATTTTTTGAAGACTATTTTGCGTTTAGCCGCAGAAAGGGAAGAACTTAAGATAGTTGCAGACCAAATTGGTACGCCGACGTGGGCCCGTTTGATCGCAGAGATGACGGCGCATATTGTCCGGCAAGCGCTGCTTGAAAAAAAGATGTCTACTTTCAAATCAGGAACTTATCATTTAACCTCTTCCGGCGATACCTCTTGGCACGGCTTTGCGCAAAAAATTGTCGACATTATCCGTGAACAAGGGGCTATTCCATTAAAAAACAAGGCAATACATCCGATACCGACCACAGGTTATCCGTTGCCAGCGCAACGCCCTGCCAATTCCAGGTTGTCAACCCAACGGCTGGAACGACAGTTTGGCCTATGTCCGCCTTCATGGGAAAACGCTTTAATACTTTGTATGCAGGAATTAAATTTACCTGGAAAGTGAATTGCGGCTTTGAAGTCACCAAGAACAAGATGATTGCCGTTAATATATGAATTACTCTAAGGGAAGGACCAGATGAAAATAGTAATCACAGGCGGCGCCGGATTTATAGGCTCCGCCCTAATTCGCCATGTGATAGCGAATACCGAGCATAGCGTTGTCAATGTCGATAAGTTGACTTACGCCGGCAACCTGGAATCGCTAAAAACAGTAGAAAACCACCCGCGATACCATTTTGTTCAGGCTGATATTTGCGACGCGGCGAAAATCAATTCCATACTGGATCAGCACCAGCCGGATGCCATCATGCATTTGGCCGCAGAATCCCATGTAGACCGTTCTATCGACGGCCCTGCGGCCTTTATTGAAACCAATATAGTCGGCACCTATATTTTGGTTGAAGCGGCACGTAACTATTGGCAATCCCTGGCGGCAGACAAAAAAGCCAAATTCCGCTTTCATCATATCTCAACGGATGAGGTCTATGGCGACCTTCCCAATGACGGCAGCCTATTTACCGAAACTACACCTTATTCGCCCAGTTCACCTTACTCGGCGTCCAAAGCCAGTTCCGACCATATCGTGCGCGCTTGGCTTAGGACTTACGGTTTTCCCGTGCTGGTAACCAATTGCTCGAACAACTACGGGCCTTACCATTTTCCGGAGAAACTCATTCCGCTGGTCACCCTTAACGCGCTTGAGGGTAAACCTTTGCCGGTCTACGGGGACGGCAAACAAATCCGGGACTGGTTGTATGTGGATGACCATGCGCGAGCCTTACTCACGGTGGTGGAAACAGGCAAGATTGGGGAAACCTATAATATCGGCGGACATAACGAAAAAGAAAATATCACAGTGGTCAGGGCTATTTGTGACATCCTTGAAGAATTGCACCCGAATAAGCCAAATGGATTAGCCAAATACCAAGACTTGATTACCTTCGTAAAGGATCGTCCAGGGCACGACCTGCGTTATGCAATCGACGCCAGCAAAATTGCGAACGACCTAGGTTGGAAGCCTAAAGAAACTTTCGAGACCGGATTGAAAAAAACAGTCCAATGGTATCTTGACAATATGGACTGGTGCCGCCATGTGCAAGACGGCAGTTACCGCAGGGAGAGGCTCGGGTTAGGGGAAGGCGAATGAATTGGAAAGGCATTATCCTGGCAGGAGGCGCAGGGACAAGATTGCACCCTATCACCAAGGCGGTATCTAAGCAACTGCTGCCGGTTTACGATAAACCGATGATTTATTACCCGTTATCCGTGTTGATGTTGGCCGGGATACGGGAAACCTTGATTATAACTACACCGGAAGACCAAGTTAATTTCAAAAATTTGCTAGGCGATGGTTCGGATTATGGCATAAAGCTGGACTATGCGGTGCAGCCTAAGCCCGAAGGGCTTGCCCAAGCATTCCTGATAGGTGAGCAATTTATTGGCGACAGCAATAGTTGTTTGGTGTTGGGGGACAATATTTTTTTTGGCCAACATTTTTCGGATAATTTGAAAAGTGCCAAAAACAAGGCGAGCGGGGCAACCGTGTTTGGCTATAAGGTCAAAGATGCGGAACGTTTCGGCGTTGTTGAATTTGACCAAAACAATATAGCCATTTCTATAGAAGAAAAACCCGCCCAACCAAAATCAGATTATGCGGTGACTGGGCTTTATTTTTATGATAATCAAGTCGTTGACATTGCAAAAAATATTAAGCCATCCGCCAGGGGCGAACTGGAAATTACTGCAGTCAATGAAGTTTATCTTAAAAAAAGCCAATTGAATGTAGAAATCCTGGGTCGAGGATTTGCCTGGTTGGATACGGGGACGCATGACAGCCTTATTGAAGCTGGCCAATTTGTCCAAACAGTGGAACACCGGCAAGGCTTCAAAATCGCTTGCCTGGAGGAAATTGCCTATAACCAAGACTGGTTGAGTAAGGCAGAATTGCTTAAACGCGCCGAAGCGTTGGCAAAAACCGCCTATGGCGAATATTTGTTTGAAATTTCTGACAATTAAAGAAATTGTATAAACAAACAAATGCTGTAGGGAATTATTAAGTGAAGTTTGGGCTTATCCAAAAACTTAATGATAAGCAAGCTGTTATTGGCATTATTGGCTTAGGTTATGTTGGCTTACCCTTAGCTTTACGTTATTGCGAGGTCGGTTATGAAGTCATCGGTTTTGACATAGACCCCAATAAGGTCACCGCGCTGAATCAAGGCAAAAGCTACATTGAGCATATTCCGAATAGTTCGATACAGAGCGCTGTTGTTGGAGGTTTAAAACCGACCACCAATTTTTCCCGTGTATCCGAAGCTGATGCCCTGATTCTTTGTGTACCCACGCCATTAAACCACTACCGCGAACCTGACCTTAGTTTTATCATCAATACCACGGAAGCCATGTTGCCTTACCTTAGGCCAGGTCAAGTCGTCTCCCTCGAAAGCACCACCTACCCGGGTACAACCGATGAAGAACTGCTGCCTAGGATCGAGTCCAGAAATCTTAAGGTAGGGGAAGAGGCATTCCTAGTGTACTCCCCTGAGCGCGAAGACCCAGGCAATATTAACTTTACTACCCGCACCATCCCCAAGATATGTGGGGGTTATACGTCCAATTGCCTTGAGGTTGGTCTGGCGCTTTATGGGCAAGTAATAGACAAGGTTGTGCCGGTCAGTTCAACCCGAGCAGCTGAACTGACTAAACTGCTGGAAAATATCCATCGGGCAGTCAATATCGGCCTGGTAAATGAAATGAAAATAGTCGCCGATAAAATGGGCATTGATATTCACGAGGTTATCAGTGCGGCAGCTACTAAGCCTTTCGGTTTTGTCCCTTATTACCCTGGCCCGGGGCTTGGCGGGCATTGCATTCCGATTGATCCATTTTACTTGACTTGGAAAGCCCGTGAATATGGAGTACATACCCGTTTTATCGAATTGGCAGGCGAAGTGAATTCATCCATGCCCGATTACGTCATTGCCAAAGTAAGCTCTGGGCTAAACGCCATAAAAAAATCGATCAATGGAAGTCGAGTGTTAGTGCTGGGCATTTCTTATAAAAAGAACGTTGGTGATATGCGTGAGTCCCCCTCGGTTGAATTAATGGAAAAGTTGCAGGATCTTGGCGCAGAAGTCATTTATAGCGATCCGCATGTCCCCGTTTTCCCCAAAATGCGTAAGTACAAGTTTGACCTTGCCAGTGTGCCACTTGACCATGATATACTTGCAAATTGTGATTGCGTTTTATTGGCAACCGACCACGACAAATTTGACTACGACCTTATCAAAAAAACCGCAAAATTAATCGTTGATACCCGTGGACGTTATTTGCAACCTTCGCCTAATATCATCAAAGCTTGAGATCAAATAATATTAAAAACATTTGGCTGGATTGGGTTGATATAGCCCAAACTTGTATTTAACAGCAAAATGGCCAAACTCCCAAAATGAAAATAGACTTTGCTAAACTCCAGCACCAGTATCGGCTTTATAAAAACGATATTGATACTGCCATCCAGTCGGTATTAAACAAATCAAACTACATATTGGGTGAAGAGTGCGAATTGCTTGAAAGGGAACTGGAGAAATTTACAGCAGCTAAACATGCGATAGTTTGCTCAAGCGGTACGGATGCGCTGCTGCTCGCCATGATGGCGCTGGATATTCAACCGGGCGATGAAGTTATCACTACGCCATTTACCTTCATAGCCACGGCGGAAACCATTGCCTTAATGAAGGCCACGCCGGTGTTTGTCGATATACAGCAAGACACCTATAACATCGACCCAAGTAAAATCGAAGCGGCGATTACCCCAAAAACCAAGGCGATCATGCCCGTTTCGCTCTATGGGCAGCCGCCAGACCTTGATGAAATTATAGCTGTCGCTGATAAGCACAACCTTAAAGTCATTATCGACGGCGCCCAAAGCTTTGGCGCAAGTTATAAAGGCAAAACCGATAGCGCCTTGGGCGATATCAGTTGCACCAGCTTTTTTCCGGCCAAACCCTTAGGGTGCTACGGGGATGGCGGTGCTGTATTTACCGACGATGATGCCTTGGCTAAAAAAATACGAATGCTACGCGTACATGGTCAGGGAGAGCGGTATCACCATAAATACATAGGCATTGGCGGACGTTTAGATACGTTGCAAGCGGCCGTGTTGTTGGCAAAATTGCCTCATTACAGGAATGAAATTGAACTGCGGCAACAGGTAGCGCAGTCCTATAACACTAAATTGGCAAGTATTCCAGATATTAGGATACCGACTATAAAACCGGATAGAACCAGTGTATGGGCCCAATATACCTTAGGTGGCAAAGACAGGGCCGTATTACAAGAACGGCTTCAAAAAGCAGGGATTCCAACAGCCATACATTACCCCAAACCATTGCACTTGCAAGAGTGTTTTAACTATCTGAACTATAAAACCGGCGATTTTCCGCTTGCAGAAAAAGCAGCCCAAGAAGTCATAAGTTTACCCATGAACCCCTTTTTGACAGAGGATGAGTTGGATTATATTTCCGACACTTTGGCACTTAAAGATCATACGGCTGTAGAAAAATTAGCCTAACCACTTCGTAATAAATTGCGTTGTACCAATATGGAGCCGATAGGCTTAAATTTTTAAAATGCTTTTCAAAAAGTAAAATGTATTTTAGTTTTCAATATCTCCATAAAAATCAGCCAAATATTAAGGATTAAGCACAATCTCATTTTGTCTGGGAGCAGCACTCCCTGAAGCAATCTCTTGACCTTCAATCGTGAAATGTCTACAAAGTCGTATCAAAGAATTTAGCCGTATTAAAAGAAAAGCCTTACATGAGTAATTATTCGACAACCATTAACCCTCACGCAGCCCAACCTACATCCTTGTTGGCATTAGGAAGAAGCTTTTGGCGTAATCGCCAACTTATCGTGCAAATGACCAAACGGGAAGTCATCGGCCGTTACAAAGGGTCTGTTATGGGACTTGCATGGTCCTTTTTCAACCCTGTCTTTATGTTGTTGGTATACACTTTTGTTTTTTCGAAGATTTTTAAGGCCCGCTGGGGCGTCATTGGCGGTGACGACAGTAAAACGCAATTCGCTTTGGTGCTGTTTGTTGGTATGATCGTGCTGAGTTTATTTAGCGAAGCCGTCAACCGGGCGCCACGGTTAATACTATCCAATGTCAATTATGTCAAAAAAGTGGTATTTCCTATTGAAATATTGCCGGTCATTGCTATGGGAACCGCGCTTTTCCATAGTTTCATCAGCCTTTGCGTATTGCTGGTCGCTTTTGCATTCATTAACGGCCATTTACACTGGACAGCGGTTTTCATCCCATTGATACTACTGCCGCTTGTCGTACTTACGCTGGGCATAGCTTGGATATTGGCCTCGTTAGGCGTATTCATTCGCGATGTCGGGCAAGTCGTCGCCATGCTAACCAGTGTGCTTTTGTTCCTTTCGCCCGTCTTTTACCCGATCGCTGCAGTGCCGGATAAAATCCGCCCCTATATCTTGGCGAATCCGCTTACCTTCATCATTGAGCAAGCACGGGAAATACTTATCTGGGGACATATGCCAAACTGGATGGGCTTAGGGATATATGCCCTTGCAGCTTCAATTTTCGCGTGGGTAGGTTTTTTTTGGTTCCAAAAAACCAGGAAAGGATTTGCCGATGTCCTCTGATGAGATCGCCATAAAGGTAGAAAACCTTAGCAAATGCTACCAAATCTATGACAAGCCCAATGACAGGCTAAAGCAATTCGTCTTGCCAAGGCTGCAAAGATTTGTAGGACGGAGGCCCAAGCAGTATTTTCGGGGCTTTTGGGCGCTAAAAGATGTTTCTTTTGAAATCAAAAAAGGCGAGACCGTCGGTATTATTGGCCGTAACGGCAGTGGTAAATCCACTTTGCTGCAACTGATTTGCGGTACGCTGAACCCCACGAGCGGCGGCATCCAAACCAATGGCCGCATAGCTGCGTTGCTGGAACTGGGCTCAGGATTTAACCCTGAGTTCACTGGGCGTGAAAATATCTATATGAATGCATCGGTGCTTGGTTTGAGCAAAGAAGAAATCGATGCTCGATTTGATGACATCGTAGCTTTCGCCGACATCGGTGATTTTATCGAACAGCCTGTAAAAACATATTCCAGTGGGATGGCGGTGCGTGTTGCATTTGCAGTAATTGCACATGTTGATGCTGATATATTAATAATAGATGAAGCTTTGGCGGTTGGTGATGCCTTTTTCACTCAAAAATGTATGCGTTTTCTTCGGAAATTCATGGAAAATGGTACTGTTTTATTTGTTAGTCATGATACAAGTGCGGTTATAAGTCTTTGTAAGTATGCAATCTGGATTAATAAGGGTGGAATTTCAAAGTTGGGCGTTGCAAAAGAAGTTGTAGAAGCTTACACACAATTTACTTTGCAAGAAATTTATGGTGATAAAGTTAATTTAAAATCAGTTGAAATCAGTAAGACTCCAGATCAAGAAGAGAAAAAAAACAAATTCACCGGCGTCACCATTGATGAAGAAACTTCAGTTACCTATGTGGCTCAACTTAATGATTCTAGTGGGTGGGAGAGCGGGAAAGCAAATATATTATCCGTGCGTTTATTAGATAGGGATGGGCACGATTTACCTAATCTTCAGGGTGGGGAGTTGGTTAATCTTGAAATTATAGCGTCAGTAAATGAAAGTATTTACAGCCCTATAATAGGATGGTTGGTTAAAGATCGTTTAGGTCAAGCACTCTTTGGCGAAAACACATACACTTATGTGAATCCCCCTTTGTTCGTAAATGCAAAAGAAAAAATTAAAGCAGTGTTCGAATTTCATATCCCATTGATACCCAATGGGGAATATGCAATGTCTGTATCAATTGCAGAAGGAGATCCATTTGAACATACTCAGCATCATTTGCTACATGAAGCTTTGCTACTAAAAGTAGCATCTGGCAAATTAAGATATGGTTTGGTTGGAATACCAATTAATAGGGTTAGTTTGACAACCATCTGAAATTCATTTAGCTAATATATTTTATAAGGAGGAAGATTTTTTGAACATACAAAATGAACTAGTTTACATGGAAGATTCGCTCTCAATGACTCTTGATAAAGTCCTTGAAATTATACAAGCAAGGGTAGTAACAGATTCAAAATATTTCGGAATTCCTTGCCAAAGAAGCCCCTTGGATTTTTGGATTTATCAAGAAATATTATTTGATTTAAAGCCTGATCTCATTGTGGAGATTGGTAATTTTTGTGGGGGCAGCGCTCTTGCGCTTGCGCATTTGTGTGATCAGCTTGGAAAAGGCCGAATAATAGCCGTAGATATCGACCACTCTCGCATCAATTCAATGGCAAAGCAGCACCACCGAATATCTTTTATTACTGGGGATGCTTGCAATGTATTTGATGGGGTTGCGGCTGAGTGTGCTGATGCAAAGACTGTTTTAGTGATTGAGGACAGTTCCCATGAGTATGAAAATACCATTAATATTCTAAATATATATTCAAAACTTGTTTCAATAGGTAGTTATCTTATTGTTGAAGATAGTATTTGTCATCACGGTTTAAATGTAGGCCCAAATCCTGGCCCTTATGAAGCCATTTCGAAGTTTATAGAGAGCAATCAAAAATTCCAAATAGATAGAAGTAAAGAAGCCTTTCTTATAACCTGGAATCCAAAGGGATACTTAAGGAGAATAAGCTGACATGCACCAAAGTTCAATTGAAAAAATGAGCGCATTTCGTAATAAATATCTGTCTGCAAAAATAAATGAACCTCTTCGAATACTGGATTTGGGAAGCCAAGATGTAAATGGCAGTTATCGCTCATTGTTTTCAGAACATGTTTGGGATTATGCAGGATTAGATATGGCTGCCGGAAATAATGTTGATATAGTTTTGAGTACACCTTATGTTTGGCGAGAAATTGCCAGTGAATCTGCTGACGTTGTAATTTCAGGTCAAGCATTTGAGCATATCCAATATTTCTGGATAACTATGCTAGAAGTGGCACGAGTGCTTAAAGCAGGTGGAATATGTTGTATTATTGCTCCGTCAAGTGGCCCTGAACATCGTTACCCGCTTGATTGTTGGAGATTTTATCCGGATGGTATGGCTTCTCTTGCGCATTTTGCGCAAATGGAAGTAGTAGAGGCTGTGACTCAGTGGGAGGATCTTGGTTATGAAGATAGCGATTGTTGGCACGATACGATGCTTATTTGCCGAAAGCCGGATAAAGGGATTTTGTGGAACAAAAAAAGCAGCTTAAAGCGCTGGATTCAACATTGGGCGAATACGATAGGAATGAGGTAAATTTGATTTGTATTTTGAGCACTTCATTTAGTGTCGATCTTCAAAAATTAGTAACATGCCATGAATCCAAATAGTTTAATTCAAGTAGCGTCATTTAACCCGACTTCCTTACAATTCCCGAATGCCTGGATGGGTCATTTGCCCTTTGCAGCATGGGTGATCCAAGAAACCACACCGAAAATATTCGTTGAGCTTGGCACACATAGCGGAAATTCTTATTTTTCATTTTGTCAAGCTGTTGTCGAGGGTGGGCTTTCAACTAAATGCTACGCAGTTGATACATGGCAGGGTGACGAACATTCAGGACAATATAACGATGAGATTTTTACGACTGTAAACGCGCACAACGAAGAACAGTTTGCCGGGTTCTCCCGGTTGTTACGAATGACTTTTGATGAAGCGGTTTCATATTTTTCTGATGAATCGATAGAACTGCTTCACATTGATGGATTGCATACTTACGAAGCGGTTTCCCATGATTTTGAGACGTGGTTGCCAAAATTGGCGGCTGGCGCTATTGTCATGTTCCATGACACCAATGTTCGTGAGCGTGAGTTTGGGGTGTGGAGGCTGTGGGAAGAACTCCAAACTCGTTATCCGAATAACCTGGAATTTGTCCATTCACATGGGCTTGGTGTACTGCAACTAAACAATGTATCAGACGATAAAAAACTCACTTGGCTTAAACCCGGCTCAACAGAAAAGCAGCAACTAAAAGACTACTTTGCTTCATTAGGTTTCCGGCAACTTGAGCGTTTTGAGTTATCAGAACTACATCAGCACGTAGGCAATCTCAACCAGCACGTAGACAATCTCAACCAGGTTATTGCCGAACGCGAAGGGCAAATCGCCAACCTCAATAAACACGTAGACAATCTTAATCAGGTTATTGCCGAACGCGAAGGGCAGATCGCCAAGATGAATGCAGAAATTAATGAAATTTATGATTCAAGTTGGTGGCGAATAACTTGGCCTCTTCGCTTTATTGCCAAGCTCATCCGATAATTACAATAAAAATCTATATGTTGATGTAGCCAATTTGCTATGAGGCCAACCAATATAACCAATGAAGTACAGACACCAGTTTGTACTGTTGTGATTCCAACAAAAAACGGCGGCGATTTATTTCGTAAAGCCCTAGAAGCTTTAACTCAACAAACTCTATGGGATCGTGCAGAACTTATTGTTGTAGATTCTGGCTCTCATGATAATACTGTGACTCTGGCTAAACAAGCTGGTGCTAAAGTTATCGAAATTGCACCGCAAGATTTTAATCATGGGGCAACGAGAGATTTCGGCATATCGCTAGCCAGTTCAGAGTATGTTATTTTGACTGTACAAGATGCCGTGCCAGTCGATACGAATTTGCTGCAAAACTTATTATCTTCACTAAAAGAAACTAATGTTGCCGGTGTTTACGCTAGACAAATTCCACAACTAGATGCCGATGCCCTAACTAAACGTAATTTAAATGGCTGGCTGACAGGTCGTTTGGAGCGTGAAGTACGATTTATGCCTAATGCAGGATGGTATGAAGCATTACCTGCTATGGAAAAATATTTTTTCTGTAATTTCGATAATGTGTGCTCGGCCATCAAAAAATCTGTTTGGCAACAAGAGCATTTTGGAAAGGTCAATTTTGGGGAAGATATTGATTGGGCAGAAAGGATACTTAAACGAGGGTATCAAATTGTTTATGAGCCACAGGCAAAAGTGTTTCATTCGCATGATCGGCCTATGAGCTATGAATATAAACGTACCTACGTTTGCCACCGAAAATTATATTCCATGTTTAGGCTTCATTTAGTCCCCAGTATTAAGGGTATTTGGCGGTCTTGGCTTCATGCGACGCGCAATGATATGGGCTACATTTTACAAAACGAGCACCGTCTCATTCAAAAAACCAAAATGCTATTTAAAGCTCCTATTCTGAATTTGTTGAGTATCTTAGGTCAGTACAAAGCGGTAAGGGATGAGATAAAAGGCGTGTCTGGCTCTATCAAAGGAGTATGAAGCAGGATGAAAATTTTATTAACCGTTCACCAGTTTGTCCCTGATTATGTCTCAGGTACAGAAATTCTTACATTCAGTGTGGCGAAGGAACTTTTGCAACGTGGCCATGAAGTATTTGTTTTAACAGGTTATCCAGCTCAACATGTAATGCCTGAAGAAGAGCGGTTGGATCGTTACGAAATAGAGGGCATATCTGTTTATCGCTATCATCATTTGTTAAAGCCATTGGCTGACCAGCGGGCAGTTATGGAGATTGAATACAAAAATAACTTAGCAACACGTTTTTTTTATCAGATAGTGCAAGAAGTTCAACCGGACATCATTCACTTTTTTCATCTTCACCGTCTGGGTATTGGTTTAATGGATGTGGCGATTGCCAAAAATATTCCAACTTTTTTTACCCCTACTGATTTTTGGACGGTCTGTCCAACGAGTCAGTTGGTGCTTAATGATGGCAGTATGTGTGACGGGCCGAGTGCCGCTGCTGGCAATTGTGTTAAACATGTAGCGCACCTTAATAACTGGAGGTTTCGCGGAAAAAAATATATGCCTATGATTCCCGCGCCTATAGCGGATCTGGTGGTGATGTTTACTAAAAAATTTCTTACATATAAATATCCGCTAGCCCGGGAGGCAGCGGCAATTTCAAGTCGCAGACCTTACAATATATCGCAGTTGAATAAGCTTAAACTCGTATTTTCGCCTACTCAATTGATGACAAAGACATTAATTCGAAATGGAGTTAATTCTAATCTGATTCGTCAATCGGCATACGGTATTGATATTTCAGGTTATGGACATCACAACACACAACGTTCTGAAATGTTGCAAACCATAGGTTTTATAGGCACTTTATCGCCGCATAAAGGTTGCCACATCCTGATCCAGGCATTTAAGCAACTTAACCTGCCAAATCTCTCACTTAAAATTTATGGAAATACCAAAGAATTTCCAGATTATTTTTCAGAACTGGAAATGTTGGTAGGAGATAATCGATCCATTGAGTTTTGCGGCACTTTTCCAAATACTCAAATATCGGAGATTTTAAACAAGTTAGATACACTGGTTGTGCCGTCATTGTGGTATGAGAATACCCCGCTAGTAGTATATTCCGCCTTTGCCGCCCATTGTCCCGTCGTAGCATCCGATTTTCCGGGCATGTCTGAAGTCGTTTTGCATGATTACAATGGGCTGGTTTTTCCTTCAGGTGATATTGATGCATTGGCTGAACAGTTACGTTTGCTGGCAAGTACGCCAGAATTACTGCCACGCCTAAGTATGAACTGTAAACCCCCAAGATCGACTCCAGACTATGTGAATGAGCTTGAGGAAGCATATCAGAATCATATGGCTCATTGAGTGATTTAAATATAACAAGCAATTCCTGAAATACCATTCACGTAAAATTCAAAATCAACGAAAATGAATTTCATTTCAGAATCCTTACGTACTTCGAAGCAATTGTTTGTGTTGTTACTATGGGTTGTCTTTATCGGATGTGCTTTTTGGTGGCACGCGCAGCAAAGCCAACAACCGCCAATCGGCGATGCGGCTACCTATTTCCAGAAAGCATATAATTTTTGGGTTCAGGTACATCAACACAAGTTGTTCAATCCATTTAATGTTGTACAGACTATTCGTCCACCGGGTACTATCCTTATGTCGTATCCATTCGGTTTTAACGTCGACTATCGAGGTTTCTATTTCCGCTCCATATTCTTGCCGGTATTATTGCTAGTACTCGCTGTTGTCCTAGGCGGTTATCGGCGTGATTTGGACTCCAAGAGCAAGTGGCATCTAGTACTATATGCAGCATTTCTGTCAAGTTTTCCATGCTTTTACGAATTTGAGTTGACATGGGATTTACCTTCTCCGGCGTATTGGGGGCTTGTCGATAATTTTCTTGCCGGGGTAGCTGCTCTCGCTACTGCTGTAATAATAAGAAGCGTTTGGACCCAATCCTATGCTTGGTTATCTTTGGGGGTAATTCTTTCGAGTTTGTGCTTGATGATCAAGCCAGCAGGGGCGTTTGTCATGATGTTGAATGGCTTAACTTGGTTTGGTCTTACCGTACTAAATCTGCGATTAGTGTGGCGATCCCCCGATGAACGCAAACGCATGATCCGATGGCTTCTGAAAGGTATGACAATTTTTGCCTTCTTCTATATGGTTGTATTGGTCGGCTCATTTACTTCCCATTATTTATCGCCTCAAAACCTTGCATTTGGAAAAACAGCTATTAATATTCTGCAAATGGAATGGTCTCTGTCATGGGCTGTGTTACTAAATGTGATCAAGATGGGAGTCGGCTATCCTTTCGTGATATGGCTATTGTTAATGATCATATGTGTCGGTAATCATTTGTTACGAATATGCATGGATGTGAATGCTTTTCTTTGGCACAAACCTTTTTTAATTGGTTTGGCGATTTCTTCCTGTATTATCTTGGCGTTTGGCATTTGGTTCTGGATTTTTGGAACAGGTGTCGGACAAATCCGTTATTCGATTCCATTTGCACTCATGGCTGCAATTCTTGCCTTGCCCTCTGTGCTGTCGACAGTGCGGGCAACTTCGAACTGGAGTTTATCAATATTGTCCGTGCTTATGATTGCGCCGATTATCAATATGGGATTGCTGTTACCCCAGAGTGAGCCTTCTATTGAATGGCAAAAATGGTCTGGTGTAAACCTAACCTCTGGTGCATATGATCCCGTTATTGAACAAGCTCAGAATTTTGTAAATGAAATTAAGAAGGATGGACGAGATGTTGCTTTGTATTCTATGCCAATGAATTTGGTTGATGCCGATTTTCAATCGGTAGTCGACTATGCCCAGATAGCTAAACCGCAAATTCCATTAATTTCAATTTTTCGTCCAGTAGACTGGAAGCGACCTACTGCTTTTAGAAAAGAAGAAATGCTTGAAGCAGATTTTTTACTTTTTCAGCCCATACATGATTCAACTGCCTCAGCCGCTATATTCGCAACATCATCTATTGATGATTTAAATCTAGAAATATATTTATTTCAGGCGTGGGCGACGCAGCTAACAACAAGTGAAGGAGTGACAATTGTTTCCGATTCGCCAAAGGCCAGAATTCTGCGGATTACTAATCCAAATTTGCTTGAATCGGCATTCGATAAACTTGTCGCAAATCATCACTGGCGCAGAACATTTATTGAAGAAAATCCTAAACGCCGATATAGTGAAAAAGAACTTAAAGCAGCATTGCTTTTGAACCTGCCAAATCTGGAAAATGTCAATTTTGAAGAACGCTTTCACTTGCGGGCATTATCTATCAGTAGCACCGGCGATAATACAACATTAAGTGTCTGGTGGAAGCCTTTATCACCTCTAATAGAACGTGACTGGACATTTTTTATTCATTCAATAGATGATGAAAATAATATGGTGCTTAACAATAGGATCTTAATTCGTTTCAATAGATCATTGTCTTTACTACCTGGAGAAGTTTTGTTTGATCAAATTACATTCAGAAATCCGAGGGAGAATGGAATAGATCGTCTGGCTGTCGGATTCATTAGACCTAATCAAAAAATACCCTTTGCAGATAAGGGCAACCGCGATTGGGGCAATCGCCGTGTTATCGTCCCTCTGCCCTAAAATGGTTTGAATGCTCAAGTATAAAATTGCAGAGAATTGACCTAAAAAATGATAAAATTTAGCAATTTTAATAAAAAAATCAATAGGAAATAATGATGAGAGTAGGACAAGAAACTCTAGTTTTACGAGAACATCCAGTCTTTAATGTCATTTCAATTTTTTAATGTGTGGCTAGGAATATGAAACTTTGAGGTCGTATTGGTTGGGTTGCGGTGTCGTTCATAGCCGTTGATTTGCCTACATTCTGTCTCGAAAATTGAATTTGATTAAAACATTTGGCTGATTACATGGAAACTCCTACAACCGATACATTTAAAATTGAAGCCTCGCAATACCAACAGAAGCGAAAATCATTTTGGAGCGATATCTATAAAAACACTCCCAATACTTGGGGGGGTTATTACCGGAATAGGTTACAGGTAACATATCGCCATATCGTGCCCGAGGGAGCCTCGGTTTTAGAAGTGGGATGCGCGCGCGGCGACCTCCTTTCGGCGCTTAAGCCTTCGGTTGGGGTAGGTGTTGATTTCTGCCCGGAAGCCTTGGAAATAGCTCGAGCGGCACACCCTGATTTGGAATTTGTCCTTGCCGATGCGCACAAGCTTGGGCTCAGCTCCAGGTCTTTTGATTACATCGTAGTTTCTGAACTGGTGAATGATTTATGGGATGTGCAAGCTATGCTTGCGCAGTTACAGCCCTATTGCGAGTCCCACACTCGATTAATCTTTAACTTTTATAGCCATTTGTGGAATGTGCCCCTTAGGACAGCCCAGAAAATGGGCATTGCTACGCCGAATCTCCCGCAAAATTGGTTAACACGGCACGATATGGCAAACGTGTTGGAAATCTCCGGTTTTCAGCCCTTAAGGGATTGGGAAGAGGTCATATCCCCAGTCCCATTACCGTATATTTCAAATTTTGCTAACCGTTACTTGGCGAAGATATCGCCCTTCCGATTCCTTTCCATGGCTAATTTTATGCTGGCGCGTCCGTTGGATAAGGGCATCCCGGTTAACCCGACAGTTTCTGTCATTGTGGCTGCCCGTAACGAATCGGGGCATATAGAAGAACTGATGGCCCGTATCCCTGAAATGGGCGGGGGCACGGAAATTATTTTTGTCGAGGGCAACTCTACAGACGATACTTACGAGGCCATCGAAAAATCAATTGCCGCCCACCCGGAACGTAACTGCAAACTGCTTAAACAACCCGGCAAAGGTAAGGGTGATGCGGTTCGTACCGGTTTCGATATTGCCAAGGGCGATATCCTGATGATTCTCGATGCTGATATCACTGTACCGCCCGAGGATCTTCCCAGGTTTTACGAACTGATTTCAAGCGGTGCTGCAGAGTTTGTCAATGGGGTTCGCCTTGTCTACCCCATGGAAGATGATGCCATGCGCTTTGCTAATTTGCTGGGGAATAAGTTTTTCTCTTGGGCCTTCAGTTGGCTGTTAGGCCAGCCGATAAGGGATACTTTATGCGGTACTAAGGTCCTATGGCGTAGCGGTTACCAGCGAATTGCCGACAATCGCGCTTATTTTGGCGATTTCGACCCATTCGGCGATTTCGATCTTCTTTTTGGTGCAGCGCGGCTAAACCTCAAAATCTTGGAAGTCCCGATTCGTTACCGGGCGAGGCGCTACGGCGAGACCAATATTTCCCGTTGGAGCCACGGGTGGTTATTGTTGAAAATGGTTGTCTTTGCTGCCCGCCGGATTAAATTTATTTAACATGGGTATCCTGAACAATCTATTGGCACATCCGTTAACGCGCGGTTTGGCTGTGGACGACCCGCGCACTACACTGCTTAGGCGGAATATCATTCAAGATAAAGCGTTTTTGCGCGCCCTTTATTGTGAGTGGTATGGGCGGATTATTATGGCATTGCCCAAAAAGGACGATGTCCTTGAACTGGGTTCGGGCGCCGGGTTCCTACAAGAATTTCTGTCTGGAGCGATAACCAGTGAAGTGTTCGAGACCCCCGGTGTAAGGTTAGTGGCCGATGCTTGTAAGTTGCCATTGCCCGATAACTCTCTCGATGCCATCGTTATGACAGATGTCTTCCATCACATTCCCGATGTGGGCCGTTTTCTTTTGGAGGCAACGCGTTGCGTCCGTCCAGGAGGAAAAATTGTGATGATTGAACCTTGGCGTACGCCTTGGTCCGAATGGATTTACACACACCTTCACTCTGAGCCATTTACACCGGATAGCGGTTGGGAGATTCCAAGTACGGGTCCTTTATCCGGCGCGAATGGCGCGCTACCTTGGATTGTATTTGAACGGGATAAGGAACGGTTTGGGGCACAATATCCACAGTGGCGCATTAACAATATCGAACCGATGATGCCATTCTCCTACCTTCTTTCCGGCGGTGTTTCCATGCGCAGCTTGATGCCTGGATGGATGTATCGTCCAATTCGCGCTTTAGAACGTATTTTATTCGAAAAACATTGGGCTATGTTTGCATTTATTGAATTGGAGCGTGTATTGTGAATGGGCATAACTGCCGCACTCATCATAGGATCGAAAGCGGAGAAATGGGATTTAATATAACGCAGTGCCTAACACTCGACTCTAGAATGGGAGAAATTTACTGAATGAAAATGGATACTAGGCACAAAATTCTCCTTGCAACTGTGGCTTATCGTTTTGTTTCTTTTGTGCGCCGTTGCTTTGGCAAGGACGATCATATCCAAACTGTTCGCGGAGGTATAGTTTGGAGTCTTGACTTACACGAGGGAGTTGACTTTTCAATTTTTCTGCTTGGCGGTTTCGAACCTGGAACGCTTCAACTTTACAAAAAATTGCTCGGGCATGCGGCTGGCGAAGTAGTTTTGGACATAGGCGCCAACATTGGCGCCCATACTTTGCCATTGGCGCAATTGGTAGTGCCAATGGGAGGTAAGGTTTATGCTTTTGAACCGACACAATATGCATTTGGGAAGTTGGTCCGCAATATTGCCTTGAATCCATCAATCGGAAAGGGCGTGGAGGCTGTGCAAGCCATGTTGCTTGCCAAAGATGGCGTTGCCGTTGAACAAGAAATCTACTCAAGCTGGCCTCTCGAAAATACCCCCGATCTCCATGCAGACCATCGCGGGTTGTTAAAAACCACCTCCGGGGCACAGGCTTTTTCGCTGGACTCCTTTGTTAATGACCGCGCGATTCAGAGAATCGATTTCATTAAGCTGGATGTGGATGGGCATGAGCCGGATGTTTTAGCAGGTTCTTGGCTGAGCCTAGAGCGTTTCCACCCGACGATCTTAATGGAATGGTCGCCCCATATCTTCGCCGAACATCCTGAAGTGATGCAACAAACCCTGGCGCGGTTGTTGGAACTAGGTTACGGTATTTTTGACGGTGAAACGGGCAAGGCTATTACAGGAGGTTACGAAGAGTTGGATAGAAGGACACCGGACAAAGGGTCTATGAATATCCTTTTGCGATTTGATGATAAGACATAATTCAACTGTAATTAACGGGATCTTTTTGAAGTTCTTTTTTGCGCAGTTGCATGTTTATCATAACGGCCAAGGCGTACTATCGGTTCGACCAGGCCGACTTTAGCGATTGTTAGCGCGGTTTGTAAGGCATGCTTTTCCTTGTGATGTGTGCTGAAGGTTTTGGCAGATGCGTCTCATGCGTAACCGATTGGATAGTTATTTCTTAACCGAGTTTTGGCTTATATCGTATTCGGGTTTGATAAAATATATAGGCTCGCGTTCTGGCAATGTTGGCTTCCTGAATGACAAAATCTTATGTAACTACAAATATGTCGAATTATCCTGATAATGCCTCGACTCGAAACCGTAATAAGAAAGTTTCCAAAAGTCGTTGGGGATTTGTTTTCCGTATTATCGTAACTGTCCTGATAATCAGTTATTTTGCAATTAAGGTCCAATGGGCGGAATTAATTGGGCAATTAGTTAGGGCTAACTATTCTTTTTTGGCTCTTTCTACTTTTCTATTCGGAGTAGTTTATTTCTTGACTACACTTCGTTGGTGGTTCCTGATGCAGGTACAAGGAATCCATCTGTCGTTCCGGGTGGTTTTGGCGCTCACTTTTATAGGCCATTTTTTTAATTCCTTTTTGCTCGGGGCGGTAGGCGGGGATATTATCAAAGCGGTATACCTCCAAAAATATGCGCCGAATCAAAAGACTCACGCGACCCTTTCTATCATTATGGATCGGGTTCTTGGATTATTAATATTGGTTTGTGCGAGTCTGTTGGTGATACCTTGGCAATTCCAATATCTGCTGCGAAACGACCAAATTAACTCGGTAATGTTTAGCTTGCTTATCATGTTAGGTTTTTGCGGGATGATAGGGTTGGTTTTGGTTTTCATTCCTTTTCACCGCGTGCCAGCCAATATTCGCGCCATATGGCATAAGGTTCCGCATCGGCACATCGTTGAACTTGTGATTTCTGGCTTTAGGCAACATGGAAATGCCCTCAATATGACGCTTGCCAGCCTTGCCATTGGGATAATCATGACGGCGGTGCTTGTCGCTGCAGGTTATTACATAGGGGTTGGGATTGGGCTAAAAGTCACTTATTTGCAAATGCTGGTAATAATGACGGTCGTTATCTGTGCCATTAGTTTGCCTATCAGCATAGGCGGACATGGGGTGCGGGAAGGTATATTTGTCATTATGTTTTCCGCTTTTGGGGTAATCAATATCGACCGCCAATTAGGCGGGGGGCAAGAGGCGGCAATCCTTTTTTCGTTGCTGTTTTTTGCAATCCCTTTGATTTGGAGCTTTGTTGGCGGCCTGGTCTATCTCAGTTTTCGGCATGACTACGATAAAGCGCTTTTGTATGATAAGAAGTAAGTATCCCTCCGCCAAAATGCAGGATTACCTAAAACGCACGGTTTGCGCCTGTATAATTAATCTTGTTCGATAATACTTAAATACATTCAGCCATTTTTATGCGAAGGATTTTTTAATGAAGATTGTCATATTCGGCGGCGGCGGTTTTATTGGGTCGACAATTGCCGACAGGCTGTTATTAGACGGCCATGAGCTCAGGATTTTTGAACGGCCGCGAGTTGCGCCTTACCGAAAATTTGCGAAATCCGAGCGGGTAGAATGGATGACGGGGGATTTTTCCAGCACACACGATGTTGGCGATGCAATAACGGGTATGGATGTAGTTTTGCACCTAGTTTCGACTACCTTGCCTAAGAATTCAAACGACGACCCGATTTACGATGTACAGACGAATGTAGTGGCAACATTGCAAATGCTTAACGCTATGGTGTCCCATCATGTCCATAAGATAGTTTTTATCTCTTCTGGAGGTACGGTGTATGGAAATCCAGTTTATCTGCCTATTGATGAGAATCACCCCACAGACCCTTTAGTGTCATACGGCATAACCAAGCTCGCGATTGAAAAATACATTAACATGTACAGCCACTTATACGGGATCAAGGCTATCACCCTGAGGGTTGCAAACCCTTATGGCGAGCGCCAACGCATTGAAACTGCGCAAGGAGCCGTAGGTGTTTTTCTTCACAATGCCATAATGGGCATCCCAATCAATATTTGGGGTGACGGCAGTGTCACTCGGGACTATATCCACGTGAGCGCCGTGGCGGAAGCATTCGTTAAGGCTGTTGAATACGCCGGTGATAAAAGGTGTTTTAACATCAGTTCTGGGGTTGGCACTAGCTTGAATGAACTTATTTCTATGATCGAAGATGCCGTCGATAGCCCTGTCGAAGTAAAGTATTTGCCAGGCAGGCCGTTTGATGTCCCAGTGAATGTATTGAGCAACGGCTTGGCAAGGGAAGAAATGGGGTGGAATCCTTCCCTATCCATGGGTGAAGGGATCGCCCGTACGGCCGAATGGATGAAGTCCGAGTTACTGAAGTCTGGAACTTGATTCTGGCTAAACTTTCGATGACTTGAAAATTCCTCGCCCTTAGTTTTCCATAAATTATGCACTCGTGCAGCTTTGGCTCCATTAATAGTCAACAGATTGTTTGTGGTTGACCCGACACTAAATCCAAAATCTTCTTTATGAAGAAACTATATAAACTCCTATATATCCTTTGGTCTTTAAAAAATTCCGAAAATCGAAAACACTTTTTGGTTGCAAACCATAAATATTTGGAAGGTGTTATCAAAAGGTCGAAATTTTTGGCGGTGCCGCCGGATACAGCGATTGAAGCGCCGATTGCTTCACCCCCAGAAGAACCTACCGTCTCTACGTACAACGCTGAAGCCCAGAAGCTAGGGGATGGCCATAAGGTCTTATTGGTAGTACATGAATTTTCCCGTACTGGAGCCCCTTATGCCGTCCTATATTTGGCACAAGCGTTGTATTTGCTTTATGGTGTCCGTCCTGTAGTGCTTTCCCCCGTGGACGGCCCTTTGCGTGAAGAATTTGAGCAGGAGGGCTTCCCAACACTGGTTGATCCCTTATTGTTCAGTTATAAAAAATATTCAGCGGAAGCCTGCGGTTTCGTGGCAAAATTTGAAAGAATTATTGTGACGTCCTTATCCTCCTTCGAGTTTATTAGTCACTTTAGGGGCATCGGTAAAAAACTAACTTGGTGGATACACGAAACCGATACCAGCTTTAATTCATTTGCCAACAAAGCTGTTGATTTGGCTTTATTGTTTGCCTGCTGTGAAGCGATATGGCTCGGTAGCCCGTTATGTTTCCCATTTGCCTTGGAATATACGTCCGAAGAGAAATTGCATTTGCTGCTGTACGGTTGTATCGATAAGGCTATGCTTCACCGTCCGCATAAATCTGGAAAAATTGTATTTTCCATTTTTGGGACTGTGGTATCGCGTAAAGGCCAAGATGTTTTTTTGGAAGCGATTGAAATGTTGCCGGAAACGCTACGAAGAAAAGCGATTTTTCGTATTATAGGGTCATCTTTTCCAGATGTTAAGTCAGCTATCTTTTACAACAAAGTGCGTGCCAAGGCGGCGCTTATTCCAGAGGTCGAATGTATCGAAAGCATGCCTTCTGCCGAACTTAACGAATTTTATGCTGAAACCGATGTGCTAGTTTCTGCATCGCGAGAAGACCCAATGCCCATCGTTGTTACGGAGGGACTGATGTTTTCCATCGTATGTTTGTGTTCTACAGCGATCGGCCAAGCAACGTTATTGGAAGACGGGATGAATGGGCTGCTGTTTACGAGTGGATCCGCCGAAGGCCTTTCAGAAAAAATGGCTTGGATTATACAAAATCCAAATGAACTGGCTGGTATTGGTCAATCCGGCAGGGAAATATACGAAAAACATTTCCTTATGGGTAAGTTTATTGAAAATGTGGGAAATTTAATCAAGAATTGCCCGTAAGTAAATTGGCGAACAGGCCATGTTTTATATGTTGTTATCAAGAAGGGTGTAATGCCAAGGATTTTCTGGATTCTGTCGAATTGAACAATGAGATTAAAAAAACTCTATTTTAGGTTTGTGAAGCGACTTGGATTATTAAATTTAAAGCCAGTCGTTTTCTTGCACCTGCAAAAAACTGCCGGGACAAGCATAATCAATGTGGCCAGGCAGTTTTATGGCAATAAAAATGTGATTAGCCACGGCGATTATTGTTTAGACGAGAACGGTATCCTTGTGCCGGGAGACCAGCTAATCCAACCTGAATACAAACAAAGTAGGTTCGGAAATATCCCGTTTATTTCTGGGCATTTTGGCTATGGTTTTGCCAAGCAATTTATGGAGGATCGCTATTCATTTACCTTCTTACGCGATCCGGTTGAACGGGTATTGTCATTTTATTTTTTCTGTAAAAAGCGAAATCCAAATCAATTCAGGACTTACGAGATTGCGCAACGCGTATCATTGGATGAATTTTTGGAACTGGGTTTCACTGACTCGGACATCAAAGGCCATATATGCAACCACCAAACTTCCCAACTAGCTGTCGGCTGGGGCGCTTCTTACAACTTGGCCTTGGATGATGATGGGCTGTTGGCGCTCGCTTTACAAAATCTCAATGATTTTTCTTATGTTGGATTTACTGAAACCTTTGATAAGGATCAAGTTAATATACTAAGGGATATCGGTATAAAAATCCCTGTAGGTAGTTTCAAGAGCAATTCTAACCCTGGACGGCCCTTATTTGATGGTTTGCCCCAATCTTCAAAAGACCTGTTATTGGAATTGACTACATTAGATCGCCAGCTTTATGAAAAGGCGTGGTCAAGGCGCAATTTAGCCAATTAAGGAAAAGCCATACGCCGTTAAGCTAATTTTGTTGTTTGAGAAGTTTAAGAAGTAGCCAAGCTGCCATTCAATGGCGTTTTTATCCCTTACCCTTGAAATTAAATAGAGCAGCAATGAATGCGCAGATATATCCTAAACGCCCACAATAGTAGATTGTTATGTGCGGATGAACATCAATACATTATTAGATATCGCAGCTTTCTCGCCTAAATTTGCAAAATGCCCGCCTGCAAAACTCGGCCATTTACCTTTTTTGGCTTGGTTAATCCGCGAAATGGCACCGGGCATATTTGTAGAGCTTGGCGCGAATGAAGGTAACTCGTATTTTGCATGTTGCCAATCCGTTGCCGAAGGCCGTCTTCCAACTAACTGCTATGCTGTTGATACATGGCAGCGAAGTGAAGAATCCTCACAATGTGAGGATGAGGTTTTTACTGCCCTAGCCGAACACAATGAAGGATGCTATGCGGCATTTTCCCAGTTGCTACGGATGACCTTAGACGAAGCACTGCCGCGTTTTTCGGATGGGTCGATAGGTTTAATGTGCTTGGGAGGGTTTCATGTTGATGAGGACGTGTCCCGTGCTTTTGCAAAATGGCTGCCGAAATTGGCAACCGGCGCGGTTGTGGTATTTCACGACATCAATGTTAACGACTCAAACCATGGCTTAAGGAGGTTATGGGAAGGACTGCAACCGAATTATCCGAGCCATTTAAGCTTTGGACACGCGAATGGATTGGGAATATTCCAATTAAATAACGCACCTATTGATAAAGCAAGGGAATGGCTACAGCCTGGCTCGGAAGACAAGCAACGCTTAATAGCTTATTTTGAAGAGTTGGGCGCGAGACAACTCGAATATTATGATCTTGGCGTCTTTAAATCCCAAGCCAAAGAACTCAACAAAGAAGTCGCTAACCTTAATGAAGCCCTGGTTGAGCGTAATTTAGCGGTTGCCGAATCCGACGAAGCGCTGGCTGGTCGCGATGCGCTGATAATTATCCTAAAAAAATTAATAACGAAGCTCGATAAAGAAATTAAGCATATTGTATACAGCAAATCCTGGGAGTTAACTAAGCCTATACGGGTTATCCGTAGGATATTGGAAACTCGACAACTGGATTACGGTGACGGATACAACTTGCCGCCTTTAACCGAAGATCCCTTAGAGGGGCTAGGGATGCCTTCTGTTCTGGCAAACCAGGCACCAAAAACCAACGAATATGTGCCCTTGTTTAAAGGCAAGCCGTTGGATAATAAACCGGCCAAGCTTCTCTGTTTCTATCATCCATTTTTTTCGGGTGAAATAAAAAATTACAGGCACCTTGAATCGGAAAATCAACTTCGTCAAACCGAACTTGCTAAGTTATATGGGATTGAAGGATTTTGCTTTAACTTCGGTTGGGACAACGGCGAGTGCCATTTCGACCCACCTACCTTAAATTATTTGAATGACGACAGCCTTGATTTGTCGTTCTGCTTGAGCTGGAAAAATGATACTTGGCGCCAGCAAAGCGATAGTTCCTATCAGGGCACATCGATTGTCCAACCTGACAATACGGACGACGACATTGCCTTTATCCAGCAGGTTTCCGTTTATATGCGTGATAGCCGCTATATCCGAGTCGACAATAAGCCGTTATTGCTGGTTTGCCGACCCGGTTTGTTTCCGTCGCCGAAGAAAACGGCTGGACGGTGGCGGCAATGGTGCAACGACCAAGGGATTGGTGAAATTTATCTGGCATACTTGCAAGTACATGAGGCTGTTGACCCTGTAGCTTATGGATTCGACGCGGCAATCGAATTTCCGCAAACCGTTCCTGTCCAGCAAAACCTGGAGGGTCAAGCCCAACAATTGGAGGGTTATCATAACCAATTCCTTGAGAATAGCTGCAATTACCAAAAGCCTGGATACACATTGTTCAGGTCTGTGGGTACTTTATGGGATAATGGTGAGCAACCAGGTAAAAATAATTCAATGTTGACGGATTTTTCGCCCAGGGATTATCAAGAATGGCTTTTCAATGCAATCGGCGACACTGTTTGTCGTTTTGACGACCCTAAGCAACGTTTGGTTTTTATCAACGCCTGGAATGAATGTTTAGGGGCAGCTGATCTTGAACCCGACCAGCGTTACGGTTATTCCTATCTAGAAGCAACAAGGATGGCGCTAGCCCGAAAAGCAGTTATAGATGATCCACAAACGTTCGATACCAAAAAATCTGTTGCAGTTGTCATACATTCTTTTTACGAAACGATTCTCGATGAGATTTTAGGTTACTTAGACAACATTAATACAATTCCTTTAAAGCTTTACGTCACTACGCCGATTAATTTGTTTGGGGCTACCCGTAGGAAGCTCAAACAACATAAGCACAGTGCTTATGTGCTTCCAGTCAGCAACCGTGGCCGAGACATACTGCCTTTTATCAAAATCATGCCTGAAGTCGTAAAAGGTGGGCACGATTTGTTGATTAAAGTACATACCAAAAAATCCATCCATCGCGAGGATGGGGATTTATGGCGTAAAGATGTGTTTGAAAAGTTGCTTAATGAACATTCGCTCAAGGAAAATATCGAGTATTTGGCCAATCATCCTGAGATAGGCATTCTCGGCCCTGCTGACCATATTGTACCGATGGATTTATACATGGGTTCAAACACGGCCCGTGTTGCAAAACTTGCTGCCAGGATGGGTATCGACAGCGGCACTTTGCAAAAATTGAATTTTGTGGCGGGAAGCATGTTTACTGCGCGCATAAAGGCAATCGCTCCCTTGCTGAATATCGCCTTATCTGAAACGGATTATGAAGCGGAAACAGGGCAAATTGACGGTACCTTGGCGCATGCCATGGAGCGTTTATTTTCGGTAAGCGCTTATGCAACGCAGTTAACAACGAGTTGCCCTGATAATATAATCACTAAAAATTACAAGTACACAAATAAATCAGAAGACATGAAATGCCAGGGATAAGATTTGGCCGAGAACCATTAAAACAGGGGAAACTTGCATGAAAGACGAACGCCACAACTATGAATACCATGTCGATACCTCATCCGAAACGGGGCCGGCAAGCGTGGTGCGTATGGTCGGACAAAATAAGCGGGTCGTTGAGATAGGTTGCGGGCCGGGTTCTATTACTAAAATACTCGCTACCCAAGGGCAGTGTAAGGTTAGCGGCCTGGAGATAGATGATGAAGCCATAGAAAAGGCAAAACCTTATTGCGAGCTTATATTCAAGGCCGACCTTAATTCCAGTGATTGGCCGCGGTTGCTTGATGATTTTGAAAGGTTTGATGTAGTTTTGGCGGCAGATGTATTGGAACACCTTTACGATCCTTGGGCTGCACTGCAACATATGGCTACCTTGATTAATCCCGACGGCTATTTGGTTATCTCGCTTCCGCATATCGGCCATGCAGCTGTGCTGGGTTGCTTGATGAACGGTGATTTTGATTACCACGATTGGGGTTTGCTCGACCGCACCCATATCCGCTTCTTCTGCCTTAAAAATATGGAAGATTTGTTTGCCCAGGCAAAGTTAAAGATTGTTGATGTGAGCTATGTCATCAAGCATCCGGCGGAAACTGAATTTGTAGGAAGCTGGACAAAGCTTTCATCGGAGGTGCAAAAGGCGCTAATGAGCAGTAAACACGCCGGTGTTTATCAAGTCGTAATAAAGGCGGTGCCGCTTAATTACCCAGGTGAAGTGGTGCCTTTAGTTGCGCCAGAACCCAAATACAAACCTGCGCTTTTCCTGTATGCAATTATGTGGAAAACGCGATTAGTGCAGCTAGGGCAAAACTTAAGCCCACAATCCAAAGCCAATATCCGTAAAATTCTTGGCTTGGCGGGCGTTAAAATCTAACTGCACTATGCTAATGCCAAAAAATACAACCTGTTGAAAAGTAAATTTTTTAAGCCTATAAAATGATGGCGGCAGTTGAAAAAACTGTCGATCATTATTCAGTATCGTCATTTAAAATAACCGTATGAACCCTGACCAAAACGACAAGCAAGAAGTCTTGTTGCCGAATAACCAATGCCCAAAGCTGATCGCCATGTATTTTCCCCAATTGCATGCGATCCCTGAGAATGATGCCTGGTGGGGCAAAGGATTTACCGATTGGGATAATGTAAAAATAGCCGAGCCGCAGTTTGAAGGCCATTACCAGCCGCGGGTTCCATTAGGAAAGAATTATTACGACCAATCTAAGTTAGAAACCTTGCGTTGGCAGGTCGACCTGGCAAAAAAACATGGGATCTATGGTTTTTGTCATTACCATTACTGGTTTGACGGTAAGCAACTGCTCGAAACGCCAACAAACCTGATGTTGGAAAACAAGGATATTGATTTCCCGTTTTGTTTGTCTTGGGCGAATGAAACGTGGTCGAGAAGGTGGGATGGCCGGGACCACCACATCTTGATCCAGCAAACGCATCCAGCGGCCAAGGAAAGCTGGAAAAAGCATTACGATTACCTAATCAAGGCTTGGAAAGATCCGAGGGCGATTAAAGTGGACGGTAAGCCGGTGTTTGTCATTTATCGTCCCCAACGTATCGAAAAAATCCACGATATGCTGGCCTATTGGCGGGAACTTGCGGCCAAAGATGGCTTGGCTGGCTTGTATTTCATCTTTCAAAAACAGTACGAATTACCGAAAAAAAATTGCCTTGAGTCGTTTGATGCTATTTTCCAATTCCAACCTTTCGAAGCCATTTATTCGCCTTCATTCGATAAAACCTCAATCCGCCATTCCTTTATGTTTAAATTTTTCAGGAGGCTTCCTGAATACCTACAAGATGTATTGCGCGGTTTGAGGACGAGTTACTTAAAAGACCTTACTTTCCATGATTACGAAGCAGTATGGAAAAAAATCATTGAAATCCGCCCCGATGAAAAATTGACGACTTTCCCGGGAGCTTTTGTGGATTGGGATAATGCCTCCCGTTATAAAAGCAGGGCGACCATTTTTAGGGGGGCTTCGCCGCAAAGTTTTGAGCGTTGGTTTTCCGAATTAGTAGCCACCATGCCACAAAGGAACTTGCCGGAAAATTTTATATTCCTGAATGCATGGAATGAATGGAGTGAAGGGACATATTTGGAACCGGATGAAAAATTCGGTTATCAATACCTTGAAGCTGTTGGGAAGGCCTTAAAGTAACCTGAAGATGGATAATTACGGGCAATATTTTTCCCATTTGAATAGCATTAGTCCGTTAGGTCGGCTTTACAAACGTTATTTCGTTTCCCAAATTTTGTATTGTCAGGCAAAAAAATTCGGGAATAAAATTGCCGAAATTGGTTCCGGTACCGGTAATGGGATACTAGGGGCTTACCCAGACCAAGTGGTCGGTTTTGAAATCAATCCGCTTGCCGTGGAATATTGTAAGAATAAAAAACTAAACATGCACCAGGTTGGTGAAAATAGCCCTTACCCTGCCAAAGATGGCGAGTATGATGTTTGCGTGTTGGACAATGTCCTGGAGCATATCGAATCGCCCTCTTTCATGCTCCAGGAATGCGCGCGAATAACCCAAAGGAATGCCGGGCTTATTGTGGCAGTGCCGGGGGACAGAGGTTTTTTGTTCGACCCCGACCATAAAAAACACTATAGGGAAGCCGAATTAAAACACCTAAGCGAAGATTGGCAATTAATAAAACTCTTTTCGCTCCCTTTCATTGCAAAGAGCGAATGGTTATCAATATTGGTAACACAGTACTGTTTAGTGGCGGTTTATAAAAAAGCCAATCGAGTTGAGTCCGGCCAGTTAGTACCTGAATGAATAATAGTGCAACAAAAGTTGCTGTCTTAATGGCTGTCAAAAATGGCTTACCCTATTTGCCGCAACAGATCGATTCAATCCTAAACCAAAAACAATGTAAGGTCAGTGTTTTTATTTCGGATGACCTCTCGACAGACGGCAGCGGGGGGCTTCTCCAACAATATACATTAACTAAAGATAATATTAGGGTGCTGCCAACAACCCTTGCTTCCGGATCTGCAGCAAAGAATTTCTATAGATTGATTTTGGAAATAGATATATCAGGGTTCGATTATTTTGCCTTTTCCGATCAAGACGACATTTGGTATCCTGATAAACTGATGCGGCACATACAACTTGCTCGCGAGCACGATGCCGATGGCGTTTCTTCTAATGTCATCGCATTTTGGCCTGATGGGCGTGAATGTTTGTTGCAAAAGGCGCAAACGCAACGTGAGCTGGATTTTTTATTTGAATCGGCTGGGCCAGGCTGCACATTTTTGATGACGCCTTGGCTAATCGGAAAATTGCGGGAGCAGTTGCTGGACAACAACAATCCCGCCAAAGACGCGGCTTTGCATGATTGGCTAACTTATGCCGTTTGTCGTGGTTCCGGCCGTAAATGGATTATCGACGGCAAACCGTCTGTAAAATACCGTCAACACCGTACCAATGTGGTCGGCGCAAATATCGGCATTACTGCTAAATGGGCGCGCTTGCAAAAGTTAAGGCAGCGATGGTACAGAAATGAAGTGATAAAAATAGCAAAAGTTTGTTATAAAATTTCCCCAAAGCCCGATGTCGATAGGCTTATCGAATTGCTTCAAAGTAAGAGTTTTTATTCCCGGTTAAAGTTGTTGGGTTATCTGCCGCAAACACGGCGTAAACTGCTTGATAGGCTGTTATTGGCGGGTGCGGTTTTGTTAGGCTTGTTTTGAAACCCACAAAGGCGTCAACAAGGAATTCTTGTCACGGCAGTGAATCCGATTAATGATTAGGGAATATTTGCTAACCCAAAAACTAGTTTCTAAGGGTGATCCACGTTGAAAAAAATACTGGTAACTGGGGCGAACGGATTTGTAGGCCGGGCTGTTTGCAATGAACTGCTTTTGCAAGGTTTTGGCGTTTTATGTGCAGTAAGAAACCATTTTCAATTGGACGGTGCAAGCATCATTAAAATTCCTGGATTAGAAGGGCAGGTTAATTGGTCTGAATGGCTCGCGGGAGTTGATTGTATAGTCCACTGTGCCGCCCGGGCGCACATCATGAACGATGTATCCCCCAATCCCGACGACGAATACCGCAAGGTTAATGCCAAAGCCACCTTGGCCCTTGCCAAACAGGCTGCCGAATGCGGGGTGAAACGTTTTATATTACTTAGTACAATAAAGGTCAACGGCGAGCAAACGCAGAAAGGCAAACCCTTTACCGAAGCCGACCTGCCAAATCCGCAGGATGCCTATGGACGGTCTAAGTTAGAAGCGGAAACTGGGTTGTTCCTGATTGCCGAGGAAACTGGCATGGAAGTTGTTGTTTTAAGGCCAGTATTGGTTTACGGGCCGGGAGTAAAGGCGAATTTTGCGAGCATGATGAAAGTGTTGCAACGCGGTATCCCGTTACCTTTTGGCGCTGTCCATAATAAGCGTAGTTTCATCTATATTGAAAATTTGGTCAGCCTGGTTAGGCGTTGTATCGACCATCCTGCGGCGGCAAACCAGGTTTTTTTAGCTGCCGAAGGGTTCGATATGTCCACTACCGATCTGTTGAAGGCTTGTGCAAGCGCCCTTGGCGTTAAAGCGCGGTTATTGCCCGTTCCACAAACCTTATTGGTTTTGTTCGCAAAATTGCTGGGTAAACCGGAAGTAGCCCAACGGTTGTGCGGTTCTTTACAAGTCGATATAAATAAGGCGCGCCAGCGTTTAGGCTGGACAGCGCCGTTTACGCTAACAGAAGGGCTAAAAGCGACTGCCTTAAGTTTCCCATCATCTTCATAAGATAAAACCCATTAAAACAGTGAAGCGACTATTTGATTTGTTGTTGGCGGTGCTTATCTTTATTGTTTTTAGTATGCCAATAGTATTTTTAAGCATCCTTGTAAAATTGACATCGAAAGGGCCGGTCTTGTATTGGTCCGACCGAATTGGCCTAGACAACACCATTTTTAGGATGCCTAAATTTAGGAGCATGAAAGTAGACACCCCAGCCGTGGCTACGCACCTGCTTAACGATCCTGACCAATACCTGACTTCGATTGGCGGTTTTTTACGTAAGACCAGCCTAGACGAATTGCCGCAATTGTGGAGCATAATCAAAGGGGATATGAGTTTTGTCGGGCCGCGGCCTGCCTTATATAACCAAAAAGACTTAATTGCACTCCGTAGCCAAATTGGCGTACACCGCTTGGTTCCGGGGTTGACCGGCTGGGCGCAGGTTAACGGGAGGGATGACTTGCCGATACCGCTAAAAGTCAAGCTGGATGAAGAGTATATGCAAAGAAAATCTTTTGGTTTTGACCTTTATGTTATATGGTTAACCTTTCTAAAAGTAATCCAAGGTGATGGGGTTTCTCATTAAAACAAACCGATACGGAATAATCTAAGAAGCATGGGGGAACGCCATGTGTAGTTTAAGTGATGGACGGGTAGCTCATGAGGGCTAAATTAGCTTACTGGTTTATTAGCCTTCCTCGCCGCACCAAGGCCGCCATTCTGATCAGCGCGGATATATTTTTTGCGGTCTTGGCTGTTTGGGCGGCGTTTTCTTTGCGCCTGGGCGTCTTTTACGAACCTAAAGGCCAGATGTGGTATATGTTTGCGGTCGCACCGATAGTGGCGATACCTATTTTTATAAGGCTAGGCTTATATCGGGCGATTATCCGCTACATGGAAATTAGGGCGTTATGGACGATAATCCAGGCATGCACCCTTTATGCGCTTGTTTTTGCCTTAATTTTATACCAATCGGGAATTAAGGGAATCCCTAGGACTGTTACCCCATTAAACTGGTTGAACATGATGGTGCTGGTCGGCAGCAGCCGATTTTTTTTCCGCTGGTGGTTGGGCGAAATCTATATGTCCTTAAGCGGCGAGGCGCGGTTTGAGAAGACCGATAAAAGGAATGTCGTTATTTACGGGGCCGGCAGTGCAGGCGTCCAATTGGCGGCCGCATTAGACCATGGCCGGGAATTTAAGCCGGTAGCCTTTATCGACGATGATACCTTATTGCACCGGCAAAAAGTCAATGGCTTACGTATTTATCCCCTGAGCTCATTAAGTTATTTGATTGACCGGCATAATCTTGATTACGTGCTCTTGGCTATTCCGTCGGCGACCAGGTCCAAAAAAAGCGAGATTATCCGTATGCTGGAGCCTTACGCAGTACATGTGATGTCCATGCCGGGGCTGTCGGACATTGCCCAAGGTAAAGTAAAAGTCGATTCCCTCCAAGAAATAGATATCGCAGACCTGTTGGGCAGGGATTCAGTGCCTCCCGATACTTCACTGCTGTCCGCCAATATCAGCGGCAAGGCGGTGATGGTGACCGGTGCGGGCGGGTCGATAGGTGCAGAACTTTGCCGCCAGATCGTACAGTTGCAGCCAAAGCTATTGGTGCTTTTTGAATTGTCCGAGTACGCGCTTTACGTGATCGAGAAAGAATTGCGCCAACTAAGCGAAAAAGCGAGCACTGAAAATGATGTGGAAATTATTTCAATCCTTGGCTCGGTGACAAATGCAGGAAGGGTAGAAAGGGTATGCAGTTCATTCGAAATCCAAACCATCTACCATGCCGCGGCCTATAAACATGTGCCGATGGTGGAGAAAAATCCGGGGGAAGCCATCTGCAACAATATATTTGGTACTTTACATACCGCGAAAGCCGCTATTGGCGCAGGGGTTGAAACCTTTGTCTTAATCTCAACGGATAAGGCGGTAAGGCCGACCAACACGATGGGCGCTACTAAGCGTTTTGCCGAACTAATACTGCAAGCGCTTAGCCTGGATGCTGAAAATCATAAGACCCGGTTCACTATGGTAAGGTTTGGCAATGTGTTGGACTCTTCCGGATCCGTAGTGCCCTTGTTCAGGGAGCAGATAGCCCGGGGCGGGCCGGTTACGGTTACAGACGAACGGGTCATACGCTACTTTATGACAATACCCGAAGCGGCGCAGCTAGTCATACAGGCCGGGGCCATGGGTCAGGGCGGGGACGTTTTCGTCTTGGACATGGGCGAGCCTATCAGGATTTTGGACTTGGCGAAACGGATGATTCATTTGAGCGGCTTGGAAATAAAGGACGAGCAGCATCCTGACGGCGAGATCGAAGTCAGTTTTATTGGCCTGCGCCCTGGTGAAAAACTCTATGAAGAACTGCTGCTTGGCGATAATGTTTCAGGGACTTCGCACAAACGCATCATGCGCGCAGAAGAACAGGTAATTTCCTGGGCGGAGTTGCAAACATTGCTTTCTACGCTGGAAAAAGCGACCAGGAATGAAGATTTTGAAAGGGTCAGGGCAGTATTAAAATATGCCGTTACAGGGTATGTACCGCAATGCGAAGTTGAAGATTTGTTATGGAAACGTTCCTTGGAGGCGTGTGGCGTACCAGAAGGAAATGAAGGCCCAAAAAAAAACCCCGATATGTTGCCATATCGGGGGTAAATAACCAAGCAGGCGTTTGAGGGGGCTCTGCTTGAATTGCACAACACAAAGTTGAGGAAACCATACGGTTAGCCGGTAGTGCGCATCACCATATTGCTGTAAATAGCAGCACCTGCAAAGAGTATGGTTGAGAATATGAATTGGCCGGAAATAAAGCTCCAGATGCCAGTCAAAAATAATAGTCCAATAAGGATATCTTTGTTCAAAGAACTCATCGTTAAACCTCCGCAAAGAAAAAAAGCTAAACTAGACATCTACCGACCTTTTTTGGTAAAGGCGTAGTTTGATGGATACTATACAGAGATATTATTTAGAGACAATACATCAAATAATAAACGAATTATTTCTATTTAATAAACAGCATAAAAAGTCAAGATTTTTATGCTTTGTTTCATAAAAATATTACAAATTTATTACGAAGAAATATTTATGCGCAGAATAATTTCTTCGATAGAATGCCGCCATGATAGAAAACCTGACACCACTCCAAGCTTGGGAATTGCTACAACAGGATAGTTCCGCCGTTATGGTGGATGTCCGTACGCAGATGGAACATGCTTACGTCGGCCATCCCATCGGTGCGGCTCATATACCCTGGAAAGAAGCCCCAAGCTGGGAAATAAACCCCGACTTTGTCGCCAATGTTAAAAAATTGGCGCCTAGCCTTGATGCCCCGATTTTGTTGCTATGCCGCAGTGGACAACGTTCGTTAAGTGCCGCCAAGGCATTGGAAGAAGCCGGATACCTGCATTTAATTAACATCATCGATGGCTTTGAAGGCCCGTTAGATAAAAACAAACATCGGAACAATCTCGGAGGTTGGCGTTTTTGCGGCTTGCCTTGGGAACAAGGCTAAACCGGTAATCTATGATAAACTGCTCTATTTTAAGAGATTCCTCCGGCGATTAGCGCCGTAATATCTTAATCATCTGAATCATTTAACCTTAACTGGATGGGCTTGTCATTCCCGTCCGGCAAGCCATTATTTAACCTAACCACACCCTGAATGTGATAGAAAATTTAAGAAATATAGCCATCATCGCCCATGTCGACCACGGCAAGACCACCCTGGTTGACAAGCTCTTGCAACAATCGGGGACTTTTGCCGCCCACAGCAAAGTGACCGAACGCGTGATGGATTCTAACGACCTTGAAAAAGAACGCGGAATCACCATTTTAGCCAAAAATACCGCCCTTGATTGGAACGGTTACCATATCAATATCGTCGACACCCCCGGCCACGCCGATTTTGGCGGTGAAGTCGAGCGGGTGTTGTCGATGGTGGATTCGGTGTTGCTGTTAGTCGATGCTGTTGATGGGCCTATGCCGCAAACCCGATTTGTGACCCAAAAGGCTTTTGCCCTAGGCCTAAAACCGATTGTTGTAATCAATAAGATAGACCGTCCTGGAGCCAGGCCGGACTGGGTGGTCGACCAAACTTTCGATTTATTTGACCGCCTTGGCGCAACGGACGAACAATTGGATTTTCCCATAGTTTACGCATCGGCGCTGAACGGTTATGCAAGCCTGGAATCTACCGCCACCAGCGGCGACATGACCCCTTTGTTTGAAACCATAGTAGAGAAAGTCAGCCCTCCGCCGGTTAATGTCGACGGCCCTTTCCAAATGCAGGTAAGCAGCCTTGATTACAACACTTACGTTGGCGTTATCGGCATAGGCCGCATCCAGCGTGGCACGGTTAAACCGAATATGCCGTTAGTTATCGTTAGCCGCGAAGGCAATGAGCGCAAGGGACGTATCCTACAGCTTTTTGGGTTCCATGGGCTGGATCGAGTCGAAGTCAATGAAGCGCAAGCGGGCGACATTATTGCCTTTACCGGCATCGAAGGGCTCGAAATATCCGACACTTTATGTCATCCCGATACGATAGAAGTCCTGCCGCCGCTTACGGTGGATGAACCGACAGTTACCATGACTTTTCAGGTCAACAATTCCCCCTTCGCCGGTAAGGAAGGCAAATTCCTGACCTCCAGGCAAATTCGGGACCGTCTGGAAAAAGAACTGCAACACAATGTCGCGCTGAAAGTCGAAGATACAGGCGATCCCGATAAATTTAAAGTTTCAGGACGTGGCGAATTGCACTTATCGGTCTTAATAGAAAACATGCGCCGTGAAGGTTTTGAATTAGGTGTATCAAGGCCGGAAGTGATCATCAAGGAAATTGACGGCGAAAAATGCGAGCCATTTGAAATGGTCACAATTGAAGTCGAAGAAATCCATCAAGGCGCCATTATGGAGAAGCTGGGCGAACGCAAAGGCGACCTGCTCAATATGGTGCCTGACGGAAAAGGCCGAATACGCTTGGAATACATGATGCCATCGCGCGGGTTAATCGGTTTTCAAACCGAATTTATGACCGCCACTTCCGGATCTGGCTTGCTATATCACGTGTTCGACCACTACGGCTCAATGAAAAAAGGTGAATTGGGGATAAGGAAAAGGGGCGTCTTGGTCTCCATGGTGCAAGGCAAGGCCTTGGCCTACGCCCTGTTTGCCTTGCAAGAACGTGGGGAATTGTTCCTGGTGCATGCGGATGAGGTCTATGAAGGCATGTTGGTAGGTATCCATTCACGTTCGAACGATCTGGTCGTTAATCCCACCAAAGCCAAGCAATTGACCAACATTCGCGCCGCAGGTACCGACGAGAACTTGATCCTGACGCCCATCCAAAAAATGACCTTGGAACAAGCCTTGGAATTTATTGCCGAAGATGAATTAGTTGAAGTTACGCCCAAATCCATCCGTTTGCGAAAGAAACTGCTGTTAGAGCATGAACGTAAGAGGGCGGCTAAGGGTTAAAAAACCAGGTTAATTCCTTGGCGTTTTCTTTATGGGGAGATTAGGCCGCAAAAATAAAGCCCCGACGCATTGCACGAAGGGGCTGTTAGAATCGTCTGCTTGATCAGCTTTGGGATCCGTCCGTGGCAGCATCCCGTTGGAAATACTTTATCCGTTTTCACATTTGACGACGATGAGAGTATCTCAAAAATTGGGGCTAAAAAAAGCAAGTGAAAGCGCAACCTAGCGTAGTCATAGGATTACTTTTACGATAATGGCGATTTCCAACTTGGGTCAGCAAAATAAATAACCATTTAGGGCTAGATATTTAACAGATATAACAGTTTCATCGACTACAATAACCGCAACTTTAAATATGGCTTGCCCTTCACAAAAAAGTCTATGATTAACCAGCTTATGCTTATACCTAGGGTTGATGGCCGAAATCCAACGAATCCATCCAAAGGTTTGGTTGCGCTATGGCTAACCCAAGCTTAACAACTTGTAATACAATAACCATAAAGTGACATTAAACCCTATTGTGGAAGCACAGCTTTAATAAACATCCCCCGGATAATGGATCAGCGTACTGCCCAGGTCGAGCGTAATACCTTAGAAACGCAAATCAAAGTCAATATCAACCTTGATGGAACCGGTTTATCCTCGTTTGCCACGGGCGTCCCTTTTCTTGAGCATATGCTCGACCAAATTGCCAGGCACGGTTTGATCGATATTGAGGTCGCTGCAAACGGCGACCTGCAAATTGATGCCCATCATACGGTTGAAGACATCGGCATTACCTTGGGACAAGCTTTCGCCAAAGCGCTGGGCGACAAAAAGGGTATTGTCCGCTACGGCCATGCATATATCCCTTTAGATGAGGCCTTATCAAGGGTTGTTGTCGATTTTTCCGGCCGTCCGGGTCTGGCTTATGACGTAAAATTCCCCCGGCCTATGATAGGCAGTTTCGATGTCGACTTATTCCGTGAGTTTTTTCAAGGATTTGTCAATCATGCAGGCGTTACTTTGCACATCGACAACCTTAAAGGCGTTAACGCACATCACGTTGCCGAAACCATTTTCAAGGCAATGGGTCGCGCCTTACGGATGGCTGTTGCCATGGATCCCAGAATGGCTGGCTTGATGCCATCAACCAAGGGTAGCCTCTGATTTCAAGTTTGTCCTGATCCCCTCACTCCACATGTCTTTAGTAGCAGTCATCGATTACGGTATGGGTAATCTCCATTCCATTGCCAAAGCCTTGCAACACGCCGAGCCGGCATGCGATGTCTGCGTTACCGCCAATCCGGATGCAATTTTAAAAGCCGAACGGGTCGTTTTTCCAGGCGTTGGCGCTATACGGGACTGCATGCAAGCGCTAAACCAGTCAGGTTTATCCGGGATTATCGCCGAGGTTGCCCTTACGAAGCCGTTCTTAGGGATCTGCTTGGGGATGCAAGCATTGTTGACCGATAATGAAGAAAATAACCATACAAAATGTTTGGGCATAATACCGGGTCATGTCGTCCGCTTTCCTGAAAACTTAAAGGATAACCAAGGCAATACCTTAAAGATTCCACACATGGGCTGGAATCAGGTGCATCAAGTGCAACACCCATTATGGGAAAAAATTCCCCAGGATAGCCGCTTTTATTTCGTACACAGTTATTACGCCATACCTGATTTATCCGCTGTCGTTGCTGGTATGTCAGAGTATCCGGCCTCATTTGCATGTGCGCTGTCCCAAGATAATGTGTTTGCCGTACAATTCCACCCCGAAAAAAGCCAAGCTGTTGGCCTGCAACTTTTAAAAAACTTTTTGCATTGGGATGGCGCACTCTAATTTACCCGTTCTAAACAAACTACTTGCTGTTGAGGATTTATCATATGTTGTTAATACCCGCAATTGATCTTAAGGAAGGAAAGTGCGTCCGTTTGCGGCAAGGCCGGATGGATGACGACACGGTTTTTTCTGACGATCCGGTTGCCGTTGCAAGCAAGTGGGTGGCTGCGGGTGCAAAACGCATACATTTGGTCGACCTGGATGGCGCGTTTGCAGGCAGGCCGCGCAATGCCGATGTCATACACGCGATTGTAGAGGCCTATCCCGATGTGCCTGTCCAGATTGGCGGGGGCATACGGGATGAAGAAACCATCCAGGCTTACCTGGATGCCGGGGTTGAATATGTAATCATCGGTACCAAAGCCGTTAACGCCCCCCATTTTGTGAAAGACATGGCGATAGAATATCCCCGCCGTATCATCGTCGGCCTGGACGCCAAGGACGGTAAAGTCGCTATTGACGGTTGGTCGAAATTGTCACGCCACGATGTGATTGATATGGCGCAGCATTTTGAAGAAGACGGGGTGGAAGCCATTATCTATACCGACATAAGCAGGGATGGCATGATGCAAGGGGTAAATGTGGAAGCTACGGCAAAATTAGCCAGGGCAATCCGTATCCCTGTCATTGCATCCGGCGGCATAACTTGTATGGAAGATATTAAAGCATTAGGCGCTGTGGTTGGCGACGGCATTATGGGTGCAATTACCGGCCGGGCGATTTACGAAGGGACACTCGATTTTGCCGAAGCCGCAAAGCTGGCTGAATCATTTGCCTTATGAGCCTGGCAAAGCGGATCATTCCTTGCCTGGACGTTGACAATGGCCGCGTCGTTAAAGGCGTCAAATTTGTCGATATCCGGGATGCGGGCGACCCGGTAGAAATCGCCAGGCGCTATGATAAAGAGGGTGCGGACGAAATTACCTTCCTGGACATTACTGCAACCCATGATAACCGGGATACGATGGAACATGTGGTCGAGCAAGTCGCCAGCGAAGTGTTTATCCCTTTAACCGTTGGCGGCGGCATCCGCACTTTGGACGATATCAGGCGCATGTTGAATGCCGGAGCCGATAAGGTGAGCATCAACAGCGCCGCCGTATTTAATCCTGAATTTGTCCGCGAAGCGGCGGAACGGTTCGGTTCGCAATGTATCGTCGTTGCCATTGACGCCAAAAAAGTCAGCCAGCCGGATGAACCTGACCGATGGGAGATTTTTACCCACGGAGGCCGCAAAGGCACAGGGATTGATGCGGTTGAGTGGGCAAGAAAGATGACCGAATACGGTGCAGGCGAAATCCTCTTGACCAGCATGGACAGGGACGGTACGCGCATCGGTTTCGACCTTACTTTAACAAGGGCAATCAGCGAAGCTGTTTCCGTACCGGTTATTGCTTCGGGCGGCGTAGGCAACCTGGACCATCTGGCTGATGGCATTATCGAAGGCAAGGCCGACGCCGTACTAGCCGCCAGTATTTTCCATTTTGCCGAATATACGATTGAACAAGCCAAACACCGCATGGCTGAACGCGGAATAGAGGTGCGCCTATGACGGAAACCTGGTTAGACGAAATCCGGTGGACTGAGGAAGGTTTGGTTCCTGCGATTGCCCAAGATGCGGAAACCGGCACTATCCTTATGTTCGCCTGGATGAACAGGGAATCTTTAGCATTGACGGTAAGCGAAGGTTATGCCGTATACTGGTCAAGGTCGCGTAATAAACTCTGGCGCAAAGGCGAGGAATCAGGGCATCGGCAAAAAATGGCCGCTCTTTATATCGATTGCGATGAAGATGTTATTTTGCTGATAGTCGAACAGGTTGGCGGCATTGCTTGTCATACAGGACGGGAAACATGTTTTTACCGGCAATTATTGGACGGCAAGTGGCTGACAGTAAAGCCGGTATTAAAGAACCCCAAGGCAATCTATAAGAATCATGAGTGACATATTGCAACAACTGGCGCAAGTGCTGGAACAACGCAAATTGGAACCCCCTGAAAAATCCTATGTGGCAAGCCTTTACGCGAAAGGCTTGGATACCATCTTAAAAAAGATTGGCGAAGAAGCGGCTGAAACGATCATTGCCGGCAAAGGCGGCGATAAGCAACAGATTATCTACGAAACTGCCGACCTTTGGTTTCATTCCATGGTATTACTGGCCAGCCAAGGCCTTAGCCCAGATGATGTATTAAACGAGTTACAACGCCGTTTTGGGCTTTCCGGATTAGACGAAAAATCGCAACGGAAAGGCCAGTAAGCTTTTGAAAAGCCATTGCTTGGTACAAATCCCAATTCGCAGTGTTTCGGAAGGTGTTTTTCAAAAACCAAATAATTTTTGATAATAGCCAGTGCGTATCTGTATTGCCGGAACTGGTTATTGAATCAGTGGTCGCAGTTTAAAATAGTAAGGTATTCCTTATTTAGGCGTAGAGGGAGTTGAAATGGGTATCAGTGTTACGAAATTGTTAATTGTTTTAGTGATTATTATCGTTATTTTCGGCACCAAACGCCTTAAGAATGTAGGCGGCGATTTAGGGGCGGCAATCAAAAGTTTTCGCTCCGCCATGCGCGAAGAAGAGAATGATGCGGCCAAAAACGATGAAGATAAGCCCATAGACGGCGAAGTAACCTCCAAGAAAGGCGACGGCAACTAGTATGTTTGAAGTAGGCTTTTCGGAAATTTGCATGGTTGCCTTGGTGGCTTTGCTTGTCATAGGGCCGGAAAAACTACCTAAAGTTGCCAGGATGGCCGGGTTCTGGATTGCTAAATCTAAGCGGATGGTGGCTTCCGTGAAACAGGAAATTCATGAGGAATTTCAAGCGGAAGAGCTCCGGCAATCGTTAAAAAACCAAACGGGAATCAATGAGTTCAAAAAATTGATTGACGACACCTCGGATGACCTTCGTTCGATTCAAGACTCCATCAGGCAGATACCGGAAACCAATAACTTGACGAAAAAAAATGTTGAGCGGGATGAGCAACAATAATTCTGAAGACCACCAAGAAGAACTACCCGAACAATCTTTTATCAGCCACCTTATTGAATTGCGGGATCGTTTGTTACGCGTTGTTTTATGCGTGTTGCTCGTATTTCTGGCCCTTACCCCTTACGCCAACGAGATTTATAGTTTTATCGCCGGGCCTTTGCTGAAGCACATGCCCGAAAATAGCACTATGATTGCTATTGATGTGGCATCGCCGTTTTTGACGCCTTTCAAACTTACCCTGATAGTCGCCGTTTTTTTATCAATCCCTGTCGTACTCTACCAATTTTGGGCTTTTGTCGCTCCCGGTCTCTATAAACATGAGCGTCGATTGGTGCTCCCGCTGTTGATAGCAAGCACCTTATTATTCTATCTGGGGGTAGCGTTTGCTTATTATGTAGTTTTCCCCCTGGTGTTTGCCTTTTTGACGGCGGCGGCTCCCGTTGGTGTTGCCGTCATGACCGACATCGCCAAATACCTGGATTTTGCATTGACCATGTTCTTCGCCTTCGGCGTTTGTTTCGAGGTTCCCATATTCACCATTGTCATGGTTTGGACGGGCTTGGTTACCCCTGCCCAACTCGCCGAACAACGGCCGTACGTTATTGTTGGCGCGTTTATCATTGGCATGTTCCTTACGCCGCCTGACGCGGTTTCCCAAACCATGCTGGCTATCCCTATGTGGTTGCTGTTTGAAATCGGCTTGTTATTTTCAAGGATCTTTGCCCGTAAATCGGATGTAGAAGATGAGACCCAACATGCAATTGAAAATAAGGAAGAATAGGTTCCTCATTCATGCCTATTGCTTATATTAGGTGCGGCATAAAAATACCCAAAACAAACTAAAAACGGTTACTATTTAATCACATTCAATCAAAACACCGAGCCCATGGACAAACCGAAAGTCATCGTCACCCGTCAATGGCCTGGAGCCGTCGAAGAACGCCTTAAAGCGCTTTACGATGTCCAATTGAACGAATCTGACGTTCCCATGGCTGCGGACGAACTGAAAGCCGCGTTGCAAACCGCCGATGCGTTGCTGACTACCGTAACCGATCCGATTACCGCCGACATTTTGGGCATAGCGGACAAACGTACCAAAATCATAGGCAACTTTGGGGTCGGTTATAACAATATTGATATCGACGCGGCGAAACAGGAAGGCATCGTCGTTACCAATACACCCCATGTGTTGACCGATTGCACCGCTGACATTGCGATGCTGTTGTTATTGATGAGCGCCCGCCGGGCATCGGAAGGCGACCGGCTTGTCCGTAACAAGGAATGGACCGGATGGGGGCCGACCCACATGCTGGGACAGAAGGTCTCCGGCAAAACCTTGGGGCTAATCGGCTTTGGGCGTATTGCCCAGGCGATGGCAAGGAAAGCGCATCACGGTTTTGGAATGAAAATACTCTGTTACGCCCCGCACAATCCTACTGCTGAAGCCCTCAAGGAAGTTGAGGCTATTTATTGCCCAACGGTTGAAGATGTGCTTAAACAAGCGGATTTTATCTCGCTTCATTGCCCTGGCGGTGCGGCAACCAGACATATGATCAACGAACAACGGCTAAGGCTGATGCGTCCTAACGCCCACCTCATCAACACCGCGCGTGGCGATGTTGTTGATAGTAAAGCATTAATTAGGGCGCTGAAAGAACGCTGGATTGCCGGGGCGGGGTTAGATGTTTACGAAGGCGAACCCAATATCGACCCAGGATTCCGGGAGTTGGATAATGTGGCCTTATTGCCGCACTTGGGCAGTGCCACCGAAGAAACGCGGGTGGCAATGGGAAACCGTGTCCTGGCGAATATCGCCGCGTTTTTTGCCGGACAAGAACCTGCCGACCGGGTGGTTTAACGTCGCCCGCCCCTACCCGAACTAATTTCCTCAAATTTAACTTTCAAAGGCTTGCCGCAGTAGAGGTTGCCGTCTAATGCGGCAATAGCTGCCCTGGCTTCATGGCCTTCCATGCCCACAAATCCGAAGCCCCTGCACTTGCCGCTAAAGATATCGGCAACCAGTTGAATCGACCGGACTTTACCGTATTGGGAAAATAAATTTGTTATTGTTTCTTCAGTTGCATCTGTCGGGAGATTTCCTACGTATAAACGTTTCAAATTGTGTTCCTAAGTAAGTGGGTACTTGCCCAGTAAGGTATTGGTAACCTATTGGGCCTAGTAAGTTAATGAAATTGGATGGTTAACCCGGCCAGGCAGAGAGGTGAAACGCTGGGGTTTCTGAGCGGATTGATCAACACAAGATATGGATGGAAGCCTATAGTCTAAACAAAAGTCACGATTCCACCTAACCCTTTTCATTATAAATGAGTAAGCTAACTGCCCGCCATTAAATTTTCAGGAGTTTTTGGTGCCCTATTGGCCAACTACATAGGGACTGTTTGAAAAGCAATTTAGTTTGCGTGTTGCCGTTAGCCATATTGCCATCCTGTTATGTGGACAAGCAGTATGAAGCGATCCCGCTTACTTCAACGGCGAAAACCCGGCATAAAGGGATTTATTCGGTGCGTGCACCATTCAAGTAATGGATAAGCGCTCTTTTTTTTGAGGTACAAGCTTAACTCTCAGTTGAACAAGGTTAAACACATGAAACCAATTCGGCGCTAGGGCCAAACTTTATTTATCCTGTAAATATTATCATCAACAGACGCCAATTATACTTTTTTTATGGTATTAAAGCCGCATGGGCTTGGTTGACTTGGATGCGCGATTTAACGGTCCCATTTCTGGGGTTGTATACCGGCATACCGGTGCCCATTAAAACACTTAGTATTTCATTGACGGTTGCCGTGGGTTTATGCTGCTTTAGCACCGCCCAGGTTCCACTGACAAATGCAGCAGACATGGAAGTACCAGAACCCACCACTTCATATCCTTCAGGAACGACACCCGGCATGGGCAAACCGATGTTTTCCCCAGGTGCAAGTAATGACAAATAACCCGCGCTGTTAGAAAAAGAAGAAACGGCATCGTAAGCATTTGTCGAACCGACACTGATAATGCCCGGTATGCAGGCAGGAAAGCTTAACCGGAAGCCGTAACCGTCATTCCCACTCGCAGCTATGGTAGCAATATTAGCGCCACGTAGTTTGGCTACAATCCGTTTGATTGGATGGATAGAACATTGTTTGCGGTTAGCATTTCCCGCTAGGCTGATATTGACGGATGAAATAGTTAAATACCGGCGCATGCGATAAACAAAATCCAAGCCTCGCAACAAATCGCTGTCAAAGAATACATGGCAACGTACGGCTGGCGCGCAAAGTTTGTTATTGCTGATAAGCGAGTTTATCTTGACAGCCAGGATTGTGGCCTGGGGCGCAACGCCTGAACCGGCGAAACCTGCCGCTAAGCTATTGCCGGCGGCCAATCCGGCAAGAAAAGTACCATGGGTGCAAGCAAAGTCCAGATATTTACATTTCACTGTGGCGGAACCCGGGCCGTGGGCGACAGTTCGGCCTTTACGGCATTGCGGGGTAATTTTTTTAGCGGAATCCCGGGTGGAAAAACAGGCCTCCCCGATTACTTTGTTCAACAATAAAGGATGATATTTATCGATCCCGTTATCAAGGATGGCGATAGTTTGTCCAGCGCCGGTATATCCTAAGCCCCAGCCAGCATCTGCGCCAATCTTAGCAATACTCAGCTCATGGAAGGCTGGAAAATTGATATGGTCTTCAAAAACCTGGGCGACGAGCTTGGATGCCCTCAAGCGCTGCAACTCATAAGTATTGACTGAAGCGGCAAGAAACGGAAGGTTACTAAAGCGCTTGATGGATTTTATTCGGCTGATGGCGACCTCAGACAATAATGCGTTTTGCTGTTTTTCGATAAGCTTGGACTGCGTTTCAAACGAACTCCTGCTTTGTAAATTGTTTTCCAAGGGTAAATTCTCAGCCAAAGCGACTATAACTTGTACGCTGCCTTCTTGTAGCGCCTTACTGGTAAGGCGGTTAAATTCGGAACTGACACTCACTTCGGAAAAAAGCTTCTGGGATAGTGAAATAATTTGTGCTGGCTGCGATGCACCGTGGGCTGTGAGACAGCTAAAGAAAAAAAGTGTTAACAAGGTAAGGCTAGAAATGGATTTCATATCGAGAGGCCTGGTCCAAATTAATTGAATAAAAGTATTATCCTCAGCTCAGTGATAAGCGTATTGATTGTAGTCAAGAAATCCTAAAGAAAATGATTTACAAAACCTATTGCCTAAGTTGGGAGGATAACGAAAACTTTTTGATTGGTGCTGGGTTTTTAAATCAACAGGGATTGTCGGCCAACCAATTGCTTAACTTCACAAAGTCGTTAAGGTAAAGGGTTTCTGCCCGCGCACCGGGGTCTATGCCAAGCTCAGTGAGTTTTTCGTCGCCGACCAATGCTTTAAGGGAGTTCCTAAGGGTTTTGCGTCGTTGGGAAAATGCTTGGGTGACGACTTTGTTAAATAAGGCTTTATCCTTGGCAACGACTGGCGGTGCGGGGTAAGGGACTAAACGAATAATCGCAGACATCACTTGGGGTGCAGGGTCGAAGCTTTCCGGATAGACATCAAACAAGCATTCCGCGGCGCAGAGATATTGCATCATCACACTCAGCCTTCCGTATTTTTTGCTGCCCGGCACGGCGCAAATGCGGTCAACGACTTCTTTCTGCAACATAAAACTCATGTCGGCGATGTAAGCGGCATTGTCCAGCAAATGGAACAATAAAGGCGTCGAAATGTTATAGGGCAGGTTTCCCACAATGTGTAGTTTTTCGTCCGGCTTTGCAAGTTTGGAAAAATCAAATTTCAAGGCATCTGCGCTGTGGATGGTCAATTGCCCGCTGCCTATGAAGTTGTCTTTAAACTTAGTGGTGAGCAGGCTTACCAAATCCCGATCCAGTTCCACTACATCCAGAACAACGCCTTTATTGAGTAACGGTACTGTCAAAGCCCCTAGCCCCGGCCCTATTTCAACCCAGTAGTCTCCTGCTTTGGCTTGAAGGCTGGCTAAAATATTGGCAATGACATTGTGGTCGTGCAGGAAATTCTGGCCGAACCGCTTACGTGGCGCATAGGTTGAATTAACCATGATTGTTGCTTGCCATCGCCAAAGCGGTCTCCAGTGCATAACTTAAGCTGCCTACCCCAGCCATCCCAGTTCCAGCCAAATCCAGGGCGGTGCCGTGGTCTACGGAAGTACGGATAATAGGCAAGCCCAGCGTAATATTCACCGCCTTGCCAAAACCCATGTGCTTGAGTACGGGCAAGCCCTGGTCGTGGTACATGGCCAGGACGGCATCGGCCTTATCGAGGTATTTGGGCGTGAACAGGGTGTCGGCAGGTAAAGGGCCTTCAAGGTCGAGCCCTTGCTTACGTAAGCCGTCCAGCACGGGCTCGATGATGTCGATTTCTTCCCGGCCTAAATAACCGCCTTCTCCGGCATGAGGATTCAATCCGCAGACCAGGATCCTGGGTTTGTCGATTCCAAACCGGGATCTCAGGGCATGGTCCAGCGTCCGGATTACCTGCCGCAATCGGGTGTGGGTAATGGCCTTGCTGACGTCAGCCAAGGGTAGGTGGATAGTCGCTAATGCTACCCTTAGGCCGGGAGTAGCTAGCAGCATCACCGGCTGCCCGCCGGTGATGCCGGCGATGAACTCGGTATGGCCGCTGAATTTAAACCCCGCCTCATTTATGATCCCCTTATGCACGGGAGCCGTGACCATCGCCGCAAACACACCTTTCATACAGCCTTGTGTGGCTTTGGTGATGGTTTTCAATACAAAGCGGCTGTTGGCGGCATTGAGTTGGCCAGCGAGTACGGGTGCAATCAAGTCGACCGGCATGATACTAAGCTGCCCTGCCTTTTGCGGCTGTGCGGGGGCATTACTGTCGAATTCGGTTAACCGGAGAGGTAAGCCCAGTTTTTCTGCACGTTCTTCCAACAATGTCGGGCTTGTTATCGCCACCAATTGGCAGGGCAAGTCGGATTGCGCCATGGCTATACACAAATCGGGGCCGATGCCTGCAGGTTCGCCTGGAGTCAATGCGATACGTTGTAGAGGATTGACCATAAGTACCAAGATAAATTGGGGGATTTTACAGTATAGAAAGGATTAAGTCGGTTGTTAAACTGGGCGATTTTTGTTTCAACGCAGGGAAAAGTGTGTTTGGAGCGAGCAATACCCTATACATTAAATTAACATGGAGTTATTCTTCATCCTGGCCACCCACTTAACGTCCACCTACTCCAGAGACAGGATGAAATCCCATTGCATCTTTGTCACCGGCATGATGGACAGGCGGTTACCGCGCCTTACCAACGCCAATTCGGAAAGCTCCGGTTTTTGTTTGAGTTCTGTTAAGGTTATGGTGCGGGACAAGGTCCTAACGTATTTAACATCCACCATCATCCAGGTGGGTTTGTTGGGATCGCTTTTAGGGTCGAAGTGTTTGTCGTCCGGGTCAAAAGCAAGATGGTCAGGATAGCCTTCCCTAACCACTTCCATTATCCCGACAATACCGGGCTCTGCGCAATTGGAATGGTAAAAGAATATTTGGTCGCCTAACTTCATATCATCCCGCATCATGTTCCGGGCTTGATAATTACGCACCCCATCCCAGTGTTCGCATTGGTTGGGACGGTTCTTTAAATCTTCGATCCCGAACGCATCAGGTTCGGATTTCATTAGCCAGTATTTCATGGTTGTCCCTTTCTTTGAATATTTGTCCGGCTTAGGCTACAGGGTGGAAAAGGGTAACATCTTTGATAATGGCCGACACTGGTTTTGTTTTGCGGGGAAAGCAAGAGGGGCGCATCTCCCACCTGTGCCGTTATGTACTTTCGTCCTTGAACCGGAAGTTCAAGTGGGAACGGATCCGATAAATCAGGCTTCTCGTCTAAACGGGCATGCACACCATTAACGGTAATCGCTCCCTGGGTTATAACAGGTTCAGGAAACACCCAGTACACCGTCGAACACTGCAGGAGATACGTTATATAGTTTAACCGTTTTAACGCTTTTCTAAAACGTTTTCGATTTTGGACTTCATCCTAGTCAAACTGTCCTTCCAACCTTGGCTTAACGTCGGGCTTTGCAATTTTATGCTCTGTAATTCATGGCTCAAATTTAGCGCCGCCATGACTGCAATCCGCTCAGCATTGCCGACCTTACCGGAATCGCGCATTTTCCGCATCTGCGCATCCAGCTCGGTGGCGGAGCGGATTAAGTTTTCCTGCTCATCCATCTCGCAGGCAATTTTGTATTCCTTGCCCATGATCGTAAGCGAAACAGTTTGCGGTTTGCTGCTCATGAACCTTGCCCCATCGCTTTTAACCGGGAAATCATGGCTTCAACCCGATTCTTGGCTATTGTGGTTTTTTCAAGCAGCAAGGCTTTTTCACGGATCAAATCGTCTTGCTTGCTTTTTAAGGCTTCATTTTCGTTCTTGACTGTATCGTAGAGGCTGATAAGTTGATCAAGTTTATTCTCAAGATCCGTTATCTCCAAGGCTTGATAAGGTTCTTTTTCGGTCATGGCATCCTAAATAATAAGGTGGGTAATCGGCAATAATGCTTTATGGTTTGCCATTTATTAAAACAATGACGAAACTTTCTGGTATCTTAACGCTACAATCCGCCTTCAGCTAAATCATAACCAATCCGTCGATAAATGGTAGCATAAGCTAATTACATTTTAGTATAGTTAAAATTTTTGACACCATGATATATCAAGACATTAACGCAATATTTGCGGCAGCCGACGGCGACCTGTCCGCAGCGGAGTCGCATGGAATTGCAACGGGCATACTGTGCGTCAACGGCAATACTGAAAGCGGGTCTTGGTTGCAGGAAATACAGCAAGATTCGGGCGAATTCAGTGCTGATGACCTTGTGATCCTAGAAAACCTGTTTGAGGACACCAGGAACTTGCTCATTAGCGATGAATTTACTTTTCAGCCGCTGCTGCCCGATGAATTGGCGCCCTTGGGCGAGCAAATTGATGCCTTGAGGGACTGGTGCCAGGGTTTTCTGTACGGCATAGGCACTGCTTCGCCCACGACACACTGGCCGAATGAAATCCATGAAATCGTGAAGGATATTACCGAATTTACCAAGTTACAATCGAATGCCGAAAACGAAGATGCTGAAAACGACCTCATGGAACTGACCGAATACCTAAGGGCTGCCGTCATTTTCCTGCATACGGAATTAAATTCGGCAGACAACCGCACCGTGCATTAGGCAACAGGAAGCATGAAGCAAACAGAATTCAAAAGGCGGCGCAAGCAACTGATGAACCGCATCGGCAAAGGCAATATCGCTTTGCTTGGCAGTTCATCCACAAAAATCAGGAACCGGGATGTGCATTACCCTTTCCGTCAAGACAGCGATTTTTATTACCTGACCGGCTTCTCCGAACCGGATGCCTTGGCGGTATTTATCCCCGGTCGGGAACAAGGCGAATACATCTTATTTTGCCGGGAATTCGACGAAGCTAAAGCGTTATGGGAAGGCGCCCATGCCGGATTGGAAGGCGCGACCAAGCATTACCAGGCCGACGATGCTTTCCCCATTGACGACTTGGATGAAATCCTGCCAGGGATGCTGGAAAACAAGCATAAGGTCTTTTATCCCATGGGGCGCGATTCAGACCTAGACCATCGGCTGTTGGATTGGATCAACCATATCAGGGGGCAATCCCGGTCAGGGATCATCGCGCCAGGGGAACTGGTGTCGTTGGAGCATATCCTGCATGAAATGCGTCTGTTCAAAAGTCCCGAAGAAATCAAGTTAATGCGCCGTGCTGCGGAAGTTTCGGCAAAAGGCCATATTAAGGCCATGCAAACCTGTAAAGCCGGGCTGTATGAATACCAAATTGAAGCCGAATTGGTGCATCACTTCATGAAAGAAGGGTTAAGGGCTGTCGCTTACCCTTCCATCGTTGCGGGCGGCAAAAACGCCTGTGTGCTGCATTACACGGAGAATGCCGACAAACTAAAAAACGGGGATTTACTCCTTATCGATGCGGGTGCGGAATGCGACCATTATGCTGCCGATATTACCCGAACTTTTCCTGTTTCCGGACGTTTCAGCGAGCCGCAAAAGCAACTCTATCAGTTAGTGTTGGATGCGCAAACTGCCGCTATTGGGCAGGTCAAACCGGGGGTGCCATGGCATCTCGCCCACGATGCCTCGGTCGAAGTGCTGACCAAAGGTTTGGTGGAACTGGGCTTGCTGGAAGGTAAGATAAAAACCCTCATCAAAAAAGAAAAGTTCAAACAGTTTTATATGCACCGTATCGGACACTGGCTGGGGATGGATGTACATGATGTCGGCGACTATAAGGTAGACCAAAAATGGCGCTTGTTGGAGCCTGGGATGGTGCTTACCGTCGAGCCGGGGTTATACATCTCGGCAAATTGCCTTACCGTCGACGAAAAGTGGCGAGGCATCGGTATAAGGATAGAGGACGATCTGCTGGTAACCGAACAAGGCCACGAAATCCTGACCAGCGGCGTACCGAAAACCATTGCCGAAATAGAAGCCTTAATGCAGTGCAGTTGATGTTACTTGACGGCAGCAATTTCGACATCATTATCGTCGGCGGCGGCTTGGCCGGCAATTGCCTAGGTTTGGCCTTGAAAGACAGCGGGCTGCAAATTGCCATCATCGAAGCAAACACCAAGGAAGAATTGCTGAATTCCCCCATGGGCGACCGGGCGCTGGCGTTGGCCGCCGGTACGATAAGTACATTGGAAAACCTGGGGATTTGGCAAGGCATTCGGGCTAAAGCAACCGCTATCACGGATATTCATGTTTCCGACAGGGGGCACTTCGGCAAAACCCGTCTATCGGCGCGGAAACAAAACGTAAATGCCTTGGGCTATGTCATCACGGCGCGGGACATTGAAAGCCATGTGGCGGCCTTGGTCGGTAACACCGCGATAACGCAGGTTTGCCCGGCGCGAGTGGTCGGCCTTATGTCGGACGGCAACGCGGTCAATGCCAGCCTAAAATTCAAGGAAGAACCGCTTTGCTTATCGGCTAAGTTATTGGTCGGTGCGGACGGCGGCAATTCATCGGTACGGAAATTGTTGGATATACCACAGCAAGTTACAGAATATGGGCAAACCGCTTTGGTCACCACCGTCAAGACTACTGTCCCACACCATAATACAGCCTACGAGCGGTTTACCGAATCCGGGCCATTGGCGTTGCTCCCATCCGGAAAAAAACACTGTTCTGTCGTGTGGACCCGCAGCAAAGAAGACGCTGACGCACTCCTATCCGGCAGTGAAAATAATTTTCTCGAGGAACTTCAACAGTGTTTCGGTTATCGGTTGGGGAAACTTACCTTAACTGCGCCCAGGCGGGCATTCCCTGTTTCGTTGATACGCGCCGACCGGATGCATTCAGGCCGAGCGGTTATTATCGGCAATGCCGTCCATCAGTTACATCCCGTCGCGGGACAAGGTTTTAACTTAGGGTTGCGGGATGTCGTCCAACTGGCTGAAATGCTGCAAAAGCAAGTGGAACGAGGGGAAGATATAGGGTCAGCGGCATTCCTTGACGGCTATGTAAAATTACGTGAGTTGGACCATCGCCGGACTATCGGCTTTACTGATACCTTAGTGCGGCTATTTTCCAACGGTTGGCTACCGCTGGCTGCGGCAAGGAATATTGGGCTTACCGTGTTGGATCATTTACCCGTCGCAAAAACCCTATTGTCAAGGTATGCGATGGGGCTGGCGCAGAAGGTGGTTCGGCCGTGGCAATCTAACTCAAGCTGATTGATAAGCCAAAGCATTTCAAGCTCCAATCTACTTGGAAGGAAGCGGGGTTCCTGGGTCCAAAATTGGATAATTTTCTGTTGTCGAGCCGGAATTTAAATTTTTCTAAAAATTGTGCCTAATTGAGCTTACTAAATCGCCCTGCTTCTGGTATATTCGCCTAAGCGCCAGGGTTTGCTGGCCGCAAGGAGCGCATATAAAAACAAGGGACAGTAAAATAACATTAATTTAGAGTTGGGGGATCGTTATGACGGAAGGGTTGTTTGTATTAACCACATTATTTGTTGCCTATGTTATCTATACCATCGTAAATGAAAAAAAGGCTGACGGCGACAAAAGCACAAAATCTGTTGCGGAAGCCACGCAAAAAGTACAACAGGCATCCGTATCTGATAAACCAAAAGCTGCTGCCCCAAAAACAGAAGCGAAACCAGCCCCAAAGCCGACCGTTGCCAAAAAGGCTGTTGCCAAGCCAGCGGCTAAACCGATAGAAGCCAAGAAAACAGTAGAAGAACCAGCACCAATGAAAGCTGCCGCTAAGCCGGTAGAAACTAAAAAAACGCCAGAGCCAACCAGCACCCCGGAACCAACAGCCATTAAAGGTACTGGCTTGAAGGATCCAAAAACCGGGGAAGTAGCTACCAGTTACAGTAATTATCGATTTACAAAACGCTGGATTAAAGAAGCGCTAGTTGCAGAAAAGCTGCTGGAAAAAGTTTACAAAAATGACGAATTGAATGCTAATGTTGAGGGTCAAATAAAAGCCGCCATCATTAAGCTTGAAGGAATGAAAAAATACAAACCCTAAAAGCGTTTTGAACATTCCCCAATCTAAGTCCCAGGTAAAAAACTTGGAGGAAATCTTAAAGCCATGCGAATTATTCGTATTTTTTAAGCTTATTCCTCCATGTTCAATTTTTTCAACCGGTAGCGAAACGACCTGAACGTTAGGCCCAATTGTTTGGCTGCCGCCGTTCTATTCCATTTATTTTCCTCAAGCGCAACCGTGATGGCTTTACGTTCGATAGCATCCAAGTAATCTTCCAAGCTTTCCTTTGTGGGATCGTAGTCTGCTTGTTCAGCAGCTGAGCTGGCAACCAAAGGCAAGTTCAAGTCATCAACCTCGATGGTATTCCCATCGTACAAGGCCAGGGCGCGTTCCAGTATATTTTCCAATTCCCGTACATTGCCTGGGAACCGGTAGTCCTTCAAAGCCTTTAAGGCGGATTCCGAAAGTGCAGGTTTTTTATCGCCGGCAAGCTTGGCCAATATGTATCCTGTCAGCACGGGTATGTCCGAAGCCCTTTCCCTTAGCGGCGGTAATACCAAATCGATAACGTTGATACGGTAATACAAATCCTGCCTGAACACGCCAGTTTTCACCATTTCGGCAAGATTACGGTGGGTGGCGCTCAACAATCGGATATCAACAGGAATTTCCACTTGCTCCCCTACGGGACGGATTTTCTTTTCCTGGATGGCCCGCAATAACTTTACTTGTAAGGGCAGCGTTAAATCTGCCACTTCATCAAGAAACAACGTACCGCCATCGGCAGCTTGGAACAGGCCTTTTTTATCGCTTACCGCACCGGTAAAACTGCCTTTCTTGTGGCCGAAAAATTCGCTTTCCATCAATTCATGCGGAATTGCGCCACAATTTATGGCAACGAAAGACTTATCGTTGCGTGAGCTTTGTTGATGGATCAAACGCGCCACCAATTCCTTTCCCGAACCGGATTCACCACTGATATAGACCGGCGCCTGGCTACGCGCAAGCTTGTCTATCCTTGAACGGATGTCGCGCATGACGGAGGAATCGCCCAGTAAGATATCCCGGGTTCGGCGTTCCTTAGGTATTTCAGGATTGGACAGTTTTAATGCGCTACCAACGAGCTGCCTTAGTCCGGCTAAATCAATGGGTTTGGAAATAAAATCGAAAGCACCCTTTTTCATCGCCTGGATGGCGGTATCCATGCTGCCGAATGCAGTAATGACGGCAACAGGTATGGGCAAGGGCAAATTTTGGATGTAGCTGACCAATTCCAAACCGTTGCCATCGGGCAGTTTCATATCAGTTAGGCACAAATCAAACGCCTTGTTTTGTAATAAGGCCTTGGCGTCCCCGATAGTTTCGGCAGCTTGGGCTTGAATACCCATCCTGTGCAACGTCAACTCCAAGAGTTCGCGGATATCAGGTTCGTCATCGACAATCAAAGCCAGCGGTTTTTTCATATTTCAATAGTGGTTAAATTGGCATCCTTAATACAGAGCCTAAAGCAACTACGATTTTCATCGGTTAAATAATAGCTCAATTTTGCTTGGTTTAATTCCGCTAATTCCCTGGAAATATAAAGCCCCAAGCCAGTGCCTTTGGCCGATGTCGTAAAAAACGGTTCAAAAAGCTGCTTTAGATGTTCAGGGTCAATGCCGTGGCCGTTGTCTATCACTTCGATACACGGGCCATAGACGCTTTGTTGTACACGTAGGTTCATGGGACCTTCTTCGGGATGCCCATAGCGCATGGCATTCTGACATAAATTATCCATTATCTGCTTTAAATGCCCAGGATCGATAAATCCCCATAACCCCATATCAGCCGAGGAAACCTGAAAAGCCCCCTTGGCGCTCGGTTGTTCCATGTAATAGTTATCGATGTAATCGTAAATCCATTGGCTTAAATTTATTTTTTCACGGGTAGAATCGGTCCTTTTGGACAGGTTTAATATGTCTTCAATGATCTGATTTACCCTGCTAGTATTGGTTTTGATGATAGTTGTCAGCCTCAGGTCCTGGTCCGTTAGCTGGGGGCATTCGGAGAGCAATTGTCCCGCATGGCTGATAGCCCCTAGAGGATTGCGTATCTCATGGGCTATGCTCGCAGTCAGCCTGCCCAGTGAGGCAAGCTTGCTCTGTTGTAGGCGTTGGTTATATAAGGCAATGTCCTCAAGGATTATCATGAAAAAAACCTGCCGCTGGGTAGGCAAGGCTATAAATCGGCATTGGATTTCTGCTTCATCCGTTAGGTGCAACATGACTATATTGCTCTCAGCTGAGGCGACCCATGATTGAAAAGCTTGAGCTATACCACCCGGAATTTCTTTAAGACCTTTTGGTGTTGAGGACAAATTTATCAACCGTAACGCTGCCTGATTTGCGACATAAATTAATTGCTGCTTATCTACAATAATGATCCCGGACTGTAAATTTTGGATAATATATTGATTAATATCTTCAAGTTGATTAATGGTGTGTTGTTGTTGGTTGGCCAGCCGTAACATCTGTTCTGAGCGTTTTGCCAGTACCACCGACAACAAGGCGATGGCGAAATAGGTGGCGCCTAACATGCCCGCATAGGTGTAATTTGTTTTGTGGAATAAATTGTTCTGGTCGGCGTACACTTCTGACGATAATATTGCCAAGCTGGCAATGGCGGCAAAAACCAAGGCGCAACGCCCCCCGACCAATAGCCCGCCTGCCGCAATCGAAACCGCCAGCAGGATGCCTACCCCGCTGCTAATGCCGCCGGAAGCGTGCATAAGCAGCGTCAGCGCTAGGATATCCGTGAAAATAAAAAGTTGCGCCAAGGCACCATAACCCAACACCCGCCAAAAAATAAACAGCCCAAGAATCAGGGTTAACAATAAATAGGACACGCTGCCATAAGCATACAAATGCTTGTCGAATGCCCCGAGTAACGATGGCCCGAAACGCATAAAAAATAACAACACAAAAGAACATGCCAGGATAAACCTATAGATATAATAAACACTGAGCATGAGCCAAGCTTGGCTGATGGACATCCCATAACCTTTAGAGAATGGGCAAGGAAATATCGTCGTTGGACTGTTGTTTAGGGGCATCTCGGTTTGAATGACGTTTTTCGGGGACTTACCTGGAATTGTCGGTTATCATAACTATAGACGAAACTTTTGTTATCAAACAGTTCACTTACCTTAAGGTCATCATTAGAAAACGGGAATAATCAATGAATATCCACGAATATCAGGCCAAACAGCTATTTTTGGAATACGGGATACCCGTTCCTGAAGGCAAAAAAATCGGTAATTCTGACAACATTGCAGAAACAATCAAAAGCCTGGAGGGCGAAGGTTGGGTGGTAAAGGCTCAAGTCCACGCAGGTGGCAGGGGAAAAGCGGGCGGGGTCAAACTTGCCAGTTCCAATGCCGAATTGGCCGCTATAAGCACTTCGATGTTGGGCGCCCGATTGGTCACGCACCAAACAGACGCTTCCGGATTGCCGATCAACCATGTCCTTATCGAAAAAACCTACCCTATCGAACGCGAGTTATATCTCAGCCTCCTGGTCGACCGGGGCAGCGAGCGGATGATTTTTATCGCTTCCGCAGCCGGCGGCATGGATATTGAAGAGGTCGCGCATGAAACGCCTGAAAAAATAATATCGGTAAAAATAAACCCAATTGCAGGTTTGCAGCCTTACCAATGCCGGAATGTCGCCTACGCTTTAGGCCTTAAAGGGCAACAACACAAGGCGTTGGAACTTATCATGCGTGGTATGGTTGACCTCTTTATAGCCAAAGACGCTAGCCAGATTGAAATCAACCCATTGATTGTGACCGACACTGGCAGCTTAATGGCGCTGGATGCCAAGATCAACTTCGATGACAATGCCTTGGCGCTGCATCCAGATATTTTGTCCTTAAAGGATCCCGAACAGGAAGACAAAAGGGAAAACACGGCCCAACAATTTGGGCTTAACTACATTACCTTGGACGGCAATATCGGTTGCATGGTCAACGGCGCGGGCTTGGCGATGGCGACAATGGATTTGGTCAAGCTCAAAGGCGGCAAACCGGCGAATTTCCTGGATGTCGGCGGTGGCACCAATGTCGAAAAAGTGTGTGAAGCGTTCAAACTGATACTGTCCGACAGTAACGTCAAAGCCGTCTTGGTCAATATCTTCGGCGGCATCGTCAAATGCGATGTGATCGCCCAAGGCATCTTGGCGGCAATCAAGGAAGTCCACGTCGCGCTCCCAGTCGTGGTTAGGCTGGAAGGCACCAATGTCGAACAAGGCCGGGAATTACTGAGCAATACCGGGCTAAACCTTTATGCTGCGGAAGACCTAGCACACGCCGCCGAACAGGTGGTCGCCCTCGCGGGAGTCGCAGCATGAGCATATTGGTCGACCTTAACACCAAAGTCATCTGCCAGGGCTTCACTGGCAAACAAGGCAGCTTCCATTCCCAGGGCGCGCTGGATTACGGCACCCAACTGGTCGGAGGGGTGACCCCTGAACGCGGCGGTGAAACCCATTTGGGGCTGCCGGTGTTCAATACCGTACAAGATGCGGTCAATACGACCGGCGCAACCGCCAGCATGATCTATGTGCCGCCGTTCTATGCGGCGGACGCCATATTGGAAGCCGTCGACGCCGGCATCAAATTGGTCGTCTGCATCACCGAAGGCATACCGATCCTGCAGATGCTCAAGGTTAAAGCCGCCATCGCGGCTTCCGATGCATTGTTGATCGGGCCTAACTGCCCCGGCATTATCACACCCGGCGAATGTAAAATCGGCATCATGCCGGGCAAAATCCATTTACCCGGTTGCATCGGCATTGTATCCCGTTCCGGGACCTTGACTTACGAATCCGTCCATCAAACGACCAACGAGGGTTTAGGCCAAAGCACCTGTGTCGGCATCGGCGGCGACCCGATCCGCGGCATGAATTTTATCGACGTCCTCAGCCGCTTCCAGAAAGACGACCAAACCAAAGGCATTGTGATGGTCGGCGAAATCGGCGGCAGCGACGAAGAAGCGGCCGCCGATTACATCAAGGCACATGTCACCAAACCCGTCGTGGCTTATATTGCCGGACAAACCGCACCGCCGGGTAAACGCATGGGACATGCCGGGGCAATTGTAACCGGCGGCAAAGGTACGGCTGCGGGGAAAGTGGCGGCACTAAAGGCTGCGGGCGTCGACGTAGTGAATTCGCCAACCGATATCGGTGCGGCAATCAGGGCTGGGCTGGGGACAAACTAGGATGGGAAGGCCAATTTAATTCTCGAAACCCATTGGGCTCGCGAGCATGAAAATTATCGGTTTTTCTATAGCTTTTGCCTTAGTGGCCGGGCTGTTTTTTGGGTTGGGGAGGGTCATGGAAAATAAGAATGAAAACTCAATTTTTGAGCCCAATCAGACTAGCGCATCCATGCTTATCAAATATGCCCACCAGCGTGTCGAGAACACCAAAAAATCGGCTGATCCCAGTTCTTATGACAATGAAGAAAAAAGGCTGGTTATCCTTTACGACCTTTATATCAAGGCCAGAAGTTACGCTTTATTGAACAAAGTATTCTTTTGGATTTCCATAATTTCAGCTATTGCGGTTTTATTGTGGCCGTCCTTGAGCGTTATTTTGCAAAACACAAATAACTATGAATGGCTAAAGTCTGCGGTTGTACAAACGACCGTTACAGGTATAGCCGCATTGGCGTTTGCATTTTATAGCCAATATAAGGACAAACAAACCTACACTGAAAACTTGATGCGCTATGCCATATTTTCAGAGGAGGAAATATCAATGATCTCCGACAAGGTTATCGAGGAAATAGCGAAAATCGACAAGGGCTTTAGTTTTTCGAGCTTGATAAACAAGAAAAAAAGCGAGTAACAGAGCCTGTCCGGGTTTGCTTGGGGCCGCCGGTTTCTGAGGCAGATTGTGATAAACGTCGCCGGGTTCCCTGCCCCATTTCCCATCCAACGCCTTTAGCTTTTGCAATTTGAATATTAACCTACCCATAGTGCAGTTTTTCATTCAGGATTCTTGGTATGCCGCTTAAAATAGCCCTAGCCCAAATCAATTTCTTGGTAGGGAATATCGCCTTTAATGTTGAAAATATCATTAAGGCTGCAACCGTAGCCCGGGATGCACTTGGCGCGGACATGGTTGTTTTTCCCGAATTGATCGTCACCGGATACCCTGCCGAAGACTTGTTATTGCGCCGGGACTTTATCGTTGAAGCCAATAACGCCATCCATCAGATTTCAGAAGGCATCACTGGTATTGCCTTGGTGATAGGGTTTCCTGAATTGGCGGGCGGTAAGCTCTATAACAGCGCCGTCGTTTTGCATAACGGCGTTACCTTGGCGTGCTACCGTAAACAAGCCTTGCCCAATTACGGCGTATTCGACGAACAGCGTTACTTTAAAGCCGGAAACCAACCTTGTGTTTTCGAATTCAACGGCGCCTTTGTCGGCTTAACGATTTGCGAAGATGTGTGGCAACACGGCATTATCGAAAAAACCAAGGCAGCGGGGGCGGAAATCCTGCTAACCTTGAATGCGTCGCCCTTCAACTTAGGCAAAATCCACCAGCGGGAAGCCGTGATATGTTCCCAGGTTAAAGCCGCAAAAATCCCTTTGGTGTATGTCAACCAGATTGGAGGACAAGATGAACTGATCTTCGACGGAGCATCGTTTGTCGTCAACGGCAATGGCGAAATCGTCTACCGCGCCGTCGAATTCGAGGAAACTATCGGCGTTGTCGAATTTGTCGATAACAAACCGGCCTTATCCGAATGCGTGCCTTTGTACGGCAAAATCGAAAGCGCATACCAAGCTTTAGTTTTAGGCATACGCGATTATGTCAGTAAAAACGGGTTTTCAGGAGCAATCCTGGGCTTATCCGGCGGTATCGATTCCGCCTTGGTGCTTGCACTCGCGGTTGATGCCCTGGGTAAAGATAAGGTGGAAGCCGTACTGATGCCGTCGCGTTATACCCAGGACATGAGCAACGAAGACGCCGCCTTGGAAGCTAACGCCTTGGGCGTCAAATACCATACGATTCCCATCGAACCGGCCGTCAACGCCTTTTCCGGCATGTTGGCCGACGTTTTTGCCGGAACCAAAAAAGACACGACCGAAGAAAATATCCAGGCGCGTTGCCGTGGAGTAATCTTAATGGCGATGTCGAACAAACAAGGTAAACTGTTGTTGACCACCGGCAATAAAAGCGAAATGAGCGTCGGCTACGCCACGCTTTACGGCGACATGGCAGGCGGTTTTGCACCGATCAAGGATGTGCCTAAGATGCTGGTATACCAATTGGCGCGTTACCGGAATTCTTTATCGCCCGTTATCCCTGAAAGGGTGTTGACCCGCCCTCCTTCGGCAGAACTTGCCCCCGACCAGATCGATGAAGATTCCTTGCCACCCTACGAAATCCTCGACCCCATATTGGAACGTTACGTCGAACAAGACCAGTCCGCCGATGAAATTATCGCTGCAGGCTTTAGCCGCGAGCATGTAGTCAGGGCAATCCAATTGGTCGACAGGAATGAATATAAACGCAGGCAGTCCCCGCCGTGTATCCGAATTACCCCAAAGGCTTTCGGCAGGGATAGGCGTTTCCCCATCACTTCAGGATATCGTGGAATAAAAAGTTAGTTTTTTTTGGAAAAATAGACATTTTCACCTGCCGAAAAATACCAAGGGTCATGGGAACAACGCTGATCCGCAACGCCATTTTCGCGCTGAAGGCTACTGGTATTCCCGGTCGCCATGATTTATCCGGTTTTCCTGAAATCTTTGAGTAACGGATTTTTCACGGTAAAGCGCGGTTATATCAAATCCTTGTCCGCTAATTTTTTGGCGTTGGCTGCTTTGGGCTGTCCAAAATCATTCCCATTGCAATGAACGGGGAAAATTGCGGTACGGGACTGAGAAAAACATAAGGAATTGTTGTTTTCTTGGCGGCCAAATTTAAGGATTCTAGGCCGAATTATTGTTTATCATGATAACTTTCGGATAACTAAATAATTTTATGTTCCTTAAACGTAGAAAAAAGTTAAATTTAAGGCGGAATTGGGTATAATCGTTCCGAACGTAATAAAAAAAGCTATTACCTTCGTGTTTTTATTATTTTTTCGGTTATTGGAGTGCCCAATAAACAACCCGGCACAGTAAATAATTGTTCTTGTATTTTGAAAGGATTTAAGTAAGAGGCGCTATATGAATAAAAAACACTATTTACTTTCGGCATTGCTGCTGATGCTTTTTTCTTCCGCCAGTATGGCTTCAACTATTACTTTCTATTCGCGGGGGACAAGCGATAGTGTCAATGAATCCAGGAAACTACAACTAAAAAATTATGGCAGCGGCCCAGCCAGAAAAAAAATATCGATCCCTTATCAGCTTGACAGCAGTTGGAGGATCAATTCCGCTACCTTGTGGGTCAGGGCTCTGGATGACTTTAAAGGAAAACGTTGCAAACGGCACCAATGCTTGGACAGACGGATTGGTGGCAAAGACCTATCGGATAAATTCCGGCTCTTAAGGGTTGAAAACAGCAAAGTCAAGGTGAAGTCGGCTTCCGTCAAAGCTTACCAATGGTACCGCTTGCTCGATGTCACTTCGTACTTATTAAGCGACACCAACAATAAACTGACTGCAACAATCAAGGCGAGAAGGGATCAAGACTTTTGGTACAAGAGCGCAAAGCTGGTAATCGATTACGATGTCATTGCCACTGCGCCTCCGGTTGTGCCTCCTGTAGACCCCGGCGCACCTGTACCAGTTCCGTCTGCGATATGGCTTTTTGGTTCGGCTCTACTGGGTTTATCAGGGTTCAAGCGTAAGTCCGGCGTCACTGAAATGGCCGTTTGATTAACTTAGGTATCGTTGTCCCTTAGGCGATATTTTAAAAAATAAACCCGGTTCGGCTTTAAGTTGAACCGGGTTTTTTGGGTTTACAGGTCGATATTGGCTGTTCGTAACAAATTGGAATCGATAGGGTTAGATTGTTTCCTAACTAGCGGCCTAAAGCGTTTCCGGCTGTTTGTGTACATGGTTGACAATATGCCCAATTTTCCAAAACCCTTCACCATTCCCTGATTGAAAGGGAATGACAACTCCACTGGCCTTTTATTGTCTATTGATTTGCCATTGCGGCTTTAAGGGAGTCTAAGTTCTGCCTATACAGAACGGTATTTGGGCTCTAGACTCTCAGGAGACCCGATGATAGCGTAGAAAGCTGTTGAGAAACAGCAAACTAGTGATTATTACATCAAAAAATAATTTCTTGTTTTTGTGTATCGACATACCGGCCAGTAAAACTGCGTTATTGCTGGGTTTAAACCGCAATACGGTCAATCGTTGGTATGGTTTGTTTAGGCTCTGGCGATCTACGGCCACCAAAGTGCGTTATAAAGACAAGCAGGTCGGATTGAGGTTGAAGAAAGTTATTTCGGCGCCAAGCGTCACCGTGGTCGTCAAGGTAAACTAAAGTGTGGCCGTGATACGCTGAAGCAACCGATATTTGGTGTTTTTGAGTGCGAAGGCCGGGTGTACACGGAGATCGTTCCTGACTGTAAACGATTGACTTTACAGGCCGTTATCCTGGGCAAGGTGGCAATTGAAAGCGTCATCTACAGCGATGGTTGGCGGAGATACAACGGCTTGGTGGATGTCGGCTACTCCCGGCATTTTCGGGTGAACCACAGCGACCACGAGTTTGCGCGGGACGGCCATTACCATATTAATGGCATCGAATCGTTTTGGAGTTTTACCAAGCGCCGCCTTACCAAGTTTAATGGTGTGTCGGTAAACTTCGGACTCCACCTGAAAGAATCGGAGTGGCGATGGAAGAAACAACCTGACGAATTGGCTCCTGAATTATGGCAGCTCGTCAGAAATTTTAATCTCTCCTGATAGTCTACCCGGATATTTCATCAGCCCTTTAAAATCGTATCCAAATAACAAAATAAAGACCTCTGCACAATCAACTGATTGCAATCAAGTTTTCCAAGCTAACGAAAGCTAGGGTAAGTATTGGGCGATAAGGTTGGATTTAGTCAGTTCCCAGTGGTTTATTGGGGCATACGTGCCGTTCATGGCGGAGGGTATTGCATTAGCCCCTGGTTTTTGGTCATTGCCGTATCACTGGGCGCAATAAGGCTGTATAGGCGGTTCCGACGTGATCTTATTGGCTGCCTTCAGTAAGTTCATGGACATCCCTTTGGGCAACGCCTGGGCATTGACTTTGTGGGTGCCAAAATAGCGCGCCCTGGCCATCCCGAACAGCCGTTTGATCGTCCCGAAACATTGCTCGACGATATATCGCTTTTTGCCGATCAGCTTGTTCGCCCGTATCTGCCGATCCGTTAACGGCCGGTTACGCGCCGCCTTGTACGTAAGGCCGGATTTTTGCTGGCGTTGTTTGAG
>CAYSYU010000008.1:0-48093 GCA_964435245.1 uncultured Methylomagnum sp.
GCGAAGACATGCCTGTCGCTGACAACAGCACAGAGGAAGGCAGGCAACAAAACCGTCGTGTAGAACTGATCTGGGGACCTTAATTCTTTAGGATTAATCTCCCTAAACAAAAAACCCGCCGAGAGGCGGGTTTTTTTTGCCCTTAAATTAAAAGCCGCCAATCGCATCGTATAAACCTACACCACTAGCGATTTTGCCGCCTTCACTAAACCAAGTTACATCAATCGATTGTAATTTTTATATTTTCCTCGCCATTTGTCTTAATGAGTATTTAATCGTATATTACCCGGCTGTTTCAATTAACTTTTTTATTGAATGGATACGATCAGCATCCGTGGTGCCAGGACCCATAACCTGAAAAACATCGACCTCGACCTCCCCCGTGATAAACTGATTGTCATTACCGGCCTTTCCGGTTCAGGGAAGTCGTCCTTAGCGTTCGACACCATATATGCCGAAGGACAACGGCGTTATGTGGAATCGCTATCGGCTTACGCAAGGCAATTTTTGTCGATGATGGAAAAGCCGGATGTGGATCATATCGAAGGCTTGTCGCCCGCCATTTCCATCGAACAAAAATCGACCTCGCATAACCCGCGCTCGACCGTCGGCACTATCACCGAAATCTACGACTATCTGCGACTCTTGTACGCCCGTGCAGGCACGCCGAAATGTCCTGAGCACCATACATCATTGGAAGCCCAAACAATTAGCCAGATGGTCGACCAGGTATTGGCGCAGCCGCAAGACCAGCGTTGGATGTTGCTTGCACCTATCGTCAATGAGCGTAAAGGCGAACACCTGCAATTGCTTGATGACCTGAAAGCCCAAGGTTTTATCAGGGCGCGGATTGACGGTGAAGTTTATGACCTTGACGAAGCGCCAAAACTGGACTTAAAAAAGAAGCATACAATTGAAGTCATTGTCGACCGCTTCAAAATCCGTAGCGATATCGCATTAAGGTTGGCGGAATCCTTTGAAACTGCCTTGCGGATTGCCGACGGCATAGCGATTGCCGCCTGCCTTGATGATAAAAAGGAATTGGTTTTTTCCGAACGTTACGCCTGCCCGCATTGCGGTTATAGCCTGAGCGAACTGGAACCTCGCATTTTTTCTTTCAACAACCCCAAAGGGGCTTGCAGCAGTTGCGACGGCCTGGGGGTGAAACAGCATTTCGATCCCGACCTGATTATCCACAACCCGGATGCCAGCTTGGCAGGCGGCGCAATCCGTGGCTGGGACAGGCGTAATGCCTACTATTACCAGATCATTTGTTCGCTGGCCAAGCACTACGGTTTCGATCCCGAGGCGCCGTATTCAAAATTATCCAAGGAAGCCCAAGCCGTCATCCTCTACGGCAGCGGCAAGGAAGCGATTGAATTCAACTTCCTCAATCCCGGCGGCTCATCGACTATTAGGCGATACCCGTTCGAAGGCATTGTCGCCAATATGGAACGCCGTTACCGCGAAACCGACTCGCAGATGGTGCGGGACGAACTCTCGAAATATTTATCCCAGAAAGTCTGTACGGCCTGCAATGGCGCCAGGTTGAACAACTCGGCACGCAATGTCTTCATCGAAGAGTTACCGATACACAACCTTACCCGCTACCCTATACGGCAATCACTGGGCTTTTTTAACGGGCTAAATTTGCCAGGAAAGCGCGGCGAAATCTCGGCAAAGATCATCAAGGAAATCCGGGAACGGCTGGAATTTTTGGTGAATGTTGGCCTGGATTACCTCACTTTAGACCGTAGCGCCGATACCCTTTCCGGCGGTGAAGCCCAGCGTATCCGCTTAGCCAGCCAAATCGGCGCGGGTTTAGTTGGCGTGATGTATGTGCTTGACGAACCGTCCATCGGCTTGCATCAACGCGATAACCAGCGCTTGCTGAACACGCTGTTCAGGCTTCGCGACTTGGGAAATACGGTCATTGTCGTCGAACATGACGAAGACGCCATTCGTTCCGCCGACCATATTGTCGACATCGGCCCGGGTGCTGGCGTGCATGGAGGCTGCATAGTAGCGCAAGGCAAACTGGAAGACATCCTGAATAACGAGGAATCCTTAACCGGGCAATATTTGTCCGGCAAGTCCGGCATTGATGTGCCTATGGCCACAACGCCCGTCGACAAGGGCAAACAAATTACAATCCGCAATGCCCACGGCAACAACCTAAAAAACGCCACAATCTCAGTTCCCGTCGGTTTGCTGACCTGCGTAACGGGTGTGTCCGGTTCGGGGAAATCCACCCTGATTAACGACACCCTTTATTGCCACGCCGCACGGCTGATTAACCGGGCTGGCGTCATTCCTGCACCCTGCGATGCCATTGACGGCCTGGAGCATTTCGATAAAGTCGTCGATATCGACCAAAGCCCGATAGGCCGCACGCCGCGCTCGAACCCAGCGACCTATACAGGCTTGTTCACGCCAATCCGCGAACTCTACGCCGCCACGCATGAAGCGCGTTCACGCGGCTACACGCCAGGTCGGTTCAGCTTTAACGTCAAGGGCGGACGCTGCGAAGCCTGTAAGGGCGACGGCGTTATCAAGGTGGAAATGCACTTTCTGCCGGATATTTACGTGCAATGCGACAGTTGCAAGGGCAAGCGTTACAACCGCGAAACCCTGGAAATCCGTTATAAGGCCAAGACCATTACCGAAGTCCTGGACATGACGGTAGAAGATGCCGCCCAGTTTTTCAGCGCCGTGCCTACGTTGGCGCGCAAGCTGCACACCTTGATCGAAGTCGGCCTAAGCTATATCACCTTGGGGCAGAACGCTACCACGCTATCCGGCGGCGAAGCGCAACGGGTTAAACTTGCAAAAGAACTGTCCAAACGCGACACCGGCAAGACCTTATACATCCTTGACGAACCCACCACCGGTCTGCATTTCCATGACATCAAACAATTGCTTGGCGTTCTGCATACCTTACGCGATCACGGGAATACCGTCGTGGTTATCGAGCATAACCTGGATGTCATCAAAACCGCCGACTGGATTATCGACATGGGGCCTGAAGGCGGCGACGGCGGCGGACTGTTAGTGGCGGAAGGGACGCCGAAGCAGGTAAGCAAAAATCCGGCTTCGCATACGGGGGAGTATTTGAGGCGGTTTTTTCACAAATGAACCGACAGAAATATAAATCGTAGGTCACATTGCCGCATTTGCGGTTATGTGACTTAATCAATAAAATGACAAATATCCGAAGATATTATCTTCAAAATCAAGCGGTTTTTATCACCGCCGTATGTTACCAACGCAAACCCATATTGATGAATGCCAAGGAAAAACAAGCGTTGCTGGATACTTTGCGCGAGGTCAAAGAGGAAATCCCATTTCGGTTAACCGCTTATGCGCTCCTCGACGATCATTTCCATTGCCTAATCCGACCAGAGGTAAATATCGATTTTTCGCGCATCATTCAATCCGTCAAACTCCGATTTACCCATCGTTGGAAACGAGAAAACACCGTTACAACACCTGTTACGCTGTGGCAGCGACGATTCTGGGATCATATAATTCGGGATACCGAGGATTTACATCGGCATTTGGATTATATTCATTATAATCCTGTGAAACATGGCTATGTAACAGATCCCGCCGACTATCCTTGGTCTTCGTTTAATGCACATCGCGCCAAAGGTCGTTATCCGTCGGGTTGGGGAATCACGCAAATTTCGGATGCTATCAAAAACATGGAGTTAGAGTAACAACCCAACGTAGGCCACATTGCCGCGTTAGCGGTTATGTGGCGTTCCATGAAAAGCGTCAGGGAACGCTAACGCGTACCCTGACCTACTTGGCTAGATCATGCAACCACGATAACCTATTGCCAAAAGATACGAAATGCGTACCTTTCTTCAATTACAATACGCTAAAACTAAAAATTTAAAACGGAGCATCTCATGAGGATTCAAGCTAATCGGATTAACCTAATCGCCATCACGCTACTGGCTACGGTTACATCAATCTCTTACGCAAAGGAAAAATTCAAAGTCTGCGCCGACCCGCTCAACCCGCCCTACTCCACCAAAAAGAAAGACGGCTTTGAAAATAAGATTGCCGAATTGCTTGCCAAGGAATTGGGGCAAACGGTGGAATACACTTGGCTACCGCAACGTATCGGTTTTATCCGCAACACCCTCATGGCGCACCCGAAAGAAACGGATGTCGATAGCGACGAGTACAAATGCGATGTGGTGATGGGCTTGCCGACCGGTTATGACCTGACCGAAACCACGATCCCTTATTACACCTCTACGTATGTGTTGCTGATCGCCAAAGGCCGCGGTTGGGACGACATAACCCTGGATGCCGCGCAATTGACTAACATCTCGCCAGAACGCCAGGAAAAACTGAAAATTGCCATGTTCGACCAGACACCCGGCACCATTTGGCTGCAAAAGAGCGGTTTGTTGGAATACGGCATCCCTTACCAAAGCATGACAGGAGACGATGACAACAACACGGCCATGCAGATTGAGAAAGACCTTAAGGCCAAAAAAATCGACATGGTGATTATTTGGGGGCCGATGGCGGGCTATATCGTCTCGCAAAGCCCTAAAAACAGTTATACGATGATTCCAATGAAAGCGTCCATGGGCATCCAGTTCGATTTCCCGATATCAATGGGAGTCAGGAAAACAGATAAGGAGCGGAAGGCGGTGCTGGATACATTGATTGCGAAAAAATCAAAAGAAATCAAGGTAATAATTGCAAAATATAATATTCCCTTATTGTAATCCAAGAAAACGGTATCAATTAAGCCAATGCGTTTTGCCATCCAGGTCAACGCCAGTCCTTACCAATCCAACACCGGGTACAGCGCTTATCAATTCATCAAAGCGGCGTTGGCGCAAGGGCATGAGGTAAGCAGGGTGTTTTTTTACCATGAGGGGATTTATCACGCCTTCAGGCATAACACCCCGCCCGACGACGAAATCAACCTGACTAACTGCTGGGGAAAACTGGCCCGACAGCATAATGTCGATTTGGTGGTTTGTATTTCTGCCGCCCAACGAAGGGGATTGTTGTATGCCGATGAAGCGGAACGCCGAAACAAACAAGACGATGATTTGGCTGCGGGATTTCGCATTGGCGGCTTAGGCCAATGGGTTGAAGCGCTGTTAGAAGCAGACCGCGCAATCGTATTCGGTTAAGGACTTTTAAGACAGTGAAAAAAATCCTGTTTGCACTTAGAAAACCGCCCCACAGCGGCGCTTACACTCAGGAAATGCTGGACATCATCATGACTACCGCCGCATTCGACCAGGAAGTCAATGTCTTATTGCTGGATAACGCGGTTTTCCAAATCAAAAAAGGACAAAATCCGGCAAGCCTCGGCCTAAAGGATACGGCGGCTATGTTTAAAGCCTTACCGATCTATAATGTCCAAACCTTGTACGTGGAAAAAGAATCGTTACAGGAACGAGGGCTAGGTAAAGACGACTTGGATGAACCGGCGCTAGAAATCCCAAGAAGTGAAGTTGGTGAATTTTTTAGGCAATTCGACCTTATATTAACGGGTTAGCAGGTAAAACCGTATGCCTGTGCTGTAATCACAAAACCACATCAAAAGAACCATGCTTAACATCTTCCTATCCTATCGCCGGGACGACAGCGCCGGTTACGCCGGACGTTTAGCCGATTCCCTCGAACCTTTTTTAGGCGCCGGAAAAATTTTTCGCGATGTTGAAGATATCCGTCCGGGCGATGATTTTGTAAAGGCTATCGAGCAAAACCTCCAAAACGCGAATGTCGTTCTGGTCGTTATTGGGAAGGACTGGCTTACCGTTAAGGACGAGCTAGGCGGATTAAGGCTTAATGACCCCAAAGATTTTGTGCGCCTGGAAATCGAAACGGCCTTACGGCATAAGCATCAGGTTATTCCCGTCCTAGTCGATAATGCAACGATGCCAAAACCTGAAGACCTCCCTGGATCGATTGCCCCAATTGCTTACCGGCAAGCCATTGAAATTGCGGATTCCCGATGGGATGATGATATTAACCGTTTGCTTAAGGTATTGTCCCTCCCCCATGGGACTACTACCAATTCAGGATTAAAGCGCTGGTTTGCCCCTAAATCCAAAAAATACCGGACTATTACCCTTTCTTTTATCCTCTTGCTTACGACAGGTTTACTGATATTTCTCGGCCAGTTGTACTTTTCAGTGCCTGATTTTTCCGGGAACTGGTATTTTAAAGACGGCGATTATTTGCTTGTCAAACAGGAGGGTAAACATGTCGACATAGAACACATTGATCCCGCCATGCAAACCACCTACGACAAAGGTAAAGGTCTAATAAAAGGCCGTCATTTAGAATTTGACTTGGAGCCGATATTTACAACTAAATTTCGCTATCGCGGCGACTTGGAACTCAGTTGGGATAAAGGCAGCTTGAAAGGCAATTTGGTGGAAATATTATCTAACGAAACCATAGCGGTAGAATTGAACCGGACTAATCCTGCTAAAAAATAAAGCTCCAGCAAATTGTGCGTAACTAGTGACTAATCCCAGATACACTGTTACAGTATTAGTCCGTGATTTCTGTATGAAGATAACACGTTGATTTCATAATGATGATGCAACCACCAATAACCAAACACGAGGATCAATTATGAGTTTTTTTAGTACCATACTAGCAAAATTAGGTATTGGCAGTGCTGAAGCGGCAGAAGCCCCCGCTGCAACCCAATCCTCCACCGGTTCTACGCCTGCCCCCACAGCCATTAGCGAAGTCGATGTGGTGTCCAAACTCGAAGGCATGGCGGCCTCAAATCCGGAAAAGCTCAATTGGAAGACGTCTATCGTCGATATGTTAAAACTGTTAGGGCTGGACAGCAGTTTAACGGCACGAAAAGGACTTGCCGCCGAACTCGGATGCCCCGCAGAAAAAATGGGCGATTCCGCCCAAATGAACATGTGGCTGCATAAAACCGTCTTACAAAAACTCGCTCAAAACGGGGGCAATATCCCGAAGGAATTGCTGGATTAAAGCCAAATTGTCCTGATGGATAGTACCGAAAACCGGTTGCACTCAAGGCAAAATAACTATCTTGAACATGCAATTTTTGCCAGGGGCTTATTTTATTCACCCCATAAACAAATCGCTTAATCCGTAAGCTGGATCCGCATTTCCCGCGAATCTGGTTTATGGGTTTGCCGTTTCTTATTCTTGTTAAGTGTTGTTATTTGGTCAGTTACCTTTTAAACCAACACCCACAATCATTCAAGCTATTGAAAGTTAGCTATTAAGTAATTTTGGCACAAAGTGATGGTAAATTGTCATTGAATAACCGCGGACAACGCGAGTAAAGTACACCTAAAGTTTAGGAAAATACAATATGAAACTATTTTAGGAAAAAATAGCCATAGCTATTGTGTATTTTCGATAAATTAAGTGTATGGGCAAGTTATCGTGGAGGAATCTGTCATGAATACAACGGCTGAAGAAATCCAGGCATTGACAAATCAACTCAAAGAATGGAGCATCCAGATAGCTGTCCTTGCGGCCAAGCAGGAAGCGGCGGCGGCAACTGCGCAAAAATTTGCCCAGGAACTTTATGAATTACGCGCCAAACATCTTGCCGTTGCCCAACACTTACGGGAACTGGAATTACACCAGTCCGGTATGTACATGTGGGAGAACATAGGCGATGGCGGCTAGCCCCTAATACTAAACTTAAGCGACCTATATTTAAAGGTTGCAGTAAATTTCTTATCCCGCCGCAAAAGCCATCTGGTTTTTGGGCGTAAACGGGGCTTGGGCAAACAAAACACGCAGTCGCTGTCGGCGCTGTGGTAGTTACGGCAATTGTAAAACCCTTTATTTAGCGCCCAAATAAGACGGGGGTTAAACCGACAAGAACCGCAAAACGAGATTCGCCATTATCCCTGCCAGGATATCATCGAGCATAATCCCGATACCGCCATGAATCCGGCGATCCGCCCAGCTTATCGGCCAAGGCTTGATGATGTCGAAAAAACGGAACAGGATAAATCCCAAAATAAGCGTTTTCCAATTAAAGGGAAATGCCCATAAGGTAACGAGATAGCCGGCCACTTCATCCCAAACAATACCTTTGAAATCATGTTCGCCCAGCTTTTCTGCGGCGATACCGCAAATCCAAATGCCGGAAACAGTTGCAGCTACAGTTACCAAGGTGTATATCAGGTCACCAGTTTGCGCCAGCAAGCAATAAAGAGGCACGGCAGCCAAAGTGCCGAACGTACCTGGAGCCTTTTTGGCCAATCCGGAACCGAACCCGAACGCCAGGAACAAGAGGGGGTCGGTTAAAATTTGCTTGGCTGTTAACCTGTTGTTGCCGTACTCGGCATTAAGAAAAATGCTCAAAGCTTTTGCTCTCCAGGGTTTGAATATTGCCATTTTTGTTTAAGCGAAGCCCCATCTCGGACTCTATCACGCCGATCTTGAAATAGGGAATACTTAACTTAGAAAGTTTGTCCGGAGTAACAGTAAAACATAGCTCATAGTCATCACCTGCTGTCAGCGGCATCAACCATTCTCCGGTAAGGCCGATATAGGTTAAGATTTCATCGGATAAAGGGATCGCTTCCCAATCAAGGCGGGCGCCAACGCCGCTTTGCTGAAGGATATGCCCCAAATCGCCGCATAAGCCATCGCTTATATCGATGCAGGCATTCGCGATGCCTAATAACGCTAAGCCGGTTTCAATCCGCGGCTCAGGCCGGTTAAAGCGTTTCAAAGCATTTTCCGGTTGCTTGCAGCCATAGCCTTGTTTAATCTTCAAGCCTAAACCGGCCTCGCCCAACAAGCCGCTGACGCAGATTATATCGCCCGGTTTAGCGGAGGAGCGCCTTAATGCCTGCCCTTTCGGCACCAATCCGAACGCCTGTACGGTTAAGCTTAAAGGGCCTGACGTGGTATCGCCGCCGATCAAATCGATTTGGTAACGCTCCGCCAGGGCAAAAAAACCTTCGGCAAATGCGGTTAACCAAAGCCCATCGACTTTCGGCAGGGTTAACGCCAACATCACCGCCAACGGTTTCGCGCCCATCGCGGCAAGGTCGCTCAGGTTAACTGCCAGCAATTTAAACCCAAGATCATAAGGGTCGCAATCGGCGAAAAAATGGACGCTTTCCACCATGGTATCGGTGGTGATAGCCAGTTCATGACCATCAGGAACAGCTAATAAGGCGCAGTCGTCACCGATGCCTAAGGTTACTGGCTTATTGGCCGTTTGCCGCTTGAAAAAGCGGTCGATGAGGGAGAATTCGGAAATCAAGTTATTCAATAATAAAAAACGATGTGAGGGCGCATCTACGGTTTCGACCTTTGTTTCGCCTTATCATAAACAACACTGTTCTCCCTTTTGCCAACTGCGATGACGAAAACAATGATGTCATGGTCATCAACCTCATAAACCAAGCGATAACCGGACGACCGAAGTTTTATTTTGTAAGCAGAATCGAAATCGCGCAACTTATTGGCGGGAATATGTGGATTTTCCAGGCATTTTTTTAGTTTCTTCTTAAACAGGGCTTTAATGCTGTTGTCCAGCTTATCCCACTCTTTCTTTGCGCTGGGCAGGAATTTCAGCTTATAGGTCATCAAGCGACACTTCAATCGCCAATGGCTTTTCCGCTTGTCGTTCCTTTACAATTTTACCGAGTTCATAATCTTCAAGTTTTTCCAGCAATTGTTCGTAAACGTCCGCCGGAACCAAATAAGCGGTTGGCGAATTATGGTTAAGGATAGCAATCGCTTCGCCTTCGGCCTTATTCAGCAAGGCAGAGGGATTTTTTTTGAGTTCCGAAATACTCGCGCTGAATGAAGCCAGGATTTGTTGCATAAGGTACCCGAATAAATGCTGAATTAAGTGCTTATTTTAGTGCTTAATTAACAATTGGCAAGCAAAATGAAAAACGGGGAAAATTTTTTATAGCCGATGAGATAGCTATTAAATTCGTGGCGTTTCGAACCCATCCAGAAATAACCCATCACATGGATGGCATAAATATTATTCTACGAGCTAAAAGATTTCACAACTTTGCGGGTTAAGCATTTTCCAAAACTAAATTCATTTTGTAAGTTTTTAATAAAACTGAATCAGTTATCAAGCAGGCATTTTTTAGGCTTTCATCAACTTCACCTGAAATAATCACACCTTCAGATTTTCTATCAGGAAACTGTTTTTTCAATAATCCTAAGTACATTGCGATTTGACCGAATACTCTAAAATCAGCTACTCCAGATTTCAGTTCCACAGCCAGTAAAGAACCAGAAGCTATATTTTCTAATAAAACATCAATTCTTTTACCTTCTATGGGATATTCAATTCCTTCTTTGTTCTCTCCAAATATTTTGTATCCAGGAAATAAAGTCGGTATTTGGTTGCACAAAGAAAACTTTAAATCCTTCTCGTATGTAAAATTACTGTATGTAATATTTTCATTTTCCGATGGTGACAAAATATCTTCTAGTGGATCACCTACCAAGTAATCAGTTAGAAATTCTGAATATCGGGCAATTGCATTTCGGTAAAGACCATTACCTTCATAACCATAGTTGCTGTAAATACCATCTTGTCGATACTTGTTTGCAATTTCGTTAACAACGTCAATATCTCTTAAGGAATAGATATTAATATTTTCGCCCGTATTTTCTGAATAGTGACCAGATATTCGATTTATAGCACCAGGATAACTTTGAGCAGCACCACTATTACCTCTTTCAATTAGCCAGTTTTTGAATTTCAGTATCATTTATTAACCCTAGGCTGTGATGCATTCCCCAGCAGGAACTATAACTTACTTAACTTGCACCTTACTTTTAATCTCCACCGCCCTCTTCTCTTGCGCCACCTTATCCAAAATCCCATTGACATATTTATGGCTGCCGTCCGCGCCGAAGCATTTGGCGAGGTTAATGCTTTCATTCAGCACTACGCGATAGGGCATTTCCGGACGGAATAGGAGTTCAAAGACGCCCAAACGCAAAATGGCGCGTTCGACCGGGTCGATAGCATCCACCGGACGGTCGACAAAACCGGCCATTGCGGCATCAATGGCATCAAGGTTACTGGGAATGCCGTGAATCAATTCCCGGAAGTAACTTTTCTGCACATCTTTTAAGCGCCCTTCTTCAACAAACTGTTGTTCAATCTCGACCAGGCTCAGTCCTGTCATTTGCCATTGGTATAACGCTTGCACAGCGGCACTGCGCGCATTGGTGCGGGTCGTACTCATTTATTTAGTAAGGTTATCCAGTAAATTCATCATTTCGATGGCGGACAGCGCCGCTTCCGCACCTTTATTGCCTGCTTTGGTGCCAGCACGTTCAATGGCTTGTTCTATAGTATCGACCGTCAATACGCCGAAACTGACCGGAATATCGTGCTTTAACGAGACGCTGCTGATACCTTTGACGCATTCCCCAGCGACATATTCGAAATGCGGCGTACCGCCCCGGATGACAGCGCCGACGGCAATTATCGCGTCGTATTTTTTGCTGGCGGCGACGCGTTGCACGACCAACGGCAATTCGAATGCCCCCGGCGCTTTAACGACATGGATATTGGCGCGATCCGCACCGTGGCGCACTAGCGCATCAATCGCGCCAGCTTCGAGCTGGTCGACGATAAAACTGTTGAACCGCGATGCCACGATGCAAACAGTCCGCCCTTGGGCGCTTAAGTTTCCTTCTATGGTATGAATGACAGACATGGGATTTCTCTTGGATAAATTGTGCTTATAGTAGCACAGACAGGCTTATTTTGGCTGGTCGACGCCTTCCCAGGCTTCACAACGGACATGTTCGATAACTTCCATATCGAACCCGGCCAGGCCGACGTATTTTTTCTGTGCGCCCAGCACTTTCAATTTATGGACGCCGAGGTCGGTCAGGATACGCGCTCCGGTGCCGGTCATGCGCCAATCGGGCGGCTCGACCTCAGGCGGCGCCACACCGTTGTCTTCAAGCTGGTAACGGTGGATTAACTCGACCAGGCTTTTATTGCTTTCGTTCTGCCGGATCACCACCAGCACGCCGCGGCCTGCATCGGCAATTTTCTGCATGGCAATGCGCATGGGGATGCTGCGGTCGCTGCGTTTGGATGAAAAGACATCGTCAATCATATTGCGTGCATGCACCCTGACCAGCACCGGCTCGCCATCGGCAACATTACCCATCACCAAGGCCAAGTGCAGATTGTTATCGTTGCGGTCCTGATAGGCATACAAACGGAAATCGCCGAACTCGGTCGGGAAGGCGCATTCGCTGATGCGCTCCAAGGTATTTTCATGATGGATGCGGTAGTGGATCAGGTCGGAAATGGTGCCTATTTTCAGGTCATGCTGTTTAGCGAAGATTTCCAGGTCGGGTTTTCTCGCCATCGAGCCGTCGTCGTTAAGGATTTCGACGATGACCGCCGCAGGTTCCACGCCCGCCAACCGCGCAAGGTCGCATCCTGCTTCGGTATGCCCTGCCCGGTTCAAAACGCCGCCCGATTTCGCCATCAGGGGGAAAATATGGCCTGGTTGCACCAAATCGTCCGCCTTGGCGTCCGGCGCTACTGCACATTGCACCGTCCGCGCCCGGTCGGCCGCAGAGATGCCGGTCGTTACCCCGGTAGCTGCTTCAATCGACACGGTGAAATTGGTCGAATGCGCAGTTTTGTTTTCATTGGTCATCAACGGTAAGCGCAATTGCTGGCAGCGTTCGCTGGTTAAGGTCAGGCAGATTAACCCGCGTCCGTAGCGCGCCATAAAATTGATGTCTTCCGGGCGGGTAAAGGCTGCCGCCATGACTAAGTCGCCTTCGTTCTCCCGGTCTTCGTCATCCATAATGATGACCATCTTGCCTTGGCGTAAATCTTCGACGATTTCTTCGATGGTATTCATTGCTTAGTTATATTTTTGAGAAAAAACCGCTTTTTTGCAGCAATTCTTCGGTAATTCCGGATTGTGATAAGGCGGCTTTGTCGCCCAATAATAAGCGTTCCAGGTACCGTGCCAAGAGGTCGACTTCCAGGTTCACCTTATCACCCATCCTGATACCTGCTAACGTTGTTTCTTTCAGGGTATGCGGCACGATGTTAACACTAAACACTGCGCCATTCACGGCGTTTACCGTCAGGCTGATGCCGTTGATGCAAATAGAGCCCTTTTCGGCGATGTATTTGGCCAACTCGTCCGGCGCTTTAAAGGACAACCGTACCGAACGGGCGTCGGGCTTCTGCTCTACCAATTCGCCGATGCCATCGACATGGCCGCTGACGATATGGCCGCCCATGCGCGTTGTCGGCGTGAGCGCCAGTTCCAAGTTAACCGCCGTGCCGACAACCGCCGTTTTCAAGGTGGTGCGGGACAAAGTTTCATTCGACACATCCGCGCAAAAATACTGCTTGCCGAGTTCGATTGCAGTCAGGCACACGCCGTTAACCGCAATACTGTCGCCCAACTGGACATCAACCAGGGGCAACTTGCCGGTGTTAATAGTTAAACGGCAATCGCCGCTCTTGCGTTCGATAGCGCTAATAAAGCCGATTGCTGTTATGATTCCGGTGAACATTCTTATCTTTTAAGGTTTAAGGTAAACTTGCGAGAAAAGGGTATCAATATATCATTCCTTATTTTCTTCCATATAGTTATCGAAGTTTTCAATATAATCATCCAAGTTATCTTCAAGCATTTTTCGATATTCAACTGTAAAATACTCAATAATTTGTTCCCTATCGGCTTTCATTTCTTCCGCTAATTTAAAACCGCAAGCGCTTACCCATGCATTATATCTCGCAGTTGCATACATCATCGATGCGCTTACTTTTCCTCTACCGATTTCTTTTACTTGCTCATTTGATAAGTAAATATGCGCGTCAGCCCGATCAAAAAATTTATCATCGATATCTTCTAGTCCCATAACAAGTCTATTTTTTTAATAAAGAAAGCTTCATGTCATTGCCGACAAACCTAACATCTTTAAACTTAATTACCTTACAATCCAGCATTTTATCAAACCCCGGCAAACTAAATAACCCCCTACCTTGGTCGCCCAAAATTTTCGGCGCCATGTAGACAACCCATTCGTCGACTAGGTTAGCTTCTAACAAAGCCCCATTCAATACTGCACCCGCTTCGACCAAAACTTCGTTAATTTGCTTTTGCGCCATAAATTTCATGGCTTCATTAAGCTCAACCCGTCCTTTTTTATCAGGCAACGAATAAACTTCAGCGCCGGCATTTTGTAAATCATGAAGCTTCTTATCATGGCTTTCGACAAGCTCAGGACGGGCGGAATAAGACTGATCGCAAGTTATGATGAATGTCCGGCCAGGCAAGGCCAGCATTTTTGCAGTCGGCGGCATTTTCAATTTGGAATCCAGTATAATCCGCACAGGTTGTTTTACATCTTGGTCGATACGCACCGTCAACGATGGGTCGTCTTTTAACACGGTATTAATGCCGGTCAATATAGCCGAACTTTCCGCCCGTAACCTTTGCACATCGGCCCGCGCTTCAGGCGAGGTGATCCATTGGCTTTCACCGGATGCCATCGCGGTGCGCCCATCCAAACTCATCGCCATTTTACTGCGCACAAACGGCCTGAATTGGGTCATGCGCATAATAAAGCCGCGATTCATTTCCCGCGCATCGGCTTCCAGAACGCCTGATTTTAAGCTTATTCCGGCGTGTTCCAGTAATTTAAACCCTTGCCCTGCGACCAAGGGATTCGGGTCTTGCATGGCCGCAACGACGCGTTTAACGCCCGCTTTGATCAATGCCTCGCAACAGGGCGGCGTCTTACCGTGATGGCTGCATGGCTCCAAAGTGACATAAGCCGTCGCGTCGACCGGATTTTCTGTGGCATTATTCAACGCATCAACCTCGGCGTGGGCTTCCCCGGCTTTTTTATGCCAGCCTTCGCCAATAATATTGCCGTTTTTAACCAGCACGCAACCGACGCGTGGATTGGGATCGGTGGTGTATAAACCTTTCCTTGCCAAATACAAAGCCCGCGCCATGAAGCGTGCGTCCTGGATATCCTGCTCCGGCATCTTAGTTTTTTTGCAAGCCTTTGATCATGTCGGTAAACTCGCTGACATCCTGGAAGCTTCGGTACACTGAAGCAAAGCGGATAAACGCCACATGGTCCAGGTTGTTTAATTCCAGCATGACTTTTTCGCCCACTTGCTGCGCGCTGACCTCCCGATCGCCGCTGGTAAATAAGTCTTTTTTGATCCGGTCGATCGCCGCCTCGATCGCATCACTGCTGACCGGGCGTTTTTCCAACGCCCTTAACATGCCGGAACGCAGCTTGTTTTCGTCAAAGGGTTCGCGAACGCCGTTGCGTTTGACCACTCGCGGCAAAGTCAGTTCCGCTGTTTCAAAGGTGGTGAACCGTTCTTTACAGGCAATGCACTCACGCCGACGCCTGACATGGTCTCCCTCATTGGCCAATCGAGAATCAATGACACGGGTATCTTGGGCACCGCAAAAAGGGCATCTCATCTTTGAACCAACATTGTCTAATACCGTCTACGGAAAACTGGATAAATACCGTTTATTATCCCACAATATGCATAATCAAGTCAGGCTGCCCGATCAATGAGGGCAGTAATGGCATAAGAAAACCAACTCTAACCATCATTCATTAACCTTTTATGCCAAAGATATTAATCTACACGACAAAAATTTGCCCGTACTGCATCATGGCTAAGCGTTTACTCGACAGTAAAGGGGCAAAATACACGGAAATAAACGTCGATGGAAATGACGGTTTAAGGGAAGAGATGATGGCCAAAACCAAACGCCGCACCGTTCCTCAAATTTACATCGGCGACTTACATGTAGGCGGGTACGTAGAGCTTTATGAGTTGGAGCGACAAAAAAAACTGGATAGCTTGCTATCCGGTACAGAAGTTGAAACCTGAAAACGGCCGGTTATTCCAGTTTTGAAACCTTGAGCAATTGACCGGACGGTTGGCCCGCTATCTTCCAACGCGAGTTGCTCACCCATTGGTTGAAATTCTGGACGGACACCGGTTTGCTAAGGAAATATCCTTGGGCGACATCGCAACCGTATTCCATTAACCGGTTCATGATTTCCTTATTTTCTACTCCCTCCGCCGTAACGTTAAGCCCGAGGTTGTGCCCCAGGTTTATGGTCGCTTTGACGATAGCGGCATCGTTTTCGCTAGTCAACATATCCATAACGAAAGCCTTGTCTATCTTGATTTCAGTCAATGGCAGCTTTTTGAGATAAGCCAAGGACGAATACCCGGTGCCAAAATCATCAATGGAAAATTGGTAATCCATATCGTGCAACCTTTGGATAATCCGTAAGGCGCTATCAGGATCGGACATCACCGAACTTTCAGTGATTTCAAGCCTTACCCACTCCGGCTTAATCCCAGAAGCCACAGCCACGCCGGAAATCAAATCAGGCAGTTCAGGATTATGCAAGTCTTTGGTTGACAAATTGACCGATACCTTGATGGGCATTCCCTGCTTATGCCAATTTGCACACTCCCTGAAAGCGCGTTTTAACACCCACTGCGTCAATGAGTTAATCATGCGATTTCGCTCAGCCATTGGGACAAACTCGTCTGGCGGGACAAATCCGTAAGTGGGGTGGTTCCAGCGCAAAAGCGCTTCGACCCCGCAGACTTCGCCTGTTTTGATGGAAACCTGAGGTTGGTAAAATAATTCCAAGCTATCCCTCTCTATAGCTTGGCGCAATTCTGATATCAATGTGAGGCGCAACGGCGTTTGGTTGTCGAATGACGACGAATAGGTGGCATAACCCTTGGTTGATTTTTGGGCTATCCGTAATGCAATGCCCGCCCTTTGCACGAGCGTGTCAACATCGTTGCCGTGTTCCGGGAAATGGACAATCCCCACATCCGAATGGATGGTGACCGGAAGCCCTTCGACGATAAAAGGGGATTCCATGGTCTTAAGGATTTGTCGGGCAAATTCTTCCGCCCTCCTGCCGCTATCGGATTGCGCCGAGAGAAAAACGCCGAACACATTGCCGTCAATTTTGGCGATATCATCCCTTTCCAAGGTTACGCCTTGCAGTCTTGTCGAAATTTGCTTGAGTATCAGGTCGCCGCTATTCCTGCCCAAGGCTTCGTAGATATCTTTGAAGTTCTCTATTTCTATGAGCAGAATAGATAAGCGCGGCGGTTCTTTTTCAGCATCAAGCGCTACAATAATAGCCCTTTCGACACGGTCATAAAATAACGCCCGTGTCGGCAGGTTGGTCAAACGATCATGTGTTGCCGCGTAAGTCGTCTCTTTCTCCAGGTGATCGGCCTTGTGCCGCAATTCCTGGGTCTGGTCAACAATCATGGCCCCTGCTTGATAGGCTATCAAGGAATTGGAATACTGCCCCCAAAAGCCGAAGACAAAAGGCATACAGTTGAGCATCCAAAGGGCGACATTATTTTTTTGTGCCGCCCATAACCCTTCCAAAGTCAGTTTTCCAGTCTCTAAAAAACATGCCAATGCAGTCGCTACGATGACCGCTATAATCGCAATGGCAACACCTTGGTATGCGGCTTTAGAGGCTTCAGTTTTGAGCAACCTGACATTGTCAGAAAAAATACTTTGCACCATCACCAAGACCATAATATCCCCTAATTTTTAATATTACATGCCCCGAGCCAAGTCCCTTTTAATGTCTTCCAAGTTTTCCAAGCCGACCGAAACTCGAACCAACCCCTCTTTGATGCCCGCCAATTCACGGACTTCAGGGCTAAGCCTGCCATGTGTTGTGGTTGCAGGATGTGTAATCGTCGATTTGACATCCCCCAAGTTTGCGGTTATGGAAATTAATTCCGTAGCATCTATTAACCTCCAGGCTTGCTCCCTGCCGCCGTCTAACTCAAAGCTGACAATACCCCCAAAATGGCTTTGCTGGCGTTTGGCCAACTCATGTTGAGGATGCCCGGGCAATCCTGGATAGTGCACTTTTTTAACGCTTTTACATTGGGCTAACCAAAGCGCCAACTCTAACGCATTGTCGCAGTGTGCTTTCATCCTGACCGCCAAAGTTTCCAACCCCGACAAAAATACCCAAGCATTAAACGGGCTCATGGCGGCGCCACCGGTACGCAAATACGGATATATCGCTTTTTCTATGGTCTCATTGCTGGCTATTACGGCACCACCAACACAACGGCCTTGGCCGTCCAAATACTTGGTTGCCGAGTGGATCACGATATCGGCACCCAAGGCGAACGGCTTTTGTAAAACGGGAGTACAAAAACAGTTGTCAACTATCAACAAACATCCATGCTTATGTGCAATAGTAGCTAATAATTCGATATCTGCAATCTCAATGAGCGGATTTGAGGGTGTTTCCAGAAATAAAAACCGGGTATTAGGCTTTATTGCCGCTTCCCAAGCCGATGCATCAACCAAATCGACGAAATCTGTCCCTACACCAAATTTGCCAAAATAATTCTGGAACAGCAGAATCGTGTTGCCAAACACTCCGCGTGAGCAGACCACATGGTCGCCCGCTTTTAACAAACCCATACCTACTGCCATAATAGCGGCCATTCCCGATGCAAACGCCAAACAGCGTTCGCCGCCCTCCATATAAGCGAGCCGCTCTTGAAATGTGTTTACCGTCGGATTGGTAAAGCGGGAATAGATATTGCCCGGCTTCTGCCCCGTAAAACGGAGTGCCGCTTCTTCGGCATTCTTGAACACATAGCTAGAGGTTAAGAAGATCGGCGAGCTGTGCTCGCCTTCGTGGGTGCGCCTTTGCCCGGCCCTAATTGCTTGGGTTTCTAACCCATAGCTTTTCCAATCTATCTCTTTCATTTTTGACAAATAGTACGTAGTTTTTTAGCAGTCCTGGGGAAATTGAAGGCAAACTGGTAGTCACGGCCAGTTCCGCAAGAATCATATTTCCACAACAAAATCCATAGTATTCCGATGTTTTGTTTGGGCGTCGTCATTGCGTAGCGTTTCAGTAAGCTTAAGGTATGTGTCATCTACGTCACCCGTGATATAGATTTTGCTGAAACAAGAGGTGTCAAAGTGCTTGATGCGCCGGTTACCACGTCCCACGGCTTCTATCAGGTCATCTAAATCCTGATAAATCATCTTGTCGGCGCCGATAGCGGCGCAAACTTCTTCTTCGGTACGGTTATGGGCGATCAACTCGCTGGCTGCCGGCATGTCAATCCCATAGACATTGGGGTAACGCACTGGCGGTGCAGCCGAAGCGAAATAAACTTTTTTTGCCCCGGCATCCCTTGCCATTTGGATAATTTGCGCGGATGTGGTTCCCCTCACTACGGAATCATCAACCAGCAGTACGTTTTTGCCTTCGAATTCAAGCCCAATTGCATTCAATTTTTGCTTGACCGATTTTTCCCGCATTTTCTGCCCAGGCATGATAAAAGTGCGCCCTATGTAACGGTTTTTAATAAAGCCCTCCCGAAACTTGACCCCCAATAAATAGGCCATTTGTAAAGCCGAGGTCCGGCTGGTGTCCGGGATGGGTATGACGACATCAATATCGTTATCAGGCCACTCACGGAGAATTTTCTCGGCGAGTTTTTCCCCCATCCGCAACCGAGCCTTGTATACGGAAATATCGTCTATGATGGAATCGGGGCGGGCAAAATAAACATATTCAAAAATGCACGGACAATGGTCGACCTTATCGGCACATTGCCGTGTATGGAGCTTGCCGGATTCTTCAATGAATACGGCCTCCCCCGGCTCAATGTCCCGGATAAGGCTGAAGCCCAAGACATCCAGGGCGACGCTTTCGGAGGCAATCATAAATTCCTTGCCTTTGGCGGACTTTCTTTCACCGAACACAACAGGCCTGATACCATGCGGATCCCTGAACCCTAAAATTCCAAATCCCGCAATCATGACGACTGCCGCATAAGCACCGCGGCAACGGCGATGGACATTTGTTACCGCCTTGAATACATCATCTACACTTAACCTTAGCTTGCCTAAGGTTTGCAATTCATGGGCAAAGACATTAAGGAGCACTTCGGAATCGGAATCCGTGTTTATATGCCGCTGGTCTTCGACGAACAGTGCTTTTTTGAGGTCTTCCGTATTGGTCAGGTTGCCGTTATGCGCCAGCGTTAGCCCGAATGGCGAATTAACATAAAAAGGTTGCGCTTCCACGGAACTCGCACACCCCGCCGTCGGGTAGCGCACATGTGCAATACCCATATTCCCTTTAAGCTTCATCATTTGTGCGTCTGTAAAGACATCGCGGGTCAATCCGTTGTCCTTCCGTAAATACAGCCGCCCTTTCTCGCAAGTCACAATTCCTGCGGCATCCTGCCCTCTATGTTGCAACACAGTCAAGGCATCATAAAGCTCTTGATTGACATTTTGATGCGAGACAATACCGGCAATACCACACATTTTTGTTTAACCTACCACATGAAAGCTATCGATAATTAATGGAATTGGCTAATTTAGTCGATAAGGTATTTTTAACTAAAATAGCAACAGCCTGATAAGGCGGCAAGTATTTGGATTGTTGCCACCAACGGTCTTTAGGCAAAGCTGTCAGTCCTGCAACTACAACCATCAGTAAGACGACAACCATACCATGCAACCAACCAACCAATAAGCCTCCCAACCGGTCAAAAACAGTTAACCTGGTCTTTTTTGAGCTTCCTGACAGCAACCACGCAATTATACCCCCGACACCTAATGTAATACCGACCAATGCGATAAATGAAGCCGCCAACCTTGCCGAAGGGGAACGAAATGTTTTCGGCAATAACATGGCAAATTCCTGGCTAAAAAACCATGCGACAACAAATCCAATGATCCAGACGGCCAGTGAATAAGCTTCCTGGCGATATCCACGGACCATGCCGTAAATTGTGTAAGTCGTCAATAAGGCAATAATCGCGATATCAACCCAGACCATATTTGTTTTACCGCCCCTTTGTCTGTTATAGCGGCATTACTCTGAAATCAGTAAACCCTTTATATTCTGTTTGTCCAATTTAGCCTTCATTTCTTTTGCCTTTTCTTTATTTAGCGCAGGACCTATCTTAACCCTGAAATATTCACCTTTTGCTATTATGGTTGTCGGCATTCCCTGTTTTCGCAATTTATCCGCCAAAGCTTGGGCATTCTCCCGCTTATTGAAACTGCCGGCCTGTATGGAATAACGCACTAGCTTTGGATGCGGCTGTTTTGCAGCGTCTTTCCGGGCGCTGTCGGCTGTTTTTGGTTTTTCTGAAGCTTGAGGCTTTGCCTTGGTTTTCTCGCTAATTGCAGGTTTCGATACCGACTGGCCTGTCGGTGTCCCTATACTTTTCTGGGGGGGGATTTTCGTTTCGTTTGTCAGGTTTTGGCTATCGTCTAATTGTCCCGCTTCCTGCACTACCCCGGTATCCAATCCGGAACTTTCAGTTGGGTCGGATTCGTTTGGGGCCAATCCTTCAATGGGTTTACCCTCAGCAATATCGGCGCCTAAACTTTTTGAAGTATCGGCCATGCCTTGCTGCGCCTGCCCACCATCGGCAACATCCGTCCCTGGCGCTTTACTGTTGGCATCGGCTGGCCCTTCTTCAATTACCTCTGAGGCATCAAGCTCGATATCCGACCTATTCAACACTTGCGCCTTGTTTTCCGGGAGGCTTTGTGAAACTTCCGGTACCGTCTGAGCAGGCACTTCAGGGATACTCAAGCCTTTTACTGCCTTACCACTGGTATCCACGGGATCATCAAACAACATAGGTATAAAAATAGCAGCCAAAGCAGTCACAACAACCGCCCCAATTAAACGTTGTTTTAATTCATGATCCATTTTATTTACCTAACCTTCTGAAATTCAGCCAAACATTCGGATACTAAAAAGAAAGAACCAAAAACCAGCAGTAAATCGCCCTCAACTGCTTGCTTTTTTGCCGCTGCATACGCATCCAGAAAACCAGTATAACCGAACGATACGTTGACCATGCCTTGTTGTGAAAAAATCTCACGCATAAGGTCTACGGTAGCCGCTCTCGCATTGCTTAAGGGAGCGAAAAACCAGTCGTAAACCACAGGGTCCATAATCCTTAGGACTTCAGCAATATCCTTATCTTTCATCATAGAAAAGATAGCATGAATACGCCGGTTCGGAAAATTCTGGGTTAAAAATTCAACCAAGGTTGTCACGGCTTCGGGATTATGGCCGACATCCAAAAGCATGGGGATATCCCCTTCAACCAGTTGAAAACGGCCGGGCAGGCGGACATTTTCCAATCCCAGGCGAATGGATTGCTCATCGACAGGCAGCTTGTCATGCATTTGGGTGATTGCCATAATGACGGCAGAAGCATTACGGTATTGGTGTTCGCCTTTCAATGCTGGCTCAGGTAACTGGAGAATTTGATTTTCCCCGGAAAACCACCGCCAATGCCCTTGCTGCCTGACATACCCGAAATCTTTACCTAGAGCATAAAAACAAGCTTGCTTGTTTTCCGCCACATTCCTCAACGCGTCTGGAGGACGTGGATCGCCAACAATGGCGGGGACAAATGACCGGAAAATACCCGCTTTTTCGTAACCTATGGACTCACGGGTTTCACCCAACCAAGCCACGTGGTCTATCCCTATGCTACTAATAATCGCGGCATCCGGTTCGACAATGTTTACTGCATCCAATCGCCCGCCCAAGCCGACTTCAAGCAACTGGATATCGAGATCGGCGCCAGAAAATATTTCTAAAGCCGCTAAAGTGCCGAATTCAAAATAACTCAGTGAAACATTGCCCCGGACATGCTCTATCCGCTCAAACGCCAGGCAAATTCGCTCATCCGATACCGGTTGGCCCGCAATTTTGATCCTTTCATTGTATCTTAAGATATGGGGGGATGTATAAGCGCCGACACGGTATCCTTGGGCCTTGTAGATTGCCTCAAGGTAAGCTATGCAAGAACCTTTTCCGTTCGTGCCCGCCACAGTTATTGTCAGCGGCTTAATACCGTTAGGATTAAGTGCCTTGTAAACCCTTGCTACCCGATCCAAGCCGAGGTCTATGGTCAAGGGGTGTGAACTTTCCTGCCAACGTAGCCATTCTTCAATCGTTTGGAAATGAACCATGCTCCCGGTAAAACTAGGTTTCCCGTTCGGCAATATCTTCATCGGAAACAATATCAAGTTCCGGCTCAGCTTCAACTGCACTATCAGCTTCAACGATTGCTGGGCCGGTTTTAGTTTTGTTCTCAGTGAGCATCATTAAAATCGCAGACAGCTTATCCCGCATATCACGACGATCAATAATCATGTCGATGGCGCCGTGTTCTTGTAGGAATTCACTCCGTTGAAAACCTTCCGGCAGCTTTTCCCGTACCGTCTGTTCGATAACCCTTGGCCCTGCAAATCCAATCAAGGCATTGGGTTCAGCGATATTGAGGTCGCCCAACATGGCTAAACTCGCTGAAACCCCTCCCATAGTCGGATCGGTCATAAAGGAAATATAAGGTATTCCTGCTTCCGCCAACTTAGTCAATGCCGCGCTGGTCTTTGCCATTTGGAACAAGGAAAACAAGGATTCCTGCATGCGCGCGCCACCACTTGCAGTAAATACAATAAAGGGAACCCCCAACTCCAGGCTCTTGTTTACTCCCCGGATAAATTTTTCGCCGACGGCCGAACCCATGGAACCGGCCATAAAATTAAAATCAAACGCCGCTGCAACCAAAGACATCCCATTCAATTGCCCTTTCATGACGACAAGCGCATCATTTTCCTTGGTTTGCTTTTGCGCCTGGGCTATTCGATCTTTATATTTTTTACTGTCCTTAAACTTTAACGGGTCGGAGGATTTAATTCCTTTGCCAATTTCTTCCCTGCCCTCAGGATCAAGCAACATATTGAGCCTAGTCCTGGCTGAAATACGCATGTGGTGTTCGCACTTTGGACAGACATTGAAGTTTTTTTCCAGCTCGAGATTGTAAAGGATGGCGTTACAATTGGGGCATTTATTCCACAGCCCTTCAGGAACAGCCGCCTTTTTATTGGAAGCATCCGTCCTAATTGTTGCGGGTACAAATTTTTCAAACCAACTCATCAATAAATACCGTTGAATTCATTATCTTATTTCTAAGCCTTGCAGGATTAATTATCCATTGCCTGGCGCATGGCCGATAGCAATCCGATAATTTCAGATTTTGCACGTTCCGGATTGTCCAGGTTAGCCTCTATTTTACTGATTAAGGCGCTCCCTACGACCACCCCGTCACCCATAGCGGAAATCGTTTTGGCGGTTTGGGCATCCTTGACCCCAAAGCCGATAGCCACTGGCAATGAAGTGAGCTTTTTGATTTGCCTAAGCTTATCTTCCACTTCTTTGGCATTCAAATGGCCTGCGCCGGTAACCCCTTTGAGCGAGACATAATAGAGATATCCGCTGCCAACCATAGACATTTTTTTTATCCGTTCATCGCTGCTGTTAGGGGCTAACAGGAAAATAGTGTCTATCCCGGATGCTTTCAATAAAGCTGCGCATTGCTCCCCTTCTTCCGGCGGCAAATCAACAGTCAATACGCCATCAATGCCAGCGCTTTTGGCGGCATTCGCAAAGCCTTCATAACCCATTGCTTCTATTGGGTTGAGGTAACCCATCAGTACTATGGGCGTTAACTGGTCTGTTTTTCGGAACTCAGCAGCGCAAGCCAATGTTTTCGTCAAACTCATCTTATGCGCCAAAGCCCGTTCGCTCGCCCTTTGTATGACTGGGCCATCCGCCATCGGATCGGAAAAAGGCACCCCGAGTTCGATTATGTCAACCCCGGCCTTAACCAAAGCGTGCATGAGGGACAAAGTGAAGTCAGGCGTAGGGTCGCCAGCGGTTATAAAAGGTATCAAAGCCTTACGGCCTGAATTTGCAAGCCTTTCAAATGTTGCAGCTAATCGACTCACAATTCTATTCCTTCTAGTTTTGCCATAGTCTGCATATCCTTATCGCCACGGCCAGACAGGTTAACAACAATGACTTGATCCTTATTCATGGTAGGCGCAAGTTTCATGGTGTAGGCCATGGCATGGGCGGATTCCAAGGCTGGAATAATCCCTTCCATTCTGGTCAAGGCATAAAAACCCTCCAGCGCCTCGTTGTCGGTAATATTGACGTACTCTGCGCGGCCCGTATCTTTCAACCAAGCATGTTCGGGACCCACGCCGGGATAATCAAGTCCGGCCGAAATCGAATGCGTCTCTATGATTTCGCCATCGTCATCAGCCATCAAGTAGGTGCGATTACCGTGCAAGACTCCGGGACGGCCGGCGCATAATGGCGCTGAATGCCGACCTGACGCGACACCGTCGCCTGCCGCTTCCACGCCAATGAGCCTGACCGATTCCTCTTCAATAAAGGGATAGAATAAACCAATTGCATTCGACCCCCCGCCGACACAAGCCACGAGCGCATCGGGTTGTTTTCCGGTCATTTCCTGGCATTGCTGTTTGGTTTCCCGCCCAATGACAGCCTGAAAATCGCGTACCATTGCCGGATAAGGATGTGGCCCCGCCACTGTGCCGATAATATAAAAAGTATTGTCGACATTGGTCACCCAGTCGCGCAAGGCTTCATTTAGGGCATCTTTCAAGGTCTTTGAACCCGACTCAACGGCAACCACAGTCGCGCCTAAAAGCTTCATCCGGTATACATTTAATGATTGCCGGGCGACATCAACTGCACCCATATAAACAACGCATTCTAACCCCAATCTTGCAGCAACTGTTGCCGTAGCCACGCCGTGTTGACCGGCGCCGGTTTCAGCAATAATGCGGGTCTTGCCCATGCGCTTGGCAAGTAAGGCCTGGCCGACTGTGTTATTGATTTTATGGGATCCGGTATGGTTAAGGTCTTCCCGTTTCAAGTAAATTTGGCCACCGCCCAATTCACGGCTCCACCGCTCGGCGTAATACAAGGGGGAAGGCCGCCCCACGTAATGCTTTAAGTCTTGGTCTAGCTCAGCAATGAATTCCGGATCCTGCAAATATTGATGATAGGCTGCATTTAATTCTTGGATAGGAGGCATGAGCGTCTCCGCCACAAACATCCCGCCATAAGGCCCGAAATGCCCTCTAGCATCTGGCATGTTATACTTTTTAGTCATTTATTCTTCTGCCACCCTAATGCACAGCGGCCATAAATGCCGCCATTTTTTCTCTGTCTTTTAAGCCCTTGGAAACCTCCACACCGCTGCTGACATCAAGCGCGTATGGACGTACTTTCTCCACTGCAACCTTAGCATTCGTAGCATCTAAGCCCCCAGCCAAGATTACCGGTAATTCACACCTTTTGGGTATCAAACCCCAATCAAACCGGTTACCCGTACCGCCTTTCTCCCCTGGATGAAAGGCGTCAAGCAACAATCCGTCAGCATCGCCATAGGATTTTGCCATCTCATGTATCTCTGTTTGTTCCTGCATCCTGACCGCTTTGATATATCGCTTACCGTACATCCGGCAAGCCTCCGGCGATTCATCACCATGAAACTGGATACAATCTATCGGCACCTGATCCAGGATATTCCTGATAACGGCTTCTTGCTCATCAACAAAAAGTGCGACCACTGAAACAAAGGCTGGCAAGGCATTAACGATTTGAACCGCTTGATTAATTGTAATATTCCTTGGACTAGGCGGATAAAAAACCAAACCAATCGCATCGACCCCTAAACGGGCAGCAAATACTGCATCTTCGACACGGGTAAAACCGCAGATTTTGACGCGCGTCCGCATATTGCAAGCTAGTTTATCTTCAACAAATAAAAGCGGCAAATAATAACATGAATCAACACTTTGTTTATCTAAAAAAACATTAATTTTGTAAGCATCGGCTCCTATTCACGGGGCAATCTTAGAGAAATCCAATAGGAAAGGTTAGGAAGGCATAAGTAATCATACGTATAGAAAGATGAAGGCCTCAACCGTATATTATTCCTCAATCTCAAGAATAAATGGTGCCGTACTTAACGTTTCCTACTTAAGTCAAAAAATACATCATAGTTTGGGAAATACAATTTTTTTAATTTCAAGTGAGGTAACAATAATGAAAATTCGGCATTCCATTATCGCTGTTTTAGTTTGCTTTATGTTGAGCCTAAATATTGCTGAAGCTATCCCTACCACTGATACGGGGCATCAACATAGCCAGAATTGGCATCAAGGCTCGAATCATAAGTGGTATAAAAGGTGGTATAAAAGATGGCATAAAAGATGGCATTCCAGCCAAAAAGCACCTAATATTTCAACTTCGTTTGGCACTGGCGTAGCTGCCGTATTTTCCGATATGCACCATGACCTTAATGAGCATAAACCGTCTAATTTACCAAGCAAAGGGGGAACCTTTCTTTCCGGGGTAGGCCAAGACATGCAAAAATGTCTGAAAGCACCTGAAATTTCTGTCGCATCTGCAACAAGCGCGATTGCTTTACTTGCAGGTATAATGCTATTGTTTGGTGAAAGCTCTAGAGCCAGACGCTCTTGATCCTGTCTCTAAAAAGTTGACAAATCCGAACCAGTACCAACAAACTGGTTCGGATTTTCTTTTTTTAAGGGCAATTAATCCATATAATTATCAATTGGATATTTGGCCTTTTAAAATGAATCCCATTTCGACAATACTTAATCGCCCCGTAGCGCGTTCGCTGTTGCTTTTCACGATATTCGCAGCCGAACTTATTGCTATAGTTTCACATTATGAAGTCCCTTCCCCGCAATACTATTTTGTAGCAAAACCCGAAGCGGCTTTGCTATTTGATTTTTCCAAGCAATACTGGCAGCTCGTACTTTGGGTTATCGTATCCTGCCTCCTAACGGTCACCCCATTTTACAAGCTAATTATTGGCGAATTCATCCGGCAATCGCAAGAATACCGCTGGCCGGTTTGGTTTGCGTTACACATAACAAGCCTGTTTGTTTTCATTTTAGTGACTTCATACATCTTTAAACAACCAGCCGATCTTACCCGTTTGACCATAGCATGGTTTTCTGTCTGGTCTGCATTTGCCACCACCACATTTTTATTATGGCTAATGGCATTAGCCCCTATCAATTTTTGGTACTGGCTTGTTGTTCAAAAACGAATGGAATTGCTGGTCGGCATTATCCTGGGAACTTTAGCTTGGATGCTGATCGACATGTTTATTCAGCAAGAGGCGCCGTTAGCCCAAAAGGAGCTATGGGGATTTATGTCGGGGCTCACGCTCCGAATCGTTTATTCCTTGATTGGCTTGTTCTATACAGACCTTGTATACGAACCAGAATCAGCCGTGGTTGGCACCACATCTTATCCTGTCGAAATTACCTACGCCTGTTCGGGTATCGAAGGGATCTCGCTTATCGTCGTATTCCTTGCCGTCTACCTATGGCTGTTCCGGGAGAATTTGCGCTTTCCGCAAGTCTTCTGGCTATTCCCTATGGCAATGATAGCTATATGGCTAGCCAACTCAGTGCGTATTGCCTTATTAATCGCCGTCGGAAGCTCCATATCGCCTGAAATTGCGGGAATGGGTTTTCATGCACAAGCCGGTTGGATCGCCTTCACCTTGATTTCTATTGGCGCCATTGCGCTGACACATCATATGCATTTTTTCTCTCTTGCCCAACCTAAGCAGGAAACCGTCAAGCCCAATGACCATTTGTCAACCGCCTTACTTGCACCCTTTTTGGCGCAAATGGCTGCCTTGATGTTGACATCCGCATTTTCCAGTAACTTTGATTGGCTCTATCCGGCAAGGATTTTATTGATTACCGGAATCCTTTACTATTACCGCAAAACCTACCGCAAGCTATTTTCGTCGTGGAATTGGCAAGCCCCGGCAATCGGCGTTTTGGTATTCATCATTTGGATGCTATTGGAATCAGGGGATCACAACAATGGGGTGCTGCTATCGCAGAACCTGGGGAAACTATCAAGTGAATGGGCAATAATCTGGCTGATGTTCCGTACGTTCGGTTCGGCCATCGTAATCCCATTGGCTGAGGAACTCGCTTTCCGCGGCTATCTGCTCCGTAAACTAATCGCTAAAGATTATGAAAATGTGGAACCCGGCCGTTTTTCTTGGCCCTCATTCATTATTTCCTCACTGTGTTTTGGGCTGCTACACGACCGATGGTTTGCGGGAACTTTGGCTGGCATGGGCTATGCTGTCGCCCTTTATAGGCGAGGCCAAGTTGGCGACGCTGTAGTTGCGCATATAACGACCAACGCGTTAATTGCTTTCTTAGTCCTTACCCAAGGGAAATGGTTTTTATGGGGCTGACCAGCAGAAAAAATCTTGAAAGCTTGTTGGCGGTAAGACTATAGAAATCTCGCAAACCGTCAGGGTCTTGTAATTATTAACAGTTTCTAGTGTGAGTGCTTGTGACCACTATGAGAATGATTGTGCCCGCCATGGCTATGCCCGCTATCTTGATCCTGAGCACTATGGTTGTGCCCTCCATTATTCTTATCGAGGGAAGGATGTCCAGGTTCATTTTGTTCTCGGATGCTTTGTGAAACAACCTTTGATTTGACAGCCACCCCATATTGATAAACCATCAAGCCACCCAAATCCGCCCCTAAGGAAAGAAGAAAGCAAAGGATGCCCGCTAAGCAAAGGAATGTTGTATTGCCGCCTGCAGAATGCATCCCCCATTGTTTCAACCGCCAGGCAGAAAGGAACAACGCCAAGGAGAGAACGGCAATACCGATGTGTTCATGACGCTCCATAATGTCATGAACATCGTCCCCGTGTTCGACAGAATTCGCTGCAAATAACCCAGCTATCACAGTAAAGATTGCGGTAAGAGTGCCCAAATATAACAACCAAGCTGCAACATAACGCCATGTCGTTTTTTTTGCAATCGTCCCAATAAAATCAATTAAAAAGAAAGCAGTAAAAAAAGCAATAGGGAAATGCACCAGAAGCGGATGGATATTTTCCATGGCAGCGATTCCTGGCATAACGGCTGAAAACATTTCTGGCGGCGTTTTGCCTGCCAAACTTTCAATAAATTCTAAGAGGCTAGCAACATTGGCAGCCACGCCTCCCCCTACACCACTTCCATGAACCTGGAAGCTTAAATAATTTGTCATAGTTACCATGTTTTAAATATTAAGTAATAAACCTGCTCGACTAACCTAAGAAGACAAGGGCATCGTTAATTATTTGCTAGTTAAAACGCTTAGCGTCTTCCGGTAATTTATTAAACGCCGCATGTTTCGTGATCCCATAATTTTCCGGATAATATACTGCTTCTAAATACAGGCCATGAGGGGATGCTGTAACGCCACCCAACTCTCGTTTTTTAAGCGCCAATAATATCAGCACCCAATCCTCAGGTTGTTTTCCCATCCCGATATCAATCAATACACCAGCGATATTCCTGACCATGTGGTGTAAAAAAGCATTCGCGCATATCTGGATAGTGACATTATCGCCATCACGGTAAACTTCAACAAAATGTACGATCCGAAACGGGCTTTTTGACTGGCATCCTTGCGCCCTAAACGAAGAGAAATCATGATTCCCACGCAGATGTTGCGCCGCTTTGTTCATATTGTCCTCGTTCAGCGGGTAATAACACCAAGTTACCTGTTTGCCATGTAAAGCCGATTTAACCGACCTATTTAAAATGACATAACGGTAGAGCCTGGCTATTGCGGAATACCGGGCATGAAAATCGCCAACCGCCTGCTTAACCCACGTAATCCGGATATCATCCGGTAGATTACTGTTGCCACCTAACAGCCAAGAATTTAAATCACGTGTTACATTGACATCGAAATGTACGACTTGTTCCAGGGCATGGACGCCTGCATCTGTCCTGCCGGCACAAATCACAGTAACGGGATGGTTTGCAACTTTCGATAAGGCTTTTTCCAATTCAGATTGCACACTGCGCCGTTGCGGCTGCCATTGCCAACCGCAAAAACCACTTCCGTCGTATTCAATCCCCAAAACAATACGGGACATTTACCTTTATTTCGTTCTACAAGGCTAGATAAAAGGTTGGCTTTCACTTAACCTTGATGTAACAAGCCAACTAAATTATTCATGTATGAAGACCTTGGCCCCAACTTCCACGCGGCCAAATAAATCCAAAACATCATTGCTTTTCATGCGGATACAGCCATGAGAGGCAGGGAAACCAATTGTTTGTTCATCGTGGGTACCATGGATGTAAATGTAGCGCCAACAAGTATCGACCTCGCCATAACGGTTTTTTCCCGGCTCTAACCCACCCAGCCATAATATCCGAGTCAATATCCAATCACGCTTTGGATATTCCTTACTGAGGGCTTCATTATAAATTTCGCCGGTAGGCCGCCTTCCTACAAAAACCGCATTAAGCGGAAAGCCTGAACCGATTTTTGCCCTAATATTGTGCCATCCCCTTGGGGTGCATTCGCTTCCGCGCCTTTCTCCCATGCCATTTTTAGCAGTTGAAACAGGGTAACGTTTTATTGCTGAGCCGTTATTGATAATTGTCAAACTTTGCTCAGAAACGGCTACGTCCAAGAAAAAATCCGGTAATGCAGCATCAACGACCAACTGGAATAACCCCTAAGAAAACTAACCCACAGCCGCGCCAGTTACTTTTTATGCATCATTACTTACATCGAGTTTAGGAATCACGGTTTCTGACGGCGTATTCGAATGACTGGATGAATCATCAGGTTTCCCCTTTCTACTGGCGAAATCGGATGCGTAGGAGGATGATTGTGTACCCTGCCCACCGTTGCTTCGCACCTCCGAATTTCCTTCACCGTTACTTTCATCTCCGCCCGTAGAATCTGGACGCTTATAATTGGGATTACGCGGCCTTCTCCTATTTGGCCCCCGTCTTGAGCCGTTCCTTTTGTTGGCCATCCTAGCCTTTTGTTCGCCATCGCCGACAGCCGATTCCCCTTGGCTTAAGGCTTCGATATTGTCTTCCGCCGCCTCAATTTTTGGCATAAAAACGGGTTTGCTCAACCCAGGTTCAGCAACTAGAGGAAGTTTAGTTACCTCTGCAACAGGCGCAGGGACATTAGGCTGCCTTATGTTACCGCTGGGTTCCGGCTGCCTAGATTGAGGTGGAAGAGTTCCTTGGGAAGCGGAAACCGCCCGTTGTTCTTGCCCCCTGGAAGGGCGATTCTGGCGATTATCGCGTATTTGTTGCCCCCTGGGCGGCGTGCGGTTTCCCGTGCTCCCTTCTTTATTTGGCGCCTGACCGCGCCGGTTTCCCCTTGGGCGGGACTGTCGGTTTTCAGCTACTACACCGCCTCCTTGGAAAGGACGGGTTTCTGCTTCATTCGGCTTCTCCGAATCTGAACCGACCAGTTTATGCCAAAAGCGTTTGATCAGGCTGGATGGCTCAGCTTTTCTTTGTAGTGGCGCAGGTGCCGGAGTATCATGCAGAAACTCCTTGATAATGGCCTTTTCGCTTTTCGGCTTGACCTGCTGGGCGAACTCAGGGATAGCGATATCTTCGGTTTTTATCTGCACATAACTGGGTTTTTCATCGGCAGCTTCCCTTTCTTTGATGCGGTCAATCGCGTAAGCCGGTGTTTCCAGGTGCTTGCTGGGCAGGATAACAATGTCGACTTTTAACCGGTTTTCGATGTTTTCTACGACGCCGCGCTTTTCATTCAACAAAAAAGTGGCGCATTCGATCGGAAGATGCGCAATAACCTTTTCCGTGCCCTTTTTCATCGCTTCCTCTTCAAGCAGACGCAACACGGATAAAGCAACGGACTCCACATTACGGATGCTGCCCTGCCCTTTGCAACGCGGGCAAGTAATTTGCGTAGAATCCCCTAACGAAGGCCGCATCCGCTGCCTAGACATCTCCAACAAGCCAAACCTGGAAATGCGGCTGGTCTGGATTCGGGCGCGGTCAATTTTTAGGGCGTCGCGGAGATGGTTTTCGACAGTACGTTGGTTTTTATTGGACATCATGTCGATAAAGTCGATGACAAACAGGCCGCCCAAATCCCTAAGCCTAAGTTGACGGGCTATTTCGTCCACCGCTTCAAGGTTGGTATTGAGGGCGGTTTCCTCAATGTCGCTACCCTTGGTTGCACGGGCTGAGTTGATGTCTATAGAAGTTAATGCTTCGGTATGGTCGATAACGATTGACCCACCAGACGGCAAGGATACTTCACGGCCATAAGCGATTTCTATTTGCGACTCAATCTGGTAGCGGTTAAATAAAGGGACGGCATCTTGATATAATTTTGCTTTCGGCAGCAAATTCGGCATGACTTGCCGCAGGAAATTCTGCACCAGCTTGAACGATTCTTCATTGTCGATCAGGATTTCGTCGATGTTGCCCCGTAAATGATCGCGCAAGGCCCGGATAATGACGTTGCTTTCCTGAAAGACCAGGAACGGCGCAGGCTGTTCGTTCGTAGACCGTTCTATGGCATCCCACAATTGCAGCAGGTAATTTAAGTCCCACTGCAATTCTTCCGCACTTTTACCGCAACCCGCCGTCCTTACGATCAGTCCCATAGATTCGGGAATCTCAAGGCTTGCCATGGCTTCGCGTGTATCATTGCGGGTATCGCCTTCTATGCGTCGGGAGATACCGCCAGCCTTCGGGTTGTTAGGCATCAACACCAGATAGGTTCCTGCCAGGCTGATATAAGTGGTTAGCGCAGCCCCTTTGTTGCCGCGTTCCTCTTTTTCGATCTGGACTACAATTTCCTGGCCTTCCTTAAGGTGGCTTTTAATGGCGCTGCGGCGCACTTCACCTTCGGTTTCATCTTGTGTTTTTAGATAAACCGGCGAAATTTCCTTGAACGGCAAAAAACCGTGCTTTTCAGCGCCATAATTGATAAATGCCGCTTCCAGGCTGGGCTCTACACGGGTTATGATCCCTTTGTAAATATTGGATTTTTTCTGTTCTTTTGAAGGGACTTCTATGTCAAAGTCGTAAAGCTTTTGACCATCTACCAAAGCAACCCGCAGTTCTTCCGCCTGCGTAGCATTGATAAGCATTCTTTTCATTGCATTTCCTTTTTATGTACTGCTCCAATTATCAGATTTTACTGATTCAGACTGAATTTAATCATCGCGCTAAGTTTACGTATGCAAAAAATATTTGGCTTATTTCGTTGTTCCCGTGTCAATTTATCCAACTGTGATAAATGATTTGATTTTTGGTATCCCGACCCTAATATGCACTTTAATTCGGCTATAGTGTGATGATATCAACGATGGCTGCGCGAAGTTTTTTAACTGGGCAAATGTTTTTTCAGTCGTTAGTGTAAAGTCTGTCTTGGACAGGATAGTAATTCATTCGTCTAGGGTGAATGATCAACCCAAAAATTCTTGCGGCTTAGGATTTGACATTATTTATATTTATAACTTTTGATCCTTCCGGCTCACTTGTCTCCGGTTTCACTACGAAAACCTTACAGACGCTGCTATTTTGGTTTAATAACATTGATAATATAGCAACCTTATTGCTTTTCATCAATTTAAACAATCAATCTTGGCAATATACTGTTATTATTTAGGTCATGAATACCAACCTGCAAAGCCCCGCGCCACTGGTACAATGGGTGGAGATCACCGAAAACAATAGTGAACAAAGGCTCGATAATTTTCTCATCTCCCACTTGAAAGGCGTTCCCAAAAGCCGAATTTACCGGATAGTCCGTAAGGGTGAGGTCAGGGTCAATAAGGGCCGAGTGGATGTAAAATATCGCTTGGTTATCGGTGATATCGTAAGGATTCCTCCGGTACGGCAATCGGAAACGGCAAATGAAAAACCTTCCGTTAACCGCGGCTTAACCGACATATTGCAACGGAACATATTGTTTAACGATGATGCGCTAATGGTCATCAACAAACCATCGGGCTATGCCGTGCATGGAGGCAGCGGCATAGACTCGGGCATTATCGAAGGCTTGAGGCAACTATATCCTGAACAACACTTCCTGGAACTCGTGCATAGGTTGGACCGGGATACCTCCGGCTGCTTATTGATCGCGAAAAAACGCAGTGCCTTACGCTCTTTACACGAACAATTTCGTAAAGATAGCGTAACCAAAACTTATCTTGCACTAGTTTCCGGGCAATGGGCAAGAAAAAAAATTGTGGTGAACCAACCGCTACAGAAAAATGTCAGTAAAGGCGGCGAACGAATGGTGATTATCAGTAAGGCGGGGAAAGAATCCGAAACCTTGTTCAAGCGTTTGAAATTATATAAGGATGCAACCCTGGTTGAAGCCTCGCCCAAGACCGGACGTACCCATCAGATCCGCGTCCATGCCGCTTTTTTAAGCCACCCTATTGTCGGCGACGACCGTTATGGCTTTGATGACATCAACAAGTCTTTTAAAAACCGAGGTTACAAGCGCATGTTTCTCCATGCGGAAACCTTACAATTCGAACATCCTGTCTCCGGCGAAACCGTAAAAGTTTCCGCTCCATTACCGCAACAATTTACTGATTTTATAGATAATGAAGAACAGATTTGACCTGATTGTTTTTGATTGGGACGGCACTTTAATTAATACTATAGACTGGATCGTCCATTGCTTGCAAAAAGCGGGGGAAGAGTTCAGCTGCCTTATACCTGAACCCCAAGCCGCGAAAGATGTCATTGGGCTTTGTATAAATAACGCTGTGGCAACCTTATTCCCCGATTCCAACAAGGAAACCCAGAAGAACATCGTCGCAAGCTATAGCCAGGCCTATTCTTCAAAAAAACTCAGTCGGGAAGATTTTTTCCCCGGCGTTTACGACATGCTAGTCAACCTGAAAGAATCCGGCTATCGACTTGCCGTCGCAACCGGTAAGACCAGAAGCGGCTTGGCCCAGGCATTGCAAGCCACAAATACCGAAGGAATATTCAACATCACCCGTTGCGCGGATGAAACAGCATCAAAACCTGACCCTAAAATGTTGCATGAAATCATGAACCTTACGCAATCGACCCGTGTCCGCACCTTGATGGTGGGCGATTCTATCCATGATATGCAAATGGCGCTCAATGCGAATGTTCCTTCTGTTGGCGTTGCTTGCGGCGCGAACAGCAAAGAATCCTTATTACAGTACAATCCGCTTCTCTGTTTGCAGCAACCGACAGAATTACTGAACTTTATTAATGAAGGCAAGGTTTATGGACAACCCATCAGACAATCAAGTTAATCCAGGCCCAACGGGCACCCTCGGCTGGGAACGTGAAATTATCGAAAAACTGGCCTTCGCCGCCATTACCGAGCAAAAAAGGTCGCGCCGTTGGGGCATTTTTTTCAAGTTACTGTTGTTTGGCTATTTGTTGGCCATACTGTGCATAACCATGTACCCTAAATTCAAGCAGGAGTTAGGGGTTAGCGGAAAGTACCATACCGCGGTGATCGATTTAGTCGGCATGATTGCCGAAGGCCAGAACGCCAATGCTGAAAGCATCATTGATAGCTTAAGGGAAGCGGTAAAAGACAAGAACACTAAAGGAATTATTTTGCATGCAAACTCCCCCGGCGGCAGTCCCGTACAATCGGCTTATGTGTATGATGAAATCAAAAAAATCAAGAAGGAACACCCTGATTTGCCTATCCATACCGTCGTCAGCGACATCTGCGCATCAGGTTGTTACTACATCGTATCCGCCACAGATAAAATCTTTGCCAGCCCAGCCAGCCTTATCGGTTCCATTGGAGTCATTATGGATAGTTTCGGCTTCGTCGAAACGATGGAAAAACTCGGTGTGGAACGGCGTTTGTTAACTGCTGGCTCACACAAGGCATTGTTGGATCCTTTCTCGCCCGCCAAACCAGAAGAAAACCAATACATGCAGGGGTTAATAAACCAAGTTCACCAGCAATTTATCGGTGCAGTGAAAGCCGGTAGGGGTGCGAGACTTAGAGAAACCCCAGAAATGTTTTCCGGCCTAGTTTGGACAGGGGAAGAAAGTGTGAAATTGGGTATCGTTGACGGGATGGGATCACAAGATTATGTCGCCAAGGAAATTATCGGCGCTGAAACCTTGGTTGATTTCACCCAGCAGGAAAGGCTGGTTGACCGGCTTGCGGGCAAACTGGGGGCATCCTTGGGATTGGCAATCAATGAACTCGCCAGGGGCTGGAAATTGCATTAACAATTCAGCCTGTATTCATGGTGATAGGCTACAATAAGCACGTTTTAAAAATTAACTGAAATTACGGCAATACCCCTTGATCAACCTTGATAGCCCCTTGATGAAGATATTGATTAACATATTAATGATAATAGCTTTATCCCAAGCAGGCTATGCCGAGGACAGCCTTGTAATTGCGCGAATCAGCCTACACGAAGCGACCCAAACAATCCTCAATGACGGCAAAAACAGGGTATTGGCCGCAACGACAGAAATTATCGACGGCAGGGAAGTCCATATCATCAAAGTGTTAACCCCGGATGGCCGTATCTTGCATTATAAAATCGACGCCGAAACCGGCGCGTTGATAAACTGACGGTTTTCACTTAGGAGAAACCATGCGTATCCTGGTGGTTGAAGACGAACTGGTTCTTTGCAAACAAATTCATGAATACCTGGAAAGCAAAGGTTTTGCCGTAGATACCGCCAATAACGGTAAAGAGGGCTTGTTTATGGGCAAAGAATACCCTGTCGATGCGGCAATCGTCGACATAGGGCTTCCGGATTTTTCCGGTATCGAACTCATTAAGCAGCTCCGTAAGGACAACATCGCCTTCCCTATCCTTATCCTCACCGCACGCAGCCGTTGGCAAGAAAAAGTCGAGGGCTTGGAAGCGGGAGCCGACGATTACCTCGTCAAACCCTTCCATTACGAAGAACTGCTGGCGCGCCTAAACGCCCTAATCAGGCGCTCAGCGGGACAAGCCCAACCCATACTGTCGCATGACAATATCGAATTGAACACAGTAACCCAGGAAGTCTTTGTTTCGGGCGTTAAACTGGAACTCACGGCTTATGAATATAAGGTGTTAGAATACCTTATGTTCCGTAAAGGCGAACTGATTACCAAAACCGTATTGACGGCGCATATCTATGACGAAGATTTCGACCGTGACAGCAACGTCATTGAAGTCTTTATCGGACGCTTAAGAAAAAAACTCGACCCGGACGGCATCCGAAAACCCATTGAAACCTTGCGTGGAAGGGGCTATCGTATACCCGTTTAATTTTTTCCTGAGACTGCCTTTATTGGATTCAAGTGCGAACAAAGTCCTTAAGTTTCCGCTTATTAGCTACAGAAGGCTTGGTGCTGGCGGCGTTCTTCGCCTTAGTCGCGGTGGTGCTGGAACAAAGCTTCAGGGAAAGCGCGGAAGAAGCGCTCAAAGAACGGCTTCAAGTACAAATTTATTCGCTGTTGTCGACAGCCGAACTAAAAAATACAGGCGACCTGTCCCTACCATCTAACCTGCCCGAACCCCGGTTCATCAATCCCGGATCCGGTCTTTACGCCTTTATCCAGCACCCCAATAAAAACTTGGTATGGCGTTCGCCTTCTTCGATTGGGCTAGATGTTCCGACACCGCCGGAAAAACTCGGCGCAGGCAACACTTATTTCTCGGCGGATAATCCACGCCGTTATTTCCTCCATTACGATATCCTTTGGAAAAATATTGCGGGCGTTGAAAAAGAATATATCTTCACAGTCGCTGAAGATTCCGAATTCGTAAGCCAACAGGTTGAACGGTTTCGGAAGAACCTATGGTTTTCTTTAGTGGTTATCGGGATTGTATTAATATTCTTACAGTTTTCTTTATTACGTTGGTGCTTAAAACCTTTGCGGGTCATCGTCAACGACCTAAATGCCATTGAGAAAGGCGAAAAAACCTTATTGGATGGTGAATATACTACGGAACTACAAGGCCTAGCCGGCAACTTAAACGCTTTCATTTCCCATGAACGCGCCCATTTGGAGCGATACCGTAATACTTTGGCCGATTTGGCCCACAGCCTTAAAACCCCGCTTGCGATACTGCGTGGCTGTACCGAGTCGTTTAGCGATAACAAGGAAACGGTGCAGGAACAAATCACTGTCATGAACAAAATCGTCGAATACCAGCTACAACGGGCAGCCGCCAAGGGCGAACACAAGTCCATAAAAGGCATCGACTTAACAACCTTCCTAAATAAAATCAGCGCTTCGATAAATAAAGTCTATGCAGACAAGGCGATTAAAATCGAAACCAAGGTCCCCGGACAGTGCCAAATTTATTTTGAGGAGGGCGACCTTTACGAAATAATCGGGAACTTACTGGATAACGCCTGTAAATGGTGCCGTAACAAGGTAAAAATTAACGTCATCAAAAACCCGCGCAAAGACCGACGTGATTACGCCTTATTAATCCAAATTGACGACGACGGCCCCGGTATCCCCGATGGCAAACTCAACGAAATCTTAAAGCGCGGCGTCCGCGCCGATGAAAACACCCACGGCCATGGCATCGGTATGACGGTGGTCTACGATTTGGTTGGGATGCTGGGTGGAAAATTGGAAGGGAACAAAAGCAGCGACTTAGGAGGGATGAGCTGGCGGGTCTATTTACCCTGATTTTTTTGATCGGGTTCTAACCCCTTAGGTATTAGAGCCCGATCAATTCAGTTATTAGCTTAGCAACATGTGAATTCCTTTTATTTTCCTTCCACCAAACTGATCCGACCAATACTCAATGTTGGACGACTTTAGGCAAGTTCTTGGCTTCATCAATCCAGGCAGTGACTTGGGCCAATGACGGCGTGGTTTTGGCTAATTGTTTTTCCTCATTGGCTTTTGCCAATGCTGATTGAAGATTTTCCGCATTCCTTTGGGAAAGCTCGGGGACAGTATCCACACCCGCAGACTCCAGCAATTCTGAAAATTGCCCTGCAACGCCCTTGATTCGGAACAAATCGGCATGGTTTACCCAGGTAAGGAGTAGTTTGGAACTTATCCCGGTGGTTGTAGCCAGTTCATCACGGCCTTTTGCAGTTGCTCCGGATTCAAGCAATTTTTCTACGGAGGCAATTCCTGCTGCTTTCAGCTTTTCAGCATATTGTGGGCCTATGCCTTCGATATCTTCAATTTGTGCCATTGGCACCTCCTAATTTGATAAGATGTTGGGTTAAATAGCCTGAATAGATACTGCCCTCCTGCTAAGACGGTAATATAACATCAGTTTAGCCGCTAAGTCCCTAGTAAATGTATTGAATACACCCGATTAACGCCATCTTTGGGACGATTCCTAAGCCTTTTAAACTTGTTTAAACTAACTTATCCTTTATCAAAAACTTAAACTTATGACCAAAACAGCAGACGTATTATTTTCCGAAGCAAAAAACGTAATTCCAGGCGGCGTAAATTCGCCAGTCCGATCTTTCAGCGGTGTCGGCGGCACACCAATCTTCATTGACCATGCCCAAGGCGCCTATATTTTCGATAGTATGGGAAAAAGGTACATAGACTATGTGGGATCATGGGGGCCAATGATCCTGGGGCATGCACACCCGGAAGTCATTGATGCCGTCAAAAAAACCGCCGAGAAAGGCCTGAGCTTTGGCGCACCCACTGAACTCGAAACGCTATTGGCGCAAAAAGTATGCGAGTTATTGCCATCTATCGACTTAGTGCGAATGGTCAGCTCCGGCACGGAAGCCACCATGAGCGCCATCCGCTTAGCCAGGGGATATACCGGCAGGGATAAAATCGTCAAATTTGAAGGCTGTTACCACGGCCATTCTGATTCATTGTTGGTCAAGGCGGGTTCTGGCGCATTGACATTGGGTGTCCCAAGTTCCCCCGGTGTTTCGGATGCGGTTGCCAAAAACACCCTAACCTTGCCCTACAATGACAGTGAAGCGGTCAAAAACGTGTTTGCTGAAATTGGCGAACAAATCGCATGTATCATCGTGGAACCTGTTGCTGGGAATATGAACTGCGTCCCTCCTGCACCAGGTTTCCTTGAAACCCTGCGGGAAGTTTGCGACAACTACCAAAGCATCCTGATTTTTGATGAAGTCATGACCGGGTTTCGTGTGGCGTTATCGGGCGCGCAAGGACTTTATGGCATCAAGCCTGACTTGACTACATTGGGCAAAGTCATTGGCGGCGGCATGCCCGTAGGCGCCTTCGGCGGCGACCGAAAAATCATGCAGCACTTAGCGCCCTTAGGCCCTGTCTACCAAGCCGGAACGCTCTCCGGTAATCCTGTCGCAATGGCTGCTGGTTTGAAAACTCTGGATTTAATTGGTACGCCGGGTTTTTACGAAGCATTGACTGCAAAAACCGAACGGCTCACCGCCGGTTTAAAAGAAAGGGCAAACAAAGCGGGAATTGCCTTCACAACAAACAGTGTCGGCGGCATGTTCGGCCTGTTTTTTAGCAAAGAAGAAAAGATTACCGGCTTTGCCCAAGTGATGACCTGCAACCAAGATTTATTTAAGCGCTTTTTTCACGCCATGTTGGCGGAAGGTATTTACCTTGCGCCTTCCACTTTTGAAGCAGGTTTTGTCTCGGCGGCGCATAACGATGAAGACCTCGAGCAAACGCTGGCTATTGCCGGGAAAGTATTTGCCCAATTAATGTAAACAGGAAGATTTTTTGTCCGTCATGGATTTTATCTATAACCTGCCCCCCTGGGCTATTGCACTCGCCGGTTTCATCGTCGGCGCAGTACTGATGCGGCTAAGCAGTTTCAAAGATAAAAGCACTATCCAGAACCTCGCCATCCATATTGCGGTAGCCGAAGAAAAAATCAAACACTTGCAAAATATGGAGGCCGAGCTAAAGCAATACCAACAACTGCTGACAACGGCAAAAACCAAAAACGCTGAACTGCAAACGCGAATTGCGGAACAGGAAAAAAATACCTATGAAAAACTGAGGCTTTTACAAGACGCGGAAACCCAATTAAAAACCCAGTTCGAAAATCTAGCGGGTAAGATTTTTGAAGACCGCAGCAAACAGTTTACCGAGCAAAACAAAACCAGCCTCGACCATATCGTCACGCCGCTGAGGGAACAATTAGGCGAATTCAAGCAACGGATTGAAACCGTTTACGACAACGAAAATAAAGACCGTATTTCCCTGCGTGAAGAAATCATCTCGCTACGTCGCGATACTGCGAAAATGAACCAGGAAGCGCTTAACCTGACCCGCGCGCTAAAAGGCGACAAAAAGACCCAAGGCAATTGGGGTGAAATGATCCTTGAGAAAGTGCTGGAAAGGTCTGGGCTGCGTAAAGGCATTGAATATGAAACCCAAGGCGCATTCCGCGATGATGATAACCGATTGTTCAAACCCGATGTCATCGTCCATCTCCCCGACAACAAGGATGTCATTATTGACTCTAAAGTTTCGCTATTGGCTTACGAGCGTTACTGTTCAGTTGATGAAGACCAGGAACGGCTAATAGCCATCAAGCAACATACCGGCGCTGTGCGCGAACATATTAAGAGCCTGAGCGACAAGGATTATTCTGGTTTGCATGGCATTAAATCCCTGGATTTTGTGCTGATGTTCATGCCAATAGAGGCCGCTTTCGTTACTGCATTTCAAGCCGATGAGCAATTATTCACGGACGCCTTTGAACACAAAATAATCGTTGTTACACCCACAACCTTGCTGGCTACTTTACGGACTATTGAAAATATCTGGCGTTATGAACGCCAAAACGAAAATGCAAGGGCCATTGCCGAAAAAGCAAGTATCGTTTACGACAAGATACGCGGATTCGTGGAGGAACTCGACAAACTCGGTAAGCAACTGAGCACAGCCCACAGCACTTACGACGCCGTAATGAATAAGCTGACCCAAGGCAACGGCAATTTGATCCGCCAAGCCAGCAGCTTCGTTGACTTGGGCGTTAAAGTAAAAAAAACCTTCCCTAAAAGTATCAGCGACCAGGCAGGAATCCAAGCCGACGAAGATCAATAATTGCCAACAAAATCCATCTTACCTAAAGCCACGCCGTTATGGCGTAAAATGTCATAGGCCGTAGTAATGTGAAAATAAAAATTCGGCAGCACAAAATGAAGCAAGTAAGGCTGGCCGACAAAACTCACCTCCCTACCCCGAAGTTTTAGGGTGACCGCCCGACCTTCGCTACCGTTAATTTGTTCGGCATTTACTGATTGTAAGAATGCTACCGTTTTAGCGATGCGTGCTTGCAGCTCGGGAAAAGTGCCCTCATTATCTTCATAGCTAGGCACTTCGATACCTGCTAACCGTGCGGCGCAACCTTTGGCCATATCGGTTGCAATTTGTACTTGCCGGCTAAGCGGGTACATATCGGGCGCTAAACGGCCATTAATAAAAACCGAGGGGTCGATATTCCTGGCTTCCGCATACGCTAGCCCTTTGTCGAGTATCGACGACAAATTGTCCAACATCCGGACAAAAACAGGGATTGAGGCTTGGTACATATCTAATGACATCTCTATTTACTCCAATAAAGGTAAAGAATTTTAGGAATTAAAGCCGATTGTTTCCGAACAATTTCTTGTAACATACGGTACAGATTATCATGGCGCTGCTTCAAGAAAATCTTGGTTTTATGCAGACCTAAAAAAAATCCTTTTATAAAGCTCCAGAACACTTTGATAAGGTAAACAATAGCCTTGGTCTGGAACCAGCAAAAACAAAAAACACCAGGATTATAGTTTTCAGGCTTTGCCATAATAAGACAGCCGACCGCCAGCAAACGCCATTTTGAATATTTATTTATCTTTGGTTTTTGCATTTTGGTTTTGGTTCAATTTATTAGTCATGATGGAATAGCGAATATGGGTAACCGATGCCTGTTTATCGTGATGTGCGGTATAGGCTAAATTAGCCTTTTGAAAAAATGGCTATACTTTCGATAAGGTACAAGTTGCTTTAAATATTTGTCCTACCTTAGCGCCAGAAAGGATATTTTGGCTTCGTTGAATATAATCTATTGTTTTTTAACTGATGGCGGATCTAAAAAAAGTTGCGATTTTGTGGCCGGCAATACGAATCAGCTTTGCGCTAGTCTTGCTGACGGCTTGTTTATTTCTAAGCGCCGAATTGTTAGGGTTTGCCCCTGATGAATCTAAATTTCTATTAGAGGCACGCAAACAAGTTAGCGAAGCCCTGGCCATTCAATTTTCAATTTTCGCGCCCGGCCAAGAACCAAAAAATATACAAAAGATGCTGGGCACGGTGGTTAAGCGCAATCCGGAAATCGAATCAGCCGGTATACGGCTGGAAAATGGCCAGCTCATTTTCCAGATCGGCGACCATAAGAATAAATGGAGCGATTATGATAAGAACAAATCGACATCAACACATTTGGTCGTTCCCATATTGCAAGAAGGCGAACCTTGGGGAAATATCGAAATAAAATTTATACCCTTGCCTGGCGGGTATTGGACGGATTTAACCAGCCTGTCCATCATTAAAACGGGAAGCTTTGTTTTGGTTATCGGTTTTTTTGCCTATTTAGCATTTATGCTGAGGACGCTGAGATTGTTGGATCCCTCTGCAGTTATCCCTGATCGGGTAAATGCAGCGTTCGACACCTTGACTGAAGGCATATTCATTCTCGACGAGCAGGAGCAAATCATCTTGGCCAATAAGGCGATTACCGAAAAATTATCCCGCCCAATGCCAACATTGATAGGCGTTAAGTTGTCAACACTGCCTTGGCAAAACCCACACCACGAGCTTAAAGCACTAACTTTCCCTTGGCAAAAAACGTTGAGTTCCGGCAAAAGCTCAATAGGTTCGCAGTTATCGTTAACTTCATCCAATAAGACTTTCAAGTTTGTTATCAATTCTTCGCCGATTCAAAGCGAAAATTCAGGAACGCAAGGGGTATTAATAACATTAGACGACATCACTGAACTTGAAGAGCGCAATACTGAGCTGCAAACGATGGTGAGCAACCTGGAAGAAACAAAAGCCCAAATCCAGCAGCAAAATAAGGAATTAAATTTCCTGGCGACCAGGGATTCTTTAACAGGATGCCTTAACAGGAGAGCCTTTTCAGAGCAATTTGAAAAGATGTTTCAAGCAGCCCGGCATAACAATTTGGAATTGACTTACATTTTGGCCGATCTCGACCACTTTAAAGCCGTCAATGACAATTACGGCCATGCCAAAGGGGATGCTGTGATTCAATTATTCGCAGAAGTACTCCATTCGAATGCCCGCAAACAGGATTTGATTGGGCGCTACGGCGGCGAAGAATTCTGTATAGCCCTTCCTGGGCTATCAACCGACGAAGCAATCATATTGGCTGAGCGTTTACGCCTACGCATAAAAGATGAATCCACGAAACGATTTGAAACCGGCCCTCGAGTTACAGCTAGCTTTGGTGTTGCCAGCATCAAACATAACCCTTCCAATACCCATGAATTGAGCAATTTTGCCGACCAAGCGCTTTATGATGCGAAGGAATCCGGTAGGAATCGAGTCGTCTGCTGGCAACCGAAAACTGAAGAAATAGGCCATGCCCAATCCAATCCCTCCGTAAGCAAGGCAATTGAACCAGATGATGTCGTCGACCAACAATCCAGATCAAACAGCATGAATCAATTGCAATCAAGAGTGACTGAACTTGAGAGCATCGCCTCGCAATTTTCTGCGGAGCTTGAGTACACAAAAAACTATGATGCACTTACCGGGTTACCAAACCATATCCTATTTTATGACCGCATTGGGCAAGTTATCGAGCGTGGTACCCGATACGACCAACTAGCTGCGATACTGGTTATCGATATTGGCACATTAAGCCAAATCAATACCACACTTGGGCGTAGCGCGGGCGATAAATTATTAATGGGAATTGCCGAACGCCTAAAGGCAACATTCCGGAAATACGATGGCATTTCACGGTTGACAGTATCAAGGTTTGGCGGCGATGAATTCGCCATACTCTTGACCGATTTGCCCACAAAAGAATCTGTCACCTGGATAGTCAATCGTTTGTTGGATTCCCTGGCGGAACCGGTCGACATAGACGGCAACAGCATTTTTCTAGATAGCCATGTCGGCGTCAGTTTATACCCTTCTGATACTAATAACGCTGAAGATTTAATAAATAATGCAATGACCGCAAAAAAATTCAGCAAACAATCGAATACCGACACCCGCTATCAATTCTTTGACGATCACATGCAGGAACTTTCAGCCAAGCAAGTGAATTTGGATAAAGAAATACGGCGTGCTATCCAACACGAAGAATGGGAACTGCTCTACCAGCCTAAAATGGATATTAAAACTAAGGCAATTCTGGGTGTTGAAGCGTTAATCCGTTGGAAACATCCGTCAAGGGGCCTGCTTTCACCATTTGAGTTTATTGACTTTGCCGAGCAACGCGGATTAATCGTGCCTATTGGCGATTGGGTCATAAAAACCGCATGCTTACAGCTCAAAGAATGGGCAAAACTAGGGTTAACCGATTGTAAAATTGCGGTCAATTTGTCTGCCGTGCAATTAAGGCAAGAGGACTTTGTCGCCAAAGTCCTGCAAACGCTTGAAACTACCGGAATTCCGCCGCGTCAACTTGAGCTCGAAGTGACGGAATCGACATTAATGAATAATTTTAATATTGCCTTAACATCGTTGAAACGACTGAACAGCAGGGGTATCACTATCGCTATCGATGATTTCGGCACCGGTTATTCATCCTTAAGCTATTTGAAAAATTTACCTATCGATACCCTGAAAATTGACCGGGCGTTTGTTAAAGACATTTGTACCGATGAAAAAGATAAACAAATTGTCAACGCCCTTATCACCATGGCACATTCCATGGACATGACAGTCGTTGCCGAAGGCGTTGAAGACCGAAACCAACTCGATTTATTAGCCCATCATTCCTGTGATGAAATACAGGGCTATCTGTTAAGCAAACCCATTTCTGCCGAAGCATTGGCAGAAATGTTAAGCAAGCCGCACCATTTAATGTGAGGAAACCGCTTTTAATTGAAAATACCGGCTAACTGTTATTGTCCTCTACACCCTTTTCAACAATATCTTCATCTTCTGGACTAACGGGCATTTCGTCCGTTTCGTCTGCATGATTCCCGACAATGATTTTTTTATTTTTAGATTCCCTTAAAATAGGTATCGGGTCAAAATGCTTGAATAAAGGGAATGCGGATAAGAAACTTGCCAATAATGCGCCGCCACGCAATAGCCAGCTAACATACCCGGCAGTCAAGGCGACTGTCGTCCCTAACATAATTTGAACTTCAACCTGTTTACTGTTTTCAGTGGAAGAATCTATGCGATCAAGTTGCCTATGAAGACGATCAATCGTGTCCATAAAAACTTTTTCTGAATCTGCATTTACCTTTTGACCATTGACAGGATTTTCCTTCCTTTTTGATTGGTCAGTCCAAGTTCCAACCATTCGTTTGTTTTCAGTAACAATAAGTTCGGATTTAGATAATTGTTTACCATCAAAATGGCTAAAAATGGATTGGTCGAGCTTTTTGATTTCATTATCGATATATCCGCCCAATCCTATGATTACTCCTGGCTCTTCGTAAGCCTGACCGGTTTTAATATTTAGGTTTCCCCCTACATTGTTCAAATTTTGGTCAGTAGAATTAACAGGTTCAAGAAAAAAAGGTTCATTCAACCCACCAAGATCAACAGAACTTAACAGCACAGCATTGGCTATATTTGTGATATTCGGCGGCAGGCTGACTTGGCTGACCAAGACACTTACTGATGCCGTACCTGAACTGTAAGCCGTAGTATTGCTTTCTAAAGTAAAATTGACATAGCTCGGGCTCAAATTAGTTGAAGCGATATTAGAACTCTGGTCCCACGCCCTAAAATCGAAGGTCGCTGTCTCTGCCGTGTTAGAATCCGGTATATAACGCACTTGGCTGTCGGAATTTAACAGCAGCGCATTACTGGATGATACACGGCCGAAGTCAACCCATGTGATGCCATCGCTAGAATATTGCCAAGCACCCTTTCCAGTTACAGAGGTGACAGCCACACCTTTAAGGTCAGTGTCGATGTCACCCCAAGATACCTTGCTCAAAATAGCGCCAATACTAATTTTAGAAGAAGTAGCCTCAGTTGTTGTGGTTTGCTTTATCTTAGTGTCGTTATTGATGGACGGCGCGTCGTTCACCGGGGTGATGTCGAGGCTGGCGCTGCCCGCCACGCTGCCGC
>CAYSYU010000008.1:48193-140471 GCA_964435245.1 uncultured Methylomagnum sp.
CGATGGCGCTTAGGGCGGCGGCGCCGGTGGTGGGCGCGTCGTTCACCGGGGTGATGTCGAGGCTGGCGCTGCCCGCCACGCTGCCGCCGTTGCCGTCGCCGATGGTGTAGCTGAAGCCCACGGCGCTGTCGTCGTTGGCTGCCGGGGTGTAGGTCCAGGTGCCGTTGCCGTTGTCCACCAGGCTGCCTGCGCCCGAGGCGATGGCCAAGTTGCTGGCGGTCAAGGGGTTGCCGTCGATGTCGCTGGCGTTGGCCAAGAGTTCGGCCTGGGTGATGAGCCGCGCGCCGCTGTCCTCGGCGATGGCGCTTAGGGCGGCGGCGCCGGTGGTGGGCGCGTCGTTCACCGGGGTGATATTAATAGTAATTGTGTTTGCGATTGGAACGGTGTCTATCCCGCTATTGGCTGTGCCACCGTCATCTTGCACCCTGAAAGTGAAACTCGCCACAGCGTTGCCAAAAGCATTAACTGCCGGCACATAAGTTAACAACCCCAGGGCAATATCAGTGGCATTAACCCAATTGCCAGCTGCAAAAGTACTTCCATTCAATTGCACTGCCCCCTGTCCCGGTAGGGTATCAATCCAAACCCGCGACAAGGCGTTATTGTCACTATCGTTAAAACCAAAATTCGCTAAGGTAAAAGTATAAGCATTGTCTTCTGTTGCGGTAATAGTTGCATTCGATCCTGAAGGTGCATCATTGACCGATACCACGGTGATATTGCGTGTCCCTGTGTTACTGCTGTCAATGCCGTCATTAACAGAAAAAGATACGGTGCGGGTAGTTGTATTGGGGCTTTCCGAAGAATTGACGTAAGTAACGCTGCGTAATGCAGTTTGATAGTCGGCAACTGTGGCGCTACCGCTTAGCGTCAGTACACCAGTGCTTGAATTCCAACTACCGTTGATGCCGTTCTGATTGATAAATGCCAAAATATCCTGACCAATCACATACCCTGATGAAATGCTGACTGTTGCGCCTGTAAGGTTTGCACTGTCCACATCGGTTATTGTAAGGCCAGGATCAATAATGGTCGCAGGGTTATTCTCAGTATAGCTTAGGTTCGTACCTGTCGTAGAAACTACTGGTGAGTCGTTCACCGGAGATACGGCTAGGCTTACTGTTGCCTGTTGTTCATTTGTTGCCAAGCTTGCAACTTCCGCAGCGCTCAAAGCGCGGTTATACAAAGCCACGCTATCCATTTGGCCATTGGCATTTAGGAAACGGGTCGGGTCTAAGTCTGCCCGAGCCCCAAGGTAGGCGTTTCCAGTCGGGCTTATCGCGCCGCCGCCGGTATTAACCCCTCCCTTCGATACCCCATCGACATAGACTTCAGTGCCAGAACCGGTGGTTACCGTCATCGTATATAAGTGCCATTGCCCATCCCCTATCAAACTGCTGACATCGGTGAAATGCTGGCCGGTAGTATCATCCGAATCCCATACCGTAGTGATCAATTGGTTTCGCCAGGCCAATGTCGAATTACTTGCTTCGCCCAAACTCACTTGTACCGTATTTGGTGTGTTTGTGCTGGGAAGTGAACCGTGACTGTAAAAATATTGAAGGCCAGAGCCGCTGTTATCGTCAACCTTGAAGTAAAACGATAACGAAAATTCATTAGTGTAGTTTAGGTCTGAGAGCCCGACATAATCATCGATACCATCGAATTGCAGCGCCTTACCGTTACGTCCCGTAACAGTTGTCGGGCCGTTAACCAGAGTTCCGTTACTGCCGCCTATGCTGTCAATGGCGTTGCCTTCGAGTCCCCAGAAATGTGTGCGGTCACTTATACCATCATCGACTAAGTATTGGAAACTGTCGTTTCCAGACCAATTCGAGCTCGGGGTGTAACTAAAAGAACCATCGGAATTCAGCGTAAAAGACGAGGCATTTGTGGAGCCGGAAACCAATGTCGATGTCAGTGCATTATTGTCGGCATCGGTATCGTTTGTTAGGACATTGCCGGTAATGGTCGTATCTTCATTGCCGGTAAAGTTATTGGTAATGGCGCTTGGAAAACTGTTGCCAGCTGCCTTGACTGACACAGCGCCAATTGACCAGTTAACCCCTTGCAGCAACGACGCCCCGCTCATGGTTACGGATGCGCTCCCCGCTTCGATTGATGAGCCGCCCTTCTCTAAAGTCAATAGGGAGCTGCTAGACCATTGGGAAGTTTGTTGCGAACCTGCCGTATTTGCTAATGGATCTTTCCAATATTGCGCATCGATCACCACATCCCCTGGAGCGCTTGCCACTGTAACCGAACCCGTTAAATTTAGCAGGAACGTAGTGCCGCTATTACCGACAAAAGTGCCATACGGAGTTGTTTGGTCGACGCCATTAAAGGTTGTAGCGCCAGCCGCCGCGTCGGTATGACCAGCAAAAGAAACAACAACATCCGCCGTACCTACGGTTGGGTTGACCAATGCCCATATTTCAACGGCGTGATTCCCTGTGGCACGTCCGACTTGGGTTAACGCCACTCCCCCATAAGTCACCCCGGTTACATTGGCGCCAAGCCCGTCAATCGCAACTTCTACGAATAAAGCGCGGTTGCTGCCGGCATTTACAGTGTGCGACCAAGTTAAACTTGTTGTATTTACGCCTTGAGTGGAAGTAACCATCCCATTTGAAGTCACAGCCAATATATCAGCCCATTGATTTTGCATAGTGACGCTGAGCGCGCCTTGAGCTTCGATATCGCCGGTTTGATATTCCAGCGTCCAGTCTCCGCCTAAAATTGCTTGGCCAGTGGTATCCTCAGATGCAGCCACATCCGTGTTAGTCAGGTTTGACAAATAGTCAACAAAGCTTTGCCCAAATTGGGTCTGTGCCACATTACAGCCGTAAATCAAGAAATCGCCGTTTGCGGCAAAAGCATCGCCCCATGTGCTAATGGCTTCCTGGTTTTGGATCAGGGTTTGGAAATTGAGTTGGCCGCTTCCGATATCGACACTGCCATCACTGCCGTGAGTGATCAAATGGACTGCATCTAAATTTTTATAATTCGCTAATGCATCAGTAATTTGTGAAATACCGTCGGCACTCGAATCCAGCACGACTAGATCAAGCTGTCGATTACCTTTACCACCTAACTTGATATCTTCAATCAGTTGTTGATAATTGTCGACGCTGCTGTCGACAAATACCAACTCATTCCTGGCGACAATATCGTTTGATGCCATTGCCGCAGTAGTGTCGGTTATTGGTTTATTTTCCAACAGGCTAGGCGACTCCAAACTTATAGGGTTGGAAGGCAATGCAAGCGATCCATCCTTATGGCTCTCTTCGCCAAAATTACTTGGCGGTTGATCTTTGCTTGCCGCTACAGGTTCATTATTGGCATTCACTTCAACAACCGTCGCGGCTGGGGGATCGGCTTGGGGTGGAGGCAAAGCCGCCGCGCCGTCTGAAAATAATTGCCGCGGTTCCAGTTCTTCTAGAATCAGTTTTGCGTGGTAACGGTTACTTAATAATCTTTTGGCCATATACAGTTCAAGAAAGTGAAGGCGCCCTAACCTTTGTAGATCAAAATTATAGCCAGCGTCAGATTGAATACTGTGAGATATAGCCAATAACCAACATTTAATACCCCCAAGCCCTCAACATTTTTTTATTATGTGAAACGAATCACAAAATTGGAAAATAGTACATCCGACCATCCAAAATTTAAGTTTGTTGTAATTGGCCTAGTTGGCACTTGAAGTTGTAGCCAAGCAAACAGGTTTGCTTATAATTTGGAATGTTTTTAATTTGTGCCTGATAAATTAGGCCGATATCGTGTGCCAAGATGTATAGCGAGCATAGAATTAACACATTTTTGGTTTAAACTTTTGTAATGTGATTATTGCCGTCCGTTACCAGGAGGTTGCTGATGTTATACCCTCAACAGAATAGTTGCCGCAATAAGCTCGATATGTCAGGTATATGGGACTTTAAGGTTGATCCTGGCCAAATCGGGGAATCGGAAAGTTGGCATAAGGGTTTAAGGGAAGCCCATCCGATTGCAGTGCCAGGCAGTTGGAACGAGCAATATGAAGATATCTTCAACTATCTCGGACTTGCATGGTATGTCAAAACAACCTATGTACCTCAAGGTTGGCGAGGACAGCGCGTGTTCTTGCGTGTCGGTTCGGCTTGTTATTTCAGCAACGTCTATTTAAATGGCGTTAAGGTTGGTTCACATGAGGGCGGCCACCTGCCCTTTGCCTTTGAGATTACCGATAATGTCCAATGGGGCTCTGAAAACATAATCGCCATTACTGTTGAGAACGAACTCAAGCCTACCCGTGTACCTGCCGGTAACATGGATACGCCGCTATTACCTATCGCCAGCTTTCCCCGTTCCACTTATGATTTTTTCCCTTTTGCCGGCATCCATAGGCCGGTCGTATTATACAGCGTTCCCCAAACTTTTATTGAAGACATAACCGTTGTCACTGGGATTGATGGCAATGACGGAACGTTAAGGCTAACTGTCCGGCTGAATGCGCCGGTTACGGCAGACGGGCTTGCGCAAGTTAAAGGCGACGACGTAAATGTCACCGCCAAGCTAAATTTCCATAATGGCGTGTCCGAAGCGCAACTTACCATCCGCAACACTAAGCTATGGTCTGACAAGACGCCTTACCTATACGACCTTACCTTGCAAACAGGACATGACCAGTACCAGTTAAAAGTGGGCATTCGCGAAATTGAAATCCAAGGCAACCAAATTTTGCTGAACGGCAAACCGGTAAAATTGAATGGCTATGGTCGCCATGAAGATTTCATCGCCAGCGGAAAAGGGTTGAACCTACCCCTATTGATCAAAGATTACCAGTTAATGCGTTGGACAGGCGCCAACAGCTACCGCACCTCACATTACCCGTATAGTGAAGAGGAAATGCAACTGGCCGACCGGGAAGGTTTTTTAATCATCAACGAAATACCTGCGGTCAGTTTGCAATTTGAGGACGATGAAAATATCAAGCACCGGTTGCGCATGTGCATGCAACAAGTGGAAGAGCTCATTGACCGGGACAAAAATCATCCCAGTGTGGTCATGTGGAGTGTAGCCAATGAACCGATGGCCCCTAAATTAAATTCATCACCGCAAGACGATCAAGACACCCATTCCGAGATAAAAGGCAAGGATTTTCTTGAACAATTAATACAGCGTACCCGTGAATTGGATCCAAGCCGCTTGGTAAGCTTCGCTAACCTCGGCGGAACGCCTTCATCCTGGCTGGAACAATGCGACGTCATTTGCATGAACCGTTATTGGGGTTGGTATGTTTTGGGCGGTGAATTGGATAAGGCATTAATTTCCCTTGAGCAAGAACTCGACTCAGTCTGGGAAACCTGGCGCAAACCCATTATTTTGACTGAATTTGGGGCGGATACGATGGCGGGTATGCACGGCCATCCTAATGTCATGTGGACAGAAGAGTACCAAGCGGAATTCATACGCGGCCACCTCATGGTTGCGGCAAAAAAGGATTACATTGCCGGTATGCAGGTATGGAATTTTGCAGATTTTGCAGCCGTGCAGAGCATCATGCGTGTAGGCGGCCTGAATATGAAGGGGGTATTCACCCGAGGCCGCACCCCAAAAATGGCTGCCCATGTATTGCGGGAATTATGGGTAAAGTAGGTTTAGGACAATCGTAATAGTGTTTCCAAAATAAACAGCATTATCAAAATTCAAGTAATTAGAATTAAATCATTTTCTATACTGAGACCCCCTTCACAGAAAAAATCGGGCCAAAGTTTATACTATTCCGCAAGTGGGAGGTTTATGCGCAAGCAATATAACCTTGACTTAGATATTTAATATGCCGCAATTTTTTCGGAGTTATGTTGATGAGGTTACTAGTTTCTGCGCCAGAAGTTTATGTAAGGTTACGTAAATTAATGGAAGATCCCAATTCGACTATTGAAGATTTTAGTAAATTTTTTAGCAACAATCCTGAAGTGTCATCGGAAATATTAAATACAGTAAACAGCCCGTTTTTCGGATTTCCTTGTCAAATCGACAACATTAGCCGAGCTATAGACCTGCTAGGCATAGGACAAGTGTATGAGATGATATTAAGCGACTCTGTAGCGGGATTGCAGCAGATACATTGTCATCCAATCCGATTTCCGGCAACGGGCCAATGCGCTTCCGAGAACCGATGGTTTTAGGGCTGTACAGCCACTGTCCTTCATATTTAGGCCGTTGTGCGCTTTTTAGGGGGTACTTTCCCTATCTAATGGCCGTACATTTAGACATCCTGGATCGTATTTACTAAAATTTCAGTCCCTGGAAATTTTACCGTTGGCCTTATCCGTAACCTACAATTTGCTGAAATATAGCTTCCAACACTTACTGATACTTTCGAAATTGCTGCTCGGCCAAGTAAATTCCATGTAATGGTCAAAAGTTTAAAAGTTAACCCAACTTTTTGTAAATAAAAGATTTTCTATCTTTACAACTTTATAACTTACAGAAAATCCAGATGTACTATACTGTCCCTCATTCAAGGCACCCAATAGTTAGGTAAGTCATTTATGAACAGGTTGGAGTTCAGCATTCCTGCGAATTCTGTTGAACTGGCTATCAAAGAAGTCACCGGCTTGATTTCTTTGCCGGAAATATACCTAAAATTTCGCCGATTAATGGCTAACCCAAACTCAAATATCGAGGAATTTTGTGAAATTGTAAGTTGTGACCCGAACCTAACCTCAACAGTGTTAAAAACTGTCAATAGCGCTTTTTTTGGTTTTCCAGGCCAAATCGGGAGCATCAACCAGGCTATCGTTATGTTAGGGCTAGGACAGTTGCATGACATGGTACTAGCCGCTTCGGCAATGGAATCGCTCGATTTGCCGAATGAGATCATGCCGCTCAAAACATTTTGGCGATGTAGCTTATTCACGGGAATTTTGGCACGGTTGCTGGCCAAACAGCTTAAGGCCCAAAAAAGTGACCGTATGTTTGTCATCGGCTTATTGCATGAAATCGGGCATTTAGTGATTTATTCCAGATACCCTAAACAAGCGAGATTTGCCCTCGAAAGCTATCGCGATGGCAAGCAACCCATACACATTATCGAACAGGATTTATTAGGCCTTCACTATGGACAAGTCGGTGCCAAATTGATGGCCCAATGGCAGCTTCCGGCCAATTTTCTGGAAATAACCGCTTATCAGCCTACCCCGTCAAAGGCGCAATCCTATGGATTAGAAACCGCACTTTTGCATGTCGCCCACGGCTATGCCCACAAGAATTTCATCGGAGCTGACCAGGGATTAGAACAACTGATTGACCCCGAAGCCTTTAAGTCCATAAATTTATTGCCCGACCAAATCGAAAGCTCTGTAGAAACGGCGCTACTAACTTGTTCGGACCTGGAAAAAGCCATAATGAAATAAATCGATGGATGCCGCACATGAATTCATCTGTGATTTGGCTGAGAAAATCTCGATGCCCGAGGTTTACCTAAAAATTAGAAAATTGATGGAAAACCCCGGGGCAACGATCAGTGACTATGAAAGGATTGTCCAAACCGACCCCATGTTGGCTATTCGCATAATACGCATTGCAAATAGCGAGTTCTTCGGGTTTAACCGTAGGGCGGATGACCTTTACGATGCCATAAGCCTAATCGGTGCCATCCAACTTCATGACCTGTTATTAAGCAGTTTATGCATGCGGACTTTTTACAATATCCCAAATCAACTATTTAACTTCAACGAGTTTTGGCGCCATGGTATACAGTGCGGCATAACCTCAAGAAGAATTGCCAAATTATGTCGCCTTCCCGCAAGCAATCGTTTTTTTACCTTAGGATTGTTGCTGGAAATAGGCCATGCGGCCATGTTTATCAAAATGCCTGATTTGGCGCTTAAGTCTTTGTTTGCAAGCCAACAACGTGGGCTGCCTATCGACCAGGTTGAACGCGAGTATTTTGGCTTCGATTATTGCCAACTTGGTTCCGCATTGATGAGCCAATGGCAATTACCTGACGTTTATAGGCAAATTATTGGACACCATTTGAATCCGAGCGAGGGCGATCCTATTTTCCGAGCTGAAACCGAAATCGTGAACCTCGCGTATCGTTTTTGCCAAAAGCCAGGGCAGACCAACGGTTCCCTTTTAAGGGTATTGGCCAGCCGTCAACAAATCGAAAGCACCCAGGAAAACATTGAAGAATTAATTACTAACGAAGTTGTCGATAACATCGATCAAGTTTTCACAATGCTCAGCCCTCCTAATTCCCTCAGTATTGCCATAAGCAATATGGAAATCTAGCCATGACAACCATCTTTCCCCAAGCATGGCTGGAAATCCTTTGTAAAAGCTTACCCGAAACACATTCCGCCCTATTCGTTATGCACGAAGGCAATAACGAAAACATCCATTTATTGGCCAAATGGCCTGAACAGATAGCTGTTATTGATGATTTTGAGCAAATCATCAAGTACGCACGGCTCAAAAATGAACAGGTTTCCACCCTTAATGTGCACCAGGCAGACGAAGGGAAGCATTATGATTACTTCGCCCTGCCGGTCATTCTCCAATCGGAATTAATAGGAACCATTGTTTTCAAAGTGGGGCATTTACCGGCGGAACGCCATGACGCCGTTTTCAAAACCTTGCAACAAAGCGTGCAATGGCTAGCGCTAGCCCATATTAAGCAAGATGAAACCAAGGATTTTTATGCCTTGGTTATCCGTTTGCTGGCAACTTGCCTTGAACAAAAAAGTTACAGGGATTCCTTGATAGCCTTGACGACAGAAATGACGCAATCGCTTAACTGCGAACGGGTGGCAATAGGGGAATTCAAAAACCAAAACTGCAAAGTTGTGGCGCTTTCAAACAGTGCCCAGTTCGACGAACGATCCAATTTCGTGCAAAAAATTGCAGACGCCATGGACGAAGCCATTGAACAAGACAGCCATATTGTGTTCCCCAACCCGCAATTAACCCATATCCAAAGGGCCCATCAGGAATTAACCCGCAAGTTCGGTTCCGGTTCTTTGCTGACGATACCAATGCTCGATTCAGGCAATTTTTTTGGTGCTTTAACACTATTCCGTAGCGAAGAAAATCCATTTAACCCTGAAACCGTCAAGCTTTGCAAATTAGCGGTATCTTTACTTACTCCCTATCTGGCGCTGAAAAAAAATAGCGAACAGGGATTAATAAAAATAGCCACAATAAAACTCAAAAAATGGGTTGGTAATTTAGTCGGCTTTAAAAACCTGAAGACAAAGCTTGCCATTACAGGCTTAGCATGTTTGATATTGGCCTCAGGGGTGTTACACGGTGATTTTCAATTGACTGCCGATGCTGTTTTGGAAGGCAAAATGCAACGTGTAATCGCTGCGCCGATAGAAGGTTTTCTCTTATCGGCGTCGGCAAGGGCCGGAGACACTGTAAAAAAGGGCGATTTGATGGCCAACCTGGATGATGATGAGTTGCAGTTGGAACTCAACAAACTCAACGGCCAGCTTCAAAAATTCCGGCGCGAATACCGTGAAGCGCTTTCGACCGGCGACCTTGTCAAGGTTCGGGTAATCAGCGCACAAATAGACCAGGCAACGGCGGAAATGGAGCTTACGCAACAACAATTACAAAAAATTGCGCTGACTGCGCCATTCGACAGTGTCGTCATTGAAGGTGATTTAAGCCAAATGTTAGGCTCCCCTGTCCAGCGTGGGGATGTGTTGTTTAAGATCGCGCCTTTAGAAGGTTATCGCGTCATCCTCAAAATCGACGAACGCTTGATTTCTTTCGTTAAGGTCGGCCAAAAAGGAATTTTGGCTTTATCCAGTTTGCCAGAGCGTAAATTTAATTTGAAGGTACAAAAGATAACGGCGGTAGCCGAGGCCGACAACAAAAAGAATATATTCCGGGTTGAGGCTAGCCTAGACAATCCTCCCGACCTATTGAGGCCGGGGATGGAAGGCATCGGCAAAATCAATGCGGGGCGACGGAGCCTGCTCTGGATTTGGACGCATGATCTAGTTGATTGGCTACGTCTTTGGATTTGGTCGTGGTCGTTTTAGCAAAGGCTACAGCCGATGAGTGACAATCTGTTCAGCCCGCATTGGTACCGTGTTGCCAAGCTAAAGCCCAAACTCCACCGGCATGTTGAAATACACCGCCATGATTATCGGGGATTGATTTGGTACATCATGGAAGACACTGCGACAGGACGTAACCACCGGTTTAACCCGGCCGCTTATCAATTTATCGGGCTAATGGATGGCAAACGGACTGTCCAAGAAATTTCTGAAACGCTAAATAAACAATTAGGGGATTTTGCGCCCGGACAAGAAGAAATTATCCAATTAATGGGGCAGCTCCATGGCGCCGACTTAATATTGACGGATGTCCTAATCGATACTGAAGAGCTTTTTGAACGCCAAGCCAACCTTCAAAACGCCAAGATAACCCAGCAGTTGTATAACCCCCTTTCGCAAAAAATACCCCTCTGGGACCCAGAGAGTTTTCTCCAAAAATATTTGGCCAAAATTGCTTGGCTTTTTAGCCCCTGGATGGGGATGCTCTGGTTGTTGGTTGTCATTTTTTCGGCGATCCAGGCTGTTTTAAATTGGGAAAAAATTATCGGTCATTTAGATATCAACGCATTGTCACCCTACAATTGCTTAATACTCTTTTTACTGTACCCACCCATAAAAATCCTTCATGAACTTGGTCACGCTTTTGCCACAAAGCTCAACGGGGGTGAAGTCCATGAGATGGGGATTAACCTCATGCTGTTCATACCGATCCCCTATGTCAATGTCTCCAGTTCAAGCAACTTCCGTAACAAATATGACCGCATGCTGGTAAGCGCCGCCGGGATACTGGTAGAGACTTTTTTGGCGGCGCTGGGGTTATTGTTATTTTTAGGGACTGAAGCGGGGATCATTCATGATATTAGCTTTAATATCCTGCTCATAGGGGGTGCTTCATCGCTTTTTTTCAACGGAAACCCACTATTAAAATATGATGGCTATTATCTATTGGCCGATGCCCTTGACATACCTAACCTATGCCAGCGGTCGAGCCAGTATTGGAATTATTTTTTTCAACGCCACCTCTTTGGCCTGACGCAAGTTGTGTCGCCGGCTACCGCACCCGGTGAAACATATTGGTTCATAGCCTATAGCTTAACCTCATTGTTTTATCGTTTAGGTATACTCTGGTATATCTGTGCCTACGTCTCTGAAAAATATTTCTCGCTCGGTGTTTTGCTCGCGCTATGGTTAGCGACTATCCAAATCTTATTCCCGCTTTACAAAGCGATACGCTTTGTCATAAACAGCCCAAGCTTAGCCAAAAAGAGGAACAGGGCGAGAATGACAACGCTTTTGTTAGCCACGTTGACCCTGGGGGTGTTTGGTTTTATGCCCATTCCTTCCTATACGCAAACTGAAGGGGTCGTATGGTTGCCCGATGAGGCGCTAATCAAAGCCGAACAGGATGGTTTCGTTGGGGAACTGGAAGTCCATAGCAATCAGTCGGTCAATAAAGGCGATGTAGTTTTGTACATGAATGACGATACGCTTGAATCTAAAGCTCGAATCGTAAGGGCGAAACTGGCTGAGTTACAAAGCAAATTTCGGGCTGAAAGGGAAGAGGACTTGGTCAAATCCGGTATCCTTAAAGAAGAAATACGCATAGGACAATCGGAGCTGGAACACCTAAACTCCAAAATTAGGGCAATGACCATAAAAACTTCTAAAAGCGGGCATATCCTTGTGCCCAAAGCCGATGATTTACCTGGCCGTTATATCCATCATGGCGAGTTGATTGGCTATATTTTGGACGACAATCCGCCGACTATTAGGATGGTGGTAACCCAAGACAATATTGGTCAACTACGCGAAAGGATTGTCGACATAAAAGTTCGGCTAGCCAACAACCCAAATGAGCAGTACGAAGCTGCGCTTATCAGGCAAACGCCGGAAGCGACAAATAAGTTGCCTAGTCCTGCCTTGGCAACCCTTGGCGGCGGCAAAATCCAGGTCGATCCCGGCAACCAAAAGGAATTGATAACCTTGCAAAAGGTTTTTTGGGTTGACCTTAAATTTAACCCGAAAGATAACAACATTCCCCTCGGAACCCGGGCTTTTATCAGGATAAATCACGGGGGCGAACCTTTGTCGAAACAATGGTATCGCCGTATCAGGCAAGCATTTTTGAGCCAGTTCAATGTCTGAATGCCTGTTCCGGCCAGGACTGCGGCTTGGCGATTATCCCCAAAAACAAGAATGCGGATTAACTGAATTCGAACAGAAGGCCGCCATATTATTCGAAAAGCTTCGCAAACCTTTTACCCAAAAGAGGTTTAGCCAAAATGATATTGTCAAAAAGGTCCGCCAATACGAAGAGCCGCTAACCAATTGTTCCGAAGAAACTTTGTCCATATCGATTTTAGAATTGCAAGAAAATTTATGGCGTTATGGCTTAACCGAAGAACTGATCGCCCAGTCATTCGCAACTATCCGGGAAACAGCGGCCAGGACGCTGGGAAAACGCCATTACGAAGTGCAATTATACGGCGGTTGGCTCATGATCAACGGCATGCTTGCCGAAATGGAAACGGGCGAAGGCAAGACTTTAACAACGACTTTACCTGCCTGCACAGCCGCGATGGCCGGTATCCCAGTCCATGTCATTACTGCCAATGACTATCTAGCCGCCCGAGATGCTGAAATCATGCAACCACTTTACCAACGCCTTGGTTTGAAGGTTGGGATAGTCGTTGAAGGCATGGATAAGGAAAAACGCCGCGAAAATTATCAACGCCCTATCGTCCATACAACCAATAAACAAATCGCTTTCGATTACCTTCGTGACCGAATAACCGTCGGAAACGATATCGGCCCTTTGAAATCCCAATTGCGCCATAGCCAACGTGAAATCGAACATAACCCTCACAATCGATTATTGCTTAGGGGGTTGTGTTTCGCGTTAATCGACGAAGCTGACAGCGTCCTCATCGACGAAGCCAAAACACCGTTGATAATCACTCAAACACGGCCAAACAATGATCCACCTGAAACCTACAGCGATGCCCTTTACTTGGCGTCTTCATTAAAAATCAACGATGACTTTATCCTGAACACCAAAACCCGGGAGATTGAATTTACCGGAGAAGGCGAGAATAAACTGATGAAAATGATATCGGTATTGCCGAAACATTGGCAAAACAAACGCAAACGGGAAATGCTGGTCAAACAAGCAATAACCGCAGAATTTTTCTATAAAAAAGACCAACATTATGTCGTCAATGACGATAAAGTACAGATCGTGGACGAGTTTACGGGGCGTATCATGGCAGACCGCTCTTGGGAACAAGGCCTGCACCAAATGATAGAAACCAAGGAGGGTTGCCTCATTACCGAACGGCGCGAAACCTTGGCACGGATTAGTTACCAAAATTTTTTCACACGTTACCTCCGCCTAGGAGGCACCTCTGGGACACTCAAGGAAGTTGCTGCGGAACTGCACAACATTTACGGCTTACAGACCATAAAAGTCCCGACACATAAGCCATCGAAAAGAATCCTTATGCAGGAACGAATTTACCACTCCTTGGAAATTGCGCGGCGAGCCTTGTTGGAACGCATTTCTGAACTTTATGAGTGCAATCGGCCTATTTTGATAGGCACCTGCTCGGTTGCAGAATCCGAAGAGGTCAGCAATTGCCTAAAACAGGCCGGTTTTCCCCATCAAGTGTTGAATGCCAACCAGGATAAAGAAGAAGCGGAAATTATCGCCAAGGCTGGTAGGCAAAAAACCATCACAGTGGCTACCAATATGGCTGGGCGCGGCACAGATATTGCTTTAGGGTTAGGCGTAGCGAAACTGGGAGGCTTGCATGTAATTGCCTTGAACAGTAACGAATCCAGGCGTATTGACAGGCAACTTTATGGCCGCTGCGCCCGGCAAGGCGACCCAGGTAGTGCCGAGGCCATCTTATCATTGCAAGATCCAGCCCTACAGCATTTTTATTCTTCTGCTATGCTCATGGTATTCAGAAAATTTTGTCCCGGCGCCAAACCGCTTCCCGATTGGCTAGGAAAATTAATATTACGTTTACCGCAGTTGTTAAAAGAAAGGCAGCAGAGAAGTATTAGGCGACAAGTAATGAAATATGATCGCCGCTTATCACGGCTTTTGGCGTTTTCGGGAAAATTTGAATAGTCCTGTGGTGGTTTTTCGTAGGTCGATTTTAATGCTTGAGGCTGAGCGAAGTTGGTAAAACATCCCTTACGATTTAGTTACCTCGGCTTGCCAGTTATCCAGTGCTTTACCCTGCAATAAATAAAATTAAATAACCCGTTTATATCATATGGTCGCCAATGTTTTTCATTCCCTTAAGCAATCAATTCTCCTTACAGTATCTTTTTTTCTCTTTGCCAGCGGCGTTGAAGGGGCGGAACTTGACTGCCTGGTAAAACCGGAAATGTATATTGAACTCAGTAGTCCAGCGGCAGGTGTTTTAGAAAAACTGCTGGTCAATAAAGGCGACCATATAACAAAAGGGCAAGCCCTTGCCCAACTCGAAGCTTCAGTCGAAACCGCAAAAGTCAACCAGGCAAAATTTGAAGCAGGAAATGCCAGTGAAATTAACAATCGAAAAGCCCAATTAGCATTCGCCATACGTAATCGCGCGCGTTCCCAAGACCTTTATCAAAAGGGTTCGCTTTCCAAGACGGAAAAAGATAAGGCGGAAACCGAAGTGACATTGGCCGAAACCCAACTAGCTAAGGCTGTGGAACAAAAAAAAGCAGCGGCATTGGCGCTTGAATTGGCAAAAGTCCAACTTGCCCTTAAGACTATCAAAAGCCCAATCGACGGTATAGTGATTGACCGTTACGCCATGATTGGCGAATCGGTATCTGACCGGGCGATAATGAAATTGGCCCAGGTTAATCCGTTACGTGTCGAGTTGGTGGCGCCGACAGAATATTTCGGTTTGATCCAAGAAGGCATGCAAGTCGAAATCCGTACTGAACGTCCAGCCAACAAGGTTTTCAATGCAACGGTCACTATCGTCGACCAGCTTATTGACCCGGCCAGCGGTAGTTTCAGTGTACGCCTTTCACTGCCAAACCCTGATGACCAAGTAGTTGGTGGCGTAAACTGCGTTGCAATATTTAAATTTGAAACCCCTCCTATTACAACACCGTCCGCCCCTTCCGGCGCGAATGGACAGTAAGTTGGATTCGATATAAAGTTTTGGGGACAAGTAAGAACTAACCCAAACCGATTTTTCTATAAACTATCCTTATCGCTAAAAAACAGTTTTTCTTCCAATGTCTTGCCGTGGCTCAATTGCCGATATTGCCATCGGTTTATGCTAATGCACTGCATCAGTTGCTGATCCATATTGGGCTGAAGGCTAGGATTATATTCCACGATGAACTCATTTTTTTGCGGGTTAGTGACTTGTAGAACCCCTTCTAACATTTGGAATTCGGCAATCACTTCCTGCGCCGGGGAACTTTCCATTTGCAGGGTGATAAAACGGGTGGCCGCCTGTTGTTCGTCCAAGCCAACGGTTTCTGGCTGCAAAATACCTTTTTCCAGAAGCAATATACGTCGGCACTGACGATCAAGTTCCACCAAATCGTGGGAGCTGATGATAAAAGTAGTTGCTGGCGATTGTCCTGCAATGATTTCCCGGACTGTTCGGACATTTACCGGATCAAGCCCAGAGGTGGGTTCATCCAGTAATATAAGCTCAGGGCTAGCGATCAGCGCCTGGGCAATCGCCACCCGTTTGGCCATACCGTGACTAAGCGCCCCCGGTTTTTCATGGGCTGCTTCTGTTAGGGATACTGCCCCTAAAACCCTGCTTACCTCCAAAGTTGCCTTTGGCTTAGCCAATCCCTGTAAGCGGGCGTAAAAAACCAGTTGCTCGGCTATGGTAAAGTTGGGGTCAAGCCGCGCATCTTGTGGCAGTGCCGAGACTTTCCCGATAAGTCCCGATGCGCCGGGTGGATAACCAAACAACCTGACAATACCAGACGTGGGAAGCAAGAATCCAGACAGGATATTGAGCAAGGTGCTTTTCCCCGCCCCATTGGGGCCGACCAAGCCGATCGGTTCGCCCGCATCCAGATCAACATTGACATTGGAGAGCGCCACTTTGCCTGAATAAATGTGGTTAAGCCCTTGGCACTGGATAATTGGTGGGTTCACAGCGCTTTCCTTGCCATAAGCCAGCGCCCCAAGGCTAGCAACACAAGGCTTTGCAGGAGGGGAATATAGGCCAATTGTAGCGTTTGCCATTCTGACAGTTGCGCCAGTTCCGATAATTGGTAGCCGGGTATCAGAAGCTTAAAGGACTCGAGTGCGGGTAAATAATGAGCAAGACCGCTGATGATGCCAGCCAGGAATGTCCAGATCAGGATCGCCCAGAGGGTTGCTTGCCGTGCAGATTTAACTTTGGCGGATAACGCCGCCATCATGGCGATAAAGGGTAATACGGCTAAGGCCAGATTAACGATAATGACAAACAAATCGGGTAATGCAGAAGAGAATTGCGCGACATCACGGTACAGTACGAGAATAAAGGTGCTCAATGCAGTCGCACTGACCAGAATCACCTGAACAGCCATAGCCCCAATAAACCGTCCAAAGAACACACTGTCGCGGCCACTGCGCAATACGATAAAACGCAATGTGCCGCGTTCGCGATCGGAACTTGTTTGGTCGGCGGCGATAGCGATACTCAACATCGGGAAGATAAGCAGCGCCAACTGCCAATACACGCCGAATTCAGGGATCGGCCAATGTTGTAATGAATCAAAACCGATAACATCAAAAAAGCTGAAATTATGCTTTAAGCCCTTTTCTTGCAATAACAAGTCTGCAGCAAATCGTAATGGATAAAGCAGGATGAAATACCAAACAACCCCAAAGGTCGCTACAGACAGCAAACCTTTACGGGTAGCAAAGCTACGTTTGAGTTCAAACTCACTGATAATCAAAAGCTGCTTGAAAAAACTTGGGGGCATTGTTAACCATTGTCCGAATAATGGGGCTTACCTTAACACCAAAAGATGAAGAAATAAAAAATCAATCGCCTTATAGGCATGAAGCCTATTCTTGCATAGGCAACCGGCATTTTAAAATCGACTGAATATCCCTATGGTAAGGATAATGAATTGCCAAGAACCCGATTATATATTTCATAGGCTCCAGACGCAGCCATCGTACTTTCTTCCGTAATTCGTCATTAGCCTTACTCCATTGTTTGAACGGCCTTTGGTAACGCAACATTTTTAAATGGCGATTCCACTATGAAAATGCAAAAAAACAGGCAATGCCCTGATATGGGATCGGTCTACTTCAGGCTTTATAGTTATGGAACTGGTAGTTATGAACTAAAGCCGGATCAGCACTTACCGTAATCATGTTTTTCCTTCCTCGGTAAACCATTCGCTGTTTAAAAGGTCTATTGAAGCAATTCGATCCCATAAACAGATTTGTATAATGATTATGATCGCCCCATGCTGGGAACACTTTAACCACGATGCGGATATTGGCATCCGGGGTATTGCCCCTACACCCGAACAGGCTTTTGAACAAGCCGCACTGGCGTTAACCGCAGTGGTTACCGACCTTAGGTCGGTTGGGGCAACCAAAACTGTCGAGGTTTGTTGTAAATCGCTAGACCATGAACTCTTGTTTTTAGATTGGATTAACGAACTGGTTTATAGAATGTCTGCGGACAAGCTATTGTTCAGCCGTTACCAGGCCAGCATTGACAACGGGATGCTGAACGCTACGGCATGGGGCGAGGACATAGACGTCGCAAAACACCAGCCTGCCGTCGAAATCAAAGGCGCAACGTTCACGGAGTTACGGGTCCATCAAAACCCTGACGGCCTATGGGTGGCGCAATGTGTTGTCGATGTTTAATGGAAGACGGCAATGGATATTAACCAATTGGTACAACGCGATGAAATGTGCTGGGAAATTCCAAGCAAAGGTGCGATGCGCGTCCCGGCGATTATTTATGCCGATGCCCAATTAATAAGCGGCATGGACCAAAAAGTTTATGAACAACTTACCAATGTGGCAACGTTACCCGGCATTGTGGAAGCGGCTTACGCCATGCCGGATGCGCATTGGGGTTACGGTTTCCCTATCGGCGGAGTGGCGGCGTTCGATCCAGACCTGGGCGGGGTAGTCTCGGCAGGCGGCGTCGGATTTGATATTTCCTGCGGGGTGCGGACGTTGCATACCGGGCTGACGGTTGCCGACTTGAAGCCATATAAGCAGCAACTGGCGGAAGAATTGTATCGTACGATCCCAGCCGGTGTCGGCAGCCGCGGCAAACTGTACCTCAATCACAAAGCCATGGTTGCCATGCTAAAAGGCGGCGCAAAATGGGCGGTTGACCGGGGTTACGGCGAGGATGAAGACCTGGAACGGACGGAAGAACACGGCTGCATGGCCGATGCCGAACCGGCGTATGTTTCCTCAAAAGCCAGAGAGAGGCAACAGGAAGAAATGGGCACGTTGGGATCCGGCAACCATTATCTTGAAGTGCAACGCGTGGCGGAAATTTACGATCCTAAAGTCGCAAAAACCTTCGGGTTACAGGCCGATGATATTGTCATCAGCATTCACTGCGGCTCCAGGGGCTTGGGCCATCAAATCGGCACTGAGTTTTTGAAAGACATGGCGGTTGCCGCCGGACAATCTAAAATCGCCTTGCCTGACCGGGAACTGGCTTGCGCCCCTTTAAATTCGCCGCTGGGAAAACAATACCTGGGCGCCATGCGCGCCGCAATTAACTGCGCCTTAGCCAATCGCCAAATCCTTACCCACTTAACCAGACAGTCTGTGGCAAAGCTATTTCCGCACGCCCGCCTTGGCTTGTTATACGACGTATCCCACAACACCTGCAAGCTGGAAAAACATCCGGTTGACGGCCGCACAAAAGATTTGTTCATCCATCGGAAAGGCGCAACCCGGGCTTTCGGCCCTGGCCATCCGGATTTACCTTTGGCATTTCGGGATGTCGGCCAGCCCGTATTAATCGGCGGCTCGATGGGCACCAGTTCCTATGTGTTATGCGGCGCCGAAACGAGCGGACAGCGCGCGTTCAGTTCTGCATGCCATGGGGCAGGCCGGGCGATGAGCCGACACCAAGCGACCAAACAATGGAATGGCAAGGAGCTTGTCGATGAACTGGCCAGGAAAGGCATCATCATCCGCAGCCCATCATTGCGCGGGATCGCCGAAGAAGCCCCCTTAGCTTATAAAGATGTCAGCGCCGTTGTCGATGCCGCGCATCGCGCCGGATTGGCCAATAAAGTGGCAAGGCTGGAACCAGTGATATGCATCAAGGGATAAAGCAAAGCACATATAAGGCATTACGGTTACTTAATGTAAATTTTTTAGCTAAACGGCAAAAGCGGAAGTCCAAGCCCAACTTAGCCTGGTGCATAATTAAATAGGTACAACCGAAATATGACCCGTATTCTAGCCCTGGGGAATTAATACGTGAAAGACCTACAGCGCATGCTGAAAGAAATAAAAATGGAAGTCAACCTGACCCGCCATCTTATCGGCAAGGAAGCGCTGGATAACCGCGTAATGGCGGCAATTGGACAAGTGGCGCGCCATGATTTTTTGCCTGAAAACTTGCGTTACCTTGCCTATAAAAACGGCCCGGTACCCATTGGTTCAGGGCAAACCATTTCCCAGCCTTATATTGTTGCCTTGATGACCGACTTGTTGAATACAGAAGCCACAGGCACCATCCTGGAAATCGGCACCGGTTCCGGTTATCAGGCGGCTATCCTGTCAAAATTGGTTACAAAGGTTTATACAATTGAAATTATTGAAACCCTGGCCATAAAAGCACACAATAGGCTCAATAAGTTGGGCTACAAGAATGTGGTAGTCCGCGCGGGGGACGGTTATTTCGGTTGGCCGGAACATGCCCCTTATGACGGCATCATCGTTACCGCCGCCGCGCCGCACATCCCCCAACCGTTAATTGATCAATTAAAGACGGGGGCAAGATTAGTTATACCGGTTGGCTTACCTTATAGTTACCAGCAACTGATGGTGCTGGAAAAAATGCCGAATGGGCAAACAAAAAACCAAAATATCCTTGGCGTTAGTTTTGTTCCTTTAACTGGCGACCGCAGTCAACAACCCCCATTAAACGAGGAGAGAAAGCAGCCATCATGAACCCTAACAACCAGGGCATTAAGGAACTTTCCCCAGCCGGTCAAGCCCTTAGCGTATCGAATGGGCACGGCACCGAAAAGCCGGTGTTACGGGAAACCCGATTGTTTCAGATAAGTAAGTCCATATCCTTAGCACAACTTAACAAGAGAGGTTACTCAAAATGAACGAATTGACAATTAAAGCAAAAAACACCGAGGACTTGGCCCGATTAAAGAAGTTGACCGCAACGGTCTATCTTTGCCAGGTTTTGACTTTCTTTTTGGCAGGGATCCCTTTGCTAATAGGTGTCGCCATTAACTTTATCAATCGACATGACGTTGAGGGGACTTGGTTAAAATCGCATTTCGACTGGCAAATCAATACCGTTTGGATCACATTGGCCGGTTTTGCCTTATCAGGATTGACTTTCAGCATTGGCATCGGCCTATACATCTTGTTGCCAACATTGGCGCTTCTCGCCACCAGGATCGCCATTGGCTGGACGGCATTGACTGCCGAGAAAACCGTTGGCGATTCCAACTGACAGTTATTGCTTTCTAGGCGATTAGGAACCAAAGACAGACAAATTGCGACCGCTCATGCTCGGCATCCCAGCGGTCGAGCAAGCCCCGTTTATACCTTACAAGGGGTGTGTAGACTGGTTGCGCAAAAACTTGGCGCGATTAAAAATAGTTTCACAAATTCACAACAAAAGCACTGGCCATGAAACCGTACTTTTCATATGGGGTCGGGAGACATAATAACCAAGCCTTGAAATTGGCAACAACCAAGCCAAGGACGATAACCCATAACGGCACAGGCAATACTATAGATTGGATATTTTTCATATCCCTATATACCCTATTCTGCTCAATTGATTACACCGATTATAGGGGTTATGATATAACTCATTGAAATTTAATATAAGTGGCTCTATAAACGTTTTTGAATGCTCAGAATAATCTAATTAGCCGCCTTTGGAGACCATTCTGTTACATCAAGAATCCCTCGATGAATACAAGCTGGAACTTAACTTTCCTGAGAAGGGACAAAGCATAATATCGTTGAATGCGCGCCGCATAGCAGGTAAAACGAAAGGAGCTACGATGATACTTTTGTCTATACAACCGGTATCATGAGCGATCCAGAAGACAACTTCAGCCCTGAAAAATGGGCGTTGCGGTTAAAAGCGGAAAAAATTCTGGATGCCGCCAAACCCGCCATAAAGGAGGCCATCGCACCTGTTGTCGACGAAATCCTGCATGAGCTGAAGGTGCACCAGGTCGAACTCGAAATGCAGAACGAGGAACTGCGCCAAGCGCATGCTTCCTTAGAACAGGTAAATGCCCACTACAGGGATCTTTACGACTTCGCGCCAATCGGCTATGTAACCCTTAATATGGAAGGCTTAATCCAGGAATTGAACCTTACAGCCGCCAAATTATTAGGCATGGACCGTAAAAAGGTTATCAATCAGAGTCTTGCCAAATTTGTTGCCGACGACTACAAAGACCTCTGGTACCGGCATTTCCAGCAGGTAAAGAAAACTTACGAAAAACAAGGATGCGAGCTCCCTTTCACACACGGACACGGATCAATCTCCTATTACCATCTTAACTGCCAATGTACGTCGTGTACCGATTCTTCCAAACTGATGCGGATTACGTTCACCGATGTAACCGAAGGCAAAAAACATGAAGAACAACTGCGCATTGCCGCGGCGGCCTTCGATACCCAGGAAAGCATCATAGTGACCGATACCCACAGGATCATCCAAAAGGTGAACAACGCTTTCACCATGATTACCGGTTTCAGCCCCGAGGAAGCCATCGGTAAGTCACCGGCTATCCTGCATTCGGGATTGCATGATGAGGACTTTTATGAACAGTTATTAGCGACGGTAAAACGCGATGGCCACTGGCGTGGCGAAATCTGGAATAAACGCAAAAACGGCGAAATTTTCCCGGTTTTGCAATCAATTACCGCTGTGTTTGACGACAAGGGGCAACTGACGCACTACGTCGGCTCCATGGTCGACATTACGGCTCAAAAACAGGCCGAAAAGGTACTGCTGGAAGCCCGTAAACGCTTGGAAAACCAAGTAGCCACCACCCAAGAAGAACTCGACAAGATCAAGTCGGAAACATTGCAAATCAATGCCGCGCTCAATGTCCTGCTCCGGCAACGGGAATCCGAAAAAACCGATCTTCGGGTTGCTTTTACCGATGAGGTCGAGGCCACGGTATTGCCGTTATTGAAAAAATTAAAAGTTGTCAGCGCAGGCCGTTTGCAAACTGTCCGACTCATCAAACTGCTGGAAGATAATCTCCAACTCTTGGTCAAGTCTTACGGGCAGTCGGGAACTTTAACCGCGGTTTACCAAAAGCTGACGCCGATAGAAACCCAAGTGGCGGCCATGATTCGGCAGGGCCAACCTACCAAGGTCATTGCGGCGGGTTTGAATATCGCGCCGGGCACCGTCAGTATCCACCGCAAGCATATCCGCAAAAAACTGGGCCTGGACGGAAAAAAAGACAACCTGCACAGCCACTTGAAGTCTTTGACCGAATAATCCCCAATAGCCCAGGGAATTCCAAGGAATGGATATTTTCTATATCCGATAAATACCTTCTATAACTCTACTTTTAACGCTTGCTTCCAGGCTGCCCCCCGAATACAGTATATGCCGATTTGTTTTCGATTTGCTTTGCATTGCATTGATCTAAGTTTTTGGATAGGGGTGCGCGAATTTGTAATCATTTGTTCGACAGGGTGAAATATGATAGCCTCCGATATAAGCAACAAAAGCCCTATTATTCCGGCCGACAGCCGATACGCGCTTTCGTTCGAGGTTAAGGCCACCTTGCTGCCTATCCTAGAAAAACTGAAGCAATCCAGTACGGATCCCGGCCAAACTGCCACGCTTATTGCTATCCTCGAAAACAACCTCCTGCGTCTGGTGAACGCTTACGGAAGCCCGATCAGTTTGGCTGCAACCTACCAGTGCTTAAGTCCCGTCGAATCGCTGGTAGCGACATTGGTGCGGCAGGGTTTGGCCAGTAAGGATATTGCAACAGCCTTATCAATCTCGCCGGGTACTGTCGGCATCCACCGTAAGCATATCCGAAAAAAATTGAATTTGGATTATAAGGGCGTCAACTTGCGCAGTTATCTGCTGTCATTGCCGTAAAATGTTCTCTTTTGGTAGAGTTCTACTTCCATACCGACCCAGGCTTACTGAGATTTAACCGCTGTTCGCCCTTGTGCCCATTGGGTATTGAACCTGTCGAAACGCATTTTGTGATTTAACGCTCCCAACATAAATGGCCTAACTAAAACGTACCTTCTATTAATACTCGGTTTTAACCGCTATTACTGATTCTCCGCATCAAGTAACCGCTATAAAAAAACTAACTTTCTTGGCATAGATATTTTTTATATCCACTTAATACCCTTTTTTACCCCCTTTTCCGTTATTGCCAGAGGAATGTTCTCAAACCAAAATAGACTACCGTTTAAAGTAAGTTGCTTAAACGGTTTCCCCTACCTTTTTTACGCTAGCTTGTAGCGTCCGCAACAATGCTTAAAGATGAAACTGAACAGGAGGATACACCATGATAAATAACCCAGTTAGCCACTGCGCTAATGGCATAGACTTTGCTGCGTTGCCGAATGAATTAATCCATAGCCAGAGCAAAAGGAATGGACCGTTGCGTCCGTATTTGATACGAGGCCGGGAATTATCAAATCCATATCCGGCTTATATCCCTTACTTTTTTATGCTCTCAGAAGAAGCAATTAGTGAGTTGATAAAGAAGATTAAAACCGTCCGATATCTCTATCGAGCCAAGTTAGAGATGGAGGCTAATGCACCTGAAGACCTTTATTTGATTTTTTCAGGAAAGGTACATGTGACCAACAATGAGGAAACCAAAACCTACCGCATCCGGGAAACCTTTCCGAATAAAGCCGAATTTGCTGTATTAACGGCAGAAACGGGAAACACATCCCAGGTAAAGTTTGAAAGAACGGAATTTTCCGTAATTAAAAAATCCGAATTTGTCAATTGGCTACTGAGTTGTCCCGATGTGTCCTTCGGTTATTTGGGCATTTAATCCGGCAACAAGCAATTGAATGAACCGAGGAATTTGTTGTCTAACTTTTCTGCAAGACGCACGGGTAAAGTTTTAAAAGGATATTTAATTTTTTGTAACTTTTAGCCTCCCTAAATGTCCCTCTGTTTAATCAGGGTAAGAAGCAAGTAGCGCCTAAACGGTTTGTAGTCGACTTTAAAAAAGGAAGCTGATTTTGCAAGGCGTTTCTAATTTTTTATCCCAGAGGTTCACCAATGTTTAACACAACCAATTTCGAAACGAGCGCGGAAACTTCGGGCAATCTAGAGATGTCCAGCCATACCGACCTGGAAGCAAGAATTGCCGAAGCGGCTTATTACAAAGCAGAGAGAAGGGCTTTTACGCCTGGCCATGAAATGGAAGATTGGCTGGAAGCGGAGCAGGAAGTCCTTGAATGTGAAGGCATCATTCATTGTACCAAGGCAGGGCTAAAAGCACCCAGGAAAGCTGCTTAGCCTACTGCTTTACCGATAGGATAAAGGAAAAGACGGTACAATTGCCGCCTCGAAAGCGCTAGCCCAATTACCCAGTGAGTGGCAAATCTCCGGATTGATTTAAGGCAAGACGCCTATCCTACGCCTGCTCCGCGCCTTTAAAGACAACCTTGTGCCGCGCATCGGCTCGAACTTACCCATTGGCCTTTAAGCCATCAGGAATGTGCCTACATATGTAATTACAAGCAACATCGCTTCGAAGTCAGTTGATTATGTGGGACATCAGTATTTTGCGCTATTCGATTTATACACCATTTTTGAAGCAAGTATCAGATAGATTAATTTGCCTGAATCCCAGGCAATAAGAAGCTGTTTGGTTAAAAAATCATGCTATGGTTTATTGATGTGTGGGCTTTTGAAAACCCTTTTACGCGTCATGCCGTCAGGGAGTGACTGCATCCAGTTGGCATGGAAGCCATCCTTGGACTCTGGATTCCGGCAATCCATGCCGGAATGACGGGGCACATGAGCAATTATCACAATAAAAACCTACTGATATTTAAATAATGGATTTTTTAATTTAGCCTGTTCTCAACAGTAAGTTACAAAATACATTTTTTTTAAACCAAACAACCTCTAAAAAAGTGGTGGTATTACGCCAATATTCAGGCAACAAAAAGAGGAAAACGTAACAGGAATAAATTGCCGCTGCTGTCAAACCCGGGTACAACCAATCGGCAATGCTATACAACAGTATCCCTAGCTGTGAATTTGAGCCCCGTGATTCCTTCACGCCTACAAAACTTTGTTAACCAGACAATGGGGCATTAAAGATGTATCCCGATTATTACTTCCTCTTTAAAAAAACCTGAGCCCAAATTTATCAGGATTATGTCCTGCCCGATAACTGCACAAGCCAAACGATTAAGCAAGATTTATCTGCAAAGCAGGAATAATTGGTTCATATAAACCAATTATTTTGGTTGGTAACAACCAACCAAAATAATTGCATTACGAGCCAGGCATAACCAAGGCAGGCAAAAAATAAATTATAAATCCAGAAACCAAGTGTTAAGTCTATGGGTTATCGATGATACCGTTACTTATGCCTTAAATTCATTTGGCTTTTGGGCATATGTTAAAACCGCTTTACGTTATCGGCATGTAACTTGCTTTTAAGTAAATATGGGCAAGTTTTTCACAAGATGGCTAGTATCAACAAAGGGTATTCAAGCCAGATCCAATCCATTTTTTACTCCAAACTGAATCGGCTAATCCGCCCAGGTAATTATTAAGCAATAGATCAACATGAAAACAAAAACATTGATAAAAACGGCTGCCATCGTTGCTTTCGTTTTAACTACATTATGCGGTTCTATAACGACTGTTTCCGCTGCATTCAGTCCCACGGTTTCAGCTTCTCTATTTGCGCCAAAAACCAAAGAATCGTTGGAAACAAAACGCGAATTACTGGGAGAAAGGCACCAACAAATTAAGCTCGAAGCATTAGCTGCTGTAACCGGCGTACAAAATGCCTTAATGGCATTAAAGAATAATGACAGCAAACGCGCATTGGTTTTACTGAAGGATGCGGCACAACATCTCAACGTTTTACTCGCCAAACACCCGAAATCAAACCTTATGCCCGCCATAATTGATGCCGATATTTACGATTTTGATGGCACTACCACGCAAGTTGAAAAATTGATTAAAACGGCCAATGAACTGTTAGCAGACCACAAGGTTCAAGCCGCCCGTCAAATGTTGGATCAACTCGTCAGCGAAATTCATGTCACCACGATCAGCGTACCACTAGGCTCTTTTTCAATGGGTGTGGATGATGCTGCCGCTTATCTTCTAGGTTCTGGCAATAAAGGCAAGGCAGAAGACGTACTTTATGAAGTCCTGAACAGATTAGTAAAAACGATAGAAATAATGCCAATACCGATACTTCGGGCGGAGGAATTATTAATTGAGGCGACGAAATTGGAGTACACCACTGTTAAGTCCCAAGAAAGCAGCAAGAACCAAATATTAATGTTTTCAGATGCCGCCAAAGAAAAATTAAAATTTGCAGAATTGTTGGGCTACGGTTCTAAGCTCGATTACACAGAGGTTTACGATGCCATCGATCAAATGAAAAACGATATTTTTACCGACAGATCGGCGGATGCCTGGAACAAGGTTTCTGCTTCATTTTTAGGGCTTAAAAACAAGCTCATCCGAATTAAAAAATAGTTTAACGAGTAAAGAAAAATTTACAACTTATGGAGGTAGGATCATGAAAATGATAGCCCCGATTTTTATCTTATTAATAACATTGTCGTTCTCTGCGGATGCTGAAGTATTCAAATGCAAATCGAGCGCTGGAGAAATTATTTATCAACCGTCGCCATGTACTCCAAGTGAGATACTTGAAGGTAAACTAAAAACAAAAGAAATGTCTCCGGAAGAAATTGAAAAGGCGAACGCCTTACGCAAATCCGAAGAACAAGAGGAAGCGGCTTATGATGCCGACAAAGCAAGGGCAAAGAAACAGCGCCAAATTGAGTTGGAGGAACAAGAAATGTTGCAATTAGAACGGCGTAGAACTAAGGCGCAAGAAGAAGAGGCCAATGCAGCCCGTAACCGTATGTGGAGGCCACCTCAACCTATATATAACAACGACTATCGTTAAAGTGGGGTTTATTTATCACAGTCTGGCTAAGAACCACCACTCTGAAACGCTTGTTCAATATCAATCGGCTACCGTTGTTGGTTGGCAATCATTGTATCATTTTTATTCTGGCTGAGGCCAATGTCGGCTTATTTGTTGTAATATTTGGTTTGGAAGCTCTCGACAACGACACAGGCCGAAAAAGACAATATTGGTTGCTGTGGCGCCTTTAGCGGAGGCGAGCATGTTGCCCTAGAAAAAGAGATCAAGGCATTGTGGCGGACGACACTAAAGCGATGTCTTTTCGATTTATTGGCCACTAAGGCACCGACGCTTGTCATTGTAGGGGAAAACGACATTATTGACATATCGCATTCCAGGGAATTAGCCCAAATGTTGGCTAAACGGAAAGTTGGAAATTATGCCGGGTACCGGAGCCATGCTGCGCCGATTACCATGCCAGCCAGGCAAACCAATTAATTGCTTCCTTCATTCTTAGGCATAAGGAAACCGAAATAAAGCCATCCAATTACCGTATTGTAGAAACGCCTAATGAAAATAAAAAAAGCACTGTTATTTTACCTTTTGTTAAGCATCATCTTGATAGTTGCTTTTTTGGTAAAACGAATTGACCCGCCGATTCAACAAGACATAATTAATATTGAAAATTTTGGCGATATCGCCATTGCAGAGCCGATGTGGGGTTCCAAAGGCTTAGCGGTGGTTTTTGTCGATACCAAAAAATTGCCGGGCGTCGATTTGGCACAACGCGTTGCAGCTACCGGCGTTTCTGCGGCTATCGTCGATATTTGGGAGGTTTTTGATGAACTTAACTCGGTAACGGGAGATTGCCTGGATCACAATTTTATTGCCTCCTCGATTGACACGCTGGTCAAGGAACTGCCAAAACCAGCAGCAAACCGGCTGATTATTGCAGGCATTGAAACAGGGGCACTGATACCGTTTATCAATGCCCAAACAGCTTCCATCAATTCTGCCACAAACCTTTCGGTAGGGTTCTCAGTTGATTTGCCCGCCGATGCGTCCTTGTGCCTACCCTTATCTGTCCAAGGCGAAAATCCCAGCCTCAATACAGCCGCTGGATTAAAAGGCAACTGGCGTTCCGTTTGGACTGACCATCCTGACGATGCGACAGCCATCTTTATCAGGACATTGGGGAATGTCGATACCCGGATTGCCCCATACGACACCCCGCTGGATACGGTGCTGGTTGAGGAGATCAAGACCAGCCTCGGGCAAACCAGCCAGTCCTTACCCCCCATGCCGGTAGTTGAAGTGCCGACGGCTAAACCCAGATCCAATGTGACCCTTTTTTACTCCGGCGATGGCGGTTGGCGAGACTTGGACAGGGCCGTAGCCGGTGAAATGGCAAACCAGAATTATCCCGTAGTCGGTGTCGATGTGTTGCGTTATTTCTGGGAACGCAAGACTCCCGAACAAGCATCGGCCGATCTGGCGGCAACAATGGCTTATTACCGTAAAAACTGGGGTGCAAAGTCCTTTGTGCTGGCTGGTTATTCATTCGGTGCGGACATCATGCCTGCCATCTACAACCGCCTTCCCGCACAAGATAAAGACAGCGTTACGCTATTGGCGCTGATAGCGTTAGCGAAGAATGCCGATTTTGAGATCCATGTTTCAGGCTGGGTAGGGCGAAGCGCGGGCGAACAGCCGTTGGCGCCAGATTTGGCGCAGATACCTAAGGCTAAGATTTTATGTATTTATGGTTTAGAGGAAAAATCCGAAACAGCCTGTACCGATTTGATTAATAGTGAGGCTAAAATTTTGGCATTGCCAGGCGGGCACCACTTTGACCAGGATTATCCAAAACTGACCCGGCAAATTCTGGATGTATATCGTCAACATGGGATTAATTAACTTGAAACACCCGATTACAAGACAATAACCAGGCCATGCCCCGCCAAACACTCAGCCGATTGACCCAAAACATTACACAGTTACTGCCCATCGGGTTATTTGCCTGTGCGCTTTACATTGTCCATAACGAACTCAAAGCCCACAACTTGAGCGACATCCTCGCATCGCTTCAAGCTACACCTGCACGGATAGTTATCGCCGCGTTTGTGTTAACTGCTATCAATTACTTGGTTCTGGCGGGTTATGATTGGCTAGCCTTACGTTTCACCGGACATACTCAAATACCGGTACCGAAAATGATCGCCGCCGCGTTATTAAGTTATGCGATCACCAACAATACAGGACATGCCTGGGCCGCTGGCGGTTCGATCCGTTTCCGGTTTTATTCAAAATGGGGGATACCAGGCTGGGATATCCTTAAAATTTCTTTATTCCAAACGGTTACTTACTTGCTAGGCGCAGTCAGCTTAGGATTGGTTGGCAGTTTACTGTTGCCTCACTATTTATCAAAAAATATCCAGGAACCGCAAGCTATCCATTGGGTTAGCCTGATTTGCGCTGCTGCCTTGCTAGCCTATTGGATAACAGTTTGGTTATGGCGGAAACCGCTTCTGATCAGAGGCTTTGAGTTATATTTGCCATCGCCAGGCATGACTTTCTGGCAAACTTTGGTTTCCAGTGTCGACGTATTGTTGTCTTCGCTAGTCCTGTGGGTGCTGCTGTTGGGTAAAGTCGACGTTAACTTTGGCGCGTTCGTAGTGGTTTTTGTGGTTGCTCAAGTCGTGGGCGTGCTTAGTCAAGTGCCTGGCGGTATCGGTGTTTTTGAAAGCGCATTTCTTTGGCTGATGTCTGATATCAATGCCAGGGAACAACACTTGATTTTGATCGGCGCTTTGCTTTTGTACCGCGTAATTTATTATTTCGTCCCATTGCTGATGGCGGGCTTCTGCCTGATGGTCTATGAAATTTATAACCGCCGGAAGTTGTTAGTCGAAACCAGCAATGCTATGCGCCCCGTCCTTTCGGCTATCGTGCCTCAACTTTATTCGGTGATACTGATTTTCTCAGGCGGCATGCTGCTAGTTTCAGGGGCAACTCCTGCCGATCCAAAGGCTATGGACTGGCTGCAAATTTGGATGCCATTACCCATTATCGAATTTTCACATCTCTTAGGGAGTGTAATTGGCCTGTCTTTATTATTTTTGTCACGGGGAATACGGTTAAAAATTGATGCCGCTTGGTACGGGAGCATACTAACCCTGGCACTGGGCATAGCGGCTTCCTTGTTCAAGGGATTCGACTGGCAAGAAGCGCTGCTGTTGGCGTTTATGTTGCTTTTACTGCTGCCGACCAAAGTTTGTTTTCAGCGTTCATCTTCCTTGTTGCACATGCCCTTTTCCCGGCAATGGATAGGCATGATAGCTATCTTGTTACTGGCCAGTACCTGGATAGGTTTTTTTGCCTATCGGGACGTGGAATATTCCCATGACCTGTGGTGGCAGTTTTCATTTGAAGGGGATGCGCCCCGGTTCTTGCGTGTCTTATTGTTGACCTCAGTTCTGGCGGTTGCCTATGTATTATTCCGGCTTTTCAGTGTTGCCCCGCCGAAATCGCTGGAAAAGCCATCAGTCCAAGAACTCGATGAGGTAACGAAGATTATCAACCAAGCTGAGGATACCACGGGTTATCTGGCGTTATTGGGTGACAAGTATTTATTTTGGAACGGTGACAGGAGCGCTTTTATTATGTTCAATGTCGCATCAAAGTTTTGGATAGCGATGGGTGATCCGGTCGGAAATAAAAACTCCGTTGAAGACCTGATCTGGACATTCCGTGAACAAGCCGATAAAAACGGCGCCAAAACGGTTTTCTATCAAGCCGGTGAAGCGTTTTTGCCCTACTATCTTGACTTGGGACTGTCCTTTTATAAGCTGGGGGAAGAAGCAAAAGTCAACCTAGCGACCTTCACCTTGCAAGGTAAAAAGCGTGATTCACAACGCGGTGCGCGTAATCAGTTTTCCAAGCTAGGCTTCAGTTTTGGCATCTTGACGGGTATCCAAGTCGAGCAGGCGCTGCCGGAATTACGGCAAATATCGGATTATTGGTTAATGGGCAAAAACACCCACGAAAAAGGCTTTTCGCTCGGTTTTTTTGACGAAGCTTACCTACGTCGTACCGACATTGCCGTAATACGTGACCAAGCAGACAAAATTGTCGCATTTGCCAATCTCTGGCAAACTACCGACAAACAAGAATTGTCCATAGATTTGATGCGGTACAACCCAGATATACCAGGCGGAGTCATGGAATTCCTGTTCGTCGAACTGATGCTTTGGGGACAACAGCAGGACTACCAATGGTTTTCGCTGGGAATGGCCCCGCTGTCGGGCCTGGAACGTCGTCCCCTCGCGCCGCTTTGGCATAAAATCGGCACGATCATTTTTGACCAAGGGGATGAATTTTACAATTTCGAAGGCCTATACAACTATAAAGCGAAATTCAATCCCGTTTGGGAACCCCGATACTTGGCCGCCCCTTCCGCGTTTTCCGTTCCATTTGTCCTCATGACGGTCACCCGTATGATTTCCGGAAGCTGGAAAGGTATATTTGCAAAGTAAACATTTCTAATACAATGCGTTTTTATGACCAAAATCGAAACAATCAACATCTAGCAAGCCAAAACCTTGATGTTGCAGCTATATTTGATTCGTATTGTTCGAATTCTCGGAATGATATTTGCTGTAATCAAGATCATTGACAGTATGACAAAATATTCTAAGAGTAATTTACGCACCTTACTTCTCTAGTAAAAATTCCCATGAATACGATAAAAATACTAACTGCTTCTAACCATAATTTATAAGCCTTAAAATGCCCATACCAAAAAAACCAACCATTAACTTTTCGCCCTAAATTTTTCCTGCATTTTATAATGAAAAATAGTGATGATTATGTTCACTTTATGAAACGATTTCTCACTTTTGTTATGATTTGAACGCCACTAATCAACAACCCAATCGGATCACCTTTTAACTTGAATCCTGCCATCAAGAATAACCTAATCATAAATAGCAAAGCCAAGCCATCAGGGTTAGTGAATGCAATTATTTTATTAGGTTTATTAATTTGCCTACCCTGCCAAGCTGGAGACTTATCACTTTCCATGGATCAGGCACTATCGCTTTTTTATAAGCGAAACCTGGATCTCATCGCCGCCCAGTACAATATTGACCAAGCCCGCGCACAAGAGATTATTGCCGGGGCGATACCCAATCCGACTTTGAGTTTTGACGTAGAACAAATTGCCCCCCAAAACAAGGTAAACCCTGGAAAAAATCCGATTACAGAAGGAGGGGCTTACTTCAACATCCTGATCCAACAACTTATCCAAACGGCTGGAAAACGTGGATTGGGCATGGAAAGCAGCCGTTTAGGAACGGAGGCTTCCGAGGAAGACTTGCAAGATGCCTTGCGTACCCTCACCAACGCTGTCCGCAAAGCCTACTATTCCCTATTGTTAGCGCAAAAGAATGCCGAGGTTGCCGAGGATAATACATCACGATACCAACAGCTATGGGAAGTCAACCGGTTAAGGTTGAAGCAAGGCGATATTTCAGAAGCGGATTTTTTGCGTATTGAAGTCGAAAAATTGAAAGCCGAATCGGATTGGAACAATGCCACCGCAGCGGTCAAGTCGGCGCAAACGGAATTGGCCAAACTGTTGTCATGGCCTGACAATGTGATGAGTTTTAAGGCAAAAGATAACTGGCCGGACAAGATGCCGCTAACTGAAAAGCCCAACGAGGAAACTTTACTGGAAAAAGCATTGCAGCAGCGCCCTGACATTGCCGCCGCAAAAACCAGGACGGAACAAGCACAAAAGCAACTGACCTTGGCGAGGCGCCTGGCAATTCCCGATGTCACCGTCGGTGTCGGCTATAGCCACGATCCGCAAAACATTAACTCTGACTTTGCCCAGGTCCAGGTCAGCGTACCGATACCGCTTTTTTACCAAAAACAGGGCGAGGTCAGTCAAGCCGCTGTCAATTTACAGAATGCGCAATTAAATCTTGCCCAAACCGAACAAACTTTGCGGGCTGATGTAGTTTCATCATTAGCAAAATGGCAAGCCGCAGAGAAAGTGGTCAACCGTTATAAGAAGGATATTTTGACTAAAATCGACCAAATTCGGGAATCGGCTGAGTTATCCTACTTAAACGGCGCCACTGGTCTAATCGACTTAGTCGAAGCTGAGCGAGTCCATAAATCTGCATTATTAGATTACTATACGGCACTGAACAATCGTTCCCTTACTTACGCAGATTTACAAATGGCTGTCGGAGATAAATAACCTATGCTGCGAATTAACCATAAACCATGCGGCACTTATTATTGTTTTTTTACCCATCTTCTTTCGATCTTCCTTATCTCGCTCTTGACGGCTTGTTCTGATAATTCTACAAAAAATGCGAAACCTAAAACCAGTGCAGCCCCTCCTGGTGTTATTGAATTGCCTGTAGATTCACCTAAGAAGGCGTATATTAAAATGATGAGATTAACGCTTTCAGGCCGTCCGTTATTGCAGCCCATTGCTGGAAAAACTACACTGGATGAAAGTTTGACCAGCCGCGTAAGTTCGCCTGTTGCCGGACGGGTAATTTCGCCACCTGTAAATTTAGGCGCAACCGTTAAAGAAGGGGATACCTTGCTCATGCTGGATAGCCCTGATGTGGCTACCGCTGAATCCGATTATGCAAAAGCGCAAGCCGACCTTATGCTGTCGTTAAAAGCGTATGATCGCCAAAAGAAATTATATGAAGGCAAAGCGGTATCCCGTAAGGATTTGGAGCAGGCCCAAGACAACTTAACCCAAGCTAGGAGCGATGCCGAAAAGGCAAAAGACCGCTTGCACAACCTGCATATCGACCCGAAACAAAATGATGGCCGCTTTAAGCTCCTTTCACCTATCTCAGGAGTTATCCTGGAACGCCATGTAAATATAGGCACGGAAGTCCGCCCCGATTTGCCCGACCCCCTGTACGTCATTTCCGATATCAGCAAATTGTCATTGTTGATGGAGATATTCGAAGTCAATCTTGCAAAAATCAAAATTGGCCAGCGTGTCTTGATCGCCGTCCCGGCTTATCCGGACGAGCGTTTTCCTGCTACCGTCAAATATATCGGCCAAGTACTCGATGAAACGACCCGAACCGTTATAGTCCGTTGCGAACTGCCCAATCCTGACGGAAGGCTGTTACCCGGTATGTACGCGACTGCCGATATCCAAAGCGGCCCAAACGAACAAGCTATCGTTATACCGTTAACTGCGGTATTTACCGAAGACACGTCCGATTATGTGTTTGTCTCGCTGGATAATAACCGGTACCAACGGCGGCGGGTAAGCCTCGGTCTTCGACTGAAAGACAGGGCGGTTGTGGAATCAGGGTTAGCACCAGATGAAAATTTAGTTTCCGAGGGCGCGCTCATGTTACGCACGGAAGAAGCCGTTGAAGAAAATGCCGAGCAGTAATGTTTCTTTTCTGACGGGACAGGATTTATGATCGAACGCATTATTGCTTTCTGCCTAAAGCAGCGGCTGTTGATTATTATTGGCACGCTAATGGTCGCCCTTTCCGGCATTATCGCGTTTGAAAAACTGCCGGTCCAAGCTTTTCCCGATGTGCAAAATGTTTTTGTGCAAATCGTGACGTCTTATCCAGGACAAGCGCCGGAAGAAGTCGAGAAACTCGTCACTTTGCCCTTGGAAAGGCAAATGAACGGCTTGCCGCATTTAATGAATATGCGGTCGGTGTCGATTTTCGGGTTATCGGTTATTACCTTAACGTTTGACGATGATGCGGAAGATTATTTTTCACGGCAACAAGTCTATGAGCGGTTACAGAATGCCGACCTGCCCAATTCGGTTTCACCCCAATTAGGCCCACTATCCACCGGTGTCGGGGAAATTTACCGCTACACCATCGAGGCGAAGCATTTGCCGCTCATCGAGCAACGGGCACTCCAGGATTGGGTCATTGAACCGCGATTGCGAACGGTGCAAGGCGTTGCCGATGTAGTCGGTTACGGTGGCGGCATCAAAGAATATCGCGTCTCGGTAAAACCTGACCGGGTAAAAAACTATCGGCTCACACTAAACCAAATTTATGCGGCAATTGCCGCCAATAATGCAAATTCTGGCGGCGGTTATATCGAACATGGCGATGAAGCCTTGGTTGTCCGTGGCGTTGGCTTGCTTAAGTCGCTGGATGAAATCGGCGAAATCATTGTCACAAGCAATGAAGGAGTACCCATACGGGTTAAAGATGTTGCCGACCTCGAAGTCGGCCCACAACCGCGCCAAGGCATCGTAAGCTTAAACCAGAGGGATGATACGGTTGAAGGTATCGTGTTGTTGATTAAAGGCAAGGATGCGGTTGAAGTCTTGGCTGGGGTTAAGCAAAAAATTGACGACTTAAATACCTTCGGATTGCCGCCCGGCGTGAAGATTAAGCCCGTTTACGACCGTACCGAACTCGTGGGCCATACCATACACACGGTGGAACACAACATGATCGAAGGCGCTGTGCTAATCCTGGTGATCCTCATGGTGTTCCTGCAACGTTGGACGGCTGCATTTTTAGTCACCTTGATTATCCCTTTGTCTTTATTGTTTGCGTTTATCCTGGTTGATTTGGCCAACATTTCGGCCAATTTGATTTCCTTGGGCGCCATCGATTTTGGGATTATCGTCGATAGCGCGGTGGTGCTTGTCGAGGCTGTCATGGTAAAAGTGACGTTGGATTTACAGAGCAATGCCGATTTACATCGCATGCGTCAATCCCTACTTGTAACCGTATCGGAAATGGGGCGGCCTATTTTATTTTCCAAAGTCATCATCATTATCGCTTTTTTGCCTATTTTCACGTTCCAACGGGTGGAGGCGAAAATTTTCTCGCCGATGGCATTTACGTTAAGTTTTGCTTTGTTGGCATCGATGCTTTTTAGCCTGACTTTCATCCCGGCTATGCTTACTTATTTGTTAGGGCCAAAATTGGCTGAAAAACATAATCCGCTGGTTCATAAAATGGAGTCAGTATACCGCTCAGTCCTGGAATGGGTTCTTCAACATGCCCGCCTGGTTTTCATTTCAGCATTGACCGCATTGGCGATCAGCCTGCTATGCATTAAATTGATCGGTACCGAATTTATGCCCAAGCTGGATGAGGGTAACATCTGGCTGACGGTAACTTTGCCAACCCCGGTTTCTTTAACCCAGGCCAAAACGATTGAACGGAATATTAGGGAACAGTTGGAGACTTTTCCGGAAGCTAAAACTATCGTCGGCCAGCTTGGAAGGCCGGAAGACGGCACCGACCCGAAAGGATTTAACAACCTCGAAATCCTAATCGACCTGATCCCCAAAGAACAATGGAAGTACAGCAGTAAAGACGAGTTGGTCCGGGCGATGGACAAAAAATTAGCCGTATTTCCCGGTATACAAACCAATTTCTCCCAGGCCATTCAGGATAACGTGGAAGAGGCTATTTCTGGCGTCAAAGGGGAAATCGCCATAAAAGTTTTTGGTGACGACCTGAAAACTTTGCAAAGTACGGGCGATAAAATCACCCAAATACTTGCCGGGATAAAGGGATCGACCGATATTGCCGCCGAACAGCAAGCGGGTCTGGCGCAACTGATTATCGAAATTGACCGCGCAAAAATTTCCCGCTACGGCATCAATATCGCCGACGTAGAACAGATCATTTCTATCGGAATGGGAGGGCAAGCCGTTACCCAACTACTGGAAGGAGAACGCCGTTTCGATGTTACCCTACGTTATGAAGAGAGTGCACGCGATTCAGTTGCCGGGTTGCAAAGTTTGACGGTACAAACACCGGACGGCAGTCGTATCCCGTTATCGGAATTGGCGGAAATCAAGGTTAATCAAGGCGCATCCCGCATCAGCCGGGAAGACAATATGCGGCGTATTGCGATCAAATGTAATTTAATTGACCGTGACCAAGGCAGTTTTGTAGCCGAAGCACAAAAAAAGGTGGACGAGCAAGTCGTCTTGCCGCCGGGTTACCATATCGTCTGGAGCGGACAATTCGAAAACCAGCAAAGGGCGATGAAGCGTTTGTCTTTAATTGTGCCAATCAGCCTGACGCTAATTTTTGTGTTGCTTTTTTGGGCCTTCCACTCGGTCAAAAACGCCTTGCTCATCGTCATGAATGTGCCATTCGCAATGATAGGCGGAATCTTGATTCTGCTCGCAACCGGTATCAATTTAAGCGTGTCTGCCGCCGTCGGCTTTATCGCACTTTTTGGCATTGCCGTTCAAAACGGCGTCATTTTAGTTTCACATCTGAATAAACTACGGCGCGAAGGCCAAAGCCTGCATGATGCTATCGTAAATGGTTCGGTCAGCCGGTTACGCCCCGTGGTCATGACTGCCTTAATGGCCATGCTAGGCTTATTTCCAGCCGCGCTATCAACTGGTGTCGGCTCGGAAACGGCAAAACCCTTTGCTGTAGTGATCATAGGTGGCTTAATGACGGCAACCTTATTGACACTTACCATGCTACCTGCACTTTACCGATATTTTGCCGAAGATATTGAACCTTAAAGGGGCAAAACTGATGAAAGAGATACGCGCCTATATTCAACCCCACATGTTAAATTATGTGGCAATTGCTTTGATGGATATTCCTGGGTTTCCGGGCATGTCAATCAGCGATTGCGTTGGCTTTGGCCGCGACCGGGCTGAATCCGGCGAGGAATATCAGCCCTTTTTTAAGAAAATCCGCATTGAAATTTTTGCCCCGGAGCATTTGGTCGACATTATTTTCGATACCCTTATGGAGAAAGCCCATACCGGTAACCATGGCGACGGCAAGGTTTATACTGTTGATGTTTCGCACGGGGGACGTATCAGCACGGGTGAAAAGGGGGACGAATTGGCTTGAACACTTCCGCAAGTGCGTCAATATTAAGCCCTTAAAAAGAATTTGATTTTACGTTTGATACTTGATGAAAGGAGCCTAAAACATATTTTTTGCGTAAGGCTCGTTCCAAGCAAGTTGTTATGTTAAGTACGGATACATATATTTAACGCATCGTCATTATTTATAACTGTAAACATATCGATGAATATTCAACATGATGACGACATAATATACTTGCCTTAGCGTTATACGATTTCAAAAGAGAAAATAACCGTAATCACTGTCATTGAGACCAACCCAACCAAAAAGATCAATTCAGCCCAGCGTTCCAACCTTATTTCAGACAATTCTGCACGGATCGATGAAAATGAAGGGAGCGCACTTACCATGAACAATATGCTGTCAATCGCTAATGCCTTATCGATAAAATAGCTTATCACGCCCGGATCCACACTTTTGACGATGCTGATAACCGTGATGCAGACACCTACCATGACCGAAGAGTTCGGCAAGATGTGATGGGAGAGGTCTTGGTTGTTATTGCTTTTCATCATGGCCAATTATCATTTACCTTGATCGGTCAATAAACATCAGCGAGACTATCAGCACAATAATGGCCAATACGGGCCAGAAATAAGGTGCGATAACAAAGCTAAGCATTAAAGCCATAAATAGCGTACCCATAAAAATAAACACGCCGACCCCCAAAAACAGCACAAACGTCAAAAGCCCGGCAAGCCCCATAATCACCAAAAAAGTCGGGATAGCGGCAAAGCGGACTAAGGGTTCTGCGACAGCTCGGCCATTGTACATAACGCTTAGTTGCCCAACCTCAGGGTGGAACAAGTAGCTGAGAACGGCAATGACCAAGCCCAAAGCAAGCGTTTTAATGATTGTCCTATTACGTTTGCGTTCCATAATTCATTACCCTAATTGTTAAATCGTTGCCATAGTGATGATTGAAACAAACTCCCCAGCGCTTAGTTGCGGCTAAATTTCTAGCCATGATTTTTGCCATCAGTTTTACTCATTTTGGAAAGAGTTTATGGCCAAAGACAAACCCTTAGTGAATAATAAGGTTTACACCATAATATTTTTGCAAATGCATCCTAACGTAGGCATTGTATTCTCAAACTTTCAAATCCTCAAATGCGGGATTATTGTCTATTATCTTTCATAAACTTACGTTTTTTAACAAGGCCTCATTAGTTTAAGCCAATATATAATAGAGTTAACGAAACCTTTTTTTTGCCTCAGCCACCGCGTCGGCAACGCTCCAAAAGAGTTTGCCCTGAAATTTCTCTTCTGCCAGTTTTAGCAATAACGATCTTATCGGATCTTTGACCCGTGCCAGTAATAGTGTTTTTTTCTGCTGTTTAAGGTCATTTGCCAATTCAATCAAACAATCAGCCGCCGTACTGTCAAGATTTGCGCTTTGTTCAAGGCTTACAATCAGGATTTCCACATCTGGGTTAAGCTTTAAACGCCGTTGGACTTCAGTTAGGATGCCTTCGACACTTGCAAAAAACAACGGCTCTTCAGGACGTAGGACTAATAGGTTTGCTTGGGTTTGGGCATTGGGATGGTTTTCCCTGTCGACATAATCACGTGAATGCCCCAACTCTGCTAGCTCCCGCACCAAAGGTTGGCTGAAGGAGCGTATTGCGGAGGCTAATGACAATCCTATTGCAATCAGCATACCATGCAGCACCCCAAAAGCTAACACGGCTGCGACCGCAGCCAGGGCAAGGTATTGGTCACGGTTCATCCGCCAGAGCGTAAGTAGTGGTTTAGGACTTAAGGCATGGCTTAGGGCGTTAATAACGGCGGCGGCAACGATGGGTTCTGGAATAAGACTTATCCACCCTTGCCCAAATATGGTCATTGACAGCAATACCAGTGCGGCAATGAAACCGGCAAGTTTAGATTGTGCTCCTGCCGCCTCATTCCCGGAACTGACTGAAAAACCCGCCCCGACTGGCATGCCCTGGAACAGGCCAGAAACAAAATTGGCAGTCCCCAGCGCGTACAATTCATGGTTAGGATCTACGACATCGCCATGAATGAGTGAAAGGCTACGTATACTGCCCCAAGATTCGGCAACAATAATAACCAGTAAACCACAGGCCAGCTCAGCTAACCGAAGCCACTTTTCCAGAGGCAACTGGGGTAACGACAGAAGCGGCGGCTTAATTTGTAAAGACCCGACAGTGGCCACATGAAAGTCGGTGAGGTTCACCAAATGGCTTAAGTAGATACCTAATGCCAATACCACAAATGCGCCTGGTACTGTAGGCCAACGTTTCATTATCCATAGTAACAACAAGGCGCTGCAACCAACTGCAAGGCTCCAGGATTGCCATTCGTGGAAGTGAGTAACCAACTCGAAAATGATATGAAACGGATCCGCAGCATGGGTTTTTAAGCCCAGCAAGATAGGCAATTGCTTAATGATAATGGTTACCGCCAGCGCAAACGAGAAACCATGCAGGACAGGGCGCGAAACGAAGGCCGAAAGCCGCCCGAATCCTGCTTTCGCAAAGACTAATAAGCCACCGCCGGTTAATAGCACTAAAGCAACCCCTAGTTCTGCGGCAGTGTTGCCATCAGCCGGATTGAATGACAGGACAACCGCAGCCAGTAAAGATGCGGCTGATGAAGTGGGGGCAACAATAGCGAAACGGCTTTCCCCTAGCCAGGCGTAACACAGCAAGCCTACCATTGCAGCAGTGATTGCGGATTGGATATTGAGATGTGCAATGGCTGCATAAGCGACGGCTTCTGGCAAGAGGATAAAGGCAACCGATATACCAGCAATTATGTCGGCAACCTGTAACTTATTACGCCACAAATGAAATGGGGAATTCATGGATAAATCGTACCGCACAAATACCTGTGCATCCTTTAAATTACAAGAGTGCAGCGAAGTTGATGTAACAATCTCTTACAATACTCAGATGATTTTGCATGGGATCAATGCATCTTCATTGAACTCATAGATGGCGCAAAGCCGGTGATAACCATCGGCAATAATCACCTTCCCGTTGTGCTGGTCCCTTACCAGGAGGAGCGGCGAAAGTTTCTTCCCTTTTTTGATTTTTTCCCTGTCTTTTTCGACGTGTGAATTGCTCACTCCCAATAAAGAAAGTTGAGTGGCTCTAAAGATGTCCTTAGCCTTGAAGTGTGAAATAGGGGCGCTTCTTAACTTAACCACCATATCGACGACCCTTTCCTCCCTATAAAGGATAGTCAGATAGGATTCTGCGGCTGGGTAGTCGTGCTCCTCGGCATCGGGAAGCCATTTGATCTTTTTAATTTTTTCTTTAGTCACTTCAGGTCTCCACAACCTAGTTGCAATAGGGTTCTTGGAAGCTTCGCCAAGATCATCACGTGCAAAACGGATCTAATTGCCACTAGGAAGACAACTACTGTGTTAAAGTCAATTTTGATAATCTCCACTGTAAGCTGTAGACAATCGTGTTTTTTACTTGCCTCTTAGAACCTTACCCTTTAAAGCCTAATTAACTTTTGACGCCCTTAAAGCGTAAGCTCATGATTACCATTGAGCCACCCAATATCGCCATATTGATGCCCATTAATAACCCTAGTAACCAATGCTCGATTTCGGGCCAGAACACCAAGATCGTTGTTGCAAAAAAGAACGAGGTAACGCCGCTAATAAGGACTCCATGCCACTGTCCCAAAGGACGCATCTTAAAGGCCAGATACATTTTTAATATTCCTTCCAACGCAAAAAATATCGCAATCATGATAGTGAATGTCACTATACCAGCAAACGGGTCGGCGATAAGCAGATAACCCACTGCTATCTGCAAAATGCCCAAACCTAACCAAATGCCTAGACCCGGAAAATCCCTGAAAAACAATGACCGACCCAAGTGCATTACACCTGCTAGGACGATCAGCCAACCCATGAAAATAACAATAACAACACTAATGACTTGAGGAATGACTATGGCGGCAAAACCAAGAAGCAGAAAAAAAACACCTTCGACCAAGAATAACCACCAATGTTTTTGCAAATATTCCTGCATTCGTTGGCCATGCTTTAATTCATCAAGTATTTCGTCAACGTTTTTCATAGTATTTCCCTTTGCAGTAACGTAATCCAAACCGTAATGAGGCTTGTTTTATCCTAATTTTCAACGCAGCCAGTATCTTAATATGGGCACTTTATCGCCAGCCGCGGTGCCAGCCGTAACTTGGATGATGCCAGCCCCAGCCGAATTGCGGGTGATACTGCCATATGTAACCCGGGCCTGGTATTGCATAGGCAGGCTCGACTTAAGCGGAGCCTTCTGCAATAGGATGGCCAGCGCATCCGGGCAAGACAGAAATTAAACAAAATAAAGCAATAATTATCTTTATGTTTATAAGCCCCATATGGAATTATTGTTTTTTTATTTTCACGACTTTTTGTTGCCTAATCCCTTTAAATAAAACTTTCTCGATGTCGATTTAAAACATTTTGATCAAAAGTTTCATAGACAGCCGTCTTTTGTATCGGATGCCCCTCCGGCGAATGAAGATATAAGTCTGCTGTTTTATGCATTTGCTGATGAAAACAATGTTGTTTAGGGTTTAATGGGACGAAAGTCACCCAAACTGCCGCCACCATGCAAACTAAAAGGTTAATATTCATCCCCATGCTCCTTTACGGGTACGTTAATTATTAGGAGGCGGCGGAGGTGTTCCTTCCGGCGGAAGCGGAATATGCGCCGACGGCTCTACATTGCTGTGAGGCACGACATCCGAGAACGGCCCTGATACGGGTACCCTATGGCCTTTGGCATACATGCACTGGATATACGCAACGTCGTATCGTTCTTGCATTTCCTCCTCCGAACCGCTTACATAGCCTGTACCGCCTCCCACTTGAGAATATGCATACCGCTCACAGATTGTGTCATCATTGCGGAAATGGTCAAAAGACACGCCATTACCAGGCAATGCCATGACATTGGGGCCGGTGGGTAAACTGGCACATCCAGTGATAGCCAGTACTGAAATAGCCGATAATAGTTTATATATGCGAGACATAATCATTCTCCTTAAGGATGCGGGGGTGTTGGTGCAACTTGCTGCCAACCGCCAGGGCATTGATTGATGTAAGGATAGTAACCTTCCGGGTTGCTACAGTAATACCAATATCCGGACTGATACTGCTGGGAAACCGGAGGGGCTTGCTGGATATAAACTGGCGGTGTTGGCGGCACGGTAACCACAGCTGGTGGATAACCGTAATAGGCACCATAGCCATAAGGATAATAGCCGCCGTAATAGCCCAAACCATAGCCTAACCCAATACCCAAGCCGTAGATACCCCAACCACCGTGGTGTCCCCAGCCTCCGCCTACAAAGTTGCCACCGCCATGGTGTCCCCAACCGCCACCGAAATGGCCGCCTCCAAAACCACCGCCATGCCCGCCGCCTCTTGCCCATGCAGGGTTTAAGGCTATGGCCGTGGTCAGGATTACGACTAAACAGGCCGTTAAAATCTTTTTCATTTTAGACCTCGATCCCGTCCTAGCGGGAGTTTAAAATAATTTGCCTACCATTGCGATATCGATGCCAGCATTTATGGGTTTCCAAGAATGTGCCATTAAGCTGCTTCAGGATGCCTACGAATTATCCCTATGTGGCAATCTGCACATAAGGCTTTATTCTGTATGAAAATGTACATTGATTTTTCAATTTCCTGGAGGCTTCCTTGGACAATGAGGATAAACTTGTTAGTATCGAGGGCATTTTCGTATTGTTGTATGCTGACTCTAGGAATGCCGATGCTCGCAAGCGCACCGCCCAAAGAAAGCGGGCCGGTAATCCAGCTTACCAATAGGCCCCCAAATAGTGAAAGTTTCTTTATGTCATAACCGGATTTCTGTAATTCCTCGATGACACGCTCGGTATCTTGGGGATCCCTGAAGATACCAACGGCAGAATTGATATTTTCCGTCATTATTTTTCTCCTGGTTTTACCTGATTAAACGGGTTTTTAAGATTAATGCAGGGCAGCTAATTTAGCCGCCCTGCTCGTTTTCAAGTCGCACAAGCAAGTATCGGCTTACTTGGCCATCTTTTCGTGCGTTACCGCTGTTTTTTCATGTTCCTTGGCCAGTGCCTCATGGTGTTTAGCCAAGGCTTCATGGTGTTTATGCAATTCGTGATGTCCGGTTTTCTTGTACTCGGCTGCCAGCGATTTATGATGCACCGCCATCGCCTTATGATGCTCTGCGTGTTGCTTGTGAAGTGCAGCGGCATCTTTATGTTCCGTAGCCGTTTTGGCCGGTGCAGTGATATTGGCAGGATGTTCAGGCGCTGGCGCAACTTCCGCAAACAATGGTGCAGAAAGGCCTAAACAGACAGCTAAGGCTAAACTAAGATAGGTGTTTTTGTTCATGGTCATTCTCTCTCGTGAAATATTAAAAGATTTTTTTGGCTTTTTGGGTCGATTACTCTTTGGCTTGGTTTCCACCTCCTCCGATATTGGATTGTTTGTGAAATTGTTGTAGTGTTATGGCGTCCATAACTAAGTCCGATGAGACGTAGCGGTTTTCTGTTATTGCTTTTTGTGATCCTTCTCAAAAAAGCTATATCCGATATGTCCCGATCTTTCTTCCTCTTCTTCAGCCCATTTACGATAAGCCGATTCGGCTTTTTTACTTTTATCGCCTTGCTTCAAAAGCGGTGCGCCAGTTTGATTTTGAGCGACAGCTGCTGAGGACGGATTGTTTTTATCTGGTTGCCCAGGGGCAGGTTTAACTTCCGCCAATATAGAGGTAGAAACCAATCCTATAAAAGCAGCCAAGGCTAAATTAAGGTGAGTTTTCTTGTACATTGTCTTTCTCTCTCGTGTGATCAATCAAAAGTTGTTTTTTGAGTTTTGGAAAATTGGATGTTAATGCTGATTTTGCCCTCCTACTTTACCGGGTAGTTTGTGATGCGGATGTTGATGTAGCGTATCGAGCTTCGCCGTTTGCCAGGGCTTAAGGGGGTTTTGAAGTCGGGATTTTTTTTCACCGGCAATTGCCTTGAGCCTCGCAGATTCATCTTTGATAAGGGCTTCAACTTTAGACTTCTCGTCAATATTCAAGCCAAAGGTATTTCCCTTTCCTTCTGATTCTGCCTTCAGGCTGTTATTTAAGGGCAGGCTATATTTTCCTTGCTGTGCTTGGATCGCCAGTGGGAAACTTAGTATTATTAGTTTAATAATCAGTTGTTTGTTCATGTTGGTAACCTCAATATAAAACGACAGTTCTTTCAATGACGGGGCGGTTGAAACGATGTTTCGAGAAGATGGACGAACAGGTGTGGACGGCTCCTTAGCTTCCCCAGCCACCGTTATTTAACGGGATGGCCTATCCGTTCTGCCGCGTCTTCCAGGCCTTTTAACCTATCCTTAAATTGTGCAAGGTCGCCTTTAATTTGTTGCCATGCGGCGGCAGATTTTTCAGAAAATAGGGTCTTGTGGATGGCGTCAATTTCCTTATAGAGCGGCTTATAGTCGTCTTTTTCGCCGTAGCCCAGCAGTTGGGCCAGTTCCAGTTTTTCTTTGGCAGCATCGGTGAATTGTTGTATCTCAGCCCTATTGGCTTCTTTTGACAGGTCGTCCCTGCGCTCCAGGTCGGCGGCAGCGGTTAACAACTCCTCGGCGCGAAGTACAGGTAACGGCATCACGTCGGTAGTGACGACCAATGTGTCTAGCAAGTCATTTAATTCGACAGCAGCCTGGTCAATTTTCCCAGCATCAATCAGTGGGATAATTTGCTTAATCGCGGCGGGGTAAGTACCTAATGGGATGCTGGTTGTTGTCACCCGAATTTCGCTCGCCATCCCGGCCACGATATTCCTGGCAGTTTGCAACTTGCCGTGTTTGAGCAAACCCTCCGCTTCGTCGATGGCATTGGTGACTTGTTTGTTCGAGCCGTCAAAATCGTAGACATCAGTTTCAACACCGGCCGGAACTAAGTCCATGCCAGGGTTTTTAGCCAGCAAGTTATCCAACTTGGCCGATATGCCCTGTAAGAGACTGGTGGCACCTTTGGTGTCCTTGTTGTTTAATGCCATGATCGCTTTTTGTGTTTCTGCTGCTATGGCTGCCGCTTCGTCTTCGATAGACTTAGCCTTCTCAGTAAGGGCTTTATGTTTTGTCGCTGCCACTACCCGGTCAACCGTAGTTACAGGATGTGTTTTTGGCGATTCGCTTTTGGCAAAACTGTTACTGGCAAGAAAAGTGGCGCTTGAAGCCAATAAAAGGTAGGTCGCCAATTTGTTATGATATTGATACTTGTTCATGATGCGTCCTGTGGTTGGTTATTTTGTTTTCGACCATCTTTTGCGATCCTTATTGGATTGCACTGGTCTTATCAAGTAGGAAGCATTTACCGTGCCAGCACACATAAAAAACAATAAACATAATATATTCAATAGCTAATATTAATTTGTAGAAACTAAAACAAGAAGGGCAAGGAAGGCTATTGGTTGACACCAACCATTCAAAACCGGTTTATTTCAACCAATGTCGATAATTCGGATTATTGAAAAGGAAGGGTTGTAAAAAATGTCGGCTTGGGGGTCTTAACCCAAACAAGAATATTTATTCATCTAAGGTCAAGATAGTTACGACTAGCTTGAAGGCTCATGAACCCATAAGGTAACTGAATGGTTCTGGCCAGTTACTGCATTCCAATCATAGAATGGTCTAAATCAACCAAAACCATAGGTGGATTTAAACCAATCATAAAAAGACCTTTGGGGGGTTCGATACAACTCATTCCCCAATTCATCTATCGGAATTTTTTTCATCGGTTCCTTACATCGCCATATACATTAAGTGGAACACCCGCAAACCCTTCCATTAAAAAACCTAATAAACTCGTCGAGACAAAACCTGGCACGACAAATGCTTTGTTAATACCAGGAACATTATCATGTATAGCCCAATGTTCCCTCTGGCGCATGGACGTGCCGACCTTTTTTATCAACAAGCCCAGTTTTGATAAAAGCAATTTTGAAACAGCGTGTTTTAGGGAAGCACAAAGCCATGGATGGTTTTTCTAGCCTTTCCAAAACGCCTAATGTTTTTTGAAGGCAAGGGTCGAAACCCAAACACAACCGCCTGACTACAATACTGAGGTAAAGACAACAACATGCTGAACGAAAGAGAGATAACCGCGCCATTAGCGGGGCATAGTCCGGCAATACAGCCAACTGAGACAATTACGTTCAACTTAGATAAGGCCATTGCCCATATCGCGCACTGGTTGCCCACACAAGGTCCAATCAAGGATTTTATCCACCACAATACCTTACATGCCGTCCAGCACCTGCCGTTCCATGAGGGCGTGGCCTTGGCCGGAAAAATGTTTGGGGCGCGCAGTTACTTGCCAATGGCGGATTATCAAAAATTGTACGAGCAAGGCCGCATCAGGAGTTTCGCGATAGATTGGGCTTTAAGCCGGACCGCTTTTTCAGGGCAACAACTGAAAACCTTCAAGCAAAGCCTGTTCGATAAGGATACTAGCAGCCATTATCCCCCCGTTTCCTTAGCCAATCACGGCATACGCAATGCTTGGCTAACCCACATTGGGCTGGAACTTAACGTGATGGTGCACCCTATCGTGTTCCGCTTGCTGGGCAATTTTTTGGACCAAGGAATTAGCCGCTGGACCCTTCCAAAGGATGGGGAACGCTTTTGGGATTGCGTAATGCGGCTGGCTCAAAACAGCTTATTACCCTTGTACCCATTGCAGGAACCGATGGTCCGTGAATTGTTGACTAAAGACATGGAAGAAGTCATCCAGATTTGCTTGGAAAAAATTGTCGGTTCCACTGAGCTTTATGAACAATACTTGCTTGAAATGTTACTTGCACATCCCGGCTGGGCAGGCATGGTTCGGATTGTTGAAGAAAATCCCCGTTCCTTACTGGATTCCCGCAATATTTCTCTAAAAGAATTGATTGCAGTTGAACTGGTTTGCGAACTCGCTTTCTTAAACAAGCAAAAAGGAATTAACTTTCCGAATGTTGCAGGTGCACCACTGTTTAACAACACGGCTTTGCTCAAAAACGGCCTACCCAAACCGGATGTGCCAATCCGGCTAAAAGTCTGGCATGAGGCCATGGAGTGGTCATTGCACACCGAATTGCTGGTCGCCCTGAAACATAAAGGAACCGTCGCGGCTAACACCCAAACAAAACCTTACGTGCAAGCCTTCTTTTGTATTGATGACCGTGAGTGTTCTTTGCGGCGTTACCTGGAAGAAATCGACCCCGGCATTGAAACCTTTGGAGCGGCTGGTTTTTTTGGCATTGATTTCCTCTATCAAGGTTTGGATGATGCCTATCCGGTTGCACAATGTCCTGTGATTATTACGCCCAAACATTTGGTCAAGGAATCTGAGCTACAAGCCAAACCCGAAGAAAACCCGAAAAAAGATGCTATAGCTCATTTGCATTTCCGGTCGCATTCGGTATTCCGGGGTTGGCTGTATACCCAGACATTAGGCTTGGGCTACGCAGCCCGTATGGCTTGGGATGTATTCCGTCCTGGTTCAAAACTGCCCAAACTCAAGATGCTGAGCGAAGTCGATTCCCATACCCAGCTTCATTTGCTCAGGGAAAACGACACGCCAACCGAAGACGGCTATTTACTGGGTTTTTCTTATTCAGAAATGGCGGATAAAGTCGGCGGTTTGCTGGCTAATATCGGCTTGACCAAACAGTTTGCACCTTTGGTCGTTATTGTCGCGCACGGTTCCAGTAGTGTTAACAACCCCCATTTTGCCGCCTACGACTGCGGCGCATGTTCCGGTAAACCGGGCGCACCTAATGCGCGTGCCTTCGCATGGATGGCGAACAACGAAGAAGTCAGAAAAATCTTATATAGTCGAGGTATTGAGATTCCGGGTGGCACCCGTTTTGTCGCGGCGTTACACAACACCAGCCGGGATGAAATCACCTATTTCGACAACCATTTGTTGGAAGCTTACCCGGCAGAAGGACTAGCCGAATTCCAACAAGTCATGGCTACCGCATTACAGCGTAATGCCCGTGAACGCTGCCGATGGTTTGAACTGGCGCCCAATTCCAATACCTTGGATAAGGCGCATGACCATGTGACGGCAAGGGCCACATCCATATTCGAACCGCGGCCTGAATATAACCATTCCAACAACTTGTACTGTATCGTCGGCAGGAGGCAACTGACCCGCGGCCTGTTCATGGACAGGCGTGCTTTCCTGCATTCATACGATCCCGACAAAGATGCCTCTGGCAATATCATGGTACGGATTCTGTCTGCAATCATCCCCGTTTGCGGCGGCATTAACTTGGAGTACCTGTTTTCGCGCATAGACAATTCCGTTTACGGCGCAGGAACGAAACTGCCCCACAATGTGATCGGCTTGTTGGGTGTCGCCAACGGTGTCGAAGGTGATCTGCGCACCGGTTTGCCCCAACAAATGATTGAAGTACATGAACCGGCAAGGTTACTGATTGTCGCTGAACAAACCTGCGCCATCTTGGACAAGACCATTTCGAACATCGGTGACCTAAAGGAGTGGCTTGATAACGAATGGGTAATATTAGTTTCCTGCCATCCGACAACCGGGGAACAGTTTTTATATAAAAATGGCAACTGGGAGCCCGTAAAGCTGCCTGCTGAAATGAAAACACCGTCTGCCAACCAGTCGGAAGACGCCTTTACGCATGAATCAATAAGTTATACCGAGACAATACCCGTGCATAAACTGATGGGAAGTTATTCATGAATGGATTAATGTTAGCAAGCTTGCTATTGCCTTTGCTGGGTTTTGGGCTGGTTTTTATTTCGCCGTATGAGGAAAAAAAGATCGCGGCGATTAGCTATTCTTGCAGCCATGCGATGGGTATCGCCATTGTTTCCCTTATCATCGTGTGGGCAAAAAATGGTTTCGTCAGTCATGAATTTGAATGGTTTACTTTGTATGCCGACGATGACTACCGCTTTCCTATCTTACTTTACCTTGACAGGGTCAGCGCCGTTTATTTGGGCTGCGTTTGGGCGATATTTTCTATTATTGTTAAGTATTGCCGCTATTATCTGCATCGCGAAGCAGGATATAAACGCTTTTTCCTGACCATTTTCAGTTTTGTCTTCGGCTTAAATACTGTAATCTTGTCCGGTTCTATCGATATCCTGTTTGCGGGCTGGGAAATTGTCGGCATGTCCTCGTTCCTGTTGATCGCATTCTACCGTCACCGCGTACAACCCGTACGAAACTCCCTTAGGGCTTATACCGTTTACCGATTTTGCGATATAGGTCTACTTCTCGGTTCATGGATGAGCCATCTTTTATTCCATGAAAGCCAGCATTTCAGCCAATTGGCAAACCTGTTTGAACATGCTGCTTTCCCCCCCGCTGGTTACGGTTCCTTGCTGCTCTTGTCGTCATTGATTATTATTGCGGCATCGGGCAAATCGGCACAGTTTCCGTTTTGTTTCTGGCTTCCCAGGGCGATGGAGGGGCCAACACCGTCCAGCGCCATTTTTTACGGGGCATTGTCCGTACATCTGGGCGTGTTCTTGTTGTTAAGGACTGACCCCATCTGGACTTACCATTATTTGACCCGGTTTATCGTGTTTATGATCGGGTTTCTTACCGTGGTAATCGCCAGCATTTCGGAAAAAACGCAGTCGAATATTAAAGGCCAAATTGCTTATGCATCGATCACCCAGGTGGGGTTCATGTTTATCGAGCTTTCCTTCGGGCTGGAAACTTTAGTTCTGGTGCATTTTCTGGGCAATGCATTTTTGCGTTGTTACCAACTCTTGGTATCCCCTTCGATCGTCGCCCACTTACTCAGGGTGGAAGGGGCTGCCGATACGGACTTTTTCATCAAAAGCGATACAGATTTCACCTTTTTGCCAACCTCGATACGGAACACCTTGCCAGAAGTATTACAAAACACGCTTTATGTGTTTTCCTTACAAGAAGGCAATTTAGAATTGTTGATTCGCGCCTGGGTATGGGAGCCGTTAAAAAGGCTCGGCGCAATGGTAAACACTATCAGCCTTTGGGTAAAAGTATTGTATGGGTTGGCTGTAATTGGGATTATCCTGATTGCTTTTGAAGGCATCGGCTTGGGTGAAAAATATTTGGCCATCCCAATAGCCATTGCCATGGTGTTAGCCTCCCTGAGTGCATTCGCACAAATCAACAAGCCCATTAGTGTGTGGACTGCAATCGCTTTGAGCGCCATCCTGTCGGGAATTGCTGTCTTATGCATAAACCCATCAGCGAAACTTGACGTTGCCATATTTTTGAGCGGTATTATCCCCGCTTGGTTATTGGGGATAATTGTCATGCATAAAATGCTTAAGAAACAAGATCCCTCTGACTCCTTATTCACTTATCAGGCGATGGCGGAAACCCAACCCAGAATGTCTATTTTATTGTTTTTAAGCTTCTTGTGTTTAGTTGGCTTCCCGATTTCCCCGGCGTTTTTGGGCGAAGACCTGCTACTTTCACACGCCAGCAGCCACGACCCCTGGTTCGCTTTGCCCATCACCATCGCTTTCATCATCAATGGGATTGCTGGCGCCAGAGTTTTTCAACGATTATGCATGGGAAGGCCTTCTGAATTATGCGAGGCGCATGGCCAAAAAATACCGAATTTAGCCAATCAGCTGACCAATAAGAGCAATGAAAATCAGGCTATCCAGGAAACAATTTAAGCCCGTTTATGGGGATAAAAATGCCCTTACTTTGCGATAACGCAAGCTGCACAGCCTTTTAAAAAAGGCCTCGGTATTAAAACAACTTATAAACTTTAAAACAATAAATAAGAGAATCAATATGTCTAACAAAAAAATAAAAAGATTGGCAATGGCAATTGCATCCCTATATTCTGCGAGTGTGGCGGCACCTGCGTTAGCGGTGGACGACTTGCTGCAAGATGCTGGCAGTTGGCTGCAAGTCGTCGGCGAGGGCAGCATGAAGTTCATTGACCCAGGCCTGGAAAAAGGCCGTATCTGGGTGGAAGGCCAATCCCGTTTCGACGACGACTGGAACCATTGGTACCAAGGCATGGTGCGTGCCGCCGTGGGTTATTCCCTGAGCGACCGCGCCACGATCTGGGCAGGCTATACTTGGTTACCGACGCAAAATGTTGGCAAAACTTATGTTTCGCAACAAGACGTCTGGCCGGCATTCCGATATATCTTGCCCACCGACTATGGCACTTTTATGTTCAGGACAATGGTCGAAAGCAATTTCCTGGTGGGTTCACAAGTCCGTGTCCGCCCGCGCCAGATGATCCGCTTCATGCACCCTTTCGGATTCGAACCGCGCCTAAGTCTGATCGCCTGGGACGAGTTTTTCATCCGCGCTAATTCGACCCAATTCGGAGGGCAATCGGGTTTCGACCAGAACCGCGCTTTCGCAGGATTGGGCTGGAGTTTCAATAAAAATTTCCGCTTTGAAGCGGGCTATCTCAATCAGTATTTGGATGATGCCACCCATACAAACAATACCATGCACCATTTAATTATGGGTTCGTTATTCATTAATTTTTAAAACCGTCAGCAAATGGGGGATACTTAGGCTACTGATAGAATCGAAGTGAAAGCCCGGACTCGCTGACAAACTGAATTATGCGTATCTTCCTTATTTTTATCCTTGTGCTGGTCACGATCCTTGAAATCGGCCCAATGCCCATCACGCCGTTATTGCTGATATGGGTTGTGGTATTCAGGCCCCTGTGGTTTTATGGGCTAGTTTGCAAACTTTATGGTAAAAAGCAATGAACCTGGATAAAAAAATGTATAGTGAATTTGGGACTATGCCTTAATATCATTTAACCCGGCTATCGTCATCATGCATAAGATACTGTACCGCCCGATTATTATCATCAGCCTAGTGTTAGGGATGCTGGTCATGGTGGAACTGCTGGCTTTGGGCAGCATCACATGGCGCAACCTGCACAGGATCGACAACATCAAGCAAGACATCATTCAAGGCCATGAGCTGGAACAACTGGTTTTCAACCTGCTTAACTCCCCTATGCAGACATCTGACGTAACCATGACGCCGAACCAGAAAGGCGACGACCTGCACCAAAAAATCTCGCATTTGCTTGCAAACAAACCTTCGGATGAAACTGGCATTGGCATCTTGCTGGATGAAATCAAGCCCCTGCTCCTGAATATCGAACAGGGGGGAAAACAACAAGACCTCGCCCAGGTGTTGCTGGTTTCACAAAAGATACTTAACCAACAGCGGGCCAATGAGGAAAAACTGCTGGCCCAGGTTTACCATGACAGTAACCTGGAATTGAATTTTGCCGTATTCATCCCGATAGCGGTACTGTTGCCCGCCTTTCTGTTGGGTATCGTTTTTTTCCGGCAGCAAATCCTGTCCCCGCTCAATGCGCTGGAGCAACTATTGAAACGCCTGACAGGCGGGGAAATGCAGCCCATAGACGAAACCCGTGCAGAACCCTTGTTATTGCCCTTATTCAGCAGTTACAATCGGCTTATTAGGCGCTTGGCGGAATTGGAAAAAGAACACATATCGTATACGCAAACCTTGGAGCGGGAAATACGCCATGCCACCCATGCCCTGCTTGAACAAAGCCATTCGTTAGCCAAATCCGAACGGCTGGCCGCCGTCGGGGAACTGGCCGCCAGTGCTGCGCATGAGCTGCGTAACCCCCTTGCAGGCATCCAGGCCGCTTTGGAGAACATGTGTGGGGAATGCAAAGACCCGGACATTGCCCAACGCTTACCGTTAGTGAGCGCTGAAATCAAAAGGCTAACGAGCAGGCTGAATGATTTGTTGGCTTATTCCAAGCAACAACCGGAAACAGCTAAAGTCGTTGATATTTCAAAACTCGTGGGTGAACTTCTAACATTGCTAAAATATCAGGTGAATGAAAACATAAGGTTTATCTACTCGATCCCTCCCAATTTACATTCCAAGCTGCCGGAAACGGAATTCCGCCAAGCGCTACTCAACTTGCTGTTAAATTCTGCCCAAGAACTCGGCAAACAAGGGGGAACCATTAACCTACATATCAACAAATTAAACGACCGCATAAGGGTAGAGGTCAGCGATAGCGGAAACGGGTTTCCAGAAACACTACTTGAAGGAGGAATACGCCCTTTTGCGAGTTACAAAGACCAAGGGACAGGGCTTGGTTTATCCATGGTACTGCGCTTTGCCCGGTCATTAGGCGGACAGTTAAACTTGAAAAATGACAGCCAAGGCCATGCCTGTGCAACACTGACGTTACCATTGGGCGTATGAAAGATTCCTTATTGATTATCGAAGACGAAGCCTTGCTGGGCAATGAATTGGCGCGTTTTTTTGGAAAGCAACATTGGGATGTCAGTGTGGCGGTCGACTTAAAAAGCGCCAGGCGGTTTCTCAATGAAATTAACATTGAACCCATCGTAATCCTATCCGACATGAACTTGCCGGACGGCAATGCGCTGGATTTTTTGGAACAGTCCAAAAGCAGTTTGCCGAACAGCGAATGGATATTCTTGACCGGATACGGCAGCGTTACCGATTCCGTGCGTGCCTTGCGCCTTGGCGCTTATGACTTCATCGAAAAACCCTGCGAACTGGACAGGCTGAATATGCTGGTGGAAGGCGCCGCCCGTAGCGCCAGGGCGCAACGGCGCTTGCACCAGGAAGCCAGCCAACATTTTAACCGTTACACACCAGATACCCTTATCGGGCGTAGCCAAAAAACCAGGCAACTTCGGGCTTTGCTCAAGCAACTGGCCAACGTGCCGTTTTCCAGCTTGGTCATCAGCGGCGAAACAGGCACGGGAAAGGGCTTGGTGACCCGCATCTTACATTACTCAGGTAACCGTGCCAGCAAGCCCTTGGTGGAGCTCAATTGCGCCGCCATACCCAAAGATTTACTGGAATCCGAACTGTTCGGCTACGAAGCCGGCGCCTTTACCGGCGCAAAAAAGCGTCATCGCGGCCTGATGGAACAAGCGGACACCGGGACTATTTTCCTCGATGAAATCGGCGAACTCGATTTGAATTTGCAAGGCAAATTACTTAAGGCAGTTGAAGAACTACGTTTCAGGCGCTTAGGCAGCGAAACCATGGTCGAAGTCGATGTCCAAATCATCGCCGCCACTAACAGGGATTTGCTGCAAAAAGTCAAAACGGGAGAATTCCGCGAAGACCTGTTCCATCGCCTCAGTGTTTTGAACGTCCACATACCGCCATTACGGGAACGCAAGGAAGACTTGCGCGACCTTGTGCCGCAGTTTATTGCCGAATGTAACATCAAATCCGGGAAACTGGTCAAGACGATACCTGACAAGGTCTGGGAGCAAATGGAAGCTTACGACTGGCCAGGCAATATCCGCGAACTCCATAATATTATCGAACGTTGTGTGCTGCTTGCCGAAAGCGAGATTTTCCCGTCACAATGGCTGCAATTCCCAAACCAAAAGGAAAGCTTGGCTGTTAAAGCAAACAACGGCATGTTTATCCCATTGGACGGCAGCCTGTCATTACAGGATATGGAAAAAGCCATTCTCCAAGAGGCGCTGCACCGGGCTGACAACAATGTCACCGCTGCCGCACGGTTGCTGAAAGCTACCCGTGAAACCATGCGCTACCGGGTGCAAAAGCACCATTTAAAATACGATCAAGAATAAAGGTAACATTGCAACGCCCAACATTAAATTAACTGGAGCGGTCACGGGGTGCATAAATGGAACCCACTGCCAGAGGATAACGGCGCATTACCGTTATCCCCCAACCCATTTACCTACTTGTCGTTGTCAAGGATCATTACGGTCGCTACTGAAGGTGACCGGACGTTATAGCCGTTTATGCCTTCGCCCACTAATTTCAGTGTGACCCTTTCCGTACCCTCTTTCTTTACGTCGTCCACGGGCAAAATTTCAATAGTGCCCGAAACTTTTCCCGCAGGGATTACCAGGTAATTAGGAAACCTACGGTAGTCCCTGCCCTTCGTGGCTTTGCCTGAGTCCTCGAATTTGACCAATAGGTTCCTTTTCGAAGGCGCATTGAGGCTAACCATGAACCTACCCGAATCGCCTGGGGATTCGGAGGCTATCGGGTCGACAGCGGAAATACGGACATTGGGCGTCTTTACTGTTGGGATTGACCCTGTGCCGCCGCTGATTGGCAATGCCGTCGCCGGATTAGGAACACCCTGCGGCCCGCCAGGTACGGCATTAACTATCAATGTAGCAACATTACTGGTTATGCCACCAAAAGCCGCAGTAAGGTTAGTGACACCAACACCAACAGCCGTTGCGAGTCCACTGGCGTTTACCGTGGCAACCGATGTATTACTGGAATTCCAAGTCGTTTGGCTAGTAAGATTTTGCACAGTCCCATTAGAGTAAGTGCCGTTAACGGTAAATTGTTGCTTCGCCCCGTTTAAAATCGCCGCATTCGCAGGGGTGACCGTGAGGGAACTCAGTGTCGGGCTGAATACAACATCCACCCAATAATTGCTGGCTTGATAGCTATCCGTTGGAAAAGCGCTACTAGTACTATACTTATAAACTCCATTAAATTCCGACACCCCCGACTGGAGGGCATGGAGTGGCGGGCTATCAATACCCGCATTAGCGAAATAATTGCTGTCCGCGCTGTAATGACCTGCGCTAGTATGATAAGAAGCCACGTACACAGTATTGGGAGCGATTTCCACTGGAGAAGAAAAGTTGACTTGCTGCCAGCCTGATGCCGTTTCCGCGTTGAAGGTTGCCGATGCCAGCAACGTGCCTGTGCTAGACCATAAACTCCCGGTATGGATGCCGGTATTGGTGCTGGCCTTGTAAAAACGGATGCCTGTAATGCTTCCGGCGACATCAGACTTAAATTTAACACCCAATTCCACGGGATCGTTGTCTGGCCCTTGGTCAACAACAGTCGGAACCGAAGTACTGAGCCAGATAGAACTACAGTTACTGGCGCAACCGCTTCCAGTTCCGGCACCACCGCCACTTCCGTTACCGCCGCCACTGCCACTGCCATTAATAGTTATACCTGCGTTAGGGGTCTCAAGATTCCCGCTATCGTCAACAGCACGGCTACGAATGACCGAACTGTTAGCTGAAGCTATCCAGGGGTAGATCCAAGTCCCTAAACCTGATGCTGGATGCCAACTTGCACCGCCGTCTGTGGATACCTCCACCCCTGCAACTACCCCTCCGGCATCACTCGCTGTACCGCTGATCGTTACCATAGCTCCCGCAGTGATAGTTGACCCGGCAGTGGGTGAGGTAATAGTGGAGGCTGGCGGGGAGTTATCTGTCGATGCAGTTGCCGCCAACAGGTTGGCTTCCAGCGATACCGGCTGAATACCCATGTCGGCAAGCAGGTTTACGGTTGCCTGCTGCATCGAAGCATCAGTGCTGGAACCTAAATTAGTATTATCATGATGGTTATCCAAACCCCAAGACCACCCGTAGGTTCCTGTGGAAAACACCAGGGCACCGCTAGGATGCCGGTACATGGTGAGGGAGTGCTTCACGCTACCGACCCCATAAGTAACGCCTTCGTCCAGGAGGATATTGCTGGAGTCGGTAATCGTATTCGCAGAAAGCTGGATAAGGCCAGCAGGACGGAAGCCATTGTCTTCGTCAACATCCACTTCAGAACCTAGGGTACCGGGAGCCAAGGTAGCCAAACCTGACGTTAGGGAGGCAACACTAGTGTTGCGCCACAATCGCATTTTGGCATTGGTTGCCGGTACTTCGATAGCATAGTTTGCCGCATTCACTTTAAATAAATTGCCTTTAATTGCATTCTCTGGACGGGCACCATCTGCAGGCGGACTGAACCGTGCGTCCCGCCAAGTTCCTGTCCATATTGGGGCATCGAGCGGGTCGGTCTTATCTAAGTAGGTTTCCTTGTAACAGACCAAGGTGCGGTAGGGTGTATTGTTGCCGTCTATGCTGTTTTCCCAGCGTGTCTTCCAAAACATCGTATTGCCACTAAAGAAAGCAAGGTGTACGCCTGCATTACGCGCCGCCTCAATGTTCGTCCGTTGCTGCCCAGACCAATACTCATCGTGACCGTTCGACATCCATACCTTGTGGTTCAGGATCAAGGCACCGTTGCGGTCGGTGTCGGTATCGGTGAAATACGTTACATCGTAACCGTTGGCTTCCAACCAACGCACCATAGGATATTCGGCACTCATTACCCAAGAAACGGATTCGAATGAACGGGTAGTGAAAGGACGGTTATAACTTACTTTGTAGGCGCGGCAAGAAGGGGAAAATTGGCCGCAACTGTCGTCGCCGTAGAGGTTCTGGCCATTGATGCTGTCGTTATAAGCTTGCCAGGTGGTATCGGATGCCTGGAACAAGATATCGGAATGGCTGGCATCGTTACGTACAATAAAAAAAATGTGGCTGGCGCCTTGGGTGTCGTTGCGTATTACACGGGCAAAATAGATCCCGGAAACGGCGGTGCTGGGGACTGACCATGAAGCGGAAACGCCCCAATTACCGCAGTCGTATAAGCCGACGCTGGGATTAGTGACGCAATTAGGCTGTGTTTGAGGCAAGGCGACCGAAGGTTGGATTGTTGTCACTAACCGGGCGCCATTCCCCTGGTAATAACCCATACGGTAAATGTCCAAGTGATATGCACTTGCTGGAGTGCTGATCTTGAAATTAATCGTTTGGCCTACATTGACGCTGATGTCGTCGGAAAAACCTTGTATCGTCGCATCTCCGGAAGCGGGAACGTCCCAAGTAGCTTCTGATGTTCCTGGTAAACAGTTTTCTGCCTCAATCGTATTGCCAGGCGCCGAACAGCTAGACCAAACATTTTGGCTGAAAAACAGCGTGGATACCAAAAGCCATAAGGCAATGGAAGTTATGGTGTGCTTACACATAGGGGAACTCCTTGTGAGTTAAAGATGGATAAGGGAATGTCCCTTTGAAAGAACTCTGTTGTTTAAGTTACCAAATTTAAGGATTTTGCTATATCGGTACGACTACCTATATTGGTAGTCGTCAATGGAGTGGCGGATTCAACACGAAGTGGAGCCTCATCTTCCCTTAAATCTCGGACACTTTGCTACACAAGTTTTCTAGTTCCAAAAACTCTTGACGAAGATAGACTTGGTTTTGGAATGGTTTTTTTGCGTTTGTAAATTGCTTCAATTTTTTCAAACATTTAAAGCTTTATCAACGGATGCTTTAGTCTTGATGCACTACAGCGCCTTATAGCCAACCCATTTTGAAAAATTAAGACTTCTATTGCCCGTGCTTTTAAGCCTGAAACCATAACCATAAACGTGTGGCATAGTAACGCCAAAATTCATATAACCGCGCGCGATTGAGGGAAGCTAAAATGGGGATCCAGTACAATACCGTTATCTCCCAACCCATTTACCTACTTGTCGTTGTCGAGGATCGTTACGGTCGCTACCGAAGGTGGCCGGACGTTATAGCCGTTTATGCCTTCGTTTACTAACCTCAACGTGACCCTTTCCGTACCCTCTTTCTTCAGGTCATCCACAGGCAACACTTCGATAATGCCGGAAACTTTGCCTGCAGGGATTAGCAAGTAATTTGGGAACCTACGGTAGTCCCTGCCTTTTATGGCTTTGCCTGAAGCCTCAAATTTGACCAGTAGGTTCTTTTTCGAAGGTGCGTTAAGGCTAACCCTGAACTTACCCGAGTCGCCGGGGGATTCGGAGGCTATCGGGTCGACAGCGGAAATACGGACGTTGGGCGTCTTTACTGTTGCGGCTGTCTCTTTGCCACCCTTATTTGCGCTAACCCGGCCATCAAGGGCAACTGACGGTGCCGTAGTAGTTGAACCGACATTAGGGCTAAAAACAACATCGACCCAATAATTGCTGGATTGATAGCTATGCGTTGGAAAAACGCTATCGGCACTATACTTATAAAGGCCGTTTACACCATTTTCCCCGTCTTTAAGCAAATGGATGTGTTGATTGTCTAGACAGTTAGCAAACCCAAAACTGTTTACGGCATAATTACCATTGGGCGCATGGTATGAAGCCACATAAACGATGTTTGCAGTGATTGCCACAGGTGTCGCGAAATCTAGCTGTTGCCAGCCCGACACTGTCGAAGTGACCGAACCAATGGCTAACTGTTGCCCTGACGAGTTCCATAAAGCCGCTTGAAACGTAGTTCCCGTATTGGATTGGTAAAACCTTACCCCAGTTACCATTCCATTAATATCGGAGCGAAATTTGACACCCAGTTCGACTGGGTTAGAGTCATTCACGGAGAGTGTTTGAGGAGTCGTGCTGCCCGGCCAGATGCCACAAGTTGACGGAACAATGGGTTGCGTGTCGGTTGTGAAAACCCAAGCCACATTCGCTCCCAACGCATTCCCTGCGGTATCCCTAACACCGTTCAATCCGCCTTTAACTGTCACAGTGTAAACCGTGTTCGCTGCCAAAGGACCAGTAGGCGCCAAGGTTGCAGCAGTTGCTCCGGAATTGTAGCCCACCAAAGCTGAAACTGGATTATTGCTTTGATCCCTTAGCTCAAAAGTGGCCGCATTAATTGTGGCAGGATCCATTCCTTTACTAAAAGTCGCTGATATAATAGAACCCATATTGACACCTGTTGCACCTGCAGTTGGCGATATCGAAATTACTGTTGGCGGTATCACGGAATTACCGTAGGTTGCTGTGTAACTGCCTGTAACCCCTGTAAAAACAGCATAATCAACACCCTTTATGGTTGTCGAGCTAAAGTCGACAGCAGTACCGTTCATTGTCAGGTTTGTCAACAATCCAGTTGCGGCCTGCATCGGCAACAATACTTGCAAGCCATTGGCCGGGACATTGGCACCGCCTATGCCGGGATTTACCGTAAAGCTTAATGAATTGCCAACCCATGTCATGGCGCTGAAAGATGAACTATTTCGGTAATCAAGCCAATCCATCATTTGACGGCCAGTAATTATAGGTATCCCCCGCGCTTGTGCTGAAGCGACAGTTGTTTCCGATTCCACAACAGAAGGGAGGTCTGTATGGGCATTGATAGTAAAAGCACCATAAAATCCCGAAGAACCCAAGGCGCCATCCAATAAGGCGTCTATGGTGAATGGGTAACTTTGACCAGATTCATCGGTCATCTGGCTGGTTGCGTTGTAAACATCAATGAGGGTTCCATCGAGGTCGGAAAACCGCATCGGCATGCCGGAACCGCTGAAAAATCCAGGCCTATCCAGTACCCAACTGGGCGGCCAAAAATAATAACTGGTATCGAAACGGATACCGTGGTTAAGTTGCACTTTAGCTGCCGTTAACCAATCACTCCAGACCAAACAATGGTGGCGCTGGGTTTCCGGTGCAGGCACAGTGTTATATTTTGCCGACCATGTGCCGATTTGGTCGACATAAAAAGCTTCAAGCGAAGCAGGTGTAAAATCTCCGCAATTGGTATTGATATGGAGCCCTATTTCAAAACCTTGCGCATTGAAACTTGCGGCCTTTGCTGGCGTGAGAGGTGTCGAAGCATACATGTAAGACGTGCCGCGCACGCATTCCCAATCCCGTACGGAACATCCCGACGGACTGGCCGCAATGAATGAGTTAAAGCGTCCTTCTGTGCCATTATTTCCATGGTCGTCGCCGGTCATGATGACCGTTGCTTTTAAACCACGCGGAAAATACCAAAAGCGGGGGAGCGGCTTCCTGTCGCGGTTCATCTCAAGGATGAGGTTAATCAATAAACGTTGCTGCTCATCCCCTTGCGGAATCGCGATCTTGTTGAAATCGATCCAGTCAACTTGAACATCGCCGCTAGCTTGACCGAAGAATTTATCATCGGAACGAATCGGTGCAAATCCATCACGCTCTTGCGTAGCCCAAGCCGGATTGCCCTGACGGGTATAAACAATGGAGGTGGCTAGGTCATAGGTGAACGCGGCTGCTTGTCCGCCAGCGTTTCCAACGCTTGTTAAGGTCACCGCCGGGTTGGGCGTGGCTGTTGAGGCGTTGCTGTATAACATAGCTACACCGGTTGAGCCGTTGTTTAATGCATACAGGTCTGCTGCGCCATGGAATTGCATGGTTTGACCGAAAATGCCGCTTCCTGGCGATGCGCCCGTGTTGACCTGCAAGTAACCGTTGTTTAATGTAGCATTCAAGGGCGTTAACCCGAGGAGTCCGGCCAATTGCTTGTCGGGACGCATGGCGATCAAATTACCGCCATTGGTAACCCAAGTAGTCAGCATTGTTACTTGGCCAGGAGCCAATGCCATCTGCGCCAGTATAACGACATCGTAGGCGGCAAGTGTCGCGGCATTTACAGATGAAATGCCAGCGACTGCAAATTCATTCAAACCCTCGGTACGCAGAATCTCCGCATAATAATTCCCGAAAGAAGGGGTATCAGCGGTGATGACAAGGATCGGTCCGCCCGTGCCTTGGTTGGGGTCGGGTAGTGCAGCGTTAGCGGCAGGGATTACCCAGTCCAATAACCGGTTAACTATAGAATCGAGTGCCACATGGCTTGGCTTAACACTGTCTAGGCCTGGTTTCCTTACAGAATCGCCCGAAGCAAGCGCATTGATAATGTGGGCCAATGTTCTGACAGCTGTATTTATTTCAGGAGGCTTGCTGTTTTCATTTGCAAGATGCAAGTTGCCATCTGGACTAAAAACAACAAGGTTAATTTTATCAATAGAAAACTCAGGGTACAATTGTGCAACTGCCCTCGACTTCTTTACTGATCCCGAATTGCCTCCATCTTGAGCAGTGACGATACTTATTAAAACTGCAAGACAGAAACTAATTAAGGACTTTAGTTTAGGTCGCGGCTTCTTCAATTTCTTACCCCTTTGATAACTATTTGCTCGGCACTTATGGAAATTGTCTTGAAGGATGTTAATTTTGCGGGTGGCGATGGTTAACTAATTTAATATCGTCCAAACAGGTCCAATAAGCTTTGCGACATTGTAAGGGTCTGAATTTAATAAAATATACGTTTGTTTACCTAGGTAAAAATACGTATTCCTCGCCTTAAAGCCATTAAAAAACTGTTGGATTCCTGTTTTTTAAATTGCCCAGGGAAATTTATAGTAACTAAACGAGTAAGAAAGACGACCAATCTATTACCTCATGGCTATTGATTCGGCTCTTTAATGTTTGAACCGTTTGATCTGAGCGAGTCGAAGCACATAAGCCTTTCGACAGGTTCAATACCCAATGGGCACAAGGGCGAACGGAAGCCAATACTTCACAAGGCCGAATCAATAAAATGCAGAAGTACTACAGCTTATACGTCATGGCTAGGCCTTGGCGAAACGTAATGTTCCTGACCAAGCTATTTTGATTGATTCCCAGCCTAAACCAATCGACATAGGGCGGGAAGCCACCCATTGATGGAATGAAACTAACTGTTGGAAAGGAAGTCTAATTTTCATATAAAAATATCAAGCGGATAGTATTTTGAAGTTTATACGTGGTTCAATCATTATCCTATTGATTAGATAGGATAAACCTTCTGGCTTAATTTCCAGGAAATATTCTATCGACTGAAGAAGCGTCAGCCTACGCTTTAGCTTGGTGGCGTAATATTTACGTCGTTAAGCAATAAAATCCCAGAGGAGATTTATCATGCAAAACACAAATACCATTGAAAAATTGCTGAAAGATGAACTGTCAGCAACGGAAACTTACCAAAAGGCATTGGATGAATTGAAGTTCCCCGGCGGGCAGTTCATGTCCAATTCTTTAATGCCGATGTTTGGAGACCATAAAGATGCGGTTTCCTTGCTACAAGAGCAAATCGTTAAATTAGGCGGAATGCCGCATAAACATTCAGGAGGATGGGGCAGTTGGCCGAAATTAATCCTGGAGGGTTCAAGTTTAATAGGTAAGCGTTCGGCAGTAAAAGTGCTGCTTGAAGGAGAAAAAACTGCCGAAGCGGATTATTCAGCAGCATTGAAGGATTCCGGTTTGTCTGCGGATATTCGTAGTTTGATTGAAACGAAACTGCTTCCTACCCAACAATCACATATCCGCTCTTTAGACCGGGTTTTGGAAACGATAACTGATTAAGGATTCACAAGCTATAAACTTACCTTTCCGTAATACCACCGCGTTGCGTTATGGTATATCTTGCAGTTTGGCTCACTACGTAAGATGGGTTGGGTGAAACGAAACCCATCTTACAACTTATTGTTTATAAATACATAAAGCGCTGGGTTTTTCCAATTACGCGCAGGTGTTGCCGATACGGCCAATCCCTCTACGATAAGCTTCTCGTTATGAAACGATGATAATTTCATATAGCTATTGGGTTGGCAATGGGGCGTTTATGGCATAAGAACCGAAATGACAAAATAGTATGTGGCGGAATTTCGTGTTAATGCCTTACAACTTAACCGGCATTTGTTTAACGGCCTGTTTATCCAGGCTAGGTAAGGCGGCAATTGCCTCGCGCAATTTTGTTTCCCAACTACGCCTAAGTTGCAGCAGATAGTCGTTATCATCGTCAAAACAGTAATATTCATTAAAACTAAAGCAGTCTTTACGGTAAATCAGCATTTCAACGGGCGGGCCAACGCTCGCATTACTTCGGATGGTTGAGTCCATTGACACCAAGCAGCAACGGGCCGCTTCGTCAATGGAAGTCCCCAATTTAAGGAACCGATCCAATATCGGTTTGCCGTATTTACTCTCGCCGATTTGTAAAAAAGGCGTATTGGTAGATGTCGTTATGCTGTTGCCTTCCGCGTAAACCATATAAGCACCGGGCGGCTCGGAACCGATCTGTCCGGCTATGATAAAACTTGCCGATGGGTTAAACGCTGACTGGCCTTCCGGATTGACATGCTGCTTCTGTTTTTCCAGGCTCACATGCCCCAAATAGGCGGCTCCCTCAGACAGGCATTCCACGGTATTTAAGTTTGGCTGGATATTCTTGATTTTATCGCGGTGCAGTTGCTCTAAAACAGCTTGGGTAGTCGCTAGGTTACCCGCACACAGCAAAACGATTTTACGGTCATCGCTGGTAATAAATGCATGCATTTTGCCATGGGTACTGACATTATCAATACCAGCATTGGTCCTTGAATCAGAAACCAGGATAAGGCCTTCGTTAATGGAGGCTGCTATACAATAAGTCATGAATGTTCAGTTAGTATTTTCGCTTTTATAAAAATTCAATTATCCAGCAAATCAACTCGAACGTCCATGCCCATCATTAGGCAACCCGAACCGAACTGGTGAAATATGGAAACATCCGCCGCATCGCGCCCATAAGCGATAATTACCCTGCGGTTGCTTAGGTTGACCTGGGTTGGATCGAAGGTGAACCAACGATTGCCGACATAAGCCTCAAACCAGGCATGTAAATCCATGGGTTGGAGGTTATGCAGATATCCGACAACCAGACGGGCCGGTATACTGATGCTGCGGCAGAGCGCTATGGCGAGCTGGGCAAGATCCCTGCAAACACCATTACCACGGTGATGCACCTCAACCGCTGAAAGCGGAAACTCACTCGAGCCAGGAATATACTGGATGGAATTACGAACCCAATCCGTAATTTTTCTGACTTGGTCGTAACCGGGCAATGCGTCAACGGTGATTTCCCTGGCAAGATCGCCGAAGCGGTCAGACTCGCAATAACGGCTTGGCAACAGGAAGCAAAGGACATCGTTAGGAAGATATTGAATTTCAACAAAATATGCCCCCGGAGAAATATCAATACCACCAGGAACGACGACCTCAGCCGAGGTTTGGATGTAATAATCACCGATTAGCGCAATCAACCGCTGGCACGAATTGCCGAAACTGTCGGTGCTTTCAACCATCTGAATGGATGGGTTAATCATATAAAATTCGCGATTGACCCATTGTTGCATCCCTCGAAAAGGGCGCAGCATCAAAATCAAAGCGGTTTCTTCAACTACTTGAAAGTGGAGATTACAACTGACGCTTAATTTTACGAAGTTTGACATTAGGAATTTTGCTTGGTGGCTTTAATTCTGTAGTACATATTTTTGCTTTGTTTAATCTGAGCCTAGCCTATTTGGAAATTGGGTAAATCCTGGATAAGTTGATTCCGTTCATGGTTGGGCATGCTTATCAAGGATGTCCTTTGGTTACCAACGAAATCAACTACTTGGCGTTCGTCCTAAGCCAAAGGGCTTATGCAGAATTTGCTCAAATTATCAAACACCGATAAATCCGATTTCGTTATAGGCATGGCTCAGCCAGATTTTTACCCGTTGCCTTTCCAATAACCCCAAGGGATTTAGGTTGTCGGCACCGTTGTTTTTTGCGGCCCAAAAACTGGAGCTGCTACTATCAATCTTGGTCATGACCGGTGTATGAAGGCGCTTCAGGCTGATAATTCGGGCGTCCAAAGCCAATGCCCGGTCTTTAACGCCGGACGACTCCAGGATTTTGAAATGTTCGTCGCGTAGCTGGTTTTGCACCAAGACATAATTCAGCCGATTTCCGAATTGGTCGAGCAGTTTGCTTAGCAAATCCACGCAATCCTTCCCTGAATCCATGACATTCCAGTAATAGATAGCTATCCCCAGTTCTTCCGCCAATTCCAGTACCCCGGAATCTTCTATCCACAACGCCAAGGGAAGATGGGTTTGTGCGGCCAAGTCGACCAGAATCCGTTGCTCCGGTAGCGCCGATGCGGTTTCTAGTATGGTATCGAGGCTTTCGTAACTATCGATAACCGTAGGCGAAGCGTAATCGCCATAAAAACGCAGCAATGAGCCGTGCGACCTATCGGTATCAAAACCGATAAAGGGTATTTCATGATCGATCATGTATTGCGCCAGTAGCCGCGCCACCACGGATTTTCCTACCCCGCCTTTTTCGCCGCCGATCAAATGTATAGTAGCCATACAAACTCCATTAAGTTAAAAGTGATTTAATAAGGCTAAAGGCACAGGGCATCTTATACAGCCGCTTGCGCCTTTAGCCTTATTCCAATCTCCATACATCGACCGATACCGAAAGCGTATGTTGGCCGCCGCCGAAAGCAATGCCTTTAAGCGGCGTTACATCGGAATAATCACGCCCCCAAGCCAATGTGATATGCTGGTCTAAAGGAACGGTATTATTGGTAGGGTCAAAATCCATCCAGCCGATAGTAGGCACATACACGGAAAACCAGGCATGCGAAGCATCCGCGCCAACAAGGCGGGGTTGTCCAGGTTCGGTCAACGTTTCTACATAACCGCTAATATAGCGTGCAGCTATTCCATAAGACCGTAAACAACCGATCGCCAAGTGGGCAAAATCCTGGCAAACCCCCCTCCTAAAATTTAGTACATCCACTAAAGGCGTAGCAATCGTAGTGAAAGTCGGGTCATAGGTAAATTCCTGGTAAATGCGCCCCATCAAGTCGTGGACGACATCAACCAACAAACGGTTTGGTTTGAATGAGCTTTGCGCATAAGAGGCAAGGTTGGGAGTAACAGTGACCATCGGAGAGTCAAGCAAACATTGTTTGGCAAACATTAATTCCTGCGTTTGATCCTGTCCCTGGCCCTGGCTGAGCGTTTGGAATTGCTGGTTTTGGAGTTGCCCTTGAAAGGACGCCCCTTGAAGCAGGTTGCGTACTTGCTCCCAGGTCATTTGGTTGAACAAATCCAATGTGCTTTGTTTCGGGAAAATAGTCACTTCGCTAGTTGCGGTGACATTCAGTTGGGTATGCGGCTGTTGGATAGAGAAATAGGCAACATGATTACCGAAAGAATCAATTCGCTCGTTAACATCCGTCGGCATGGGGTTAATGTCAATACGGCTATTGTCGCAGCGCTGCCGCCAAAAATTACGCGGATGCAACCTGGCTTCATTCTGGCATAACCCCACCGACTGGCTATACTGGTAGAGCGTTGTATGGGTAATCCGGTATTTCACACGTCGTCCTCTGTGACATTTTGCAGCATCAACTGTGGTGCTTGGGAATGGCTGAAGAAGGCTTCAGCGATCACATCGGCAATGCGGTGCAATAAGCCAATAGTACTGACTAACACATAATCAAGATTGGGATAGAAATTTGCATTATTATTTACCTGGACCAATTCAAGCACGTCGCACAAGCGTAAATCAGTATAGGCCTTCAAAATCAAACGCTCTTCCTCGCTGAGGTGATTATATTTTTTACCTCGTGGCAATGCCGCTAAATGGAGCGATAGTTGATGCAACTGGTAAGCTACCGAGCGAGGATGGGCTTCATCCAGGAGCAGCAATTCCAATACCATGGGCAATTGGATAAAAGAACGGTAACGGCGCTGATAAACGCTTAAACTGTCGGTTGTGACCAATACTGCCTCAAGCAGTACATTTTGAATTCCATCTTCGTAGCGTAATGCCAATGTTGAACGAAGCAAAGTCATCAACGCAATTGCGCGTTCAAGCCGACGTCCGCTATCCAGCATCAACCAAGCGGCTTCGCGCGTCATACTTTCAGTCGTTAGGCCGGTAAATGCGACGGTACTGGTCATTAAGTCATCCAAATGCTTTTGTAACTGTTCCGCATTAATTTCAGTATTCACAACCCTTAGTTGCCATCGGCGTTGAATGTTATCGATACTGCGCCAAGTATCTTGCGACCACAGGTCCCGAATATTGAACGCGGCATGCACAAATGCCTGGATATTTGCCGCCAAAGCCCCCTTTCGGGCGCTATCTTTCGCCAACGAGAACAATTCTGCGTATGGCATTTGCAAGACATGGTCCTGCAATTTTGTAAATCCTGGGAAAGTGCCGGTAACCTGTGTCAGTGCGGGCAACAATAGCTTGAGGCATTCGTAGTCAAAAGGATCTTTAAATTCAAGGTTTTGCCTTATTTTTAGCAAAACTGTCCGTAACAGCCTGGTGGATGCTTCAACACGCTCGAGATACCGCCCGACCCAGAACAGGTTATCCGCAGAACGGCTGGTAAGCGGTTCCGCGATTGCATCGATGAGTTGGCTTTGCTTGGGCTGGTTCCAAAGGGCGACAGGCTTTTCATTTTCAGACGCCAAAACCCAAGTGTCTTTGCTGATACCCCCCGCTTGGTTCGAAACGACAAAATCATCCTTTTGGCGGGAAACGCGGGTTAGGCCGCCGGGCATAATTACATAATCATTGCCGTTTGCCGCAGCAAAGCAACGGATCACGGCGTTACGCGGTTCGATATGCTGGTCGATAAATGCCGGAAGTGTAGAGAAACTGACTTGTTCCTGGGCGATGAATAAATGCGGCTTGTCGATAATTAGGCTACGCAGGCGTTCTTTTTCTTTAGCGCTTAACAACCCGGTAAACACGGCATGGTAGCCTAAGCTACGATTGATAGGCTTTATCACCAACCTGTCGAAGTTTTTTAATACAAAATCCCGCTCCCGGCGCTGACCGCACCACCAAGTTGCAACGGATGGCAGGATAAGTTCTTCTTTTAATAAATAACGGGCCAATCCCGGCAAAAAGGCAAGCAATCCAGGGTTTTCAAGGATACTGCTCCCTAAAGGATTGGCGATAGCCACATTGCCCCGCCTCACAACTTCCAGCAATCCTGCCACGCCCAATTGGGAGTTGCTGCGCAATTCCAACGGATCGCAAAATGAATCATCCACCCGCCGTAAAATAACATCAACGGCCTGCAAACCTGACAAAGACTTAAGCCAAACCCGGCCATCGCGCACCGTCAAATCACCGCCTTGAACCAGGGTAAAGCCGAGATGAGCGGCTAAGTAAGCATGTTCAAAATACGTTTCGTTGAGCGGCCCTGGTGTAAGAATAACCGTCAGAGGATCGTCTTTATTATGGGGCGCAATTCCGGCAAGCCCTTGGTGCAAGGACTTAAAGAACCCGGATATACGGTGCACGTTGGTTTCACGGAAAATATCCGGCAGCACCCTGGTCATGACGGTGCGGTTTTCCAGGGCATAACCTGTCCCGGACGGCGCCTGGGTGCGGTCATCCAGAACCCACATACGTCCGTTTGGGCCGCGGGCAAGATTGGCGGCATAAAAAACGAGCGCTTGTTGCTGGTTATTTAGCGCCCCAATGCAGGGATGCAAGAAACCTTCATGGCCAAAAACCAGATCAACCGGCAATAGCCCTGCTTTCAGCAGGAGCTGTTTGCCGTAAAGATCTTTAAGGATAAGGTTGAGCAACTCCGCCCGTTGCTTTAGACCTTTTTCAATTACCTGCCATTCTTCGCTGCTGATCAATAACGGGATAGGATCCAGTTGCCAAGGCCGGGTGAGGTTTTGCGAATCGCCGTATACATTGTAGGTAACACCATTTTCACGCAATAGGCGTTGCGCTTCACGGCGGCGCAATTCCAATTTTTCCGTACCCATAACGTCAAGGGCGGCCATAAACCGCTCCCAATAAGGTAAGGGCTTATTGTTGGTCGCATACATCTCATCGTAGATGCCGAGTTGGGTTGCGTAATATTGCTGGCCGAAATCTTTCGATGGGCTATTGCAATCAGGCACAGGCTATCCCTGATAAAAAATTACTTGCCGCCATCATAACTTATAGGTGAAAAACAACTCCAACACTCCGCATTCCTAGATCCTTTTGTCGACTTCAAGGAAATGGCGTAACGGTTCACCGACATATATCTGGCGGGGACGGTATATAGTCACATTGCCGCCGTGTATCATTTCCCGCCAATGGGCCAGCCAACCGGGCATACGTCCCATGGCAAATAAAACGGTGAACATGTTGGTGGGAATACCCGCGGCACGGAGAATTAAGCCTGAGTAAAAATCAACATTCGGGTAGAGTTTCCTGGAAATAAAATAATCATCATTCAGGGCGATTTCTTCGAGACGTCTGGCAATATCGAACAACGGGTCATTCATGCCCGGTTTATTCAATAGCTTGTCGCAGTGTTTTTTCAGCACCATCGCACGGGGATCGAAATTCTTGTATACACGATGGCCAAAACCCATCAATCGGCTCGACGAGTTCTTGTCTTTCGCCTGATTGATAAATTCCGTACCGTCGCCGCCTTCGGCATGGATTTGCTCCAGCATAGTGATGACTTCCTGGTTAGCGCCGCCGTGGCGAGGCCCCCATAAAGCCGAAATTCCCGCCGAAGCGACTGCATAAACGTTGGCAAGGCTGGAACCTGCCGTACGCACCGAGGACGTGCTACAGTTTTGTTCATGGTCGGCGTGCAAGATCAGGAACATATCAATCGCCCGGACAATATCGTCATCGAGTTGATAATCACGCACCGGTGAAGCAAACATCATCGTCAGGAAGTTCCTGACATACTTTAGTTTATGGGAGGGGTAAACCAGCGGCTCACCGATCGATTTTTTATAGGAAAATGCCGCAATGGTGCGTACTTGCGAAATAAGGTTGGCGACAATTTGTATTTCCGTGGCGTTATCCAACTGATCGGGAACCGGATAAAAAGTGGACAACGACGCAACCATAGTGGCAAGTATGCCCATTGGGTGGGAGCCGCGGGGAAAGCCGTTAAAAAAATGGTGCATGTCTTCATGAATGATGGACGATTCATTTAATTGCGTTGAAAACTTAGTCAGTTGTCCCTCATTGGGTAATTCGCCGTATAGCAAAAGGTAGGCGACATCGGTGAAACGTGAGTTTTCCGCCAGCTCTTCGATGGGATAGCCTCGATAACGCAGAATTCCTTTCTCCCCGTCAATGTAAGTAATGGCGCTTTCGCAAGCGCCGGTATTACCGTAACCATCATCCAAAGTGATATAGCCGGTCTGGCTGCGTAACTTGGTTATGTCAATGGCTTTCTCACCTTCAACACCGCCATAAGTCGGTAATGAGTAAGGTTTACCCTCCAATGTTAATGTTGCCGGTGTGAGCGGTTTAAGCTTATCGGTCATAGGTTTGGCTCCCAAGGGGCAATAGATGGACTAGAAAGTTGTTTGGCATTGTCTTATCTGGGTTATATTGAATCAATGGATTAACGGGATTTGTGCCGTAAATCCAGGGTAAATGGAAACTCTTCGCTTAGCTCCTCCGGCGGGGGAGCCATTGGCTTGGGCGCTGCATCGGATACGCTAAACCCAAACGGTTGCGGTTTACCTGAAGGTGCAACGGTCGGCCTTACCAGTGGCGGACGGATTATCTCGCCCGGGGTATGGCCATAATCCCAAAACCGGGTCATGCGCCGGGTTTCGGCGGCATAGGCATTGACCGGAAAATCATCATAACTTCGTCCACCGGGATGGGCGACATGATACATGCATCCGCCCACTGAATGGCCGTTCCAGGTGTCGATGATATCAAAAACCAATGGGGTATGCGGAGCGATGGTTGGGTGCAATGCCGATGGCGGCTGCCATGCCCGGTAACGCAGGCCGGCGACAAACTCCCCTTTTCTTCCAGTGCTTCGCATGGGCAATCGCCTGCCGTTGCAGGTAATGACGTAACGTCCCTCGGTAAATCCTGTTACCGCTACCTGCAAGCGCTCGACAGAAGAATCGACATAACGCGCTGTCCCTGTGTTGCTGACTTCTTCCCCCAACACATGCCAAGGCTCAATCGCGAAACGCAATTCCATATCGATGCCGTCAACCAAGGCATTGCCGTAGCGCGGGAAACGGAATTCAAAAAACGGCTCCAACCATTCCAATTCAAATGCATAACCAGCCCTTTGCAAGTCTTTGACGACTTGCTTCATGTCTTCCCGCACGTAATGCGGCAACATAAAACGGTCATGCAATTCCGTCCCCCAACGCACCAGGTCATGCTTATAAGGCTCCCGCCAAAACCAGGCGATTAAGGCGCGCAACAGGAGCGATTGCACCAGCGCCATGCGGGCATGTGGCGGCATTTCAAAGGCGCGCAACTCGAGTATGCCTAACCGGCCGGTGGAACTGTCGGGTGAATACAGTTTATCGATACAAAACTCGGAACGGTGGGTGTTGCCGGTAATATCGGTCAATAAATGCCTTAACAAGCGGTCAACCAGCCAAGGGGATACTTCACCGTCAGGTATTTGTTGAAAAGCGATTTCCAGCTCGTAAAGTTTTTCATCACGGCCTTCATCCACCCGAGGCGCCTGGCTGGTCGGGCCAATAAACATGCCTGAAAACAGGTACGATAGGCCAGGATGGTGTTGCCAGTAGGTAATCAAACTCCTTAATAAATCAGGGCGGCGTAACATAGGGCTGTCAGCCGGCGTTTCTGCACCCACCGTGATATGGTTGCCGCCGCCAGTGCCGGTGTGGCGGCCATCTTGCATAAATTTTTCAGTTCCCAGGCCAATCTGGCGAGCTTCTTCATAAAGGATGGTGGTTTTTTCCGCTAGCTCCCGCCAGGATTTTGATGGATGGATGTTGACTTCAATAACGCCGGGATCCGGAGTGACCATTAAACGCTCGATCCGATAATCGCGGGGCGGTTCATAGCCTTCCAAGACGACCGGTATCGCCAAGGCTTCAGCCGTCGCTTCAATGGCGGCTACCAGTTCAAGGTAATGTTCCAGCAAGGTCAACGGCGGCATAAAGATATACAACCGGCCTTCCCTGGCTTCCACACAAAGCGCCGTATGGGGCACTTCGACTTCTTTAGCCGAATCATCGCCCATGTCTTGTTCGATTATTTCCGGATGTTCCTTGGCTTTGGCTTCGATGTGGCTGTAACGGCGGGCCACTTCACCGTGGTAGTCCCCCAGTTCCGGTAAATCTTCAAACAGGCTTTGCGGTTCCTGGCTGTCACGCTTGTCAGGCGCTACCCAGGGTAAGCTGGCTAACGGCAAGCGCATCCCGATCGGCGAATTCCCCGGAATCAGGGACATCACGCCACGTCGAAACTCCCAGGGGCCGCTTTTCCAGCATTCTTTCGTAAAATCCCATTTTATCGGTAAGGCATAACCGGCAGGTTGGCCTAAACCGGTATCCAATAGTTGGGTTAACAATTTCCGTTCAATGGGGTCTTTTAAATTAGATTTTAGCGGATCCACATTATCGGGCAAGCAGCCTTCCTGCCACAGATAATATAAACTGTCCTCAAAGGCAGTGGTTATATATTTATGTTGAATATTCAGGTGCAAGCAGAGCTGCTGGATAAACTTTTCCGCTTGCTTGACGGTGTGTCCGTAATCCCGGGTAATGTCCGCCAGTAAAGCCGGATTACGCCATACTGGCGTACCGTCCTTACGCCAAAAAATACCATACTGCCAACGCGGCAAAGGTTCGCCGGGATACCATTTGCCTTGGCCGTAATGCAGGATTGCTCCTTTCGCAAATACATCGCGCAGGCGCATGGTCAATTGTTGTGCGAGTTCCCGCTTGTTTGCACCATCAGCGTGCGTATTCCACTCGTCGGCTTCCATATCGCTGACGGACACGAAGGTGGGTTCGCCCCCCATTGTCAGGCGGACATCCGCTTCACTTAATTCATTATCAACCGCCTGCCCCAGTGCATCGATGTGATACCACTGTTCGTCGTCATAAGGTTTAGTGACCCTTGGATCTTCGTGGAGGCGCTCAACGGTATTGCTGAATTCAAACGCCACTTCACATTTGTCAGTTCCGCCGGTTACGGGTGCTGCGCTGGCAGGGTCAGGCGTACAAGCCAGTGGGATATGGCCTTCACCGGCGAGCAATCCAGACGTCGGATCCAAGCCGACCCAACCGGCGCCAGGTATGTAAACTTCTGTCCAGGCATGTAAATCGGTGAAATCCTGCTCGGGTCCGGAAGGCCCGTCCACAGCTTTTATGTCGGCTTTTAATTGGACTAAATAACCGGAAACAAACCGTGCCGCCAGCCCCAGATGGCGCAGGATCTGCACCAATAACCATGCCGAATCCCGGCAGGAACCACTGCGTTTTTCCAGGGTTTGCTCACAGCTCTGGATACCAACTTCCATACGAATGTTATAACTGATTGACTCAAATACCTTACGGTTAATATCGACTAAAAAATCGGTTACATTACGTTTGCTTAGGTCAAACTTCTTGAGCCATTGCCTCAAGAGCGGGCCTTGTTCGGTAACCTCCAGATAAGGTTGAAGCTCCTTTAAATTCAGGGCATCGTACTTAAATGGGTATTTTTCGGCATAGTCCTCAACGAAAAAATCAAAGGGATTAATCACCGTCATATCAGCAATAACTTCCACTTCGACGCTCAGTTTCCTGCATTTTTCAGGAAAAACGACCCGCGCCAGGAAGTTTCCAAAGGGGTCTTGTTGCCAATTGATAAAATGGGGCTTTGGCTCAATACGCAGCGTATAAGCCTTAATGGGAGTCCTGCTGTGTACCGCTGGGCGTAATCGGAAAACATGCGGGGATAGCGATACAAGCCTATCAAAGCTGTAATAAGTTTTGTGGCGTATGGCGACACGGATGGTCATATTTTTTCCTATTGACTCAATTATATTTATAAAACCAATTTTTTTAGCTTTAGCGCTTATTCATACCTTTAAGCATAAACCGTTCCAAATTGACTTTGCATCGAAAAAATAAACAATTAACCGGCTCACTTAGGCGATTTTTGAACGGATCTTTAAGCCTATTAGACAATCCTTAGGCTAATTCGCCAAATTAAAAAGCCATTTCCTGTGATTTTAGATGGTGCAGGTTAACAGACAAAATGGGGCAAAAGCTGAAATCAGGGCACTTTTTAGTTAGGCAAAACAGGCTTAAACCATGATAAAAAGGCGATGGCACAATTACTGCTAAATATATTCCTTAAACGATAAATTCGTAAAAGAAAATGGATGCAACACACCATGAAACTGAATGACCCGAATAACAAGCTTGATGCTTATTTTCAGCAAGTCCAAGACGTCATCTTAAGCAAACAGAACTGGATCAGCGGTTTGTTGCCGGCCAGTACGGCAGTCAATAGCCATGGAAATTATACGGATGCTTGGGTAAGGGACAATGTTTACAGCATCCTGGCAGCCTGGGGATTGGCGCTCGCCTATCGCCGCAGTAAAGACAATCAAGGTCGGGGCTACCTGCTGGAGCAAAGTGTCGTGAAGCTCATGCGCGGCCTGTTAACCGCAATGATGCGGCAGTCCGCCAAAGTTGAAAAGTTCAAGCAATCCCAGAACCCGCAAGATGCGTTGCATGCGAAGTACGATACCCGGAGCGGCGACATTGTCGTCGGCGACCATGAATGGGGGCACCTGCAACTGGATGCCACCTCTTTATTCCTGCTGATGACAGCACAGATGACTGCTTCAGGATTACGGATTGTTTTTACGCTTGATGAAGTCAATTTTGTGCAAAACTTGGTGCACTATATCAGCCGTACTTACCGGACTCCGGACTACGGCATCTGGGAACGCGGCAACAAAATCAACCACGGCATCGCTGAACTCAACGCCAGCTCCATCGGTATGGCAAAAGCAGCGTTGGAAGCCCTGTCGGGTTTTAACTTATTCGGCAAGGACGGCGGACAGGCTTCAGTTATCCATGTCATCAGCGACGACATCGCCCGCACCCGCATTACCCTGGAGTCGCTCTTGCCAAGGGAGTCGATCTCTAAGGAGACCGATTCTGCATTGCTCAGTATCACCGGATTTCCCGCGTTTGCGGTTGATAACCCATTAATCAGAAAGAATACCGAATCTGTCATCCGGGAAAAGCTGGAAGGCCGTTACGGTTGCAAGCGGTTTTTGTTGGATGGGCATCAAACAACACTGGAAGATGCCCACCGTCTCCACTACGATCCGCAGGAACTCAAACAATTCAAGGATATTGAATGCGAATGGCCGTTGTTTTTTTCCTACCTACTCCTCAATAACCTGTTTACAGACAATAATAAAGCCGCTACGGATTATCGCAATAAATTGGAGACTTTGCTGGTTGAACGCAATGGACAGAAATTGTTGCCGGAACTGTATATCGTCCCAAATGAAACGATTGCCGCGGAAAAAGCAAACCCTCACAGTCAGCCTAGGATCCCAAATGAAAATATTCCTCTGGTTTGGGCGCAAAGCCTGTTTATTTTGGGTAGCCTTATCCAAGAAGGTTTGCTTGGTTTGGACGACATCGATCCCTTAGGCAGGTATAAGGCGATTAAACAAAAAGGCTATAAACTACAGATAGCCCTGTTGGCGCAAGATATATCAGTCCAAGAGCAATTGCAGGCCGAAGGGGCCGATACCCAACAGCTCGCTGAAATTGTGCCGATTCAAGTCAGGGAGGCGATGGAATTAGCCGAGGCCTATACCCACGTGGGCAGAAACGACCGAATCGGCCTGACCGGTAGGCCACTAAGGCAACTACGGTCACTGGCAACATCCCAATTGTATGTGTTGTCGGGAGAACGCCTGGTATTTTTGCCGCAATGCCTCAACCAAAAAGGCTTTTACTTGGCAATGGATAACCGCTTACTGATTGAGCGGCTTCGTTTAGAATTTTCGTATATCTTCAAGCACTGGAACAAAGCCAACAACCCGCTGTTTGTCATGTCGATCAAGCACAATATGTTGACCAGCCAGAATAAAGGCATCCTAATCGACTTTATCAAGGAACTTCAGGGCGGTGAAATACAAGGGGTTCCGGTTGAATTGGGCTTGCTTACCGGGTTCATTGATACGGCAAGTTATGAAAAAATTGATTACCTGCATGATTTTCAATTTTCGGCGGCGTCCTGGGAAGAGCCTGAGCGCCCGTTTATGCGAATTTTGCCCATCGATACCAACCCGCCAACACCTGTTGATTCGATGTTATCGATGGAATGGGAATTAAGCGATGATAAGGCACTGATCCAGGAGTTAAAAGTTAACCCGAACTTGTATGCCCAACTTGAGTTATTAACCCTGCTCAACAATCGGCATGGGCTGGATTACGATATCGGCTTAACCTCGCCGGACGACAATGCAGGTTTAGTGCGCAGTTTGCTGGAAGAAATCTATGAAAGGGCGGGTGATAACCATGTTTGGTTTGTGGTCAGGCGATGCGCTAGCCTATTGGGTAAGTATGATATTAACTTGGAACAGGCGGCCACGGAGATCTTAGTGCGCCAACACGCCTTATGCGTTAGCCTGGTGTATAGCGGCAGGTCGACGTTGACACGGCCAGCCGATTCTTCAGAAATACTGCGCCTTATTAGGACATACAATCCGAAGGACGGGAATGAACAGATCATTACCCAAGAACTGATACTTTATTTAGGCATGTTGATAAAGTCGAACCCCGAATTGTTTGCCGATATCCGTACTGTCAGGGTCGGCCATATTCTCCAGTTAATGATTGCAAAGCAAAAGCGGGAGTTAAACCAAGGGGACTTAACTTTTACAAATGACCAGGCGTTTAATGCAATGATGTGCCTATCGCCTTACGAATTGTCAAAAAAACTCCACCAAACCATCTCGGATTACAATACGGTTGAAAGTCAAACCGGCGTCTTGGAGAAGTTGCAATTCGCTGGCGATTTTCAGGGCATAAAGAAAACGATATTCTCGAAGTTAATGAACCCCAAAAATCAGGACGAAGTGGAAAATTGGTATCATTGGCGGGAAATGCGCGGCAGTATTGGCCGGGAAAACAATGATTTTTATACCTCTGTCTGGGACATACTGCACCAATGCAAAGGCTTGGTCATTGGCGACAAGCTTAATAGTAAACGCCGGTTGGATAGCGACACCTTATTGGCGCACATGACAAACGGAGAGCAAAGTTTCAAGTTGCATGTAAACCATTTGCTCAACAAGATCCAGCTCGCTGTGCATCGACAACTGACCGTTGAAGCATTGCAGGCCATTGGCACCTTCTTTCGTGGAAATACAAGCTTATTTATAGAGGATTCATTATCTACCGACACGCTGATTGAAATGGCTGTTAAAATATCCGGACAAAAACCTGAGCCAAAAGCCAAAAATGAAGAACAGGAGGGAGAAACGGCATGGCAGCATTTTTATTACTTGCCGCCGCATAAAGCGGCAAACTATTACCAGGAAGCCTTGATGCACCTCCTCGATACCAAGAAAGCACCGCCACCAAAGGAGACCGAACATGATTTTGGCGGGTGACATTGGCGGCACCAAAACAGTACTCGCCTTAGTTGGCCGGTCGCCGGACGGTTCTTTAACTCCAATCAAGGAAGAAACCTATCTAAGCCGTGAATTCCTCGAATTCAGCGATATTTTGGACCAATTCCTACCGCATGGAACTCAGTTAACATCCGCTTGTTTTGGCATAGCCGGCCCCGTCGTCAACCAGCATTGCCAAATGACTAACTTGTCCTGGTCGCTGGATGGCGCAAAGCTTAAAGCCAAGCTAGGAACGGACAAGGTGAGGCTGCTTAACGACCTGGAAGCGATGGCGATTGGGATGCTGTATTTGCCGGAAAACGACCTGCTCGAATTAAACCCTAAGGTAACCGCCCAAACTGGAAATATCGCAGTCATTGCCGCCGGCACAGGCTTGGGTGAAGCTATTTTATATTGGGATGGCGAAAAGCATCATCCCATAGCAACCGAAGGCGGGCACTGTGATTTTGCCCCCCAAAACCCTCAACAAGATAGGCTCCTGACATACTTGAGAACCTTATTCCCCGACCATGTAAGCTGCGAGCGGGTCATTTCGGGCATTGGTTTCAGCCATCTGTATGATTTTCTTTTAAACGATGGTTTTGCCCCTCCTTGTCCAGATGTCCCCGATAACAAGAGCGAAGTTGATAGAAACGCAGTTATTTCCCGTCTGGGCGTATTGGGTGAAGACGCTTTATGCGCCGAGACAGTCAGGCTGTTTGTCGAACTTTATGGCGCAGAAGCAGGCAATTTGGCATTAAAGTCACTTGCCATAGGCGGAATTTACATCGGCGGCGGAATTGCCCCGAAAATCTTGCCCGCATTTAAAAACGGGACTTTTTTACAAGCCTTTTCAGCGAAAGGCCGGTATTTACCCTTACTTGATAAGGTTTCAATTAAACTTTCTCTAAACGAACGCACGCCTTTAATTGGGGCGATTAACTTTTTTGCCAAGTGAATATTGTGCTATTAAGCCAGGGAATAACCGCAACAAATTGATTTATATATTAAGATAACGCCAGCCATTACTGAAAGCAGCGATCGGTTGTCACCCTACCCCCAGCATCTTGCAGTTCCTTAATAAAATATCATGTCTCTATACAATCCGCAGGTTGAACAGTTTTATATTTAATGAAACCCTGGGCAAGTTGATTCCATTCATGGTTCGACAAAGCTCAGGACGAACGGTAAGTTTTTGATTCCGTTCGTCCTGAGCTTGTCGAAGGACTTAATCGGAGCTTGCTTAAACCAACGCTTTGGAAGAATAACATCTTACGTTAACTAACCTATGCTTTGTATATAGCCATGTAAAATATTTTCAGTTTTTAGTTAGCCAGATAAAAAAATGGGGGCCTAAGCCCCCTTAATGAGCGCACCTCAAACTTGTCCCGCAGGTTTTTTATAATCAGGCGTTATGGTTGTATCCTGCTTTGGAGTGTCGGGTTTGTTAGTAGAGTCGTTCGTGTCAACAGGCGGTTTTGGATCCTTACCCGCCATCAGGTCGTCGATCTGGGTCTTATCAATAGTCTCCCACTTCATTAGGGCTTCCGCCATTTTATGCAGGATACTGATATTGTCCTTCAACAAGGTTTCTGCCCGTTGGTAATTCCTGTCGATTACTGAACGGATTTCTTGGTCGATCTTGTCTTGAACGGAATTGGACACCTTGCTGCCGGATGACGAGTAGCCCATGAAAGGTTGCCCGCTTTCCTCCCCGTAGACTAAAGGTCCCATGATGTCGGAAAAGCCCCAGCGCGTTACCATGTTACGCGCCAATTCTGTTGCGCGCTCAATATCATTGGATGCGCCTGTTGTTACGCGGTCGCCGCCATATATCATCAATTCGGCTATACGGCCACCAAACAAACTGGCTATTTGGCTTTCCAGCTTTCGTTTGCTCGCACTGTACTGGTCCCGTTCCGGTAGGAACATGGTGATACCGAGCGCCCTGCCCCTAGGCATGATGCTGACTTTGTAAACCGGATCGTGGTCGGGCGACATTTCCCCAACAATACAGTGGCCTGCTTCGTGGTAGGCTGTAAGCCGTTTGTCGTCCTCGGTCATGACCATAGTATGCTTTTCAGCGCCCATCAGAATTTTGTCCTTGGCTTTTTCGAGTTCGTTCATACCCACTTTTTGCTTATTGGTGCGTGCCGCCAACAGCGCCGCTTCATTGATAATGTTTGCTAGGTCAGCTCCAGAAAAGCCTGGCGTTCCCCTGGCAATATTCTTCAGTTCAACATCATCGGCTACAGGCACTTTCTTGATATGGACATTCAGGATTTGTTCCCTGCCCTTCACATCAGGCAATCCGACTGTCACTTGGCGGTCGAAACGACCCGGCCTTAATAAGGCCTTATCCAGGACGTCGGCACGATTGGTCGCTGCAATAACAATGACACCTTCATTGCCCGTAAAGCCGTCCATTTCAACCAGCAAGGCGTTGAGGGTTTGCTCACGCTCGTCATTACCACCTCCTAGACCGGCACCGCCCCGTTGGCGGCCTACGGCGTCAATTTCGTCAATAAAAATGATACAAGGCGCATGTTCCTTGGCCTGGGTAAACATGTCCCTAACCCTAGACGCACCAACACCGACAAACATTTCCACGAAATCCGAACCGGAAATGGTGAAGAACTTAACGCCAGCTTCTCCGGCTATTGCCCTTGCCAGCAAGGTCTTACCGGTACCGGGAGGCCCCACCATTAAAATGCCCTTGGGAATCATGCCACCCAGCTTTTGGAATTTTTGTGGGTCTTTAAGAAAATCCACCAACTCGACAACTTCTTCTTTTGCCTCTTCACAACCGGCCACATCGGCAAATTTCACGGTCATTTTGTTTTCTTCGAGCATCTTGGCCTTGCTTTTCCCAAACTGACCGGCTCCGCCAACGCCGCCTTGAGTCCTGCGCATATAAATTATCCATACGACAATCAATAACAACATGGGGAACCAAGCGATGAAAATTTGCATCAACATCGATTGTTGTTGCGGCGGGGATGTCCTGATTTGGACGTCAGCCCTCAACAAGTCATCGATCAGGTGCTGGTCGCCTGGGTTGAATGTTTGTAGGTTCTGGCCGTCTGAAGTCCGGACTTTTATGGTTGAGCCGCTAATTTCTACGCGATCGACCTGACCATTCTTAACTTTGGCTATAAACTCTGAATAGGCAAGCGAGTCTTGAATAGGGGGGGTCGCATTGATCCTGTTGTAAATTAAAAAAGCGCCAGTAAACACAACGCTCCAGAGCAATGCGTTCAATATGTATCTCTTCATGGTCTTGGTCTCCCGGCTTCATTGTAAAGCCTCTAGTTTGAATTGCGCCTTCTTAATTCTTGTCCCTGTACAACTATTGTAGAACCCCAACAGTAAACATTAACACAAAGTTTAATCAATAAAGTTCAACAAAAAACAAAAAAGCATACCATTTTAATCATTATTTACTTAAATTTACTGCCTAGAGCCTTAAAATCCGTCCAATTCCTTCCAATTATCCGTCATCAATCTAACCAGTAATGCCAAATGGCTCACAAAAAACTTAATAATTGCTCGCCGTAACGCATTTTTATCTTATTCAATGCAACCACTTGAATCTGCCTGACCCTTTCCCTGGTTAAGTTCAATTCCGTCCCTATTTCCTGCAAAGTTTTTTGCTGATCATTGCCTATCCCGAAATGCGAACAAAGGATCTTCGCTTCCCTGGCGTTAAGGTTTTTGATTGCGGACTTTATCAATCCACTCAATTGGGACTCGGCAATCATAGAGGAAGAATGCTTAAAAACGTGTTGTTCAAGGAAATCTATCGGGGCAAATGAATGTTCTTCGTCTTCATCTTCCGATCCCTCCAATGCTACTGATGACTGCGATATCGCCAATATCGTGTTGACCTCGTCCAAGGTCAAATTGGCATAGTCCGCCAATTCTTGAACATTAGGCTCTTTTCCCGTTTTAAGGGTGAGTTCATCTTTTGCCCTAAACATCCGGTTAATGGTTGCAATTTGTCCGCATGGGATGCGCACGACCCTTTCTGAACGTGACAAAGCACGGGAAATGGCCTGCCTTATCCAATAACCTGCATAAGTAGAAAACTGAAAACCCAAGCGGTATTTAAACCTGTCAACGGCTTTCAACAACCCGGAATGACCCTCTTGAACCAGATCTTCAAAGTCCAGGAAGTTGCCTTTATATTGGTTTGCTATAAACAAGACAAGTTTAGAATTCGCCTCGGCCAATTGCTGCCTATTGGCTAACCAATGATATTCTCCCAGGACAACATCGACCAGCAACGCACCCATTTCATCAGGTGACAAAAACAAAAACTGCTCGTCAAAGCCTTGTAAACCCATTGCTTCGAATTGTAGTCCCACGTTTGGATTTCGACGCTTTGTCGCACCTTCCAGCCGATTTAAAATTATTTCAATCTGCTTTTTTGCCCCGCTATCCACATGGTTTAGGCCCGATAAGACGCTGAAGTCTAATGTAATCCCCCGATACTTGAATGCGTAAACAATTAGGTCGACCAGCTTAACTAAGTCCTCGAAACCAAAAGGGAATTGCTGTAAAGCAATTTTTAAGCGCGCCATCGGGTTAGCACTATCACCTTTGGGATTGCGTTTACCGGAATCAGTGTGGCTAACAACGTTATAGTACTTTATTATGTCTTTTAAAAAACCATCAAATTCCGATGAAGGGATTGTTTCGTCTTCTTGTTCATCTTTACCGGTTGTTTGTTCATATTTGTTGATTACCCATAAAGCAGTTACAGGAAAGTTTGATAATGCCCCAATGAGTTTAGTTTTGTGCTCTTCTTGTTGTCGGGCAAGCTGCAAATTACGGTTTTCTATGTTGTCCGTATCGTTTTTTATTGATGCAACCTTATTTTTATTCAAGGAGTTATTAGACGCTACAACTCCCGTGACATCGGGTACAGACATATATTCAGTTAATAGTCTCATGGCACCATCCTCACAAAAATCTTTTTATCTCGAGCGTTATTTTGAAAGATATACGCTCATTATTTAGCAACCTAAAAACCCGGCAATAACTATTGTCGAAATTAAGACAACACATTGTCTAATTAGTTTTAAAATTTTTTCTAAAGGTAACTGAAGGGAACATAAATTAAAACAGTAGATAACACCGATGATATATAAGATAAATTATATAAATAATATCAATAAGTTATAACTATACAGTTTACTTTTCCCCATTACGCTTCAGGAAGATTTAATTCCGTCATCACCTTCTAAATTTTTGGGCTTATGTTAACTTTATCAACAGCATTTTCTATTGTCAAATTATATTTATACAATACTTGGACAATATAACTGAGATTTGTCCAACTCTGTGTTTTTCCTAATGTTATAAGGGGCAAGAAAAATAGCCCAATCGAATGCAACGGATTATTTGGTTAGTGTACAGGTAACTATGCAATGACGTTTATAACGATCATGCCCCAAAAGTTCCTGTCGTATCATCGCTGTATTACAATAACGGTTTGTTCCACCTAATTAACCAGCAATCGTCAGCCTTACCCACTTAGGCGCCTATTAATGAAGAAAAGTACCTAATGAAAAAAATAAAATGCGCTGTTATCGGGGCAGGCTATTTGGGTAAATTCCACGCCCAAAAATATGCCTCATTGCCTGATTGTGAGTTAATCGCTGTCGTTGATACCGATAAATCGGTTGCCGACACTGTTGCTGCGGATACAGGCGCAAAAGCCTATACCGACTATAAGCAGATTCTCGGTGAGGTTGATGCGGTCAGCATCGTAGTGCCGACCAGCCACCACCATAAAGTCGCCAAGGATTTTTTGCTGGCGGGCGCGCACATGTTGGTTGAGAAACCGATTACTGTAACCGTCGTCGAAGCGGATGAATTGATTGCACTTGCCAGGGAGAAAGATCTCGTTTTACAAGTCGGGCATCTGGAACGCTTTAATCCGGCGGTATTGGGTTTGGAAAGGGACGAAAAACCATTGTTTATTGAATCCCACCGCCTATCTCCTTTTAATCCGCGCGCCAATGATGTCAGCGTCGTGCTGGATTTGATGATCCATGACATCGATATTATCCTGGCTTTGGTGGATTCGGAACTGGAACGGATCGATGCCAGCGGCACGGCAGTCCTGACGCAAGGCACGGACATCGCCAATGCCCGGTTATTGTTCGCCAACGGCTGCGTCGCCAATGTGACGGCCAGCCGCATTAGCATGAAAATGGAACGCAAGATGCGGATGTTCAGGCCGAGTTCTTATGTGTCCGTGGATTTCCAGAACCGCATATTAACCAAACATAAAACCGGACCTAAGGAAATGTTCCCCGGCATTCCCGAAATCGTCACCGAAGAATCCGTGTTTGAAAGCGGCGATGCTTTGCTGGAAGAAATCAAGCATTTCGTAAATTGCATCCAAACCGGCGAGAATCCCCTGGTGCCTGGGGAAGCGGGGCGTAGGGCGTTGGAGACAGCGATTAAGATTACGCAGTTGTTGGGGGAAAGGCCATAAGTTGCATTAGTTGTAGCGTAATATAACGGATCACTGATATACTTTAGCTAAGACATTAGCTAACATACCCCAATGACGCAAACCATCAACATCCACGAAGCCAAAACACGCTTGTCGCAACTGCTGCAACAGGTGGAAGAAGGCGATGAAATCATTATTTCCAGGGCAAACAAACCTATCGCACGGTTAGTCGCTTATCACGAAAAAGCCAGCCAGCGACGGTTAGGCGAGGCCAAAGGAATGGTCGAAATCATGCCTGATTTTGACACGCTGCCAGAAGACTTTATGGCGCATTTTGAGTGAAAATCCTGCTGGATACCTGCGCGTTCTTATGGCTGGTTACAGACGACCCCAAATTGTCCGAGCTCGCCAAAGAAACTTTCCTTGATCCCAACAATGAATTGCTCCTCAGTGCCGTCACCGGGTTTGAGATTACCGTTAAACACGGCTTAGGGAAATTGCACCTGACTGAACCGCCAAAAGCATTCATCAGCAACCGCATGAAAGCCAATGCCCTGGCTGAATTGCCGATAACTATCAATCATACGTTAGCATTGCAAGACTTGCCTTGGCATCACAAAGACCCATTCGATCGGCTGTTAGTGGCGCAAGCAATGGTCGCCCAGGTTCCTTTGTTGAGCTCGGATGAACAGCTTTCAGCTTATGGTATTGAAAGGCTGTGGTAATTGAATTTATGTAGGATGTGGTGAACAAAGTGAACCGCACTTGTGCCCCAAAAGGGTATCAATCGGAGGAAACGCGAACGATGCGGTTCGTGCCTCACCGCATCCTACCGAGCTTAAAGATTATTATGCATTAGCGCGCTTGCGTTGGCAGCCTATGGCCATCAATCCGGAAATAAAAAATAACAGGGCACCGGGTAAAGGGACATTGCCGACCTGAACTATTTTCCACCCCCCACCCCCGCCAACGCCATTACCCAACAAATGTTGGTAAGTTTCGTTATAACAATCATCGAAATGACAATCACTGTAAGTGATTGAATCCAAACTACTGCTGCCCAAGTAGCCGCTTTGTAACGTCGTATCATGACCGCCAACATGAGCAAACCCTGCGCTGGCAGTTACATCCCAGGTCAGCCTTCCATTAAATGGATCTGTACCAAACTTAACGTAAATATTTTTATAATAATAGCTATTCGATTCCGATAACGGAGAGTCGTCGATTAGGGTAGAACCGGAGGAAATAACAAAGGAATGAAAAGGAGACTTTTGGTCATAATTTGTTTCATATGTTATTTTGAACCCCCCATTGGAAATCAATGAATCTTCTATTTGAAAATCGATATGGAGGTTAGTCTCGGCAAAGCCGGGTCTTACTGGACCACCATCATAGATATACTCAATTAATTTGGCTTGAATAGTCGATGCGTAAAAACCAAGAAGGATTACGAGCAAAGTCGAAGGTAGTGTTTTTTTTACTAAAATTCATGGTTCGCCCCCTAAAAAAGGTTAAGAGTAAGCATTAAGCGTTTCGGCAAAATGCCGGGGACTGACTATAAACGTTAATTCCGCTAAAAACTAGAAAAAATATCTAAATTAAATAGCTGCGAGGGCTTTGGTAAGCCATGTGACGGGCATAGGATGCTGCTAGCGCATCATTCGCGTGTTTTCCCCTCGATCGATACCCCGCACGTTGTTTGGCGCATCTTATCGGGTTAAGGAATTGGAATTTGATAACCTAGTAGGTCAGGTTGTGCTCAAGCGCTACCTGACATTTTGATACCAAAATTGTCACATAACCGCTAACGCGGCAATGTGACCTACATTGTTATATGTTTTTCTTTAAGGAAAACGGTTTTTTGATATAGATAACTCAAGCCAACTTTTTATATTTCAACCGATGCGGATTATCGGCATCACTACCCAAACGACGATGGCGGTCGGCTTCGTAATCTTCGTAATTGCCTTCAAACCAAACCACGTTGCTGTCGCCTTCAAAGGCGAGCATGTGAGTGGCGATCCGGTCCAGGAACCAGCGGTCGTGCGAGATCACGACAGCGCAGCCGGGGAAAGCCAGCAAGGCTTCTTCCAGGGCTCGCAGGGTTTCCACGTCCAGGTCGTTGGTTGGCTCGTCGAGCAACAAGACGTTGCCGCCAGCCCTTAACAATTTGGCAAGGTGCACACGGTTTCGTTCGCCGCCGGATAGGTCGCCGATCCTTTTTTGCTGGTCTGGGCCTTTAAAGTTGAAACGGCCCACATAAGCCCTGGACGGCGTTTCGTATTTGCCGACGGTAATCATGTCCAGGCCGTCGGAAATTTCTTCAAAGACGGTCTTGTTGGCATCCATATCGTCACGCAACTGGTCGACATAAGCCAGTTCGACGGTTTTACCGAGTGTCAGCGCGCCGGAATCCGGTTGTTCCAGGCCTGCCATCATGCGGAAAAGTGTGGTCTTACCTGCTCCGTTGGGCCCGATAATGCCGACAATGCCGCCGGGAGGCAGCTTAAAGCTCAAGTTGTTGATAAGCAACCTGTCGCCGAAGGCCTTGCTGATATTATCGGCTTCAATAACGACATCGCCCAGGCGCGGGCCGGGCGGAATATAAATTTCCTGGGTTTCATTACGCTTTTGTACATCGACGGAAGACAGTTCTTCAAACCGCGCCAGACGCGCCTTGCTTTTTGCGTGACGCCCTTTCGGGTTCGAACGCACCCATTCCAATTCCGCCTTCATGGCTTTCTGGCGGGAAGATTCCTGCTTTTCTTCCTGCAACAAACGGGTGCTCTTCTGGTCTAGCCAGCTTGAATAATTGCCCTCCCAGGGAATGCCGGAACCGCGGTCGAGTTCCAGAATCCAGCCTGCGACATTATCGAGGAAGTAACGGTCATGGGTAACGGCTACGACGGTACCAGGATAATCGTGCAGGAAGCGTTCCAGCCAGGCAACCGATTCGGCGTCAAGGTGGTTGGTCGGTTCGTCCAGCAACAACATATCGGGATTGGACAGCAGCAAGCGGCATAAGGCGACGCGGCGTTTTTCCCCGCCCGACAACTTGGTGACATCGGCGTCCCAATCGGGCAAGCGTAAGGCGTCGGCAGCGATCTCCAGCTTGCGTTCAAGTTCCCATGCGCCAGCGGCTTCGATTTTTTCTTGAAGATCCGCCTGCTCGGCGATCAGCGCATCGAAGTCCGCATCCGGTTCGGCAAAAGCATTATTGACCTCATTAAAGCGATCCAATACCGCCTTAATATCGGCAACCGCTTCTTCAACATTCCCTTTTACCGTCTTGTTGGGATCGAGTTGGGGCTCCTGCGCTAAGTAACCGATGTTAATGCCCTTTTGCGGGATGGCTTCGCCTTCGATATCCTTGTCGAGGCCCGCCATGATTTTAAGCAGAGTCGATTTACCCGAGCCGTTTAAGCCCAGTACGCCAATCTTGGCGCCTGGGAAAAACGATAAGCTTATGTCTTTAAGGATATATTTTTTGGGCGGCACAATTTTGCCGACCCGGTTCATTGAAAAAATATACTGCGCCATGATAAATAATGTTTAGTATTAAGGAATTAGTACGTTAGCTGGAATTAAGGTGCTTTATATCGATGTAGGCGTATTCGTCTTTATTGCATATTCGCCAAATGTTTGATTAAACCCAATTCACCCTGTTTCATGACCTTGTTATGGTTCCAGATAAAAATGGGTTTGGCCGATATTGTAAACCAGATCGGCCAATGTTTGCAGAGTTGGACATCCCAATTGAAATCCACTTTAGTGAGATTATTGACGGCATCCCAAGTAAGGCGGCAATCGCCGTGACCACGCAAATCACCGGACACCTCTACCGCTATACGGCAATGAGGCAACACCTCAATGACCCGCTGCTTAAGGGTCAACTTATAAGGAAGGCAAGTCCGCCAGACGTATTCCCTGATATTACCGATACCGTCAGGATTTCCTGGCGCACATTCCCGTACCGATTCCACATAAGGCCACCACTTCGACCACCTCTCGGTATCGATAAGATGCAACCAGACTATTTCAATGGGGGCGTGTATTGACCATGTTGTTTTTAGCGAGAATACAGGCCTGAAATCCACGTTGGTAATTTATTGGCGACGAAAGCTATCGTGTAAATAGTAGCCGTAGCTAATTACATCACAGATATTAATCCTATAACTGCAAACCGCCCTTGTTCAATTTGGCAACCTTACGGAAACTGATGGCGAAAATAATCGCCAAAATTTACGCAACCAACACAACTTGAAATGCAGGAAAATCGTGGGCAATATTTTTTAGCTTAATGGCATGTCAAAGACTCAAAAGCTTGATGGTTTGGCTGGAATTTGAATTTTGACCCAAAAAATTAAGCTGGGGTTACATTCTCAGCTTGCGGGCCTTTTTGGCCTTGGGTAACTTCCATCGTCACTTTTTGGCCTTCTTTTAAAGTTTTACGACCTGACCCGTTTATCGCACTATGGTGAACGAAAACATCTTTGCCACCTTCCTGGGCAATAAAACCAAAGCCTTTTTCATCATTAAACCACTTAACGGTACCTACAACTTGCTCTGCCATATCGAACTCATTCAGTAAAAAACGCCAATCTAAGTTGGCTTAACAAAACCCAGCCTTCTGACTGGCTCTACTTTAACGCCCTTCAATGGTAGCACTAAAAATAGAAGTAGGGCAAAACATTTTGAGCTTGCGATAGCCAGAAAACCATAAAGATAAAAGCGTATTCATCGATAAGCAAATTACCCAACAAAAACGCACCTTGAATCAACGGGACATATCTCGACAAACGCCTATAACCTGCTGAAAAACTAATATTTTATTGACGAGAGCTTATTTTCTTGGCAACTTTACCCGTTTCAGGTAAACCACTCGATCAAACATTTCATGCATTACAAGTGCAGCCAGAATTAACGACGTTCCGGCAATAATTTGCCCGTTCAAAGGCTCATGATTGACAAGATGGCCTAACAACAACGACATAACCGGCGTCATTAGTGAAATCAAGGCGACATTTATAGCCGATAGATGGGTTAGCAGATAATAATAAAGCGAAAAACCTACCGTCGTGGCAATCACCCCCAAGTAAACAATAGCGGCTATATTGACTGGGGAAAGGCTTTCAGGCCATTGCCCGTCTATCGTCCACCATGTGATTAAGTAAGCCGGGAGCGCAATGCCTAAGCCGCCTGTTACCTGCGATAAAGCGGGCAAGCCAGCCTTGATGTGCTTGATCCAGACTGCACCGATAGATTGCAATAAAGCTGCAACCAGCACGCCGACAATTCCTAATATGGCGTTTTCACCCAAACCTAAGGCTGAGCCGAACATGATATACAAACCGCTAACGCCTAAACAATACGCACAAAATTTACTGAAAGAAATATGCCGTTCCTTAAAAAAGAGACATGCCAAAAGTGCCGTCATAAGCGGCGCAAAGCCAAAAATGACCGAAATCCAGCCCGACGGGATGAATTGCGCCCCCCAATAAACGGCAATCATAGAGCCATAAATTTGCACTGCAACGGCCAGGTAAGTCAAACGGGCTTTCTTGTGCCATACCAATGACCGCCTTAACGCCGCTAACGTAAACAGTAGACAAAACATACCGATAGCCATACGCCCGGTAACCGCAAACAGGAAACCCGGGCCTTCGCCGCTCCATTTAATGGCAAGCGGGGTCGTTGCCCAGAGCAAAACCACCGTGATATATGCAAATACAATACGCATCAAGTTAAATACTTATGGTAAGAGGTTAAAGGCGGTAATCCGGGAACAATTCAACCTTTGTTTCATTATAGGATTAAGGGCGAACCGTAACTATCAGTATGACGCCATCACGGATGGTTTACATCAAGACATTACGCCCTTATCATTGAACCCAGTATTCCATAACAACCTAGAGAGTAAAATCATGCACCTAACCGATTCCGAAGTGGATGCCGCTTGTCATTACATACGCGGGCAAATGGAAGCGCATTCCTGGTGGCCTAAAGAAGCCCCAGGCGAAGCCAAGCGTGAATTTGAACTGATGTGCGGAACGGCGTTGTCTTTAAATGTGTGGTGCGACCGGTGGTTAGATAAAGGGCAATGTAAGAAGTTGGAGAAGTCGGTTAGGGGATAAGTTTTTTGATCCTATTCGCAAAAAGCTTTTGAATTCCTGCTATTCCGAAAAACCAACGGCTTTTCATCACCCACCAAACTGGCAACAACCTTGGCCGAATCAATCGCCTGTTGAATAACCCCATGTTCCGGCGATTTGCTGCATACCGGGTCGGCCATATACATATCCCCTGTCAACAGATAAGCCTGACAGCGGCAGCCGCCGAAATCTTTTTCTTTCTCGTCGCAGCTACGGCAGGGTTCTTTCATCCATTCAAAGCCGCGGAAAAAGTTGAAAGCCTTGGAGTCCTGCCAGATGTCCTGGAGGCTGACATCGTTCACATTCGGGCAATCCAGCCTTGGTACATCCCGGGCGGAATGACAGGGCAGGGCGCTGCCGTCGGGTGCAATTGTCAGGAACGTTGGACTCCGGCCGGTCATGCCTGCTTTGGGGAGCTCGTTGCT
>CAYSYU010000009.1:0-135004 GCA_964435245.1 uncultured Methylomagnum sp.
CGGTTTCAGAGATTACTCTCTTAGCCAAGTGTCCGCTAGACCGGGGCAAGATCATGCTTCAACTATTTTAAACGGTATACATGTTGCAGTTATTGTTATTGCTTCCGACTGTACTGCTTGATGAATTATCTCAAGTTTTGAAGAAATATCACCCAACGAATTAATATAGTCATTTTTTTGCGACTCTATTACCGTCAATTGTCTTGAGTACTCCTGTGTTTTCGTATTGTTTTCAGCCTCAAGATTTGAATAAGCTCTGAGAGTTATCCCTAATATCCAACAAAAAATAAAGATACAGAAAATCAACCATTTTATTGAGATTTGTGAGTTCGTATCAACAAACATGGTGACTAGAGCGGAAGTTAGCCCTAAAAGTCCAACAACATACGGAAGCTCTTTAATAAAAAATTCTTTTAGTTTTCCCACTCGCTAATACCTATCATCAAAGAAAGCCGCACGGCCAATTAAATTAACACAACACTGCTGTTATTTGTTGCCCTAAATTAATGTTACCTCAAGTCATGGAAAAGCAAAAAGACATTCTGGAAATCATCATCAAGGACAAGCCCTACAATCAACCAATGGCGCATATTTACGTCAGAATGGCGAAAGCGGCACAAGAAAGCCAGCTTGGTTTGCTTTAAGTCTGTTTAATGTCTTAGACGTTTTCGTCTATTCGTCCTTTATGGCTTTCTTAAAGTCCTGTAAAGCGTAACCCGCCCGACATAGAGAAGAGCGGCCACGTCCTGCACTCGTTCGCCGTTGTCGATCTGCTACCGTGCATGTTTGATCTGGGCGGCGGTTAGTTTGGGTTTGCGGCCAAACTTCACACCGCGCTTTTGGGCTTCTTTCACTCCGGCGCGGGTGCGCTCGGTTATCATGGGTCGCTCTAACTCGGCCAGAACGCCGACAAGCTGCCACATAGCGCGGCCTGTGGGGGTTTCGGTGTCTATCGCCTCGGTAATACTCTGCAACCGCACCCCTCGCACTCTCAGGTCGTCTAAATGGTCGATCAGGTCGCGCAAGCTGCGGCTTAGCCTGTCCAGTTTCCAAACCGTGAGGGTGTCGCCGGATTGGGGTTTAGGGAGCAATGGAACATAAAACCCGTTTAAGTCTTCAAAAGTCCATTTGAGGTTCTCAAAACTCATAATTTCATGGGTTTCGATACGAGAACGGTTTTTGAGAAGACACAGTTAATGAAAGTCCCAGTGTGGTAACTTTTCTCAACAAACCTTCTCATAAATGAAGGTTATTGATAACACATTGTATTAAATAGTCTTATTATCAAAGTGTGTTTGGTGGTGTCACGGCTCCAAACGCCAAGTTTGCGCTTAACTATATTTTACGTTCCATTGCTCCCTAAACCCCTACAAACACAGCGGGTTCGCCGTCCGCTTCACCGCATTTATTCGCATAATTTACACTATGCAAAATGGCACTTGTTTTGCCGGGGCGTACCCCGTTTCTAATATTGAAAGGTGAGGAATCCTACCTGGGTGTCCGCTTAGGGGCGGTTAAATGTTTGTATGGTCATCTTCTGCTGTGGGTCGAAATGACAGATTCAGTCTTGCCCCTGTAAATGCTTTCCAACCAACTTTTGCAGAAAACTGGAAAATTCTTAAATCTGAATTCCGGCTCGATTATGCACAAATCAAGCAATTTTTCTGCGGGCGGATTTGGGAAATGTCCAACCTTGTAATTGCAAATAGCATTTATTAGGCCAACAACGGTAAAATTGGCAAATGAAATTAATTTTACTAGGCACATCCGGTTGCCACCTGTGCGAACAGGCGGAAGCACTCATTAACGAATGCCTGCAAAATGGATTATGGTGTACAGTCGAATTAATCGATATCGCCGAACAAACCCAATGGCAGGCGGGCTACGCTACGATGATTCCGGTTTTGTTGCACGGGCAAACGGATCAATTCCTGAGCTGGCCGTTTACCAAAGAAAACATTTTAACTTTTATTGAACAAAATCATGACTGAACAATACCGAATCGAAATGGATAGCATGGGCGAATTGAAAGTCCCTGCTAATGCCTTATATGCCGCCCAAACCCAACGTGCGCTTGAGAATTTTCCGGTGAGTGGCCTAGGCATGCCGCCTGCGTTTATTAAGACTGTCGCCTTGATAAAACTAACGGCAGCCAAAGCGAATTCGGCATTGGGTGAAATGGATAAGGCTGTTGCCGAGGCGATTATCAATGCCGCGCAAAACATCCGTGATGGGCAGCATCGGGAGCAATTTCCCATTGACGTGTTCCAGACCGGTTCCGGCACCAGCACCAACATGAATGTCAACGAGGTGATTGCTACATTAGCTTCAAGGTCGTCCGGCACGACCATTAGCGCTAACGACCATGTCAATATGGGGCAAAGCAGCAACGACGTCATTCCGACGGCAATCCATGTCAGCGCAGCGCTGGAATGCCGTCACGCCTTATTGCCCGCTTTGGGGCACCTTGCCGAAACGATTGAGAGTAAAGCAACGTCAGTGGACAAAGTCACCAAAACCGGACGCACCCATTTGATGGATGCCATGCCCATCCGGTTAAGCCAGGAGTTGGGCGGTTGGGCGCTGCAAGTCCGAAACGGCATCGACCGAATTAACGCTACTTTGCCGCGCGTTTATAAGCTGGCGCAAGGCGGTACGGCTGTCGGTACCGGCATCAATGCAAATCCGGAATTTGCGGCCAAGTTCGCCAAAGCATTGGCTGACGAAACCGGCTTGCCGTTCCAACCCAACGGATCGTTTTTTGAAAGCCTAAGCTGCCAGGATGCCATTGTGGAATTATCGTCCCAACTGAAAGTCATCGCGGTCAGCCTGATGAAAATAGCCAATGACCTGCGCTGGATGAACAGCGGCCCGCTGGCGGGCTTAGGGGAAATTGAACTTGCTGCTTTACAGCCCGGCAGCAGCATAATGCCCGGCAAGGTTAACCCCGTTATCCCGGAAGCCGTGGCGATGGTTGCGGCCCAGGTTATCGGCAACGACACTACCATCACGATTGCCGGCCAGTCCGGAAATTTCCAGTTGAATGTGATGCTGCCTGTGATCGCCTACAACATCCTACAAAGTATCGAACTCTTGGCCAATGTCAGCAGGCTTTTTGCCGATAAGGCGATTGCTGGCTTTACCGTACGTGAAGACAACCTGCAAAAAGCGTTGGCACTTAACCCGATCCTGGTGACAGCCTTGAACCCTATCATCGGTTATGCCAAAGCCGCAGAAATCGCCAAAGCCGCTTACAAACAAGGTCGCCCGATTATCGACGTGGCTACTGAAATGACCGGCCTTGAGCGGGCTGAATTGGAAAAATTACTGGAACCAAGCCATTTGACCGAGGGGGGCATTGGGCATTAATGCTTGAACGGCCAATCCTGCCAAGCGGGCATAATTCAATCCTCTATACTTAGTTCTTTTATTTTACGGGTCAGCGTATTCCTTCCGTAACCCAGCAATAGGGCGGCTTCATGCCGCCTTCCCCGGGTGAAATCCAAGGCTGCTTTGATCAGGATGCTTTCGACAATAGGGATGGTGTGCTTGGCGACATCGCTGTGGCTGGATGCGCCGGATTGGGCGCGCTTCACCAATTGCTTGTCTATCCAATTTCTAAGGGATAATTCCCAATCGGTCTCGGAATGGACTTTTTCTTGCGAGGTGGTCAGTAATTCGGGCGGTAAGTCATGCAATTGTATTTCGCGCCCGGAGGCCATCACGGTTAACCAGCGGCAGTTGTTCTCCAGCTGCCTCACATTTCCAGGCCATTCCAGGCTGCTCAAAAATTCTTCGGCACCTTCGGTAAGTATTTTTACCTCGGTGTTGAGTTCTTGCGCGGCTTGGGTCAGGAAATGGCGCAACAATAAGGGTATGTCCTGTTTGCGTTCGCGCAGCGCTGGGATATGGATACGGATTACGTTCAAACGATGGAACAGGTCCTCCCGAAAACGCCCTTGTTCGACCAAAATTTCGAGGTTTTGGTGGGTGGCGGCAATAATGCGCACATCGACTTTTATAGGGGTATGCCCGCCGACGGGATAAAACTGGCCGTCGGCAAGCACCCTCAGCAAACGGGTTTGTAATTCTGAAGGCATGTCGCCGATTTCGTCGAGAAACAAGGTGCCGCCGTTGGCTTGTTCAAAACGGCCTGTCCTGCGGGCTTGTGCGCCGGTGAAAGAGCCTTTTTCGTGACCGAAAAGCTCGGATTCCATCAAGTCCTTGGGGATGGCGGCCATGTTCAGGGCAATAAATGGTTTTTGCGACCTCGGGCTGTGCCTGTGCAAGGCTTTGGCCACCAACTCTTTCCCGGTACCAGATTCCCCGTTGATCAGTACGGTAATATGGGATTTCGCAAGTCGGCCGATAGCGCGAAACACTTCCTGCATGGCGGGCGCGGCGCCGATGATTTCAGGCGTTGTTGCGAGGATCGTCGGCTCTTTTAGTTCATCCAGCTTATGCCGTCGGCCGTGTTGGCAAGCCCGATGGGCAAGGTCAACGACCTCCTTTATGTCAAACGGTTTAGGCAAATACTCAAAGGCGCCGCCGTGAAACGCGGACACCGCGCTTTCGAGATCCGAATGCGCTGTCATGACGATGACCGGCAACTCTGGGTGGCTGCTTTGGATTTTATCCAAAAGCTGCAAGCCATCCATCCCGGGCATCCGAATGTCGGTTATTAAGGCATCTGGCGTGTCGGCTTCCAAAGCATCGAGTAATTCCCTGGCGGCGGCAAAATTCCGGGTGTTGATGTCCGCTTTTTGCAGGGCTTTTTCAACAACCCACCGGATAGATTTATCGTCATCGACTATCCAGACTGTTTCGGGCTTGCTCATGGACGGGGCTCCTTGTGCTTAAATAGGTAAAATGATCGAAAAAACAGTGTTGCCGGGTTCGCTTTGGCACTCAATTAAGCCGTTATGTTGGTTAATTAAGGATTGGGCGATTGACAATCCCAAACCCGTGCCATCCGCCCGGCTGGTGATCATCGGGTAAAATATCCGCTCCATGATGTCGGGGTCGATGCCGGAGCCATTGTCGATAATATCGACTTTTACCGCCAATTTATGGTGTTGGCGGCCTATGGTCTGGTTCCGTTGGATGCGGGTTTTTAGGATAATCTCGCCTTTGCCGTCCAATGCCTGTACTGCATTTTTGGCAATGTTCAAGACGGCCTGTATTAGAAGGTCGCGGTCTGCCCGAATGTCGGGAATGCTTGGGTCGTAATCGCAAACAATTTTCAAGTTCCCGGAAGACTCCGCTTCGACTAGTTGCCGTACCCGTTCCAGGACCTCGTGGACATTTAAGACCTTGAATTCCGGTGGCTTATTTGGCCCCAGCAGCTTGTCCATCAAGCCTTGTAAACGGTCGGATTCGGCAATGATAATTTGAGTGTATTCCTTAAGCTCGGGGTCGGCGACCTCAAGCGCCAGCAACTGGGCTGCGCCCCGTAAGCCGCCTAATGGGTTTTTTATTTCATGCGCCAACCCCCTTACCAGCAAGCGGGCGGTATTCTGCTGGCTTAAAAGCTGTTCTTCTTTGGAAATGCGCAGGTGGTTGTCAATCCGTTGGAGTTCAACCAATATCTCATTGACCTTATTCCCTTCAACCAGCGGTGTTGCACTTAAATTGACCGTAAAGCTTTGTCCCATGCGATCCAGGATTAGCTCCCTATCAACCAAGGGTTCGGACATCGTCATACATTGCTGTAGGTTAATTAACAATGCCGGATCAGAGAATTTGAATAATTCCTGTGCATTGACTCCAACTAAGTGGCGGGCGCTGTCCGCCAGCAATATTTCTCCTGCCGTATTCACATAAATCAGATTTAAGTTATTATTAAATAAAAGAATAGCGGTATTCAGGTGATCCAAAATACGTTTAAACATGTTTTGTTGACGGGTATCCATGGTTTATTTGTTTAAGCCTTATGTATAAAAAATATGCAATTTACAGGCCAAATTCATAAGAAGATTTTTGGCCTATCCCACTGGAATGAATTTAGTTAACATCCTGATTAATGGGCTATTTGGGAAGCATTGAAGAATCGCTTTTCAACGGGAAGGGAACTCCCTAAAGAAATTAATTGCACCATTATAGTGCAAATTACAAGGTATCGTACTGGGTATTGTTGAGAACTTTGGCTTTAGCCAGGGTTGGCTGTTAAGGGTCGGCAATTGCAACCTTAACGTTTAAGGGCTGAATCCTTGTAAACAGTTAAACCTAACTGGATAATTATGGCGAAGCTTAATTTCATATGAACCCAACTCGAAATCAGGTGTCTTTAGCTGGGTGTAATCCCACTAGCATAACCATAACAACTAATGGCCGCATTTCAATCTAAGGTTCTGTTTTTATGTACAGGTAATTATTACCGCAGCCGTTTCGCCGAGCATGTGTTCAATCATTACGCGCCGCACTTTAAACTGTCTTGTCACGCTTTTTCGCGGGGGCTTGCGACCTATCAGGTGCCGAAGGATGCCGGCCCGATTTCACCCTACGCGTTGGAAGGTTTGGCATCCAGGGGAATACGGGATGTACAGATCCGGTCACCAATAGCGCTTACAGAGCTGGATTTAAAGTCGGCAGACCATATTGTTGCGCTTAAATATGCGGAGCACCACCCTTTAATTAGCCGGAATTTTCCGGATTGGATCAATCGGGTTGAATATTGGCATGTACATGATATTGACCAAGCAGCGCCGGAAGAAGCGTTGCCGCAAATCGAAATGGCTGTGCAAGGTTTGTTGGCCCGACTGGCGGAACAATTGCCCTAGCCTTGGTTTATACCGGCAATAGCGGGCTTGCTGAAGCGAAATGGCTAATCGGTTTCGGATGCCCAAAATGTCCGGTTCGTATTAAAGCAATCGCTTTTCCATAAGCCGGAAGGGTTTGCATCCCTGCACTTGTACGCGAATTTGCCGTACTATCCTAAGAATTTCACCGCAATTTATGAATTTGGCCCTTTATGGGTAATTTCCAAGGCATGGAGCGAATTGATGCAATTCTCCGTTGTTTTTAATTGCGGGTTGTCATAGCACACTTTGTTAGTCGCTAGGGCGTCTTGAGGGTTAGCCATATACCAGGCAAGGGATTTAATTTCAGGTGCGTTTGCTTCTTGCCTGGCCTGTAAGGCGACCACAACTGTCGTTAATATTATTGCGGCACTGGCTAAGGTCATCAAATTGGCGGGAAGCCAATTTGCCTTAAAAAGGGGTTCCAATTTGTTTGCCTTGGGCATGGATAACATATTATTCATTTTCATGAGGGGAAATCTCCTGTTTGCTGTTATATCTTGGCTGAAATTAATACTTAAGCCGTTGAACCCATAACCTTATTTTTATTCGAAAATAATAAATTACTTCATAAAAATCAGTGTTATGGGTAGACAATAGCCTAACAATCAGGCTGAGTTTTGTAAATGTGGCAAATTGTCGCACAATGAAGGATGCCGCTATTTTGCAAGAATCAATGTCTTAGGGATCGCTAAAACAACCCGATAAACCCGCACCAAAGCGATTAAGGCACTTGCCGTAGACGCAACAGCCCTAATTTCGCGAAAACGCCTTTAGGATAAAGTGCGTGATATCACACACCGAGCTGTGTGATATCACGCACTTTAATGCAAATCCGAAGGGCAAAAGATAGCAACCAACTAAGTTAATTCTATATTTATCTAAGTTATTCAAATAGTTAGTATTAGAAGGCGCGATTCTTGCTTCGTGTTTTATATCAACCGTTTATCGTCCTTTCGGACTGACCGAAACGGCTTCCTTTTTAGGTATAAATTAAAAACACAGGGCAAGGCGTCATGAACAAGACCGAACTGATTGCAAAACTTGCAAAAAAACAGTCGCACCTAACTATTAAGGACGCAAGGCTTTCCGTTGACATAATCCTTACAATGATACAAGAAGGGCTGAATGCCTCTAACCGTATCGAAATCAGGGGTTTTGGCGCTTTTTCTCTACGGTTTCGGCCTAGCAGGACCCGGATTAATTTGAAAACAGGACAGGAATTGCACCTCCCAGCCCATTATGCCTGTCGTTTTAAGCCAGCCAAGGAGTTGAAATTGCGGGTTAACCAGGCGGCGCAGGGGAGTCCCACAAAGCCACGTACCTCGACCCCAATTTTACGTGAGCCGTACACTAGGGAGGCCGCAAAACAGTTGTCTGCCTTTACTCGATAAAGCTTAATAAACTTTGGGTTCGTCATAAGTCGGTCAAGGGGAAAAGCTTCACCGGTAGGATTGGGCTTTTTGGGCTTAAAATAGTAGCTCTTGTGAAGGCTTATCCAAGCCAGGGACTGGCGGTATTAACGTAGTTTCCTTACTGCCTGGATTTAAGTAACCAATTGTTACATTGATATTTTAATTGTCAGTAGACCCTAAGGTTCAAAGGCCCGCTACCTTATCAACTTTTTGTTTTCCTGAAATGACGCCGCCCTTTTCAACGCGGTTACGGCCATTATGCTTTGCTTTGTACAAGGCGGCATCGGCCAACTTGATGAGTCTGCCAGAAATATCGTTTTCAACTGGGAACGAAGCCGGGGCAGGCAAGTAAGTTGATGAACCGATAGATACGGTCACCGACAGTGAACCGTTATCCAATTTAATATTCAGCGATTGGACAGTCTTACGTATCCGCTCGGCAATTTCCCAGGCCATAACCTCGTTAATATTGGTCAATAAGACGACGAATTCCTCCCCGCCGTAACGGGCCAAGACATCGTTGTTGCGCAATTGGGTTTTGATGGTATTTGCCACCTCGGACAACACTTTGTCACCCGCCTGGTGCCCTTGTTTGTCATTGACCGCCTTGAAAAAGTCTATATCCAGGAACAAACATGAGATAGGGTCGGAACTTCTTTGGCAACGGTCCAGTTCTTCGCCTATCCGCTGCTCAAAAAACAGCCGGTTATTGACACCCGTCAAGCCATCGATAAAACTGGTTCGCCTTATGGTTTCAAAATAAAGGTTATTTTCCAGGCAGATTCCGACAATAGAAACAAGATGTTCAACAAAGTCGGTAGCCATGCTGTCCGAGAAACGGTCAGCCTGGAAGCTGCCGAGACTAAGCGCGCCTAAGTATTTGCCGCGCCGCTTTAAGGGGGTAATGGCAACGCTGGTTGGCTTTTTGTCGAAATCCGAAAAAAATACGCCGCAATTTGCGTTCTTATAAGCGCCGACATAAGGGTTGGCGACTAATCCAAAAGGGTAAAGCTGTTTATTGTTATTGTCGACGAGAATCAGCCCCTTTTTTTTGGTGTATTCGTAGCCGCCTTCATCCAATAGCCTGGTGATCTCGCCGTTTTCGTCGATCAAACAAAAGCTGATGAGGTCCATGTCGAAATAATCTTTGGCGTCGTCAAGCAGGTGGTCAATCATCTCCGCCACTGAATGAAGGTTAAGCAACCTCATTTCAAAGGCCTGAAACCTGCGTAAAGAGTTGCTATTCAACTTGGCGCGATCCAGCATGTTTTCCAAGTGGCTTTGCAAAACCATTAAGCCAGTATTTAAATCATTTTCCAATGTTTTTCCCTAAGAAATTCTTGCTTATATTGGGCTAGATCGAAGATAGCCTAGCAGTTTATTTGTAAAAAGCAAATGCCATATAAATCAGCAAGATTCATAAGGTTTTTAAAATAACTTTGAAATCAGGTTTTCCAGTTCTTCCCCCAGTGTATTGTCGGGCATGGAAAGGCCGGCACGTTGATACCAGTATCTGGCATTGGCCAAATCGCCTTCCATACGGTGCAAGTGGCCGTGGATCTGGCATGATAAAGGGTCGGAATAACTTTGGATCAAACGATGGGCGGCATCCCAGTCGTCATTTTGGATAAGTTTTATGGCTAGTCGATGCGTATTTTCCATGGTAGCTTAGCCGTAAAAAAACCCCGCAAGCCGACGCCTTACGGGGTTTATTGGTTTTTACCGGGTAACTTTACATTACAAACTGTAATACATATCGTATTCGACTGGATGCGTACTCATGCGCAGTCGGGTCACTTCCGCCATTTTGAGTTCGATGTAACCGTCTATGGCGTCATCGGTGAAAACGCCGCCACGGGTCAGGAATTCACGGTCTTTGTCCAGCGCATCCAAGGCTTGGTCGAAGGCATGGCAGACTTGCGGGATTGCTTTTTCTTCTTCAGGCGGCAAATCGTACAAGTCTTTATCCATCGCTTCGCCCGGATGGATTTTGCTTTGGATGCCATCCAAGCCAGCCATCATCATCGCTGCGAATGCCAGGTAAGGGTTAGCGGTGGAATCAGGGAAACGCACCTCAATCCGGCGGCCTTTTGGGTTGTTGACAAACGGGATACGGATGGACGCAGAACGGTTACGGGCTGAATAGGCCAACATAACCGGGGCTTCAAAGCCGGGCACCAAACGTTTGTAGCTGTTGGTGGATGCGTTAGTGAACGCATTCAAGGCCTTTGCGTGTTTAATGATGCCGCCGATATAGAACAAAGCCAGTTCTGATAAACCGCCGTACAATTCTCCAGTAAATAAGTTTACGCCACCTTTGGCGAGCGATTGGTGGACATGCATGCCGCTGCCATTATCGCCAACCAGGGGTTTGGGCATAAAGGTTGCGGTCTTGCCGTAAGCATGGGCAATATTGGCGACTACGTATTTGAGGAGCAATACATCATCGGCCTTTTTAACTAAAGTATTGAATTTTAATCCGATTTCGCACTGTCCGGCAGTAGCCACTTCATGGTGGTGCACTTCAGTGACCTGGCCCATTTCTTCCAGGGTTGAGCACATCGCAGAACGCATATCCTGTAACGAATCCACTGGAGGCACCGGGAAATAACCGCCTTTAATGCCGGGACGGTGGCCTATGTTGCCGTCAGGATAGACTTTTTCTGAGTTCCAGCCTGCTTCTTCCGAGTCCACTTTGTAGAAAGAGCCGCTCATGTCAGTGCCCCAGCGGACATCATCGAAAATGAAGAATTCGTTTTCAGGCCCAAAGAATGCGGTATCCGCTAATCCGGTTGATTGTAAATAAGCTTCTGCGCGCTTGGCGATAGAACGCGGGTCGCGTTCGTAACCTTGCATGTTTTTAGGCTCGATAATGTCGCAGCGCAAGATCAGGGTTTTTTCATCGTAGAAGGGATCCATCACGGCTGTAGAAGCTTCAGGCATCAGGATCATGTCAGATTCGTTGATATGTTTCCAACCGGCAATGGAAGAACCGTCAAACATTTTGCCTTGTTCGAACGTGTCTTCATCAATGGCATGGGCGGGAAAAGTGACGTGTTGCTCTTTCCCGCGGGTGTCGCAAAACCGGAAATCGACATACTTGACGTCGTTTTCTTTGATCATTTTCATTACGTTAGCTACTGACATTATTTAATCTCCTAGGATGATTTGATAGGTTGATTGTTAACTTACAGTAAAACGATACCATTTTTTTTAATGACTTAGCCACTAAAAAAATAAGGTGCGCAAAAACGTAAATCACAACTGCCAAGCCAACCCCAAGATACTCCATAGTGGTGCGCAAATTGCTTAAAACGCACAAAGTCGGGGCGGTATTTTTATAGGCTGTTGTAAAAAACCCAATAAAATTGGCTTTTTTACAACTGGCATATTATGTGCTAACCTTGTTTACGACAATTATTTAATAATTGACGATTCTTAGAAAAATTAATGAGGATTTATCATGAACAAACAGCTTAAAAACCTCTGCCTAATCCATCCATTGGCTTTGGCGATAGCGGCGCTACCCGCAATAAGCTCAGCGGAAACCAAGACCTTAACGGAAGCCGGCACCTTACTTGAAACCGTGGGCGACCCTAACGACAGCGATTTTATGAAAAGTATTGGCGTTAAAGTCGGCGGCTGGCTTAATGCGGGTGTAACTTACAACGCAAACAACCCATCCAATAATTTTAACGGGCCGGTCACTTTTGGCGACCGTCAGGCAGAACTTCAGCTAAACCAAGTGAATGTCTTCATCCAAAGGGCAGTCGCCACGGAAGGGGATTCGTGGGATTTTGGCGGTCGTTTCGATTTTATGTTCGGTTCCGACGCCATATTCACCCAGGCTTACGGTGTTCCCGCCTTCGATGTAAACACACTGCAACCCTTAAATAGGGGAACCTGGGATCTTAATTTCCTAGGCGGCAACGACAATCGCTTTTATGATATCGCCTTGCCCCAGGCTTATGTTGAAGCCTATGTGCCGATCGGCAACGGGTTAAACGTAAAGGCGGGCCATTTCTATACGCCGATTGGTTATGAAACCGTCCCTGCGCCGGACAATTTCTTTTACACCCATGCTTACACCATGCAATACGGTGAACCTTTCACCCATACCGGTATCATGGGCAATTATGCCATTGACGGCAATTGGTCCGTGATGGGCGGTGTAGTAACGGGAAGCGCCACCGGCGGGTGGGATGGCGGCTGGGATAGGCAGTTGGGTAACTGGAGCGGTTTGATGGGTGCAACCTGGACCAGTACCGACAAAAACACCTCTTTCAATGCCAGCGGCACTTATGGAGCTACTTCTGAACACAGCAGCAATGGCTGGGGATTGTACAGCTTGGTTTTAAAACACAATATCACCGATAAATTTCACATGATGTTGCAGCATGACCACGGTTTCGCCGAACAGGTTTTAATCGGTACTCCGGTAGATGCTGAGTGGTACGGTATCAACACCCATTGGACATACGATGTGTTGGATAACCTGGCTGCAGGCGTCCGTTTTGAGTGGTTCCAAGACCAAAATGGATTTCGGGTCTGCTCGCCAGGGCGTGTGGCCGCCGCCACAGACAATAGTGGCAGCAGCTATGCCACAAGCGGTAATTTCGGCGCGAGCTGCACCTCGGGCAGCTATTATGAAGTCACTGCCGGGGTAAACTGGAAGCCGGTCAAATGGTTGAATATCCGTCCGAATGTGCGCTACGACTGGGTTGATGCAATTGCTACGGCTGGTACCGGTACACCCGCTGCCGGGCCGTTTGGCGACAACAACGACGACCAATTCCTGTTCTCGACCGACTTTAACATCAACTTTTAATCCACAAGTAGGGGGCATTGTTCCCCAACCCAAAAATGCGCCTTCGGGCGCATTTTTTTTGAACACAGTTTCGTGAAAAAGGCATTTGTACTTGATTATGGAGGCGCACCAAAAGTAATCAAAAATAACCCTTATGCACTAAATTTGTGCATTTCAAGGGAATTGTGACTAAACTATTACCCCAATCTCAGGATTTCTTTATATATCCCAGTTGGCATAGTCTGTGCTATCAATATTATCAGGTGAACCTCCCCTTTAACTATAAACGGCATATGCACCGGAAAAGAAAGGGAATTTTGGTTCTCTTGGTTGTTAACTTGATTAAGGAGCATGTATGAAACTGATAACCGCAATTGTTAAGCCTTTTAAACTCGATGATGTTCGTGAGGCGCTTTCCGAACTTGGGGTATCCGGTGTAACGGTAACTGAAGTAAAAGGCTTCGGCCGTCAAAAAGGGCACACCGAGCTGTATCGCGGTGCCGAGTATGTTGTTGATTTTTTGCCTAAGGCTAAGGTTGAGGTTGCAGTTGCGGATGCCTTAATCGACCAGGCTGTATTGGCGATCAGCAAAGTGGCCAATACCGGAAAAATTGGCGACGGCAAAATATTTGTAACTAACTTAGAACAAGTTATCCGGATCCGTACCGGTGAAACTGGCGAAGAAGCGCTTTAAGGAGAATATGATGAAAAAAAGATTTTCGGGTTTATTGGGTTTGGGCTGGTTGTTGCTCTTAATCACTTTTTCGAATGTAGTTTCTGCCGAGGACGCGGCAGCAGTCACGCCAACCGTCAATAAAGGGGATACCGCCTGGATGATTGTTGCCACGGTGCTTGTCATCCTGATGGTGATACCTGGTTTGGCCTTGTTCTATGGCGGTATGGTGCGGGCCAAAAATATGCTGTCCGTGCTGATGCAAGTTTTCATTATTTTTTCCATGATGGCGATCTTATGGGCGCTGTATGGTTACAGTGTTGCCTTTACTGAAGGGAACGCCTTCTTTGGCGGCTTTAGCAAGGTGTTCCTGAAAGGTATTACGCCCGATTCGATGGCGGCGACCTTCAGCAAAGGCATTTATGTCCCTGAATTCATCTATGTCGTTTTCCAGTTAACTTTCGCGGCCATTACGCCTGCCTTGATTGTCGGCGCATTTGCCGAACGGGTAAAGTTTTCAGCGGTGCTGCTGTTTATGTTCCTTTGGTTTACTTTCTCTTACTTACCGATAGCGCACATGGTTTGGTACTGGGCAGGCCCCGATGCTTATACTGATGCAAAAGCCGCCGAAGCCGCTGGTGCAACGGCAGGGTTTATCTTTCAAAAAGGCGCATTGGATTTTGCCGGCGGCACGGTCGTCCACATCAATGCGGGTATTGCAGGCTTGGTCGGTTGTTTGATGATAGGCAAACGTATAGGTTTCGGCAAGGAGTCGTTGGCCCCGCACAGCGTAACTATGACCATGATAGGCGCATCCTTGTTATGGGTGGGCTGGTTTGGTTTTAACGTGGGCTCAAACCTGGAAGCTAACGGCTTGGCAGCTTTGGTTTTTGTCAATACGCTACTTGCTACCGCTGCGGCTACTTTATCCTGGACGTTTGCGGAATGGATAATTAAGGGTAAGCCCAGCATGTTAGGCGGCGCTTCCGGTGCGATAGCAGGTTTGGTTGCGATTACACCCGCTTGTGGTTGGGCTGGGCCTATGGGCGCTATCGTTCTAGGCTTAGTTGTTGGTGCAGTGTGCTTCTGGGGGGTAACCGGCCTGAAAAGTAAATTGGGTTATGACGATTCCCTCGATGCTTTCGGCGTACACGGTATCGGCGGAATAATCGGTGCTATCGGTACCGGAATTGTGGCCTCCCCGGGTTTAGGCGGCACCGGTGTTTGGGATTATGTGGCAAACGGTGTGGGTGAATTCAGTATGTCTACCCAAGTTACCAGTCAACTTTGGGGCGTTGGGATCAGTATCGTCTGGTCTGCTGTCGTCTCTTTTATCTCCTATAAAATCGTGGATGTGCTGATCGGGCTACGAGTCGCTGAAGAAGTCGAGCGCGAAGGCCTGGATATTTGCGAACACGGCGAGTCGGCTTACCACAGTTAATTGTTAATAGTTAAGATTGTAAGCAGTGGTTGGGCTAAGCGACAGCGAAGCCCAACATCCAAGGGTTAGCGTAAGTCGGGCTGGATACCATCCAGCCCGACTTACTTCTGGTGCATATCCTCCGTGGCGTGAAGTTGGGTAACATATTCCCGATAGCTTGCCACATCAAACAAAACGACGGAAACACCTACCGTACTTCGACCAACGGTGCGGCGGCATTTTCAATTTCATCCGCTTAAATTAAGCCGAATTGCCCGAAAAAAGTAATATTCTTTGGTGTGTCCGGAGCAGGATTGATCGGCCATACCGCCATTGAATTTCTCCCTGTCATAGCAACAATTATTCCCACAACGGTTGAAACTCAAAACCTTAGGGTTAACTCCGCTTTCCAACCATTACTTTGCAGTTCAGCGTAAAAAGCTTGCTAGGCAAACTTCTTAAGCCATACGGCCAAGTTGTTTGTCTGACCAATATTCGATTTCCCCGTCTTGCCGCCGATTGCTTTTTAAAATAAACAACCGGTTTTTTAGGGCTTATTGCAATTCAAGCATTTTGGATTAATTTTTCCTGTTAAGGAACTACTTAACATATAAATGCTTAGGCTTTTCTATGCTTTAATGACGTATGATATACGGCCAAGATTAGTGTTGGGAAGCTTGCCAAGAACACTGGCTTTTATCTTTCAAATATAAATGCCACTTTAAAGCCAACAAGCATAATATTTTTGTTTAATTTGTCACCCTGTAAAATTGCCGTTAGTTTTGCTTAATATTGTTTGTGTATTATTGATTCGGCCTTTTAATGTCTAAACCGTTCGTGCTGAGCTTGTCGAAGCACACACCGCCTTTCGACAGGCTCAAGGCGAAAGGAAACTTAATACTTCACAGGGCCGAATCTATAAAAGCCTACGCCTAGATTAAAAATATGGAAATCCGGCGCATTTTATTCATTTCGTTCTTTATTTTGTTGTCCATCGTCGCATTGCCTTTAGCGTCTTTGTCATTTTTTTCGACAAGATATGCCCTTCAAGAAGAGATTGGACGCAATCTGACCAGCGATGCTGTCATGCTGATGGAAGAGATGGATATGCTGATATTCGAACGCTTGCAAAACGTGCATTCCTGGAGCCACTTAGACATCATGCAAGAAGCGCGAATTGGGGATGTCGACAAACGGCTGTCAAAATTTTTGTCGGAACTTGAACTGGGTTACAAAGGCATGTATCGCAATTTGTTCTATGTTGATTACCAACAACGCATCATAGCTGCAAGCGCACCAGAATTAATAGGCCAAAGATACTACCCTGCTGAAGACTGGTTAAGCACAAAGATTCCAAATGGCGACGTAATTATTGAAGATCTACAATTGACGCCCCCTTACACAGAGGCCAATCTTGTCATTCGTGCCCCGGTAGATGATCGTTATTCAATGGAAGTTATAGGTCAGCTTTACGGCTTGTTTGACATGCAACAAATCTTTCGCCTGTTGGATAAAGCTGTGAGTTCGCGTTCAGGCGACCGGTATATTGTGTTATTGGACGCTAAAGGCAGAACCATAGCGGCATCGTCAAGCATACGCAATCCACAAATATTATTAAACAACACTTTTGCCAACTGGAAACCTGATCTGGGTAAGACATTGTTTATCCATGAGGGCGATCCCGTGACTAGTTCACAAGTATTGGTCGGTTACGCCAAGTCAACAGGCTATCTCGGCTATGAGCAGATGGGTTGGTCGATCCTGATATTTCAAAGTACAGCCAAGGCGTTCTTGCCTATCCGCGTGCTTTGGGTATTGTTTACAGTTGTTATTGTCCTGACAATGCTTTTGGCTGTTTTGGCATCCCATTGGGTTTCTGGGCGTATCGCCAAGCCGTTGCTTGGGTTAACCCATTGGGTACGGGAAGTTCGGCAATTTGAAGCCCAGTCGCCACCTAAATTAGGAGGGACAGTTGAAATACGTGAGCTGGAAACCGCGTTCGGAGAAATGTTACAGGAGCTGGAGCGCTCCCGGATCCACATCATACAAGCAGCGAAGCTCGCGATGGTAGGGGAAATGGCGGCTATCATGGCTCACGAAGTGCGGACGCCTTTAGGTATTTTATCTACTTCGGCGCAATGGTTACAAAGAGAGCCATCGCTAAGTCCGGAAGGAAAAGAAATGGCTCAGTTCATTTTAGATGAAAGTGCCCGGTTGAACAGGTTGGTAACTACCCTGTTAGAATGCGCTCGGCCAAGGGAGCCAAAAATGAGCCAATACAATATTCATGATCTTTTGTTGCATACCGTTGAGCTCTTAGGGTCGCAAGCGGATAAAAAACAGATTCACATAGAGAATCATTTGAACGCGCAACATCCGATCATTGACTGTGACTTCGAATTGCTCACTCAAGTGTTCCTAAACTTACTGTTAAATGCGATACAAATAGTACCCGATAATGGAATGATCCGGATAACTTCGTCCACCCACGAACAAAACATTTCCATCGTAATTGCCGATAATGGCCCTGGGATTGCTGTAGAAGACTACCAATGTTTATTTGATCCTTTTTTCACTAAGCGGGAAGGCGGCATAGGTTTGGGTTTAACTGTTACCCGCCAAATTGTGCAAGCGCATCATGGCAAGTTATCCGCATCACGAAGCGAGTGGGGAGGCGCGTGCTTCACAGTATTCTTACCGATAACTCAGGATTGAAAACATGTTGACAAACGCGCACGTATTGGTTTCCGATGACGACAAGAATGGGCGTCGGATGCTGGAAATACTAATTGGCAAACTCGGTTGCCAAGTATCGACTGCCGCTGATGGGGCAGCTGCATTGGAAATTATCAGAAATACGTCAGTTGACTTGTTGATTACTGATTTAAACATGCCAAAAATGAATGGCTTGGCCTTGTTAACCGCCTTGCGTGAAGAAGGCAATGACATTCCTGTCATAGTCGTAACGGCTTACGGGACTGTAGAAAGCGCTGTAACCGCCATGAAACAAGGGGCATTGGATTTTATAATGCGCCCGTTAAATATTGAACAAGTTGAAATAGTCGTTAAGCATGCGCTCGAAACCAATCGATTAAAACAAGAAAATAGTTTCCTGCGCGACCAACTGGACAATTCCGGCTGGGGTGAGTTTATTGGCCAAAGCAAGCCAATGCTTAAAATTTATGACTTGATTAAACAAGTGGCAACGAGCAATGCCAGTGTTTTTATTTCGGGCGAAACAGGTACTGGCAAAGAATTGGTTGCCCGCGCCATTCATCGTTCGTCTGGTCGAAGCGGTTTGTTTGTGCCGATTAACTGCGCTGCAATTCCAACGAGCATATTGGAAAGCGAGTTGTTTGGTTATGTCCGCGGTGCATTCACAGGCGCCATCAAAGACAGGATAGGCAAATTCGAAGCAGCTCACCTAGGCACACTATTTCTCGATGAAATTACCGAAATGGATCCTGATATTCAGGCCAAATTACTTCGGGTACTTCAGGAAAATACCATTGAACGCTTAGGCAGCAATCGCAGTTTTGAAATCGATATCCGTATTATTGCTGCTACAAACCGGCCTCCGCGCGAAGCCGTCGAAGCAGGCCGTTTAAGGGAGGATGTCTATTACCGGCTTAATGTGTTTGATATCAAATTGCCGCCGCTACGGGAAAGGAAGGAGGATATTCTATTGTTGGCCAATAAATTCATAGAAAGATACAGTAAAAAAATGGGTTATACCGGATTGCTATTATCGAATGCAGCTTGTGAGGTATTGACCGCTTACAGCTGGCCTGGCAACGTCAGGGAATTGGAAAATATAATTGAAAGAGCCGTCGTATTGAGCCGCGGTGAAAAAATTGGCGTTGGACATCTACCACAGGAAATGAAGTTCGAAGATCCAAAACAAGCGGATCTTCAACCGAGCTACGGGAACAATCTGGAAGATAGTGTTACCAACCTTGAAATTAAAATGATCAACAAAGCGTTGCAAGACGCTGGGGGAAATAAAGCAAAAGCTTCGCGAATCCTTAAGATTAGTGAGCGTACGCTTTGGTACAAGCTCAAAAAATACAACCTGAGTTATACAAATTCGGAAGAGTAACGACCTTGGCCGTTAAGGCGCAACAAAGCGCCCCCCAAAATGATCACTCACACGTACAGCGCGCTGTAAGAATGCTGTGGGCCTGGGTTGGGTGGCGCAGCGGTTTTATTGCCCGCTGGCTAACGGTCTTATTGTTAACAAGCAGCCACACGGTTCTGGCGGACGGACAGGACAAGAGTTATCAATTAGGTCGGGGTTATACGCTTCGCAACTCGGGCATTCATTTAGGGGGCTATGCCAGCGCCGAAATTGATGGGCTTGGTACAACGCCATGGTCTTTTGAAATCAATGACCTAAGCTTATTCGTATCATGGGACAACGGTTCAAGATTGCGTTTTTTTTCGGAAACAGAAATTGAAGATCTGGTTTCAGCCGGGGAACATCGAAGTTTTACGACTGGTAATGCGAATTTTCGGCTTGAAAGGCTTTATTTTGATTATTTGGCCAATGACAATCTCACCGTCCGTCTCGGCAAAATACTGACGCCTATAGGCCAGTGGAACTTGATTCATGCCGACCCGTTGGTATGGACGTCTACCCGTCCAGTTGCTACCGACAATTTGTTTGCAGAACATGCTACCGGGATTATGTTGCATGGTACTCTTCCTATAGGCAAACAGTCGCTGGATTATTCTGTATACGGAGATTACAGCTCTTCGCTCGATCCACGGCCAACGGGGCCGCCAGCTTTCGATAATGCACTGGGAGTGCGTTTACGGTATAACTTTACTGACAATTTAAAAATTGGCTTTTCCTATACTGATTTCAGCTTGCAGGATAGCCGTAATGTCCGCAATCATCTGGCAGGATTGGATATTGCGTGGACTTACCAACGCTTTGCAATCAATAGCGAAATCGTTTATCGCAACAATGATTCAGCATTGGGCCACGATGCTTGGCAAGGCTATGTGCAGGGGGTAAGTCCTTTGGTCGGCCATTTGTATGCCGTTGGCCGCTACGAATTTTTTGGCCGAGTAAACCAGCAATTCGGTCAGGTTGGCGTACTGGGTTTGGTTTTCCGCCCAAAACCACCGTTGGTCTGGAAACTGGAATATCGGTTGGGCCAGCATAACCGCGAACTAGCCCCAGATGGTTTGTTTGCCTCATTCTCTGTGTTGTTTTAAAAAATGCACAGGTTTTCAGCCTTCATCATAGCATGTGTCATGAGCTTTAGCCTGCATGCTGCTGCCGATGAGTCTTTAGCGATTGTGACCCATCGTGCAAATGTTTTAAAAAGCGTATCGTTTGAAACCTTGAAACAAGTTTTTTTACGGAAAAGATTGTTAGATGATAACGGTAACCGCTGGATTCCATTGAATTTGCCAATATCTGATGAGTTGCGCCGGGACTTTTCTTTAGTGTTATTCAATAAGCTTCCGGAAGACCAGGAAGACTATTGGAATGAACAATACTTTCACGGCATAAATCCGCCCCAAGTGTTAGCTTCTGAAGAAGCAGTGTTGCGTTTTGTTGAAATAACGCCAGGGGCTATCGGTTATGTCCACAAACGAAATGTTGATGAAAGGGTAAAAATATTGACGATATTATCGCTGCCTGGGAACAATTGATGGATCCATCAATAACCAGCAAACATTGCCAATTAGCGCAATAAGGGCTTAATGGCCAAGAAGTCGGTATTTATTGCGCCACCTACATGAATAGCCATTGCTGCATAGATTTACATTAATCCCATCAATATTGACATACCAAATTTGCAGTGCCTGCAATTATGGTATGGCATTTTTTGCTCGGAAAAAACAAATAAGCTCGATATTTAAAGGCTTATGTTATGGCACGGCATGTGCATAGTTCAATTGAGATTTGGAAATGTTTTAAATTATTAGGATTCCTGGTTCCCAGTATTGACTGGAAAAGGCATCCAATAGTTGGAAACCCTACTTAAACTGACCGCGAGATGACTATGAACACTGAAATAACCGCGAAAAAAGATATTTACCAAGCTGTAGGCTTTGCACTGTTGTTAGTGGCTTTATCGTTTCCTTTGTCGATTTTGGGAATAAAGTTGCTCAACTTTGTTTTAGGCCGAATCCAAATATAACTTAAGAGTGTACTAATCAGGCTGCTAAAGACATTGTCAAGTGGCAAAAAATGTAGCGTGATTTTTTGTTTTTATTAAGGTGTATTCCTAATACAGCTAATCATAAGTTTCTTCCGAGATACGCCTGAAAAATAACCATCCCAAAATTTAACCTAAAGGTGACTTTATGCATTTTTTTTCAAAGCAGCGATACCATTCAACCAATTTAATGGTATCGCTGTTTGTGTTAGTACTGATTGCTACCTTGGCTAGCCAAGATAGCAATGCCATGCCGAGTTTTTCCAGGCAAACTGGCCAAGCATGCAGTTCATGCCATACCCAATCCTTTGGTCCTAACCTCACTCCTTTTGGTCGCGATTTTAAACTGGGCGGTTATACAATGGGCGGCGGTACGGGTACCGCTGCCAAATTGCCACCGATCAGCGCCATGATCATGGGTTCTTTCACAAATACCCAAAAAGACCAAGCCGTACAAAGTGCAAGCAACCCAGATGCTCCCATCTTGTCTGGCTACAATAAAAACAATAACTTTACCTTTGACGAAGCATCTTTGTTTTATGCAGGCCGTGTATATGGCAAGGTCGGTGCATTCGTCCAAGGTACCTATAATGGCTATGAGGATATCCTGGAGATGGATAACACCGATATCCGTTTTGCCGATCAATTGGATTTATTCGATACCCCCATTACTTACGGTATTTCTCTAAATAATAATCCCACCGTACAGGATTTGTGGAATACCACGCCCGTTTGGGGCTTTCCCTATACGGGCAGTGGAGTACAACCAGGAGTTGGCTCAAGTCCTTTGATTGACGGCGGGTTGGGTTCTCAAGTCGGCGGTGCTACGGCTTATACGATGATTAATAACCTGCTGTATCTAGAGGCCGGCGCTTATGGCTCATTCTCCAGCAATTTTCAACGGGGATTTGGTATTCCAAGGGCTGACAGGGTTGCGCTCGATGGCCCCGCACCCTATTGGCGAGCTGCATTACAACATGACTGGAAAGGGCATTATTTCGCTTTAGGCCACTACGGCATGATTGCCGATGTCTGTCCGGAACGCAGTTGCGGGGGCGGTACGGATAAATATACCGATGTGGCTGTTGATGCAACTTACCAGTACATGGCGAACCCAAAACATATTTTTGAAGCCAAAACGGCGTATATTTACGAAGACCAGAAATTGACTGCGAGCGGGGCGAATCCGGCGAGCAACAATACCTATCTAAACACCTATAAGATTAATGCCGCTTATACCTACGACCAGACTTATGGGTTAACATTTGGCTATAACAAAATCAATGGCTCGCATGCGCCTGACTTCTCCCGGCCTAACAGCGAGTATTTTACCGCCGAACTGGTCTATGTACCGTTTGGTAAAACCGGTTCCTATTTAAGCCCGTGGCTGAACTTACGTACCAGCTTGCAATATATCGGTTATTCTCAAGCCAATGGCAGTAGCGCGGCTTCACAGGACAATAACACCTTTATGATTAATGGCTGGTTGGCTTTCTAAAAATATTGGTAGTTCAAGAATTAAGAGGGTCGATTCAGCCATAATCCAACTGCACCGCAGAAGACATCTGGCGTTTTGCCAGGTGCAATTAAAACTTAATATTTTCCCCTGGTCATTGAAAAATCATTATGTCCGAATATTTTTACGAAAGAAGAAAGCCTTATAGGCGCTTTAAGGACATTTCAGTCAGCGAAAGGATCCTGAATACAGTTTTCTTGCTCACCATAGGGCTAGGTTATGCCGCAGCCCTCGCTAACCTGTATTACACTCATCAAGGGTTGGATGGCAAGCCAGGGCTTTCTGTTGAAGATGTTGTCATCAGTTATCATGGGGATAATAACGAAACTAGGTTAGGCACCGCTATCAACGGGATTATGAAACCTAACCTGAAATACGGCGGTGACAAGGATGTCATCATGAAATGGATACGCCACGGTGCCGATGAGCCGGAATATAACGAAAAAATTGCCCCGATATTGAACCGTGATTGTATTGTGTGCCACACCCCAAGTGTGAATCCTTCACTGCCAGATTTAACCCGCTATGCCACGGTGTCCGAGGTTGCCCATGCAGGCGGCGCAACGATACCGACTTTAGTCCGTGTGTCGCATATCCATTTATTTGGCATTGCTTTCATCCTGTTTTTTATAGGCAAAATCTTTTTGTTGTGCGACCTCAACGTCCATATAAAAAGGGTGGCTGTCGTCATACCGTTTGCCGCTATGTTGTTGGATGTGGTGTCCTGGTTTATCACTAAAGAGGTTTCCTCATTTGCTTATGTAGTCGTATTCAGCGGAACTTTAATGGGACTTTCGATGGGGCTGCAAATTTTGCTTAGCATCTATCAGATGTGGTTTTTTTCTAAAAATTTAAAAGCCGATGGCTCTAAATACAGGCTTTGATGACGCTATGCATTCGCTGCGAGGCGGGAAGCCGATTGGTTTCCAGAGGCGATAGGATAGGGCTGGGTGATTTCGCAGAACACAATTTGCAGGGTGAAATTGTAAAGCCTTACGAAATCGGGTCGAGTCATTGCGCAACCAGTTTTATGCCCTTTGTTGGGCATAAAACGCGTGTAGCAGGACGGCTGGGACACCGAAGATGGAGTGGTCGCGTTAAGTTAACGCCGCTTGCTTGGGCTGGGATGCCCAAAAAAAGTATTCGCAAAAATAGCGACTCCCCAAGTGCCATCCAAATAATAAGCTAAAAACTGATATTGCCTTGAAACCAAATCTTTTGGGTGTCGGTAGCGAACTTATCGGCACTGTAGTAAGCATATTTGGCCAGTAAGGAATAATGCTTGCCGAATTTCCACAGCGCCTGGAAGTTCCATTCATCGCCGTAATGAATTCCTCCGGTATCGTCGGTGAAATCATGGTAAACCCCGGTCAAGATCAAGTTGCCTCGGTCGAGTGCGACGTGTGCGGTACCGAATACGTCGCGAATACCGTTAGGTGGGGTGATTAAAAATAAGTCCGCCCAACCTTGGAAAGCGTGGTTTGTCCCAAGCGGGGTGTCGAATGTCTTATTAAGGCCGGTACCGTTGAGCTGTTCCATCGCGCCTTGCAACGTGACGTTATAGGCAGTAAGCCCGCCCATGAAATTGTAGCGGTCGGCATTATAACTGGTGGGGCCATGGCCGTAATCCTGTTGGTGCGCCCATTCGGCAGTGTAAACCAAACCGTAGTTGTCGCTGATTTTGTAAGTATCGCCCGGTTTTAGCCAATTGGTGAACCGCAGGCCGTAAGTCGCACTGGATTTTTCATAATTTTCTTTCTCGGTGTAATCCAGCCAATAACCGTAACCGATAACGTTGCCGTAATCGCCGACCTTGTAATTGACGTTCAATATAGGAGCACTGATATTTTCGGTAGTGTTCGTGAAGGTTTGCACATTACCGATGTATCCCGCATTTATGACCAGGCCGAACAACTGTTGGTTTGCGTGGGTCAGCAGCACGGAATCGTAAGTGGTTTCCATTTGCCGCCAACCGACGTTGCCGATATAACGGTCATCGTCCAATTTGATGCGTTGCCGACCGCCTTTGATGATGGTGTCAGGAATGCCTGAGTAGCTGAGCCAGGCCTGGTTGAGTTCGTTTTTGCCAGGGTCGGCGATGGTTGAAAATTCCGTTAATTTATTCCGGGTGCTGTTAAATTCATTCTGCATAACGAGGTTGCCCTCGTATTCCAAGTAGCCCTGGAAACCGTAAAATTGCGGCGACAACAAGCCTGCCCGCAAGCGCAGGGTGTTGGCATTGGCGGTGTCCGGTTGTTTGGCAAGGAATTGGCCTGGGTTCAAGGGATCGGGGACATTATCTTGATTAACGTTTTCGTAGCGGTAATTCAGGTCAATTTTTACTGCCCCTTTCGTCCCATAGTGATAAAAATTCAGTGCATCTTCAACCGACTGTGTAACCCCGACGGCATAAGCCGAGGAAGAAACAAACGAGAGCGATAACGAGGCGGCAAGCGCAATTTTGCATTTTTTAGGCATAAGATTCCCCTTGGCAAGAAAAGCCATAATTTTTTCGTTGATTGGTAAATTTATTAGTTGCTAATGTGTGTGTTCACACTCAGTTAAAAACTTCAATATGCTCTCCCGATACCGATAATAATCCGGATGGCTTAGCAGGGCTTTACGTGAGCGCGGCCTCGGCAGGTCGATAGTCTCAACCTTGCCGATTTTTGCATGCGGCCCGTTGGTCATCATAACGACACGATCAGCCAGTAGGATGGCTTCATCGACATCATGGGTTACGATAAGCGCGGTAACATGGGTCCGTTCCCATACTTCCATCAATACTTCCTGCAATTCCCAACGGGTCAGGGAATCGAGCATACCGAATGGTTCGTCCAGTAACAGCAATTTGGGCGACAGGGCAAAGGCTCGGGCAATTCCGACCCGTTGCCGCATACCGTTCGACATGGCGTTGGCCTTTTTCTGCATAGAATCGGCCAAACCGACACGGGTGAGATAATATTCGACGATATCCTCCCTTTCCGTCTGCGTGGCATGGGGATAAACCTTATCCACACCGAGCATGACATTTTCAAAAGCAGAAAGCCAAGGAAACAGGCTCGGCGCCTGGAAGACTACCCCGCGGTCCGGCCCCGCCGCATGGACTTCACGGTTATCCAGGAATATCGCTCCCTCGGAAACGGAGTTTAACCCGGCCGCCATCGACAATACGGTCGATTTCCCACAGCCGGAATGCCCGATAATGGAGATGAATTCGCCTTTTTTAACGCGTAGGTCAAAACCATCGACCACTTTGATAGTACTATTGCCGTCGGGAGTAGGGTACGTTTTTGCAATTTGGGAGAATTCAAGGTAACGGTAATTTGGCCTGCCCGCGTCATCCTTAATCGGTTTCAAGGCGGAGCGATCCAATTTCCAGTCGTTGCTGGTATTAGGCCGTACATTGGGCAGGATGGTTTTGCCCAGGCCTTCATTGTAGGTTTTTTCCATGCCGATCGACATCAAGTACCGGGTAATGTCGGCACGGCATTTTTTGAATTCCTCATTATGGTTTAGCTCTGTCCTGTTCCTTGGGCGCTCTATGTTGACCACAAAGTCGGGCCCCAGCGTCGCATTGGGGCCGGGATTAAGCGGAATGACGCGATCGGCCATGTAAATGGCTTCATCGACATCGTTGGTGATAAGGATTACGGTTTTCTTTTCCTGTTCCCAGATATTCAGGATTTCATCCTGTAACATCCCACGGGTCAAAGCGTCCAGGGCGCTTAAGGGTTCGTCTAGCAGCAAAATATCAGGGTTGGCTGCCAAAGCCCGCGCCACATTCACCCGTTGGCGCATGCCGCCGGATAATTCTGCAGGTTTTTTGTCCCTTGCCGCGCTCAGGTTAACCATCTTTACGTATTTTTCAGTATGGGCTTTACGCTGTGCTTTGGGCCAATCTTTAAAGATTTCGTCCACGGCTAGTGCGACATTCTCGTAAACGGTCAACCACGGCATTAACGAGTAATTTTGGAACACCACGCCGCGGTCAGGGCCGGGGGAGGTAATCTCCTTATTGTCTTTTAGTACCTGGCCGCTGTCCGCTTGGATAAGACCGGCAATCGTGGAAATCAAGGTGGTTTTCCCGCTGCCTGAAAAGCCGACTATCGCAATAAATTCACCGGCATTAATACGGAGGTTAATATTATCCAGGACAACGGTTTGGGTATTTCCCTGGCCGTAGGATTTACAGACGTTTTTCAATTCCAGGAACGGTATTCCCTCGTCGGCATCATTTTTAGCTGATGATATGGCTTTGGAGTTGCTGGGGGCGAAAGGGACCACGACCGAGGTTTTGTTAATTCCTGACGGTTCAATTGTGTTGGTGGCTAGATTCATGGTCGTTACCTTTTTAAAGTGCCTTGCCAAAAGAGAATACGTTTTGCAATGCAAGCATGATGCGGTCGAGAATAAATCCGATAATGCCTATCGTGAACACCGCCACCATAATCCGGCCCAACGAATTGGAGCTTCCGTTTTGGAATTCATCCCATACGAATTTGCCCAGGCCCGGGTTTTGCGCCAGCATTTCTGCGGCAATCAACACCATCCAGCCTACCCCCAAGGACAAACGCATACCCGTGAAGATATAAGGCAATGCGGAGGGGATAATAATTTTTCGTATCTGGGTGCCCCAGTTCAGGCGCAACACTTTACCGACATTGACTAAGTCCTTATCGATAGAGGCCACGCCGACGGCGGTATTGATCAATGTCGGCCATAAGGAACATAAGGTCACGGTAATGGCGGAGGTGATAAACGATTTTTCAAACCAGGAATCATCGTTGCTTACATAAGCCGCGCTGACAACCAAGGTAACGATAGGCAACCATGCCAATGGGGATACCGGTTTAAATATCTGTATCAAAGGGTTGATGGCAGTGTTAATGACCGGGCTCATACCGCATAAAAGGCCGATAGGCACAGCCACAAGGGTGGCAAACATAAAACCGACAAATACCGTAAATAAACTCGTCCCGATTTTATCCACGTAAGTCGGGTTACCGTTGTAGGGATGGACTTTTATTTCTGCATTTGGATTTTCGGACTTCTGCTTTTTTATCCTTTCTTCCTGCCGGACATAGTAATCGGCTTGTTTTTGTTTCTCGGCATGATGTTCCTCGATTAACCCCAAGGCTTCATCCAATACAGCGGCTGGCCCTGGGATCGTGCCCAGGCTAGTGTTAACCTTGGACGCAGAGAAATTCCAGAAGCCCAAAAAAAACAGCATGGCGATAAGCGGCACGCCCATCACTAAAAACAACTGGCGGCATTGTTGTTTGGGATTTTCCCCAGCCGCTATTTTTACCAATGGGATAAACCAGGTAAGCCCGGTTAAGTTGAAAAATTTAATGAGTTGGCTGCTCATAGGATCACCTAACTGATAATTGAAACAAAATAATTGGCGCCTATTGTTTGTACCCTAAAAAAGGCTGCATCCCTGCAATTCATTGGCGTCCTGCCTGTGAGTAGTGAACAAACAACGGCAAAAAATCTAAAATAAGCTCTAAACAATGCCTCTTGTCTTAATCGACAACCTTCCCGCCCTTGACTTTTTGCTTACCTTTTAAGCCGATGGCAAATTTGCTGAGATAGTCGTTGGGTTTGGTGCCATCAAACGCTATGCCATCAATAAAGTCGCTGGTTGGGGCTTTGAAACCGGTTTCACTTTCTGGTGGGAAATCGCTGGCTTTTGCCTTGCCTTCCGCAATCAAGGCCTTGGCGGCTGCCATATAGACATCGGGACGATAGACTTTTTTAGCTGTTTCCATATACCAGGAATCCGGTTTTTCTTCGTTGATTTGCCCCCAACGGCGCATTTGCGTCAAACTCCAAACCGCGTCGCTGTAATAAGGATAAGAACCGTTATGGCGGAAAAACACGTTGAAGTCAGGCAAATCGCGTTTATCACCTTTTTCGTACTCAAATGTACCGTTCATGCTGTTGGCGATGACTTCGTGGTCAGCCCCTACATATTGTTTTTGGGATAACATCTCCACGCCTTCATTGCGGTTTTTGTTGTTTTCGGCATCCAGCCACATCGAAGCGCGGATCAAGGCTTTGATCACGGCAACATGGGTCTTGGGGTTTTTGTCCGCCCATTCTTTGGTCACCGCAAAGATTTTTTCCGCGCTGTTTTTCATCAGTTCGTAGTCGCTAATTACTGGTACACCGATACCTTTAAATACGGCTTGTTGGTTCCACGGTTCACCGACGCAATAACCGACAATCGTTCCGGAATCCATGGTTGCCACCATTTGCGGCGGCGGTGTCACGGATAACATGGCTTCAGCGTTGATTTGCCCTGAAGTATCCGCCCCTGGCTCGTAAAAACCAGGATTGATACCGCCGGCTGCCAGCCAGTACCGCAGTTTCATGTTGTGCGTACCGACCGGAAAGGTCATCGCCATATTAAAAGGCTTGCCAGCAGCTTTGTATTTTTCCAGTACGGGTTTCAACGTATCTGCTTTGATCGGATGAACCGGTTTACCGTCTTTCATCGGAACCTGCGGCTTCATTTCTTTCCAGACATCGTTGGAAACGGTAATCGCATCGCCGTTTAGCGTCAGCGTGAAAGCGCTGACCAAATCAGCCTTGGTGCCGTAACCAATAGAGGCGCCAAAGGGCAAAGTCGCCAGCATATGGGCACCATCGAGTTCGCCACTGACAACACGGTCAAATAACACTTTCCAGTTGGCTTGCGCTTCTACCTGCACAGACAGGCCTTCATCATCGAAATAACCTTTTTCAAACGCAACGGCTAACGGCGCCATGTCGGTCAATTTAATGAAACCGAATTTCAAGCTCTCTTTTTCCAGTTTTTCGGCAGCATTTACCGGGGTTATCGCTAGGGCTGATATGAATGCTGCCGTTGAGATTGCTTTGACCAGATTGGCCAGTTTGGATTTTCCGTATTTCATAAATATCTAGTCTCGTATAAGAATTTTGGACAAAAAAAAACGCCTTTAAACATGAGTGCCGGTTATGACACATCCGTTTAATTGACGCCTTTGTCAGATTGCTCCACGGTGAGCTGTTGGGTTGACCCCTTTGCAAGGATCCTATAAACAATCAAGCAGAAGTTATGCCAGTTTTGTTTATGAACAGGCTTATTTATTTTTTATGTTTATTAACAATAAGTTAAAAATGTATAGAGAAGTATTTCTGAATAAAGGAAGTATTTAGTCGGTTACGTACGGCAATTACTTTGCTCAACTAGTGTGCAAGCAATTTAACTTTTGCACCAAAGTAGTATTCTTTTGGGCACTATTCTTGCGCGCCTGATTACAATCGGGTTAACTATCCGGCGGCTAAGGGAAGGGCTTAATGGAACCAAGGTTTCCTTAAAACAAAAAGGTTACTATTGCTTTTAGGTGTCCCAACTCGATCACTGGGATCGCCAGCATGCTATTAATATTTTCCAGCCTGGGGTTATAACCGGAATCTTCTTGGTTTCCGGTAATAATAGGCATGCCCGTTAACCAGACACGGCCTAATGCCCCTATCCCTTTTGTTACCGTTATGGTTTCGAACATTTCCGCCAAATCGTTGCTGTATTTGCTGTAGCCTTGTTGGCACACAAGCCTTTCGCCGAGTTGGTCGGGAATCCATAGTTGGATGCGTTTGGCAATAGGCGTGGCTTTTGCGGACAGAAAGGTGATGACATAAGTCTGCCCGCCGCTATTGCCTGCTGGAATCCCGAGGCTTGTAGTAATGCCCGCCTGTTGGGCTTCGACAGCACGGGCAAATTCAATGGCTTTGCCGATATCCTCCATCAAAATTGGCATACCCGTTTCCCAGACCAGGCCGGGTAACCCCTGGCCTTTGGGCATGTTGGAGGCCCTTGAAATGCTTTCAAAATATTCCAACGACCCGTAATAGCCATCCATAACATGCAGCGCATCCTTATCCTCAGGGTCGTTGCACCAGACTTCAATAGCCCCAGCGTGTTCTTCATCATCCCCGCATAAAAACACGACGACAGCCAAAAGAAAATCACCAGAAAAAATCGGTAGCGCTATCCCACAGGTCAAACCTGCTTTTTGCGCGGCTACAGCACGCTTAAAGTAAGGGTGTTCAAGCTGTGCCAACACAATCGGATGCCCGGCAGCCCAGGCCTTCCCCGGCAAGCCTTCATCATAAGCAAAATACTGTTGTTCACTGGCACTTTTAAAATCGGAAAAGGCGCCGTACAGGCCGGAGCCGAACTCCAAACGGGTGCGTTGTTTGTCGGGAACCCATATTTCAATGACTTTAATAAATGTTTTCATAAAAAATCGTAAGTTATTTAAGTAACTCAGCCATGGCGATAACATTTCTGGCCATTTCGCCCAAGGTGATTTTCCTGTCCATGGCCAGTTTTCTAAGCGTGTGGTAGGCTTCGTCCTCAGAAAAATTTTGGGTCTTGATGAGCACCGCTTTGGCGCGGTCTATTTGTTTCCTGTCTTGAAGCTGGGTGCGGGCGTCTTCCAGCGCGCTTTTTAGCGCTTGGACGTGTTCGAACCTTGCCAAGGCAACTTGAATAATACTTTTGAGGCTTTGGGATGCAAAACCTTCGGCGACAAAAGCGCTGACTTCGGCATCAATGGCCTTTTGGATGGTTTCGTTGCTGCCGTCCCTAGAGAACATGACGACTGGCAAAGGCAATTGCTGGCCTAAGGAATCCAAATCGGCAATTAGCTTATCGGAAGGCGTATCGACATTAATGATGATGATATCCGGCCTGGTTTCTTTCACGAATGACAAAAAAAGGAGGCCGTGCTGAATTTTCAGAAAATCAAAACCGTTATTCTTAAGGGCGTTTTCAAGCAAGGTACTGCTGACGCCGCTTTCAACTAACAAGACGTTTAGCATATACCTAAATTATTCTGCCGGGTTAAAGCCAACAATGATCGGGAAGTGGCATTGTTCGTTGGTTATCATGGTGGGGTTCATCAAGCTTTTTTTAACTAGATTACCATTGATTAACCGGTTCAAGCCAAAAAATACATTATTTCCCTGGCTTTTTGCAGCCTTTGGATAGGCCAGGATTCTTGCTAACTGGGGAAGATTAAAAAAGATGCGTCCTTGCATCAAAATGACATCCGATCTACACGAGGAGGGTTAAAACTTGCACAACAAATAACTACAAAAGCAACTCTGCCCTGGATTTAAAAACTTTCACCCACGGCAACCATATCGGCTTCTTTGGAGCTATTGACACCAATCATTACGGAGATGGCACCAGCAACAAGGAAAAATATGGGAATCGACTTCTTTAATACGGCTTTACGGGTCTGAATCATTTTCACCTCACTTGGTTTTCAGGCTGATACAGCAAAAATCGTTTAAAACACTGGCAATCTCTATTCATCATGTGAAAATCAATATTGCTTGTAAGTGTATAAGCATATTACATGCCAAATTTGAATTATGAAAATAATTCTATATTTATCAAAGGAATAATGAAATATAGGGGTTTCCACTGGATATATCGGCAGCCACTGTTATTTGACAAAGCGCCTTTATTTTGTGCGTAAGCATCCATTGGGTGCACCAATTCGGATTGTTTAAGGTTTGTATTAACCAAGATTAATTAGGAGAGCGGCCGTCCTCCCTTCCATTGGATACGGAGGCTTATAGGTTATTGAACCAAAAACCAGTACTTGGAAGGTGGTACGCACTAATCTGATGTGGTTACAACGGCTGATGAGAAAAACGGGTAATTCGACCGCACAAGACGGGCGCCATAAAATGGTTTACATTATCTGATTTTAAAAATCCCGTGCTTTCCATGCCTCCAGTCTTAAGTTCGTTTCATCCAGTAGTCGCCGAGTGGTTCATGAGCCAATTTCCAGCGCCTTCGGAAGCGCAATGTCAGGCATGGCCGACCATTCAAGCCGGGCAATCGACATTGATTGCGGCACCGACCGGATCGGGTAAAACACTGGCGGCGTTCCTAGCCGTTATCGACCAATTAGTTAAGCAGGGGCTTTCTTCGGCATTGCCGGATCAAACGGAAGTCCTCTATGTTTCGCCCTTAAAGGCGTTGTCGAACGACATCAGGAAAAATCTGGAACACCCGTTAGAAGGAATCGGTTTGGCGCTTTTGGAAGCCGCCTTACCTGGAATCGTGATCAGGGCGCAAACCCGAACTGGGGATACCAGCCAAGCCGAACGCACCGCCATGAAGCGCATTCCTCCGCATATCCTGGTCACTACGCCGGAATCCTTATATATCCTGCTGACGTCCGAATCAGGACGTGAGATGCTAAAGACAGTCCGTACCGTAATCGTAGATGAAATCCACGCCCTGGCCGGAAACAAACGCGGCGCGCATTTGATGTTGTCGCTGGAACGGCTGGAGCAATTGACTGGAAAATCGCCAACACGTATCGGCCTGTCAGCGACGCAAAAACCGTTGGCCGCCATTGCAAGCTATTTAATCGGGAATCGTGATATTCCTTGTACTATTGTCGATACCGGCCATGTCCGTCAGCGAGACTTACAGGTTGAGGTCACCGGTTCGCCGTTGGAAGCAGTGATGGCTAACGAGGTATGGGTTGAAATCTACGGCCGTCTTGAAGGGTTGATTAACGAACACCATACCACTTTGATTTTCGTCAATACAAGGCGATTGGCGGAACGTGCCGCCGCCGCATTGGCAGAACGATTGGGTGAGGCGGCGGTAACCGCGCATCACGGCAGTTTAGCCAAAGAACATCGGTTGTCAGCGGAACACCGGTTAAAGCAAGGGCAGCTTAAGGCGCTGGTCGCTACTGCATCGTTGGAACTCGGCATCGATATCGGCGATGTCGATCTCGTTTGCCAGTTAGGGTCGCCCCATGGCATCGCGGCGTTTTTGCAGCGCGTTGGCCGTTCCGGCCATAGCCTGGTAGCGATCCCCAAGGGGCGGCTGTTTCCCCTGTCGCGCGATGACCTACTCGAATGCACGGCGTTATTGGCAGCCATCTCCAACGGTCAGCTTGATAGTATCCAGATTCCTGACTACCCGCTTGATGTATTGGCGCAACAAATTGTCGCCGAAGTGGCAAGCAGGGAGTGGGATGAACAAGCACTGTATCAAGCCCTGGCCAAGGCTTGGCCTTACAGGGCGCTGAGTTTCGACCAATACTTGGCTGTCGTTAAAATGCTGAGTGAAGGCTATCACACTCGGCGCGGACGGCGTAGCGCTTATATTCACCGTGATGCTGTTAACGGAGTTTTGCGGCCACGCAAGGGCGCGCGCTTGACTGCAATTATGAATGGCGGCGCTATCCCCGACCAGTTCGATTACGATGTCATCATGCAGCCGGAAGGTTTGTTTGTCGGCACCCTCAATGAGGATTTTGCTTTTGAAAGCCTTCCCGGCGACATCTTCCAGCTCGGCAATAATTCCTACCGGATGCTCAAGATCGAGCAGGGGAAAGTGTATGTCGAAGATGCCCACGGCCAACCGCCGAATATCCCGTTCTGGTTCGGCGAAGCGCCGGGACGAAGCCAAGAGTTGTCAGCCGCAGTATCCGGGCTTTTGGCAACAATAAATAAGTTGTTAGAACGAGGGGATGAACCGGCGCGTCAGTACATCCATCAACAATTGGCCTTGCCTAGCGCAGCCGCAGACCAATTGCACAACTATTTGGCAACCGCCAAAGCTGCGCTGACTGTACTGCCCACCTTTGACAATATCATATTCGAACGTTTTTTCGATGAAACCGGAGACATGCATTTTATCATCCATTCGGTTTATGGTTCGCGGGTCAATAAGGCTTGGGGTTTGGCCCTGCGCAAGCGTTTTTGTCGGCGCTTCAATTTTGAATTGCAGGCCGCTGCGAATGAAAACAATATCGTCCTGTCGCTAGGGCCGACGCACAGTTTCCCATTGGACGAACCCGCCAGTTACCTTAAGTCTAAGACAGTAAAAGACGTATTGATACAGGCATTGCTGGCGGCTCCCATGTTCCCGACGCGCTGGCGCTGGGTTGCCAATACGGCCTTGGCCGTGCCGCGCAACCGCGCCGGGAAAAAAATCCCTGCCATTTTCCAACGTAACGATGCTGAAGACCTTGTTGCGGTTGTTTTTCCCGACCAGCTTGCCTGCATTGAAAACATAGCGGGCGACCGCGAAGTGCCGGATCATCCCCTGGTTAACCAAACGCTTTGGGATTGCCTGCACGAACTGATGGATATTGATGGCCTGATAGATTTGTTAAGGGGTATCGAAAATGGCGACATTAAGGTTATTGCCCGGGATTTAAGCAGCCCATCGCCGATGGCGGAAGAAATCATCCATGCCAAACCTTATGCATTCTTGGATGATACGCCAGCGGAAGAAAGGCGGACGTTGGCGATTCAGCAACGCCGCTTGGCTAATCCCAAAGATGCCACTGAAATAGGCCGTTTAAGCCGGGAAGCAATCGCCCAGGTTTGCGCGGAAGCTTGGCCTGAAGCGCGGAATGAAGACGAACTACATGACGCGTTAGTTATCCTGGGATTTATGACCGAGATGGAAGGAGAAAGCCGTAAAGCTAGCGTACAGCCAGTCAACAGCAATGCCGTAAATCTGTTAAGGCACTTGCAGCACGCGCAACGGGCAACGGTAATGTCCTTGCCGCAAGGCGAAAGGATTTGGGTTGCCGCAGAACGCTTAGAAGCTTTGCAGGTGTTGTTCCCTGATGCGATATGTTCCCCACCAATTTTGGCGGTTAAGGGCGGCAAGCCTTTGTCCTGTGAGACTGTATTGCAAGAAATCCTGCATAGCCGATTGGAAGGGCTGGGGCCAGTGACTGTCCAGGATTTGGCTAAGCCTTTAGGTTTGCCAGTAACGCAAATAGACCAGGCGTTGCTCGCCTTGGAACAACAAGGCGTAGTCATGCGCGGTAACTATACGGCTGGCGCCCGAGTTACTGAATGGTGTGAGCGCGGCTTGTTGGCGCGTATGCACCGTTATTCCTTAACCCAATTACGCAGGGAAGTCGAACCGGTTTCGCCAGCGGATTTTATGCGCTTTCTGTTCCGTTGGCATGGGTTGCACGACCCTGTAGCTGGAGAATCTGAACTGGCCAAGGTATTGCAACAATTGGAAGGTTGCAGTTTGCCTGCCGGCTGTTGGGAGCAGGAAATCCTGGCGAAACGGGTCAAGCCTTATTTCGCGTCGGAACTGGATCAATTATGTGCATCCGGTCGGTTTATTTGGTTGCGGTTAAAAACCGTCGGTGAAAATTCCCCCAAATGGGCGGGGAAAAGCACACCAATCGCGTTGATCTCCCGTGCCAATCTCGACCATTGGCGGCAACTGTCGCCGCTTCCAGATCAGCTAAGCTTGTCCTTATCCGGCAATGCCCTGAAAGTTTATGCTGCGTTAAAGGAATGGGGCGCGAGTTTCTTCCAGGAAATGATCCGCGAAACCGGCTTGTTAAAGGCACAACTCGAAGAAGCCTTAGGGGAATTGGCGGCGTGTGGCTTGATCACCTCCGACAGCTTCTACGGCCTGCGCACTATCGTGACGCCACAAAAAATCATGCACCGTCGCAAGAAACGTAATTCCAGCCACGATCCGATGGCGGCGGCAGGGCGGTGGTCGTTATTGCGTCCGCTCAGGACGAATGATTCTGACAGTTACGGCCATGTTGACCACATCGCCAGAACGCTACTCTTACGTTATGGGGTGGTATTCCGAAAAGTGTTGGAAAAGGAAGAAGCCATACCGAGCTGGCGGGAACTGTTATATATCTACCGACGGTTGGAAGCGCGTGGCGAAATCCGAGGCGGACGTTTTGTGCAAGGCTTTGCCGGCGAACAATTCGCCTTGCCGGAGGCGCAAAGTTTACTTAAGGACATCCGCAAACAAGAAAAAACCGCGGAATTGAACGTGCTTAGCGCCGCAGACCCGTTAAACCTGACAGGGATTATCACCCCGGGCGAGCGGATTTCGTCATCCTCTACCCAGCGTTTAGTCTACCGAGACGGCATGCCAGTGGCGCATGGCTCAGGCCGGAAAGTGAGTTATCTTCAAGATTTTGATGCCGAGCACCAATGGCGGTTCAGGTGGGCTTTGATGGGTAAGTAGGATTTTGGTGAGTATCTTTGTACTCGCTGCTTTCTGGATGCTGTCCAATAGGTCGTTACCTGCTTGCGCTGTAATCGACCCAATATACTGCTAGAAATCACATTATGAACCAGCGATGTTGCCCTCATAGTAAGGAACTATGAGGGCAACAATCTTTAGTTAATTGCCCGTCCCATAAGCAGACATCGGGCCGTCTTTAGGATATACGGTTCCAGTCGCCCAAGTTTTTGGCAGGGCAGTTAAGCTTGTAGCCTTACTCGTCTCTAGCGGGCTGATTCCTGAACCCATGCGGTCCCTGAAACTGATCTTGCCGTTTGTTCCCAGTATGGCAATCCAATAAGCCTTGTTTGCGGCTAGAGTTGTTGAAGGGACAGTCACAGTGTTTGTTGCCCCCTTCTTAACTGTGGTTAATTTACCTTGCGCCAATAGTGTTCCAGGATGCCCTGCGTTATCGCTATAGATACCTGCTACCAATACCTTGGCTAAAGAACTTGCGTCTAAATAAACCTGGAGCGCATTGACAGTCCCGTTTTGTTGAGCTGTTGTCTTAAATGCTTCCGCCAATCCTTGTGGATTAGTGTCGACTTTAGGCTCAAGGGTCTTATTACCTACGATGAGCTTTGACGCATTTTGCATGTCGGCCACAATCTCTGCTTGAGTCAGGGCGCGATTATAGATCTTTACTTCGTCGATATAGCCTTGGAAGTATTCGCCCCATACAGAGTTACCGCCTATTTGCAATACGCCATCGGATATTTTAATAGTCCCTGATTGGGCGCTAGAAGATTCCAAAACGCCGTTTTTGTATAACTGCAATTTTGCGCCATCATACGTCGATACCAAGTGCGTCCATTGGTTTATCGGCAATGGGTTGGCTCCTGAAACGACATGCTCATTTACGCCGTCATTAAAAGATGAACCCCATAAATCCGCGTCTTCGTAAGCATACAGGTTATATACGGAGCCTCCGGCTTGCTCTTTAAAGACCACGCTGCTACGTTTAATTGAAGCGGGTTTGACCCAAGCCTCAAAAGTAAACCCAGTTGAAAGGTCCAACGAAGCGCTATCGTTTACCGTAACCAAGTCATTAACACCATCAAAATTGAGGGCATTCCCTGAACTTCCATCAGTAACTAGGGCTGCTTCTTTAATGGAACCATGGTTGCCATAGCCGGAAAGGTCTGTGGCTGTAGTCGTGCTGCTTCCTTCAAAGTTATAGGCAGCGACAAGCCCAATATTATTGGGCGGTTGGGCAGTAATCGTAATCAAACTGTTTTTACTGATGGTATTGCTTCCGACGGTGCCGCCAACAGTTAAGCTAACACTGTAGACTCCAGCCGTACTGTAAGTGTGGGTTGGGTTTTGAATGGTACTCGTCGAACCATCCCCAAAGTCCCACAACCTAGTGCTGATGGTTCCTGTTGAGGTATCGGTAAAGCTTACAGCTTTGGGCGCAATACCGGATACGCTGTCTACGGAAAAGTCGGCAACAGGCGGTAACGCTGGATTGGTTACTGTAATAAAATTGGGTGCAATTTTAGTGGCGCTTCCTCCAGAACCGCTTACCGTTAAGCTCACAGAGTAAGACCCGGCCAAGTTATAGGTATGCGCAGGGCTTTGTGCTGTGCTTGTCCCGCCGTCGCCGAAGCTCCATGACCATTGCGATACGTTTCCCGTCGTTACGGGCGTAAAAGCCACTACCATCCCAGGATTGCCGCTGGTTACATTTGCACTGAAGTCCGCTGTAACTGTAGACGCGGCTAAAACGGTCGCGCTGACTTCGTTAGAAAAAACGCTCTCTATGCTTTTGGCTGTGTTATAGGCTTTTAATGCAAAGTAGTAAGTGGCGCCATCTTGCAGCCCAGTCATCTGGTAGCTTGTGACATTCCCCGTGTCGATGCTGGATGTATAACTATTGCTGCTTAGGCCGTAGTATATTTTGTACCCGCCTACACCAGTTGATGGGCTGGCGTCCCAAGCCAAATTTACGTTACCTGCTAGCGCAATACTGCTGAAAAACAGTGTAAATAGTATCAAGGCAAGACGGCTTAGAATCCCGTTTAAGGGATTGGTCTTCGATGTTAAATTTGTGTTCATAAGAAACCTAAAAACTATAAAAAATCAGGGAAAAATAAGACCAATTTTTAAGATTGCTGTAGCTGGCAGCCAATGCCTACGACTTGATCTTTGCCGAATAAATGTGTGGTGAAATAGCGTTTATCGCTTTTTGAATAAGCAAAATTTGTTTTTTGAAATAAAAAATAAGTGCTGCAAATTAAACATGGTGATCCTCGCTTTTTTCGGATACTGGATTACTAAAAGGCCAATCGATTTGAGTTCGTGTTTAACTCAAGTGGCCCTAAGTAAAGTTGAAAAAAGCCCCGATTTCTTTGATGTCAGTCACAGATATGGTAATGGGGGAATACCGGGCTTTGATTTATTCAAACCCATAATAGGTTTTCTAAGTAAAGTCTAACTTCATGTAAATAATGATTATTTTTATTTATTGATGGTAGTGTACTTGCTATTGCAGGATCATCTGGACTAAAAATAAAATAAAAGTTATTGGCCGATATTTGGCTAACTTACAGTTTGATTTTTTGTAAATGGGATCAACTTTGGCGATATTAGGGAACGGATATTTTGCCTTCGCACAATCCTAACGATTGCTGTCTTTAGTTAGTCAAATAGGTGGGTCAATAGGCTACCGAAACAAATCATCCGTAGGACACGGCTCATGCGGTGAGTGGATTATCTACAAGATTTTGGGGCCGAATACCAATGGCGGTTAAGGAAGGTTTCGATGGGGTAATAAAATTGACTAATCCGGGCGGTTAACCTTTCCGTAACGCGCCAAATTAGGATACCTTTGTTTACTTTGTTGGCTGTTGCAGTTAATGTCCTGGCCAAACTTATAATAGATTAGGTGTGACAAAGTTGGGTTGGATGGGGTATTGCAGGGGATTGGATGCGTTCGATTGATATGGGTTATTCGGAGTTGACGTATTTAAGCAGAAATTCCGGAATTCGTTGCTCTAGCCAATAGATAGGCTTAAAAGGGGTGTCGCCGCAGATGAACCCAACGTGGCCACCGTGTTCTGTGAACTCCAGTTGCACAGAGGACGATGTTTCGCTGGGTTCGGGCAAGACTTCCGGGGTCATAAACGGATCGTCAACCGATTGGATTACGAGCGTAGGGACGGCAATGGATTTAAGGTACTGCCTGGAACTGGATCGGTTATAGTAATCGTGTACGCCATCGAATCCGTGTAATGGGGCGACAACCCTGTCGTCATATTCCCAGAATGACTTGATAGTTGACAAATCGCCTAGCGCCTTAATTTTCATGGCATCTTCTAACTGGGCTATGTTTTCCAAATGTTTATGCTTGCTGAGCATATAGATTTTTAATTCGTTCAGTAGGTTGCCCCGATACAGCGTTGAAAAGCCGTTATCGAGTTTTGTCGCACATATCCCCAGCATCAATGGCACAGAAACGGCGACGGCTGCGAATAAGGTTAAGCCGTTTCCTTGTTCGCCTAGCCACTTTAACAGCACATTACCACCCAAGGAAAATCCCACGACAGCGATAGGTGTATTTGGTTCGCGTCGGCTTAAGGCTCGGTAGACAGTGTGGATGTCTTCCGTTTCGCCGGAATGGTAGCAACGGGCACGGTTATTGGATTGGCCGCTGCAGCCCCGGAAATTGAGCGCAGCACTGCGGAATCCATTTTTAAACAAGGTATGTTGCAGTCCTTTTATATAGCCTGATCGCGAACTTCCGGTTAAGCCGTGCAACAAGATAACCAAGGGTTGCTTACCCGATCCGCAGAAATCTATGTCGATGAAATCGTCGTCTGGGGTGGTAAGCCTCTCCCGGCGATAATCGGGCGGATCCGGTTCTTTTCTAAATAGGGTCGGATAAATCGTCTGCAAATGGCAATTGCGTAACCACCAGGCAGGTCTAAAAGTTGAATTCATATTTTATTAGCTATTGGGTGCCTAATATCTGTATGCTCCAGAACACCAAAAAACCGCCAAATAATACCAGCGTGGAGATGTTTTTTTCTTCAACTTCATGGGCTTCCATCAATAATTCTTCGGTGACCAGGTAGAGTAACGCGGCGGCACTGAATGCCAGAACGCCCCCAATGACCGCGTGCGGGGCATCCGCCAATAGAAAGTTGCCCATGAATGCAAAAAGGAATACGGTTGCGCCCAGCAAACCTGAAATACCAATGATGCGCCAACCATTGACCGCTTCTGAGGTGAGGGACAAACCGAGAAAGAGTAACTCGACTGACAAACCTAACGCTAAAACCATCCCAGTCGTGCCGCTTGCCGCAAATCCCGCGCCAATGATAAAGCCATCCATGGCGACGTCGATGAAGGTCGCTAACATTAAGCCTAGATTGACCCCAATAGCTGTCGATTTGAGCGATGCTTGATGTTCTAACTGTATCGTCCACAGTTTTAATGCATACATAAACAGGGAACCTGATGCGAATGAACCAATCAATACGACACCTGGCGCATGTTCGCGTTCAATTTCAGGCAGCAATTCGACAGCCAGCGCCGCTAAGACTACGCCAGCCGCAAAATGCTGGATTAAACTGCGGCTCGCGTGGCTGGGCCGCCAAAGCGAAGCCATGATGCCGCCGAATAGGGCAATACAGGCTGGGATCGCCATAAGGGTCAGGTCGTGAATATTTATGGTCAACTCAGAAAGCGGATTATAAAGTCCGTGATTCCAGTTTGGATTAGCGGCAACCTTTTCTATAGCCATCTATGGTCACCTGTTTTTTTAGTCTTGGTAGACATGAATTTGCGGCCATTAAATTGGTTTGGGCAAATCAGCGCTAGTTTATTAATCATCTTTTGGAATGTTATATATGGAAAGATAGTAAGGCTCGAAAACTATTTTGCATTTTTGTAGGGTGCTTAGGTTGGTTAAATGGATAATCGACAATATACGCACCATATTAGTGCAATATAAATGTATATGCCCTCAAATAATGCAAAAAAATTAGGGTCAACTTATTGGTGGGGCTAAACCCAGCTAATTTTTAACCTCTCATGGTTCTCATAACCCATTGTTAAAAATATTATAATTTATATTGTCCCTAGAGTTGGCCTAGCATTTGCTTAATTTAATTTAAGCTCAAGCCTTTTAGGCTTGCTTCCAAATCTAAAGGTTTAATCTGACAAAGGCGTCGAAAATCAATGGTTATTATATATATCATTGTTTTGCGGCGTTTTTTTTTGTTCGGAAGAAAGGCAATCTGCTATTTGGAATCGAAATGAACGCATTGGCCTTATTTTAATAGAAAGCTTATGAACCAAATAAAATCGATAGTTGTTATAGGGAACGGCATGGTTGGCCAGCATTTTCTGGATGCTATGGCGGCAAGCCCGGAGAAAGGTTCTTTCCGGTTGACGACGTTTTGCGAAGAACCACGCCCTGCTTACGACAGGGTACATTTATCGTCTTTTTTCTCCGGTAAAACCGCCGCGGACTTGGCATTAGCGGATGAAAGTTTTTTTGCCGACAACGGTATTACGATTCATTTGGGCGATAAGGCGGTCAGCATAGATAGGGGCAATAAAACCGTCACCTCGGCCTTAGGCGTGACTGTTGCCTATGACAAACTAGTCCTGGCGACCGGTTCTTATCCCTTCGTGCCGCCGGTACCGGGCAATGACAGGAAGAACTGCCTGGTCTACCGCACCATTGAAGACTTGGAAGCCATAGCTCATGCGGCTAAGTCCAGCAAAACCGGCGTTGTCGTAGGGGGCGGATTACTGGGATTGGAGGCCGCCAAGGCCTTGCAAGACTTGGGTTTGGAAACCCATGTTGTGGAGTTTGCGCCCCGGTTGATGGCGGTGCAACTCGATGAGGCCGGCGGTGCGATGCTACGCCATAAAATCGAAGCCTTAGGCGTTAAGGTACACACCAGTAAAAATACCTCCCAGATTATCGATGGTACGGAATGCGTCAATAAAATGTGTTTTGCCGATGGTGAGGAATTGGAAACCGACATCATCCTGTTTTCCGCCGGTATCCGCCCACGGGATGATATTGCCCGGGCAAGCGGTTTGGATGTCGGCCCGCGCGGCGGCATTGTTATCGACAATCAATGCAGGACATCCGATCCTGACATTTATGCCATTGGCGAGTGCGCATTGTGGAACGGCATGATTTACGGTTTGGTCGCGCCGGGTTATACGATGGCGCGGACCGTGGTTGCCGACCTCACCGGTAAATCCGCCTCATTTACGGGGGCGGACATGAGCACCAAATTGAAATTGATGGGTGTTGATGTGGCGAGCATCGGCGATGCCCATGCCAAATCGCAGGGCGCTTTAGTTTATACCTACCAAAACGGTTCAACAGAGATTTATAAACGCTTGGTCGTCAGCCAGGACAAAAAAATTCTACTGGGAGCCGTGCTGGTCGGGGATGTTGGCGGTTATGGCACTTTATTGCAGTATTGCCAGAATGGTATCGACTTGCCGGAAAATCCCGATTCGCTGATCCTGCCGCACCGGTCGGATGAATCTGTCGGTTTGGGGCCGGATGCTTTGCCCATGTCGGCGCAAATCTGTTCATGTTACGACGTGACTAAAGAAAGTATCTGTAAGGCTATCGATGCGGGTTGCACGTCGGTTGGCGCCTTAAAAGCCGAAACCAAGGCTTCAACAGGCTGCGGCGGCTGTGCCGCCTTGATGAAATCTGTCCTGGACTGCGAATTGTCGAAGCGGGGTTTTGAAGTCAACACCGACATTTGCGAACACTTTCCCTATACCCGCCAGGATTTGTACAACTTGGTTGTGGTTGAGCAGATTAAGACCTTTGCCGAGCTGTTGGAAAAACATGGCCGGGGCAAAGGATGCGACATTTGCAAACCTGCTATCGGTTCGATACTGGCTTCTTATTGGAACGAGTACGTGCTCGCCAATGAGCATCTAGGTCTGCAGGATACCAATGATACTTTTTTGGCCAACATGCAAAAGGATGGCACTTATTCTGTCGTGCCTCGGATAACCGGCGGCGAAATCAGCCCGGACATGTTGATTGCATTGGGCCAGGTCGGCAAAAAATATAAGCTCTACACCAAGATTACCGGCGGACAGCGGGTGGATTTGTTCGGTGCGCGGGTCGACCAGTTGCCCCATATTTGGAAAGAGCTCATCGATGCCGGTTTCGAATCCGGTCATGCCTATGGCAAATCCTTGCGCACGGTGAAATCCTGCGTCGGCAGTACCTGGTGCCGTTACGGCATAGATGACAGCGTCGGTTTGGCGATTGAGCTGGAAAACCGCTACAAAGGCTTACGTTCGCCCCACAAGCTTAAATTCGCCGTTTCCGGGTGCACCCGCGAGTGCGCGGAAGCACAGGGCAAGGATGTCGGCGTGATTGCCACGGAAAACGGGTGGAATCTTTATGTCTGCGGCAACGGCGGGATGAAACCGCGCCATGCCGACCTGTTCGCGACCGGATTGGATAAAGAGACCCTGATCAAGTACATCGACCGTTTCCTGATTTTTTACGTGCGCACTGCAGCCCGGTTGCAACGTACCTCAGTCTGGATGGAGAATATGGAAGGCGGCTTGGATTACCTGAAAGCCGTCGTCATCGACGATAAGCTGGGGTTATGCGCGCAATTGGAGGCGCAAATGCATTATGTCATCGATACCTACAAATGCGAGTGGAAGGCGACCATTGAAGACGAAACGAAACTTAAGCGCTTCCGCCATTTCATCAATAGCGACCAACCCGACGATAACGTGGTATTTGTAGAGGAACGCGGGCAAGTCAGGCCTGCGAATGAAGAAGAACGTAAACATTTCAAAATGATGGAGGTGGCTTGATGCCCGGCTGGATAACTGTCTGCTGCAAAACAGATTTACAGCCTGATTCGGGCGTATGTGCCCTGGTCGAAGGACAGCAGGTCGCCTTATTTTACATGCCGAAAGACAACGCCGTTTACGCCGTCCACAATTACGACCCTATCGGTAAGGCCAATGTTTTGTCGCGAGGGGTAATCGGCGACATAAAAGGCGAGCCGGTAGTCGCATCGCCTTTGTATAAGCAACATTTCAGTTTGATAACCGGGCTTTGTCTTGAGGATGCAACGGTTTCCGTTCCGGTTTATGCAGTTCGTATCATTGATGACAGGGTAGAAATTCAGGCCCCAATGGGCGCGCCTGATCTAACCGAAAAATCCATGACCGAGGGAGCGGGGGCATGAAATACGAATACTACATTGCGGATGTGTTTACCAGACAATTGTTTAATGGCGCCCAAATCGCCGTATTCCCCAATGCCGATGGGTTAAGCGATACAACCATGAAGCTCCTGGCGCGGGAATTGAACTTGTCGGAAACGGTCTTCGTTTTTCATCCCGATGCAGGAGCCAACAAACGGCAACTGCGTATTTTTTCGCCGAAGAAAGAACTCGATTTTGCCGGTCATCCGATTATTGCCACTGCCTATGTACTTGGCAGTTGCGGGGATATTGCTTTAACACAAGCCATTACCCCAATGGTTTTCGAGCAGAATACCGGGCCGATTGAAGTCAATATTACCGCCATCGACGGTAAACCTACTTTTGTGCAATTTGCCAGAAAAGTGTTGTCGATTGTCGACCGGTTTGCGCCGACCGATGAAGAATTGGCCGGGATTCTAAGTATCAAGCAATCGGAGCTGGACCACAAAAAATATTCACCGCGTTTGGTTTCCTGCGGATTTCCTTATCTGGTCGTACCGGTTTGGAATTATGAAACGGTACGGCAGGCAAAATTCAACAATTCGGCTTGGAGCCAATCCATTGCACCGCAAACCGCCGCCCAGGAGATAGTGCTATTTGCGCCAAAATCGCCGTTCCCGGACGCAGATTTCAATGTCCGTTTGCTGGGTCCGCATATCGGGCTTCACGATGATCCCCCCATTGGCAGCGCCATGCCTGCCTTTGCCGCCTACCTGTGTTCGTTTGAGCATACCCAAAAAGGGACGCATGTGTTTGCTGTTGACAGGGGAGATGCGAAAAGCCGACGCAGCGTGATTAATTTGGAAATGGACAATAAAGGCCATGAACAATTGCCATTACGGGTTGGGGGTGAGGCGGTTTTGTTTGCACAGGGGACGATTGATTTGCCGGAATAAGCGCATCCATGGAACACGGGTGATACAGATGCGATTGATTCTCACAGGTAAAAATGAAAATTATCCGTCCAGTCAGTGGCATCTTTGTTCTGGATTCATCAATCAATAGAATCTACAAAAGTTAACGATAGAATTATGCTATTTGGACGCAATATAAAAAATCCCATCAAGATGGCCGACAAGGGCGTACTCAAGTGGACGTATTCGACTTGCGGTTATTGCTCAACAGGCTGTTCCATTGAAATCGGTACAAACGCACAAGGCCAGCCGGTCGCTTCGCGAGGCGTGGGCGGTGCGGATGTCAACCGTGGCAAACTGTGCCTAAAAGGGATATTTGAATACGAGGTATTCGAAGCGACGGGTCGCGCCAGCAGGCCGATGATACGCGACACCATCCATGAACCCTATGCGCCGACCCATTGGGATAACGCACTGGATAAAATGGCTTCAGAAATAAAACGTATCCAGGCCAAGTATGGACGTGATTCGTTTGCAGTTGTCTCCACTGGCCAAATTCTCACCGAAGAATTTTATACCTTGGGAAAACTGGTGCGGGGCGCAATCGGCACTAACAATTACGATGGCAATACCACTTTGTGCATGGCGTCCGCAGTATCGGGTTATAAGCGCTCGTTCGGCTCGGACGGGCCGCCGGGCTGTTATGAAGACTTTGAACATACTGATTGCCTGATTGCCTGGGGTTCCAATTTGCCGGAACAACATCCCATTATCTATTGGCGCCTGAAAGAAGCTTTGGAGAAACGCCGTTTCCCGTTGATAGTGGTCGATCCCCGTGTCACTATCTTCGCCCAAAATGCCGACATTCATTTACCGATTACCCCAGGTACGGATGTTGTCCTGCAAAATGCCTTGATCCATGTCATTCTAAAGGAAAGGTTGGAAGACCGCGATTACATCAACGCCAACACTAACGGTTTTGACGAGCTGGCGAAAGAGGTCGAAAATTACGACCCGACCAGCGCCGCCAAACTGTGCGGGATTGACGAAGACACGATCCGGACCGTTGCGCGGCTATACGGCAAAGCGAATCGCGCCATGAGCATCTGGACAATGGGCATTAACCAGAGTACCCACGGTTCCGATGGCGTGGTAGGCATCAATAACCTGAACCTGGTGACGGGCAATATCGGCAAGCTCGGCGGCACCAGCCTGTCGATTACCGGCCAATGCAATGCGATGGGGACTCGCGAGTGGTCGTCCTGTTCCGGCTTGCCCGGTTACCGTGCATTGGAGAAGTCGGAAGACCGGGAAGAAATCGCCAAATTTTGGGGGATTGACCCTGAATTTTTTCCCAAAAAACGAGGCCTAACGGAAACCGATATTTTCCCTGCGATAGAAACTGGCGATATCAAGGGCCTGTGGCTGGTCGCCACTAACCCCATGACATCCATGCCGAACACGCCACGCATTCGCAAGACATTAGAGAAGCTGGAATGTCTGGTAGTGCAAGATGCCTATTATGATGTCGAATCCAGCCAATACGCGCATATCTTTTTGCCCGCCGGGATTTGGGCGGAGAAGGAAGGCGTATTCACCAATACCGAACGAAGGGTCAATCTCACCAGGCAGGTTAAAGCGCCTTATGCCGACTCAAAATCAGACATGCAAATTTTTAGCGAATTAGCAAAGCGTTTTGAGAACGGACAAAAAATCCGTTTCCCAGAAAGCCCCGCTGAAGTCTTCGAGGAAATGAAACAGCTTTCCAAAGGCCGCTTATGCGACATAAGCGGCATGAGCCACGACTTGATCGAACAGAAGCGCGGGATTCAATGGCCTTATAATGAAAACCAAGCGGCTAACAATGAAAACGGCAGCCAGCGGCTTTATAGTGACACAGCAAGCTTTTGTTATCCTGACGGGAAAGCAAAATTGATCCCCTTGCCTTTCATCAACAATAACGAAGTGCCTGATGCCCAATTCCCATTCTGGCTAAATTCCGGTCGGCTGGTGGAGCACTGGCATACCCGCACCAAGACGGGCAAGATCGGCAACAATAACAAATTCAGCCCCATACCGTTCATGGAAATGAATCCCGATGCGGCGGATGAAATAGGAATAAAACACCAGACCTATGTCCGCGTTACGTCCCGCCGCGGCGATGCCGTTGTCATGGCAATGTTGACCCAGCGCGTCCCTAAGAACATGGTGTTTATCCCGTTCCATTTTTTTGATTGCGTTAACCGTTTAACCCTGGGGCTGCTCGATCCCTACTCTCGGCAACCTGCCTTTAAGCAGTCGGCCGTGGCTATAGAACAGGTCGACCAAGATTTCGCCGCGCAATTGAGCAAGGAACTGCGGACTTATTAGGAATCGTAGGGTGCGCATTGCGCACCTTTCGGTGGCTATCCATTATAACAGTCGACAATGGCGCACAATGCGCGGCCTACATTGGATTCTTATAGTTCCCACGCTCCTGCGTGGGAACTATAAGAATAGGTTGAAAATATATGTACCTAAGTCCGAAGAAATACCCAGAATTTTTGGGTAAAGATAAAAAGTATATTCTAGCCGCCTTGAAATATTGCACTTCTAAATCTGGTCATAATTATATTTTCAAGCTTGTTCTAGTTGTACTTGCTACAGTATTTATTGCATGGAGTTATTGGCTTGAACCTATGGTTTTCGGGAAAGACCCAGGGTATTACGGTTTGATCGGCAGCGTTGTTTTTGGACTGCTATTTTATATTTATCTTCTAATTGACATTAATACATTAACTCGTCAAGCGGTCAATCGCTATATTAGAGACTTTGAAAATGAACAAGAGCAGTAGGGTGCGTTCCTCGCACTGGTATAATTTTTGGTACGCATTGCGTACCCTACATTGGATACATTATGTTTGAAGTACGTGACGATGAACCTAAATATGCCTTCCTGAACAATCAGGAAAGCAAGGCACAAAACCGCTATGGCCTTAACATAGAGTTAACCGATGCCAGCAGTGAGTTGCGGTGCAAAAGCCTTAACATTAACGGCGATGCCGCGATTGGAGAAAACCCCAACCGCTACAAGCAGCACGGCTTTTATTTCAATGCCGACAACTGTATCGGCTGCCATGCTTGCGAATCGGCCTGTAGCGAGAAAAACGATGTGCCCGCGCATATCGCCTTCCGGTCTGTCGGTTTTGTCGAAGGCGGTACGTATCCGGATTATCAACGGATTAACATCTCAATGGCGTGTAACCATTGCGATGATCCGGTTTGTTTAACCGGCTGCCCGACTCGCGCTTACACTAAATTCGCCGAATACGGTGCGGTGTTGCAAGATCCCGATATTTGCTTCGGTTGCGGCTATTGTACTTGGGTATGCCCTTACAACGCACCCCAACTGGATCCCGTTAAAGGCGAGGTTTCCAAATGCAATATGTGTGTCGATCGGCTGGAGGTTAACCTGAAACCGGCCTGTGTGGCTGCTTGTTTGGGGAATGCCCTGGATTTCGGGGTGATCGAAAACGTACCCGAAAACCGCATCCAGGCGAAAACTGAAATACCAGGGTTTCCAACAACCGATATTACCCATCCCAACATCCGTTTCCAGCAAACCCGAACCACCCACAGGGAAATGACCCGCACCGATAGCATGCCCCTTAAATACCACAGGGATGATGAACAAGCTAAGTTCAAACCTGTCCTTGATGAAAAAAAAGGCAGGGAACGGCACTGGAACCTAAGTAAGCTATTGACCAGCCATGAGAGCGCGCACGTCATTTTTACCTTGTGTACGCAGGCTACGGTTGGGGCTTTCGCGATGCTGGTACTGGGTGATTGGTTCGGCATCGAACCAATCACGGTATTAAAAAATTCGAGGGCATTCTTGCCCCTAGTTTTGGTGATGGTTGCAATCAGCACCTTAGGGTTGTTCAAATTGAATATGCACTTAGGTAAGCCGCATCGTTTTTACCGCGGCTTTAATAACCTTAGGTTATCGCCGGTGAGCCGTGAAATTACCGGAGTGTCCCTCTTTTATACCGGATTATTGGGCTACGCCGTATTAAGTTTGTTTAATCACAGTACAATTAACCTGATAGCAAACGGCTTTGCAGTGATCGGCTTATTGGGTGGCAGCGTCGGTACCTACTACATGTATAAACTGTACCGTATCCCTGCACGCCCATTCTGGAACCATTGGCAGACCGGGACCGCATTCTTCGGCACTTGCCTTAGTTTCGGCGCATTAATGATTGCCGCAGTGAGCGTAGGCCTGCTACCGTTAACGACCCAAGGATTCACGGCAACCTTCCAGCTTTTGGCTGTCATAGTCGCTCTTGGTTTAACTATCGAAGGAATCGGCCACCTTTTTCATGCCCGTGCAATGTGCAACGTGGAACATGAAGGCGCGGCCTCTTACTATGTACAAGTAACGGAGTACGGTAAATCTTATCTTTTACGAAACGGCTTATTGGCCATAAATCTTGCATTTGCGGCCACGGTTGCCTTTACCGGATTATCGGGTTCGGCTGCTTACGTAGCGGCTGCGTCCTTTGCCATATCAATGCTGGTTATGGCGGCTTTCGGGCGTTCGCTGTTCTTTGTGCTGGTAATCCCAACCACCATGCCGGGTGCTTTTTTCTGGAAGAACAAAGGTTTCGTCGAACACGCCCGACAAATCGGTTTAGCCGAAGCGCCACAACACGGTGTGGCTTATGAAAGGCATCATTCGTTTAAAGTAGACGAACTGGTTAAGACTATTAAGGAGAATTCAATAAAAGATATGATTCGCCATATTAAGTGGATTTTTGGGAAATAGGCAATCGCTTGGGGCAAATCAGTTCGGGAACATTAGATACAGCGTTGGCGTTCCTGTTAGTCGTTCATTGATTACAATCGGTTCCCATTATTTAATGGTACTAAGCCGACTGGAACCATATCTCTATAGATATTAGCAAATCCTTTCTATAGGGAAATAACAACTAAAGGTGCTGCCTTTGTGCAACTGGCTGGTAATGACTAAATGGGCATCATGCCGCAATAACACATGTTTGACGATGGCGAGGCCTAATCCCGTACCGGCTATTTTATTGGCGCGTTTGACATCAACCCGGTAAAACCGTTCGGTAATCCTCGGGATTTCCGGTTCCGCTATCCCTTCCCCTTCGTCCACCACATCCAGTATTAGGTTTTCTCGGGTTTGCCGCCAGCTTATTGTTACCGGGGATTCTTTTGGCGAATATTTCAGGGCGTTACCCAGGAGATTGGAGAATGCGCTACGAAGTTCGTGTTCATCGCCATAGATGTGGGAGTTGGTTTCAAGCTTAAGTTCAATACGACCGGAATTGTTGTTTAAGGCTTCGCTTTCCTTACAGATTTTACCTAATACCAATGGTACGTCCACGCACTGGATTTTCTTGGGCTGTGTTTCCAGGTTCGAAAGCAACAGCAAGTCGTCAACCAAATACTGCATCCGTTCGGTCTGGTCGCGCATTTCCTGTAGGGAATGCGCCAGTAAGGGATGTTGTGGTTCATTTAGTTCTTGTAAGGTTTCCAAGTAGCCTTTTAAGACTGTCAAAGGTGTCCTCAACTCGTGGGAAACATTCGCTACAAAATCCTTGCGCATTTGTTCCATTTTCCGCAACTGCGTTACATCCTGTGCGATCAGCAACCGTAACCCCGCACCATAGCTCACTATCCGCACAGCCAAGGTAATTTGGCTGTTGGCGGGTGACGGCATGAGGATGGATTCCTTGAAATTTCCGGCCTTAAGGTAACGGACAAAGGCCGGTAAGCGGATTAGGTTCGGGATGCGTTGGCCTCGGTCGGAAGGCTGCAATCCCAACACGTTTTTCGCCGCGGTGTTGGCCCATTCGATTTCGTCGTTTTTACCCAAGACAATGGCGGCATCAGGAAGTGCATCCGTCGATTTCCTGAATTGGTCGATAATTTTGCCCAATTTTTTTTTGCGGCGCTTTTCGCTTTTTTTAATCAGGTATACGTGATAGTAAATGTTTTCCCATATCCCCTTGGTTTTCGGATATTTGCCCCGTCCCCCGTTGCTGATCCACCTTTCAAAACGGCTGACCTGGATTATTTGCCAAATTAAAAGGCTGGCCACCAACATAAACAATAACGGGAGAAACATCCCCGTTATTGGTCCGAGGATCGACACCCCAATAAATAAAAGGAGCGCGATACCGAGTTCTTTCTTCCAGGCACCCATTATCAGTCAATTAATGAAAACCGGTAGCCAAAGCCCCGTACAGTTTGCACTAAGTCTTCTTTGCCGTAATCACCGAGTATTTTTCGCAAGCGCCGTATATGGACATCGACGGTTCGTTCTTCAATATAGACGCTGCGCCCCCACACTTGGTCCAAGAGCTGTGTCCGGCTAAAAACTTTGTCCGGATGGGTCATGAAAAATTGCATTAGCCGGAACTCGGTGGGGCTGACGTCCAACTGCTTATCGCCAATGGTAAGTCGATGTTGCTCGGTATCAAGTATGAGGTTGCCCAGGACAATTTGCGTAGCGCCCTGCAATTTGCCGCTTCTGCGTAGGACGGCGCGAATCCGTGCGACCAACTCTTTCGGCGAAAAGGGCTTGGTCATATAATCATCGGCACCGATTTCTAATCCCCTTACCGTATCTTCTTCCTCACCCCTTGCCGTTAGCAGGATGATGGGCAATTCCCGATAGCCGGGATCTTTTTTCAAACGCCTGGCCCATTCGACTCCGCTAATGCCAGGCAGCATCCAGTCCAATAAGATAAGGTCAGGGATGTTGTCTGCAAGAATTTTTTGTGCGGATTCAACTTCTGTGGCCGATATGGGATTAAAACCGGCTTGTTCAAGGATGATTGTCAACATTCCCCGAATAGCGGCCTCATCTTCGACAATCAGGATGTTTATTTTGGACATAAATAGTGGTCAAGTTTAATCACCGTATTGTAGCCGGTTTATTATGACGGGTTTATGACAGAACCTATTAATCAAGTTGATGGTTAAATTGCTTGTCAGCAAAAAGACTATACATTTTAAAGCGTTCATTCGATAATTGGATCCTAGCGTGAGTGGAGAGGGGAATAAATTCACAAAACGCTTTGCTAAGGTAAGCATAGTTAACTTTTTATTATTTAAAGAGAGATTGAATATGGGCATGTTACAAGAATTCAAAGAATTTGCCATGAAGGGCAACGTGGTCGATTTGGCCGTCGGCGTCATTATCGGTGGGGCATTTGGTAAGATAGTTTCGTCTTTAGTCGCCGATGTGATTATGCCGCCAATCGGGGTATTGATGGGCGGCGTTGATTTCACCAAGCTTGGGATAACGTTGAAAGAAGCGGTTGATAATAAGACGCCGGCCGTTATGTTGAATTATGGTAACTTTATTCAAGCGGTGGTTGACTTTACCATCGTTGCATTTGCTATCTTTATGGCAATCAAATTAATGAATAAGTTAAAAAAAGCCGAGGCGCCCGCACCAGAAGCCCCCCCTGAGCCGACCAAAGAAGAGTTATTGTTGGCTGAAATTAGAGATATCTTGAAATCCAAGAACTAGAATTATAGTTTTTACATTACTTTTGCGTAATCGACATGGTCCCCAACCTGTCAATACGGGTTGGGGGCCATTTTTATTTGTTACCGTCGTGTTTTTAGGCGTCAGGACTCCGCTTTTTGTTCCCGTGCCAGCAGGTTTTGTACGGCAATGAGCGGATTAAGGTTCTCGTATAAGACCTTGTAGGTTTGTTCTACAATCGGCATCTCGATATTATGCCGTTTCGCCAGCAAGTAGGTTTCCTTGGCGGTGGATATCCCTTCAATTTCCTGGCCGATTTCATAGACTGTATCCGCCATGCCTTTACCTAAGCCTAATGCCAAGCCTAAGCGTCGGTTACGGGATTGGTTATCGGTGCACGTTAAGACTAGATCCCCTAAACCGGCGAGGCCGATAAAAGTTTCCTGTTTGCCGCCGAGGCATACGCCTAAGCGCATGATTTCGTTAAGACCCCGTGTAATCAATGCCGCGCGTGTATTGGCGCCGAAGCCTAAGCCATCGGCAATTCCCGCCGCGATTGCCAGCACGTTTTTTACCGCACCGCCAACCTCGACACCGATAATATCGGAACTGGTATAAGCCCGAAAACGGTCAGTATGCAGGATTTCTGCAAGTTGGTTTGCAAATTCTATTTTCGTTGAGGCTACCGTTATCGCGGTTGGAAAGTTGGCGGCTACTTCGCCCGCAAAGGTTGGGCCAGAGAGGATGGCGGCAGGTATATCGGCAGAAAATACGTCGGCGACAACCTGATGCAGCAAGGAACCGTCCTCAGGATTGAAGCCTTTTGTAGCCCAGGCAATCTTTAAATCCTTAGGCTTAACATGTGGCTTTAGGCCAACCAAAGTATTTTTAAAGGCGTGGCTGGGTACGGCTAGAAGGATAAGGTCGCTGAACTCGGCAGCTTTTTTTAGGTTGGAGGTGACTGATATTGGGTCGGGTAAAGCCTGCCCCGGTAAATAACGCTGGTTTATCCTGTCCTTTGCAAGAACTGCGATATGGTCTTCATTATGACCCCACAAGAGCACTCGGCAACTGTTTTTGGCCATCAGGATGGCAAGTGCCGTTCCCCAAGAGCCTGCGCCTAATAGGGATATTTTTCGGTTCAACGCGAGAAGGGATGGTTAGTTGATGCTATTTGGCCCGGCCGCCTGTTGTTGGAGTTGTTGCAGATGTTGTCCGTACAAGGCATCAAAATTGACCGGCGCAAGTAACAACTGGGGGAAACCCCCTTTAGTGACCAGGTCGGAGACGACTTCCCGTGCATAAGGAAACAAGATATTTGGGCAAAAGCTGCCAAGCATGGGGCCCATTTCTTGTTCGTTAAAATTACCCAGCATGAAGATGCCCGCTTGGTTGACTTCGACCAAGTAAGCAGTAATATCCAGGCTTTTGACGGTGATAGTTACGGTTAAAGTCACTTCATAAATAGTCTCGTCCAGCTTGTTGACATGGGTCCCCAAGTTGAAATCGACTGTCGGTTCCCATTTTTCCCTGAATATTTTCGGGGCATTTGGCGTTTCAAAAGACAGGTCTTTGGTGTACACCTTCTGGATGGAAAATTGTTTTTCTTGGGCGTTGTTTTCTTCGGCCATGGGATTGATTGTTCTGGGTTATAAGTAATTAAACCGCTGGTTTTTCTTTGTTTCGGATAATCAAGCGCCAGCTTTATTTTTTACGTGTTACTTTAATGGGTAATTTGTAGTCTTCCTGCCAGGATTGCATTCCCCCTGAAATGACATAGACATCACTCAAGCCCGCTTTGGTCAAGAGTTTCCCCGCTGTGGACGATCGGGTGCCTTCCTGGCAAACGACCAAAACCTGGTTGTTTTTATAAGCATCAAGGCTCCCAGTGTGTTCCTTGATTTTACTCAAAGGGAGGTTCACAGCGCTATCAATATGGCCTTTGTTAAATTCATCGTGTTCGCGGACATCAATCACCACTGTATTGCCATCGTTCATTTTGGTCACGGCAAGCAGGGGCGACACGAACTTAAATTTTTTTAATGCGGCATCGAAAAACTCTTGGATTAACAGGTAGGTCACCACGACCAACGCGAGCACCAGGATATAATGGTTTAAGGCAAATTCAGCAAGTCGATCTACAGTTACAGTTTCTGATAGTGGCATGATAAAAAAGGGTATTTGCTTAGTTGACGCAAGTAAACTTGGAATTTCAGTCAGGGCGTTTTAACCCAACTATGCTAACGCATATTTAGTATAATGTCCTAAGTTTGCGTACATTTGCCATGTAATCCATTATAGGGATAGGACAAATGCGGCGAAATGATAACTTATTTCGAGTATTTCTGGTAATGGAATGTGTGCTTGGCGCGAAAGTATTGTAATCCCGGTTATCACGGGTAGAGTGTTTTAAATGTCTGGAGATAGAACTAAGATGTCGAGTCGGCCAAAACCTGTTGTATTGCTCATCCTGGATGGATTTGGTTATTCCAAGGAGCAAGAGAATAATGCCATTGCCATGGCTAACACCCCTTGTTGGGACAGTTTACAGAAAGATTATCCCATGACCTTGCTGGATTGTTCCGGGGATGTGGTCGGCTTACCGGACGGGCAAATGGGCAATTCCGAAGTCGGCCATATCCACATCGGCACAGGCCGTTACGTACCCCAAGATTTCTCCAAGGTCAATGATGCCATCAAGGACGGCAGTTTTTTCAGCAATCCAGTTTTATGCCAAGCGGTCGATGCCGCCAAGGAAAAAGGGAAAGCCTTGCACATCATGGGGTTACTGTCCCCAGGAGGCGTCCACAGCCATGAAAGCCAAATTGTGGCCATGATTGAATTAGCCGTAAAGAGAGGGTTGCAAAGCATTTATCTGCATGCGTTTTTGGATGGGCGAGATGTGCCGCCCAAAAGCGCTGCCGCTTCGCTTGAATTATTAGATAAGAAATTCAAGGCATTAGGCGTAGGCAGGATTGCGTCGATTGTGGGGCGTTTCTATGCGATGGACAGGGATAAACGCTGGGATCGGGTCAAACAAGGTTATGAGTTGATCGTAAAAGGGAAAGCTGACCATAAAGCCGGTTCAGCGCTTCAAGGGTTGGAAGCAGCTTATGAAAGGGGCGAAACGGATGAATTTGTCCTGCCAACGGCAATTTTGGATGCCGAGGGCAAGGTCGCCAGGCTCGATCCTGAAGATTCCGTGGTATTCATGAATTTTCGTGCCGATAGGGCACGGGAAATATCCCAAGCCATAACCGATGACGGTTTCACTGGATTCGAACGCGGTCACGACGCCCATAAAGGCTGCTTTGCAACCTTAACCGAATACCATGAAGATTTTGATTATCCCGTTGCTTTCCCTTCAGTCGATATAAAAAATGGCTTGGGCGAATATTTGTCGAACCTGGGTATGGCCCAGTTACGTTTGGCGGAAACCGAAAAATACGCCCACGTGACATTTTTTTTCAACGGCGGCGTCGATGCGTGCTTCCCCGGTGAAGACAGGATTTTGGTGCCATCGCCAAATGTCAGGACATACGATTTGCAACCGGAAATGAGCCTGCCTGAAGTGACCGACCGCTTGGTTGAGGCCATAACTGGGGGCAAATACGATGTCATTATCTGCAACTATGCAAACGGCGATATGGTTGGGCATACAGGGATCATTCCTGCGGCTATCAAGGCTGTGGAAGCGATAGATCAGTCGTTACAGCGCGTCGTCGAAGCGTTGAAGAAAGTTGGCGGGAAGATGCTGGTGACCGCAGACCACGGCAATATTGAGCAAATGGTCGATGACGATGGCCAAATACAGACCGCCCATAGCACCAATCCAGTCCCATTGGTTTATGTCTGCGGCGATGGAAAACTGGCTTCTGGGGGGAGTTTGAAGGATTTGGCCCCAACACTACTGTCGATCTTGGGTGTCGCCCAGCCAGCGGAAATGAACGGTCGGTCGCTTATCGTGCCTGCCTGATGCGTTGATGCGGAAACTCCCCATTTTTTGTTTTCTGCTAAGCTTATTAGCTGGCGCAAGTTCTGGGCTAGGTTATTGTGAGGAACGGCAAACTGATACCGGCTCCGAAGTGGGTGTTCAAACCACCCCGCAAGAATTTGAACAGCAAAAAGAGCAGTTAATGGGATTATTGGCTCAGGTAGATGAGCGTTACGGTGATGTTGCGGCCTCATTAAAAACGATTGAAGGCCAGATTGAACTTACTGGCCGTAGCTTGGATAAGATTCGGAAAGAAATTGGCGGTTATCAGGGACAAATCGACAAATTGACTGCCGAACTGGGCGGGCAAGTTAAGGCTGCCTATGCGATGGGACAGCAAGATAAATTAAAATTGATGCTTAATCAACAAGATCCGGCATTATCCAGCAGAATGATGATATATTATGAATATCTTAATAAGTCGCGGTTAAAAAAACTTGCTAACCTTCGGCAAACTATCGGTTATTTAGACCAATTAGATAAGGACAAGCTAAAGGAAACCGAATTACTGGAAAAAAATCTTGGCCAAAGAAAATTTGAACGCGCAGCATTGGATGAAGTCCGAAAACAAAGGAATGGGCTGATTGCACGGTTAAACGACGATTACTCATCCAAAGACGACCAGTTAAGTCTTTTAAAAGAAAGTGAAAATAAACTGATAAACCTTATCCAGGCTTTAGAAAATGAAACGGATGACGTTAATCAGGAAGTAGAAAGTACGGATTCTGGAGCAAACAGTAAAGAATACCCGGACAGTTTTCCCAAACTGGAAGGCGATTTTTCCTCCTTGAAGGGCAAGTTGCCTTTGCCTGTGAGAGGTAAGCTGGCAAATATGTTTGCCGGCCCTTCGACAGAAGCAAATTGGAAAGGTGTACTGATCAAGGCAAAGGAAGGTGCCGAGATTAAGGCGGTAACGAAAGGGAAAGTAGCCTACGCAGGGACCTTGAAAGGCTATGGACTGCTGATGATTGTCGAGCATAGCAAGGAGTTTATGACCTTGTACGCATTCAACCAAAGCCTTTACAAGCAAAAGGGTGAATGGGTTGGGGCAGGCGACGTGATTGCTGCCGTGGGGCAAAGCGGCGGGCGCAGCGAACCTGGCCTGTATTTTGAAATTCGCCAGAACGGTAAGCCGGTTGACCCGTTACTCTGGTGCAGGAACTGAATCGTATAAGAATAGTCCATCCAAGGTATTGCGAAACCCTAGCGACAATTAGGATTTTCTTTTGCCCTGCTTAAAAGAAATTGTACATTCCTAAGCTAGGGGTAAATTTGGATAAGGAAAAGTTTTTTAAAGGTTGTCCCCAAAAATTTAAGATATTGTGGTGGTTGGAGTTAAAAGGCACATGCTAAAAAAGAATAGTCTGTTTATTTTGTCCTTAGGGATCATGTTGGGTGTATTTATGGGCATCTGCGGCAGCGTAGTTGCTGAAAAGGACAAAAGTGAAGCTGCGGTGGATTCCGAAGCACTGCCTTTTGAGGATTTGCGGACGTTTACGGAAATTTTCGGCCGGATCAAACGGGATTATGTCGAACCTGTTTCGGACAAGAAATTACTGGAAGATGCCATTCGGGGTATGCTGGCAGGGCTTGATCCCCATTCCGCCTATCTGGTTTCCGAGGAATATCAGGAGCTAAAAGAAGGTACAACCGGGCAGTTTGGTGGTTTAGGTATTGAAGTGACTATGGAAAACGGCTTTATCAAAGTCGTTTCACCCATCGACGATACCCCGGCACAAAGGGCGGGTATCAAAACTGGCGACCTGATTGTCAGGCTTGACGATGAACCGGTAAAAGGCATGTCATTGGCCGATGCGGTTAAGAAAATGCGCGGCGAACCGGGCAGCAAAATCGTGCTTACTGTGGTGCGCGAAGGTGCGGAAGCGCCGCTTAAGCTCACTCTAGTGCGTGCCGTTATTAAAGTCCAAAGCGTAAAAAGCCGCGTATTAGAAAAGGATTACGGTTATTTGCGGATCAGCAGTTTCCAATCCGGCACTGGAGAAAGCCTGAAAGAAGCTTTGGCTAGCTTGAAAAAAGAGAACGGCGGCAACCTGAAAGGACTGGTGCTCGACCTGCGTAACAACCCCGGCGGTGTTTTGAACGCGGCGGTCGATGTCAGCGACGCGTTCCTGAAATCAGGGCTTATTGTCTACACAGAAGGCCGTATCGAAAACTCGGAAATGCGCTTTAATGCCGCTCCTGACGACCTACTTAATGGTGCGCCTATGGTGGTGCTAATCAACGCGGGTTCCGCGTCGGCTTCCGAAATTGTGGCTGGGGCATTGCAAGACCAAAAGCGCGCTGTCATTATGGGCGAAAAATCCTTTGGTAAAGGTTCGGTGCAAACCATTTTGCCAACCAGCAATGGCGCAGCCGTGAAGCTGACAACAGCCCGCTACTATACCCCATCCGGCAGGTCAATCCAGGCTGAAGGCATCGAGCCTGATATCGTGCTGGCAAATGTTAAGTTGGAATCCCTGGATAAAACCGAATTCGATCCAGTGAAAGAAGCCGACCTTTCGCATCATTTGCAGAACGGTAAAGCTAAAGAGCTTTTGAAAGAGGGTGAAGCGGACAAAGAAAAGGAAAAAAATGCGGAATATAAGGATTATCCGCTCTATCAAGCTTTGACCTTGTTGAAGGGAATTAGTATCGTAAATAAATAACATCTACCGAATTGGGGCGGCTTAGAGCTTTAAAACTCTAGTTTAGCCGCCTCAAGCCGTTCTTCCGCTTCCATCCATTCCGACTCTGCGGCATCCAGCGCTTTATCAATTTCTGTTTTACGAGCCAACAACTTTTTTAACCTGTCTTTTTCAGTTTCAGAATAAAGCGCGGGGTTAGCCAGTTCGGTTTCCAACCGGCGTTGTTCGTTATGGTAAAGTTCAACCGTTTGTTCGGCTTTTTTTAGTGCATCCAGCAAGGGCTTATGTTTTTGTCGACGTTCGGCGTCCTGCTTCCGTTGGTCTTTTCGTGAAACTGTGGCGCTTAGGTTATCGGTGGTTTTTTCATCCGCTTTTTTTTGCTCGGTTAACCAAGTCCGGTAATCCTCAAGGTCGCCGTCAAAAGGTTGCACCTTGCCTTCGCCCACCAGCAAAAACTGGTCGGTTACGGTACGCAACAAATGCCTGTCGTGCGAAACCAATACAATCGCGCCCTGATAATCCTGTAAGGCAACACTCAAGGCATGACGCATTTCCAGGTCAAGATGGTTGGTTGGCTCATCCAGTAATAACAGGTTTGGATTTTTATACACCAGCAAAGCTAAGACCAAGCGGGCTTTTTCCCCGCCGGAAAATGGCCTTATTACTTCCATCACCTTATCTCCCTGAAAATCGAAGCCTCCTAGGAAATTTCGCAATTCTTTTTCTGTCGCTTTAGGGTCGATTTTTTGCAGGTGCCATAACGGGCTTTCATCCAGCCGAAGTTGTTCCAATTGGTGTTGGGCAAAGTAACCGATATTAAGCGCTTCAGCTTCAAGCCGGATTCCCGATAATGGCTGCATGTCGCCAGCCAGCACTTTAATCAAGCTGGATTTGCCTGCGCCATTCGGCCCCAATAAGCCAATACGGTCACCCGGCGAAATGGATAAATTTGCGCCCCCAATAACCCTGGTTTGCCCGTAACCTATGTCAACCTTATCCAATTGCAATAAAGGGTTCGGCATCCGTCCGGGTTTGGGAAAGCTAAAATCGAAAGGCGAGTCCACATGCGCCATAGAAATGACTTCCATCCGTTCCAGCGCCTTGATCCGGCTTTGTGCTTGCCGGGCTTTGGTTGCCTGGGCTTTAAAACGGTCGACAAAGCTTTGGATATGGGCAATTTCCCGCTGTTGCTTTTGGTAAGCGGATTGTTGTTGCGCCAGTTTTTCCGCGCGCATCTTTTCGAAAGCCGAATAATTGCCGGTGTAAATATCTATCTTATTCTGCTCGATATGGACGATGTGGTCGGCGATGGTATCCAGAAAATCGCGGTCATGTGAAATCAACAATAAAGTGCCGTCGTATTTGCAAAGCCAGTCTTGCAGCCAGATGACCGCATCCAAATCCAGGTGGTTGGTGGGTTCGTCGAGCATCAAGACATCGGAACGGCACATCAACGCCTGCGCCAGGTTTAGCCGCATCCGCCAACCGCCGGAAAAGGAATTCACCGGATTGTTTTCCTGCTCCGGTTTGAAGCCCAAGCCATTCATCAAGCGCGCCGCTTTCGCCTGCGCCGTATAACCGCCGATGGTTTCAAGTGCGGCATGGAGCTCGGCTTGTTTTAAGCCGTCGTGGCTGGTTTCCGCAGCGGCTAATCCTTGCTGCAAGCGCCTTAATTCCCTGTCGCCATCCATGACGTAATCGATTGCGGAACAAGCGACAGCGGGCGTTTCCTGCGCCACATGCGCCATCTCAAGTCCAGGCGGCATTGAGAAATCGCCTTCGTCCAAATGCAGTTCATTCCTGATTAACGCAAACAAACTGGACTTACCAGCGCCATTAGCCCCGGTAAAACCGACTTTTTGGCCTTTATGGATAGTAAATGACGCATTGGCAAATAACAACCGCGCACCACGGCGCAGGGCTATGTTTTTAAAATTTAGCATTGGGCAAGATTTTCAATGGAAAAACAAGGTATTCGGATAATGGATAGGGATGATTTCAACAAGTAGCCTGTATGAAGTGAAACGAAATACGGGACATCGAAGCCACAAAATCCCGGATTATGCTACGCTTCATCCAGGCTACTCGCTACTCGCTTACAGGCATAGAAAAAGATTATTTGCTTTCAATTATTACTTTTTTCTATGCGTTGAATTGGTGATACTTCATCGAATTGGTGTTTTGATTTTTTGTATTCATCGGTACTGATGCATTCATATACAAGTGAGCCGTTATAAGTCTTATCACCAAATGCATTCATAACTTCTGTATGAATATTATTTTTTCTTAGGATAGGAAATTTTCCCAATGATTGGCAGTGCTTCTGCATTTCTTCTAAGAACTTATCTTCCATGTTATGTAATGCATTTGTAGTACCACTACCAACGATCATATAGGTATCTGGTCCAATCATTTTTGGAGTGCCGACTGTCGCACAACCGTATATCAATATTGCATTTAAAATTAATACCTTAAAATTTTTCATTAATTTATCCACTGTGCTGAGGGTTTTTATATTTCCGCTAAGTCCACTAGAAATGTTTGATAAACTCCATAACTATAGGGTTGTATCTTATGGTTCTAATTATCCTCTATTAAGACGCGGTTAAATTGAATGCAAGGTGGAAGAGTATCGAAATTTATAGGGATTTTGGCAAACGTATTTTCATATATATGAACTCCAGTACCATTTTGATTTGTATAGAGCCAGCCCACTGCACTGAAGGATTCATTTTTATCATTACGTAATGATTGATTCTGCCCATGGTAAACATCTGACATTGAGTTACTTTCTTTAGAAAAATCAATGGTTAGTTCACCGTACATCCCTGCTCTGAAATCATGTGGTTCAGTACCAAATGCCTGCATAGGGTCTAGGTTATTGTAAACTAATAGAATGGTAGGAAATCCCTTATTGCATGCAACTCTCATTTGTTTTCGAGTTCTTTTATCTTCAATTTTTTTTCGGATATGAGATCCCGGGGTTCTAAACATTCCTTCTGGAGAAAATTTTTTATCTTCGTCGATTTGCTTAATTTCAACGTAGATTTTTATACCTTCAGCTGTGATTAAATAGTCTGGTGTTGGTGTATTTCCTTCTTCTATTTTTTCAAATAACAACTCGTTATCTATGCAAAATTTTTCAAACGTAATTTCGCCTTTCGTTTTTTCTCTCAATTCTTCCTCTTAGCTAAGTTGAACGCATCGTTTCTGAAAATCAAATATCAAAGATGAATTCAGCAATTTTATATATAGTCTAGGTGACTGAAAATCATATGAATAACGTTAACCATGCATCTCAATCATCTTCTCAACCTGCTTGGCAAACGCCTGTAAATCGCCTTTTTTTACCGTGGCTTCGGGGATAACCAACGCGGTGCTCAAGTCGAAATAGATGTAAACATAGCCTTTCACGTAATCTACCCTGATTAATTCCGACCAAGCCATTTTGTTCTTGCCGCTGGGCGATTTTTCATGGAGATAGTTGGGGTTTTCCGGGTCTATCGTCAACACGTAAGTGCCGAACATGTTCTTTTTTTCTTTCTGGGTGTAGGAATTGATTATCTGCCTGCTGACATTCAGCAAGATGACCCGGGGCGATAGCCACGACCAAAGGACTGCAACCAGGACGATATAGCCTGTGGCCTTTAAATCGACGTAGTAGTAATAATAAAACATGCCGATCAATAACATGATGCCGGGAACGATCCAGCGGTTCTTTTTGATCTGGCTTTGGTATTCCTCGGTTTGCTTAAAACGCATTTCGTTAAAATGGTTTAGGTCGTCTTCTCTGAACTCGTATTCTATTTCTAACATGGTTGTCGGTATTTAAAAGATTAAAGGAAAGGGCAATGGGTTTACGCCAAAATCAACTATCAGTGCATTTTGATTTTGGCATGGGCGCTGCGCCTGAACAGGTTGGATAACGTCAACAATGCCGTGCGGTAATAACCGTGTATCGCGACTTGGTGCATTTTATAGAGCGATAAATAAACCACACGGGCAATGAAGCCGCCTATGGTAACTGAACCTATGAGATTGCCCATCAAATTGCCGACTGTGGAATATTTGCCCAAGGCAACCAGCGAACCGTAATCGTAGTACGTGTATTTTACCAAGGGCAACCCCGATAAACGGTTGGCTATGGATTTACACAAGGTTGTCGCCTGTTGGTGGGCGGCTTGCGCCCTGGGAGGCACATTGCCTTTATGCCCTGTCCAGGGGCAGGCGGCGCAATCGCCGATGGCGAAAATGTTGTCGTCCAAAGTCTTTAAGGTTTCATCGACAACCAATTGATTGATTTGGTTGGTTTCCAAACCGTCCAGGCGTTTGACCCAATCCGGCGCTTTAATGCCTGCCGCCCAGACTTTCAAATCCGCAGGGATAAATTCGCCGTCCAAGGTTTTGATGCCTTTTTTGGTCACCTCGATTACCCGGCAGCCGAGTTTAAGGTCGATTTCAAGCTTTGCCAGTTGGTTTTGTGTAGCCAAGGCAAGCTTAGCGGGTAAGGCGGGCATTAATTGGGGCGAAGCTTCAATGATGGTTAGCTTAACGTTACTGGATTCATTCAAGCCGTAAATCGCCAGCATTTCAGTCACTTCGTGTAATTCCGCAGACAACTCAACCCCGGTCGCGCCGCCGCCGACGATGGCGATAGATAGCGGCTTATTTTTTGCCGAATCCCCGCTGGCGTGATTTTTAATATAGGATTCAACCAATTGCTTTTGGAACTTAAAAGCTTGCGAGGTCGTATCCAGGAACAGGCAATGCTCTTCCACGCCTTTAATGCCGAAGGAATTGCTGACACTGCCGATAGCCATCACCAATGTATCGTAAGGAAATGTGCGTTTTGGGATAATTTCTTCGCCGCTGTCGTTGTAAGTCGGGCTGGTGTGGATTTCCTTAAGCTTCCGGTTTAAGCCTTCCATTTTTCCGAGGCGGAAGCGAAACCCGTTACGGTAAGCCTGGGCTAGGTAATCGACTTGCTCGGCCTCATCCAGCGTCCCGGCGGCGACTTCATGCAGCAGCGGTTTCCAGATATGGGTGGTCGTTGCGTCCAACAACATGATTTCAGCCAAACCTTTTTTGCCTAATTTTCGGCCTAGGTTGGTCGCCAATTCAAGGCCGGCAGCGCCGCCGCCGACTATCACTATCTTATGTTTTTGATTATTATTATCCGCCATAGTAAGCGCCTCCCTTTTAGTACCAGGAATTTTATCACTATCGTTAAGGGATCGCTGATAAAATCAAGGGATGGCTAAATAGCCTGAAATCATTGGTTAAACCAATGGGGGGCTCATTAATAATCTCTAGCCATAACATAACTATTACAACACAGGAACATAACATGAGCACAACAGCAACCGTAGCAACGCTTTGGCGTTATCCCGTAAAATCCATGATGGGCGAAGAACTTAATGGCGCTGAGATAACGGCTGGAGGCTTATTGGGGGATCGGGCCTATGCCTTAGTGGATGTCGAGACCGGCAACGTGATTAGCGCAAAAAACCCAAAAAAATGGCCGAACTTTTTCACTTACCGCGCTGCATTTACCGCCCCTCCCGGGCAAAACACTTTGCAACCGATCTGGATAACCTTGCCTGACGGGGCGGTATTGCGCAGCGACCAAAGTGACATCAACGATAAGCTTTCGGAGTATTTAGGCCATAAGGTCGTTTTGCAGACCCAGTCCCCAAAAGACGCCATACTGGAACAGTTTTGGCCTGAATACGAAGGCGAAGCCAATGAGGTTTCCAACGAAGCCGTAGCGGGCGACGCACCGCAAGGGACTTTTTTCGATTATGCCGCATTACATTTACTGACAACAAGTTCCATCGAGGCCATGCAAAAACACTACCCTGAAGGCCGCTTTGAAGTACGGCGCTTCCGCCCCAACATCATGGTCGATACGGCAGGAGTATCGGGTTTCGTGGAAAACGATTGGGTCGGCAAAACCATCAAGATCGGCGCAAGCTTACGCCTGCAAATTACCGATCCTTGTCCGCGTTGCGTAATGCCCACTTTAGCACAAGGCGACTTGCCGCAGGACAACGGCATCTTCAAAAACGGCATTGCCAAAAACAGGCCGATGGTGCCGTTTGCGGGTAAAGAACTGCCCAGTGTTGGCGTGTATGCGCGGGTTTTATCGCCTGGTTGGGTGAAGCGGGGGGATGCGATTAGTATCGAAAGTTAGTTTTCAATTAATACCTTTCATTCTGGAAGGGTTTGCCGGAATGAAAAGGTTATGCTGTTTTCAGTTGCCGCCCTTCAAAAAGGGTGGCAATCAATAAGTAAAGCACTAACAACGCACCCGCCAGCATACCTTGTGGCCAGAAAATCATCGCCTGTAATTGAATGTTGGCTTGGTAAAGGACTAATCCCAAGCTAATGTAGGATAAGACGCGCAGCACATCGTATTTAACCGGATAATAAATCTGGCCTAATACATAGGAAACAAATGCCATGCCGGCATAGCCGATTAGGTGCGCCCAGGCTGAACCTGTGTAGCCGTAAATCGGGATCCATTTGATGTTCAGGTAGATCGTCAGCGCGGCTGCGCATAAGGAAACCAATGCGCCGATTAAGGTACGGTCAGTCAATTTGTACCAGATGGACAAATTGACATATATCCCCAAGAACAAGTTGGCGAGCAACAAAATTGGCACGACATCCAGTCCTGAACGGAATTCGGGGCCGACAAAATATTTAAAGAAATCGATAAACAAAGTGACCAGCAAAAAGATGAATACACAGAAAACCACAAAATACCGCAGCACTTTCGCGTAAATAACCCTGGCATCGGTATTGCCTGCATAGGAAAAGAAGAACGGTTCGGCCGCAAATCGGAACGCCTGGATGAACAAGGACATCAAAATCGACAATTTGTAACATGCGCCGTAAATGCCCAACATTTTCATGTTGGTGGATAAATCGTAAGGCAACAATTGTTTTAATAGGACGCGATCCAGCATTTCATTGATAATGCCTGCAAAACCAATGACCACCATAGGAAGGGAATAACGGAGCATACGGTTGAATAAGGCTTTGTCGAAGCCCCAAAGCAAGCCGAGCAGTTGTGGAATCAGCAAAAAAAACTTGAATAGGCTGGCGATCAGGTTGGCGATAAAAATATAGCCTACGCCGATAGCCGGATCGTAAAGTTCGGTAAGCCATGGAAATGTTTTATCGGCATAAAGTTTTGGGCAAAACTTGATAAAAAACAGGCTTAACCCGACGGTTATCAATATTTCGACGACCTTGATTGAGGCGAAACGAAATGCTTTGTCTTCTGCGCGAAGGCGCGCAAAAGGAATTGATGCAATAGCATCCAAAATGAGGATAAGGCTGAAACAGAGGACGTACTCAGGGTGTTCGGCATAATTTAGAAGATTTGATAACCAAGGGTTTATCGTCAGTATCACGCCGAAAAATCCCAGGTTTATGAGAAGGATAAACCAGAGCGCTGTTGCGTAAGCCTTGTCCCCGCCTACCGGTTCTTTGTCCCGAAAGCGAAAATATCCGGTATCAAACCCGAATAAGAGCAGCACGGAAAAAAAACCGGCATAAGCATAGAATTCCGAAACGACCCCGTATTCTTCCGCAGAAAAATAATAGGTGTACAGCGGCACCAGCAGGTAATTGAGGAAGCGCCCGAAAATGCTGCTTAGGCCGTAGATAGCCGTTTGTGAGGCGAGTTTTCTGATAATACCCATTGCGGTTAAAGGCTTGCTGGTTAAAGGAGTTTTGTGGATAGCTTAACTACTAAGCCAAATGCTTATGTTTTTTATCTGGAACTGTTAACCTGGAATGGCATCGCCACTGTATATAACTTTTCCAGCCTGCAAGGTATGGGTAACCCGGCCTTTCAATGTTTGTCCCCAGAACGGCGTATTCACGCCTTGGCTGCGCCAGTTTACTGAATTGACCTGCCAATCCATATCGGGATCGTAAATGCAGATATCGGCAGCAAAACCGGGCGTTAAAGCGCCGCTGTCGATTTGCAAAATTTGTGCTGGCTTCTGGGTGAGCGCGGCAATACCTTGTTCGAGGGTTATCGCATTTTGCGCAGCAAGCTTAAGCATTAGGGGGAGCACGGTTTCTAAAGAGGAAATGCCGGGTTCGGTTTCGGGGAATGCGCCCAACTTGGCATCTAAATCATGGGGCTGGTGGTCGGAGCAAATACAGTCGATAGTGCCGCTCGCCAGGCCTTTACCTAGCGCTTCCCTATCACGGCTCGAACGGAATGGAGGCTGGACGTGGTAAGCGCTGTCGAAAGGGATAATGTCGTCTTCAGTCAGGTGTAGTTGATGGATGGCCACATCGGCGCTAACAGACAAACCGTATTTTTTGGCTTGATGCAGCCTAATTACTGAACGTCGGCTGCTTAACTGGCCGAAATGGACACGGCAACCGGTAAGTTCGGCTAATTCGAGGCATTGCGCTAAGGCGATAGTTTCCGCTGCATCGGGAATGCTGGGTAAGCCGTATCGGGTTGAAAACGAACCTTCGTGGACGCAACCGTTATTGGCCAGGGAGTGGTCGTTGGGGCGGTAAATCAACAACAGGCCGTGGCTAGCGGCATATTCCATGGCCCGTCGCAGGATGAGCAGGTTTTTTATAGGTTGGTTGGCATTACTGACCGCAACACACCCTGCATCTTTGAGGGCGAGCATTGCACTTAATTCCGCCCCATCCAGTTTTTGGGTGAGTGCGCCTATGGGCAGTATCTGTGTATATCCGGTTTTTTCCGCCTGGTCTTTGATCAGCTCGGCAACAGCGCGGGCATCGATAACAGGCACTGTATCCGGTTGTAGGCACAGGGTGGTTATCCCTGCGGCGGCAGCGGCGGTGGATTCACTGGCAAAAGTGGCTTTTCGGCTTTGCCCAGGTTCGCGCAGCCTGGTGCTGAGGTCGATAAAGCCAGGGCAGACGATTTGGTTGTTGGCATCGATAATTCGGTCTGGGGCAAAACCGTCTGGTTTGTCGATAACCGATATAATTTTGCCATCGGCAATGTATACGGAGCCGACGCAGTCAATCCTGTTAGCAGGATCCATAACCCGGCCATTTTCGACAAGTATCCGCGACATTAGGGATTCCCCTGCTGTTGCATTGCCATGGCCATAATCGCCATACGGATGGCGATCCCGTTACTCACTTGCTTGAGGATTACCGACTGGGGGCCGTCAGCAACTTTTGAATCGATTTCCACGCCCCGGTTTATTGGGCCTGGGTGCATGACAATCGCATCGGGCTTGGCGATTTTTAGCCGTTCCTCGGTCAGCCCGAAACATTTGAAATATTCGCTTTCACTGGGGAGCAAGGCCGAGGTCATCCGTTCTTTTTGCAACCTTAACATGACAATGACATCAATATCTTCCAGGCCTTCAACCAAGTTATGTGAAACGGTGACACCCAAGGTTTCAACTTGGGCGGGCAATAAGGTTTTTGGGGCAATGACGCGGACTTCGGAAACGCCCAAGGTATTCAATGCTTGGATTTCTGAACGGGCAACCCTGGAGTGAAGGATGTCGCCAACGACAGCTACCCTTAGCTTGGAAAAATCCTTCTTTATTTTGCGGATTGTGAACATGTCCAACATTGCCTGGGTCGGGTGGGCATGCTGGCCGTCGCCCGCATTGATGACGCTGACATGGGGCGCCGTATGTTGGGCAATGTAGTGCGCGGCGCCGCTGATGCCGTGGCGTACCACGAACATGTCCACATACATGGCTTCCAGGTTGCGGATCGTATCGAGCAGGCTTTCGCCTTTGGAAGTTGAAGAGGTTGCAATACTCATGCTCAACACATCGGCTGACAGGCGATTGGCGGCGAGTTCAAAAGTCGAGCGGGTACGGGTGCTGTCTTCAAAAAATAAATTGACGATGCTTTTCCCACGCAATAAGGGAATTTTTTTGATCCTCTGGTCGTTTGTACTGATAAATGATTCCGCCATGTCGAGAATGTCTATCAGCAATTGTTTGCTAAGCCCCTCAATGGTCAAAAAGTGTTTAAGCTTTCCTTCCGGATTTAATTGCAAGTTTTCCGTCATCACTAAGCAGCCGCAACCACAGTTTGAATGTCTATGCCTAAGGGATCGGGGCCGGTCAATTTTATGCGCTGGTTTGCCGCTAAGGTAATGCTGATGCCCGCGCAATCCGGACTGATCGGTATTTGTTTGCCATCGCGTTCTATCAATACGGCTAATAGGATTTGCTTTGGGCGGCCATAATCGAAAATTTCATTCAAGGCTGCCCGGACTGTCCGGCCTGTATAAAATACATCATCGACCAAGATAATATTTTGGCCTTCAATTTGCGCGGGCAATTGGCTGGGTTTGACGTTAGGGTTGACCCCGATTTGGGAAAAATCGTCGCGGTAAAACGAAATATCCAACAAGCCCAAAGGCTGTTTGATCGCTAAGCGCTGGTGCAGCTTTTCGGCAACCCACACGCCGCCCGTGCGCACGCCTATCATCAAAGGGTCTGTAATCTGCCTTGCGGTAATAGCCTGTTTTAATTTGGCTTCCAACGTATCCAGCAGGCCAGGGACATTAAGTCTGTTTATTGTCATTTTGGCGTGTTGTCGTTAAGCCAGGTTTGTAGGATAAGTTGCGCTGCCAGTTGGTCCTGGACTGCCCAAAGTTTCGTCGCGCTTACGCTAACTTCGTCAAATAACATTTGTTTTGCTTCAAAGGTGGATAAAGTTTCATCCTGTTGATACACAGGTAAATTGTACCTGCCTTCCAATTGCCGACAAAATTTTAACATACGCGGGGTGACAAAGTTGTCCGAGCCATCTTCTTGTTTGGAAATCCCGACAACTAAACCGGCAGGTTGCCATTCTTTGATAAGTTTTGTTATCCCCTGCCAATCCGGGTTTTGGTTGGCTGAGCGCAAGGTAAGTAGTGGGTTTGCGATGCCCGTCATTAAATGGCCGACGGCTATGCCTATTTTTTTGATGCCGAAATCAAACCCCAGATAAGTCTCGTCCAGGGTTTTGCTTTGCAATGGGTCAGGCCGAATGCTATTAACCATGCCCCGCTTGGGTAGTCAATTGGTTGATGTTGATGCCTATTTGGCTGGCCGCAGCATTCCAACGCTGGTTGACTGGGGTTTCAAAAAGGATTTGCTTCGCATAAGGGGCATTCAGCCAGGAATTGTTGAGCATCTCCCTTTCGAGTTGCCCCTCCCCCCAGCCCGCGTAACCCAAGGCGACCAAATATTGCTCTGGGCCTTCTCCAGCCGCTATGGCCTCTATTACGTCGCGCGAGGTGGTCAAGGAAATGTCCTTGGATACCTGCAACGTCATGTCCCAGTCGCCGCACGAGGTGTGGACCACGAAACCCCTGTCTTGTTGCACCGGCCCTCCGGCAAATACCGGGGCTTGCGCAGCTGCGGGTAATTTCACGGATATGTCCATTTGCTTAAATATTTCGCCCAGTTTCATGTCGGCCGAACGATTGATCACTATACCCAATGCGCCTTCTTTGGTGTGTTGGCACAAAAAAGTGACCGTATGGTGGAAAATGGGTTCCATCAAACTCGGCATGGCGACAATAAATTGATTGTTGAGGTAATTTTCACTCATAACGGCAATCCTATTGGTATATTCATATCGCGTTAGGCAATATTATGGCGTAGTCATTCCCGATTCGTCAGAAAATTTCCATTTTCTTGTGATTACCAACACATTAAGTTCCTTTAACAGTTCGCTAGGTAATGCCGGGAACGGGGCGCTCATCCTGACGATCCTTTTTGCCGCCTCATCCAGTTCCGGATAACCGGACGAGCGGGATATCCTGACACTGTAGATGCTTCCGTCCGCTTTGATGCCGACATCCATGGTCAAGGCGCCTGAAAAATTTTTTTTTGCCGCAATTGCAGGGTAATTGGAATTTCCCGTGCGTTCGACTTTCCGTTCCCAATCTTTTACATATTGTGCGGCTAAATACTGATGGGCGCTAACGGAATTGGCAAATTTTATTTTCGTCTGGTCCGCGCTTTGTTCCTTAAGCCTGATTTCATTGCCGTATTGTGCGATCTGTTGCTGCAGCATCTCCGCAGTCAGCTTCGGGTGTTTTTCCGCGTCGTGGGTGGTTTCGGGATGCGTTTCCGTCACGACCTTAGCAACAGCTTTTTGCTGAGTTACGACTTTTTGTTTAGCTTTGGGTTCGGCTTCTTCCTGTTCAACTTTATCCGCTTGCTTCCTTTGGCTATTGCCTTGGCTGACAGCCCGTTGGGCCGGTGGTTCTGGCTTATGGGATTTCTCACCAGAACCGATTTGGTTGTCTTGAGCTAAAAATTTGGCTTCCTTAGGTGCTTTTTTGGCGGGTGTATTCACCAAGATAACATCTATCGAACGGCTATTCTCGATGGGCGGCTCAGGTTCAGTAAAGCGGATGCCTAGCACGATAACTATGTGGACAAGGAATGCGATAAATAAGGCGACCAACATCCGGTCATTGTTGGTAACTTCATTTGTGGTATCGAAAACCGCCAGTTTTGCCATTAAGCTAATGCTGCCTCAATATGGTCCATTAACTGACCACTTATGTTAAGCCCAAATTGCTGGTCCAATTCCTGGACGCAGGTCGGGCTGGTGACGTTGATTTCAGTCAGGTGGTTGCCGATAACATCCAAGCCAACAAACACCAAGCCTTTTTCCCGTAATGTCGGCCCAACCTGGTTTGCAATCCAACGGTCTTGGTCGGTCAGCGGCCTACCTTCGCCAGTCCCGCCAGCGGCAAGGTTGCCCCGGCTTTCACCTAAGGCGGGAATGCGGGCTAGGCAGTAAGGTATAGGTTCCCCATTAACCATCAGGATGCGTTTGTCGCCGTCCTTTATCTCCGGCAGATATTTTTGCGCCATGATAGTTCGGGTATTGTGCAGCGTCATTGTTTCCAAAATGACGTTCAGGTTAGGGTCATTGGTGCGCACATGGAAGATAGATGCGCCACCCATGCCGTCCAAGGGCTTTAGGATAATGTCGCCCACTTCAAGCAGGAACTCCTTAATGGCCTTAGAATCTTTGGCAACCAGGGTTTCCGTGCAACACTGGGGAAACCAAGAGGTAAACAATTTTTCATTGGCATCCCGCAAGGACTGGGGCTTGTTAATCACATATACCCCTGCATGTTCGGCAAGTTCCAGCAGGTAGGTCGCGTAGAGGTATTCTTGGTCGAATGGGGGGTCTTTACGCATAATGATGACATCAAGCGTATCTAAAGCGATGTCCTGCTCGGCAAAAAACTTAAACCATTGCCTGTCGTCCCGTTGTACCGAAAGGCTGCGGGTTCTGCCGTATGTTTTGCCGTTCCTTAGGCAAAGGTCGGCCAGTTCCATGTATTGCAATTCCCAGCCCCTGGCTTGGGCTTCAAGCAACATGGCAAAGCTGGTGTCTTTCTTGATGTTGATCCGGGCGATGGGATCCATGACCATGCCCATTTTTATCGGCATTGCTGTCTTTCCGTGTAGGTTATCAAAGTTATTCTCGGTTTCATTTTATAGATTGTTATTTACCTTGAAAAGGATTTTTGGTATAAAGGCAGGCTAAATTTTGAATTCAGGCAACAAGCAGAGTCTAATCATGTCCAGAGTATGTCAAGTAACAGGAAAGCGGCCTGTGGTCGGCAACAACGTATCACACGCCAACAATAGAACCAAAAGACGATTTCTTCCCAATTTGCAACACCACCGGTTTTGGGTAGAAAGCGAAAACCGTTGGGTCCGTTTGCGGGTTTCCGCCAAAGGTATGCGGATCATCGACAAAAAAGGCATAGATGCAGTCCTGGTGGATTTGCGTAAAAACGGCACCATAGCATAAGGGGGTTTACCATGCGCGATAAAATCAAACTTGTTTCCAGCGAAGGCACAGGCCACTTCTACACGACAACCAAAAACAAGAAAACGATGCCGGAAAAAATGGAGATCAAAAAATTTGATCCTGTTGTCCGTAAACACGTGATCTATAAAGAAGGCAAAATTAAATAAAGCGTTCGCTACATTTTCCTGGTTGATAGTTGGATTTGGGCGAGTCCGAATATCTCATGCTGCGGCTTTAATGCTTTGTTTTCAGGAGAGTAAGCGCATCTGCCAAATTAGTCGATTTAACGCTTGCTCTACTTTTGCCTGGTTAACCGTTTCAAGATATCTTTCAACCTGTCGAGCTGCTGGGTTAAAACTTGGCACTGCCTTTCAGCTTCCTCTTTTTCTGCCTTAAGCAATGCAATTTTCATTTCTAGTTCATGGTTAAGTTGCGTAAGCTTCGTATTCTCCGAACTCAATCTCTTGTTTTCGGTTTCCAAACCGTTATCAGTCGTTTCACAGCCCGGTTCGGTTTGATCAGGCTGGGTTAGCTTGTTTTGCCCGTCGGCTGGTTCGGCATCATCAGGTACTTCATCCTTTTCTTCAATACCCAAACCACCTGTTAACACTTGGGCGTCGAAGCGGTTTTTCCTCAATATGAATGCCGCCGCTTCGCTGGCCTTGCCATTGGCGCACACGACTATTATCTTCCTGTCCTTTGGGATTTCGGAAAGCCGAAACCGTAATGACAAGAGGGGGATGTTTGCGCTACCGTCGAGGTTCTGGGATTCGAAATTTTGCGGAAGCCTCACATCCAAAAGGATCGATCCTTTTCCCAGCGCCTCCGGCATATTTTCATGTTCAATAAAATCTAGCAATGGGCTTTTGATTTGCGATAAAAAATGTTTTTTCTCCAGTTGGATTAAACTTACGTCAGTCAAGGCTGTAACTTTTTCCTGGGCTGGATTTTCTGTAATTAAATATTCTTCGCCAAAGCAATCGCCAGCGTTGAGCTTCAGTTCGTGCGTTTCGCCCGATAGGTTGCGGGAAAGCAAACATTGCCCTTTATTGATGATGTAATAATCGTTTACTGAACTGCCTTTGCCAATGATTTCATCACCTTGGGCATAGTTTCTGGGTTTCAGGGATATGAGTATTTTCTGTAGATTGTTTGGCGGCAAGGTTTGAAAAAGCGGCAAACGCAATAATGCCGTCATCCAGTCGTCCGAGTCTTCAGATAATTCTTCAATTATGGTGTAGCCTTGGTCTTCGCGATAAACCGCAGGCGGCGGATTGTTGACCGTGTCCGCGTCTAAACGGATGATGCGCGCGCGGCCGTTGGCAACGGCGTCGATTTTTCTGGGTATTTGGTGCGCCAAGGCGAATTTCGCCGATTCGCTCTCCGAGGTGATGGTTTCAACGATAAGCCCTTCTGATTGCAATGTCACGCTGCCTTCAAGCAAGTAGACTAGGTCGGTATTGGTGTCCCCTTTCTTGAATATGAGGGCATCTTGAACTTGCTCCACCTGTATATTCGTGCATAATTCCTTGAATGCGTCGCTTGGGAAAGTTGCTAGCGGATATAACTGACGAAGGATTCGACTGTCTTCAGAATTGCTATGGACTGCCATTGGACATCCTATTTGTTGGGAAAGCCGGCCGATAAGTTAAAAATAAGGGTTTCGCGCCTTGCATTAAACGTTTTCATACCTATATTGTCTATCAGCCACGTTTTTTAATTCTTGGAACCGCTATGAGACCTATAAAGTTATCTAAAAATTTGATTTTGCTAAGTACTTTATCTTTTCTTATGTGTTTTAGCCCGTTAGGCTCGGCTATCGGCTTACCTGCGTTCACTGAAAGCCAATCCATCCCTTCGCTTGCGCCTATGCTGGAACGCAGTATGCCGGCGGTCGTCAATATATCCACATCCACCAATATCGAGGTGGCGCAGAATCCTCTCTTGCAAGACCCTTTCTTTAGGCATTTCTTTAATATTCCCAACCAATCCCGCAAGCAACAAAAAAACAGCTTGGGTTCCGGGGTAATTATAGACAGTGATCAGGGATATGTGTTGACGAATAACCATGTTATCGACAAGGCCGATAAGATCGTGGTCACCTTAAACGATGGCCGCCAGCTCAACGCCAATGTAATCGGCAAAGACCCCGAAGCCGATGTCGCGATTATCCATATCCCTGCAAACAATCTGACAGAACTCCCGATTGCGGACTCCAGCCAGCTTAAGGTTGGCGATTTTGTAGTGGCAATCGGCAACCCGTTCGGTTTGGGGCAAACGGTTACTTCGGGTATTGTCAGTGCGTTAGGCCGTTCAGGGCTGGGGATTGAAGGCTATGAAGATTTTATCCAGACTGACGCATCCATCAATCCCGGTAATTCAGGCGGCGCGTTAGTGAACCTGCGCGGCGAATTCGTCGGGATGAACACGGCGATCCTGGCCCCCAGCGGCGGTAATGTCGGTATCGGTTTCGCCATTCCCGCCAATATGGTGATGACGATAAAGGAATCGCTCATCAAGCACGGCGAAGTCCGCAGGGGATTGTTAGGGGTGACGACCCAGGACCTGACTCCCGAACTGGTCAAGGCTTTCAACCTGAAAAACATCCAGGGCGCCGCAATCAGCCGTATCGAAAATAATTCCCCAGCCGAGAAAGCCGGTTTGGCTTTAGGGGATATCGTGGTTTCTGCAAATGGCAAACAGATAAAGAATAGCCATGACTTGCGGAATGTTATCGGTTTGCTCCAGATTGGCGATAAGGTCGACATCGAATACTATCGCGGCGATGAAAAAAAGGAGACCACTGCCGTTATCGGTAAACAGGAACGTCCGCAATTGACCGGCGAAAAACTGCATACCCGATTGCAAGGCACGATACTTAATAATACCGAACGGGATCAAGTTGAAGGGGTTGTCATTGAAAAAATCAACACGGCTTCATATGCCTGGAAAATAGGGTTACGCCCTGGCGATGTCATCGTTTCAGCAAACCAATATCGGGTGCATAACCTGGATGAGTTGAAAGAAGTGGTTGACCCCGCATCGGGTTTGCTTTTGAACGTACAGCGCGGGCAGGAAGCATTCTTCGTGATGTTGAATTAAGCTTGTTAACTAAGATGCCTTGGTTCCCTAAAGTCAAAATACCTTATGTCCACGGGCATCTTAGTCAATTTCTAACTTGGATAGCCAGTCATTGACCCTAGTGTGAATACAGAAAAACAGTTCATTCCTTTAACCGTTGCCGTATTGGTTGTCTCGGACACCCGATCGGAAGCCGATGATGTTTCCGGCAAAACCTTGGTCGAATCTGTCTCGGATGCCGGGCATAAGCTGTTTGAAAAGGCCATCGTGCCGGACAATATTTATCGGATAAGGGCAATAGTTTCCAATTGGATTGCCGAAGATGAAGTCAATGTTATTATAAGCACTGGCGGGACAGGGGTGACCGGGAGGGATGGTACTCCCGAAGCAGTCTTGCCCTTGCTGGATAAAGTGCTGGACGGCTTTGGCGAAACCTTCAGGATGCTGTCTTACCGGGACATCCTTACATCGACCATCCAATCCCGTGCAATTGCCGGTGTCGCTAACGGCACTTATATATTCTGTTTGCCCGGTTCTTCAAACGCGTGCCGTACAGCGTGGGATAAGCTTATTAAGGAACAACTGGATTTCCGTACCCGTCCCTGCAATCTGGTTCAGCTAATGCCTAGGTTGAAAGAGCGATAAAATGAAGTCGGTATTTATGTCCCTCGGTTCGTTTTGTGCTTTTATCGGTGTTGGCATGGGGGCTTTTGGCGCGCATGGCTTAAAGCCTATCTTAAGCGCAGAGGCGCTAAGCATTTACCAAACGGGCGTTAATTACCAAATGTGGCATGCGTTAGGGCTTATGGGTATTGCCTTACTACAATATCAGGCGCCGGGGTCAAAACTGGTGTCTTGGGCCGGCTGGCTGATGTTTATCGGTATTTTGTTATTTTCCGGCAGCCTTTACCTTTTAGCCATATCAGGCCTGCGCTGGTTAGGGATGATAACCCCCATAGGCGGGGCTTGTTTCCTTATCGCTTGGCTATTGGTCTGTTTCTCCGTCAACAAGAATAAATCATCAAGAAGGTACAAATAATGCGCGACGCCAACCCCCTAACGGTTTACTTAAAAGATTACCGGGTACCTGATTATCTGATACAGGCAGTCGACCTTAATTTTACGCTGGATGAACAGCTTACTCGCGTCATTTCCAGGCTCTCTTTAGTCCGCAACCCTGAAAGCCAAGCTTCAGGTACGGAATTGGTGCTGTCTGGTGAAAACCTTCAATTAATACGGGTTGTCCTTAACGACGACTTGGTTTTGACGGAGACTGAATATCAGGTAACTCCGGAATCGTTGATTATTCATGAAGTCCCTCAGCATCGCCCTTTCATCCTGACGATTGAAAATGAAATCAACCCCAAAGCCAATACGGCTTTGGAAGGCTTGTATTTGTCCAATGGCATGTTCTGTACCCAATGCGAAGCGGAAGGTTTCAGGAAAATCACTTATTTTCTCGACCGTCCCGATGTCATGGCGAAGTTCACCACCACCCTGGTGGCTGACAAAGACCGTTATCCGGTACTGCTTTCCAATGGCAACCTTGTCGCCAAAGGGGAATTGGCCGATAACCGCCACTGGGTGACTTGGGAAGACCCTTACAGCAAGCCTTGTTATCTGTTCGCTTTGGTTGCAGGACAACTCGAATGCCTGGCAGACAGTTTCACGACTTTATCCGGGCGTAAGGTCGGCTTGCAGATTTTTGTGGAAAAGCACGATATCGACAAGTGCTCGCATGCCATGCAATCGTTAAAAAACGCGATGGCCTGGGATGAGCAAGTTTACGGGAGGGAGTACGACCTCGACCTGTACATGATTGTTGCCGTTAGCCATTTCAATATGGGGGCAATGGAAAATAAGGGCTTAAATATTTTCAACACCAAATTTGTCCTGGCGCGACCGGATACCGCCACCGATTCCGACTATGAGCATATCGAAGGCGTCATCGGGCATGAATATTTCCACAATTGGACCGGCAACCGCATTACTTGCCGGGATTGGTTTCAGCTTAGTTTAAAAGAAGGTTTTACCGTTTTCCGGGACCAGGAATTCAGCGGCGACCGTTCATCCAAAGCGGTGAAACGCATCGAAGATGTCAATATGCTACGGACACGCCAATTTGCCGAGGATGCAGGCCCCTTGGCACACCCGATCCGCCCCGATGCTTACATAGAAATCAATAACTTCTATACCCTAACGGTTTATGAAAAAGGCGCAGAAGTCGTGCGGATGTTGCACACGATCCTGGGCGCGGAAGGCTTCCGCAAAGGCTGTGATTGTTACTTTCAACGCCATGACGGGCAAGCGGTGACTTGCGATGATTTTGTCAGCGCCATGGAAGCCGCTAACGGACGGGACTTAACCCAGTTCCGGCGTTGGTACAGCCAGGCGGGGACGCCGATTATCAATGTCAAACAGGATTACGATTCCGCCAGCCGGACCCTGACCTTATCCATTAAACAATACTGTCCGCCCACCCCTGGACAAGAAGCCAAGCAAATATTGCATATCCCGATTGCCGTCGGTTTAATCGACAGCAAAGGGGCATCGGTTAAGTGCAAATTACAAGGCCAAGATGCTGAAAATGATGAAGTTATCCTGGAACTAACCGAACCCGGGCAGTCATTTACCTTTACCGGGCTTACGGAAAAACCAACTGTATCCATCCTGAGAAATTTTTCCGCGCCTGTCAAGCTGGTGATGGAACGTAGCCTTGATGAATTGGCGTTTTTGTTAAGCTACGACAGCGACACGTTTAACCGCTGGGAAGCGGGGCAACAGCTCGCCGGACAAATCATCGCGGGGCTTATCGCCGATGTCAAGCAAAACCGGTCGCTGCAACTTAACCCGATCATCGTATCCGCGATCAGGCAAATATTGTCGCAATCCTGGGACGACCTGTCTTATTTCTCCTTATTGCTAAGCCTGCCGTCTGAAGGTTATCTGGCTGAACAAATGCAAGTAGTCGATGTCGAGGCCATCCATAAGGCCAGGGAGTTCGTTGTCTTTACCCTTGCTAAAGAGCTACAGGCCGAATTGGAGACCCTATACTTAAGCAATCACCGCGAAGAATCAGGTCGGTTTGATGCCGGGGCGATTGGCCGCAGGCGCATAAAAAATATGTGCTTGAGTTTCCTGAGCCGACTGGAAAATGACAAGATACAACAGTGGACGGAGCAACAATTCAGCACCGCCAAAAACATGACGGATCAAATTGCCGCCCTAGCGAATATCGTCAACCATCCGCACCCCGCAAGGGAGCAATGTCTGGCCGATTTCTATGAAAAATGGCAGTCGGAAGACCTGGTGATTGACAAATGGTTCGCCATCCAGTCGTCCAGCCCCATGCCCAATACCTTTGCAACCGTCGTATCGCTTACCGGGCACCCCGCCTTCGACTTGGCGACACCTAACCGCGTCAGGGCCGTCATCGGCTCGTTCAGCCAGGCAAACCCGGTAAATTTCCACGCCATCCACGGACAGGGTTACGAATTCCTTGCCGATCAAGTGATCGCCCTCAATACCCTGAATCCCCAAGTCGCTTCCCGCATGTTAGGCCCGTTAACTTCCTGGCGGCGCTTTGACGAGAACCGGCAAGTCCTCATGCGGATGCAGTTGGAGCGGGTAATGAACAGCCCTTCGATTTCAAGGGATGTGTATGAGGTGGCGAGTAAGAGTTTAATGTAAAAATTATAGTGTCGCTAACGCGACGATTGTTTTAAATGCCAGTTCCCGCACTGGCGGGCGGGATACTTTCTTTTGCTTCGCCAAAAGAAAGTATCCAAAGAAAAGGCGACCCGGATGCCGCTTGTTTCCTGCGCCCCGTCGCTTTTATCGGTGTTTGCTGGAAGGGATGTCCTATCCCTCCAGCAAAGTGCGGCCTCCCTGCCGCACCCCTATCGGGCTATTCCCAATAAAAACGCCAGTGCTCGGCGCGGCATAACGGGAATGGTTGCGTATCAACCACGAACGATGTGACTCGTTCCACGGTACTCAAATAATATTCCAAAGTGAATTTAATTCTTTTACTCGAATCTAACGCTCAAAAAACTGCAATTTGCTCTAAAATAATAACGGAGGTTTATTTTTATGGCGACGAAATCACAGATTGAATGGACTGAGCAAACCTGGAATCCAACAACTGGCTGTAGTAAGATTTCGCAGGGTTGCAAATACTGCTATGCCGAAAATATGGCTAACAGGTTACAAGCGATGAATGCTAAAGGATATGAAAATGGTTTCAGGTTATCTTTATTACCAGAAAGGCTTGAGCAGCCATTACGCCGCAAGAAATCTACGATATATTTTGTAAATTCAATGAGCGACTTATTTCATGAAGAAATACCCGATCATTATATTGATAATGTATTTTCAGTGATACGACAAACGCCAAATCATACCTATCAAATCCTTACTAAGCGTGCGGAACGCTTACCTGATTACTTTCGAGATAGGGGCTGTCCAAACAATGTTTGGTTAGGCGTTTCCGTGGAAGATCGACAATGTGGTATTCCTCGTATTGATTATCTGCGGCAAGTTAATGCGAAGATTCGATTTCTTTCGGTTGAACCATTGCTTGAAGATTTGGGCGTTATTGATTTAACAAATATTCACTGGGTCATCGTAGGTGGAGAATCCGGGTCAAAAGCGCGGCCTATGAAGCCTGAATGGGTTGAAAATGTAAAACAGCAGGCTGATGATGTTGGGGCTGCTTTCTTTTTTAAACAATGGGGTGGCTGGGGCATAGACGGCGTAAAACGTCAGAAAAAAGCCAATGGCAGAGTTTTTCATGGACGTACATGGGATGCTTACCCACAAATTGTCAGCACTATATCGAATTGAGTATATGGTTTGCTATTTTTTTTGCCGCAGATATTGCGTTATGACTGGGATTAGATATTCCAAAATACAAAGCAAATAGCGGAGATCCTCGATCTTTGTTCATATAAAGAATTTTTGGTTCTAAAACTTCTGGAAACAATTTTTTGAGCCTAATTGACATAAATTCCAATATCTCTTTGGGATTAGCGGAACGGACGTCGCTAATATTGTCGTACATATCAGTTTGCGGTGATGACTTATAAAAATGGGGTTTCCAGTCAACTGTGCCTAAAATGCGGGTAATCGCATTTTCTTTGTCTATATCAAGAGCATTAGCTTTTTTAGCCATTTGACGATACAAACCAGCAAGTGGAAATAGATACCAAACGTCAATAGCTTTGGTTTCAGCAATTTGTTCAAGGGTTGACCACTCCACCTGAAGCCCGTAAGGATCAAGAAAAAGTACAGCTCGGGTATTTTTCCAGTTATATGTTTTGCAAAGGTTTTTCAATGCTAAATTGGCATCATCTTGGATAATTTCAATTGATTTATCAGAATGTTCTTTCTGTAGCAACTTCAAAGCCGCCATTTTTTTTGAATCCAATTCTATAAAGCAAAACTTATGAAAAGCTGGATTAACCGACAATGCCCTTCTAGCCGATCCGTCTACACTAGCTTTCCCTATGCCTTCCTTAATATCACAACGACCGGTGCCAGCAAAACCATCGATGTAAACTCTGGTAAAAGTTTGTTTGCTCAAGGCTGTATTAAAAGCTTTTAGATATTTTTCCAATGCTTCCAGTTTGATGCGAGTCCACGAACCACCGAACGAATGCTGGTCATTTAGTACATTTTCTTCTTCAAACATTTGCTATTCCTGGATTATTTAAGCATATCAATCAACTCATCTTGGAAGTATAGAATATTGAATTAAAATAGAAGATTATTCGGAGAAATAACTGGGCAATTCTGCCGTATGTGGATATAGAAAAATGGAAAATTCCCGTTATGCCGCGCCGAGCATCGGAGTATTTATCAGGAATAGCCCGTTAGGGACGCGATAGGGAGATCGCGTGTTGTCAAAAGGGACAAGGAAGTCCCTTTTGACAACCCCTGGTAAATGCGAGAAGCGCAGGAAGCAAGCGGCACCCGGGTCTCCTTTTCTTTGGATACTATCTTTTGGCGAAGCAAAAGAAAGTAGCTCGCCCGCCGGTGCGAGAACCGGTTTCTAAATAACCGTCGCGTTAACGACACCTTAACTATTATCAAACTTCCAAAAAACCTTCCATACAAGGTAACATACCCCAATCAAGCACCAACCATTAAACATCAAAAACCCAATGACCCCTCAAGCCCAAATCCAGAACCTCCTGAGCTTCATCGATGCCAGCCCCAGCCCGTGGCATGTCGTCAACACGGTGGAGTCGCTGCTTAAGCCGTACCAGTTTACCAAGTTGGATGAAACAGCCCGATGGCAGTTGCGGCCCGGCGGCCGTTATTATGTCGTCCGGGACGATTCGTCCATCATCTTGTTTGTAATCGGAACTAACCCTTTGTTAGAAACAGGGTTTAAACTGGTCGGCGCCCATACCGATTCCCCCGGTTTACGGGTCAGGCCGAATGCGGCGAACGCTAAGGACGGTTTGCACAGGCTAAATGTCGAGATTTACGGCGGCCCCATACTTGCAACGTTTGCCGACCGGGACTTGGGCCTAGCCGGTAGATTATGTTTTAAGGACGGACAAGGTAAGATCGATAACCGGTTAATACGATTCGATAAGCCGTTGCTGCGGCTGCCTAACCTGCCGATCCATGTGAACCGTAGCGTCAATGAGGACGGCCTAAAATTCCATAAACAGAATGAATTGCCATTGATCTTATCGGCTATAACGGAACAACAGTTGCCTGCCGATTACTTTTTAAGCCTGTTGCAGCAACAATCCGGGCTCGATAGCACGCATTTCCTGTCTTGGGACTTGGCCGTTTACGACACCCAAAAAGGGGTTGTCTGGGGAGGGCAAGAAGAATTTTACAGCGACAGCCAATTGGATAATTTGGCTTCTTGTCATGCGGCATTACAAGCCCTGCTTGATGAGTCCGTCTTGGACAGCGGAAATACCTTGGTTTGCGCCTTCTTCGACCATGAGGAAATTGGCAGCGAAAGCAAACAAGGGGCTGACGGTTGTTTTCTGCCGGACGTGCTGCAGCGGATAACCTTGGCAAGCCAAACAGACCCGCAGGATTTTCAGAGGATTTTGGCGCTTAGCTTTATGGTCAGCGCGGATATGGCCCACGGTTACCATCCCAATTTCCCAAACGCTTACGAATCTGAACATAAGGCCATGCTGAACAAGGGGCCTGCCATCAAGGTAAATGCTAGCCACCGTTACAGTTCGGAAGGTATGTCGGCGGCGATGTTTATCGATTGGTGCATGCAGGCCGATGTGCCTTATCAAAGTTATTCCCATCGCAGCGATTTGGCTTGCGGCAGCACTATAGGCCCCATTGCCTCCGCTAAACTGGGGATTCGTTCTGTCGATGTCGGATGCCCCATGTGGGCAATGCATAGCATTAGGGAGAGCGCGGGAGTTTTTGACCACGACTACATGATCAAAGCGTTGAAACGGTTTTTCCTGTCAAGGCCGAACGGCTAAGGTATCAAGGCGATTAGCCGGTTTTTGGCAGCCTTGCCAAAAACTGTCCAGTTGTATGGCCAAGGCGTGGTCAACATATAGAAAGTGTAGTGAAACAAGCGAGGATTAGCGGCCTAGGACTGAAATTATCCCAATTTTGAGGTATATTTAGCAGGTATAATTTCTACCTTGCCCTTTACGGCGTTTTAATCAAACGGCGCATTGTTATAATAAAAATCGATGTCCCAATCGCAGACGGTAGCCAGCAAAACGCCATAAAGACATGAAGGTTAGCTTATCTAGAAGATTATTGCTGTGTTTGGCACTGTTGTTTTCGGAATGCCTTATCGCGGACGATGGCAACCTTGAGTACAAGGTTAAAGCCGCCTACCTGTATAACTTCACCAAATTTGTCACTTGGCCGGAAATTAAATCCGAAACCTTTAATGTTTGCCTATTAGGGGATGACCCTTTTGGCCATGTCATCGGGCTTATCGAAAAAAAAACGGCTTTTACTTTACCCATAAAAGTAATCAGGCTACCTGAATTTAATTCTAACCTGACGGCAGGCTGCCATATTCTTTATTTAAATGCCGTCAACAATGCAAAAACAGTTTTTGACAAAATCAACGGCGCCCAGCAAAAACTAAAGGCCTTGGTTGTTGGCGAAGGCGAAGATTTTGCTTCGGACGGCGGGATGATTGGTTTTGTTAATAGGGATGGCAAGATCAGGCTACAAATTAATCCGCAATCCATTAAGTTGGCGGGCTTGATGGTCAGTGCAAAACTATTGGAAATTTCCGAGATTATTAAGGAAACTAACCATGATTAAAAGGCTCGCTGACCTGTCTATTAACCGCAAATTGTTGTTGATATTGCTTTTTTCAAGCGTAATCTCCGTGATTTTTGCTGGCGTGCTCCTGGTCTTGCTGGAACTTTCGGAGTTCCAGCGCACCACCAAAGAAGACCTGACTGCCTTGGCGGGCGTCATTGGCAACCGTAGCGCCGCCGCCTTGATGTTTGATGACCGGAACCTGGCCGTTGAGAATTTGGCTGTGTTCAACAATATCCCGGCCGTCCAAGTGACATGCTTGTACAACGACCAAGGTGTGGTTTTTGTCGGTTTGGCGAACAACACGAAATCAGACCAATCTTGTCCCAGCCCAATCGAGAAAGAAACGAATCGTTTTGAAAATAAACAATTAATCGTAGTAAAGCCCATAAGGTTGGACAAAGACAAAGTCGGGACTGTTTATATACGCGCCGATTTGTCACGTACCTATTTACGGAAAATAGAGTTTATCGGCCTTTTGTTTTTAGTGTTGGTGGTAGTTTCTTTGTTGGCGTTTTTAATGTCGCAGCCGCTTTTAAAGCTCATTTCAACCCCGGTGAAAAAACTTGTGGATACCGTCAAATTGATCAACGATACCGGCGATTATTCGTTAAGGGCGGTCAAATTAAGTAATGACGAGATGGGGGTCCTGGTTGATTCGTTCAATGGGCTGATTAAAACAGTAGAATCCCAAAATATCGCCTTAATCCGCGCAAAAAACCGGTATTTGACCCTCTATGACGACAATCCGACGATGGTTTTCAATATTTCCAGGGAAGGGCTGATTTTTTCCGTCAACCTTACCGGCGCCAAACAATTAGGCTTGTCGGTGGAGGAAGTGCAAAATTGTTCTATTTTCAGTTTTATCCATTCTGAAGATACGCCGCTGATGCATAGCTTGATCGAACGCTGTTTCGGCAACCCTTTGCTGGTGCAAAACCAGGAAATGCGCAATATTTGCCATAATGGCCGCACTATGTGGGTCAGGGCAACCGCCAGGCTGGTCGAAAATGAACACCATGAGAGCAGCTTGCTAATCGTTTACGAAGACATCACCGAAACCCGCCTGTTGAATGAACAAATAGCCTATCAGGCCGACCACGACAGCCTGACCGGGCTTGCCAACCGAAACAAGTTCGACCGTCATTTAAAACGCGCAATTGCTCTAGCCCAGCAGGAAAACCATGAGCACGCGCTATGCTACCTGGACCTCGACCAGTTCAAGATTGTCAACGACACCTGCGGACACTTGGCAGGCGACGAATTGCTGAGGCAATTGGGCGAATTGCTGAAAACCCACATTCGGCAATATGACTTTGTTGCCCGGCTTGGCGGTGATGAATTTGGGATTTTGATGTTTAACTGTTCCTCGACACAAGCGCACCAGGCCTGCGAAAAGTTACGCGACTTAATTAAAGATTTCAGTTTTGCCTGGGAAGACAGGAGTTTTAGCATTGGTGTCAGCATCGGTGTTGCTTCGATCAACAGCGTTAGCGGCAATGCTGTCGATTTGCTCAAAGAGGCCGACGCCGCCTGTTACGCGGCGAAAGAAAAAGGGCGCAACCGTGTCCATGTATTCAGGCCGGATGACGAAGTCCTGGCTTTGCGCCGGGGTGAGATGCAATGGGTAGAAAAAATACGCCAAGGCTTGGACCAAAACCGCTTTGTCCTTTATGGGCAACCGATAGTTTCGCTGGCTGATAACAACGAAGGCCTACATTTTGAAGTATTGCTGCGCTATCGTGATGATTTTGGAAATATTATTCCGCCCGGCGCATTTTTGCCCGCTGCTGAACGCTACAACTTGGCATCGGAGTTGGATCGCTGGATAATCGCCACCTTGCTTGAATGGCTTTCCGGCCATCCCGATTTTCTCAAAACCTTGACGCTTTGTGCCGTTAACCTGTCAGGCTTGTCGATTTCTGATGAATCTATGTTAGGGTTTATTTCAGGACAATTTGAAAAGTGGAACATCTCAACCAATAAGCTTTGCTTTGAAATTACGGAAACTGCCGCCATTTCCAACTTATCGCATGCGACCAATTTTATTAACCAATTGAAAGAACAAGGTTGTTTATTTTCGTTGGATGATTTTGGCAGCGGGTTATCGTCCTTTGCTTACCTAAAAAATTTACCGGTGGACTTCCTTAAGATCGACGGCCTTTTCGTAAAGGACATTTTGGATGACCAAGTCGATTTTGCCATGGTGAAATCCATTAATGAAGTCGGGCATGTCATGAACAAAAAGACAATTGCCGAATTTGTTGAAAATGAAGCCATATTTGACCTCCTTAAAACGCTTGGAATCGATTATGCCCAGGGGTATGGCCTCGGCAAGCCAGTGCCCTTGGATGAACTTAAACCCATAAGATCTTTATTGAGCGGTACTAAAAAATGAAAATAAGACGGGCAATGTTATCCAGATGCTTACCCATGATGCTCGCATTCAACCTAACATCAGTTTTTGCTGTTGACGACATGGAAAGTTTTTTTTCTATGTCCCCAGCAGAACTGGCAGCCGTACCGGTGACTATCGCCACCGGTACGCCTAAACCCAATTTCCGGTCGGCAGGGTCGACCAGCGTAATAACCGAGGAACAAATCAAGACGATGGGTGCGACTGAGTTGCACGAAATCCTGGAGACAGTCCCTGGGATCCATACCAGCTTACAACCGATAACCAATGACTACAATTACACGGTAAGGGGCATTGCCAATCAAACGAATTCCCAAATGTTGATATTGCTGAACGGGACGCGCATAACCACACCCTTTCAAGGCTCGACAGCATCCAGCCTGGACTTGCCTGTCGCCGCCATTCAGCGCGTCGAAGTGGTCCGCGGCCCGGGTTCGGCGGTCTACGGCGCCGATGCGTTCGCTGGCGTTATCAATGTGATCACTAAAAAGGCCAAAGACATTCCCGGCACTCAATTAGGCGTAAGGGCGGGGAATTGGGACTCCCAAAGCGGATGGGGACAACACGGAAATCACTGGGCGGGTTGGGACATTGCCGCTAGCATACAATATCAACATACCCAAGGCGATCCGGGCAGGGTCATTCAAGAGGACATCCAAACCCAATTCGACAGGGCAATAGGGACTAACGTCTCTTTTGCCCCCGACCCCATGAATACCCGATTTAAATCCTTGAACACCCATTTGAACTTACAGCGCAAGCATTGGGACATCAGCTTTTGGGCTTTCAACTCCCTTGATATTGGCACAAGGATTGGCGGTGCTGGCGCCTTGGATCCTCAAGGCGGGGCCGATGCCGCCCAATATTTGGGCGATATCCGGTTTTCGACTGAAGACTGGTTCGATGACTGGGAATTCCTGGCGCACCTAAGTTATTTGGATTCAGACGTCCATGCCAAGGTCAACCTTTTTCCCAAAAATTCGGTTTTACCGATTGGCGTGGACGGGGAAATTGCTAGTATGCCAAGTAGCCCTTTCAATTTAATAGCATTCCCCAATGGTGTCATGGAAGATGTAAGGCATGTCCAGAAAATTCCATCTATTGAACTCAGTACAATCTACAAAGGCTTGGATAAGCATTTGCTGCGGTTCAGTGCAGGCTTTAGGTATGAAGAAATTTCCATCGAAAACGCTTCTAATTACGGCAATGGAGTAATAGATGGGATGAATCCCCCTGCCGTGGTGGACGGCACGTTAACCGATAAGACCGGGACGCCGTTTGCATTTCTAAGGGACACCGACCGGGCAATCGGTTCGATGGTGTTACAGGACGAGTGGCAAGTTGCGCATGATTGGCATTTGACAGCCGGGGTGCGTTATGACCAGTATTCTGATTTTGGCAGTACGTTTAATCCGAGGTTCGCTTTGGTATGGGACATTAACGAGCAGCTTACCAGTAAGTTTTTATACGGCAAAGCTTTCAGGGCGCCCAGCTTTACGGAATTAGGCACCCAAAATAACCCCGTGCTTTTGGGGAACAAAAATTTAAAGCCGGAAATCATCAATACGGTCGAATGGGCCTTCGATTATCGGCCTACCTCGTCGTTGAGGACGGGGCTTAACCTGTATTATTACCACATTGATGACCTGATAACGGCTACGCCTTTCAACAATAAAATGTCCCGTTACGAAAATTCCGGTAACCAAGAGGGTTACGGGACTGAATTGGAATGGAATTGGAAACTTTGCGACCAATGGAGTTTGGCCGGAAACTATGCTTGGCAATACTCAACCAACGACCATTTGGACTTGCGAGTCTATAACGTGCCTGAACACCATGTCTATTTTGCAAGTGTTTGGCAGTTTTTGCCGAATTGGCAATTCCAATCGCAGTTAAACTGGGTCGGTGGCAGGGTTAGTTGGCCGAACGACACGAGGCCTTTGGACGATTACGAAACGGTAGATTTTACCCTGAACGGCAAGAAATTATGGGGGCATGTCAATCTTGCCGCTTCACTCAGGAATGCGTTCAATAATCGGGGCTTTGAGCAAGCGCGACCTGAATTGTTGGTCAATATGCCTATGCCCGGCCGGAGCTTTTATTTCCAGGCATCCGTTGATTTTTAATCGGTTATCAGCCTTGCTGCAAACGGAATTAAATTTTGCCCTAGAAAGCCGTAACATCGAGTTCAACCTGCCTGACGGGACGGAAGTCTATTTGGTTAGGGGATTTTATAACCATAAGGAATCCGACCTGCTTTTTACGGCGCTGTTAACCAAGGTGCATTGGCAAGAAGAGGAGATTTTTATATACGGTAAGCCAGTTAAAGTCCCTCGCCTTATGTGCTGGTACGGAGACCCTGGTGCATATTACCGCTATTCAGGCGTCGACCATCAGCCCAGGCCTTGGATTCCGGAATTACTGGAAATCAGGCAAAAAGTGGAGCAACAATGCCGTTGCACTTTCAACAGTGTGTTGGCCAATTTGTACCGGGACGGTAAGGATTCGATGGGCTGTCATGCCGACGATGAAAAGGAACTCGGCGTAAACCCGGTGATTGCTTCATTAAGCCTGGGCGAAGAACGCCTGTTTAAGCTGCACCATAAAAAACGTAAACAAACCTACGACATAAACTTGGCGCACGGCGATTTGTTGGTCATGGCGGGAACGTGCCAGAAGCATTGGATGCATTCCGTCCCAAAAACCAAATTACACAAAACGCCGCGTATCAACTTAACGTTCCGTAAAATCCTAACGGCTTAAAACGCCTTGCCAATGGCTTTGTAACCGATATCGGTACGGTAATAAGCGTTATCCCAGTGGATATTTTTTGTTAGTCCGTAAGCTTTAGCCTGGGCTTCCAGGATAGTATCGCCGAGCGCGCAGACACAAAGCACCCGCCCTCCTGCGGTTACGACTTCATTGCCTTGGGCTTGAGTGCCCGCATGGAAAACCTTAATGTCCGGCATCTCGCGGTCAGGCAAACCGCTGATTGCCGAGCCTTGTTGGTAGGAGTCAGGATAGCCGCCTGCGGCCATCACAACCCCTAACGCTACCCTGTCGTCCCAATCGGCATTGGTCGTATCCAATTTTCCGGCCAAAGCAGTTTCACACAGTTCTACCAAGTCGCTTTTAAGGCGCATCATAATGGGCTGGGTTTCTGGGTCGCCGAAACGGCAATTGAATTCAAGCACTTTAATGGATCCATCAGGCGTAATCATCAGGCCTGCATATAAAAAGCCCACGTAAGGGTTGCCATCCTTAGCCATGCCGGCCAACGTCGGCGTTATGACTTCATCCATTATGCGGCTGTGAATGTCCGCTGTTACTACAGGCGCTGGGGAGTAAGCCCCCATCCCTCCTGTATTGGGCCCCTTGTCGCCATTATCGCGTGCCTTATGGTCTTGGGAAGTTGCCATGGCCAGTGCTTGCTTTCCATCGGCAATAACAATAAAGCTGGCTTCCTCCCCTTGCAGAAACTCTTCGATGACCACTCGGTTACCGGCGGTGCCGAAGGCATTGCCGGATAGCATGTCCTTGACCGCAGCGACTGCTTCCTGTTCGGTCTGTGCCACCACGACACCTTTTCCTGCCGCCAACCCGTCGGCTTTCACCACAATGGGTGCGCCTTCGGCCCTAATATAGGATATGGCCTGCTCTTGGTCGGTGAAGCTTCGGTATTTGGCAGTCGGAATTCCATGCCTGACCATAAAAGCCTTACAAAAATCTTTGGAGCCTTCCAATCGAGCCGCGGCGGCAGTAGGCCCGAAGCATTTAAGCCCGGCCTGATTGAAGCTATCGACTATGCCCATTGTTAGCGGCACTTCCGGGCCGACGATGGTAAGCCCAATTTGCCCTTGTTCGGCAAAAGCCAACAGATTAGGGATATCCGTCGCAGCGATGGCAATATTTTCTATGCCCGGCTCCAGCGCTGTCCCGGCATTTCCAGGCGCGACAAAGACTTTTTCAACTGTTGGGGATTGTTTGGCTTTCCAGGCTAGCGCGTGCTCGCGGCCGCCGCTGCCGATGATAAGGACTTTCATAGGATTAGGTTATAGTTCAAATTTCAAGGCGGAGTGCCCATAGTTAGGATGTTTGGAGTCCATCAATGCCTGAAATGGCGCATTCCCGTGAAAACCATGGCGATATTATGTTCGTTGGCGGCAGCAATGACTTCCTTGTCCCGGACGGAGCCGCCGGGTTGGATGACGGCAGTGATCCCTGCCATCGCCGCTGAATCGATGCCGTCCCTAAACGGAAAAAATGCATCGGACGCCAAAACCGAACCGGTTACCTCAAGCCCCTCATCGGCCGCTTTAATGCCGGCGATTTTGGCTGAATAGACGCGGCTCATTTGGCCTGCGCCTATGCCGATAGTCTGGGCATTCTTGGCGTATACGATGGCATTGGATTTGACGAATTTGGCAACTTTCCAGGCAAATAGCATATCCCTCAGTTCCCGCTCGTTGGGGCTTCGTTTGCTGACTATTTTTAAATCCATGTCGCTTATTTTGCCCGAGTCCTGCTCTTGGACTAGCAAGCCCCCGCTAACTTTTTTAAATTCCAATACAGACTTATTAACATAACTGAATTCCCCGCATTGCAGGACACGGAGGTTGGCTTTTTCCGCCAAAACGGTTTGAGCTGTATTGCTGAATGTAGGAGCAATTACCACTTCGACAAACTGTCGCCCTAAAATTTCAGATACCGTTTGTTGGTCCAACTCGCGATTAAACGCGATGATGCCGCCAAAGGCGGAAGTAGGGTCGGTAGCATACGCTTTGTTGTAAGCTTCCAATAACGTGTCGGCTTCCGCTACGCCGCAAGGGTTGGCATGTTTGACTATCACACAGGTAGGACGGTCGGTAAATGTTTTGACACATTCCAAAGCCGCATCGGCATCGGCGATATTGTTATATGACAATTCCTTGCCTTGAAGTTGCCTGGATGAGCCGATTGTCCCAGAAACCGGGTCGAACTCACTATAGAAAGCCGCTTTTTGGTGAGGGTTTTCGCCGTAGCGCAACGGTTGGTTAAGGTGATACTGTAAGTTGAGGGTTTCAGGAAAATCAAGCTTGGTAAGGTTGCCCAAATAGGAAGCAATCGCGGTATCGTAATGCGCGGTATGCTGGAAACACTTCAGCGCCAAGTTGAAACGGGTTTTCAAAGACAGGCCGTCGTCGGCATTTATTTCTGCGAGCGTCCTGGAATAATCCAGCGGGTCGACAATGACCGCCACGTCGATATAATTTTTGGCGGCGGCGCGGATCATGGTAGGGCCGCCAATATCGATGTTCTCTATCGCGGTGTCCAAATCGCAATCGGGGATGGCGATAGCGTTTTCAAACGGATATAAGTTAACCACTACCATATCTATCGGTTTGATCCCGTTAGCTTCCATGGCTTCGTCATCGATCCCGCGTCGTCCTAAGATGCCGCCATGGATCTTGGGGTGTAAGGTTTTTACCCTGCCATCCATCATTTCCGGAAAGCCGGTGTAATCGGCAACCTCGGTCACATTAATTTTATGTTCCGCCAGGATTTTTGCAGTGCCGCCTGTCGAGAGGATCTCTACACCTGATAGGCTGAGTTCACGGCAGAAATCCACGATTCCGGATTTATCGGAAACACTGACCAATGCGCGGTTGATTTTTTTATTCATGGAAACGGGCGAGGTAATTGTTAGGTAGTAAATAAAAAATATTGTCTGTCCTTGTCATTAGGGTGGTTACGGGAAGCTCCCTTTCAGCATAATGGACACGATTATGTATTGCATAAAACTAGTTGCAGGAAAAATAAGAATTTAATTGGAAACCTTATGAAGGGTAGCCGAAAAGCCAATAGGTCGGGCAACAACCAAATCAGCTAAGTCCGTAGAAATCCATTTTTTTACGCAAGGTGCTCCGGCTTAAGCCTAATATTTTTGCTGCCTTGCTTTGGTTGTAGCCGGAATGGTCCAGTGCCGCCTGTAACAACGGCTTTTCAACTTCAGCGATCACCATGGTGTACAAATCAACGGCATCATGGCCGTGCAATTGTTCAAGGTAGCGTGAAACCGTCAACTTTACATGTACAGACAAAGGTGTACACAAATCTAAGTGTCCGTTTGTGCCAATAGGTTCATTGCCTTCCACGAAAGTATCCATTGCGTACAGCATAATTATTATAAGGTTAACGCTGAATGTATCAGTGCCATCTGCTGGGTCGATTGTGTTGCTTGGTTGATCTTGTTTCTTATGTCTTGGCCGATGAAATCCAAGCTTTTTAAATACCAACCGATATGTTTCCGGGCTATTTTAACACCGGTCGCTTCACCGTAAAAACAGTAAAGTCTTTCAAGATGCTCCATTAGCGTTGCATAAACCCGCGGTACAGCGGGTTTTTCCACTTGGCTTCCAGAACTTATAAAAGCGCCAATTTCCTGGAATAACCAAGGGTTGCCTTGGGCGGCGCGGCCAATCATGATGGCGTCTGCACCGGTTTGGCTTAGGACGAATTGGGCCTTTTGTGCAGAGTCGATATCTCCGTTTGCAATAACCGGTATGGTTACCGCTTGTTTCACCCGCTTAATGGTTTCGTATTCGGCTTGGCCTTCAAATTTGCAGGCCCGAGTCCGCCCATGCACCGTCAACGCGGCAATGCCTGAGTTTTGGGCAATCCTTGCGATATCAACCGCGTTTCGGTTTTCCCTATCCCAGCCCGTGCGAATTTTGAGGGTTACCGGGACATCCACTGCGGCAACGACAGCATCTAAAATTTTTTTTACGAGATCGGCATCGCGTAATAATGCCGAACCTGCCGACAAGGCGCAAACTTTTTTTGCGGGGCAGCCCATATTGATGTCGATAATACGTGCGCCGCGTTGGGCGTTGTAAATTGCGGCATCAGCCATCTGTTTAGGGTCGGTGCCGATTATCTGCACCGAACATAAGCCTTTTTCGCCCTCATGATCCGCTTTCAACAGGGTCTTTTTGTTATCCCTTAAGACGGGATTGGATGCCACCATTTCGGAAACCGTAAGGCCTACTCCAAAATCTTTACAAATGCTCCTGAAAGGACGGTCGCTGATACCCGCCATAGGCGCCAGTATTAACTTGTTGGGGAGCAGGTGGGGGCCAATTCTCATAAACGGAGTAAACCAAAAATTTATTTTGGTTTACTCATTATGCCAGGGTTATTTGGCCGGGGCATCGAAATCATCGTTCCAAATAGGGTTGTCGCGATCTTCCTTTTCAAGTTTAACATTATCCTCAGGATAGATATGCCAGAACGATTTGTCTATCTTGGCATTGCTGTAATTTTCTTTTTTGTCGTGGGCGAAGGGACACCACCAATTTTCCACCAATTTTACTAAATAAGCATGCCATTCGAACACGGCTACGCTCACTGGACAATACCAAGTGCAATTCAATATCCAATACAATTTAGATTGGGATAGGCTGAATCCAAAACTCGGCTGCATGGTTATCTGGTTTTTGAGTGTATAGCGGTGGCTCTCCTTTGCGGGCAGGTAATCCGAAAATTTTTTGACATTCTTTGCGCCGACGAGCCATAAATGGAAATAGGTCATATAGGCGCTTGCAAACACGAATGGCAAAGTTAGGATGGGCAGGTACACGAAAATCAATCCGATCGTCCTGCGGGGCACAGACATATTGTTGTGGTTTTTGCCGATTTCGACGCGGCTAGAACATGTGTCGCAAGCTTTCATTAATTAATTTTCCTCATCGTAATTATTAGTTTTATTATCAGTTTCAACTGATTGGTGATTTATATAAATAAGCTGATAAATGCTTTGGCATCCTGCGCAGCAAAACCATAATATGTCCTTGCCGTCCGCCAAGGAAAAGCCCTCAATCTCGACCGGTAACCCGCAAAGGTTGCAATTCTTTTTGTATTTTACCGTGCTCACGTTGATGCCTCAATGACTTTATAGGCTAGTGGAGACTGCGCAAAAAAAGGTCTTCAAATAGGCTGTTTCAGGTATGGATGGGTCTATCGGGTGGTCACCGTCTTGGCCGCCGCAAAAAATAAAGGTTAGGTGGCGGTCGATATGCCTTCCAGACGAACGTAAAATTTCTTGAAGGTTTTCATTGCTTAAATGGAAAGAGCAGGACGCAGAAACGAGTATACCATTTTTACTTAGCACCTGGAGTGCTTGTTGGTTTAACCGCCGATAGGCTTCATAACCTTGTTTAAAATCTTTTTTCCGTTTTACCAGGGCGGGGGGATCCAGGATTATTATGTCAAAAAGTTGGGCGTCTTGACGTGTTTGCTTGAGAAATTCGAAGACATCGTTGCGGATAAACCGCATCTTGTCCTCAACACCATTCAGTTTTGCATTTTCGGATGCCAAAGCCAGCGCATTCTCCGAAGCGTCGACGCAGGTGACTTCGGCTGCCCCAGCCATGGCGGCGGGGATTGCCCAGGCGCCGGTATAGGAAAATAAGTCCAGTACCCGCCGGTTTTTTACTAAAGCCGCTAACTTCGCCCTGCTTGACCTATGGTCGTAAAACCATCCGGTTTTTTGGCCTCCCATAATGTCTATCTTGAATTTAGCGCCGTTTTCCTCAATGATCAACGGATCTGGAAGCTTGCCGAAAATGACAGTGGATTCAGTGGACAATCCTTCCATTTGCCGTTGGCTGTTGTCGTTTTTCAGGACAATGGCGGAAGGTGAAAGCAGTTCTTGTAGCGCCGCTATCAGTAAATCTTTCCTAAGTTCTATGCCAACGGTTGTGATTTGTATGGACAGCACCGAACCAAAACGGTCGATGACCAATCCCGGCAAACCGTCGCTTTCGCCATAGACCAGCCGGTAGTAGGGTTTGTCAAAAAGGTTTTCACGTAAGGCCAAGGCAGTTGTTAGCCTTTCTTTAAAAAAATGGGCGCCAAATTTTAGGTTGGCTTTCCTGGATAACAATCTTGCACAGATCAGGCTTTGCGGATTGATGTAGGCCGTACCGATTGCCTTACCCTCAAATGTTTTTACTTGTACCAAGTCGCCGGGGATGAACTGATTTAGCGGGGATCGGCTGGTGTCTATTTCATTGCTAAAAACCCATTGATGGCCTAGCCGAAGGCGTTTGTCCTCATTTTTCTTTAAAAAAACTTCAGTGTTCGACATTTTTTATCAATGGATGAGGTCAAAACTGTAACCGCCAATCGGTGTTTTTGGCTGGACTATGGTCAGGTTGGCTTCAATGGTCTCATCAGGCGCTATCGAAAAACTTGGCTTCTTACTAGCCTGCAAATATTCTTTCGGCAAAAATACCCGTTGGGCGAATGTTTGTTCGCTGTAATCGAGCAAGGTGAGCTTGATCTTCGGGAGCCGTTGTTGGAAAGCCGCCTGGTTATTGATGGCTGCCTTGAACACCATATTGTTCTCGGCATCAGGCGTAAATGAGCCTTGTAAGACTGCAAAGTCGGCAAGGTTTTCGTAATCTGGCAGTTGGCAGCCTAGCCACCGGCAAAGCTTCTCCAAATGGGGGCGGTAATCCGGGTTTTGGACCCAATTGTCATGTTCGAAATAGATTAATTGCCCAATTAAGAGTATTAAACCGACTATGAAACCCGTGGCCCACGGAACATGGGTCGATGGCTTTGCTATTTCCCATGGCAACCGCTCTGGCGTGGGGCTGGCCCCCGAAGGGTTGGCTGAAACGGTGTCAGGGATTGCTTTTTTGACAAAGCCGCTAATGTTTATCGAATAAGGGGAAAGCCTCAGTTTTTTTTTCTGGGCGGGCTTTCGGCTGGATTCGGCCTTGGGGATATATTCGGCCTTTGCTTCGGTTACTAATGCAGTTGGTTGCTCGGGCAAAAATGCCGAAACGTTAAATTTCTTTTTGCAATCGGTGCAAAAAATCTGTGCTTTTTTGCCACGCGATTGTTTTTTTGTGACCGGGTAAGTTTTATGGCAATCGGGGCATTGGGTAAACATCTTTATTAGCGCTTAACGCCCGTCAACCGTATCCAATCTTCTTGTTGCACATTTTCGTCCAACCCTATAAAAGGTTGGTAAGCGTCAACGACGGATTGGGCTTGTTCGGCAAGGATGCCCGACAATACAAGCTCGCCCTTCTCTAACAATAACCCTGTGATCTGCCCTGACATCTCAATTAACGGTTTTGCCAAAATATTTGCCAGTACGACATCCGCTTCTACAGGGGCTGCCATAAACTGGCCCGCTAGGCAGCTAATGATTTTGTCTTCCACTTGGTTTTTTTCCGAATTATTGATTGTCGCTGTGACCGCTTGGGGGTCGATGTCGATTGCATAAGCTTCCTTTGCGCCTAACAAAACCGCAGCGATGGCCAATATGCCGGAACCGCAGCCATAATCGATGACGGTTTTGCCGGTTAAGTCATTGCTGGCCAGCCATTCCAGGCAAAGTGCGGTAGTCGGGTGCGTTCCGGTTCCGAATGCCAACCCTGGATCCAAAATCAGGCATACGGTATTTTCTTCCTGCTGTTCCTGTCCCGTAGGGCAAACCCAGAGTTTATCGGCAAATTTCATGGGGCGGTAATGCTCCATCCAGGCGCGTTCCCAAACCTGGTCTTCGATTGCTTCACATTCCCAATCATTTAAGGTTCCTTGTTGGAAGCGTTCGAAGGCTTGGGCTTTTATCCTTGCTGGATCCGCCGTTAATTCATAAAGCGCAATGACCCGTGTTTGCGACCATATTTTTGTTTCCCCTATGGCCGGTTCGTAAACGGGTTCATCTTCGGCATCCATATAGGTAACAGACACCGCGCCAATGTCGCTAAAAAAGTCGGCAACCTTAGGTGCGGCGTCTTCGCCAGTGATAACGGAAATTTGATGCCAAGCCATCGATTATTTTATGCAAACAAATAGTGGGTTCGATCCAATTGCTGATCAAAGGGCTGGCCAAATAAATAGCTTAGGTTATGCCCAACTTCTTTTCCAAATAATGGATATTTTGCCCGCCCGCAGCAAAAGCCCCGTCATTCATGATGTCTTGTTGGAGCGGTATATTCGTTTTGATGCCATCGATAATGATCTCGCTGAGTGCGGTATTCATCCTGGCGATGGCGCTTTTTCGGTCTTCGCCGTGGGCAATCAGCTTGCCTATCATGGAATCATAATAAGGCGGAACTTTATAACCGTTGTATATGTGCGTTTCGCAACGTATGCCCGGGCCGCCGGGCATGTGGAATTGTTCGATAACGCCGGGGCAGGGCATGAACGTCCTTGGATCTTCCGCATTCAACCGGCATTCGATGGCATGACCGGTTAACCTGACTTGGTCTTGGCTGATGGCTAACGGCAAGCCGGCGGCTATACGGAGTTGCTCTTTGACGATATCAAAGCCTGTGATCATTTCGGTAACCGGGTGTTCGACTTGTACGCGCGTGTTCATTTCAATAAAGTAAAACTGACCATTTTCATAGAGGAACTCAAAAGTTCCAGCGCCTAAGTAGCCAATGTCGATACAGGCTTTGGCGCAACGTTCGCCGATCAGTTTACGCTGCTCCTCGGTAATGCCTGGGGCTGGGGCTTCCTCTACCACTTTTTGGTGGCGGCGCTGCATGGAGCAATCGCGTTCCCCCAAGTGGATTGCGTTACCGTGCGCATCCGCCATCACCTGGAATTCAATATGCCTTGGGTTTTCAAGGAATTTTTCCATGTATACCGTACTATTGCCGAACGCGGTGCCGGCTTCGGCTTTGGTCATGGAGATTGCATTGATTAATGCCGCCTCGGTATGCACAGTACGCATACCGCGACCGCCGCCGCCTCCTGCCGCCTTGATGATGACGGGGTAACCGATTTCTTGGGCAAGCTTGATGTTTTTCTTAGGGTTGTCGCTTAGCGGATCATTATTGCCGGGTACGCAAGGGATGCCTGCGGACTGCATGGCGTTTTTGGCGGAAATCTTGTCGCCCATCATGCGGATTGTGTCGGCGTTAGGGCCGATAAACACAAAGCCGCTTTGTTTGACTTTTTCGGAAAAATCCGCGTTTTCAGACAAAAAGCCATAGCCTGGATGGATGGCTTCCGCATCGGTGACTTCGGCCGCACTTATGATAGCCGGAATATTCAAGTAACTGTCTATCGATGCCGCAGGGCCGATGCAAACCGACTCATCGGACAAGCGGACATGTTTTAAGTCCCGGTCGGCTTCGGAATGGACGGCAACTACCTTTATCCCTAGCTCCCTGCAAGCCCGCAGGATACGCAGGGCAATTTCGCCTCGGTTGGCGATAACGATCTTATCGAACATGGCTTTCCTTTCTATGCAGAAGTTATTCTATGACGAATAAAGGTTGGCCGTATTCGACGGGTTCGGCATTGTCCACCAAAACCTTGGTTATGGTGCCGCTTGCGTCGGCTTCGATTTGGTTCAGGATTTTCATGGCTTCGATAATGCACAACGTATCACCCTGCTTTACCGAATGGCCAACTTCCACAAAGGGTTTTACCCCTGGGGAAGCCGAGCGGTAAAACGTACCCACCATAGGCGATTTGACGACGTGGCCTGTAAGGGGCTCTTCCGTTGCAGGCGGTTTTGCCGTTGTTGAAACCTGCTGGGCCGGCGCCGGTGCTGGCGTATAGGCAATGGTTTGGGGGGTGGTGGAATACCGGCTAATACGGATCGCCTCTTCACCCTCCTTAATTTCCAATTCCGATATGCCTGATTCCTCTAAAATTTCGATCAATTTTTTTATTTTTCTAATGTCCATGGTTTGTTGTCTCTTGACTTAATTTTTGGTGAGCGGCCTGGAATGCCAACTCGTAGCCTATTGCCCCAAAACCGCAAATCACCCCTACCGCAATATCCGAAAGATACGAGTGGCTCCTGAACGCTTCGCGGGCATGTATGTTCGATAGATGTACTTCGATAAATGGTATCCGGGTTGCCAATAAGGCGTCACGGATAGCGACACTGGTGTGGGTAAATGCCGCCGGGTTTATGATGATGAAATCCACTTTGCCCTGGTATGCCTGGTGTATAAGCCCTATGATTTCGTGTTCGGCATTATTTTGATGAAAGTGTAATTGGTGGCTCAATTCTGCCGCCCTTTTCTCTAGGTTCAGTTTGATGTCGTTTAAGGTTTCATTTCCATAGTGTTGAGGTTCGCGGGTGCCTAACAAATTAAGGTTGGGTCCGTTTAATACGGTAATTGTCGCCATGACCACACAATGTCGGGTTAAGGAATTTCTGCGGGTAATTGTGCCTAAATTCATGGAATTTGTCCAGAACGGACGCAACTTTAAAATTAAAATGATGGTTCATGAATTGAGTTCAACTAATTTTAGGATGACGCCAATCCTCGCCGCCTGTTGATATTATGGCGGTATTTTTGATTACCTTGTTGATCTCAATCAATTTAACGCAATTTGCGTAAATTTTGCACCAAATTGGGCAATAAAATCCTGAATGAAGCCGATATCTTACTCTATTTCAGATTAAGGATTTTATTTGCCCTGCAATCAAGGTAGTATTAATAGGTCGCTATATTCAGGAACAAAACATGCCATACAGAATTTTCAAAACCAGCAACCCAAATCCCGGTATTTGCACCCTCCCAGACTTAGGGATGGCCGAACAGGACTTAATGGCTGACTTTAGGCGCTATTATGGGCATAGGCTAGGTCGGGACGAGAATTGCAAGTCATTACATTATGCATACGAGGCCTTATCGTTAGCAATCAGCGACCGGCTGGTCGAGCGCTGGAAAAAAACATACAACGCGTATAAAGAGCAAGATTGCAAAAGGGCTAATTACTTATCCATGGAATTCCTAATGGGGCGTACGCTCAGCAATGCCATGATCAACCTGGGGATCACGGACGTGGCGGCAAAAGCCATGTACGATTTAGGCTTGGAAATGGAAGAACTCATAGAGAGCGAATACGATGCCGGGCTTGGCAATGGCGGCCTAGGCCGTCTTGCCGCTTGTTTTATCGACAGTTGCGCAACCTTGGGACTGCCCGTTACGGGCTACGGGTTACGTTATGAATACGGCATGTTTACGCAGTTAATCATCAATGGGGAACAGGTAGAAAAACCCGACCACTGGTTACGGAACGGCAATGTCTGGGAAATCGAACGTTTTGAATATAAGCAGGTCATCAAGTTTGGCGGCCATACTGAAACGCATACTGACGAGCGGGGCAAAAAACGGGTGTGCTGGGTCGATACCCACGATGTCCTGGCCGTGCCATATGACACGCCGATTCCCGGTTTCCGTAACGGCACTGTCAATACCCTGCGCTTATGGAAAGCGACGGCGACCGAAGAATTCGACTTGCAGGAATTCAATGAAGGCGATTATGCCGAAGCCGTTGCCGCAAAAAATAGCGCTGAAAACATCACGATGGTTTTGTACCCCAACGACGCCAGCGAAAACGGTAAAGTCCTGCGCCTGAAACAGCAGTATCTGCTGGCTTCCGCAAGCTTGCAGGATGTCCTTTCGATTTGGGTAGGGAGGCACGGAAATAACTTTAACGATTTCGCGGCTAAAAATTGCTTCCAACTCAATGACACCCACCCTAGCATCGCAGTCGCCGAGTTGATGCGGTTGCTAATGGACATCCACGGGCTGGATTGGGACCAAGCCTGGAAAATCACCCGCAACACCATGGCTTATACTAACCACACCTTATTGCCGGAAGCCCTGGAACGCTGGTCGGTCAACCTCTTCAAGCAACTGTTGCCGCGGTTGATGGAAATCATTTTTGAGATAAACGCCCATTTCCTCGCTGAAGTCTCGGCGCACTGGCCCGGCGACAAAGACCGCTTGGCCCGGATGTCATTGATTGAAGAAGGCCATGAGCAACAGGTTAGGATGGCGTACTTGGCGATAGTCGGCAGCTATTCGGTAAATGGCGTTGCCGAACTGCATTCAAGGTTGTTGCAACAGGGGTTATTCCATGATTTCTACCAACTTTGGCCGCAAAAGTTCAACAACAAGACCAATGGCGTAACGCCTAGGCGCTGGCTGGCATCGTGCAATCCTGAATTGGCCGGGTTAATCACCGAAACCATAGGCGATGGCTGGTTGACCGACTTATCCTTGTTGAAAAATCTTGCGCCTTATGCCGATGACAAGGAATTCCGTAAACGTTGGCAGCAGATTAAGCAGAATGCAAAACAAAAACTGATTGAGTTAAAGAAACACGAACATGATGTCGATTTGAATGTTAACGCCCTGTTTGATGTCCAGGTCAAGCGGATCCATGAATACAAACGCCAATTGCTGAATGTGCTGCATGTCATTCACCTTTATGACCGTATTAAACGCGGCGATACCGCAAACTGGACGAACCGTTGCGTCCTGGTCGGCGGTAAGGCTGCGCCGGGTTATTTCATGGCGAAAAAAATCATCAAACTGATCAATAACGTCGGCGCCGTTGTCAACCAGGATCCAGATGTCGGCGACCGGCTTAAATTGATTTTTCTACCGAATTACCGTGTCTCTGCAATGGAAGTCATTTGCCCTGGCGCAGACCTTTCGGAGCAAATTTCTACTGCCGGCAAAGAGGCTTCCGGAACCGGCAACATGAAGTTTATGATGAACGGCGCAATCACTATTGGTACGCTTGACGGCGCCAATATTGAAATACTTGAAGAAGTCGGCGACAAGAATTTTTTCCTGTTCGGCTTGACCGAGGAACAGGTGGAAGCTAACCGCCATCATTATAACCCAGGCCACATCGTAGAACAGGATGAAGACCTGAAACGGGTGATGAACCTGCTTGAATGGTCGCATTTTAACCAATTCGAGCCGGGCGTTTTTGACGCGTTGATTGGCTCAATGCTTAGCCCGAATGATCCCTGGATGACGATCGCCGATTTCCGAAGCTTTGTCGATGCACAAAAACGGGTCGAGGCTGCTTACCAGGACAAGGAACACTGGACACGCATGAGCATACTCAACTGTGCGGCCAGCGGCAAATTTTCTACCGACAGGACGATCACGGAATACAATAATGACATCTGGAAACTACCGCAAGTGGAAGTGTAAGCGATAAAATCCGGTAATGTTCCACATTGTGTTGTATGAGCCGGAAATTCCGGCGAATACGGGTAACATTATCCGCTTATGCGCAAATACCGGGGCGCAACTGCATTTAATTAAGCCGTTGGGTTTCGAGCTTGACGACAAAAAATTGCGCAGGGCAGGGCTGGATTACCATGAATGGGCCACTCTAAGGGAATATGAGTCTTTCGATGATTTTGTTGGCCAAGCTAAGCCGGAACGGCTATTTGCCTTTACCACCAAAGGCAACCGTCGTTTCAGCGATGTGGTTTTTCAACGTAATGATGCTTTATTGTTCGGGCCTGAAACGCGGGGTTTGCCGCCGTCCGTTTTGGCAAGGGTTGGCAATCAACAGTGCCTATACTTACCAATGCGGGAGGAAAGCCGAAGCCTTAACCTGTCGAATGCCGTATCGATAGTTTTATACGAGGCGTGGCGTCAAATCGACTTTTCCGGCTCGGTAACCAAATAACCACAATTCCGTTTAGGTCTGGTGTTTATAATGTACTTTTTAATTTTTAATACGAGGATCAAACCAGTGCAAAAAATTCATAACCAACTACTTTCTACCCTATTTGCCATTGTTCTTGGCTTTACGATCTCTCCATTGGCCAATGCCGGCACTCCGGCTGAAAACAAAGCGGCAGGTGAGACATTCCTGGCTGAAAATGCCAAAAAGCCGAATATCAAAACTACCGCAAGCGGCCTGCAATACGAAGTTTTGACGGAAGGCACAGGCAAAACGAAACCTACTGCAACCAGCAATGTAACCGTGCATTACAAAGGCACTACAATAGATGGAAAGGAATTCGATAGTTCTTACAGCCGTGGCGAACCGACCTCCTTCCCGTTAAACGGCGTTATCCCAGGTTGGACTGAAGGTGTGCAACTGATGACAGAAGGCGCGAAGTATAGGTTCTTTATCCCATCCAACCTTGCTTACGGCGAGAGCGGTGCGGGCAGCGCGATCGGCCCTAACGAGACTTTAATATTTGAAGTCGAATTGATAAAAATAAATCAATAAATGCCAGCTTGATTTTTTAAACATTTCTGTTAAAGCCTTGCCCTTGGCAAGGCTTTTTCATTTCAACGATGCCGAATTACCAGCTCTTCGCCACCACCCCTAAAGCCATGGAGGATATCCTCGCGGATGAACTCCGTTCGTTAGGCGCTATTAACATCAAAACAACTATTGCGGGTGCTTATTTCGAGGGCGATTTGCAGGCGGCTTACCGGATTTGCTTATGGTCGAGAATAGCTAACCGGGTATTGCTGCAACTCAGCATCTTCAATGTAACAAGCCAAGACGACCTTTACCAGGGTGTAAAAAAAATCGATTGGTCCGGGCATCTGCAACCCGAAGGCAGTTTTGCGGTTACCTTTAATGCAAAACATTCACAAGCAATCAACAATACCCATTTCGGGGCCTTAAAAGTCAAAGATGCGATAGTCGACCAGATGCGGGTAAGGTTCCACTTACGTCCCAACATCGACACGGAACGGCCCGATATCCGGGTCAATGTGAATTTGAACGGTGAAACGGCTGTCCTTAGCCTGGATTTATCAGGCGAAAGCCTGCACCGCCGAGGCTACCGCGACACCACCATCAAAGCGCCGATCAAGGAAAACCTGGCGGCAGCTTTGCTAATCCGTAGCCGATGGCCGGGTATAGCAAAACAAAACGGCACGTTGATAGACCCCATGTGCGGTTCCGGTACTTTATTGGTGGAAGCCGCCATGGCCGCTGCCGATTATGCGCCGGGTTTGTTACGGAGTTATTTTGGCTTTTTAGGTTGGAAACAGCATGATGCCGACTGTTGGCAAAAATTGCTTTTTGAAGCGTTACAACGCAAAAATGCTGGTATTAAATTATTGCCGACCATCGTAGGTTTCGACAAAGACCGCCGTAACATTAACGCCGCCCTAACGCATGTCGCTAACGCCGGTTTACAAGGTAAAATCCATCTTGAGTGCCGCGATATTTCTGATGCCGCGCCTGCCTTAAGCTGGAAGCCGGGGTTAGTTATCTGTAATCCCCCTTATGGCGAACGCTTGGGGGACGGACAAGAAACAGCCGAGTTATACAAAAAATTTGGCGATTCCTTGAAAGCGCATTTTAAGCACTGGCAAGCGGCGATGATTATCAGCAACCCGGAATTAGGCTTCCGCTTGGGTATCCGTTCGCAAAAGCCCGTTACCTTTTACAATGGGGCGTTGGAATGTAAGTTGTTGCGGATGACGATAGAAGATTCAGCATTTTTTGTCCCTAAGGCAAAATCAACTGAGGAACGGATAAGCCAAATTAACGAAAAATTAACCGCTGACCAACAGGGGGTTGCTGCTGATAAGGGTGCAGCCAATATTGCTGATTTTGGCGTAATGGATTTCGCTAACCGCTTGCAAAAAAACCTGAAAAAACTGGCTGCCTGGAAAACGAAAAATAACATCAGTTGCTACCGTATCTACGATGCGGATTTGCCCGAATATGCTGTAGCCGTTGACGTATACCATGTTAATGAAAAAGGCGACCGTGAAACCTGGGTGAATGTACAGGAATACGAACCGCCTAAAAATATCGACCCGTTCAAAGCCAACCAAAGGCTGGCTGCGCTCCTGTCGGAAATACCGAAAGTGTTAGGTATTGCGCCCGACCATGTAAGCCTGAAAATTCGCCGAAAACAAAAAAAGTCCGACCAATACGATAAGCAAGACGACCAGGGGCAGTTTCATGTTATCGAAGAACATGGCTGCCTGTTAAAGGTCAATTTTACCGATTACTTGGATACAGGCCTGTTTTTGGACCACAGGCCTGTCCGGTTGCTGATCCAGCAACAGGCTAAAGGTAAGCGTTTCCTAAATCTCTTTGCCTATACCGGTAGCGCGACCGTACACGCCGCCGTGGGCGGCGCATTGGCTAGCACCACGGTCGATATGTCAAGGACTTACCTTGATTGGGCGAAAGCCAATTTGGAACTTAACGATACCCGAGGCAAGCATGAATTCATCCAGGCAGACTGCCTGGAGTGGTTAGCCGAGGAATCAAGGCAACCCTTTCCCAGGCAATATGATTTAATATTTCTCGACCCCCCGACTTTCTCCAATTCAAAGCGCATGCATGATATTTTTGACATCCAAAATGACCACGTAACGTTAATCAAGCAAGCGCTCACCTTACTGGCGCCGGACGGAACCCTTTACTTTTCCACGAATTTCCGGCGTTTTATCCTTGATGCGGTTGCGCTTTCAATGTGGCCAATAGAAAATATCACCGCTAAGACTATTCCCGAAGATTTTGTCCGCAATCCAAAAATTCATTATTGCTGGAGGATTCAGCATGGCGCGCATCGTTAAAATCCTTGTTTCCGGACGGGTGCAAGGCGTTTATTTTCGCCGATTTACCAAAAATAAAGCCAATGAATTGGGTGTAAACGGGACAGTCAGGAACAGGGAAGACGGCCGGGTGGAAATAATCGCCCAGGCTGACCGGGAGCCCTTGGAGGCCTTTATCAAATGGTGCCACAAAGGCCCGATTACGGCACGGGTGGCAACCGTTGAGCTGATTGAGATTCAGGCAAAAGAAATGGAATTCGATTCATTTGAAATCATATGATAAAGGCGTTAACAGCAATCAAGTTAAAGAAGTTTCAGTTCGGTTGCCTGCTATTTCAACGCCTTTTCCCACCGGCTGATCACTGCCGACGCAATGCTGTTGCCGAATACATTGGTCGCACTTCTCCCCATATCCAGGATTTGGTCGATTCCCAACAACAGCAGTAAACCTGCTTCGGGGATGTTGAACATCGACAGGGTGGCGGAGATGACAATCAACGAAGCCCTGGGCACACCTGCTACGCCCTTGCTGGTGAACAGCAACACCAGCAGCATCAAAAGCTGGTCGGCGAGCGGCATGTCTATCCCGTAAGCCTGGGCGATGAACAGCACGGCAAAGGTCATGTACATCATGCTGCCGTCGAGGTTAAAGGAATAACCCAGAGGCAAAACCAGGCCGCAGACTTTTTCGTCGCAACCGAAGCGTTCCAGTTGTTGCAATAACTTGGGGTAAGCGCTCTCGCTGCTGGCGGTGCCGAAAGCCAACAACATAGGCTCGCGGATATGGCTGATTAAGGATACGAATTTTCGCCCTAAAAACAAAAGGGAAAAACTGCCCAGAAAGGTGCAGAGCAATAACAGCCCTAAATAAAACTCGCCGATAAATTTACCGTAAGTCAGCAGGACACTAATGCCTTGCTGTGCGATGACCGAAGCAATCGCGGAAAATACCGCCACCGGCGCATAGTGCATGACATAACTGGTGACTTTCAACATGATGTGCGTCAGCGAATCCAGCGATTTGACCATCGGTTGCGCCAACTCACCCAAGGAAGCGCAGGCCACGCCAAAGAACATTGAAAACACCACAATCTGCAATATCTCGTTGGTGGCCATCGCTTCGACTACACTTTTCGGGAAGATGTGCGCGGCAAAGGTGCTCAACGTCGGCTTAACGTCCGGCAAGCCGGTCTCAGCGCCGACAGCGGGCAAGGCGATATGCAAGGTACTTCCCGGTTCCAGCACGTTCACCAGCAACATGCCCAGCAACAGGCTGAACAGCGAAGCCGAGAAAAACCATAACAGTGCCTTGATGCCGATGCGCCCAACCGTATTAATGTCGCCCATTTTCGCCATGCCCACGACCAGCGTGGAGATCACCAGGGGAGCAATAATCATTTTGACCAAACGCAGGAAAATATCGGTAAGCACGGTAAACACACTTATGATTTGGCCCAATAAGGGATTTTTCGCTTCCCCTGCGCCGTTGAGGGTTAGGTTAAGCAGCTCGCCGACCACAATGCCCAGCACGAGGGCGATAACGACGTAAAGGGTTTGGCGATTGGGTTTATGGACGTGGCTCTGATGAGGTGTGGTCATTGAATAAGTACCTTATTGGCTGTATTCAAGTAACTTTAACAGAGTAGGTGGTATGAACATAGTGTGTCGCTAACGCAACGGTTATTTTGAAACCGGTTCTCGCACCGGCGGGCGAGATACTTTCTTTTGCTTCGCCAAAAGAAAGTATCCAAAGAAAAGGCGACCCGGATGCCGCTTGTTTCCTGCGCTCTGGCATTTTTATCGGGGTTTGCCAGAAAGAACATCCATGTTCTTCTGGCAAAGTGCGGCATCCCTGCCGCACCCCTTCGGGCTATTCCCAATAAAAATGCCAGTGCTCGGCGCGGCATAACGGGGGATGACCTAATTGTTTGAACATCGTAGCCTGTATGGAGCAAAGCGTAATACGGGAACTCATAACCCTGGATTCCACTGCGTTTCATCCAGGCTACCTCGCTTACTTGGCTATGGGGTTAGTTCTTCACCTCAAAATTTTCTTATTTTAGCAGTGAAGTCAAAGCAGTATCATTCTCTAATCGCTTGCGTAATTTTGCAGCCATTGGGTCGTCTTGCCCAAGAACTTCGGTGAGTATTTTCTCGGCCTGTTCCAAGACTTTTTGTTTTCGAGTAGGTAGATTTTTAATGGCTTTCGATATGTCGGCACGTGACATTATTACGTTTGGTTCTATATTCGATAAGTCCTCATATACATCTTCAAGCAGTTTCACTTTATCGTTCTCAACCCATATTGCTATATCGGAATTCAAAGTTTTTTTAACTTTGTTTTTCAAAGCTCCGCTCTCCCAATCTTTTGTACCAACTCTGGAATACATTTGACCCACTAACCAGCCAAGTTTCGCTTGAAATGTATCAGTAAGCTGGAGAACCTTGGCATTTAGACATTCCTTATAATGGAAGTCGGATTTTATCGCTATTGATAAATTCAAAAATGCAACACATTCGCATGGTAAAGATGTATCGTCTGCATCAAGATAAAAATATCCAGATTCGTTATTATTAAATAGACGATGAAGAAATTCAGCGGCTTTATCCTTTGATTTAGCGCTTATTACTGGTAATTCTGCATTTATCGATACACTTCCTAGTTGTGCAAGATATTTTTCGATAACTAAATCTAATGATCGGATAGGAGCAATAGTAATGTATGGTGCCTTACATTTGCCATCATTGCCTCTCGGTACCAGATCGCAACTCTGAGTTAGAACCATAAAAAAGAGGTTCTTTGTATGGCTGTGGAAATGTGGGTGAATTCGCTCTAAAAGACTATTTATTCCAGATGTACGGGAAAGTACATCCCCTTGCATTAATTCTGTCTTACTGAGAATAGATTCATAAGTAAAGTGCATGTAATTGCACGTTTTTTAACTGTTAATCAAAAAGTAACTGCTTGCGTTTGGCTCTTTAAAATACGTCCTTCAAGTTGGGCATTTAGCTCACGAATAGCCAATTTACGTTCAATTGTAGCCGGATCAACAGAAACCATAAGCTGCTTAACTCCGTTCGCTCCTATTACATATTGTCCTTTGACAAGGACGACATTGTCGGATAATTCATAATGTGTATTTGAATTAATCATTACACGAGGAGGGGATATTAAAGTGGTCCATCCGTCATAGGAAATGGATGAAGTATTGTGTTTTGTAGTTTTAACCATTATCAATATCTCCGTATAGTTGTTCTATTAATTGCTCAGCCAGTTCTAGGTTATCCGCCATTCGTTTATAGTCATTACTTCCTTTGAGTATGGCTATTGCGTCTGCTTCTGACTTTATTGGATGGTGAAAATTGAACTTCACTATAAGCTCGTTTGCATTGAATTGTCGCTGAATATTGACGATTACAGTTTCATTGGTATTTTTAAAATTTGCGCTAAGCATACATGTTTCTGGTGTCCAGCCTTCCGGCATATTGTCGGTTAAGTCCTGGCGCGAAACTGTAAATACATCCAGTACTTGTGACTGCGGATTTGTATCACTAAATGTAAAATTATGCCCAATGCCTGTAATAGGTGTATGTTTTAGTTCTTCTAATATTTTTGCAGCCACATCTTCCAATGTATTCATATGTTGATGCGATGAATCCACAGGCGACATGATTAGAGTGTCTGGACGTACTAAGTAAGATAACTCTTCAAGCACATAACGTGGAAACTCAAAAATAACGCCTTGCATAGCTGGTAAAAATGCTTGCACCAAATTATTTTCATCTGAATTCTTGCCTAGTGCATGCTTTAGCAACCAAGGAGGTGTCAATATTGCAGGATTCCAAGCCCCAGCAATTACTAAAGATGTCTCAGTTGAAACTAGCTTCATAGTAGAATGTGTTTTTTTTTAACGTGTGATTAATTATAGCACCAAAGTAAACAAAGAATTTTGGTAAAGGAGTCAGGAAACTTAACCAAGATTGAGTGGCTCAAACATAGGTTCTGTATTTATTTTTTCCAGACTAAGCGATTAACCAAACAAAACAATAACACCACCATTCCCGTATGCCGCACGTTGTCAAAGGGACAGGGAAGTCCCTTTTGACAACCCCTGGTAAATGCGAGAAGCGCAGGAAATAAGCGGCATCCGGGTCGCCCTAAGCTTTGGATACTTTCTTTTGCGGAAAATTGCTCCTGCATTTTCCACATTCACCACATCCATGTGGCTTGGTGAAGCAAATGAAAGTATCTCGCCCGCCGGTGCGGGAACTGGCATTCAAATAATTGTCGCGGTAGCGACACAAATCTCAACAAGTTGATTCCATTCATGGTTCGACAGGCTCACCACGAACGGAATCAAGCGCACCGTTCGTCCTGAGCCTGTCGAAGGACTTATTCAGAAATTCTTTGGGTCTTGATTAAGTCAAAAGACTAATTCAACTTCCCATGACATTGCTTAAACTTCTTCCCCGACCCGCAAGGACAAGGGTCATTTCGGCCCACTTTGTGGCTCTCCCTGACGAAAGGTTGTGCCGGTGCGGCGGGTTTTTCCTCAAGGGCGGCTTGGTCGATTTCAACTAAGGCCGATGCTTCGGCATGCTCGTAATGCAATTCCTTTGGGGCTTGCATTTGTTCGTCCATAGCCTGGACATCTTCCTCTTGCCTGACTTGTACCCGGAACAGGATTCGGGTGACTTCGTACTTGATGTGTTCGAGTAAGCTGGTGAACATTTCAAAGGCTTCGCGCTTGTATTCCTGCTTAGGGTCTTTTTGTGCGTAACCCCTCAGGTGTATGCCTTTACGCAGGTAGTCCATCGCGGAAAGGTGCTCTTTCCAACTGTTGTCCAGGACTTGGAGCATGACGGATTTCTCAAAATGCCTCATGACTTCTGTGGTCATTTGCTGCTCTTTTTGTTGGTAGAGCTGCCCAAGGATCTCAAGGATTCGGATTCGCAGGGTTGATTCCTGCAACTTCTTGTCTTGGTCGAGCATTTTCTGGATCGGGACTTCGGTATTGAATTCCTGGTATAAATGCTCTTCAAGCCCCTTGATATTCCACTGTTCTTCCATGGTCTTGGGCGGGATATATTGGGTGATCAGGTTATTTATCACATCCTTACGAATTTCGACAATGATGTCGCTTATATCGGTGGCTTCCATGAGTTCATTGCGCTGGGCGTAAACCACCTTACGCTGGTCGTTTGCCACATCGTCATAAGCCAGGATTTCCTTACGGATATCGAAGTTACGGTTTTCCACTTTGCGTTGGGCGTTTTCGATAGAACGTGTGACCCAGGGATGTTCGATAGCCTCGCCATTGCCCATGCCCAGTTTTTGCATTAAGCCTGCGACACGGTCCGACGCAAAAATACGCATCAGGTCGTCTTCCAACGCCAAGTAAAACCGTGACGAGCCAGGGTCGCCTTGACGTCCTGAACGCCCCCGCAACTGGTTGTCGATACGCCGGGATTCATGGCGTTCCGAGCCGATGACATGCAATCCGCCTGCGGCTATTACCTGGTTATGCCGATCCAGCCAAGCCCCTTTTACTTGATCTTTATCAGCATCGCTGGCATCTGGGCCTAGTTTGGTCAGTTCAGCGTCCAGGTTGCCGCCCAGGACGATATCGGTCCCCCGGCCTGCCATGTTTGTGGCGATGGTTACCGCCCCGGGCATGCCGGCTTGTTGCACGATATGCGCCTCGCGCTCATGCTGCTTGGCGTTGAGGACTTCGTGCTTGACGCCCAGTTTGTTAAGTAAGGTGGATACCCTCTCGGAATTCTCGATGGATGTTGTGCCCACCAGGACGGGTTGTCCACGCTGTACGCATTCTTTGATGTCTTCCGCGACGGCGTTGTATTTTTCTTCGGCAGTCAAATAAACGATATCGCCCATATCCTTGCGGATCATTTTCCGGTGTGTGGGTATAACGACCACTTCAAGACCGTAAATCTTGTTCAACTCGAACGCTTCCGTGTCCGCAGTCCCGGTCATGCCGGACAGTTTGTCGTATAAGCGGAAATAATTTTGGAAGGTGATCGAAGCCATCGTCTGGTTTTCATTTTGGATGGTGACCCGTTCCTTCGCTTCAATCGCTTGGTGCAAACCTTCAGACCAACGCCGCCCAGGCATTATGCGGCCGGTAAACTCGTCGACAATGATGACTTGGTCGTTTTGGACGATGTAATCGACATCCCTTTTGAACAGGCTATGGGCGCGTAAGGAAGCACCCAAGTAGTGCATCAAGCGGATATTTTTCGCGTCGTAAAGGCTGGTGCCTTCAGCCATCAAGCCGTGTTCTACCATGAGGTGTTCTACCCGTTCGTGGCCTTTTTCGGTCAAGTGGACTTGGCGCTCCTTTTCATCAACCCAGTAATCGCCTTTGCCTTCTTCTTTTTCCTGGCGGTTCAGGAAGGGGATTATGGCATTCGCCCTTATGTAAATTTCAGTGCTTTCTTCCGTAGGGCCGGAAATAATCAGCGGCGTCCTTGCCTCATCAATCAGGATGGAATCGACTTCATCGACGATAGCAAAATTCAACCCGCGCTGGACTTTTTGCTCCAGGCTGAACGCCATGTTATCCCGCAAGTAATCGAACCCGAATTCGTTGTTAGTGCCGTAGGTAATGTCCGCTGCATAGGAAGCCTTCCGGTCTTCATGTTCCATCTGGCTGATGATGACGCCGGTGGTCATACCCAAAAAGCTGTACACCCTGCCCATCCATTCGGAATCGCGTTTTGCCAGGTAATCATTCACGGTGACGACGTGGACGCCATGTCCGGGCAAGGCGTTGAGATAAGCAGCCAGAGTAGCCATCAAGGTCTTGCCCTCGCCAGTCTTCATTTCGGCGATTTTCCCGTCATTAAGGATCATCCCGCCGATTAATTGCACATCAAAATGGCGCATGCCGAAGACGCGGGACGAGGCTTCACGGACGGCGGCAAAGGCTTCCGGGATCAGGTTGTTGAGTTTCTCGCCTTTGTTTAGCCGGTCACGGAATTCTTGGGTAAGCCCCCTTAATGCGTCATCAGAGAGTTTTTCATATTCCGGACCAAGGGCATTAATTTTTTTTACCAGCTTTTTCTTTTTCTTAACAAGCCTGTCGTTTCGGCTTCCAAAAACAAATCTAACCAGCTTGCTCAGCATGTCTATTTCCGATGTTTATATATAAAATTGAATCAAACGCGAGATTATATACTTTCTGGGATACTAGGTACATAAAACAGCAATCGCACCCGGCTAAGGTTTGGCGCGGATAGGGTCTTGATTGAATTTCAAATATGTTTGGGCAAAATAACCAACTCTTAGCATTGGGGTAACAGCCGACATTAACAACTCAATGTTAATTCGAGATTACGGATGAAAAAATTATTTCCAAAGCTTGTTTTGCTGGCAATTCTTGTCGCTTGCTCGGCTTTTATTTCGGCATATCGAGACAAATTTGGATTTGGGCCTGCTTTATACAACACAAGCCCTGGCCTAACTGATTTAGGTCAATTAAAGGATGCGTTTGAAAACCAAATAAGCAATTTCCAAGTCAGGCAATCAGGGCGGATAATTAAAATATTGCGTGACGACGTGCATATACCAAGGCACCAGCGGTTTGTGGTCGAGTTGAGTTCTGGGCAGAAAATCCTAGTCGCCCATAATATCGACCTAGCGCCAAAGGTTGTGGGCTTAATGGAAGGTTTAGGAATTTCTTTCTGCGGGGAATACGAATGGAATAACAAGGGCGGCGTTGTCCATTGGACGCACCATGACCCAAAAGGGATACATCCTAACGGATGGTTGCTATATAACAACAAAAAGTATGATTGAGGCCTAGCATTTTACTGCACGGTATAGAGAGGGCAATAGCCCAGGGTTAACTAAGCAACCCAGGCTATTGCTGACTGGTTTTACTTAAGCGAGGGAAACTTCTTCAGCCTGCGGGCCTTTTTGCCCTTGGGTGATAGTAAATTTTACTTTTTGGCCTTCATCCAGAGATTTAAAGCCATTGCCTGCGATATTGCGGTAATGGACAAAAACATCAGGGCCATTGTCCTGTTGAATAAAGCCAAAACCTTTCTCTGCGTTAAACCATTTAACAGTACCGGTAGTCATTTGTAATCCTTGTAAATATAAATAAAAATACCCTTATGGGTTGATGGAGCGGGAAATATGAAAATTACTTAATGATAACAGGACGAGTGATACTGATAATTCGTAGAGATAAGCATAGCGGTAAATCAATTTCTAGCTGAAGACGAGTATATAGATATCGGTATCCAATGTCAATGTAATCCTTATGCATGTTAGATTATTGTCCAAGCCTGATAGCAATGATTCTTATGGGCATATTAGGTTGGGGTCACATTAACATCCAAATCTTTGCCGCTCTTTGGCAAATTCGGCTATGATCTTTGCGGAGCCCAACAATTTTTCCTCTAGAGTGACGAAAAAAACACCGATAATGAAGCCGATTTTAGCTTATCCGAACAGGGTAATAGATCGGCTTTGCCTACAGATTAACCAGCAATCGGCCATTTTAGGCCGGATTAGGGCGGTTCTGCCAAACGATTTGGCAGGCCATGCGCTGCACTGCGTTTTGAACGACAAAAAGTTGGTTGTTTACACGGATTCAGCCAATTGGGCGACCCAATTACGTTTTTATGGCACAACCATTCTAGCCGAAATTGGGGCAGTAACCTTTAAATCTGTTCCCGAGATACAAGTAAAAATCCTTAATGCAAGGGGAATGACCGCCATCCCTTCAAATCGCGGCGTGCTTATCCCTTCCCAACACGTTCGTGATGAGATCCGAAGCCAAAGCCTAGCAACTACAGACCCGCAGTTGAAACAAGCGTTAAATAAGTTGTTTTCAACGCTTGATCGGCTGCAATCCGCGAAATGCAAAGCGCCTAAGCGGCAGTCCTAGGCGATTCGGCGGATTGCATAAAGGAAATCGGCGCTTCTTCCTCGTCATCAAAAGTGATTTTTTCCCAGGCACTGGTATCCGCCAATAACGTCCGTAATAGCTTGTTGTTTAAGCCGTGGCCAGATTTATAGCCGGTAAATTGGCCTATCAGGCTGTGGCCTAACAGGTAAAGGTCGCCAATGGCGTCAAGGATTTTATGCTTGACGAATTCGTCCGCATAGCGCAAGCCATCTTCGTTAAGGATTTTGCTCTCATCCACCACAATGGCGTTTTCGAGACTGCCGCCTAGCGCGAGGTTATTTTGCCTTAGCATTTCAATATCCCGCATGAAGCCAAAAGTCCTGGCGCGGCTGACTTCCTTCACAAACGTAGTTGATGAAAAGTCCATCGTAGCGGTTTTGACATTGTCTTGAAAAGCGGGGTGCTCGAAATCAATGGTGAAGGTCACTTTGAACCCGTCGAACGGCTCGAATGCCGCCCATTTGTCCCCGTCCTCAACCATTACTTTGCGCTTAATGCGGATATATTGCTTAGGGCAATCTTGCTCTTGTACGCCTGCCGACTGCAACAAAAACACAAAAGGGCCTGCGCTACCGTCCATGATGGGGACTTCCGCGGCACTGACATCGATTATGGCATTGTCTATGCCGAGTCCCGCAAAAGCTGACAGTAGATGTTCTATGGTGGAAATTTTTGTGTTTCCTGAAACCAACGTCGTCGAAAGCACGGTTTCGCCCACATTCCCAGGGGTTGCCTGGATAGTGACTGGAAATTCCAAATCCACGCGACGAAACCTGATGCCCGTATTGGGTTCCGCTGGACGCAAGGTCAAATAAACCTTGTCTCCGGTATGCAAACCAACACCTGTCGCCCTGATTGTGTTTTTTAAGGTTCGTTGCTTAATCATAAAAGTACTCCATGTAAGTGAGGCGAAAGCCATTCTATCATAGATAGATTATCACATTCAGTCCTCAACATTGAGATAAAGTGCAGCACTCAGTCTGCTTGCCGTCTTAAAAAGGCTGGAATATCAAGGTAGTCCAAATCCATTTCTTTTTTTGGCTGGGCGCCGAAACGGGTTTCCCTGATTTCAGGCCGACTTTGCCGCATTACAGTCGGTTTGTCTAATGCGCCATAATTTATCTCGCCGACCGCCGCTTTTTGCATCAACCTATCGGTAGCCCTAATGACTTGCGCCCTTGGCAATCCCATGCCGGTTGCAACGACGGTGACCTTTATTTCATCGCCCAACGATGAGTCAACTGCTGTGCCGATTTTAATGACGGCGTCTTCCGATGAGAATTGGTGGACGATATTGCCCACTTCATCGAATTCGGCGATACCCATATCGGCGGCAGAAATATTGACCAAAATACCGCGCGCCCCTTGCAGGTTGATGTCTTCCAATAGCGGACAGGCAATCGCTTTTTCCGCCGCTTGTCGTGCGCGGTTTTCGCCTTTTGCCACCCCTGTGCCCATAATTGCGGCGCCCATGCCCGCCATGACGGTACGGACATCCGCAAAATCGACGTTTATTAACCCAGGATGTACAATCAGGTCGGTAATGCCTTGGACAGCGTCCAGCAACACGTCATTCGCCGCTTTAAAAGCATTCATCAAAGATGCATTTTTCCCCAATACCGGCAACAGTTTCTCATTGGGGATGGTGATGACTGAATCCACATATTTTTCAAGTTCGGCGATGCCTTGTTCGGCGATAGCCATTTTCTTTTTGCCTTCGAACGAGAAAGGCTTGGTGACAACAGCAACCGTCAATATGCCCATCTCCCGGGCAATTTCCGCAATCACGGGAATACCGCCCGTGCCGGTGCCGCCGCCCATGCCTGCCGTTAAAAACACCATATCCGCACCTGTGATGACTTCCTTAATGCGGTCTTTATTTTCCAAGGCAGCTTCTTTGCCAACATCCGGGTCGGTGCCTGCACCTAAACCTTTAGTCAGTTCTACACCTAACTGTATGATAGTGTTGGTATTTAATTTTCTAAGCGCTTGGGCATCGGTGTTTGCACAAATGAATTCGACACCTTCAATATGGCAATCCACCATGTGGTTGACCGCATTGCCGCCGCCGCCGCCCACGCCGATAACCTTAATTACCGCATTTTCACTACAACTGTCTATCAATTCATATTTCATAGCTATTTCCTCTAAGTAAGACTTGCTTTTAATTAAAAATTACCCTGAAACCAACTTTTCACTTTTTCAAAAAAACTTAATTCCCCTGAATCAATGCCTTTCCCTCCTCCCTGATGATCCCTTCCATACATTAATAATCCCACCCCTGTAGAATGGACGGGGTTTCTAACCACTTCCGTCAAGCCGCCGACATTTTGCGGCACACCCATACGCACCGGCATATGGAAGATTTCCTCCGCCAGTTCGATCAATCCCATGACTTTTGAACTGCCGCCCGTCAGGACAATGCCGGCAGCAATTAATTCCTCATACCCACTGCGCCTGAGTTCCGACTGCACCAACAACATAAGCTCTTCGTAACGGGGTTCGATGATCTCGGCCAAGTTTTGCGTGGAAATTTTCCGCGGTGGCCTGTCGCCGATACTGGGAACTTCGATAATCCCGTCGACGCTGGCCAATTGAGTAAGGGCACAGGCGTAGTTGCGTTTGATTTCTTCGGCATTCACCGTCGGTGTCCGTAAGGCAACGGCGATGTCGTTCGTTACTTGGTCGCCCGCTATGGGGATTACGGCGGTATGCTTGATGGCGCCTTCGGCAAAGATTGCAATGTCGGTGGTGCCGCCGCCGATGTCGATTAGGCAAACGCCCAAATCTTTTTCATCTTCGGTTAAAACAGAATTGCAGGAAGCCAGTTGTTCCAAGACGATGTCTTCAACTTCAAGGCCGCAACGGCGTATGCATTTGATGATGTTCTGCGAGGCGCTGACACTGCCGGTAACCATATGCACCCTTGCCTCAAGCCGGATTCCCGACATGCCGATAGGTTCTTTGATGCCGTCTTGCAAGTCGATAATAAATTCCTGCGGCAGGATGTGCAGTATCTTCTGGTCTGCAGGAACCGCCACCGCCCTTGCAGAATCGATGACCCTGTCGATGTCGTATTGGGTGACTTCCTTATCTTTGATGGCCACTACGCCATGCGAATTCAGGCTGCGGATATGGCTGCCGGCTATGCCTGCAAAAACGGATTTAATTTGGCACCCAGCCATCAATTCAGCTTCTTCGATCGCGCGTTGGATCGATTGGACAGTAGACTCCAAGTTGACAACCACGCCTTTTTTTAAGCCACGGGAAGCCGTCGAACCGATGCCTATCACTTCTAGGATACCGTCACTGGACAATTCAGCCACTATCGCCGCTACTTTGGAAGTGCCTATGTCTAGCCCGACTATTAAATTACGTTCTGTTCTCTTCGCCATAGTATTTGCTCTGTGTCATTTTCATATCGACAATCTATTATTCTTGGCTTTTCGGTAAGCCCCAGTCTATCGGTGCGCTATCCGGCTTCCAGGACACTGCGTAACCGTTCGGGTAACGCAAGTCGACTAACGCCATAGCGGCCATTTTTTCTTGTCCCAAAACCGGCAAGGTATCCAAAAACCGCTGCAATTTTTTTAATTGCCCAGTACGGCCCAACAATATTTCCAATCCTGTTTTTAACTTGATTTCCCAAGCCTCGCGGTCATTCACTTTGAATTCGGCCAGTTCCAGGGCTTGGTCTTCCAAGGCAGTTTTCAAGCCTTTCATAATCTCCAACGTTTTGGCTTCTTGTTGTTTCGGGCCTTCTACCAATAACAAAGACTGGAATTGGTCAACATTATTCGGGGTAAACAATTCTCCATGCTCCGTCAGTAAGCCGCTTTTTCCCCAGCGTACATAAGCCTTACGTTCATGGACCTTGATGTCGATGGTATCGGGCCAAACCCGTTCAACACTTGCATCTTTGACCCAGGCCAGCTTTGTGACCGTTTCATGTATAAGCTGCATGTCTGCATCGAAAATACTCGCCGTTACCAACGGCATCAATGCCGTTTTTATTTCCTCTTTGCTGAGGTGCTGAAAAACGCCTTCAGCCCTGACATACCGGATTGGTAACGATTCTGTTACCTGCCGGCTAACAAATTCCTGCCTCAATCCCCATAGCGCCAAAATTAAAAAAGCAAAAACCAGGAGAGCCTTTACTGCCTGCATATTCGGTTACCGGCAACTGGTTTCCAGTATTCGCCAAACCAGTTCGTCAAATTCAATCCCCGCTTGTTTGGCCGCCATCGGTACTAGGCTGTGGTCGGTCATTCCAGGGACGGTGTTAATTTCAATCAGTTGGGGTTGTCCAGATTCGTCGATGAACACATCCACTCTGGCCCAACCCTTTACGCCGATGACTTCGCTTGCTTTAACTGCCAACTGTTGTAGTTGCTGTTCTTGGTCAGTATTTAGGCCGCTAGGGCAGTGGTATTTGGTGGTGTTGGATTTGTATTTGGCTTCGAAATCATAAAAAGCATTGGGTGTTTCCAGGCGAATGGCTGGCAAGGCTTCGCCATTCAACAATCCAACCGTGTATTCCTTGCCTTGTACCCAAGATTCCGCATAGACATCGCAGCCGAACTCGGTTGCGACCTGAAAGGCTTTTGCCAATTCGTCCCGGTTGTTCGCTTTGCTCATCCCGATACTGGAACCTTCTTGGGCCGGTTTTACTATGACGGGAAATCCCAAGCTTTTTATACAGGCATCTAAATCATCGTTAGTTTTTAGCAAAAACCACTTGGGGGTTGCTAAACCATATCCGAGCCAGCACAATTTGGTGCGTAACTTATCCATACTGAGCGCCGAAGGCATGACGCCGCTGCCGGTATAAGGAATTCCCATCACCTGTAATACCGCCTGCAAAACGCCATCTTCACCGCCACGGCCATGGACAATGTTGAAAACCCGGTCAACTTGCACTCCGGCAAGCGCATCAATCGGGCTGCCGGTGACGTCAATTGCGACTGCATCGACACCTTTACGCTTTAATGCATCGAAAACCGCTGCACCGCTCTTTAATGAGATTTCCCTTTCCGCAGCCGAGCCGCCCATCATTACCGCAACGCGTCCAAATTCTTCCGGATTTTTTATCACTCTAATTCCTCACCTATGACGCAAACTTCTGTTTGCAGCTCAACGCCATGAATATACTGAACCTTTCTTTTGATATACTTGATCAGGTTTTCGATGTCTTTTGCCGTGGCGTTGCCTGTGTTAACAATGAAATTCGCATGCTTTTCAGAGACAGACGCCCCGCCAATCGTGTAACCTTTCAATTTTGTCGCCTCGATTAACCTCGCGGCAAAATCGCCTTCCGGATTTTTGAAGACCGAGCCGCAACTGGGTTGGTTTGTCGGCTGTGTTTTTGACCTTGTTTCCAGTAAGGTTTTAATTTTTTCAATGCTTTCCACGGAATCGCCGGGTTTTAACGACAAATTTGCGGAAAGGAACCATTCATTGTTTGGGTTTTTTACTGAACGGTAAGCAATGTCAAATTCTTTAGGGTCGCGCTGGGTTATATCGCCGCTAGCGCCCAACATTTCGACGCTTTTAACGATGCGCCAAGTTTCCCCGCCAAACGCCCCCGCATTCATTTTCAACGCACCGCCCATCGTGCCCGGAATTCCCGCCAAAAATTCTGCCCCTGATAATTCATGTTCTACGCAAAATTTGGCCACATGGGCGCAAGGGACACCGGCTTCCACATAAACCGAGCCATCGTCATTCAGGCGCATGTTTTTCAATCGGCTTTTGGTGTTAATGACTGTGCCCCTTATCCCTCCGTCCCGCACTAACAGGTTGCTGCCCAGGCCCATCCAAAAAATGGGTTCATCCTCCGGCAGGCTTTTGATGAAGTTGCAAAGGTCGTGCTTATCAAAGGGCAGGTATAACTGGTCGGCCATGCCGCCGACACGCCAACTTGTGTACTTGGCAAGCGGCTCATTTCGGAGTAAACGCCCTTTTAGTTCAAGGATGTTTTTATTGCCCGGTGCCGATAATTCTTTCGCCAACCGTTCGGGTAGCTCTGCGGCAATCTGGCCGACATTTCCGGCCCCTATCGTCAAAATGACATCATTCGTTTTAACAACGCCGGCCAGTACGGTTGCCAGTTCCTTCCGGTTTTCCTCAAAGATCGGGTCAACTTTACCGCGCACCCGGATTGCCCGGCTCAATGCCCTTCCGTCCGCCCCTGGAATAACCGCCTCTCCCGCAGAATAGACATCCATCAATATTAAGACATCCACGGTTGAAAGGACTTGCACAAAATCTTCAAATAAATCCCGGGTCCGGGTATAACGATGCGGCTGAAATACTACGACTGCCCGCCTGTCAGGCCAAGCTTGGCGTAATGCTTCTAATGTTGCGGCAATTTCACGGGGATGATGCCCATAATCGTCGACCAATGTCAGTTTACCGTTGCCGTATGGTAGGTCACCGTTGATTTGGAAACGCCTGCCAACGCCCCTGAATGCAGACAGGCTCTTGAGGATTGCTTCATCGGTCACTTCCAGTTTGGTCGCTACCGCTATCGCTGCGAGCGAATTCAGCATGTTATGCCAGCCAGGCATATTTAAGGTGACTGACAGTTGGTTGTCTTTACCTTTGCGGATTACATCGAATGAAGTATGCATGCCGGCTTGTTTAACGTTTTCCGCACGTATGTCGGCATCGGGATGAACGCCGTACGTTGTTACCGGTTTGGAAATTTCCGGCAGCACTTCCCTAACGCCTTCATCGTCGATACACAAAACGGCCAGTCCGTAAAAAGGCAAATGATGGAGGAATTCAATAAAAGTGTCTTTTAGGCGCTGGTAATTGTTTTGGTAGGTCGCCATGTGGTCTTGGTCTATATTGGTGACTATCGCCATCATCGGCTGTAAGTAGAGGAACGAGGCATCGCTCTCGTCCGCTTCCGCAACCAAATAATTACCCAAGCCCAATTTGGCATTTACCCCTGCGCTGTTTAATCGTCCGCCGATTACGTAAGTCGGGTCCAGCCCGCCTTCCGCCAACATGGATACCGTCAGGCTGGTTGTTGTGGTTTTTCCGTGCGTTCCGGCAACGGCGATGCCGAACCTGAAACGCATCAACTCGGCAAGCATTTCGGCACGAGGGATAACCGGTATCCGCTTGAGGTAAGCTTCATCGACTTCCGCATTGGTGCGGTCGATAGCGCTGGACACCACGACGACATCAGCCTGCTTAAGGTTTTCCCGTTTATGGCCTATTTCCACCCTAACCCCAAGATCTACCAGCCTTTGGGTGACTGGGCTTTCTTTGATATCCGAACCCGATACGGAATAGCCCAGGTTAAATAACACTTCTGCAATGCCGCACATCCCGGTGCCGCCGATACCGACAAAATGTATCCATTTGATGCTGCCGAAATCGCGGTTGGGTTTCGGTGAGGTAGGGGCGATCATGGTTTTGCCTCTCGGATGCAAGCATTGGCCACGACTTCAGTTGCATCCAACTTTGCGCATTTTCTGGCGGCTTCGGCCATTGTTTCCAATTGCTGTTTGGCCTTATTTAAGAGTCCAACTAAGTTGTCCGCATTCAATTCCTTTTGGGGCAATATCATGCCAGCATTTGAATCGGTTAAATACCGTGCGTTCGCCATTTGATGGTCGTCAATCGCGTTAGGCAGCGGTATTAAAATCGCCGGCAATCCCATTGCCGCCACTTCGCTTACCGTCATGGCTCCAGCGCGGCAAATGATTATGTCTGCCCATTGGTAAGCAGTAACCATGTCCTGAATAAAGGCTGTCGCTTCCGCCTTTACCCCAAGTTCTTGGTACCTTTTTGCAACCTTTTCTTGCATCGCTGTCCCCGTCTGGTGTTTGACATCTATCCCTTTAAGGATTGCAAGCGCATCTGGAACGACTTCATTTAGCACTTGGGCACCTTGGCTGCCGCCAATGATTAATATCCGTAAATCCCGCCCATCCAGGGATGCTTTTGCAATAGGCAAACTTTGAAATTGTTTGCGCAACGGGTTGCCTGTGCATTGGGCGTTTAGGGTTTTTTTAAAGCTGTTCGGGAATGCCTCCAGGACTCGGTTGGCAATTTTCGCAAGCAGCTTGTTAGTCGTTCCAGGAATCCGGTTCTGTTCGTGGATAACTAATGGAATTCCCAATAACCTTGTCATAAGACCTCCGGGGCCTGCTACAAAACCGCCCATGCCGAGCACAACATCCGGTTTACGTCTGCGTAAAATGATGAATGCTTGCCCGCAAGCCTTTATCAATTTGAACGCCGAAGCCAATTTCGATAGCAACCCTTTTCCGCGCACACCTGCAACAGATAACCAGTCAATGTCTATTCCGTGCTCAGGGACTACTTTACTCTCCAACCCTTTTTGTGTGCCTAACCAACTGACATCCCAGCCGTTTTCCTTAAGCCATAAGGCAACGGCAAGGGCTGGGAATACGTGTCCGCCAGTTCCTCCGGCCATGATGACTATGCGTTTACCCATTTCGACCTTTCCAGCGGCGTTTGTACGTAAAGGTCGGCTGTTTCGCTATGCACCCGGAATAGCAGGGCAACAGCGCAGCTCATGATCATCATGCTGCTGCCGCCGTAGCTCATCAGCGGCAAGGTCAGCCCTTTAGTCGGCAAAATGCCCATGTTGACGCCCATATTGACGAACGATTGGAAGCCCAACCAAATCCCTAAGCCATAGGCAATAAAGGCGGAAAACCGTTGGCCTGCCTCCTCGGCGGCAATCGCGATAGTGAAGGTGCGCCATATTAGTGTTACGTACAAAGCAATAACAACGGTGACGCCAACCAAGCCCAATTCTTCAGCAATAACTGAAAATAAAAAGTCTGTATGGGCTTCCGGTAAGTAAAATAATTTCTGTATCCCACTACCCAAACCAACGCCTAGGATTTCGCCGCGACCGAAAGAAATTAAGGCTTGCGAAAGCTGGTACCCAGATTTTAAATAGTCCTTGAAAGGGTCTATAAAGCTGACAAGCCGCGCCATGCGATAAGGCGCAACAATAACCAGAGCCGCAGCCAGGGCAACAACCAATCCCAGCAAAATAATGAATTGTTTTAACCTGGCGCCGCCCAGGAACATCATGCCCATTGCGATCATAAGAATCACGACCGCGGAACCGAAATCCGGCTCCAGCAATAATAATATGCAAGCCACTGAAAATAGCAGTAACGGCTTGATGATGCCGTATGCCGAGCCTTGCAGGTTCTCTTGGTGGCGGGTGACATAACCGGCCATGTAAATGACTGAAAAAAACTTGACCACTTCCGATACTTGAATCCTAAGCCCGCCCAGCGACAACCAGCGGATACTGCCGTTAACTTTTACACCTAAGCCCGGTATCAGCACGATGACCAGCAAAAACAACCCCACAATAAATGTCCCAGACCCCATCTTTTGCCAGCTTGCCATGGGGATTTTAGTGATCCCAAAAGCCATCAACAACCCTAAAACGATGTGGGCCAATTGCCTAACAGGATAATGGAAGCTGTCCTGTTTCTGCTCGAAGCCCAAATGTAGCGATGACGACGCCACCATAATGTAACCTATAAACAGAAGGCTTGCTGTTACCGCCACCAACAAAGGGTCGAAGCGAAAACGTGGTTTATGTGTTCCCATGACTGGCCTGTTCATGCGACTAACCTCAATACGGCCTCGGTAAATTGATTGCCGCGATCCTGGTAATTTTTATATTGGTCCAGGCTGGCGCAAGCAGGGGATAGCAATACGCAGTCCCCCGAAAATGCAATCCGTGAGGCAATGGTCACTGCCTCTTCCATGTCGTTAGCTTTGTATACGGGAACGCAACCATTAAGCGCTTGTTCTATCAATCTCGCATCCTTTCCCATTAACACGACACTTTTTGCTTTTTCCTTGATTGCAGGAGTCAGCTCATTCATGTCCATCCCTTTTGCGTCTCCGCCGGCAATCAAGATGACTTTACATTCATAGCCCTGTAAAGCAGCCACGCAAGCCCCGATGTTCGTGGCTTTAGAGTCATTCACCCACACGACCCCGCGAATTTCCGCTACCCGCTGCATCCTATGTTCAAGGCCTTTAAATGTTTTTAAGGCTTTGCACATTGCTTCTTTGCCTAAGCCGACGGCAGTGCCCAATGCCAATGCCGCCAGCGCGTTAGCAGCGTTATGCTTGCCTTCAAGCGGCAGCTCGTACAGGGGAAACAACAACTCATTGCCATGCATCAAATACTTGGTCTCCCGGTCTTGGCCGATCCAGAAGTCTGCTTTACGATGGATCGAAAAAGTAAGCTGATTCCGGTCAGCTTCCTGCATGGCTGCCACTATCGGGTCGTCGGTATTGATGACCATGACCCCGTCGCCCTTATAGATGCGTTGTTTTTGTGATGCATAATCGGCAAGGTCGGCATGCCTGTCCAAGTGGTCGGCGCTGACATTCAATACCGTCGCGGCGGCTGCATTTAAATGGTAAGTCCTTTCCAATTGAAAGCTGGAAAGCTCAAGTACATAGAGCTCCGCAGCTTCCGCCAATAAATCCAAGGCAGGAATTCCGAGATTTCCGCCTACGCCCGTCTTTCTTCCATCTGCCTTTGCCATTTCGCCCAAAAGGGTGGTTACGGTACTTTTACCGTTTGATCCGGTAATTGCGATAATCGGCGTAGTTACGGAACAGGCAAATAGGTCGATATCCCCAATGACTTTTACGCCACTATCGACGGCATCGCTTATGGCCTTTTCCGTTAATGGAATCCCGGGACTTACGATTAAATGGGTGGCATTATTGAACATGGCTTGGTCAAATTCGCCCGTAAATACCTTTATGCCGCCAAATTCTTTGCTTAGTTGTCCGGTGATAGGCGAGATTTCCCGGCTGTCTGCGACAACAAAGTCGAAACCTAAGCCCATCAGGAAACGCGCTATTGAAACCCCGGTGACGCCGAAACCGACAACCACTATTTTTGAGGCCGACGGATCCAGACCTAAGCTGGCTTTTAAACGGTTCTTGATGGCTTTATTGTCCAGTCTCATCTTAGTTTTAACGTCGCCAGTCCGACCAATACCAGGATAAAGGTGATGATCCAGAACCTTACGATAACCCGCGGCTCGGGCCATCCTTTCAACTCGAAATGATGATGGATGGGAGCCATGCGGAACACCCGCTTACCGGTCATTTTGAAGGATGCTACCTGGATTATCACAGACAGGGTTTCCATAACGAATACGCCCCCCATGATAATCAAGACTATTTCCTGCCGTACCAACACAGCCAAAACGCCTAAGGCTCCACCCAACGCCAATGCGCCAACATCGCCCATGAACACCATCGCCGGATAGGTGTTGAACCATAAGAACCCAAGCCCCGCCCCGATCAATGCGGCGCAGAATACGATCAATTCGCCCGCGTTCGGTAAGTAGGGAATGGCTAGGTATTCCGAAAACCCGACATGGCCGGACAGGTAAGCAAAAATCCCTAACCCTGCAGCGACCATTACCGTTGGCATGATGGCCAAGCCGTCCAAGCCGTCAGTTAAGTTCACTGCGTTACTGGTGCCGACGATAACGAAATAACTGAGGATGATGTATGCCCAACCCAAATTGAGCATTACATCTTTAAAGAACGGTACGAAGAATTGGGTCTCTGCCGGAACAACAGCGGTTTGGTACAAAAAAACGACGGCACAAATCCCGATAATGGACTGCCAAAAATATTTGGCTTTCGCCGATAAGCCGTCGCTATTGCGTTTGACGACTTTACGGTAGTCGTCGATAAATCCAATGATGCCGTAGCCTAAGGTCACAAGCAAAATTACCCATATATAACGGTTTGCCAAATCTGCCCACATTAAGGTGCTGAAAGCGATGGCGATCAATATCAATGTCCCGCCCATCGTCGGTGTGCCGGCTTTTTCGTAATGCGATTGCGGGCCTAACTCGCGGATGCTTTGGCCGATTTTTTTTCGGCTCAATTTCCTTATCATCCAAGGGCCGATAATGAACGAAATTATCAAAGATGTCAGCGCACCCAGGATCGCCCGGAAGGTAAGGTAATGGAAGACCCTAAAGCTGCCTTCGAAAGTCATCAGATAGTCTGCAAGGTAAAGTAGCATGACTTATGTCCTGTAATCGTCCACCAGGGCGGCAGCGACATTTTCCATGTGCTGCGTCCTTGAGCCTTTGACCAAAATGGTTTCGTCCCCTTTTAGCTCGGATTTTAATGCGCCGATCAATTCATCCTGACTATCAAAAAAAGTGGCTCCTTTGCCAAAAACCTTAACGGTATTTTTGGCATCGGAGCCTATAGCCAACAGGCGCACAACACCCTTGGAGCTTAGTAATTCACCGATTTCTTCATGTATTTTCGGGCTTTCCGTACCTAATTCGCCGAATGCGCCCAGTACTACCCAATGCTTACCTTTGCAGTTGACCAACACATCCAGTCCGGCTTTTAAAGAAGTGGCATTGGCGTTATAGGTGTCGTCAATAACGATGTTGCCCAAGCGGCTCACCAAGGGCTGCATCCTTCCGGTTACGGGCTTTACTTTTTCAAGTCCGGACCTTATTTTTTCCAAGTCAAGCCCTAAAGCCAATGCTGCGGCAGTAGCCGCTAAGGCGTTCAGTACATTGTGCTGTCCTGCCAGTTTCAGTTTGGTATGGGTAACGGCATTTGAGGTAACAAGATCGAAAGATGTTGCAAAAGCATTGTCAATGATATCCATTTGGATATTCTTCGCCTTCACATCGGCGTTTTCGGTTAATCCAAATGAAATTACCTTTTTATTGCCGGCAATCGACTTCCAATAATCGAAATAGTTGTCGTCCATGTTAAGGACGGCGATGCCGTCCGGTTTAAGGGTTTCGATGATTTCCCCTTTTGCTTTGGCTATACCGTCAAGGCTGCCGAATCCTTCAATATGTGCGGCTCCGGCATTATTTAGGATCACCACATCCGATTTTGCTATCGCACTGATATAGGCAATTTCCCTTGGATGGTTGGCGCCCATTTCGATAACGGCATAGCGATGGGTTTCGTTCAGCCGCAATAATGTCAAAGGCACGCCAATGTCATTATTCAAGTTTCCTTTGGTGAACAAGGTGCCCCCATCCATGCTTAATATAGAGGCTGTCATTTCCTTGACTGTCGTTTTGCCGTTGCTGCCGGTAATCCCCACAATTTTTGCCGTGGCCTTGTCGCGCCAGGCACTTGCTAACCACCCCAAGGCCAAACGGGTGTCGTCGACCAAAATATGGGGCAATTTTGTAGTAAAACCTTTATTAAGGATTGCCGCTGCCCCACCTGCTTGTTCTACTTTCCCTACAAATTCATTGCCGTCGAATTGATGCCCTTTGATAGCAACATAAAGGTCTCCAGGCTGCAGCGCCCGGGTATCGATACTGACTGACGCAATTTCTGCGTCAGCGCCGATTTGCTTACCTTTTATCTTTTCGGCAATTTCGCTAAGCATCATCTTCATTGCATCCCTATCCTTTGGCTTAATGCGGCCTCTGTAATTTGCCTGTCATCAAACGGGTACTGCACCCCGTTGATTTCTTGATAGGTTTCATGGCCTTTACCGGCAATGACAATACAATCACCAGTGGATGCATGGGCAATAGCATGCTGTATCGCCTGTTTCCTGTCCTGAATTAAAATTGCTTTGCCCGAATTGCAACCTGACAGGATTTCATTGGCTATTTCCAGGCTATCTTCAAACCGTGGATTGTCATCGGTGACAATCACAAAATCCGCCCATTGCTCTGCAACATTTCCCATTTGCGTGCGCTTTCCGGCATCACGGTTTCCGCCGCAACCAAACACTACCCAGAGTGATTCTTGGCAGTGTTTACGTAAACTGACCAAGACCCGGTAGAGTGCATCTGGCGTATGCGCATAATCAACAAATACGGTAATATCGTTAGCAACGGTTCCGCAACGCTCCATTCGCCCAGGGATTGGCTGGACTGATTTTAGTTTTGCGGCTACATCAGGAAGCGGGTAACCCATCGCCAACATCACTGCCACAACGCACAGCAAATTTTCCGCATTAAAATCGCCAAAGAGCGGTGCTTCAATGGGTTGGGTATTTCCTTTCCAGGAAACATTGAGTTTTATCCCTGCGTTGGTGTGCTGGATTCCTTCAGCGTTGATAGATTCCCCAAAGCCGACACTATTTCCTTTTGTACTGACCCCCCATACCCCTATGGATCCAGGGGCAGCTCCAATAATCTGTTCGCTATAGGTGTCGTCCAAGTTAATGACCACAAATTTTAGCCCCGGCATCCGCAACAATTTCAATTTAGCCGCCAGATAATCTTCCATCGACCCATGGTAATCCAGGTGGTCCCGGCTAATGTTGGTATATACGGCGCCTTTGAAACGTATCCCTTGGATACGGCCTTGTTCCAAGCCGTGTGACGACACTTCCATTGCTACCGTTTTCTTATTTTCTTTAACAAATTCAGCCATTATTTGTTGTATGGTCAATGCATCAGGGGTTGTATTAATAGTTTTGTCGAGCTTGCCCCATGTTCCCCAGCCCAAAGTCCCTATAATCCCGCAATCGTCTATTGCTTGGGCTAAAAATTGGCTACAGGATGTTTTGCCGTTTGTGCCTGTAATGCCTATCACATCCAAACTTTCGGATGGTTGGGAATAGTAGCGGGATGCGAGGTCGCCCAATACTTGCCCTAGAAGGCGAACAGGGATTGCTGGGATAGCCGTTACTTTTTCGGCATAGCGTATCCCTTCCCCAGCAGGGTCATATAACACCGCATTTGCCCCTTTTTTTATCACTTCATCAATGTGTTTTAACCCGTGCTGCTTAGTGCCCATTAATGCAATAAACACGTCACCCGGTTTTACTGAACGGCTATCTAATGCCAAGCCGTTAATTTCCAATTCTTCAATTTTTTTTGAATCTTTTTCTGAAACCTTTACTAGTCCTTCCAAAAGTTTTGCAAGTTGCATAAGCAAGGTTCTCAGTTTTTCTTGGCTAACAAGATAGGCATAGTATTTTCCTGGTCGGGCGTAACGCCCAGTAACCGTAGGCTTCCACCCATGACCTTGGAGAACACTGGTGCAGAAACCAGGCCACCGTAATACTGTCCTGCCGAAGGTTCATCTATCATCACCACGATCACTAAACGCGGATTGCTTGCTGGCGCCAGCCCTGCAAATACCGCAAAATAATTGTTTGCCGAATAGCCGTGGGGACCAGCTTTTTTTGCCGTTCCTGTTTTCCCGGCCACCCGATAACCGTCTACCCTGGCTTCATAAGCCGTGCCTTCTTTGCTTATCACGGTTTCCATCATTGTCCTGACCGTCTTGGCTGTTTTTTGCGACAACACCCGTTGTGCGTCTACGTCTTCATCCCGCTTCAATAAGCTTACAGAATGCAAGACACCATCATCAGCCAAGGCCGTATAGGCTCTCGCCAGCTGCAAGGCGGAGACATTTAGCCCATAACCGAAAGATAAAGTTGCCTTATCAAAATCACGCATCCGGCTCATTACAGGCATGCGGCCATCGATTTCCCCAGGGAATCCTGTGGCGGGTGAAACGCCAAAACCCATCTTGCTGAACACGCCCCAAAAATATTCGGTCGGCATCTTCAAAGCCATTTTGGCAACCCCGATGTTGCTGGACTTTTTAATTACACCTTCTACATCCAATGTGCCGTAGTGATGTGTATCCCTAACGGAATGATTGCCAACCGGGAACGCTCCGTCGGTGTCAAACCAATCCCCAGGGCGGATATACCTGCCTTCCAGCGCAGCAGCGACGGTAAAAGGCTTGACGGTAGAACCAGGTTCGAAAACTTCCGTAAACGCCCGATTCCTGTAAAGGCTTTCCTTAAGCTCATTTTTTGAATTCGGGTTAAATGAAGGCTGGTTAACCGCCGCCAGTATTTCCCCTGTTTTTGAGTCCAACACAACCAATGCACCCGCTTTGGCCTTATTGGCCTTTACGCCATTCTGCAATTCCCTATAGGCTAAATATTGGATACGTTGGTCTATGCTTAATTCAAGGTTTTTGCCTGGAATCGGGGAAGACAAATTTTCAACATCGGCAATCACTTGATGCAGGCCATCCTTGATAACCCGCTTTTCACCGTCCGTGCCTTTCAAAACAGTTTCATAGTTTTTTTCCAGGCCAACCTGCCCGACACCTAAGGCATCCGTGAAACCGAGCAGATGGGCGGTTACCTCGCCGGAAGGATAAAAACGTTTGAATTCACGAAGAATATCCACCCCTGCGAGTTTCAAGTCTTTAACTTGTTCGGCTAAGGTTGGGCTGATTTTTTTGGCCAAATAGGCAAAGCCCTTATCTTTTTTTTCTTCAAGGATGGCGTCTACTTTGCCGTTTGGTAAGCCCAGCAATTTTTCTAGTTGTATTTTTTTTGCAGCCTTTTGCTTGTGATATAAGTTAATTGCTTCCAGCTTTTGGCTGTCAGTCAGTTTCTCGCCGCCTTGTTCCTCCCTCATTCGTTTCCCAATTTGGGCGATAGCAGCCTCATCGTCTTTGGAAAACTCTTTAGGGTTGATTACAACCGAAGGGGCAGGGGAGCTCATTGCCAAAGGCTCGCCATTCCTGTCTTCGATAATGCCGCGATAGGATGAAATGGACACCGTATCCACATATCGGCTATGTTCCTGAAGAAAGTCTTTTTTGAACACTTGCAGGTGGACAGCGCGAATGATTAGCACAGCCATGCAACTCATGATAAAGGTGAGTAGAAATTTCCTCCTGGCTGAAAAATCATTTGCCTGCTTCCGTGGCCTGTTACCATTGGCTATCTGCATTAAGGCTTGATGTAAATAATGTTTTCACGGGGGGGCATAACCAGTTTTAATCGCGCCTTGGCAATCGCCTCTATGCGATTTTGTTCCGCCAAGGTTGATAATTCCAACTGCATTTGGCCCCATTCCACTTCATACTGGTCTAATGCCCGTTCCTGGCGTTCTATCTCTATGAAAATCGAACGGGAGTAGTTCTTACAATAAATAACCGTTAATGCGGACAGCAACAATATGGGCAAAAGGACACTTAATATGATTGAATCTACTTTATTGATTTTAAATGTGTAGTTATTTGCCAACATGCTAAAGTCTCTCGGCTACCCGCATAATTGCACTCCTGGCCCTTGGATTCTGTGCAATCTCAATTTTATCTGCTTTCAAGGGCTTACCTCGGCTTACTAATATGCCTTTGGTGATGTCTGCTTCTTTTACAGGCAACTTGCCCGGATCGTATTTGGCGCCTGCTTCAGCGCGGATAAATTGCTTAACTATCCTGTCTTCCAGGGAGTGGAAAGATATCACCACTAACCGTCCACCTTGCTTCAATACCTTTAAAGATTGCTGTAACGCCACTTTTAGCTCATTCAACTCGTTATTGACGACTATACGAATTGCTTGAAAACTGCGTGTCGCCGGGTGCTTATGTTTTTCACGGACAGGGATAGCCGCCTCAATAATCTTTACCAGTTCTTGTGTAGTCATTATCGGTTTTTCCGCCCTGTATGTAACAATCGCATGTGCGATACGTCTGGCAAACCGTTCTTCCCCATACTCGAACAAAACCCTGGCCAATTCTTTTTCGTCTACATGGGATATCCATTTCGCCGCGGTCGTAACAGCAGTGCAATCCATGCGCATATCCAAAGGCCCGTCTTGCATAAAACTGAAACCCCGTAAGGGATCATCCAACTGTGGGGATGAAACGCCTAAATCAAGCAAAATACCGTCAATCTTGCCGGTTAACCCTTCATCGGTCACGATGTTCTCCAATGCTGAAAAACAGCCGTGCCTTAAGGCAAAACGCCTGTCCTCAAGCAATGCCCTGGCATCCTCTGAATCGATCGCCCCCGTATCCCGGTCAATGGCCAACAAGCGCCCTGACGCCCCTAGCGCCGACAATATCCTTCTGCTATGGCCACCACGGCCAAATGTGCAATCCAGGTATATGCCGTCTTCCTTGATAGCGAGTTGCCGGATGGCTTCTTCCAGCATTACCGGAAAATGTTGCACAGCCTCTTAAAAGGATAATTCGTTCAATAAGTCCATATCTTCGTCGCTGTCATCACCGCTATCTTCCTTAAATTCGGTTTCATAGGCATTCCAAACCTCTTCATTCCAGAGCTCAAGCCTTTCAAAGTGCCCCGCCACGATTAATTTTTTACCTAAATTTGCAAAATTTCGTAATTTTTCCGGCAATAAGATCCTGCCTTGTGAATCCATTTCGCAATCAAATGCGCTGCCGACCAGGATTCTTTTGAGTTTTGCGGTTTTCTTTTTGAAGGATGGCAGTTTCTTGATGGTTGCCTCCAGTTCCTCCCAGGCAGGCAGGGGGTAGATCCAAAGGCAATCCGCCATGTGCGTACCCCGTTCGTTTACGGCGACAGTTACCACTAATTTCGAGTCGCAAGCATCCTGAACCTTCTCACGGAAACGTGAAGGTATCGCAATACGGCCTTTTTCGTCGAGATTGACCGGGACACTGCCTCGAAACAAGATTCCTCCCCCGTGGATTTTTTTACGATTGCTCCAAAACTCTCCAAAAGCAACCAAAAACCACCATTCTGATCCACTTGAAATTAGAATAGCACAAGAAAAGGATAAATAAAATAAAAAAGTATCTTTTTCGACAACAACTTAGAACTAAATAGATTATAACTTTTAAGGGGTCAAAATTAAAAAATAAACTTCATTTTTATCAGGGTATTAAGCAATCAAATTGATAAAGCACCTTAAACTTAAGCGGTCGCTTTTGCATATTTGTTGGCGGAATTTAAGTAAACCCAAGGGATATAAGGGTAACGGTAAACGGGTTGGCAATTTGATGAATATGCCAATTAGTGGCGGATGTTATTGCATTCTAGGTAGAGTTTATAAGGGAGAACCTGGAGGGAGAAGCCTAGATAATTTTACGGGATTCCATAAATAAATTGTTAAAGTCATTTAGATAGTGTCGTCACAAGATGGCAGCCCAAAGAGCGATGCATCGAATTTGTACG
>CAYSYU010000010.1:0-125944 GCA_964435245.1 uncultured Methylomagnum sp.
GTTTCAGAGATTACTCTCTTAGCCAAGTGTCCGCTAGACCGGGGCAAGATCAATCGAACCATTAATCACAGGATAGTCAGAATAGTTGGAGCAGTAAATTAGTGACAAGTTTTTGGTATATAACTTCTATAATTGCTGTCGCATATGCTTTTTTGCGCGACACGGACACGATTCACGAAAAATATGTATGAAAATTCAATCTATAATTTTATCTATTGCCATATTCATCTTGCCGGGGTGTTACATGAAACCAAAAGAAACCCAGTTAACGGAAAACACCATCGTTGCCCAGGTTGAACATTTATTGTCACAAATGACCCTGGAAGAAAAAATCGGCCAGATGACCCAGATAGATTTTTCTATGATTGGCGTTTTCGAGGCGCAAGATGCAAAGAACCCGATTGATACCGCAAAACTTGAAGACGCCGTTATCAAACACCATGTCGGCTCAATCCTTAACTGCCCTTCCACGCCGCATAATAAAGCACAGCCGATTGAAACCTGGCGGCATATGATGCAAGAGGTTGAGGCCGTTAGCGCAAAAACCCGGCTGAAAATACCTGTGATCTATGGGATTGATGCAATCCACGGGGCAACTTACACCAAAAATGCCGTGTTGTTTCCCCAGGCCATTAACATGGCCGCCACTTTCAATACTGAATTAAGCTTTAAGGAAGGCGAAATCACTGCGCGGGAAGTCCGCACATCCGGGCAGCACTGGAATTTCGCCCCGGTGATAGATATCGGCCGACAACCGTTGTGGCCGCGCTTATGGGAAACCTATGGCGAGGATGTACATTTGGCGACGTCGCTGGGTACGGCTTACATTAACGGCCATCAGGGCGATGACTTTTCTGCGCCTACCAAGTTGCCTACCTGCCTGAAACATTTTGTCGGCTATAGTTTTCCTATCAACGGCAAAGACCGGACGCCCGCCTGGATCGGTGAAAGGATGTTGCGTGAATATTTCCTGCCCACGTTCGAAGCCGGTGTCAAGGCGGGTTCGCCGACAGTCATGGTTAATTCGGCAGAGGTCGACGGTATTCCCGGGCATGCCAACCATCATTACCTCACCACGATCTTGCGGGATGAAATGGGCTTTAAGGGCTTTGTAGTGTCCGACTGGGAAGATATCAAACGGCTTTATACCCGTGACAAGCTCGCCGCATCACCGAAAGATGCGGTAAAGATTGCAGTGATGGCCGGTGTCGACATGAGCATGGTGCCCTTCGATTTTTCGTTTTACGGCTTGTTGCTGGAGTTGGCCCAATCCGGCGAAGTACCGATGTCCAGGATCGATGAGGCGGTGAGGAGGATATTGACTGTTAAATATCAGGTCGGTTTGTTTGAACCTAACCGCAAACAATTACCCGTAGAGAGTAATTTTGCAACTCCCGAAGCCACTGCAATCAATCGTCAAGCGGCGCGCGAATCGATCATCCTCGCGAAAAACTCCAACCATATCCTTCCGGTCAAGAAAGAAGCGAATATCCTGGTGACGGGGCCGACCGCCGACCTGTTAAGCGTGATGAACGGCGGCTGGACGATCACCTGGCAAGGCAATTCAGAAGAACTGTATCCGCAAGACAAATTGACGGTATTAAAAGCCATACAGAATAAATCCCTAGGCAAAATTACTTACCTTAACGGTGATGTCAGGGCTGATGAAAAGGCTATCGACAAAGTGGTTGCCGAAGCCAAACACCACGATGTTGTTTTGCTCTGCTTGGGGGAGCAACCCTACACCGAAACGGTCGGGAATATTGAAACCTTGGCGCTTGAACCCACGCAAATGGAACTGGCCGAAGCCGCCATTAACACCGGCAAGCCAGTAATATTGCTGACCTTGGGCGGTCGTCCGCGCATTATTACCTCAATAGCCAACCAAGCCGCTGGCGTTATCCTGGGGTTTTTACCTGGCATGGAAGGCGGGGAAGCGATTGCCGATATTATCTACGGCGACTATAACCCGGACGGAAAGTTGCCGATTACCTACCCTAGAAACACCAACGGTATTACCTTATACGACCACAAGCCGATGGAGTCTTTTGAAGGAAATGTATACAACCCGCTTTTCCCGTTCGGCCATGGCTTAAGCTATACCACGTTCGTGACCGACGGATTGGCAGTGGATAAGGAACAAATCAAGTCGGATGAAAATGTTACGGTCACCGTTAATGTCAGTAATACCGGTACGCTTAAAGGTAAAGAGACAGTCCTTTTATATCTCCATGATGTTGCCGCTTCCGTAACCAGGCCGAACAAGCAACTGAAAGCCTTTCAAAAAGTCGAACTGGAGCCAGGGGAAGCCAAGAAATTATCATTTATCCTAAAGCCCTACGATTTGTCTTTCATCGGCGTCGATTTAAAGCGGGTTGTCGAGCCTGGGGAATTTACGGTAATGATAGGAAATGAAACGGCAAAATTTTGGGTCACCGAATAAAGTCCATCCCAAATGAACAATCCCCAGCACTTACCTATCCATCCCGTACATTCCTCCAACTTTGGCGCATTGGCGCTGTTGACTTCATTATTTTTTATCTGGGGTTTTATCACCTGTTTAAATGATATTTTGATTCCGCATTTAAAAGCAGTATTTACCCTGAATTATGCACAGGCCATGCTAATCCAGTCCTGTTTTTTTGCCGCCTATTTTCTGGTTTCCGTGCCGAGCGGTTATCTGGTGGACAGAATCGGTTACAAACGCGGCATCGTTATCGGCTTGGCGATTGCCGGAACCGGCTGCCTCCTTTTTTATCCCGCCGCAGCCCTGAGATTATACCCCTTGTTTTTATCAGCCGTTTTTGTATTAGCAGTCGGCATAACCTTATTACAGGTCGCAGCCAATCCTTATGTGACCCTGTTGGGAAAACCGGAAACCGCTTCCAGCCGCTTAACTCTGACCCAAGCTTTTAATTCCTTAGGGACGACGCTTGCACCGTATTTCGGTGCATTTTTTATCCTGGCTACGACAGTTAAAACGCCCGATGAAATGAAATTGTTATCTATAGGTGCGCTTTCTAAGTATCAGGCCCTGGAAGCCACAGCGGTGCAACATCCTTACCTTTTGCTGGCGGCAATGTTGTTTGCAATATCAGGCATTTTCGCCTTCGTCAAATTGCCTGTTGCTAGAGGCCAGGAAGCTCATGGCGAAGTTTTAAAGGATCAATATCCTGGGAAGCCTAAACCGAGCGCTTGGCATTACCCGCACCTGGTATTAGGCGCCATCGGCATTTTTGTTTATGTAGGCGCCGAGGTATCCATCGGTAGTTTCCTGGTAAGTTTTTTGTCCGACCCGGCAATCACAGGGTTAACCCCACCCGAAGCCGCCAAATACGTGTCGTTCTATTGGGGCGGTGCGATGGTTGGCCGATTTATCGGTGCAGTTGTGATGCAGAAAATACAACCGGGAAAAGTGCTCGCGTTTAATGCAGCTACAGCGGGTTTATTGGTGGTAGCGACTATTTTCTCTAGCGGCTATATGGCAATGTCGACAATTCTTGCTGTGGGCTGCTTTAACTCGATTATGTTCCCTACCATTTTTTCTTTGGCCCTGAACGGATTAGGGAAACATACGGGACAAGGTTCAGGGATTTTGTGTTCGGCAATCGTCGGCGGGGCTATCCTTCCGGTTGTACAAGGTCTATTTGCCGACCATATCGGCTTACAGCCCGCATTTTTTATTCCCGTCATATGTTATGCCTATATTGCTTTCTATGGCTGGAAAGGCTGCAAGACGGTAGGTTTCATCTAACATAGGTTGGCGGCAACGGCACTCAAGGATTTTTAAATATTACTCTGGTTTTCACCTTGTTCATCCCAGTAAGCTCCTACCTATTTGCTGGAGCAGCTTAGTCAGCCCTTGTTTCTAATATTAGATACCGAAGTAAATATAACCGGCAATCGCAGTAGTCCCTATGCCGACAATTTTGATTTTGCCCAGCAAAGTTTGCTGGCCCCAAAAATAAAGGCAACTTGATTTCTTGCGTGACCAGTATAGAAGCAGGCGCTTGCCCAATCTTATCAAATCGGAGGCAGACTTACGTCCCAAAAAATACAAGGCTGGAAGTCCGAAGGCGGCCAACACATAAAATACGATAACCTGGGTCTCATGTGTGTCGGTATGAAAATGATGCTCAATGACATGATCTAGGCCCATTTCAAGGAACTCAAAGGCCAAATGCAGCATGTGCAAAAATATCACAAGCAAATGATGCCCCAAGCCTACCAGCAGTCCCCATGCTTGGCCGGGAGCAGCCAGAATGGCTAGGATGGAAGCAATTACCAAGCCATAGACCGCCAATTGTTGTTTTTTTATTTTGCCGACATGTTTATTCAACAGCTCGCTATCTTCTGCCGTCATATTGATAAACTGGGCGCCAATTGAGTAAGGATGGCGGTTGCTTTCGAAAGGGTTGCTGGGTTTGCAATAAACTACCTTGCAGCAGGTCATCACGACTGTCATGCTCGATAGGAATAATATCCTGAGCATTAAATAATCGCCCGCTTTCAGTTCCTCCATGCAAGTAAAGGCGAGTCCGCTGGCACTGATATTGACATTCAACGTATCGTTTTCCTGGCTTTGCGAAGCGGGAAATGATGGCCCAACGGTAATGCGCCTATCTGCTTGGGATCGGGCAAAATTATTGAGAATGTTATCGAAGCCGGATTCTGCTACGTTAAGCTGGTTCAGGTCAATTTTTTGGTAGAAAAGATTTACCTGTTCATAGACCCGCAACGCAACTCTACGGTTCGGCTTTTTGCTGTTTACCTTGGCCATACGCTTCGTAATCCCTAAACACTTGAACAATACAATGTGATGATAATAGCTGAAGACGCTAAATTCTCAATCGGCGGGGCATCATTAGGTAATGTTACTTTATACAGCCGTATCAATTTGATGTTGAACACGAGAGAGGTTTAGCCTTTTTCCTTAGCCCTATGCCACCCAGGCCAAGTTGGCTGCCAAAGCTTTCCCAATTTTTGTAAATATCTTTATTTGTTGGCATTACGGTTACTTGTCCGGTACCAAACTGGCATTAATAAATTAAACCCGCCGATTTTTTTGTTTCTATTTGAACGTTGCCCTTATCGATAACCCAAGATAAATTGCCCAACATACGGACAAAATGGGGAATCAATGTTTCTTATATGGCAATTGGTTTTTTTTGCCCCATTGAACCCGATGGATTGTTAAGTGAGGATTCATTTTCAATCTGTAGAATGCTCGCCAAGGATAAAGAAAGGACAATTTTAGGAACCTTGACCTTAAGCTGCTTGTTCAGGGGTTCCTTTAATGACATTAACAACAACTGCATAGGAATGATGACATGAAGAAAATAGCATATTTGATCCAATTGATTGCCATTACCGTTTTGTTTTCGTCCGCTGCCGCCGCCCACGATGGTGACTGGGGCAGGCGCGGGCACGACTGGGGACACCACCACAGGCATCACGGCTGGGGACATCACCACCACGGACACAGGCATTATGGCAGGGGCGGCTACCCAAGGTGGCGAGTTAACAATTATTATCCCCAACCGCAGGCTAACTATTATTACCAACAGCCGCCTGCCTATAACCAACCACGGCCACAGTACTATCCGCCACAATCCCAGTACAACAATGGTGGGCGTTATTATGATAACCGCTCACACCAGGGTTTGGCAGGAGGCGTAGTAGGGAACGTGCTTGGCTATGAGCTGGGTAACGGACATCCGCTGGCTGCCGGTATCGGCGCGGCAGCCGGTTCGTTCATAGGGAATGAAGTGGGCAGCAGGTACTAAGGTTACCTAACAATAGCCACTAAAGCACAGGGTTTTGAGCCTGGTTTAAAATTTAAGCCAGGTTTCGCCCTTTGAGAAAAGCAACCTTAACAGGTTCTTTTGTTACTTCCCATCAAATAGGTAGCTGTCGATTTACAATCGCGGCTCCTGAAAAAATATTCTTTGTCTCATCGTCGATAATATCTTTTTCATGTTCATGCCTTAATAGCATCAAACAATTGGCTAGCCTTGTCTGCCGCCAAGTAAATTGCCCCAATATAGCTATTGAAGAATTTGCCATTGACCCCAACTATAACGTTAACAGTCAATAGCGGAGTGGAATCTTAATGAGTGAACCGTTACATCTCGTTTGCCAAAACTGCCAGGCAGTTAACCGGGTACCACCCACACGGCTTACACAAAAGCCTAACTGTGGCAAATGTCATCAACCGATCTTTAATGGTAAGCCATTGGATTTGACTGCTGGTACCTTCCATAATTATGTAAACAATAATGACATTCCGGTTCTGGTAGATTTTTGGGCTCCTTGGTGCGGCCCTTGCAAAATGATGGCGCCTGCATTCGTCCAAGCTGCGGGGATTTTGGAACCAAGGGTACGTTTAGCCAAAGTGAACACCGATATTGAGCAGGCTTTGGGAAACCAATATGCCATCAGTAGCATACCCACCTTAGCCTTGTTCAAAGGCGGTAAAGAACTGGCGCGCCAGTCTGGCGCCATGAGCATGCAGGATATCGTGAAATGGGCGAACACTCATGTGTAGCTCGGACAGGACAGTACATGGTTATTTTTTCCGGTTATTGACGACCCCGGGTGCGAAACAGCTTTAAATGATTACCGGTTTGTTTGGAGTATTCGTCGCCTAGCATATACAAAGCCACTAGCAATAACCCCCATTAACAATGTGAAGCTCCCATTCGGTCATCGGTTATTTTTCGGTCTGGTGGGTAATAGTTCATAGAACTTACGATTTGCTCACAGTATAAAGTAAACAAAGCTTCTATCGTATGCCTGTACCTACGTAAATGGCATAAGGATATTATGAAGCGACAGATGCAATATTTATTAACCATAGTGAGCAGGACAACCAGCAGCCATTAACGATAATGCAATTGTAGGAAAAACATTGGGGAATTTGGGGGTTACGGCTACGAAACTTCAATGGGTTTGCTTGAAATGCCAAGTAACAATAGTTCCTTATTTAATCGGTTTCTTAAGCATTATTAGTTTTTCAGTCTTAATAAAGTTTGATTTTAATTAAAGAATCAATAATGCTGCCTTTTGTTCATATTGCATTCAGCAGGAAACAGTTATGTTATATGCAACTATTTTACAAAACTGCAGGAGTCTGCAATGAAAGTAACAAATAAAACCAAAACGTCAGAGGAAAATCCAAATAATAATTTTGAAATCCTTTGCCAGGGATTTGTAGGCGGCAACTTTTACGGTCTCGAATATATCCTAGATGATTTCTTCCAAAATACTACAGTAAAACCGTCAGTTCCTGTGCATCCTGTCATCGATTGGTTTGGGTTGTATCAATAGAAAGTAGGTCGTTCTGTTAGATTTGCAATCTCCGGTTTATTTCCAGCTACCGACAGTGGCTTTATTGTTGTTATTTTCTGCAAAGTAACGACCAGATCTTGCCCAATTTTCACGGGCATTCGACTAAGCGATTATTAAATCAAAAATTATGGTGGGGCGTCAGGGACTCGAACCCTGGACCTATGGATTAAGAGTCCACTGCTCTACCAACTGAGCTAACACCCCCACAATCGCGCTATTATATATGAACTAAAGGATTTTTTGTCTAAAACTAAGCGTATACCAGTTTGGTTAAGTAACTTAGGGTTTAAAAAAATATGAAAGGTTGATAGCCAAAAGGCTTATAAAATATATGTTGCCTCATTAACCGCATATTTCATTTCTAGCCCATTTATTTCTCATACAAAACCGCATCGCATTCCTTGGGTAAAGGTATTTTGGGGGGGGGCGGTTTTTTGGAAGGCATTTGGGCTTCAGCTGAAAACCACCAGGCGAGGTCTGCACCGCAACCATCACCAGATGGCACAGGCTCTTGTTTTTCACAATACATATCCCCCAAAGGGCATTTTAGGCGGACATGAAAATGGTCGTCATGGGCATACCAAGGTCGAATTTTTTGAAGCCAATCATGGTTATTTTTACGCTGACAAAGTAGCTTTTTAACATGCGCGTTAACAAAAATCCGGTCAACATCCGGTGACCTCGCGGCAGCTTCAAGAATTTGTTCGTTGGCTAATGACCACTGGGTCGGATTGACCCCATCTGATTTAGCGCCCAAAACAGATGGCGCCCCCCAGGTTTCCCGTTCACTTATGCTCAGTGTTCGTTTTTCCGCTTCCCTTGCCAGCAGGTACCAGATATCGACATCAAGGCCGGTTTGATGGCTGCGATGCCCAGTCAGGGTGGGCCCGCCCCTCGCCATACCCATGTCGCCTACCAACAAGATACCCAACCGTTTACCGTGTACGACCCGCCCCAAATTTTCAACGAACTCGACCAAGTTGGGATGTCCGTAATACCGTTTCCTCAACAACCGCATGACTTGGTAGCCGACGCCGTTATGGGGCAAAGACGCCGCCCCCCTTAAACACCCAGAGGTATATTTTCCGATGCTTTGGGCAATTTTGCTGTTGGTAGGCTTATCGACCCTAGCCCAGGCATGGGCATCAGGTTGGGCTTGAAGTCTGGAGGATGTGCAAAGCAACAGCAACAATAGGGCGGTTTTCATAATGAAAGGAACCTTCTGCTTAAAAACGGGCATTTCATGATGTGGCGAGCAAAGCCTTTATTAGGCTTTTAAGGTTTTGCAGTTGCCTGTTTTTCGTCAATCTGTTGGCCACGACAATGCTTTTCAATTCTGACAGTGCGCGTTCAAAGTTATCGTTGACTAAGATATAATCAAACTCCTCGTAGTGGCTCATTTCTGTTACCGCATCCCGCATTCGGCGCGCAATCACATGAATATCGTCCTGCCCACGATGTTGTAAGCGTTGCTCAAGTATTTCGGTTGAGGGGGGAAGTATAAAAATTGAAAGGCTATCAGGGAGCAGTTTTTTTATTTGTTGTGCTCCCTGCCAATCGATTTCTAGGATGACATCGAAACCGTCACTTAAGTTTTTTTCAACAGTTGCTTTCGACGTACCGTAGAAATTATCGAATACAGATGCGTGCTCTAAGAGTTGGCGGTTTTCCAATAATTGCTGAAATTCCACGGGGGTAACAAAATAGTAGTCTTCGCCGTGTGCTTCGCCCGGCCTTATCGGGCGTGTAGTATGGGATATGGAAACAATGACCTTGTCGATTTCGGCTATCAACTGCTTGACCAAACTGGTTTTCCCAGCCCCAGAAGGGGCAGATATGATGAAGAGTTTGCCGATACCCACGTTATATCCGTTCTGTTGCCTGGAGGTTGCTGCGACTTATTCGATATTCTGGACTTGTTCGCGAATTTGTTCGATAAGCACTTTTAGCTCTATGGAGGTTTGCGTCATTTCTTTATCCATGGCTTTCGCCCCTAATGTATTGGCTTCGCGGTTTAATTCCTGCATTAAAAAATCCAACCTCCTCCCCACTGGTTCGGGTTGTCCAAGCACCCGCAACACTTCGTTGACATGGGTGCCTAACCGATCCAATTCTTCACTGACATCCAGCTTCTGGGCAAGATAGACCAGCTCCTGTTCAAGCCGGTCAAAATCCGGTTGCGCGGCTAGTTCCAATATCCGTTCAGACAGTTTTTTCCTCAAGGAAGCCAGCACATCAGGCATCCGTTGGCTGGCGGAAGCCAGGTAGCCCTGAATTTTTACGCAACGCTCCTCAATAATGGTTTTGAGCTGCCCACCTTCCCTTTCCCTTGCTGCCGAAAGCTGCGCAACCGCTGCTGCAACCAAGTCGTTAATCCCTGAACAGATTTCTGTCTTGTCCAATTCCGATTCTTGTTGGATTCCCGGAAAAGCGAGCACATCCAGCGCCGAAAAAGACATCGAGGAATACATATGTTGTTCAATCAATTTAGTTGCCGCAATCAGCGCCACGACTGCTTCACAATCAACCGCATAGCTGTGTTGCTTGGCTTGTTTTTTAAAATTTAATGCGCATTCAATTTTGCCACGGTTGATTTTTGAAGAAATGATTGACCTGATATCCGCCTCCGCAAAACGCAAGCGGTCAGGCAACTTTAAAGAGATATCAAGGTAACGGTGATTGACTGAGCGCAATTCACAACTAAGCCCGAAATTCTTAAATTCTGATTCATTGGCCGCATACGCAGTCATACTTCTTAACATTTTTCACCTATACTTAGCGGATTCCATACTACCTAATACCTATGGCTGACTATTACGATCCGGAAACGTATCCCAAACAGTGGAATTACCTTCAGACTGGCACCATTATAGACCAGTATATGATAGAGCGGGAATTGGCGCACGGCGGATTTAGCTCAGTTTACTTGGCCCGCCAGAAAGCCGACCAATTTCAGGTTGCCCTTAAGGAATACCTGCCCCGAAAGCTCGCCCATCGTACCTGGAACAATGTCGTCGTGGCGAACAGCAAAGAGACATTGGCCATGTTTAAACGCGGAAGGGCCTTGTTCTTTGAAGAAGCCAAAGTGCTGGCCACCTTGAAACATCCCAATATTGTTGATGTCACCAATTTTTTTAAGGCCAATGAAACGGTTTACATGGTCATGACCTACGACTATGGGGTCACCCTGGATAAAATGATAAGCAGGAAAATGTTCCCTGTGACGGAAGAGTCTTTATTGGCTGTGTTTAATTCTTTAATGGCCGGAGTGGAATACGTCCATGGACAACATTATGTCCATCTCGATATAAAGCCTGCCAATATCTTAGTGCGCCCAGGCAACGATGCCCTGCTGCTTGATTTTGGCGCGATCCAAAGCATAAGCTCTCCACGGGTCAACAAATTAGATACTATAATGACCCCTGGGTATTCCCCAACCGAGCAATACGATACGAATGCGCAACTGGGCAACTGGACAGACATCTATGCGATCGGCGCAAGCATGCGTTCCTGCCTTGACGGTAAGGCCCCCATTCCGGCGCCAGAAAGGGAGCAGAAAGACGCCTTGGTTCCAGCAATTAAAGCCTTTAGCAAAAAATATCCCGACTACCTATTAAAAGCGATAGACTGGGCTATGGAGCTCAAGCCTGAAAATCGCCCACAAACAATCGCCCAGTTTAAGCAAGCACTCGCCAAGTCATAAGTCCGCGACCTAATTCCTGCCAATTCGGGTATACTGGCTCATTTTACGACAGGTATAGACGGAGAATTCATGAGGCCAAGCGGACGTGACGCAAATCAACTGAGAGACATTAATTTCACCTGCGGTTTTACCAAACATGCGGAAGGTTCGGTCTTGGTCGAATTTGGTGAAACTCGCGTAGTTTGTACTGCAAGCGTTGACTTTAATAATGTCCCACGTTTCCTAAAAGGCAAAGGCGAAGGCTGGATCACGGCTGAATACGGGATGTTGCCCCGCTCCACCCATAGCCGGATGGGCCGCGAGGCCAGCCAGGGCAAGCAAGGGGGGCGGACGATGGAGATCCAGCGCTTGATAGGCCGGTCCCTAAGGGCTGCCGTCGACATGAAGGCATTGGGCGAAAACACTATCACCATAGATTGTGACGTTTTGCAGGCGGACGGTGGTACGCGCACGGCTTCCATTACAGGCGGCTTTGTGGCCTTAACCCTGGCGATAAAGCACATGCTCAAGAACAAACAAATCAAGACGAACCCTATCCACGGGCAAATCGCGTCGGTATCCGTGGGCATCTACCAAGGTGCGCCGATACTAGATTTGGATTATTCCGAAGATAGCCAAGCGGAAACCGACATGAACGTGGTGATGAACGATGCCTTCGCTTTTATCGAACTACAAGGCACCGCGGAAGGCCATGCTTTCAGGAAAGAAGAACTCGACGACATGTTGGATTTGGCGCGGTTAGGAATTGGCCATCTGTTGGAAAAACAAAGGGCGGCGTTGAATATCGGCTAAGGAAAAGAAAAACCACTTGGCGACATGCCATCAAAAATAAAAATTCTTCGGCTGGAACTCCGTCTCGACAATACTATTGCGCTGTTCGATTCATTATACTTATCCTTAAGCAATTTGCGTTAGGCGGGCTTACCCGATAGGCGTCCGAACCCAAAATTATCATAAGGAATTGTTTAAAAAACCATCCCATAGAGGTGCAATAATGCAACAAGAAGTCTTGGCAGGCCTTAAAAAAATCCCCTTTTTGTCGAAATTACCCGATGAAATATTACTTACCTTGGTTGAAAAAGCCAAACCGGCGAAACACCCCAAACAGGCAACCATCATCATGGAAGGTGATGAAACCAGTTCGCTCTACATCATTCTTTCAGGTAAGGTACGCGTATTTAGCAGCGACGACAAAAGCAAGGAAGTCACGCTCTTGGTTCAAGAAGCCGGTTCTTATTTCGGCGAGATTGCCTTGCTTTCCGAGGAACCCAGGTCGGCTTCCGTCGCAACTTTGGAGCCGACAGTTTGCGCGGTCATTTCCAAAAGCGACTTCATTCACTGGCTGAGAAGCCATCCCGATGTCGCTATTGATTTACTTGGCGTGTTATCGGAAAAGGTCAGGCAGTTGACCGATAGGGTCAGGATGATGGCATTGTCGAATGTTTATGAGCGTACTATCAAGGTTTTGCTTGCCATGGCAGTCGTCGAAGGCAATGTCAGCGTTATCCAAAACCGCCCAACCCAGCAGGAATTGGCGGAAATGGTCGGGGCATCGCGGGAAATGATCAACAAGATAATGCAAGAACTTACCAAGGGCGGTTACATCACCATTGAAGGCAAGACTATGGTTATCCAAAAAAAACCACCAGCCTCCTGGTAACTTTTTAATTACCCAGTTATTGTTAAAACTGTGTAATTTTTTGGGACCCTATCTTTACTGAAGGGGATGCCCCCTTCAGTAAAGACTTATCCTCAGTTAACAAACGGCCGCCGTAGAGTAATTTATTGATTCGGCCTTTTAATGTCTGAACCGTTCGTGCTGAGTTTGTCGAAGCACACACCGCCTTTCGACAGGCTCAATACCCAAAGGGCACAAGGGCGAACGGAAACTTAATACTTCACAAGGCCGAATCTATAAAACGGGACTCAAAATATTTACGGCAACTGGACATTAACAAACACAGCATTTTTTTTTGCCGCTACTGTCATATATAAACTGCTTATTATTAATACATGAATTGGAAGTACATCCAGAAGTTAAGACACAACCGGAAGCCGCCGACATTTGGCACGGTCTAATAAGCGTTTGATAAATAAACCCCATAACCGTAAATACAAAAAGCAAAAGGACGATAAAAATCATTCGCTTTTTATCCTTAAAGCTTGAGCCTAAAGCACTTATATCAAAATATTTGTGGTTATTGCCATTAACGTAATCTAGATCCATAGTAAACTCCTATTATAATCAAAAGGATAATGTTAACCGACTGAATAAATACCTGCCTTGTATAGGTATTGGATAATTTAAATCAGTACCTTGAAAATTAAAGTTCTCATCCAATAAATTTTTTATGCCTACCATCACCAAACCGTGACGTTTAGGCATTCGATAGCCAATTTCCGTATCCAACAACCAAAACCCTGATCTCTGTGGATGGATATTAAAATCCTCCGTACTAAAAAAATTACCTGACTGGTCAAGGTAAGAAAGGCTTAACTTTGTAAGAAAGCCAGACGGATGAAAATAATTGCCGAACAATTGAGTCCGATGGGTTTCCAGCCGGGTAAAGAAATTGGACTGGTTACGTAAATTATCGAAAAACTGGTCATTCCGGTTCAGTTCTTCATAATTGTAATTTACGCCTAATGATAATAGTTTATTTGGCGAATAATTGGCGTAAGCCCTGGCATTTTTTTCAGTCCAATCCGTTTTAAAATAAGGTATGGAGACAGTTTCCAGGACTTGGTATGGAACCTCAAGAAAGCGTTTAGAAACTTCCGCACCGACAAAAAACTGCGAATTAAACTTATGATCTAACCCAAAGCCGACCCTTTCTGAAACCGTGCCGTCAAGGTCGTCATAAAATTGATTAAACCCGGCAACTTGCGTGGGCTCCAGTGTTTGTTTCTGGACAATACCGCGTTTTAATGCCCGGAAGGCGGCCATTCTAAAAGTCGTGTCATCGGTAAGCATCCAGGTTAAACCCAGCTTGGGGCTAAACGGATTTAAGTTTAGTTCTTCTACGCGAGTAGTCCCAACCTTGGTTGCGCTGCCTAAACTGTAAAAATCCTGGGTAAACCCTATTGTCGCAGTAACTTCAGGGATAACCTTAACATTGGAATATAAATAAAAAGCGCCTTGCTCCAATTGGCTATCCAACACTAAGTAAGGGTTAGTGTCACCCTTTAAGGTAAAAGATAAATCACTCTGTCGGTCAGTCAGATAATTCATGCCGCTGGTCAAGTCAAAACTATCCCCTTGGTATAGGTGTTGTAGCTCGTATTGTGTCCCATCCGCTTTAGAGTTGATCACTTCACCGCCGTCATCATTAGTGAATTCTTCTACCCGATGGACAAGCGACGCCAACAAATGGGAATTCTCGCTAAATTTGTGATGCAGCCCCCCACGAACTGAACTGATGTCCCTGCTTGCGTTTTTGTCTAACGAAAATTTATTGACAAAAAAGCCTTGGTTGATGTCGCCAGCATTTTCTTCGCTGCTACGTAACTCAACTTGAAAGTTTGTATCGGCTGTTAATTGCACTTGACCGAATGCGTTATAGGCATCCTTTTTCTGGAAATTATTAAGGCGGACACCTTCTGTTTCATAATGGAACTGGCCTAAACTGTATGAAAACCTATCCCAGACCCCTGAATGGACAACTTCATCGCTGACCGTATCGCGGCTACCGTAGAATCCCGATGCCTGTAAGGCAAAGCGGTTACGGGTAAACAATGGGTTGTACTCATTAAATGAAGTAATGGAAGAACCGAGGCCGTCCAAAATCAGGATATTGGATTCCGCGGCTTGCGGTTGTACAGGGGTGATATTAACCGGTTGCAACATCTGCGCTTTTAGAAGTTCGCTTAAACGCGAAATTTCGTGGCGCGGCAATGCCACATAGTTATCCGCCAATAACCGATGGGCGGAATAATTACTGGGATCATGGTTAATTGAGTTCCACCCTTCCAATAATCCCCGTTGTTGAAAACCCAGGTCATTGTAGATACGCCCTAAGCTGGCGCTACGTGCGGCGCTATCGCTATCCAACAATAGCTTGGATCGATAAACCCCCCGATTATCATTCAACTCAATGGCTTTTTGCATATCATGCAGGGCTTCAACGGGACGGTTGACGGTTTGCTTGAGGATGGCATCGTAAAAATAGGGGGTTGGATCTTTGGGATCCATTTCTTTGGCGATGTTGTATTCTGTACCGGCGTACTCTTTATTGCGCAGTTCATAATAAGCCTTTCCCAGGTAACTGCGGGCGACGGCATTATTGGGGTCAAGGTTGACGGCGGTTTCCAGGTCGTTTTTCCCTTCCTCAACATCGCCTTTCCTAATTTTGGCCAAACCTAAACCAAGATGCGGCAATGGGTCGGATGAATCGAGACTTATCGCTCGTTCAAATGCGTGTTTTGCTTCTTCAATATCGGTTTGCGCCAAGCTTGCAAAACCCAGGACAGTTTGGGTGACGGCTAACTTAGGATTTAGCGACTTGGCTTTTTGGGCGGAGTCCAGTGCGGCATCGTGGTCGCCGTGGGAGAGTTGCAGTTCCGATAACCTTGCCCAAGCCAGGGCGTTTTTGGGCTCAAGCTGGGTAGCCGTTTGCGCGGCTTTTAATGCTTCGTCAATATTGGATTGCGACTGATATGCATAAGACTGGGCGATTTTGGCTACTGACGAACGCCGATTATGGGTAACCGCTTTGTCGGCATTATCTAATGCGGCTTGCTGCTGGTTAAGGGCGACGGCGATAATGGTTTGCAGGGCATAAGCATCGCTGTTGTTAGGCTCAAGGTTTTGCACTTGCCGGATAAGCGGCTGGGCTTCGTCTATCCTACCGACGGTAAGAAGCAACGCGGCTTTTAACGTCCGATAATGATTGTCTTGCTGGGTAACGGGAATTTCATCCAGCCTTGCCAAGGCAAGGCCGCTATCGCCTTCGCGGTAAGCCGCCAATGCGGACTGGAGAGGCCTATCGACATCCGTATTATATTGGCCGTCATCGACAATAGCCGGATAGTATAACGCCCACTGCACAGCAGCTTCCGGCTTAACCTTGAGGCCCTGTACTTTGGGTGGTTGATTGGGTTCGGCAATGGCTATCGAACCTTTGTCGACCATTACTCTCCCTGCGTTATTTGTCCCGGAAACTTGGCCGTCAAAGACAGAAACTTGCGCTTTCCGGCTGGACACCTCCACTAAAAACTCAGTCCCTTGATGGACGGCATTAATAAATGGGGTGTTGACCTCTAACTGTTGAGGCTGGCGGCTTCTGAAGAATGCCGCCCCTTGGAATAAGTTAATCAACCAAGACGTAACATTCTCCTGCGGAGTAGGGAAAGTCATTGTGGTGTTTTGGTCAACCGTGATCACCGCCCCGCTAGTTAAATTTAAGGTTGCCCGGCTCCACTTTGAGGTTCGCAAACTATCGCCGGGACATAGCGCTTCTTCGCTATGGATGCCTTGCCAAACCAAAGAACCATAAGCTTTAATGTCCACTTTGCCTTGTGCAGAAGCCACTTTTGCAATCGTTTGTTGGTTGCAGGCTGTCCTAGCCTCTACGGAAAATGAGTTAGCCAATAACATGGCCAATAAAGTTTGAACGAGTGTGTCTTTACGCATTTTATTATTTTTAGCACTCACTAGTGGCATACCTGAAAAACAGGATTCGGTAACTATCGCCGTTATCCTAAATTGGCTGAATGTAACAGGAAGCATCCTAACAATTCATAATTCAATCGGTTTATTATTTGCGGTTAATCAAAACCTCATTCGTTAAACCGTTAAATTTAACCATCCCGACAAAATTTAAAGCGACAAGGCGTTAATATTGCCGACATCAATAATTTCAGAATATTCAATATTAACCTTACCTGATAAGGATAGCTGATTTTGTATATAGTTAATATAGAAACGGGTAGGGCCGTCGTCTGGATAGGCCTTATGGATACCTTGAAATTTAGCTAAGGCCTGCTGCCATTCCTTAGCTTTAAATAATTCAAACGCTTCGCTGAAAGCAGTTGCAAACTTGATCCAATCTATTTTAAGGCTGGAAATTTCGTCTATGGTGCCAATGAGTTCAAAGATAGTTACCGGTTGAGTTTTGCCCTTTAAAAGGAATTTCCCCAGTTCCCTGCTAATAAAGCCTTCCAAACCATCAATCACGGCAGCGGAAACTAAAATCCTAGTGCCTAACAGTTTATTTAAGCCCTCTATACGCGTCGCCGTGTTGACTGTATCGCCAACGGCGCGATATTCATAATGATCCTTAGCGCCGACATTTCCTAGTTGCATTTCGCCGAAATGCAAGCCTATGCGGGTCATCAAGGGAAATTCGCTATTTTCATTGAAACGGGTCAGTGCCGTTTTGATCTCCAGGGCGGCATGGCAGGCATTTAGCCTGAGGTTTGTGTCGAACTTTTGGGCTGCCCACACAGACAACATGGCGTCGCCGATTACGTCGGAGATCAGACCTTTCCGGCTTTTGACCCTTGGAAAAATCGCAGCATAGTAATTATTCATTAACCTATGGAGCAATAAGGGGCTTTGGGATTCCGACAAGCTTGTATATTGGCCTGCATCGGTCGCCATACATACGCCTTGCATCAATGTCCCGAACTGGTCCATCGCATCAGGATAACGGGTATTGGCTGCAAAAACCTCTTTGGGCAAATAGCGTTCGGAAACTTTCCTTACCTTGATAAAGTAAGCTGTCGATTGCCAGAGCAGGATCGAAATTGCCTGAATGGCGGGTATGGCTATGGGTAGCCATATATTTTCCGACGAAAATACAAATAAGCCGCATCCGATGTAAAGCGTTGTCGCTAGCAACACCAGGATCATCGATGCCTTGTAAGAATTGAAGTGAAAAATACCGCCCAGCAATGCCCCAAAAAACAGGATTAGCAACGACTTCCTAAGCGGCGGCATTGGCTTGAGCCACGACTGGTCCATTAAGTTGGCGACCGCTGTTGCTGCGATTTCGATTGGGCTGATAACCTTACCGCTGACTTTTGAGTAAGCCGTATAAAACCCTTGTTGTTTTTCCGGCTCCAAATTGTCCGAATAGCCAATCATCACAATTTTGTCCCGAAACAGCTTCGAGCCCACTATTTCCGTTGTCAATGCTTGGTAAAACGGGATGGTCGTGATTGCGCCCACATCACCGTAATGGTTCAAGTAAAGCCGTTCCCCATCCTTATTGAGCGTCAACCAAGATTGCAGTAACTGTTTTATTTTCAAAGGGTAGCCTGAACCGGCAATCAGTTTACCCATTTGGTTTACCAACGCCTCATCGCTTGTGATCGCTGTTTGGATGTCATGAAAAATTTGAATCGTCCTGTATTTTCGGATGAGTTGGTTAAATGTGTTTGGAAGGGTGGAATGCAATACCGGATCGACCTGGGCGATTAACTCCAGTAATTGGGGATAAGTCTCCTTAATGACAAAATATTGGAATATGCTTACCGGGAAAGTCGGTATATCCCCTGCGCCTTGCTTATACGCCCAAAACTCTTTCACCGTGGAAGAAGTCTTGGGGATTGGAAACGGGGCTGTACCCAAGGCTGCTTGATTAAACTGTTGTGTCGGCTCGATAACCTGCTCATAGCGGATTTCGCCGACAGCTGACTGGGATGGAAGCGTTTTTTGCTTTAAATAGTTGCTGAGGATGACATTCTTATTCGTCGCCATCGCTTTAACTAACAAAGCGTCACTGGCCGATTCCCGGTCTTCGCCAAAATGGATATTGAAAGCAAGAACGGCTGGGTTTTGCCGATTTATCTTTTCAATGAGTTGGGCATATAAAGAACGCGGCCATTTTTCCGGGTCGTCCGGCAACTGCAGAAGCTCAGCGGAAGCTTGGTCAATAGAAATGAGTATCACATCGGCTGGGGGCGACAAAGGACCCCTTAATTTGAATAGCCACTCCAAGCCGAATTCCTCTTCAAAATCAGCCCCGATTTTCGTTTGGCAAAACAATGCCCCTAGTACGCCAATCAAGAGCACAGAGATGCAGGTTTTTATGATTTTTACCAATGCATTCATAACCGCAAGCCGGAAGAGTTACCGTCCAGCTTAAGGTATCCTCCCTAAACTGGAAACTAAAACGACAATTATAGTCTAATCATCGTGATAGCCAACTATTTAGGCATCGGTTTACGTTAATAATGCGGGGGTGGCGGCTCAACTGCATTATCTCTTTTTTCAAACTGCAACTCATTGATATGCTTGTAAAGGATTTGGCAGGCTTGTTCCAGGGACGCTATTTTTCTCTGTTGTTGGGCTACGATTGTGTTTAATTCCTGCAGCAAATCATCCTGATAGGCAATCCTTATCTCAAGTTCGGTTAGCCGTTGCTCGATCATGCTGTTATTTTATACGGTCGTTAATGACGATACTGTACTCCGCTTCTTTGGCAAGATCAGCCCGTTCCACACTCCCTACCAAGTCGCCCGGTTTCGGCATAGGGTCGCCGGATTTCGAGATGCGCGCAAGTAACCTGACTTCTTTGAATGAAGACAGCTTCATCGTTGGCAACATTGATTCGGCATCCGACAAACTCACTGAGAAAGGTATTTCAACGGCTTTTTTCCTTACGATTGCCAATGGCATTTTGGGGCCGGATAGCGCTTGGGCATAAACGAACACCGTATCATCCGGTTTAATGTCGGATTCTAATTGCTTGGCCAAGCTAACCTGGATGTTTATCGGGCTAGCCGAGTTTTCAGCAGGTTTTTGGGGGTTCTCCGGGGGAAGGGTACCCGTTAGCCTTTCTGTATTCTGTATTATTTCATGGATTTGTTGTTTATCGGGCGAATCCGCGGGCAATCGCGTTTCCAGTTTCCGCAAAAAATCTACGGCTGTTTTCTTGTCGCCTTGCTGGGCATTCGCAATTGCGGCAAACCAAAGCCCGGTTGGATTGTCTGGTTCAATCGATAAGGATTTAGCGATTAACTCATAAGGCTTGCCACCCCAGTTGCCGCCTTTTGACAAGGCGACAACTTCGGCATAAGGCAACATGACTTCGACCTTATCTCCGGCCAATTGATGCGCATGGGAAAACGCTTCGACGGCTTCCGGATAGCGTTCTAAAACTTTATAGGAACGCCCCAACATCAGCCAACCTTCGAGGTTATCGGGTTCGTTCTTTAATTTTTCGGCCAATTTCGCCACCATTTGGTTAATGGCTTCAGGGCTTGGCATTGCAGCGTTGTCTTGGCCTGTTTGCCCTGCTTGATTTGGATCGTTAACGCGCGTGATAGCTTGATAATCACCCAAAATCCAATATAGCGCAAACGACAGCGCAGGCACCGCAACTATCAGTAAATAAGCCAGCCAGCGCCCTTGGTTTTCTTTGTTTACTGTGGGTTTTGTCAGGTCAAGGTCGTCACTTAACGCCATCTCCAATTCGGCAACTTGTTCATCGAACTGGGCTTGGTTGATGCCGCCAGATGCCTTATTGGCTTTCAATTCCGCCAAACGGTCACGGGCGATCTTGATATTGCGCTGGTCTAAATCCTCATCGAATAGAATGTCATTTTTTCGTAATAGCGGCAACAGGATAATTGACAGGGCAACCAAGACCATTATCGCCGTAATTAACCAAAATAAGGGCATCAAGATTGCTCCCCGTTTTGGCCAGCATTATCTAGGAGGCTTCGTATCTTATGCTGTTTGTCTACATCAATTGTGGTCGTCAACGGTTTCTTTGTACGTCGAATGAAAACAAAAACCGTGGCCAATCCCGTCACCAAGAAAACCACCGGGCCCAACCAGAGCAAACTGGTTTTCGCTTTAAACGGCGGATTATATAACACGAAATCACCGTAACGTTCGGTCATAAAGTTTATGATGTCCTGCTTGGATTTTCCCTGTTGCAGCATCTCATAGACCTGCCGACGCAAATCATCGGCAAGTTCTGCGTTGGAGTCGGCAATGGTTTGGTTTTGGCAAACCAGGCAACGTAATTCTGAAATAATCGTTTCGTAAGACTTCTGCTGCTCAGGGTCGGCAAGTTGATGGGTATCAACAGCGAAAAGCCGGGTGGAAATGACCAGCAATAAAATTATGGGCCAATTTTTCTTCATGGTTCGGCCTGCAGTTTGGCAATCAATGGAAGGAACGTTTTTTGGACATCTTCATCCGTCACCGACCCTGTATGTTTGTAGCGGACAATGCCTTGCTTATCGATCACAAAAGTTTCCGGTACGCCGTAAACACCCCAATTGATGCCTATCCTGCCATCGGCATCCATAACGCTATCGTTATAGGGATTGCCCAAGGTTTCCAGCCAAAGTTTCGCAGCATTAGAATCGTCTTTGTAATTCAAGCCGACAATTATGGCCGCCTGCCGCTTGGATAATTGGTTGAGTATCGGATGTTCCGCACGGCAGGAAACACACCAGGAAGCCCAGACATTAAACAGCCAGACTTTTCCCTTTAAATCACCAGGCGATAGCTTTTCGTTAGTTGCACTCAGTTTGGGCGCTGAAAATGCCGGCGCCGTTTTGTTAAGCAAGGGCGAGGGAATCTCATTAGGTTTAAGGTTTAAACCCAATGCCAAAAATACAGACATGGCGATAAATAAAACCAAAGGAATGATGTATTTAAGCATTACCGTCTTTTAACTTAACAAAATGTTTAGAATTACTATCTTTATAATCAACATAGCTTAAAGACTTAACCAACGTACTTAATTTAGGATAACCATAATTTCTCGGATCAAAAGAACTATCTATCCGATTGAGGTAACCTCCAACTTCGCCTAAATATGCCCAACCATCATCTTCTGATGCAGAATTGATTGCATCGATTATTAATTTTTTTAACTTTTTAGTTGGAGCTGTTTTTGGTGGTGATTTCGTAAAATCATTTTTTTCAGTAATTGGAGTAACAGGTTTGTTTATTTGCTCAACTTTACTGTTTTCATCGGTTTTATTTTCACTTTCCGTGATGGTTTCAGTAAAAATGAACTTATGGCATGCTGAACGGAACGCCTCCGGCGTATTTTGCTTCCCTATTCCTATAACCTCTAGCCCTGCTTCCCTTAAACGCGTCGCCAATTTTGTAAAGTCGCTATCGCTGGAAACCAGGAAAAATCCGTTAAATTTCCCGGTATATAACAAATCCATGGCATCGATAATCAATGCCGAATCCGTTGCATTTTTTCCAATAGTATAAGCAAATTGCTGAATGGGCTGGATGGCGTGTTTGTTTAATACGTCTTTCCATTTAACTAATCTGTTATCAGTCCAATCCCCATAACAACGCCTTGATGTCACGTCGCCGTAACGGGCGGCCTCGATCAGGATGGCGTCTATCGCCGTAGCTTGTGCATTATCCGCATCAATTAATAAAGCAAAGCGTTTAACTTCATTTATGTTCATTAACTTTTTATTTTTTTGGCGCTATAACGCTTATCAAAAGTCGCACATAATCCACCAACTGCCATGAACACAGCGCCCAACCATATCCAGCGGATAAAGGATTTGTAATAAATCCTAAGGCTCCAGGCGCCTTCATCACCTAACGGTTCACCGATGGCAACAAACAGATCCTTGAATAAACCGGCATCAATGGCGGCTTCTGTCATGGGCATTTTTTGTACCCGGTAAACCCGTTTTTGCGGCTCCAATTTGGCGACTTCCTTACCCTCATGGCTTACCGTGATTAAACCTTGCTGGGCAACAAAATTCGGCCCCTGCGTTTCTTTTACGCCATGAAATTTAAATAGGTAACCGGACATATCGACAGAATCACTCGGAGCCATGCGTATATCTTTCTCAACACTATAAACGGACGTTAAGGTAATTCCGACGACAAATACGGCAATCCCTAAATGGGCAATCGTCATCCCATAAAAACTTGCTGGAATTTTTGCCAGACGCGGCAAGGAAAAGCCCTTTTCGCCCGTGCGGTCAATGAAAGAAAGGGCCGTCATTGCCACCGTCCATAAGGCCAAGGTTAAGCCCAGCGCCGCCGCCCAGGAATAAAAAGGCATGAGTAAGGGAAGTAGCAACCCGCCGACCACACACCCCGCAATGATCCAGCGCACCCGTGAAGCCAATTCACCTAAGTTATCGCGTTTCCAGCGCAATAACATACCCACACCGACAGCAATTGCCAAAGGCGCCATTAACGGGATAAACACCGCATCAAAATACGGCGGCCCTACTGAAATCTTTCCCAAACCCAGCGCATCAATCACTAAGGGGTATAACGTACCCAGCAAAATACTGGAAGCCGTCACGACCAATAACACATTATTGATCAGAATAACGGTTTCCCTGGAAACCAACTCATAAGTCGCACTGGATTTAACCGCAGGAGCCCTAACCGCATATAGCAGCAACGATCCTCCGACCACAATCGCCAGGAAAATGAGGATAAACAAGCCTCTGGCCGGATCGCTGGCGAAGGCATGGACTGATGTCAATACGCCGGAACGCACCAGGAAGGTCCCCAGCAGGCTTAATGAAAAGGCAAAAATGGCTAAAAGCACTGTCCAGGTTTTAAACACACCGCGTTTTTCCGTAGCAGCCAGGGAATGGATCAAAGCCGTTCCGACTAGCCAAGGCATGAATGAGGCATTTTCAACCGGATCCCAAAACCACCAGCCGCCCCAGCCTAATTCGTAGTAGGCCCACCAGCTTCCTAAGGCGATGCCCAAGGTCAGGAATGTCCAGGCAACCGTAGTCCACGGCCTAGACCAACGCGCCCAGGCGGCATCGAGACGGCCCTGCATTAAAGCGGCAATAGCGAAAGCAAAGGCGACGGAAAAGCCGACATAACCCATGTAAAGCATCGGCGGATGTATGGCAAGTCCGGGATCCTGTAACAGAGGATTCAAATCGCGCCCTTCTGCCGGATAGGGGAATAGCCGCTCGAACGGGTTCGAGGTCAATAGCAGGAACAGGATAAAGCCGATGGCAACCATACCCATCACGCCCAAGACACGTGCAACTGTCGCTTCTGGAATGGTTTTACTGAATCTAGCAACCAATGCCGTCCAGACAGATAACACCAACGCCCAAAGTAAAAGGGAGCCTTCATGCGCGCCCCAAACGCCTGAAAACAAATACAATGTGGGTAATGCGGTATTGGAATTCATCGCCACATATTGCACAGAAAAATCGTGTATTAAAAAGCTGTAGGTTAAACAGCCGTAAGACACTGCCATAAATAGCAGTTGGGCATAGGCCGCGGGCCTGGCGACCGCAACCCAGCCGGAGATTGACCGGGTAGCGCCGACGATTGGCACAATGGCCAAAATGACTGCCATGCACAAGGCGAGAATCAAAGAAAAATGGCCGACCTCAGGAATCATTTGGCTTGACCTTGCGTAGGGTTTACAGGCTTTTTCAAACTACCGGCCACTTCAGGGGGCATATAATTTTCATCATGCTTTGCCAGGACTTCTTCAGCAATAAAAACGCCTTGGGGATTTAATTTGCCATGCGCGACAATACCTTGGCCTTCCCTGAACAAATCCGGCAGTATGCCTGTGTATTCAACCGTAACGTCTTTATTGAAGTCGGTCAGTTTAAACCGCACCATCATGCCATTGCCCGGCCTTTCTACCGACCCTTTAATCACCATGCCGCCTAAGCGAAATAAAGCATCTTTGGGGGCTTTTCCCTCAACTACGTCTGTTGGAGGGAAAAAATACATTAAATTATCATTGAATGATTTGAGCGCAAATGCGGTAGCTAGGCTGGCGCCGACTACCATCAGGCCAATAAGGATCAATCGTTGTTTTCTTGCTGGTTTCATTTGTCTTGCCGTTTTTGTTTGAGCGCTTGTTGTCGCAAAAAGCTTTTGCGTTGGATAATCGGAATAATCACATTAACGGCAAGTATAATAGTAGCGATTCCATAGGATGTCCAAACATAAAATCCGTAGCCACCCATATATAGGAATTCCTGTAAGCTCATAACGCAGACTCCTCAGTTGCTTTCAGCTTGACCCATTGGGAATTCCGCTCCCGTTGCAGCAGTTCAACCCGCGCCCTTAATATCATGGCGATTAGGTAATAGACATTGAACGCCAACGCCATTAGCAATAACGGCACCAGCATCGTGACATGGATAGAGGGCTTGTCCATTTTGGTGACAGTTGGCCCTTGATGCAGGGTATTCCACCATTCAACCGAATAATGAATGATCGGTATATTGACAACGCCCACCAACGCCAGGATGGCAACCGCCCTGGAAGCTGAGCGTTTGTCATCGATAGCGCCGTACAAGCCGATCACGCCAAGATACAAAAACAACAGGATTAACTCGGACGTCAACCGGGCATCCCAGACCCACCACGTACCCCACATGGGCTTACCCCATAAGGATCCGGTAACCAACGCAAGGAAAGTAAAACTGGCGCCGATGGGAGCGCTGCTGATCATGACGATTTCCGCTAGTTTTATGCGCCAAATTAAGCCGATGGCTCCGGTTATCGCCATCACCACATAGATAAATAATGACATCCACGCCGCAGGCACATGGATATAAATAATCCGGTAACTGTCGCCTTGCTGGTAGTCCGCCGGGGCAAGGTATAAACCGCCGTACAGGCCGGCAGCCGTCAACAACAGAAAAATAACGACTAACCAAGGCATCAACCGCTCGGTAAAAGCGTAAAAATGCGGCGGGGAAGCCATGCGATGGAAAAACCGGACGACCGTTTCTGGGATTAAAAACATCAAAAAAAGATTATATTGGAAGCTTTATTTCAAACAAAAAACTAATTTTTTATGGCGCAGCTAAACTATCCCTCTTTAGGCGGTGGCGGAGGGGAAGGTGGTGGAGACGGCCTCACATAAGTTGGGGGCGGAGGAGGATTCGTATTGCCATTAACCTTATCTGTCCCAATTTGATCCACAGGCACTCTCGGCGGAAGTGGGTTTGATTGTTTAGCCATTATTTTGCTCCCATGTCTTTTCCAAAAACTCAACCCATCTAACATCAGATACGTTGATTAATATAGTTTCAACACCTTTAATTAGCTGTTGTTTAGGTTCGTGGTTATCTTCAATTAACCAAGCTGGCTGAAAGATAAGAAAATGGCCTTCTGTTGGCATCGAAGGCCATTCTCTTGGCCAACCATAAAGCCTACGTCCATCGTTAAGGTGTAAGACTACATAAGTCACATTAAGGAAAGCCTCAAACCATTCGGAAGGATAAGAATTTTCCCTCGTTATTTTAAATTTATTCCTGTCGTCACCACGCAAAAACTTGTGCAATTTGTCGTTATTTGCAAAGTATGCAGACAACAGACCTATCAATAACGCAACAATAAACGACCAAAATAAGTTTGTTTTTTCAGTCCAACCACCAATCTTCCAGTAATACCCAATAGCCTTAAGCGTAAATTCAACAACATTAACAGAGACTTGGGTAAACAGCGTAAATATCATCGCTTGCACAACCCGCTCAAACTGAGAAGGTTTTGGATAAGAAGTCAACCCATAGAAAAGCCACGCTGAGACAAATCCCGGCAGCAAATATTGCAAAATAGCGACAAAATCTTTTGCAAAATTTTCCATTTTTTAACTTAATGTTATACCTAATCGTTTAGGTTTTTAACTAAGCCTTGCAATAAGAAGGAATCCAGCTCCGTTCGACCATGTACTGGGGCACTTCATTAAAATCAAATGCCTCGCCGTCCCTGATCATCCGTTTAACATCGAATAATACCCCAACTTCAGGGATGTCATTAAAAAACATCGTGTATAGCGGTTTGACCATTAATTTCGAAATTTTCATCCCCAACGGGCCGATAAAATTCCTACGTTGGCCGACATGGGCAACTTCATCAATGGTAATTTCATCCAACAGTTCCTTCATGCGTTGACGAACTTCAGGCTCATCCGCCAAAATATCATCAAACAAACGATGCAAATGAAAATAATAAGTAACGCCCATCAGTTCAGTCACAAATGCCGGCGCGTCCATCAAAAATCCCGGCATTTTTGGAAACTGCTCGTATACCCACTCTTTCCACGGGGCCAAAGGTACCCATTCAACCTTTTCCAAACCGCAGGTACGCAACATTTCATCGAATAAGCGCCAATGGCAAAACTCTTCCGCCAAATGCACCCGGCTGATTTTATCTTCCAAAGTATGTGAATTCGCCATATCGGGGACGACATCCCACGCCCCCTTGATGCCTACCCATTCGTGACGGGCGAATTTGTACATGCTGGTCAGCATCAGGGTCATTCGATCCAGGGATTTCGGATCGTCTTTCATTTCAATATAATTGCGGTAAAACGCATCGGGGTCGGCAAGCGGCTTACGAAGATTTACGGGATTATCTTTAAAGCTTTTGAGCTTTGCGCGTTTTTTCGCCAAATCTTTTTCAGCTTCGTATAATTCGCCGCCATGTTGCTGGGTAAACTTCCAATAATCTTCAAAGTTTTCTTTTCTTTGCTTTTCCGTTGCCAAAGTGAAAACGGAAAGATATTTGCCCGAACCCATAATGTAGTACTCTATTTTGTCTGATTAACACCCTATTTTACGGGATATTAGGAATTTATACTCATTTTTAATGCGGCTGCCGTCGGCCACGGCGCTAAAACAAGCGCCAGAAAAAACAAGGATAACAAGATATTGATCTGCGCATTCACTGGCAACCCGCTGCTTGCCATATCCACCGCATTGCTCCCGAAGATAAGTACAGGCACGTAAAGGGGCAACACCAGCAGGGATAAAATCATGCCGCCGCGGCGCAAGCCGACCGTCAAAGCCACCCCTACCGCACCGATTAAACTTAGTACGGGCGTACCCAACAACAATGTTAGCAACAAGATACTTAAAGACTGGTTTGGCATACCCAAAAAAACCGCCAGCAACGGGGCAACAACCAATAACGGCAAGCCTGTGGTGAGCCAGTGAGCGGTAATCTTGCCTAAAACCAAGATCGATGTCGGGTGCGGGCTTAATAATATTTGCTCAAGCGAACCGTCGTCAAAATCGGAGCGGAATAAACTGTCCAATGACAGCATGGTTGCCAGCAGCGCCGAAACCCAAATGATCCCCGGCGCAATGGCTTGCAGTAATTTCGGCTGCGCGCCGATGCCCAAGGGAAACAAGGTAATCACCAGGATAAAAAACAGCACCGGGTTTGCCATCTCTGACCGACGTCGCATGGCCAACACCAAATCGCGCCGGACAATGGCGGCAAAAGCATTATATAAGCTCATCAGGACAGCCCAATCCTCACCACATCCATAGTATGCAGGTTAACATCGTGATGCGACGTCATCACAATCATGCCGCCGCTGGCGCAATGTTCGGCCATTAAGGACTCAACCAAGGCAATGCCTTGTTTGTCCAATGACGTAAAGGGTTCATCCAGGATCCATAAGATGTTATGGGTAATCAGCAAGCGCGCCAGGGACAAACGCCGCTTTTGTCCTGCCGATAAAGCTTGGATCAGCGTGTCGTCGTAACCGGATAATTGGACTTTATCCAAGGCTTCTAAAATAGCCAGCTTTCCGGGTTGGGCTAACGCCAGATGCAGCCTTAAATTTTCCAACACGGTTAATTCTTTCTTGATGCCGTCCATGTGCCCGACATAAGCCATATCGGCGTAATATTGCCCATTCTGTATCGGCTCACCGCACCATATGACTGTCCCGGTATCGGGTTCCCTAAACCCGCAAAGTATACGCAACAATGAGGTTTTACCGCTGCCGTTCTGGCCTTCCAGCAGCAAGGCTTGGCCTGGATCGAGCGAAAAACCGAGCCCCGCAAACAAGGTGCGATCATCGCGGATACAACTTAAGTTTTCCGTGCGGAGGTTGGGTTTAATAGCTGTCAACATTCAAACTGTTTTAACGCGTTGCCGGACGGCTTCATAAAGTAAAACACCGGTTGCAACCGATAAATTAAGGCTAGACACCTGCCCCAACATGGGCAGTTTAACCAAAAAGTCGCATTGTTCCTTAGTTAAGCGCCGAAGTCCAGAACCTTCCGCACCAATCAAAATCGCCAACGGCAGGGTCAAGTCGGCTTGATACACGGTTTGCTCCGCCTCGCCCGCCGCACCCATAATCCATACGCCCTGCTCTTTCAGCCATCGTAGCGTCCGCGCCAGATTGGTCACTTGGTAAACCGGCACCGTTTCCGCTGCCCCGCTCGCCACTTTGCAAACGGTCGGCGTAATTCCGGTGGCGTTGTCCTTGGTGATGATAACGCCATGCACACCGGTTGCATCGGCAGTGCGAAGGCATGCGCCCAGGTTATGCGGGTCTTGCACGTTATCGAGGACCAGGAACAAAGCCGATTTGTCCAATGCCAACACCGCATCCTTCAACTCGCTTTCCGGCAATTCAGACGGCATTTGGACTTCCATCGCAATGCCTTGATGGTTGTTGCCGTCAGCCAGGCGGTCGAGTTTTTTCCGGTCGGTTTTTTCCGGTTCTATACCCAGAGCCGCCAAGTCATCGATGATTTTGCCCAGCCTTTTATCCAAACGTTGCGCATCAACCCAAACCCGGATTATTTTTTTTGGCGAATAATCCAACGCCGCTTGTACAGAATGTAAGCCGAAGAGTTTGCTTGATTTCATGAATGTCGGGGTTGGCTTAATTAGGACGGATTAAACAAATGATTATCTATGGATTTATCAATCGGGCGCAGATACAGCATGATACCAAAACAGACGATCCAATGCTTTTCAGTGTTTGCGCCCTATAGTGTTACTATTAACTTATAGATTCGGCCTTGTGAAGTATTAAGTTTCCGTTCGCCCTTGTGCCCTTTGGGTATTGAGCCTGTCGAAAGGCGGTGTGCGCTTCGACAAGCTCAGCACGAACGGTTCAGACATTAGAAGGCCGAATCAATAGTGTACGAGGTGTATAGACCGTAATTTTCAAAATAATAATAACATGAGGAGAGCACGATGGACCTTGACCATAAATTTTCAGCCCTGCAACTATCCATCATCAACGACCAAGCCGCCCTTTATACTTGCGCCTGCCCGCTTCAAGTCAGCCTGCAAATAGCCAGTTTACGTAAATTATTCGACTACCAAAACGAGTGCATCGATTCGGAAGCAGCCGCCGAAAGCAGCCTGCAAATGCAAGTACACCGTAGGATTGCCGAGGCAACCAAACAAGCCCACCAACTCATGGAGCAATGCCTGGAAGAAATCTTGGATTTGGAAGGCTGGGATAGAGCCAAACTGGAAATGCCGCCGGGAATCCGTAAGCGTTTTGAAATTAATTGATGTGCGTAGTGCGCTTTATTACGTCAGCAAACCGCCGTGCCAAGTAAACACCATTTCCCGGGACGTGTCCCTATATTTAAGTCCAGGCCTGGAATTTTCGAAGCATAATCAGGGTACAACAAGCTCCGTTTATACCCCCCAAGGCTTCAAGTGGCGAATTGCCTCGCGGCGAATTTCCCAAACGGGGTTCGCCTTATGGATATAAACCTCTTTGGCAGGGTTCAACCCGTCCGCGGTACGTTAAAAGCTTTAATTTTTAATCATTGATGCCGAATTCTTGATCCAAATCAACACAATTTATGTATTAGGATATACATTAATATCTAGGTGCGATGAACGAAAGGATGGTCAAAGTTCATTTTATGGTTACGGATGAGCAGTAAGCTATATATAACAATAACTTTAGAGGTTCGGAATTTATGAAAAACATACTTTTTTTATTAGGCTTGCTGATATCAGCAAGTGCTGTTGCGGGAGCACGCACAGGGCATCATGGCGATTTTATCGTGACTTGCCATCCGCCAAAATTTATGCAAGAAAAGCCCCTCGACAATGCCCAAGTCAGCTCATTCCAAGAATTCGAGTTTATGACTTCAGACAATACCGATGGTAAGACCATCAAGGTGTGGGTGAATAATAAATTGCTTGATGTTGACATAGTGCCGCTTGCTAGCGGCCATTACCGCGTCAAGGGCAAGTTGCCAGAACCCCTGCTGGAAGGCAAGGCGTGGATTAAAGTGACATCAGAAAGCAATGACGGTTGCAATGCCTTGCGGGCATGGAATGTTTACATCAAGAAATAGTGCCTATTGATTCGGCCTTTTCATGTCTGAACCGTTCGTGCTGAGCTTGTCGAAGCACACACCACCTTTCGACAGGCTCAATACCCAAAGGGCACAAGGGCGAACGGAAATTTCATACTTCACAAGACCGAACCTATAAGGCCAAAGCCGGATCGGGATTGTGAAGCGTATCGCTTAGGTTGAGACAACAAAAATCCCTAAGCGTTTTGAAATTAATTGACAGGTTTTAGCAATGTACCTACGCACCACGAATGGCTAAAGTTTTAATCTTGACAAGGGATTGTTTCCTTTTACGTTTATGGGTAAACATCCCTAAGTGTAAATGGTAAAACTGGAGCTTTCAATGTGGATCGTTTATCTTTCTCTCGCCCTGCAAATCTATTTCGGAATTCATGCCGTCAAGACCGGACGGCCTTTTGTGTGGGTATTGGTCATCATTCTCACATCGATATTCGGCTGTATCGCCTACGTGCTTATCGAACTGGCGCCTGAATGGTGGGCTTCCCGCAGCGGCCGTCAGGCAAAAAGCGCCATCGGCAAAACGATAGACCCGGAAAAACCTCTTAAAGCTGCGCAAATGGCTTGCGAACAGGTCGATTCGCTACAAAACCGGATAAAATTGGCGGAAGAATATTTCCTGCTGCACCGTTACCGCGAAGCCCGGGAACTTTACGCCAAAAGTTTGGCCGGTATCTACGCCGACGACCCCCAACTCATGCTGGGCATGGCTAAAGCCGAATTCGGCCTGAACAATTTCGAGGCGGTTATCGGCGTTTTGGATCGGTTGAAAGCGGCTAACCCCAATTTCAAATCGCCCGAAGGCCGTTTACTCTATGCCCGTGCGTTGGAAGGTGCAAGCCGAATCCCCGAGAAGCCATCCACGAATACGAAGCCTTAAGCAATAATTACCCAACGCCTGAACCGGCATGCCGCCTGGCGCAAATTTATCAAGCGCAAGGCAATAAAGCCTTGGCGGAGGAACTGTTCCAAGCGGTCATCAAACGCAGCGTTAGTGCGGGGAAGCTTTTTAACGAAGCCAATAAAGAGTGGGTTGTGCTTGCTAAGAGGGAAGTTGGTATTTAGTTATTATGATGTGCTAAATGAAGGGAGGTGAAACGCTTCCCGCACAGCCCAGTATGACGAACTAGCATATCCGAACGCCGATCCCGCAAAGTAACCGTAAAGAAGTACGTTCCGCCCACCACACGGTTGTGGTCGATAGTAAACCATAAATACCGTTTTTATCTATATTTGGTATCAAGTGTAAACCGTTTGCAGAGGAGCGGAATACGGGAACAACTTATCCAGGCAAAATTCGGTTACGTTAACATTCGTTAAATAAAAGGTTAGCTCGAATCGTAAAACCTGGATTTAGCTGCGCTTCATCCAAGCTATCTTGCTACCATACCTGGATTGTCAAATGCGAGGTGGCTGCAATCGGGTTATCTTTATACATAATATTCCTGGGCAGACCCACTTGGCCGTTTCGATAGGCGACAGCGCTTTGCGTCCTCGCCGCCACTGATGAGCTGGCAAATATGATCGTTTCAAAGGAATTACATAGCGATGTCCGTTCGCTTTGGGATGTGTTGCGGACTGTTTCATTTAAAAAACAAAAATAGCCTGGATGGGCAAAAAAACCTGCCCACCCTTGGCTCCATCCAGGTTAATCGCTAAACCCAATGATGTTTATTACGAAGCAATATGAATTAAAAGAAATAATTGCAACAACTGAGTTAAGCGCAAAAAGTACGATCCAAAAAAACCATTCATAGAAATGCCATTTCGCTATACGATTCCCACCCTCATCTTTATGCAAATACCTTTCCCAACCAAAATGACCAACTATTTTTTCGACTTTAATTATGTAATTTACTTTTTCTTCAATTGAAAGACGAAACATTAACCACTTTAAAATAAACATAAAAGTGAATAACGGTGGTATTAAGCTTAAATAAGAAATATCATTAACTTTCTCTATGTTCAACAAATACCAAGACCAAAAAGCGCCTGAAGACATAACTGCTAAATTCCTGTCTTTTGCTGTTTCATGAAGAGCGCCTCGTTTTTCTTCCTACAATTCTTTGAATTCATTAATAATAAATTCATAACGCAGTTTTTTTTCTTCTTGTTGGATATTGTTCACTGAAAATAGCTAGTTCAATATTTTGTATATAATTATCCTGCATTACCCAAAGGCAAAGCATTAAAACGTCACATAACCGCTATCGCGACAACGCGACCTACAAAAACATATTGTCCAAAATCGCCTTCTTCACTGCATTCAATTCCGGCTCAATCGTCACCATCCGCGCCGAGGCGCATTGTTTTATCGCGGTATCCGGGTCTTTTAAGCCGTTACCGGTCAAGGTGCAAACTACCTTGCTGCCTTCTGGAATCTTTCCTAATTTAATGTCTTTCACCGCACCTGCAATGGAGATCGCCGAGGCCGGTTCGCAGAATATGCCTTCGTATTGGGTCAACAGTTTTTGCGCTGCGAGGATTTCGTCATCGGTAAACTTATCGAACCAGCCGCCGGATTCGTTATGCGCCGCCCAGGCTAAATCCCAGGATTGCGGGTTGCCGATACGGATGGCGGTGGCAACGGTTTCCGGATGTTCGATGGGATGCCCTGCCAGGAACGGCGCAGCGCCAGCAGCCTGATAGCCGCACATGACCGGGCGTTTGTTAGTGACGGCCTTATGCGTCGTGCTGTCGGTTGAATATTCCTTGTAACCCATCCAGTAGGCCGAGATATTTCCGGCATTGCCCACCGGCAGGCAGTGGTAATCGGGCGCATCGCCCAGGTCGTCGATAATCTCGAATGCGGCCGTCTTTTGCCCTTGCAGCCGGTAAGGGTTGATGGAATTAACAATCGTTACCGGCGCATGGTCGGTAATTTCCTTGACCAGGTTCATGCCTTGGTCGAAATTGCCGTTGATCTGGATGATGGTGGCATCGTACATCAAGGTTTGCGCCAGTTTACCCATCGCTATCTTGCCGTCGGGAATCAATACGAAAGCCTTGATGCCAGCCCGTGCGGCATAAGCTGCCGCCGATGCCGACGTGTTCCCGGTGGAAGCGCAGATCACCGCCTTACAGCCTTCGGAAATAGCCTGGGTAATCGCCATGGTCATGCCGCGATCCTTGAACGAGCCGGTCGGGTTCAAGCCTTCGAACTTGACATAGATGTCGACGGATTTGCCGATCAGCTTGGGAATATTGTAAAGTTGGATCAACGGCGTATTACCTTCGTTCAGGCTGATAACACAGGTGTCGTCGTTGACAGGTAAACGGTCGCGGTAACGGTCGATTAAACCGACATAATGTTTGTGGCTAGACATATTTATGCTTAATTTAAGTTATCCTAGGGTTTCAAGGCGAATGCGGTTGATAAGGCCGCTAACAGTCGGCAAGGCTTCCATCTCGGCGATGGCCGCGTTCATTTCTTTTTCAAGGGTGATTTGGGTCAGCAAAATGACCGGCACCAAGGCGCAATCATCGAGCGGCTTAAGCTGGATAATGGAGTCGATGCTAATGTGGTGTTGCGCCAGGATGCGGGTAACATCAGCCAAAACACCGGGTTTGTCTTCCGCATTAAGCCGCAAATAATAAGCGGTCTTAAATTGCTCCGGCGGCAATACCGGGATATCGTGTAAGGCATCGGCTTGGAAGGCCAAATGCGGCACCCGGTTTTCAGGGTCGCTGGTCAACGCCCGCACCACGTCGATGACATCCGCCACCACGGAAGAAGCCGTCGGATCGGCGCCGGCGCCGGCGCCGTAATATAACGTCGGCCCAACGGCATCACCCTTCACGACGATAGCGTTCATGACGCCGTTGACATTGGCGATCAAGCGGCGCTCGGGTATCAGCGTTGGGTGAACCCTTAATTCTATGCCTTCCTGCGTTTTGCGGGCGATGCCCAAATGTTTAATTCGGTAGCCCAGTTTTTCGGCATATTCCACATCCGCGCGGGTAATTTGGGTTATGCCTTCGGTAAAGACTTTATCGAACTGCAAGGGAATCCCGAAAGCAATCGAGGCCAGGATTGTCAGCTTATGTCCGGCATCAATGCCTTCGACATCGAACGTAGGGTCGGCTTCGGCATAACCCAAGGCTTGGGCTTCCGCCAATACATCGTAAAAATCACGGCCTTTGTCGCGCATTTCGGTCAGGATGAAATTGCCCGTGCCGTTGATAATCCCGGCAAGCCATTGGATTTGGTTACCGCTCAGCCCTTCACGGATGGCTTTAATGATCGGTATGCCACCGGCAACCGCCGCCTCAAAGGCGACGATCACACCCCGCTCGCTAGCCTTGGCGAAAATTTCATTCCCATGCAGGGCAATCAGCGATTTATTGGCGGTCACGACATGCTTATGCTTGGCAATCGCCGCCAGTACCATGTCCTTCACCGCGCCAGCGCCGCCGATCAACTCCAGCACGATCTCTATCTCAGGGTCGTTTATGATTTCGTAAGGGTCGGTCGTCAAGGCAATACCTTGGGTGTCGCAAATACGCTGCTTGCTTAAGTCTTTGGCGGACGCACGGCTGATGACGATCTGCCGCCCCGCCCTGCGGGCAATTTCCTCTGCGTTGCGCTTCAGTACATTGACGGTTCCGCCGCCGACTGTTCCTAAGCCGATGATGCCTATTTTTACGGGTTTCAAGTGTTATCCTTTAATTTACCAATTCTGTTACAAGCTATTATTTTACGTGGCATCGATAAATATTGGGATGTTTTTTATGAAGAATGAAACTTACGCCAAAACAACCTTGCAGCCATCAATATGCTTCGCCGCCTTAATCATCTTCTTGTCAAAAGAATAAAATGATTTGCAATGTTGCGAAAAGGCAAGGTGAAACGCATCGGCGAAATCCAATCCTTGCGAATGCAAAGCCAGCGTCTGCACCAACAAAGCCGGATGGGTCAGATGCACATTCGGCAAGCCGAACAGCTTGGTCAATGCCGAGTTGATTTGCACGCTGTCAAAATGATAAGCAAAGCGCAACACCCATTCGCATTCAAGAATTACGCTATCGGCAATAAAAACTTCATTGCTATCAAATAATTGATAGGCTTTTTGGTATTGCTCGGCATCGTCCTGGGTCAATAGGCGAACGATAATGTTAGTGTCAACCGCAATCATGAAACTGCGCCTTAAGCCCTTCGGCGATGGCCTTGTTCATGTCGTTGATTGATTTGGGTTTTGCTGTATAGGGCAAACAACCCGCCACCTCGTCGAGCGTCGATTCGACAAAAGGGGCTTTCTGTTGCAACAGAATACCGCTGCCGGTATCGATGAGCGTCAGTTCTTGCCCTGTATCCCAATGATAGGTATCGCGTATCGGCTTGGGGATAATCACCTGACCTTTGCTCGAAAGTTTGACGGAAGACATAGTCGCCACTGGAGGTAAGAAAAAAGTAAGACTTTAAGGATTGGATAGGAAATTGTCAAGGTGTAATTATTGCGTCCCAAATAGCACCGCTGGAACGATGCGATATGCGTTCCCACGAAAATCGTGGGAACGATAAAAATCTTTTCGATGCGTACGATTACGCTTCGCTAATCGTACCTACGGCTCTATTAAAAAATTCTCCTCCAGCGTTTAAAGGCTTTTACATCATCATTGCTTAAACCAAACCATTCACCATTTTTCCTTTTTGAAGAAAACCTAGAATGCCAATATTTTTCGATGCCCGCAGGATCATCAGTCTCGATAGTATGAATAGGTAAAAGCTTTTCCGGAAGTTCGATAGTTAATTCTCCCTCCCGCCTAATCATATTGTTCGTTCGCCCAATTTTGTATTCGTTACGAGAGCCATGCCTTAATAAATAAACATATCCTTTTGAAATCGTTTCAGTGATTGTTTTATCTATAGGTTGCTTTGGAACAGATAATAATGGAATAACATTACTATATTTTTCATGCTGGCAACAAAAATTATACAGCTTAAAATTTAGTTCATTTTTGTTACCTAACCGTTCGAATACTCCATGGCTTGGAAAAGTTTCATCGCTATTTTTTTTCATTTTTAATTCGGCATTGATTGGGTAATGTCCTAATTCGATAGTAAAACTAGCAAGTTTTTCCAAAACAATATCGTCGCTAAAAGCAGTGTTAAATTTGTTACCTTCGAATCCAGCTTCTGCCAATGCATCACTCCAACGCAACCAATATTTTCCATGCCATTCATGCACCTTTATGCCAACTTCGCGAGCAAATCTCTCCTTGCCTAAAGGAACACCACCATTATCCGTAGCCGTACGTTTTATTTCATTTAATATTTGTTGCTTGTCCACTAACTTATTTGAATCGACTATAGCCGTATTAATATCAATTTAGATTTATTTAGGCTTATACAACCCCATCTTTCTTCATCATATGCCTTATCCCCCTGATCGCCTGTCGGGTGCGGTGTTCGTTTTCGATGAGGCCGAAGCGGACATGATCGTCGCCGTACTGGCCGAAGCCGACACCGGGGGCAACCGCCACTTTCGCTTCGAGCAACAATTTTTTGGAAAACTCCAACGAACCCATCGCTTGATAGGCTTCCGGTATTTTCGCCCACACGAACATGGTTGCTTTCGGTTTTTCGACCGGCCAACCGATGGAGTACAAGCCTTCGCACAACACGTCGCGCCGCTTGCGATACATCTCCGCAATTTCACGGACGCAATCCTGCGGCCCTTCAAGGGCGGCAATCGCCGCAATCTGGATTGGCGTAAATGTGCCGTAATCCAGGTACGATTTGATCCTTGCCAAGGCCGAAACCAGTTCCTTGTTGCCGCACATAAAGCCCACGCGCCAGCCCGGCATGTTGTAGCTTTTGGACATCGAGAAGAATTCCACGGCAATATCCTTCGCGCCCGGCACTTGCAGGATGGAAGGCGCGACGTAGCCGTCGAACACGATGTCCACATAAGCGATGTCATGCACCACCCAAATCTTATGCTCCTTGGCGAGGGCGATGATTTTCTCGAAGAAATCCAATTCGACACAGCCGCTGGTGGGGTTGCCGGGGAAGTTGAGGATCAGCATTTTCGGCTTCGGCCAGCATTCGACGATGGCTTTTTCCAGTTCCTCGAAGAAATCCACGCCAGGAATCAACGGCACATGGCGCACGTCCGCTCCGGCTATCACCACGCCGTAAGGATGGATGGGATAAGCCGGATTCGGCACCAGCACCACATCGCCCGGCCCCAGAGTAGCTAACGCCAAATGCGCCAGACCTTCTTTGGAACCGATGGTGACGATGGCTTCCGACTCCGGATTCAGATCGACATCGAAGCGGGTCTTGTACCAGTTACAAATCGCCCTTCGCAGCCTTGGTATGCCTTTCGACATCGAGTAGCGGTGGGTATCCGGCCTTTTTGCCGCTTCCAACATCTTATTGACGATATGATCCGGAGTCGGTTGGTCTGGATTCCCCATGCCGAAATCGATAATATCCTCACCCGCCGCCCGCGCCTTGGCTTTTAGTTCGTTGACGATATTAAAAACGTAAGGGGGTAAACGGCTGATCCGATGAAATTGTTCCATTAATAGCTCTTGAGAAATCCGGGATTGTTGTGATGTTAGCAAAGCGCCCTAAGGTACTGTTAGCCATCGAAGATGTCAAATTGGCTTAGCTTAGCCTTATGTTTTCTCGATTATAAAATTGAAATTCCTACAAATTGTCGGAATAACCGGTTCTCGCAGGGATCAATGCGACTCCAGTAACCCTCGGATTCTCAATATTGGGATACTGCATAACCTTGTTTCTTCAGTTGCGCCAACACGCCCTCGTTTCCTGTCAAATGTAACGCACCCACTAAAACCAGCTCCCGTTCCGGCGTTTCCAACATGGCCTTAATCTTGGGTAGCCACGCATTATTGCGGTTGGTTAGCAGGCTTTGGTTTAATTGCGGAAATTCAGCCCGCATCGTTTTGAGGCCTATATTTTCCAGGTCGGCCAAATCACCCGACCGCCAGGCTTTTTTCAAATCATCCATAACATCCGGCGTTTTTTTCAACTCCTTGATTGTCGACAGGATCAATTCGTTTTCGTGGCCTTTGCCCATATTGCCCAACGCATCAATTTGGGTTCCTGTACTTTCAAGCCCTGTTATTTTTTTGCCCGATTTCTTTGCTTTCTCAAGAAAAAATTGGTCTACGCCCGCATCAGCCAATCCCAGCCGCTTCAGTTCCGTGATTGTCAATTTCAAAACCACCATAGAGGGTTTCATCGATTGCAGGGTATTTACGGGGATCCTAACAGCCTTACAATACTTCACCAGTTCCTTGAAAGTATGGGGCTTAATTTTGCTTTTTAAGGTTGTGCCGTCTGTGTACATCAAGTTTTTGGCCAACTGCGCCCTGGCCATAGGGTTTGATAAATCGTCGAGGTTCGTTTCCAGCACCAACTCATTAATTTCCCGGAATACCTGTTCATATTCATCAGGCAAGGGATAGTCGGATTTGCTTAATAAATGCATTGTCCCGCCGATGAAAACTTGGCCTTTACCTTTGCTGATCCGCCACAAGGAAGTTTCGGCACAAACCAAGTGCGGCAGCAACAGGCATATCAACAGGATGAAGCGCATTGTTTAATAACTCACAATGTTAATGACACACTGCGAAACTCATTCGCCGTGCCTATCTTGCCGTCATCGCTCAATAGTTGGACGCAGTCATTGCAGGCAGGATAAAAAAGGGCGGCTTCGATGTTCAAAGTACCCAAATCAACCTTTTTGAGGTAATTAACCTTTCCTGATTTTCTAGACCATTTGTAAAGCCGGGTTTTTTCCCTTTTGCGGTCTTTTGTTACGGTATTTTCATGGTAGGGGCCGGCAACGATAAGGTATTTATTTTTCTTGCGTTGGGTAATTTCCCTTATGCCTAAGCCATCTAAATCCAGTTCTATCGGATCGGCAAACCTCGCCTTTAAACCCTTTATAACCTCAAAAGGATTAAGCAATTCAACCACTAGCGCCTTGCCGTTTACCAGCCTGTCATTTTTGATTTTGCCTCCGGCTAAAGGATTCCTAAACCCGATCAACAACCCCTTATTTTTAGTGCCTGCTAGCCCTTCAATACTTAAACCGCCTACTGCTTTTGCTTGCGACTTATTCGCCTTGCCCAAATCCCAACCGTCAAAACGGGAATCCTTTTTAAGGTCTGCAACCAATGTCGTATAAATGTCCCCGACAGCGCTGGCGGTAAATTTAGCTTTAGTCCCCGGCTTTATATTCACGGCTAATAGGCGATGCCTGGCTGGCCTGGTTTCCCCTGTCCGGCTGCTGGAATGCGAACCTATCCAGAAATACGTGCCGTCAATTTCCGCGGCACTTTCAAGGTCGATTTCCAAATCTTCGCCATCGGCTATTTCGCCCTTGAACACAGAACTTAATGCGATGGTTTGCAGGGGTTTTTCAACAATATTCCTGTCATAAATGCGCAGAACGTTATCTTCGTCATCGGCAACAACAAACAGGTTGTCATTCAGCGCAACTGCACCCGATGGGTTGGAAATGCCTAAATACTTAGTTTCTTGGATATTGTTAGTTTTCATTTTATTAATCCTGCCTAGGTTGGGCAACTGCCCGGTTTGTAAAAACCCCATACGCCAATAGTAATAGTAAGCTGCCCCAGAGTAAACAAGGGACTAGCCGGAACCATTCCTGATAAAAGGTCGGTTTTGGGGATTTTATATATGGCACCTCATACAACCCCGCCCAAGCCTTATGCATTGGGGATTGTTCGAGAATCTCCCCGGATGCCAGCGACACTGTGGAAATTCCAGTATTAGTCACGCGCAAGACCGGCCTGCGGAATTCTACACCCCGCGCCAAAGTCATGTACATGTGTTGGTAAGGCTCCTGCCACGTGCCGTACCAGGAGTCATTCGTGGCGTTCACGATAAACTGCATGCCAAGGTCGGCTAAGTCTCGTGAAAATCTTGGGAATAGGCTTTCATAACAGATTTGCGGCCCCATCCTAAAACCTTTCCACTCAAAAAGGATCGTCGGACCAGGCCCCCTGGCATATTGCCCGATTTGGGGCAGAAATTTTCGGATGACAGGGAAAGTCTCGGCAAAAGGAATATATTCACCGAAAGCCAATAAGATGGTTTTACTGTAATGCGGCAATACGACTTCGCCTTGGTCGTCCAACAAAAATAAGGAATTCGTAATCAGGCGCGACTTTTCATCGACACCGAAAGCACCGGTGATCAACGCTAATTGACGATCACGAAGGAATTGCGATAACCATACCGAATCTTCCTTATACTTGAATTCTGTACCCAATAAAGCCGGAAAAGCGGTTTCCGGCCACATGGCAAAGTCTATATGACTGCCTTTGTGTTCATTAATCGCCTTATCGGTCAAAGCCATAATGCGCCTAATGATTTCGTCTGTATAACCTTCGCCTAATTCTGCCGCCATTTTTTCTGAGTTAGGGGTGCTCGCTTGAACCAACAAGGTATTCAGCTTGGCGTCCGGCAGTGGCAACTTGGCTTTCAACCATAAACCGCCAAGGTTAAGCAGGATAAAGCCCAACAATACGGTTGCAAAAATGATCTTACCGGAGCCCTGCTTGCGCTGTTGCCAAGCAACATAAAGCGGCAAATTACATAGTATCGTCAGCGCACTAAGGCCGCTAAAACCAACAAATTCTGCCCATTGGTAAACAGGGATACTCGCGCCATACCAGGAATAGCCAAAATTCCAGTCGAACAATGTCAGGGAGTTGGCTTCACAAAGGACTGTAATCAATGCCATAAGGCATAAAGACAAGGACTCCTTCCAGCCGAATAGCTTTCGTCCCCAAAACCATAACACCCCTGCCAAGGTTACATATAGGTGCCCGACCAACCCAAACACTATCATGCCGATTACGCAAAAGAACCAATCCAAATGCGCAAACTCATGCAGCGTATAAGTAACCCAGTTAAATCCTATCAGGGTGAACACAAAGGCAGTGATTACCCCCCCCAGGAATACATTTTTCAGTTTTGTTTGCTGCACCCAGAATAACCACAACGGCACAAAACCAAACAATGACGCCCAGGGCGGAAACGGAATATAACTGGTACCGATGAAAATGCCGGAAAGGATGGGCAGATACCAGGATACAAGTTTGCCTGAAAGTTTGTTATTCATGGTTAGTAAAGGCTGATGAAAGGAGGTTTTCCGGCAAATAGGGACACTATATTTAATGGCTGTTAATTCAGCACCACGCGGGCAAATTTTCTTTTACCGACCTGATAGACATGGTTCGTACCGGAGAGTACGGTAAGTTTCGGGTCGGCCACTTTTTCGCCGTCAATTTTTACCGCGCCTTGGTTAATCATGCGCACCGCATCGGATGTGCTGCTGGTTAACCCAGCATCCTTAAGCAAATTGGCAATGCTGTACTTACCTTCAATGGTTTTTAAAGTAATTTCGCTAATGTCATCTGGAATTGCGCCGCGTTGAAATTGGGCAATAAAGTTTTGCATAGCGCTTTCGCCCGCAGATTTGCCCCCATGGAAGCGGCTGACAATTTCCTTTGCCAATTCGAATTTTATATTCCTAGGGTTTTCTGCCCCAGACTCGCAAGCTGACTTGTATTTGTTTATTACCTCTGTTTTTTCAAAACTCAGCAATTCAAAATATCGCCACATCAAATCATCGGAAATCGACATAACTTTGCCAAACATATCGTCCGGCGCATCGGCTATCCCAATGTAATTATTCAAGGACTTGGACATTTTCTGGATGCCATCCAACCCTTCCAAAATAGGCATGGTGATAACGATTTGCGGCGATTGCCCATAAACCTCCTGCAATTGCCGCCCTACCAGCAAATTAAATTTTTGATCGGTTCCCCCCAACTCCACGTCAGCTTTCATAACGACGGAATCGTAACCCTGGATGAGAGGGTATAAAAATTCGTGGATGGCAATGGCCTGCCCTGCCTTATAACGCTTACTAAAGTCATCACGCTCCAGCATCCTGGCGACCGTATGCTTCGCCGCCAGCTGGACAAGATCGGCAGGCGACATAGCATTCATCCAGGTGGAATTGAAAACGATCTTAGTCTTGACTGGATCCAATATCTTAAAAATTTGCTCCTGGTAGGTAAGGGCATTGGCCTGGACTTCTTCTTGCGTCAAGGGTTTTCGGGTAACATTTTTGCCTGTCGGATCCCCGATCATGCCGGTAAAATCACCGATAAGAAAGAGGATTTCGTGCCCGTAATCCTGGAATTGCTTAAGCTTATTAATAAGTACGGTATGGCCAAGGTGCAAATCCGGCGCAGTCGGGTCGAAACCCGCTTTTATCCTAAGCGGACGCCCTTCTTCCAGCTTTTTTACCAACTCGTGCCTGATCAGGATTTCTTCCGCCCCCCTTAGCAGGTTACTAAGTACTTTCTCTTGCAACGTCTTTCTCCAATAATTTATGCGGTTTTTAAATTGCGGGTATTATAGGTTTAATGGATATTTGCCATGAACAAAATATTTTGTTCTATCCTTAATATGGCATTAATTGGTTGGTGATTTTTAAAAAAGACTTTACAATTGAGTCATGAAAAACACAGGATATTTATTTTGATTAAAATTCAAATACTTAGAAATTCTGCTGTAAAAGCTTCTCCGCTTTTCGTTTATATAATCAGCTTTTTCTTGACCGTTGCACCCGCACTAGGCAACGCCGAATCATCAAAACTGCTGGATGACAGCAGTTTTTCCCGATCGAGAATCAAGATTTTTAAGGTTAAGCCGGGCGAATCCACTTCGGAAATAATGTCGAGATTGAGCCCTAACGAAGCGCTTAAAGTTATACGCTCTAACAAAGACAAGACCCACATGATGGTCATCACTACCGATAAGCCATCCGAATTCAAAGGATTCTCATCTAGCCGATTCGATCCGCCAAACAACCGTCACTTTGGCCGCCGTTTTAACAAATATACCCATAAATTCAATATGATGCTGCTTGCCAGCGCGCAAGGCACCATTACGACTTCCTTATCGGAAGCAGGGAAGAAAGCGAATTTGCCGGAAGCACTAATGGATCAACTCACCCAAGTTTTTGCTTGGGACATTGATTTCGCCACGAATTTACAACCTGGGGACCGCTTCACCATTGTGTATGAAAAAGGCGGGTTCAACGGCGTTGACGATATTGTGGCGGCCGAGTTTGTCAACCGCGGCAAAACCTACCGGGCCGTCAGGTATATCGATAAAGAGGGCTACGCCAATTATTACACTCCGGAAGGCAATGCCCTGCAAAAAGCGTTCCTTACCACCCCGGTTGACTTTGCCCGTATCAGCTCTGGATTCAACCTAAGCCGAAGGCATCCGGTGCTGAATAGGATCCGCGCCCATAAAGGTGTTGATTACGCCGCCAGGACAGGGACTCCAATCAAGGCCACAGGCAACGGTGAAGTGACTTTCCTGGGCAGGAAAGGCGGTTACGGCCAAGTGATTATCATTAAGCACGGAGACCGTTACGAAACCGTTTATGCGCACCTTTCCAGGTACAAAACTGGGCTACAGGAAGGCAGTTCGGTCAGGCAAGGCGAAGTCATCGGTTACGTTGGCCAAACAGGATTGGCGACCGGGCCGCATTTGCATTACGAATTCCGTATTGACGGCGTCCACCAAAACCCGTTGACTGCCCAAGTGGCAAACGCAATTCCAGTTAAGGGTGTCGCAATGGTCGATTTCAAATCACAAATCCAGGATCCTATGACTAAGTTAAACTTAACTAAGGCCAACTCTCTATTTGCGAAAACAAATAACAACCCATACAACTAAACCATACGCTTTTTATCCCCAAAAAAAACCGGACATTGTCCGGTTTTTTTGTTTAACGACTTTTAATTAATTAGACAGAAAAAGAGGAGCCGCATCCGCAGGTAGTTTTTGCCCCTGGATTTCGGATAACAAACTGGGCGCCTGATAAATCTTCTTTATAATCGACTTCCGCGCCGGTCAAATACTGGATGCTCATGGAGTCTATTAAGACGGTAACGCCGCCCTTCTCAACGCTGGTATCATCTTCGTTGACTTCTTCATCGAAGGTAAACCCATACTGGAACCCCGAACAGCCTCCCCCTGATACATAAACCCGCAATTTCAGGTTATCATTGCCTTCCTCGGCGATTAATTCGCTTACCTTGGATGCCGCACTGTCAGTAAAAATAATCGGATCAGCCATAAAATCATTCACCAAAAAATTAAATTGCATTCATTATGATTATACCCTATCCCATAAGTCAAGGATTATGGGTATAAAGCCAATATTTTCAAGCCTGTGCCCTCTGGAAAGCCAAACATCAAATTCATGTTTTGAACCGCTTGTCCCGCAGCGCCCTTAACCAAGTTATCTATCACTGATAAAACCACGAGCGTTTGCCCGCCTTGCGGTTGATGAATAGAAATCTGGCACATATTCGAACCCTTTACATTCCGCGTATCCGGCTGGGAACTTACCGGCAGCACATCGACAAAGGGTTCATCAGCATAACGTTGCTCGTACAATGTTTGTATTTCTTGCAAGCTGACATCCTTAAGAGCACTTTGCGCATATAAAGTTGCATGGATGCCCCGAACCATCGGAGTTAAGTGCGGTACAAAAGTCATACCTATGGATTTTCCCGTAGCTATTTGCAGGCCCTGGATAATTTCAGGCAAATGGCGATGGCCGCTTACGGAATAAGCCTTAAAACTCTCCCCGGTTTCGCTCATTAAGGTTGCCAATTCAGCCTTACGCCCTGCCCCGCTGACCCCTGATTTTACGTCGGCAATCAAGTGGTTGGTGTCAACCAACCCGTTTTCGATTAAAGGCAAAAACCCAAGCTGGACGGACGTTGGATAGCAACCCGGGCAAGCGATCAAACTTGCATTTTGTATCAACTTACGGTTAACCTCGGGCAACCCATAAACGGCTTCTGGAATCAATTCTGGGCAAGCGTGTTCCATGCCGTACCACTTAGCCCATTCAGCCGCATCCTTCAACCGAAAATCTGCTGAAAGATCAATTACTTTAACACCACGACCCAACAAAACTTTAGCCATTTGCATTGCAGTCCCGTTGGGTGTCGCAAAAAATACTACGTCGCATTCGGATAAGGCATTGATGTCCGGTGGGGAAAAAACCGCATTAACAGCCCCTCGCAGGCTTGGGTAAACCGTATCGACCCTTGTGCCTGCATCCTGGCGCGAAGTCACGACAGCTATATCAACGTTAGGATGCAACGCCAAAATCCGTAACAACTCGACACCCGTATACCCAGTGCCCCCGACAATACCCGCACGAATCATCGCTTACCTTAGTTTGATTTGAAAATAGTGTGTATATAATACCCACAAGCCAACTTTTCCAAAACCAAAGTTATGAATATGCCGGACAAAATGCGTGCTATTGAAATCCAATCAGGACGATTAGCAATAACAGAAAGACCTGTCCCGATACCTAAACCAGGACAAGTCCTCGTAAAAGTCATGGCTGCCGGGGTAAACCAGTCCGATATCATGCAACGCAAGGGAACGTATCCTGCACCCCCAGGCGCCTCCGATATTCCAGGACTAGAGATTGCCGGAGATGTTTTCGCTTTAGGGGACGATTCCGGCAAACTCGCCATCGGCGATAAAGTATGCGCATTGGTAACCGGCGGCGGTTATGCTGAATATTGCCTGGCTTCCGCCCCCCTGTGCCTTCCGATTCCCGACAACCTTTCCTATACGGAAGCTGCCGGCATCCCCGAAACATTCTATACCGTGTGGAGCAACGTCTACGGCATCGGCCATTTAAAAAAGGGCGAGACGCTATTCGTACAAGGCGGCAGTAGCGGTATTGGCACGGCTGCCATACTACTCGCTAAGGCATTTGAAAATAAAATAATTGTGACCGCAGGGTCAGCCGCTAAATGCCAATTCTGCCTGGATCTAGGCGCAGATGTGGCCATCAACTATCACGAGGAGGATTTTGTCAGTCAAATTGCCGAAATAACCGACTACAAGGGCGTCAACATGATTTTGGACATGGTTGGCGGCGATTATTTCCCACGCAACCTCCAATGCCTCGCTATCGAGGGTAGGCTGGTGCAAATAGCCGTCCAAAAAAGCCCGAAATCCGACATTAACCTTTTGCCCGTGATGTTAAAAAGGCTCACCATCACCGGCTCCACGCTTAGGTCAAGGGACGACAATTTTAAAGCCGAGATCGCCAAGCAATTGTTAACCAACGTCTGGCCCTTGTTCGTTTCGGGGCGCATAAAACCCATCACCCACACCACCTTTGCCCTTGCCGACGCTGCAAAAGCGCACGATCTCATGGAAAGCAGCCAGCACATGGGTAAAATCATCCTAACGGTAAGCTCATGATATACACCACCCTAATTTCTACAGAAACCCTCCGCGGGCACTTAAGCAATCCTGATTGGATTATTATCGACTGCCGGTTTTCTTTGGCGGACACTGAAGCAGGATTTAAAGCTTATCGGCACGGGCACATCCCTAATGCCCGCTATGCCCATCTTGATAGGGATCTATCCTCCCCTATAACTGACATGACTGGCCGTCACCCGTTGCCACGTTTCAACGAATTAATAAAAAAGCTGGGGGGCTGGGGAATAAATAACAATAGCCAAGTCGTTGTGTATGACGACGCCAGCGGCGCGTTCGCCGGACGTTTGTGGTGGTTGCTTCGATGTTTGGGCCATGACAAAGCCGCAGTACTGGACGGCGGCTACAAGTTCTGGCAAAAACTCGGCTTGCCCATTACAACCACGCTGCCCAATGTCAAACCTGCTGTTTTCAGGCCTTATCCAGGAGAGGACACCGGATTGACGACCCTTGAAATCCAAAACAATCTGGCGCAAAAATCCATTTGCCTTATCGATGCCAGGACACCAGAACGCTATCGCGGCGAACACGAACCCATCGACCCCGTTGCCGGGCATATTCCTGGGGCATTAAACCGTGCTTTCCAACTTAACCTGGATAGCAAGGGGCTTTTTTTATCGGGAGAAGACTTAAGAAAACAATTTATTTCCCTTATGGGTGATAAAAGCCCGCAACAAGTCATTCACATGTGCGGCTCGGGCGTTACGGCCTGCCATAATCTATTGGCCATGGAAGTAGCCGGTTTACATGGTTCTAAGCTTTATCCGGGATCATGGAGCGAATGGATTTTAGATAAGAATCGCGCGGTAGCTACAGGTTAATTTTTTATCTCGGCTATTTATAATTTTGGTTAAATCAATGATATTAGATGCATAAGCCTTCCTATGACCTGACATGTTAAAAAATAGGCTTCGAATTTCGCTTAGACTGCGAAATGTAAAATGCTTTACTAAAATTGACCGTCTCAACTCGGCCAAAACCGGGCGTTGGCGGTTACCTATAGCTGACCCTCGGATAGTATAAAACGGACGCTCAAGTCGTTCGTTCATATTAAGCACTCAATCTCGCCCTACGGTCATGTTTTGCCATTTAAGTTTCCTTTTGTATCGAAGGCTATAGCGTCTGTAAATGGGTCATTAATTAGGGTATACCTCAAGCCTTGGAATAAACTGAAAATCTTTATTACAATGCAATTTACGATGAGCGTACTTTACACAAAATTTATTTGCCTTGCATGAGATAACGGGGGTTATGCTTCAGTTGGCACTAAAAAGTCCCCTCATTATGTGCACACAATTCGCTCCATATAGGTACTAATACGTATTGTAATTTGTATTGATAGGATTACGATTGACCACAGATGCTTAATACAGACATAGATAATCAAGTTCCATTATTATCTATATAATCAATCAGTTGAAAAACACAAACATATCCAATCAAGCCATATACATAAGCAAGGCTGCTAAAATTATGGCATGTACTTGACATTTTCTGATTTTATGCCTCTAATAAACTTAAGATTTTTTTAAATTTAAAACACTTTAATAAATAACAACAAAAAAGCTAAACCTATTGGAAGGTAGGGGCAGAAAGTCACGGATCCAAATGGAAAGCCGGACTGCCGAATGTGGCCTGCGTCAAGGTCGTAAGGTAGTTCGGCTTTTTGCTGTTTAGAGGGTAGAGAATGCCTTTTATGCCATAATTCTCATGGTATAAAACGGGGTCTTTACTGATAAGCAGTGGCGGGCCAGCGTTCGTATAGGAGTTCCCATGTCCCGCTATCTGATTGTCATTCTATCCGCTCTCCTAGTTGCGCCTATAGGGACGGCGGCTGCGATCCGTCCTGCATCCAAAGGTGGTATGTCCGGCTCTTTGGCTCGCTTACCTAGTCTTCTTTTGCCAACGGATCGCCCAAGTGATGCGACCTTACTAGCTTCAATGAAGCCAATGCCATCGGCTCAACAGGTTGAATCCTACGGGAAACTCCCCTTAAGTTTTGAGGTCAACCAAGGACAGACGGATAACCAGGTTAAGTATCTATCCCGCGGTCTTGGCTACAGTGTGTTTCTTACACATACCGAAGTCGTGTTGTCCTTAAGAGGGACTAGCGACTCTAAAGCGCAACCCGGCATGGGGGAGCGACTGGCAAAACGTGAGGCTACTGAGAAAAAACCCGGTTCTGTTGTCCGTATGGAGCTTATAGGGGCAAATTCGAAACCGCAGGTAAAAGGGCTCGGTGGGCTTTCTGGTAAGACTAACTACTTCATCGGTAATGACCCGAAAAAGTGGCGCAGGGAGATACCGAACTACGCGAAAGTACAATACAAGAATGTCTATCCTGGCATCGACCTTACCTACTATGGGAACCAACGGCAATTGGAATACGATTTTATCGTCTCCCCAGGTTCTGATCCCAAAACCGTTAGATTAGGTTTTGAGGGTGTCGATAAACTTGAATTGGATAACGAAAGTGATCTTATCGTTCACTCTGGCTCCGAACTCATTAAGGTGAAAAAACCACTAATCTATCAAGACATCAACGGTATCAGAAAAACTGTACGAGGCGGATGGAAACTACAAGACAGCCATTACGTAGGTTTTGATATAGCTCGTTATGACTCGACTAGACCGTTAATAATTGATCCCGTAGTCATCTACTCTACCTACTTTGGCGGCACTGACTTCGATGATGCCAGAGGAATTGCCGTTGATGCATCAGGGGACACATACATAACTGGCATAACATTTTCGGCTGACTTTCCTACCGCAAGCCCGTTAAACGGGAACAATAATGGCTCGGGTGATGTATTTGTGGCGAAGCTGGATCACACGGGAACTCTTATTTACTCAACATTCCTTGGCGGCACAGGTCAAGATGAAGGTGACGCAATTGCCGTAGATGGCTCTGGCAATATTTACATAACCGGTATGACTTTTTCTACGGATTTCCCGACGGAGAACGCCTTCCAACAGGTTAAAGGTGGGGGCTCACTTGATGCGTTTGTAGCAAAGCTTAATTCATCAGGTACTGCTCTGGGCTTCTCGACTTATCTTGGTGGAACTGGAGATGACTATGCATTAGGTGTTTCGGCCGACGCTTCAGGAAACACGTACGTGACGGGAAGTACTTCCTCAATCAACTTCCCTACTCAAATCCCTTTTCAGCCGAATTATGGGGGTGGCTCGGCTGATGCATTCTTATCAAAATTTGACGCTACTGGGTCTGCACTTGTTTACTCCACATATTTGGGCGGTAATGGTGAAGACGGAAGCAGGGCCATTGACATTGATATAGCAAATGCGGCTCATATAGTCGGAACCACTACTTCAAATGACTTTCCGGTGATTAATGCCTTGCAGCCAGGAATAGGCGGAGGGGTTGATGTATTCGTCGCCAAATTTAACAATACAGGTACTGACCTAGGTTTTTCTACATACTTGGGTGGGTGGCGACTAGATGTCGGCACCGGCATCGCTGTAGATAATTCAGGGCATATTTTCCTTACAGGCTTTACAGCATCAAATGACGACCCTGATACGCCAGAATACGATGGATTTCCGTTTGTGAATGCCCTACAACCCGTCATTAATGGTCAGAGTGACGTTTTCATCGCAAAATTGAACCCCACCGGTACTTCGCTAATGTACTCAACCCCTATTGGTGGGAGCAACGACGATAATGGTTATAGTATTTCATCGGACACATTGGGAAATGCGTATGTTACGGGATACACTAACTCTCTTAATTTTCCGACAGTCGATCCAGTCCAGGCCAATTATGGTGGTAACTCTGGTGATGCTTTCGCAGTCAAATTAAATCCCACCGGCACAGATCTAATCTATTCTACCTTTCTTGGTACTAGCGGTACAGATTTTGGGTTCGATATTGATGTCGACTCTGCTGGAAATGCCTACATCGCTGGCACAAGTAACGATGGGCCGATTGGCAGCTTGGATGGATTCATCACTAAAATTGGTGCTGGCAATAACGCGCCAACAGATGCCGATGGCGACGGTGTTCCCGATCAATCTGACATATGCCCACACGATGCGCTGAACGATAGCGACGCAGATGGTGTCTGCGGCAATGTTGACAACTGCCCAACGGTAGCTAATTCTAATCAAATTGACACTGACAACGATGGCATCGGTAACGCTTGTGATGCGGACGATGACGGCGACGGCATCCAAGATACCATCCAGTCGGGCACGGGAAGTTTTTCGGATACCCATAATCCGACTACGTACGGAACAATTGTTAATAACAGCGGTCTCTCAGTGACTGTAACCGATTCGGCCAATACTGCGGAAGGTGTCGTCATCACGGTCGGGGCGGGCACGGGTACTGCGACCTTTTCGGTATGTGGATTTCCCATGGAGCTTGCCCCAGAAAGCGCAACCGTAGTTACGTGCGGTAGTATTACCTTGAAAGTCACGGCAGGTAATAGCCGAGTTCCCCTTGATGGCGGTGCTGTTGTAGCGATAAATGCGGGCACAACTGCAAAAATTACTAAGAATTCCGATGGCATTTATTCCGTGGAGAATCTAAACGGCACTGGACTTACCGTGACTACAAACGGCGCTACGACGAGCGTCGATTCTACCAATGTGGTTATGGTCGGTGCTCTCTTTGGTGGATTCTTCCAACCAGTAGACAATATTGGGGTACTCAACTCGTTGAAGGCTGGACAAGCCGTCCCGCTAAAATGGCGGTTAACGAAACCCAATGGCTCGCCTATTACTGATCTCGCCTCGGTTTCTCTCTCCGTAGGCGGTCTAAATTGTAGTGCCGGGGCCATGATTGATGACCTTGAGGAAATTGCTACCGTAAGTTCCGGGCTTCAGAATTTAGGAAATGGTAATTACCAGATCAACTGGAAATCATCCAGCGCTTATGCGGGAACTTGCAAAGTCCTCTACCTCAAAATCGACAAGTGGGTAATCACTAAGGCAGCCCTATTCAAGTTCAAGAATTAGGAAATTCATGCTTACCTGTGCATGATGGGATATGCTGCTCCGTATGCGCTACATCGAATTGAATCCGGTGCGGGCAGGCATGGTGGCTGTTCCGGCTGACTATCCCTGGTCAAGTTACCGTCAGAACGCCTGGGGCAGCCAATTGTGCCGCATCCCGAAAATCAGCGCCTGGGTGGGCCTGCCGATGCCTGTCATGCGGTGTATCGTGACCTTCAAGCATCAACTTTCTGAAAATAGCATAACCGAAGTAAGGGAAGCCACCAATAAGTCCTGGGGATTAGGAAATGACCGTTTCAAGAAACGCATCCAAGACCAGCTAGGCCGACGCGTCGAACCCAAAGCCAGGGGCGGGGCGGGGCGGCGACAGGAAATCAGAACAATTTAAAGCCAAGCGACCTATTTATTTGGGTAAAACTTATTGAAAAGGACAGTCTGGTTTGGGCATGTTGATAAAATCCGGCTCATGGGTTGGTTTGGGTCGAATTTACTCATTCAATGTTAAGCTTAAATGAAATTGAATCTCGGAACTGACAGAACAAGTCCAAACTTATGCATCTTAACGGTGCAGTCTATGACTGAACAGTGGTTACGGCCTGCCATAATGTGTTGGCTATGGAAGTAACGGGTTTACATGGTTCTAAGCTTTATCCGGGATCATGGAGCGAATGGATACGGAATAAGAACAGGCCGATAGCAACAAAATAAGCGTACTAATACTGTTGCCAGATTAATCGATAACAATTTCGGGTTAAGCCATTCCTGAAGACCTTAGTTGTGCCTTTTCAAATACTCCACCAACACATCAGTAATGGGCTCGCCATCGGCTTCCTGGTTGACGGACGCCCAACTGGAAACCGAATATGACTTGTTCGCGCTTAACAATTCACCATTCGCTAATCGCATCTGGCTGATACGCTCACCGTATTCGCTGTTAGGGTTACAGTCGAAAGCCATCCCCCCTACCCTTACCATGTCGCCGCCTTGTTGGTAATACGGGTCTTTATTGAAGAGGTTGTCCGCTGCATCTTCCAAATTATTTTTTATTTCAGTTCCGGTCAAGTTACGGCGCAGGGTGTTGGGGTAGGTAATAGCTGTGTGGTTCATCACTGCTTCAGTGGTTATCGTTTGTCCCGGCAATATTGTCGTCCCCCAGCGAAATCCCGGCGATAAGGCGATCTGTGAATCATTTACCGATAGCAATGCATCGAGTATAAGCCGGTCGAACGTGCCTTGATAAGTGTCCCTCCTATACAATAGTTTGTCAACTACCGCTAACGGTTCCTGCAATTTGGCCAGATACGGTTTTCTTGACTCGGCAATCAATTCCTGCATTTGGGTATCAGGCTCCAGGAGATTGGAAAACACCGGAAGCAGGCGATAACGCAACTCCTTAAGGCGATTGCCCTGGATATCCAAATCCACCACAGCCAAAAACTTGCCATGGCTGCCCGCATTGGTCACACAGGTTTTACCGCCGGGGTTTTGAACCCAAGTCGGCCTAGGAATCGCATCATGGGTGTGCCCGCCTAAAATGATGTTTATGCCCGAAATCCTGCCAGCAAGTTTGAGGTCGATATCCATGCCGTTATGGGATAACAGGATGATCGCATCGGCTTTTGTCGCGCGTTTGATGTCATCAACCGTTTGCTGTAAATGCCGTTCTTGTATGCCGAACCGCCAATCCGGAATCAATCGTTTGGGATTGGCGATGGGGGTATAAGGGTAAGCCTGGCCGATAATCGCAATGCGGGCATCCTTGAATTCCTTGATCACATAAGGTTTGAAAACGGAACTGCTTTCCACACCGGAGATAAATTGTTCCTCATCGGTTAAGGCTATATTTTGGGCAACAAATTCACCATTGAATTTTTTGATATTCTCCAAAACCAAGGTGCTGCCGTAAGTAAATTCCCAGTGCCCGGTCATCACATCGACGCCCAGCAAATTGCAGGCATCTATCATATCGCGGCCTTGTGTCCATAATGCCGTTGCCGAACCCTGCCAGGTATCGCCTCCATCCAGGAGCAAAAAATTATCGTGCTTATTGGCTGCTTTAATTTGCTTAATCAAGGTCGCCAAATGCGCAAACCCACCCATTTTTCCATAAATTTTCGCTGCATCGCTAAAATCAAGATGCGTGAAGGCATGCGCCTCCCTCGATCCTGGCTTAAGGCCAAAAAATTTTAGGAAATCGTGGCCTGTGAGATGCGGCGGTTTATCGTGAGCATTTCCCACGCCGATGTTAATTGATGGTTCACGGTAATAAACCGGTAACAACTGTGCATGGCAATCGGTAAAGTGCAGCAAAGTCACGTTGCCAAAATTGGGCGCGGGATAAAACGGATCAGGGATAGAAGAAAGACAGGAGCTTATCTCAGGGGTAAGCCCAAATAAACCTATGGCTTTTAAAAAGCGGCGGCGATCCATAAGGCTTCAATAACAATAACCATCGTAAGCCAGGAGTATATCAAAATCTTCTTTTATTGGGTTCAACCCAAAGTTATGAAGAAAAATGTAGCGTTGAAAACACAAGATTATGATCGGACATCGGTTTCCCATTCTTAAGCGGTCTCGTGTCAACCAGCCACTGGTCAGAATTGGCCTTACAAGGACCGCCAACCAGGATGTGATCGATGAGCTTATCTGGCCGTGTTGTAAATGGTGTGGTTTTGACATTCACTAGATCGTAAGAATTTATTAATAATGGCGGACTCTCGTTAGCCCCGCTTAAATGCATGTAGCGCGTTGTATTGGCTTTAGTATTAAAATCACCGCTGACAATTATTGGCATTCCCTTTGCGAGACTGGCGATGCGCTCGTGAAACAATCTTGCGCTGGGTTCTTTGTTTTTGCTTGCATTATCAAAATGGGTATTGACAAATATAAACTCAAAACCTGTCGATTTTTCGCGCAACATCACCCAATTGATATAACGTATCATTGCTAGCGGGCTGAAACCTAACGACATTGGCAAGTTCGGTTTTGGCCCTAACCAAATTTGGCCAGAATCCAATTGTTCAAACCGAGATGCCTTAAACAACAGCGCAGCGTCGCCATACTGAAACGAACCTAAATGGTAGCTTACCAACGTATATTTTTCTAAAGGAACAATAGCGCCGATATCAGTATCGGTTTCCAATTCCTGCAGTCCCAGCAGATCCGGTGAATAGCCGATAATGCGGTCACGGATTTCAGGCAAGCGCGCAGACCACGGTAAATCGCCGTGGCCGGTATCACCGCCATAAAAACGCTTCGCCATAGCCTCAATCGTAGTCGAGCCATACATAACGTTATAGCTCATCACCCTCATTGATTCCGATTTACAACTAACAGGCTTGGTAAAATTTGTTGCATCAGGCAAGTTGGCTGCAAATCCAGAGCCTGTATAGGCAGCAATATACTGCCATCCCTCGAAGCGCAGCAAGACTAAAAAACCGATACAGAATACGAGCATTGCTAGCGCTGATAGCCTCAGCCATTTCAACATAAGCACCTTCTTAAAAAATATGAAATCCGTATATCAAGACTAATGGCCAAAGATTCAATAACCACCCGTACCGCTTAGGCAATCACTGATTACGCATTTTATCGGCTTAATATTACAAGACTTATAGTTCGAAAATTTTTAAGAAAAAATCCTTTGCTTATTGAGATTGGAAACCCATGAGATTATTAATTGCTGCCTGCATAAAAAGGCCAGAATCAATTTGCTGTTTTCCGCCCGCTTTTTTCATTATTGAATAACCCGTTGCCCTCTAGTCACGGAATTTGGACTTTGGTCACAGAATTTGTTTTCGGCCTTCGCTATAGTTTAACCGTCTTTAATTTTTTTAAATTCTCAGGTGTTCACAGTTTTCTGTGCAGTAATTTTTACCGCTGATCGCTGAAAGGTGATCGCACTTTAGTAAGTTGGCTCGGTTGGTGTGCTTACTAAAGTTAAATTTTATAAGGTGACCGAAATGAACAGACGTAAGATTTTACTTCAGCGGATTATAGCAATAACCATTGTTTCTGGCCTCGTTTTTTCGGCACTGGCAGACGAAAACCCCGAATTGGTGGGCAAAGATCTCGACCAAAATCGGGATTTGGTTCACTCCGTGATGCAGGGGCGAAATTATGTGGTTGAAACCGACAGTGACGGCAGAATTAAGCAAATCGTTGACGCCGGAGCCAACGGCAATGGCACAGAAGCCCCTGAAGGAAATGATAATGGTGGTACAGGAACGGTAACTGCCGTTGCGGCAAATACAGTACTGAATACCCCATCGATCGAACTGCCTGAACATTACCAAGGCCAAGCGGCAATCGGGCATCTAGGTGCTGATTTGCCAAAAATTGCGGCCGATTACGGCTTAACGCCAGAAAAGCTGGAAGACATTTTGCTCACCGACCAAACCGTACACATCGATAGCAACAACCGCATTTTTTACATCGACAATACGGCTGAACATGAAGCAGGGGTCGAAGCCGGAATCGAGGCAGCCGAAACGTCAACAACCGATAATTCTATCCCTATTGCTTCTACCGCAACCTTAGCCAATGCCTTTAAGCTGCATAGCAAGCCCGGTGCAAGTAAGACCATATACCTTGATTTTGATGGCCATACTGCAACCGGTACCGCGTGGTCGAGCTCGACAATAGTAGCGCCAGCCTTTGACTTAAGCGGTAACCCGGCGGTATTCGACAATACTGAACTCAGCAATATTATTAGCGTCTGGAACAGGGTGTCAGAAGACTACATCCCATTCGATGTCGACGTTACCACTGAGCAGCCATCTGCAGATGCATTATCTCGAACCAATATTTACGACACTTACTACGGAACCCGAGTCGTTATCACGAAGTCTGGGACAATAAGCTGCACTTGCGGCGGGATAGCTTATGTGGGTGTGGTTTCTATGGTCAACAACACCGCTTACCAACCTGCGTGGGTTTTCCAGCAATCCCTTGCCAACAATGAAAAATATATTGCTGAAGCGGCTTCGCATGAAGCAGGTCATACATTAGGGTTGTTTCACGATGGGCAAAAAACCGGCACCTCAGTAAATGCCTATTATAGCGGTCACGGTTCAGGCGCTACTGGCTGGGCGCCTATCATGGGGGCAAGTTACTACAAGAATGTAACACAATGGAGTAACGGGGTATACCCAAACGCTAACAACCAACAGAACGATTTTGCGGTATTGGCGTCAAATGGAATTTATCCAAGAAATGATGCAGTTGGCAATACAATGGCAACCGCTAGCCTGTTAACCGATAACGAAACGGGCGCCACGGTAAGCATAAAAAAATTCGGTGTCATTGAAACTTCTACTGATATCGACATGTATGCAGTAAACGCTGCGGGCGGCGCCGTAAATATATCTGTTAGCCCCGCAACGACCGGTGCAAACCTCGATACCCAATTAACACTTTACAAAGCTGACGGTACAGTTTTGGCTTCGAGTGCACCGGAAACTGTATTATCAGCCAGCATAAATGTTACCGTACCTGCCGGTACGCACTTCCTAGCTGTTACCGGCTCGGCGCATGCGCCATCTGGCACTGATTACGGTTATCCTACCTATGGCAGCCTAGGCCAATACCAAATCACGGCGTCTTTTTCGACATCCACCATTACCATACCGGCAATGGCAGCGGCTGTGAACCCGACCCCCACAATCATGCCAAGCCCACCATCAACACCAAAAGTCTATGCTGGATCCGTAAAACTCAATGTTAAAAAATCGAACAAAGTCAATGCCCGTGTTGCGATTAAAGTGGTTAATAATCAAGGGTACGCAATACCTAATGCAATCGTGAGAGGGGTTTGGTCCGGTGCATTCACCGGTAGGTTGAACGGAAAAACCACAAAAAGCGGCATCATTATGGATACCCCCAATGCAGCAAGTGCACGTAAAGGGGCATCAGGGACGTTTAAAATCCAGGGCATCACCGCTCCCGGATATATTTACGATCCAGCGCTAAACGATAAAACGGTGGCAACCATCACTTGGTAACAGGTAACAGTCGCCCTCAAGCAAAGGGGAACATTCCATTCCCCTTTTTTATTTCAAATTATTCGATTTCAATTTCAACAAGTTGTTCATATTTAGTCATTCCAGAAAAACCATCAACCAATTGATATAAAAAGATAATAATAGAATTTTGGCGACAAATAATTGCAAGAAACTGGTATAAATTTTGATTCAAAATCCCTAGGTCCTGTTGACATTTCGCCCGACAAGGCCAAGACTTTCGTCATTTTCAGCCGGAATGCTAAATAGAACAGAAGTAGCGGACGATGAATGGCAAACATTTTATGGGCTGCTACTATTGGATCCACACGTTTACGTGGGTTCCGTGGGCAAATGCCGGGGTTTTCTGAACGCCGTGCTGTGGATTTTACACAGCGGCGGGCAATGGCGCTTGTTACCCGCTTCGCTGGGCAAATGGAACTCCGTGTTCAAGCGGTTTTCAAGGTGGTGCAAACGGGGCGTATGGCAGGGTTTGCACAAGGGCTGCAGCCAACATCCTGATTTGCAACACGCCTTGATCGACAGCACGGTCAACCGTGCCCATGCTTGTGCGGCGGGAGCAGCCGGAAGCACTGCGGAAGAAGCCGAAGCCTTAGGACGCCCGAATGGAGGCTTTACGACCAAGCTCCACGCCATTGCCGATGCCTTGGGCAATCCGTTGGATTTTATCTTGACGGCAGGCCAGTCCAGCGACATCGGACAAGCGGAGGCGTTGTTGCAGCCTACCCCGTCGGGCGCGGGCGCCTTGCTTGGTGACAAGGGTTATGACAGCGATGCGTTTGTCGAGGCCATCCAGAAACAAGGTATGCAAGCTGTGATCCCGTCACGTAGCAACCGAGTTGCGCCACGTGATTGTGACTGGTTTGTGTATAAAGAACGCCACCTAATCAAGTGTCTTTTCGGCATGATCAAGCATTACAGGCGAGTGTTTTCGCGGTTTGGAAAGCTTGCCAGAAATTACATGGGCTTCATCCGCTTCGTTTCGGCACTGACTTGGCTGCATTGAAATGTCAACAGAACCTAGCGATTACAGGTGGAGCCATAACTCGTTGACAGGTAAGCCACTAGTTTGGCTAGTGGACTCATAAGGCCTGGCCTTTGGATTCAGTGTAAATGGTGGATGGTAAAGCGATGATGTTGTAATTTCCCCATGGGCTTGACGGTCACAAGGAGAAAGCATAATGACAACATCATCTTATGAAAGCTTAAGCCATTCAAAATGGGATTGCAAATACCACAAAGTATATGTGCCGAAAGGCAGGAAAAAAGACCTGTATGGTAAAATACGAGGTTATCTTGGGCCGTTGTTCCATGAATTGGCGGCCCAGAGGAACAGCCAAATAATGGAAGGGCACATGGTGCAAGACCACGTCCACATGCTGATACGGATGCCGCCGAAATACGCGGTTGCCGAAGTTGTGGGGTACCTCAAAGGGAAAAGCGCCATTTCCGTTGCACGGCAGTTCAACGGGAGGCAGCGCAATTTCAACGGCGAGAATTTCTGGGCCCGTGGCTACGCGGTATCCACGGTGGGGTTTGAGGAGTCACAAATCCGCGCTTACATCAAAAACCAGGAGCGGCTAGGCAGCAAGGGTTTTGATGAGAAAGGCAATTTTTAGGGGATGAGGTTTGGCAGCCCTCGGGGCTGCTCCAATTTTCATCAATCGGTACAACTTGGCAGTCCTTGGGACTGCTAACAACCGTCAAGCCCCCCGCTTCGCGGGGGCGTTATGACTTTACTGGATGGCGCAGTCATGATATTCATCCGTATCAAGACAAAACGTTATCGAGTTTCACCAACCCGTAAAGTAATAGTGACAAACAAAAGGTTACAGCCGAATTTGTAATAGTCTTTGTAAGATATGTATTACCAAATATCGTTAAACGATCCCTTACCCATCAATCAAGATTAGATTACTGCATGAACGAAGAAATACTACGGATGAATTTAGCTACTGAGTTCTACACGGATGAGCGGTGTTACATTACCGAACTCTCAAACATCGAAGCCGATCCGGACGTATCGATTGCCCGCGCCCGTGTTGAACCCGGAGTGACTACCCGATGGCATCGGGTGATCGATACTGCCGAACGCTATGTGATTCTAGAAGGTACAGCCTTAGTGGAAGTTGGGGATTTGCCGGCGCAAGAAGTCGGCCTGGGCGATGTTGTACTTATCCCGCCTTCGTGCCGCCAGCGGATCACAAACCTTGGAAAAGAAGATTTAATTTTTCTTGCCATTTGTTCACCACGATTTCGCCAGGAGGCGTACGAAGACATTGAGGATGAAGAAATAACAACGGACAAGGCTTAGCCTAGGTTTCCATCCTTAAATGAGGATTAATAACAATACTATGGTGTAATACCAGATTATGCTTAGACTGTTTCACTTTAACTTTCAACAGTTATGCCTAATAGGGTTTTTCATTAGGGCGCAAATCAAACAAGAGGACTTCGGCTTGGTTTCCCTTGCTGAGCGCCAAATTAACTTCCTTGCGGATACGTGCCCCGTCGCCAGCATGAAAGCGATAACCGTTGATCTCGAGGTCGCCTTTTGCCACGTGGATATAAGCGTAGCGGTCTGGGTTTAGCTCCAGGCGCACCGATTCCTCGCCATCGAACAATCCGGCATAGACTTTGGTGTCCTGGTACACCGAGAGCGAACCGCCTTGTCCGTCTGGTGAGATTATTAACCGCAGTTGCCCTCGCTTGCTGGCTTCGTCAAAATGCACTTGCTGGTAACGGGGATTTACGTTTTTTTGGTCTGGTACTATCCATATTTGCAGGAAGTGAACTTGTTTGGTCTGTGACGGGTTAAATTCGCTGTGTTGGATACCCGTCCCAGCACTCATCATCTGGACATCCCCTGGCCGGATGACCGAGCCGGTACCCATGGAGTCTTTGTGTTCCAACACACCTTCAAGCACATAGGAAAAAATTTCCATGTCGTTATGCGGATGGGTACCGAATCCTTTGCCCGGTTGCACTTGGTCGTCGTTAATCACCAGCAGGTCGGAAAAGCCTTGTTGCCTGGGATCAAAATAGGAGCCGAAGGAAAAGGTGTGCCTTGAATTGAGCCAGCCGTGGTTGGCGACGCCCCGGTCATTGGCTTTGCGGACTTCAAACATTGCGGTTCTCCCGATAGGTTATGATTTTAGATGTAAGTCTTTTTTTCTTAGTTTTCAAGCGGACTATGTTGTTGGTCGGTCTCGGACTTTATTTTTTAAAACGAGATGACACGTAGTGGTTAATTGCCTTGGTCGATCCTGCAACTAAGCAGGCACTAATTTGCTCTTGCAAGGCTTTGTCGCTGACCGATACCCGGTCATGCTGACGCAGGTGTTCCAGCCATGACTCCACCATAAAACATTCGATGTAATGGTCAGCTTTTGCAGTATCCTGGTAAAGCTCCCAATAATAAGCACCATCGCGTTTGCGGATTTTTTGCAATTGGGCTGAGAGTTGATGGAACTCTGACAGCTTATCTATATCGACTTTATATTCGATGGTTACCATCACTGGGCCTTGGTCATGTTGCGGGGCTTGGTCGATAATCGGAAACGGCCAATGTTGTGAAGGCGTAAAATCAACATTTTCATAGCCAGAGATGTTGTATCGCCAAGTGCCGACTATGCCTAACAGTAAGCCGCCAGCAGCTGCCATTAAACTGATCTCTATGCCATAACGCTTAGCAAGATAACCCCATACCAAGCTGCCAACTGACATTCCGCCCATAAACACCATCATGAACACGGATAAGCCCCGCGCTCTGACCCAATCCGGCAAGCTCGCCTGTGCCGCCACTTGCAGTGAGGACATGACGCCTATCCAGCAAGCCCCTGCCAGTAACATAGCTGATAAGAGGAAATAAAGGTTATCTTGGGTTGCGAGGATCGCCAATATACATCCATAAACTAAGGTAGCCAAGCGCACCAGGTTATCGGAGCGGATGCGTTGCCGGATTAAAGGCAACACTACCGCACAGGCGACTGCGCCGATGCCGATACAAGCCAACAACAGCCCATAAGTGGAAGCGCCAGTATGCAAACGGTCGTTGACCAGGATAGGCAACAGCGCCCACAAAGCACTAGCAAACAAGAAAAAAGCCATACCCCTCATTAAAATTGATGGCAATAGGCTGGAATAACGTGCGTAACGTAAGCCCGAGCGTATTGCCGCAAAGAAGCGTTCGGCAGGCAGGGTGTTTTCATTGGGAACCCGTCTCCAAAAAGCCAATACGGCAATGACCGCCAGAAATGAAACCGCATTAAGAAAAAATACGCTGGCTACGCCATATAAGCTGATTAAATATCCCGCAATCGCAGGGCCAATCGCACGGGAAACATTCATGCCTAAGCTGTTCAGGGTAATGGCAGCATGCAGTTCTTTTTTTGACACCAGTTCAGGTGTCACGGCTGACCAGCCAGGCATGCTCATTGCTGAACCGCAGCCCAAAAGAAAAGTAAAGCCAATCAACAGCCAATCGGTGGTAATGCCTTTCAAGGTGCAATAAGAAAGCCCCAAAGCACTCAAAAACATCCATATTTGAGTGCCCAGCAGATAACGGCGGCGATCGACAATATCCGCCAATGCACCGGCGGGCAAAGCCAACAGCACGATGGGTGCGGTGCTGACGGTTTGCACCAAGGCAATCATCATCGGGTTTGCACTAAGGGAAGTCATCATCCAGCTCGCGCCCACACTATGCATCCATGTGCCGATATTGGATGCCAATGTAGCCGACCAGACCGCCAGAAATAACTTATTGCGGAGCGGCTGCCATGCCGATGGCTTTTGGGTCGCCTTGTTTTCCTGCATGTTGGTTCCTTAGGTTAGAATTTGCATCCAATGAATAGGCAGATGAATAATAAAATTAACCAGAAGTACATTGTGCCCGATCAATACCTACGCCCAGCAGCTACAACCCAATACGCCCCAAAAACTTTTGGCGATCATAATTATTTTTTCATCGCTTCCTGAAGCTTAAAGTAGCTGGTCATCAAATTGCGGTAATTGGGCAGATGATTCGATAGCAAGGTTGCCAAGCCCTCCATGTCATTTCGCCAGTCGCGCTGCAATTCGCAGGCGACTGCGAACCAGTTGATCAACTGCGCACCAGCTTTCGACATCCGGTTCCACGTGGCTTGTTGCACAGTAGTGTTAAATGTGCCGGATGCATCGGCGACGACAAATACATCATAACTTTCTTCCAAAGCGGATAAGGTCGGGAACGCCACGCAAACATCCGTCACTACACCTGCGATAATCAATTGCTTGCGTCCGGTGGCTTTTACGGCCTTGACGAAATCTTCGTTGTCCCAGGCATTTATCTGGCCTGGCCGATGGATGAACGGGGCGTCCGGGAAGCGTTCGAGTATTTCAGGCACAATCGGGCCATTCGGGCCTTCGTCGAAGCTGGTGGTCAATATTGTCGGCAACTTGAAGAACTTGCCGATGTCGGCCAGCGCGATCACATTGTTCTTGAAGTCATCGGGGGTGAAGTCCTGCACCAACGAGATCAAACCGGACTGATGGTCGACCAGCAATAAGGCAGCATCATCTTTATTCAATTTCTTGTATTTCGCATTCATAATTTTCTCCTTTAAAAATATTATGTTATAAACAATCTTGGATAAAGTTTATGAACATTCCTGCCATGCGGATATTATTTAACGACATGTCAAGGCCGATTTAATTCAACATAAGCATTATGTGCAGCTTCACAGCATAATAAATTTCTAATATTCAAAAAATTACTGGGCAAAATAATTGTTCTCGAATGTTTGGTTATTTTGCAAAGCAATTGATAATCTACCAGCTTGGTGAAATAAAAAGAAGAACTTACAAATTAGTTAGTTACTTACCAAATTGCTCGAGGTATTCAATAAAAATGGATAAAAAGCACAATTGTTTTCTTTTAGTTAATAATTAATCAATATTTTACGCGTTTAGTACGGAACTAACCAACAATTAGGTTTGTCATAAAAACGAATCAGAAATTTTATGTAGTTTTTATTGCTTAAGGTTAATGTTATTTTGAAATAGTCCTGATCGGATAAATCAGTGCTTAAAGAGAAAGGTATTTCCAATGTTAAATGAACTTCTATCTTTATTCAGTTTGTATCAATGGGATTGGTCGTTGCCGACCCTAACACCGGGCACAACCGCAGCTTTTGTATTGCTTCTCTCATTTGGCATGTTAGCAGCTTTAGAAATGCATGCGCCGAGACAAAAGGTATCCAAGCTATCCTTATGGCAATCCTATAGCGCGAATTTCAGCCTGTTTATTTTTAACAGCCTGGTCATGTCGTTGCTTTCGGCTTCTACATTATGGGTCGTAGCCAAGCAGCATTTTCACCAAGGGTTGCTATATAACATTGCCAATCCGGCTTGGAAAATCACCTTGTCGTTTGTTTCACTCGATTTATTGCTGTACCTCTGGCATAGGGCTTGCCATCGTTACGATGGCCTATGGATGTTCCATAAAGTGCACCACAACGACCCGTACCTGAATGTTTCCACCGGGTTTCGGGTACATGTCATAGAGCTATTCATGACCTACATCCTGAAATTAGCATTGATTGTCTTGATGGGCATCGATGAACTTATTGTGTTGATAAACGAAGTCATGACGACGGTTTTTATCATGTTCCACCACACGAACAGCGTATTCAGAGGGGAAAAATGGCTCGGTTATATTTTCACGACACCTTCCCTGCATAGGACGCACCATTCGACCGAACGCAGCGAACACGACAATAACTACGGCGCAATACTGTCTGTTTGGGACCGGCTCTTCGGTACGGTATTGGAAGTGGAACCCAAAAAAATAGGGATCAACGGCTATTCGCCATTGGATTTCGTCAATCTGGTGAAGTTCGGCTTTGTCGAAAAGCTGCCCCCTGTGCCCATGCCTGTCAACTTGGATGCCATGATTGCTGAAGCGGCCTATTACAAAGCCGAAAAACGGGAGTTTAAACCGGGACAAGAATGGGATGATTGGCTGGAAGCAAAACAAGAAATCATCCATAGGGTCTTCAGCGACAGCAAGGTTCAAGTGAATCCGTTTAACGCCAACCAAATCAATACGGCTAATTGGTTGAACAAGCTTTATTACAGCTTAGGGTTTTGCGGGAAACGTTACCAACCCTAGCGTTATAAACACGTGACTTAGCTGAATTAGCCAATGTTTAAGGTTGCCTGTACTTCAACTGTTCGATAAAAAAACAAATGTATTAGGAATTTGCGCCGTTTTCCGGAATTACGTAGCCAAGGATGGCTTCCGTGCATGTTGGATGCCGTCATCCCCTGACGGTATTACCCATAATGTGATCCGCAAAAGCCGACACATCGATAAACCTTAACGTGGCCTTTAACCAAACAGTTCTTTAAGGTTAAACTCGACCCCATCTCACCTTATCCAAAGTCCCTTACGCAATAACCTCGGTTACCTTATTCACCAAAACAACTTCAATCAGCGGCACTTCCCATTGGTCGGCTTTACAACGTGATTGGAATGCCTCTCCACAATCCGACTTATAGCGGGTAATCATGGCGATGACGGTTGCTGAAATTATGTATTCTATTTGCTTAGCCCAAGACTCCTGGGCATTCTTTGAGAGCATTGCGATCAACACGTTATTTTGTTGGACAGCCACTTTACCGTTAACCATCACCATCTCCACCTTATCGCCCGCCTTGAGCTTAGCCAATAGAGTGTGGATGGGGGCGTTTGCTGGAAAACTCCCGGCATAACTTAAGTCAAAATCTCTTAAGCCCTGAATGGTGTATTTTTTATTAATTAATTGAGATGAACTGCTGGACTCAATTTCACTATTCCGCCGCACTATAAAGTCGCCCTTTAAGTTTTTTAGGTAGGGATTTGTTAAATCAGCCCTTTGCAACAAACAAAGCGTTTCTTTAGCGCGGGTCATTGCCACATAAAGCAATCGGCGTTGTTCTTCTTTTGCCGATGCCGACCAGCCGCCATCAAGGATAAAGACATGGCTAAACTCCATACCTTTGACGGAATGGATTGTGCTGAGAAAAACACCCTGTCCTAGGCGGCAGTCGCGGCGTTGCTCTGCCAAGGACTCATACAGGTATTCCAAGAGCAGTTGTCGGCTGATTTCAGCATTATCGGTTTCGTCCAGCCAATGCAGTAAAAGTTGCCTAAGTTGTTGCAACCAGATGTTTTGCCAACCTGTTTCGTTTTGTTCCAGGTAGGCTAGCCAGTCACTGGCTTTACAAAATGCATGCGGACTTTGTTTGATGGCATTGAGAAGATCAAGGTTTTCCCGAATCCGAAAAGGCGACGGTTGGCTCTCTTTCGGCAAGGTTAAACTGAGTGGGATGTTGTGTTCCTCTAAAGCCGCCCTGACCGGGTTCAATAAACTCCATTCCTTCGCCAAGACGGCGCATTGCGGCCAATCGAGACTGTTATCTAATTGCTTTAGCCGCGACAATTCCTGCGCGACGGTTTGCGCCTGCTGGCTTTCATGCTCGCAACTTAAAATTTGCACCCGCCCTTTCGCCAAAGGGTCGAGTTGCTCCCAACGCCCGCCCGCAGGTAAATTTTTCCGGCCTTGATTAATCCGTATCGGATGTTGTTGTTTCATCCGGTCACGGTTTGTCTGGATTAATTGGTTTGCGGCATCGATGATATGTTTGCCGGAACGGTAGTTTTCGACAAGGTAATACTGCTTTGCTTGATAGTCCTGCTCAAATTGGCGGATAAACCCGATATTCGCGCCGCGGAATTGGTAGATATTTTGGTCGTCATCACCCACCGCCAACAGGGTCAAACGGCTGTCTTCATCTTGTTGTCGTCCTGCCAATGCTGAAATGAGTTGGTACTGCAATTCATCAATGTCCTGGTATTCATCCACCAGAATATGGCGATAACCCGCCAAAAGGCGGTCGCGCATCTCATCACCGTCAACATTCATGCATGCCCGCTTGCCAGTCAACAAGTCAATCGCCAGCTGTATCATGTTTTGAAACTGTTGCTCCACGCTGCTTTCGTCGGATTTTTCCATACCGTTTAAGGCATGGCCCGATAAGCGAAGGCTGAGGCCATGATAGGTTTGGATAGTGACGAACTTTGCTTCCGTACCGACCAAGTCAAGTAGGCGCTGCCGTAATTCCATAGCTGCATTTCGGTTAAAACTGATGACCAAAATACTGTTGGCTGGGACTTGTTTAACCCTAAGAAGATAAGCGCACCGGTGGACAACCACCCGTGTCTTACCGGAACCCGGGCCGGCCAATATCAATAGATTGTCGTCTTCATGGCTGGCGACTAAGGCCTGTTGCTGCGGATTCTCCAGGTCGCTGACAATGTGTTGGAAGGATTGTTGGCTGATTGCCCGTTCGAGGATTTCTTTCCTATCCTTGAAATAGCGGTTGACAAACTCGCTTTTATCCTGGCTAAAGTAGGCAACCACAAAAGCCAGGGCATGGCCGATTTTTTCCAATCCTTTACGGGCATATTCATTCATGACATGCACCTGAAAAATGCATTCGTGGTAATGTTGCGACAGAGGTTCGAAGTCGCCCTTGCCATAACGTCGCCCTTTGGCTTCCGGCAAGACTTGGATCGTCATGGCCTGCCTAAAGACAGCCAGGCCTTTTTGCAGGGTAATGATTTTTTGTTCATGCAGGAAATTAAGCCCCCGTTCCACCGCCGCCAATGGGTCTTTAAGGGCCGACCGCATTTCGATATCCAGGTTTAACGCCGCCAGTATATCTTCAACCGAGAACTCTACGAGCAAGTCCGCCCCGGCTTTGGTGTCGGGAGGTATTTTTTCCAAGATGGCGGTTAGTGCGATTTGGGCGACGGCCTGCCGACGTTGCATAGTGTCTGTCAAGGCTTGCCAGCCACGGTTTAGCTTTACGCGATACTGGTCTTGCGCGGCATGTTTTAGGAATACGCTGCCCTTATTGCCCGCCAAACCCTGCCCGTCTTTACTCATGGAGACCAGCAGTAAGCGCAATACCTCCGGATTACAATCTTTAAAGCCCAAGTCCAGCATGTTTTGATTGATGTGCCGTAACGATAAAGCCTGCCATTCCTGGGTTCCGGCATCCGGCGCTTGTTCTTTTAACACTTTTATAAGCGCATGTTCCAGGTCACAAATTTGCGTTAACAATTTTAAGGATGAGTTTTCGACTTTATAACGGACAAAGGCAGTCAATAGCAGGCTTTTTTGGATAATGCCTTCCTGCGACATATCGTATAACGTCCTGATAACGCGCTGACTGGCGGTTTCGGTACGGGTATTTTGCTTCTCTTCCGGGGTTTCATCATCAAATTCAGATAATAGCGCCAATTCATCGGCGCTAAAACCTTCGTCGCTGTCGGCATTGAACAAGGCGTCCAAAATAGCCAGCCACCGTTTTTGCTGGCGTTCGGATAGGTTGAGCTTAGCTATTTTTGCTTGGGCGTCGGCCATACTTTTAACAAGCGGACGGCCTTGGAACACTTGCGTCTTGTTTTCATTGCGCTCTATAAATCCGGCACGTTCCAGCCAAGATACAGCGGTTTTTACTTTCGTATCGGCATTAGGGTCTTCGGCTTCGAACGAGATATTGACCTCATCGTCTTGGAGCAACTCGCCTGTGGTAATCACCACATTGCCGAACTGATCTTTCTTTGACCGACGTAGGCCCCTCAAGATTTGGGTAATATCGCGTTGATTCAGTTGGGAGGCCGCTGACAGCTTAAATTGCGTATCAATATCTTTTTCATCGAACAACAAGATGCATTCAGCCTCTTGTTGGTCCCGGCCTGCCCTGCCTGCTTCCTGCAAATAATTTTCCAAGGATCCCGGAATGTCGGCATGAATGACCAACCGAACATCTTCCTTGTCGATACCCATGCCGAAGGCATTGGTCGCAGTGATGATGCGGGTGTTACCGCTGATAAAGTTTTCCTGGATGTGCTTTTTCTCGGCGGCATTTTTACCGGCATGGAACGCTTCAACCTGCCAATCCTGTTGCTGTAAAAACGCCGCGAGTTCTTCAGTGTGTTTTCGCTTGGCGCAATAGATGATGGCGCTACCCGCGCCATGCCCATCTAAACGCTCATGCAACAAACTGTCGATGTGCGCATGTTTATCGGCGCTACCTACCGTCTGGACTTCAAACTGGAGGTTATCGCGCTCCACACCGCCTTCAAATACCTTCAAATCCTGGGCTAAATTAGCCCGAAAGTAATCGACAATTTCATTTTTGACATCCTGTTTTGCCGTTGCGGTAAAGCATTGCACCGGGGGCAATAAGGCATGCTGTTCGGCGGCGAATTCTTTGATAAACCGCGCGACATACAAATAATCCGGACGGAAGTCATGTCCCCATTTCGACAAACAATGCGCTTCGTCAAATACCCAGCAGCCGATTTCACGGTGTTCAATGGCTTTTCGGAAACCGGTATTGCGCAACTGTTCCGGTGAGACATACAGCAAACCGATATCGCCCATCTGGATAGATTTCAAGACTTCACCCCGTTCCGGCGCAGTCAACAAGCCGTTTAAGGCGGCAGCGCTAGGTGCGCCAGTTTTATTGCGTAAATTGTCCACCTGGTCTTTCATCAAGGCCTGTAACGGCGAAATGATGATGGTCAACACCCCCCGGCGTTGGTAGCGCACCAGCGCGGGCAATTGGTAACACAAGGACTTACCGCCGCCGGTAGGCAACACCGCAAAAATCGGCATATCGGCCATCCCCGACTGCACAATATCGTGTTGCAAACTCCCGCCTTCGGCATTTTCAGGCTGCGCCCTAAATGCTGGAAAACCGAAATAGCGCTGCAATTGCGTAACGGAATTGTGAGTTTCCCGGCAATAAGCGCAGTCCGGGGATTGACAAGGTATATCGAGCAATTGCCGCAAAGCCGGTGCGACCGCATGAAATTGCTGCCGCACCCAAGGCGGCAATACCGAATTGCCTCCAGCAACGCGTAACCAAGCCAAACAGTAGGCTAACGCCGGGCGTAATTCTGGATCCGGCAGATAAGACAGAATCACTTTATTAAAGGCGGTTTTACAAACTTTTCCCTTCGTCGCCTGGGAGAACAGGTCAAATGCAGCGCTAGGCTTTAACGGTTCCGCCCCCATTGCCAAAAATGCCTGCTGTAACCCAAAGAAACACGGATTTTCAGAAAAAGCATAGTCATAAAACGACAATAATCCGCCCTCGGCCTGTTGTGCCTGTAAGGCGGCCCATTGGTCCTGGAATAAAGACAACGCCAGTTTTGCATCGGCCATGGGGTCGTTCAGGCTATCGCGGACTAACTTGTAGCCTTTAACCAGCCGATGATAGGGATTTTCCGGGAAAGCCAAAGGCGAAAGGAATAAGGTATCGATCACCGGCTTGGCGAACAGGGCCAGCTTCGGATTGATTGCCTGGCATAACGGCAAATCATGCAGGATGATGTTATGGCCTAATAAAAAATCGGCTTCTTTGGTAAAACTATCGAATTCTTTAAGGACTTGTTGAATATTGAACGGGGCTTGTCGTTGATAAGCCTTATCCTGATAGACAGCCGCAAGCGCAAAAACCTCGCCGTTTGGATTGCTTTCCAGATCGAGGCTACAGATTTTATTTTGAAAGCTCAGCCAATCCATTGTTATGATTTATTATCACGCTAATGTACGAAAACATTCTTTCGGGGAACAGTCCCCTTTTTTGCCACAGAAGGGGCTGTCCAATTTTTCCAATGACCGGCAAAATAGCATAAGATGATATAAACAATCATTTCATCTAAACACTTATTTTTCATCAGATTAATTATTTCTGACTAGAAACCAAGTTTAGCAGCTACTGTTAAAAATAAACAACTTATATGCTTTGCAACCATTGATGAATAACAGGGTTAAGCGTTTTCCTTGTGTTTTTTTGCCCGTGTTATTCTTAACGGGTTGTTCTATTTTTCAAGAACAACTCACTGAATCAGTCCTGACGGCATCAAACCGTATTCTTCAACTCAATTACGACGGTTTTACCTTATGGCTTGATTGCAGCAAACGTGGGGCAGTAAAATTCAGGTATAAAGCTCAACACGATATCGGTAACAACAAGCGGAATAACCGATTTTTTCTCGATCCGAATGTTCCATCCGAATGTCAGCAAACTTCTACGAAAGGTTATGGCAAGGGCTATGACCGAGGCCATCTAGTACCGGCAAACCACTTGGATTATTCAGTGACGGCAATTGCAGCCTCCAATACAATGACCAATATCCTGCCCCAGGTTTCTAATATGAACCGCGGAGCTTGGGAATTAACTGAAGAAATTATCGAGTGTTATCGGGATATCGATAAGCTGCTGGTTATCGGCGGTGTAATCTGGGGAAATAATCCTGATGACGATTATTTTACACAATCGCATGGCATTAAAACGCCGGATGCTTTTTGGAAAGTCATTATCCGTGGCACTGGACAAGATGAACAGGTCATTGCCTGGGTGCTGCCGAATTCATCAGCAGCCACCAAGAAAAGGTTGGATCAATATTTGGTCAGTATCGATGACCTGGAAGATGAAACGGACGAGAAGATTCCTGTTGCTGACTATGAGAAGCATGACAAGCCTAGCAGCTCTTGGCTGATTCCTTACGGATGCGATAGGAGTTAATCGTTATTCCTGGACTAAGGCTGTTATAGCATTAATTACTTCGATGCCAGAGAGACAAATGAATTTTCCCATCGTAACAATGTGAGTTTTATGCATTATCAAATCAAAGTACCCGGGGCTGAATCGGCAGGCATCATCGAAGTTTTTTCACCCTATGACGGGAAACCCGTCGGCTCAGTTGAATGTATTGACGCCAAAGGCGCTGAAATCGCCTTACAGAATATGGTTCAAGTTTTCGGCGACCGGAAAAAGTGGTTGCCCGCCCATGAGCGAATTGCCATCCTGGAACGCGCAGCTTTAACGATGGAGGCGCATTCCGGACAATTAATCGCCACTGCGATTGCCGAAGGCGGTAAACCCTATTCGGATACTAAAGTCGAGTTGTTAAGGGCTATCGACAGCATCAAAATATGCATTGAGTGCATACGCTCCGAACGCGGCACGGAAATCCCCATGCAGTTAAACCCGGCATCGATGAACCGCCTCGCCTTTACGCACAGGGAACCGATCGGCCCAGTCCTTGCGGTCAGTGCTTTTAATCATCCACTCAATTTAATCGTCCATCAGGTTGCCCCGGCTATCGCGGCCGGTTGCCCGGTCATTATTAAACCGGCCCGGGAAACCCCTTTATCCGCTTTTGCGTTGGTTGATATCTTTCACCAATCCGGTTTGCCGATTGCTTGGTGCCAGCCGGTTATGATTGAGGGCAATAAGGTCACTGAACAATTGGTGGCCGATAAGCGCGTGGCCTTTTTTAGCTTTATCGGCAGCGCCGAAGTCGGCTGGAGGTTGCGGTCAAAGCTAGCCCCAGGAACACGCTGCACTTTGGAACATGGCGGGGTTGCGCCGGTGATCATTGGCGAGGATGCCGATCTCGACAGGATTTTACCTTTAATGGCCAAGGGCGGTTTTTATCACGCGGGGCAAGTCTGTGTTTCTGTCAAACGGATTTATGCACACCGTTCGATTGCCCGTAAAGCTGCAACCGGCCTTGGGTTGTTGGCGGGACGTATGACGATAGGCGACCCTTCTGATGCCATCACTGATATAGGCCCGCTGATCCGGCATGAAGAAGTGGAGCGGGTCGAATCCTGGGTTAATGAGGCCATTGCCGAAAATGCCGAATTGATAACCGGCGGCAAACGGCTTTCCTCATCGCTGTATCGACCCACGGTGCTGTTCAACCCTTCGGTGCACAGCAAAGTCAGTCAACAGGAAATATTCGGCCCGGTCATCTGTGTCTATGAATATGACAACATAGACGAAGCCATCGAACAGGCGAACGCCCTGCCCTACGCCTTCCAGGCGGCCATTGCCACCCAGAATATCGATACCGCCTTATACGCGTTTAAACATTTGGCTGCATCGACGGTGTTGATTAACGACCACACCGCGTTTCGCGTGGACTGGATGCCGTTTGCCGGTTTGCGTGAATCCGGTTATGGGACTGGGGGGATTCCCTATACTTTCCGTGACATGCAGATTGAAAAAATGGCGGTCTTTCACTCAGTTTCTTTGTAGTTATAAAGCATCAGGTTCAAAATGAATAACCAAGAATCCCTAACCAAAAGGGCAAAGGACTTGCAGGAATTACTTGCCTCACAGCAAACATTATTGCTGTCGACGGCATCAGTAAACGGAATTCCTGACCTTAGTTACGCGCCTTTTGTTAGGGATGAATTGGGTTGTTTCTATGTATTCATAAGCGAGCTTGCCGCGCATACGGCTAATTTGTCCTCTAATCCACAGGCTTCGGTCATGTTTGTCCGCCCAGAATCCGAATCGAGCAACCTATTTGCCAGGGAACGCGCTGTTTTCCAATGCGAGGCCAAAGAAATTGGGAGGGATGACAACCTCTATGGAATGCAGTTGCAGGCATTACAAAACCAGTTCGGCGAAATTATCGGAGTACTGCGTTCGTTAACCGATTTTCACTTGTTTGCTTTAAACCCGATTAGCGGCCGTTATGTTGCCGGTTTTGGTCAAGCCTATACGATCAATACCCAAGAAGGTAGCTTGTCCCCGCTGATTAAGGCATAGCTGAGTTGTTCATATAGCGCTAAAAATTAAGTCACGTCGCCGACAGCAATCCGCTTGTGTTAACCCGCTTGCTCACCCAGCTTAGATGGCTGCAATGCCGGCCAAGGGGGACATCTTTCTATCCCCATGCAGAATCGATAAGGAAGATACCTTTCGGTTAGCTGTAAGAATTTCTAGCACTGTTTCAGTTTAACCGTTTTTTCTAAGGGAATATCCCGGATCCCGGCGGACAGGCCTCCGGCCTGGGTAAATGGTTGGCATCGGCATACAGCACTTTAAGCAAACACTGGTACTGAGGCGCTGCCTGCAACAACTTTGGCCCAACCGCTATCAGTTTTTTAACCTGCGACTCGCTGAGTTTAAACGAAGTGGGCAGATTAAGGTAGTACCGAGGTTCCTCGCCAGGGATTTGGCTTGCCGCTTCAAAATTGATTTCGATCACATAGGGGTCAATATCGGCAGCAAAGGGGATGGCTTTGGGTGCTTTAGGGCAATATTCGGATAATATGGCATTGCAAGCTTGGTCGTTATTTTGGGTCTGCACCCGGTCATACAGGGCTTCGCGTAGTTTGGCCACGCTGTCTTGACTGTAATTATCCATGGCAACGGTAGCGGTTTTTTCAGCGACGGTGAACAATCCCGGCGGAATTTCCTCACGGCTAAGATGGTCTTCGCCCTGGGTGCGGGAATTGACAACAATGATAACAAGCTGATTGATAGCCCCGTCGTTGATTAGGGTGCGGATAAAGCCCCGGTCGTAGGCGTCCAAAATAGCCCTGGCGCCGATATTATCTGACAACCCGCCATCCATCAGGTGTATATAACTATTTTCTTTATCCAAGTAGACATTAAAATTTTTGGCGGCATTATAGTGGTCGGTGATCCAACTTTTGGGAATAAGCGCATTTTTGTACCACCAGGGTTCCTTATAACCTTCGGCCACGGGATAGTTCTTGAGGCTGATGGGGCTCAACAGATAAGGGAATGCCGATGAAGCCGCGACCGCCCTTGAAACGGGATAATTGTCTAGCCTGGAACCCAAGGCATCAAAGTATTCTTGGGTAAAGTCAAACCGACGGTCTGCGCCTAGGTTAGTGGCGTTGAGAATCACAAATGGCCGTCCTTTACTTCGTAACTGATCGAATGTGGCTTCATCGAAAATATCATTGTGATATAACTCAGCCGCCAAATCGATGCGGCTATAGCTAGGCGAGGCTAACTTAAACCAATTTACGGGATTGAAAAGCTGGCTCGTTAGCTCCCACTGGATATCGCGGCCTAAAAATTGGCTCCTGAAATTTTCGAAAAGGCCTTCCCTAAACAACCCATAGTAGGCTGCAGTGAAAGACCCGCCTGATACCGAAGATATGCAGTCTACTTCATCTAAAAGACGCTTTTTTTGTCCGTCAACATGAATAACCGTGTCCCGAAGGCTTCGCATGATGCCGTAAGATAGGGCTGCTGCCCGTGTGCCGCCCCCTGAGAACATGAGGCAAACAAAGAGGGAATCACTATTTTGTGAACCGGGATCAAGGCTTTCAAACCGATAGCCGGATTTTGGATCTTGTTTTTGGTTTTGATCGTTGACGGTGTAGTGTGCACAACCACTAATCAAGACTACAGCAGCAATGAGGACTATCGATTGGTATACACGACCTTGTTTCATTGTTTCACCACAAATTCGATAATCATCGGCCTGAGGGATGAGGTATTGATTAAATCAATATCAAGTTTTTCCGGTGAAAAATTGTTTGGCGGCCCCAGTGTCACTTCATATAAACCACTCTCAAGTTCAAGCTTCTTGTTTGTAGTTCCCATGAATTCACCGTTGATTTTAACGCGACGATTTTTTTCAAATAATACCACTAAATATTGCTTAGCCATGAGTCATCTCCTAGTGTGGTGATACGAAATGCGGTTTGATTAATGGAGTTTAACAAATTGCGGTAGTTAAAAGTAAAGCCTAACAATGTACTTTTATTTAATGGGATAGCCTGGAATGAAGAATTTGAATGTAAGTATAGATTGTTGCCAATGAAATTGCGTTTTACAAAGGCGGTGCTTTAGCTGTAGAAAGCCCCCAAAATATAAGTTACCTTTAAATATCGGGTTAAGGGCTATTTGTCCCCATCCCCTGAAAGACTGGAAAAAGACGACATACCACCCTCGTTAACTAACTGCAAATATCCGGTTAGCCGATTCCGTTACAAGTTCAACAAAAAAAAGCTATTAGATTTGACATACCTACCCTGGGTTGTTACACGTCCCCATGAATTCGGTGTTATCCACTTTATTGCCGAAGCAATAAATACGGAAAACCATGGGGAATGGTTGACAAGAATAGCCGACTGGCTTGCAATTTCCAAAATATTCGCTATAAACATCCTTTACCCCATCAGGATTTATCGCTATACGGTTTTGTCAAAAAGGCTATTTGCTGATCCACCAAAAATTATAACAATATGAAAGCATTATCTATTATTGGCTAGAATTGTGTGCCTAGACATTGACGGCTACACAATTGAAACGGAGCTATACCAAGGCAAAACGTCCCGGATATACCGGGCTCGTCGCGATCTTGACGGCAAGCCTGTCATCCTGAAAATCCAAAAAAACGAGTTCCCGACCAGCCGGGAATATGAGCGCTACGAGCGCGAATTCCAAATCGCATCACAACTTAACCTGAAACATGGCGTACGCGCCCTTGCCCACCTGCGATCTGGCCACCGCATGGTGATTGTTTACGAAGATGGCGGCTGCGTTAGCCTGCGACGTTTGTATAGCGGAAGGCCGCTTGATGTCCGGGAAGTGCTTGCAATAGGCCTGGGCATCGCAAACTCCGTCGCTGAGTTGCATAGGTTTAAGTTCATGCATAACGATTTGAGAAGCTCGAACGTATTGGTCCATCCCAATAGCGGTGAAATTAGGATCACCGATTTTGGGCTTGCTTATCCAGCGGGTTCCGAAGCAGGGCATCTTCTGCGTCAAAAAATCGGTGCCTTGGCATATATGGCGCCTGAAAAAACCGGACGCACCAACCAGTCCGCCGATTTCCGTAGCGATTTGTATTCTATCGGAATCATCTTATACGAGATAGCAGCGGGAAAACATCCTTTCACCGGGCTGGACGATGCCGCCTTATCGCATGCACATATTGCAGTGGCACCACTTTCCGTACTTGAACACAATCCGTCGATCCCGGAAACCCTAGATGCCTTGATACTCAAGTTGATGGCCAAGGATCCTTCAGACCGGTATCAGACCGCCAACGGTTTGTCCAATGACCTGCAACACCTGCTCCAGCAATGGGACGAGAACGCACGACTGGAAGACTTCCCACTTGGCCTGAGCGACCGTCCTGTAGAATTCCTTAAATCGGAAAAGCTTTATGGACGCGAAGATATCCTCCTGATGTTGGATCGGGCTTATATTGATGCTTCGAGCCAATCGCAGCCTGTGTGGGTATCGCTCAATGGATCTGCCGGCTGCGGAAAATCCAGCCTTGTCAATAGCTTCGCCGAGCGCTTGCCTTTAGGACAAATTATCTGCACTGGCCGCGCCGAACAGCTAGAACAAACCCCGCCGTTCGCGGCTTTAATTCCTGCCTTCTCTAGCTTGCTACGCCATTGGCTGGCGTTGCCCGAAGAAAAAATTTCAGTGTTACGCACGCAACTTCAAAAGGCATTGGGCGTAAACTCTGCCGTGCTGGCGCCATTGCTTCCGGAATTAAACCAGCTACTTGGCCCGTTACCAGAATTGCCGACTTTAGAAACAGTGGCCGAGCAAATGAGGTTTCAACTGACGGTAACTGCATTCGTGCGACTTGCGTCTGAATTTCAGAAACCTTTGGTCCTTTTCATCGACGATTTGCAGTGGACCGACATGGCGTCCCTGGGATTCTTGGAAAACCTATTGGTCAGCAGCATACATCCTTGCTTGTTGATTACGGCCAGCCTTGAAGATCACAAAGAACCTGCATTCGTCGCTTGGCATTCGAGGCTATCTGCTGCCGGGATAAAACAAAATCGCATAGTGCTCAACCCGCTTTCTCTTTCGGAGATTGTTGAAATGATCCAAGATTGCCTGGGAGAATTGGAAGGCGGTCAATTATTAAGCGACACCTTGGCCGAAATTGTTTTCCAGAAAACGTTGGGGAACCCTTTTTTTACGTATCAGTTCCTCAGTGCTTTAGTTCAAAAGGAACTCTTAACGCTGCATACGGGAGGAGACAAATGCCTATGGCGTTTCAATACCGAACGCATCGACGACATCGACCTTGCTGATAATGTGCTCGACCTATTAAGCGAGAGAATATCATCCTTGCCTGATAATGCCCTGCGCCGCCTGCTTGAACATGCCGCCTGTATTGGCCAGAGTTTTGATATAGCGACAATAACCTACCTGATGCGCGCGAAGGAGTCGTCGCTCGACAGCATCCTGTTTGAGCTTGTCAGGCTCGGAATGATACGGTTGTCGCCGCTTGCCAGAGAAACCTACAGTTTCGTGCACAATCGGATCCGTGAAGCGGCGCTAAGTCTGCTGTTAACTCAGGAACGTGAAGCAATCCACTGGCGTATTGGGAAGTTTTGGTTGGAAGGCCGAAAACGGGGGCTGTTCGAGATCGTTGGCCAACTCAATCGTGGCGCACCGTACCCACAAGATTCCTCAAGCCAGTTTGATCTCGTACTCCTAAATGCCGAAGCTGCTCATGCCGCGCGTACCCAAACAGCCTATAAAACGGCGCTCGATTATGCGATTCAAGCGGTTGGCTTTTATCAAACCGGTGATTTTCAGGAACCGAAAGATTACCTCTCGCTTCAGGTCTTGCTTGCCGATTGCCAGGCAAGCGCCGGACAACTCGAAGCCTCAATCAAGACCTTCAATGCTGCATTAATTAACGCTCAGGCACCTGAAAAACAGGCGCAAATTTTGAAGCGGATGGCGGATGCACTGCAAAGTTCCGGCCAGCCGGCCCAGGCTTTAACCGAAGTCCGGCGTGCGCTTGGGATCCTCGGTCAAGCTTTGCCCCTGCCGCGTCCTGAGGATACAAACAGATGGAAAGCGCTGGATCAAGAACAATTGTTCGAACAGCTAACTGACCCGAATGCTGTAACCCTTTTTGAACGCCTGGGCAATGCGAACGAGCGGGCATCGCTCATTAGCAGTTTATATGACAAAGCCATCATCAGCGTCTATTTCACGCAACCTACGTTACTTGGTTTTGTTACCGCGCGCGCATTGCGTCATGTCATGACAACCGGTTTGACGCCCGAATCCGGTTTGGCCTTCGCTTGGTGGTCTATGATTTTGTGTATGCGTGACCAACACAAACTAGCGGAAGGTTACGCCGCCCTTGCGAGAAACATGCACACCCGGTTTGGCGACGACTATTACGGCGGTGGCGGTCGCATGGTTGCAACGGCAATGGCGCTGTGTTGGACTCGTGGTTATGCAGAAAACTTCGAGGAAGCCGGGGAAAGCGTTCGCCTGTTGCATCAAAGCGGCAACTTGCAATTCGCCAGTTACGGTTTGATCACCCAGCACATCATCAAGATCGTAGAGGCGGCCGATTGCCGCGCGATGCTCGAGAGTTGCCAGCGCTGGGCCGAATACTGCGAACGCTACGTTCCTCTGGAGTTGGGTCAAGCAAGGATCAGTACCTATTGCTTAGAAAAATTGTGCGGGTTGAATCCGGCACCGCTCGATTGCGAAGCCATAGTGCGTGAATACGCAGAACAGAATAATGCAACCGATGTTTGCGAGTCGCTTACGGAAATGGCGCGTTTTGCCTGGCTGACCGGCGATTTCAAGTCTGCACTGGAACTTTCAGAACGCGCACACCCGTTGCTGATTGCCGGCGCGGCAGGAACGTTGCTTTTAAATTTTCTACATTGGGTGGTCCTCGCCGTCAGCAGCGCCCGTATGGCTGCAACAAGCAAGGAAGAAGAAAGCGAGCGGCTTGATGCCCAATATGAGCAAGCCAACATGCGGATCCAAGACTTGGGCAATTTACATCCCATTAACTTTGCCGGTTATCGGCATCTCGTGGCCGCAGAAGGCGCCCGTATGCGTAAGGATTGGGATACTGCCCACAACCAATATCTCGCGGCAATCGGTCACGCCCGTTCTCATGGCTATACGCTTTTACAAGCATTAGCAACGCAAAATCTTGCCGAAATTTTACGGGAACAGGGGCATAGTTTTGCCAATGGGATTATACGTGACGCCCAACAGTTGTATCTGAACGCACGGTGCATGCTTAAGGCCAATTTGGGAGATAACGATGTGACCATGCCGCTTGGCCAATCCCTTCGACCAATAACATCACGGGACGGTGTAGACGGTATCGACCTTGTGAGCATCATGAAGGCAAGCGAGGCAATAACCTCCGAAATTGATTTCAACTCCCTGCTCTTGCGTTTTCTTAAAATCACGATTGAAAATGCGGGAGCGCAACGCGGGGTTATCGCATTGCGCAAGGACACGGAATTTACTGTGGTTGCCGACAGTGCAAAAGGACGGATCGACGAACGTTTACAAGAAAGCAAGGTCTGTCCTTCGCAGTTATTACTGTACGTTGCGCGCTCCGGGCAAGCCTTGGTGCTGGATGACGGTTCGCGTTCCCGGTCGTTTCGCGACGACCCTTATTTTAATGAAAACCATGTGCGCTCCGTGCTCGCCTGTCCAATGATGCTTAAAGGCGAACTGCGGGGCATCCTGTATTTGGAAAACAATTCCGTTACAGGTGTTTTCAACCACGAACGCCTTGAAACCATCAACATGCTTTTAGGGCCTGCCGCCATCGCCCTGGAAAACGCCGAACTTTATTTGGAGCAAAAGCGTTATGCCCACGAACTCGAGGCGCGGGTTAGCGAACGTACCGCCGAGTTACGCCAAGCCAATGCGATGCTCGCCAGGCTAGCGAACCTCGATAGCCTGACACAGGTAGCAAACCGACGCGGTTTTGATTGCGAATGCGCCCGCCTCGCCGCCAGCGGAGCGGATGTTGCGTTGATCCTCGGCGATATCGACTACTTCAAAGCCTATAACGATCACTACGGCCATCTTGCAGGGGACTTGGCGCTACAACGCGTCGCCGAGGCGCTTGCCGGTTTGCCGTTACCGGTGCCAGGCCTTGTTGCCCGTTACGGCGGGGAAGAGTTTGCCCTTTTGCTGGAAACCTCAAATTTAGCGTTAGCATACGATTTTGCCTATCTCATCAATAAGGCGGTCGTAAAACTGGAAATTCCGCATGTGCGATCCCTGGCTACAAAGTACGTCACCATTAGCCTGGGCGTTGCTAGCGTCGCAAAACTTTCACAGGATTCCATCTTGCAACTCATCGGCATGGCCGACGCCGCCTTGTATTGGGCGAAGACCGCCGGACGCAACCAAGTCATGATCAACGAGGGAAACCTTGTCGAGGAAGGTATTTTATTTAACCCGTTTACAAAAGAGCAATAGGAGAAGTTATGTCGTTCATTTCACGCGTTGATACACAGCCCAAAACAACTATAGATCCTAGCGATTATCCGGCGACCTATATTGATATACTTTATGACCATGCGGCTTACCTTAATAACAATAACGGGCTTATAGCAAATAACCGTATGGACGGGTGTTCGGTTGCCGTGGTGGGAGCAGGCGCCGCGGGCTTGTTGGCCGCCTACCAACTCATACAATTGGGTGCCGATGTGACCGTATTCGAAGCGAGCGATCGCGCTGGCGGCCGGTTGAATACGATCTATCCGATACCCGGTGAACCGGTAGCCTTTGAAATGGGCGCCATGCGCGTACCGCCTTGCGAGCAGCTATTCAATTATTACACCGCGCAATTTGGAATCTGTCCGGGCGGTCAATTTCCCGACCCAGGAAAAGTGGACACCCGGATTATCTTCAGGAATTGCCCGTATGACTGGCCTGCCGGAAATAATCCACCTGACATATTCAAAAATGTAACCATAGGGTGGAATGCCTTAGCAAACCAATATACGAAGATTTACGATTTTCTGGTCAAGCCCACGCCAGAGTCGCTAACCCAAGCGCAGGTGGCATGGCAAGCGCTGGCTTATAATCCCGAAGGGCTCGGGCCTGAACGTGGGTATAGCACAATCTCATTCTATCAAGGCTTGGTCGAAGCCTTCGTTGAGAATTATGCGCAGTACGGCTTAAGCGCCCCCTGGAACGGCGATGACTTCGAGTTATTTGCTGCCCTGGGGGTTGGTTCGGGAGGCTTTGGCTCCTTATATTCGGTAAATTTCGCCGAAATTGCCCGCTTGATCATTAACGGCTTGGAAACCGACCAACAATTTTATCCGGGCGGCATGCAGCAACTCGTCCAGGCATTCTTGGGCTCGGCACCGGATCCCTTGCGACCCTCTCTCCAATTGGGGGATTGCATAAAATACGGGCAGCGGGCAAAAACGATTGAGATCTTGCTGGGTTCGCCTGCGAGGGTTGCGATCCATCGCGACGCTGGATGCGACCGTTTTGATGCGGCCATCGTGGCGACCACTACGCGGTCGATGCAAGTGGACATGAACCTTACCGACCAGGCGGAAACGCTGTTACCCCAACCGGTAAGCTCGGCAGTGCGCGAATTGCATTTAATGAACTCCTCCAAGCTGTTCGTCCTGACTAAGACTAAGTTTTGGCAAGATCCTAACAAGTCTTTACCGTCCAACATACAGGCCGATACGCTGGTGCGTGGCCTATATTGCCTGGACTACTACCCCGATACGCCATTCCAAGGCTACGGCGTTGTGTTGATCAGTTATACCTGGGGCGACGATTCAACAAAGTATCTTGCGCTACAAGACCCGCGGACGCGCCTGGAAGCGTGTTTACGGTCGATCGAACATTGCGCCGGCGATTTTGTAGCCGCTTTGCGCCGCGAAATTCTGTACGACCATATCCAAATGATAGATTGGCAGTACGAGCCGAATTATTTCGGCGCATTCAAGCTCAACCAGCCCGGCCAGGACCAATATAATCAACGCCTGTATTCGCATTTTCTCACCGGAAAATCCGTGTTCCTTGCCGGGGACAGCGTGGGCTGGTGCGGCGGTTGGATCGAAAGCGCATTGCAATCGGGCATGAACGCCGCATGCGCTGTCGCACAACAACTGATGGGCGAATCGGCGATGTTCCCAAATTCGCCCATGACCCAAGATGCTAATTTGTACGATTACGGGCCTGACCTTTCCGCGAATATGGCCAAAAAGTAACAAGCGATAAAACGATTGGTGCATGAAAATTCATTGGCTTCCCTAATTGATGCAATACAGAAGCCACGGTCAACCGAAAAATAAACCTAATATTCTTACCATTTTGCTTTATGAAAGGGTTTATTCTTAAGCTGTGCGAAGAATTCCGTTGCCAAAGCCAATTATCCGGCTTTTTGGCCTTTCGACATTAGTCAATAACCGTACCTTCCGCGCAGCTTGAGTCCCTACAATTAACCGCCATACCCAAAATAATGGCCGTAGTCTTTATGATTGTACAAACCATGAATAATTAGACGCTTAGGCAAAAAACGCACCATAAAAGTGAGCCATAAATAGCATATTAACCCTAGCCCTATATGTAATTATCTAACTTTTGCATTATCCTGGTGCGCAATTGTTCAATATGGTGCGCTTCACGTCCTATTCTTGTGCAGACTTTCGACTCTAAGCCGCCCTTAAAGCGTTCAAGCCCTTACTTCGTCCGATAGTTAAATTAGATACTTCGCCAAAAGCGGGTTTTTTCAAACAAAAATAAACCAACTGTGCCTTTATAATTTTACTTTTCATTTTTGGCGTACAACTTGCTTTGCAGTAGAAAATACTAAATAAAAATGAGATTTATAATGCAACACGACAAACTCAACCTATTTTCCTTCTCCGGTAAAATTAAAATTCTCCATATGACGTGGATGGCTTTTTTCATCAGCTTTGTCGTGTGGTTCAACCATGCGCCGTTGATGATGGTCATTGCCAAGACGCTGGGCATGAGCAGTTCCGAAACAAAAACGATCTTGATTTTGAACGTCGCACTCACCATCCCAGCCCGCATTGCCATTGGTATATTAGTAGATAAATTTGGACCCAAACGGACCTACTCCACATTGTTGGCAACCAGTAGCATACCCTGTTTCATGTTTGCTTTCGCCGACAGCTTTGAACAACTGGCGCTGGCCCGATTTTTATTGGGCTTTGTAGGCGCCGGCTTTGTCATCGGGATTCGCATGGTTGGTGAATGGTTCCCTGCCAAGCAAGTCGGCATTGCCGAAGGGATATACGGCGGCTGGGGTAATTTCGGCTCAGCGGCGGCGGCTGGGGTGTTACCGGCATTGAGCTTGATCTATGGCGGTGATGAAGGTTGGCGTTACGCCATTGCTTCCACTGGCATGGTCGCCCTGATTTATTCAGTTATCTACTTTTTCAGTGTCTCCGATACCCCTAAAGGTTCGACTTACTTTAAACCTAAAAAAAGCGGTGCGATGGAAGTCACGAGCACAGGGGACATGTATTTTTATATTTTAATGACGATGCCGTTATATTTGGCATTAACCCTTTTAACCTGGAAATTATCCTCTGCGGTCGGCGTTAACCTTGTGTCAAAGCCCTTTGCGACGGGCATATACATTTCTATCTGGGCTTTGTTTCTTTATAACGTTTATAAGATCGTCCACGTTAACAAAGAACATCTACGCCACCCCATCGAAGAAATTCATCGTTATAAATTCAAACAAGTCGCCATCCTGGATTTAGCGTACTTAATCACCTTCGGGTCCGAATTAGCCGTGGTGTCGATGCTGCCTATGTTTTTCTTTGACACTTTCCACGATTCCCATGGCGTCACCATGGTGCAAGCAGGGTTGCTCGGCGGCAGTTTTGCCTTTATTAATTTAGTCGCACGTCCCGCCGGAGGTTGGATCAGCGATAAATTCGGCCGTAAATTATCTTTGAGTATTTTTATCCTGGGCTTATCCGCGGGCTATTTTGGCATGTCGATGATCAACTCGGAATGGTCCTTGATTCCTGCGGTACTTATAACAATGGCTTGTTCTTTGTTTGTTTCCGGGGGGTGTGGCGCCGTGTATGCGATTGTCCCTTTAATCAAACGCCGAATGACCGGGCAGATTGCCGGTATGGTAGGCGCTTACGGCAATGTAGGCGGCGTGTCGTTCTTAACTTTGCTGTCGTTTGTCACTCCTACCATATTTTTTATGACTATAGCAGGAGCGGCCCTGGCAATATTAATAGCTGTGCAGTTCATCGAGGAACCCAAGGGCCACATGGCCGAAGTCCAGGAAGATGGTACTGTCGAGTTGATTGAGTTAAGTTAACAAACAAGGTATGCCGGGTACATCCTCACTCAAAGTCATTATAGGTTTTGCTTCTGATAAAGGGGCTAAGGATGACAATGAAGATTTCGTTGGTTCGATCATCCCAAATGAGCCGCAACTGACCTACAAAGGTATCACCGCCGCCATTGCCGATGGCATGAGCGGCAGCGAAGCCGGTAAACTTGCCAGCCAAAGCTGTGTTGGGAGTTTTCTCAGCGATTATTACAGCACGCCCGAGTCTTGGTCGGTTAAACAGGCGGGGCAGAAAATCCTATCTGCCACCAATTCCTGGCTGTATAGCCAAGGCCGGGCGCGTTATCAATCGGCTAACGGCATGGTTAGCACCTTGAGCGTCTTGGTTTTGAAGTCGACCACGGCGCACCTGTTTCATATTGGGGACTCCAGGGTTTACCGGCTTCGCAAGGATAATCTGGAGCAGCTTACCCGCGACCACCGCATCTGGGTTTCCCATGACAAAAACTACCTGAACCGGGCAATGGGCATTGAACCAAGGCTGGAAGTTGACTACAAGTCGTTACCCTTGGAACGGGGCGACCTGTATTTGATGACTACGGACGGCATACACGATTTTATCGACGACAAGACGTTAAAAAAAATACTTGGGGCAACGTCCGATTTAACCGAATTAGCCGAGACGATTGTCCAGCAAGCCAAGTCGAACAAGAGCGATGACAATCTGTCCTGTCAAGTAGTCAGGATCGATAACCTGCCGGAAGCGAAAGAAGACGAAATCCTGCGCCGCCATGCCAACCTGCCGTTTCCGCCGCCTTTGGAACCCGGCATGGTGTTGGACGGTTACCGCATCGAAGCGGAATTGCATGCCAGTAAGCGCACCCAGGTTTATCGCGCTGTGGATACCTTAACGAATACCCAGGTCATTTTAAAAACACCCTCCATCCTTTACGACGACGACACCCATTTCATTGAACATTTTCTCCATGAAGAATGGGCAGGGAAACGGATCAACCATAAAAATGTCGTCAAAGTCATTAGCGGCGACCGCCCTAAAAGCTGTGTGTACTACGTCACCGAGTACTTGGGGAAGCAAACCTTAAGGGACTGGATAAATAGCTACCCCAAAGCGGATTTTTACGAAACCCGCAAAATAGTGGAGCAGATTGCCAAAGGCCTACGGGCTTTCCATCGCAAGGAAATGTTGCACCAGGACATCAAGCCGGAAAATATCATGATCGACCAGCAAGGCACGGTCAAAATTATCGATTTCGGTTCGGTTAAGATTGCCGGTATTTCCGAAATGTTGCCGCTCGATAAAGGGGACAATGAAAATATCCTGGGAACCCTGAATTATACCGCCCCCGAATACCACGTAAACCAGCTCGGAACCGTAAAATCCGACCTTTATTCCCTAGCCGTTATTACCTATGAAATGCTCAATGGCGCCTTGCCCTTTGGGAAAGACATGCCGGAAAAACCCAACCAAGGTTCCCTTGCTAGATTACGTTACGTACCCAGTTTTCACCATAACCCTATGGTGCCTATTTGGGTGGACGGCGCCTTAAAAAAAGCCACATCAATCGCCCCGCAATTACGTTACGATGAATTATCAGAATTTTTGTACGACCTTAACAACCCTAACCCTAGCTTCATGCGTACGGAAGACAACATTCCCCTGATCAGACGTAATCCATTACGTTTCTGGCAAGGGTTAAGTGCGGTTTTCATGATTATTATTCTGATTTTGTTATATTTACTGGCGTCAAAACAATAACCGACTTTTAAAAATGGAATACTCGGGAATTTATGACCGCTAGTATTAACTTTTAGTTGAGGTATGTAAAAACTTTAATGGTGTTTAGATTCCGAATCCTGTCCCGTCCCCATCACGACCCCGGAATGAACGTATATCAAGTTGAGTGGGGCGCCCCTGATAAATTAATTTTCTTGAGTAGTTGTTCAATTTCCTTCGCAGGCAGAGGTCGACTGAAGAAATAGCCTTGAATTTCATCACAATTTTTCTGCTTCAAAAAATCCATCTGAGCCTGTATTTCAACCCCTTCAGCAATCACTTTAAGTTTAAAATTATGGGCCATTGCAATGATGGTCAGCACCAATGTCACATCTCCGTCATCTTTAGGGATATCCTTAATAAATGCCTTGTCTATTTTGAGGTTGTCAAACGGAAAGCGTTTTAAATAGCTGAGGCTTGAATACCCGGTACCGAAATCATCCATCGAAATTTGTACGCCAACTTCCTTTAGACGAGCTAAAGTAACGACCATTTTTTCAGGCTCGTTCATGACCGCGCCTTCGGTTAACTCCAAATCCAGATAGCGCGCCTCTAAACCACAGCAAGCCAAAACCTCGCAAATCGTCTTGTCGAAGTGCGATAAATTTAACTGTTTAGGCGATACATTAACCGCCACGGTTATGTTGGGCAGGCCTGCCTCTTGCCAAGCTTTGGCTTGTAAACAGGCGGTGCGCAACACCCATTCGCCAATAGGCGAAATTAAGCCGGTATCCTCGGCCAATTGAATGAATTGGTCGGGGGGAATCATCCCTTTTTCTGGATGTATCCACCGTAGCAACGCCTCCACACCGCTTATTTTCCCTGTACGCAAATCGACTTTAGGCTGATAGTAAACAATAAACTGATCCGTTTTCAGGGCTTGCCTCAAGTCCCCTTCCAATGTCAATCGCTGCTGCAGGCGCTCATTGAGTGCCTCGGTATAAAAACAAAATGTATTTCGTCCCCTCTCCTTTGCTTGGTACATTGCGGCGTCAGCATGCTGGAGCAGGGTTTCCTTATCCTGTCCATCATGAGGGTAGAAACTAATGCCTATGCTGGCCGTCACTTCAAGTTTATGTCCTTTGATTTGCAGGGATTTTGAAATATCAGAAATAATCCGTTCCGCTACCAGGGCGGCATTTTCCATTTTGGCGGTCTGGGGCAAAACCAAGACGTATTCGTCGCCTCCGTAACGGGCCACAGTATCGCAGGACCGTACGCAATTCAGCAGCCGCCCTGCAACGGCCTTCAACAGTTCATCGCCAGCCGAATGCCCCAGGGTATCATTGACCACTTTAAAGTTATCGAGATCCATAAAAAAGACATAAACCCCTTTTCGGTCGCGCTGGGCGGTATTTATGGCTTGGTTAATTCGATCATTAAGGAGATTCCGATTGATGAGCCCGGTCAGTTCATCGTAAGTGGCATGAAACTCCAATTGTTCCTGATAGGTCTTGAATTCGGTAATGTCGTCAATAATACCGACAAAGTGCGTCACTTCACCTAAATCGTTTTTGACTGGTGCAATATCCAGTTCATTCCAGAACAGGGTGCCGTCCTTGCGGTAATTACGGAGAATAGCATGGCTCGCTTGCCGCTGACGAATGGCTAAATTGATTGCATTCGAACCGGACTGATCATGGCCTTCACCATTCAAAAACGAGAGGTTTTGGCCCATTGCGTCAGTAATCTCGTAACCGGTTATTTGTCTAAACGCCGGATTGGCATAAACCATGGGGTTTCCAGGCTGTTTGGCATCAATGATAACGATACCGTTACGAGCCGATTCAATCGCCTGATTGCGGAGCAATAGATTTTTATTGGCTTGGTCAAGTTGTGCTGTACGCTGCTCAACCCTTTCTTCCAAATGCACGTTTAAGGCTTTCAATTGGTCATTTTGTTGACGGATGACGGCTGATAAACGATCCCGCTCATCCCGCAAATGTTTTTGTTCGAGTGCGTTCCTAACTAATAGTTTCAGCTCTTCATCATTCCAGGGTTTGTTGCAATAACTGAAAATTCGCCCTTTGTTGACAGCATCGATAGTCGATTGCAAATCGGCATAGCCGGTCAATAAGATACGCACCGTCTCAGGCCATTCCTCAACCGCACGTTCTAAAAATTCAGCACCGCTCATTTCCGGCATACGCATATCGGAAATAATCAAATCAACCGCATGTCGGCGAAGGATTTCCAACCCTTCGGCACCCCCTATCGCGAGAAAAACATCGTAATTTTCGTGGCGGAACAGGCGACGCAATGCCTTGAGCACATTGGGGTCGTCATCGACAAACAACAAAATCGCCCGCCGTTCATTGGCCATTGGCGATAGCGCTGGACTCATGGGTTATTTCTTTATCATTTTTTGGCAATACAATCCGAAATGTGGTGCCTTCCCCGACGCGGCTGTCCAAGTGGATTTCGCCGTTATGCTTTTTAATGATGTTATAGGAAACGGAAAGCCCCAGCCCCGTTCCTTTACCCACAGGTTTGGTGGTAAAGAAGGGGTCGAAAATTTTATTGACGTGTTCCGGTGCAATACCTTTGCCGGTATCGCTGACTTCTACCCAAACGTGCTCGTTCCCTTCCCCCGTACGCACTGTGATTGTGCCTTCGTTTTCAATGGCGTGCGCCGCATTGACCAACAAATTCATAAACACTTGGTTTAACTGATGCGGCAAGCACCACACTTGCGGAATGTCCCCGAATTCCTTGATAACGCTCGCCTTGTATTTGATCTCGTTGTTGACAATATTTAGTGTGCTTTCCAGGCCGACTTGCAAATCGGCCCATTGCCAATCGTCGTCACCGCCAGCATGGGAAAAATCTTTGAGGTCCTGGACGATCTTTTTAACGCGGGACGCGCCTTCGTGGGACTCATCCAGTAAGTCAAGCACATCGGTTTTAAGGAATTCCAGGTCGATCTTTTGTTTGAATGCCTCGATTTGAAGGAGTTGTCCGGTATCGGCCAATGCCGGTTCGGCTTGTTCGTAAATCACCGCCAACGCTAACAAATCCTCCACATAGTTCTTCAAAGATGTCAGGTTAGAGTTGATATAACCGATGGGGTTGTTGATTTCATGGGCGACTCCCGCCGCAAGCTGGCCGATGGAGGACAATTTTTCCGATTGCACCAGTTGGCCTTGGACTTCCTGAATTGTACTGAGGGCTGTTTGCAATTCTTCATTGCGTTGTTTCAGTAAATCTTCAGCATTTTTATGCTGGGTTATATCCACGGTAATGCCATCTATCCGGAGCGGTGTGTTAGTTTCGTCATTGACGATTCGCATATGATTATATAGCCAACGTAATTCCCCATCTGGACGGAAGATGCGATAAGTGATTTTCTGGACGCCGCTGTCTATTAACACGTGCAAGCAGTCTTCAAGCCGAATCCGATCACGGGGATGAATGATGTCAAACCATAAATTAGGGTTATTGAAGAAATCCACGACCTTATGTCCGGATACCTCTTCAACGGCTTTGTTAAGGTAGAGCATTTCAAAGGTTGAAGGCGTCATCGACCAGACCACGCTATCCAAGGAATCAAGGATATCGGTTAACCGCTTTTCCGATTGTTCCAGGCGATTGTGGGTCTCCCGTAGTTCCTGATTCAATTTGATATAACGTTCATTTGATGCGGCAAGCAATTGGATACGGTTCAATTTATCGCCATGCAACCAGATATTGTCAATAACCAAGGTAACTAGGTTGACTAACAATTGTCCGCGTTCTAAATGTACCTCGGAGAAACCTTCATTATCGTTAAGGTTGTTCACACAAATTGCGCCGAGCAACCGATTGCCCACCAGCAAGGGCCAACAAAGGGATGAATGGGGAGTTTGATCACTGGCTTTGGGAATAGGGTCATGAAAACGTGGGTCGTTGTTTACATTACCTTTGAGCAATATTGCCTGTTTGTTCTCCAATACCCAACCGATAACGCCGGCGCCGTTAGGTATGGCGCTACCGATACATTCCTCCGGCAAACCGATACCGGCAACGATGGTTAATTGGTTACCGTTCTCACCTTGATACAAAACTAATGACCCGGTATTTGCACTTAAGCCTTCGACAATATGGCGCAGGATTTGCTCATACACCTTGTTCGAACTGCCTTGAGACAATTCGGAATGCCCTAATTGATAAAGGTCGTATATCCATTTTAATTGCTGCGATTCACTTAACGGCATAATTTCCCTTGAATTTATAGGACGGCAACGATCTGGTCGGCAAATTGTCGACTGGTGCTGGCCCAAAGTGTTGCCTGCTCAAACGGGATATCCAGTATCTTAAGCGCATTAGTGATGGCTTCCTGGGGCTCCAAACCTGGATCGTCACCCTGTCCCGTTTCAGCGACCAGTAAATTGGCGGCATAGACCAATAAGGCGAGAGATTTAAGGGCATCGTTGGCTGGCTGGGTTTCGTGCAGTTCGATGGCCTCTTGAATGGCGACCGGCAGGTTCCATTTCATCGCGGCTTTGCCTCCTATTTCCATGTGGTCGAAGCCCAAAATACGACGTTCCGCCACTATCCTATTCGGATCCGGCTCATTGATAATGCGGCTGAAATCGTCGGGAAACAACAGGACAATAACCAATAATCCGATGTCATGTAACAATCCTGCCGAAAACGCAAGATCCTGGCCAATATCGGCATGGGTTGCAAGCTGCCGGGCGCAATCGGCCACTGCCATACTGTGATGTAAAAATAACGAGTAATCGAAGTCTTTATGTCGTACCGGCAATATTTTGGAAAAACAAACACCCAGCAACATATCCCGCACCCGATTGACGCCCAACAAGGCAATCGCTTGCCGCAACGAACTGATTTCCCTGGACATGCCGTAAAAAGGCGAATTGGCGATACGTAAAATTCGGATCACCATCGGAGGATCCTGGCTTATTTTGTCCGCAAAAACAGTTAAACTTTTGTCGTCCGACGTGTATTGTAACGCTTCCATGAGCAACGCCGGCAAGGAAGGCAAGTCAACCAGGCTCAAGCGCGCCGCTTTATCTTTCGGATCCATATCGGCAAACATAGTCGGAGTGTCCTGACATCAACTTCCCTTGATCGGTGAAAGCACTATAATTGTGCCTTTAGATTGGCTGAAACCTCCCATAGGGTTTACCCACATATGCATAACATTATCATTCTCCAAATGCACTACACCGCCGTTAAATTCTGCGGTGTTTACCGAAGGCGTTTGTTGCAGCGCCCGCAATAGCGTTTCGGGTAGACATTCGTTTGCCTGCAAACCGAGTAAACAGCCGCCGGGTTGGCTTAAGAGCAATTGGTCAGCATATCGATTGGAAGCGGCGATCATATCATGTTCGTCAATGCCAATAATCGCGACCGGCAAATGTTCGAAAATTTCCTGGGTAATTTTCAACATATTGATGTTATGTACAATTTCGCTAGTTTTTTGCTTAACTTGCCGTTCTAAATCCTGATTGAGCCTAACCAGTTCATTGTGGGAGTGTTGGAGTTCCTTGCTGAGCCGCTGGTTTTCCATTTCCATTTCATAAAATTCGAACGCTTCGCGGATATTGTCCCGAAGCAGAACGTCATCCCAAGGTTTAGTCAGGAACTTGTAGATCGCACCCTCGTTAATGGCGCTGGTCACCGATTCAAGTTCTGTATAGCCGGATAGCACTATGCGGAAGGTTTTTGGGTAAAGCGCCTTAACCTTACGTAAAAACTCTACGCCGGTCATCTGCGGCATACGCTGGTCGGATATGATGACCCCAACTTCATGGACGGCTAACAGGTTAAGCCCTTCTGCACCGCTATTGGCGGTTAGGATGTTATAACCGTCACGGCGTAAAGTGCGTTTAAGGGCGTTGGTTATGTTCGCTTCGTCGTCGACCACCAAAACGGTCCGTTGCGTATGCGTTGCTTCCAACATCGTTATTGGCTGAATGATTTATTCATGCGCTGATCCAAGTGCACCACAGATTTTAGTAAAATTAGGTGCAAAAGTTATGCAAACCGTGGAGGTCTGCTGGCTATCCCCAAAAAAGTTCGTTCGTCGAGAAGCTCCCTTTAGTTTCGCGGGGACGGTTGTTTATCTAGACGCTTTACGCTTGCGTCACCGTGTTAACATCTGCCCTAAGGGGGAATATGCCCAATTAAGGCATTCTGTTTTCAGTTATGCTATGTCCCTAATGTAAGCAGGTACGCAAAATAAACACCGGCTGTCAGGTCTTGCCCTATTTTTCATGTCGGGAAAACTCTAGGCTTTTGCCAAAGGTGCACACACAATTTAACTTTTTTCAATCCCACAAGTTGAAAGGGAAAAAATAGGGCATTTTTCTATTTCATTCGGTCGTTTATAGCTTATTATCATTTCCTTTGTCAAGAAAATATCCAAACCAAGGCAACTGACCATTTCCTATGAAAAATGCCCTTACTATCCTGATCCGCCCATCCTTATCGGCACTAGGAACTTTCATAAAAAACACTCCTGTTTCAATAAGCTCCCAACCCTGACACATAAGCAAGATTAAGATGTAAATGATACGATGATTAACATGTATACCTTATTGTCATAATAAAAGACCAAGCCTATACTTAAAGTAGCCATCCACCGGGCAACTATACTGACCGTGGGGACTATTGACCCAGGGGCATCCTGTTTTTTTAATCCTCTTTTATCGACTTATCAGGAGTCCACAGTATGACCAATGAAATCCAGCCGGAAGAATCGAAAATTCTATTGGTCGATGACGAACCGAATGTGTTGCGCGCCTTGACCCGTTTGCTGAAAGGTTATCAGGTCACCACCTTTACCAGTGGGGAAGATGCCTTAGTGGCAGCCGAAGATAAGCAATTCGACCTGGTTATTTCGGATTATCGGATGCCTGGCCTGGATGGTGTCGATTTTTTAACTTTTTTTAAAGTGTTACAGCCGGATGCTATCCGCATGATTCTTACTGGCTATGCAGACCTGAACGGCATGCAACACGCCATCAACAATGCCGAGGTTTTCCGGTTTATCAATAAGCCTTGGAATAATATTGAAATTTTAAATGCGGTAACTCGAGGATTGGAGCATAAAAATATGCTTTTGGAAAACAGGACATTGGCGGCTGAGGTTAGAAGGCAGCAAGGCTTGTTGCAAAAAAAGGACGCCATACTTCGCGCATTGGAAGCAAAAGATCCGGGCATTACCAAAGTAAATTGGGGGCCGGATGGTTCAATTATCATAAAAGACGAGGAATATGACCTCGACAATCCCGCATTTGATTAGGCATTAATGTTTAAGGTTTTTTGTTATGGCTTAATTGCCCCGAGCCAAGGCTGGCCTATCGTTTGCGCCTAATCGTATCCTTATAATCGGCGATATCCCCTTGTTTTCCCGCAGTGTAAGGACGCTGTTGACCATACGCTCAGTTAGAATACAATTCTTTAAATAGACTTGGCCGTCGTAAGAGATTTCTTCAACTTCCATCCCGGCACGCAACTGCGTCCATGAGATCTCGATAATGGGCCGCGTATTGTCTGCGGCTGCGATTTCGTCCAGATGCTGTAAAAAGCTATCGACGATTTTAGGGTCGTAATGTTTAAATTTAAAATCGTGCAATCGTTTCCTGGCATCGGCAACGGGCATGGGTTTCCCGGTCAAGGTGCCTTCCGAAAAGCCGATATAATCGCTGACCACCGACAATATCCTTGAACCGAGCGGTATGTTATCGCCGGTTAACCCTTCTGGACTGCCCGAGCCGTCATAATGCTCATACTGGTAACGGATAAGCGTCGCCGCCGCATCCAGTTGCTCCAGGCCTTTTAACAAGGGACTTGCTTCCTCCGCATGCTTTAGGTAGCTTTTTTTCTGTTGCATATCCATCGTGTAAAATGGCTGGGTAAGGATTTTATCAGGCAGGGTCATTTTGCCTATTTGCAGCAACAAGCCAGCATAGATTATGTTCCTGGCCTCATCATCCGGTAAATTTAATTTTTTAGCCACGCCATGCGAATTTTCGGCGATATACTTTGAATGCCCGGCTTTTATCCCGGGGCGCATTTCTATGATGCGCGAGAATGCCTTGATGGAATCGGTATATTGTTTTTTTAAGCTGCTATTGGCTTGGTCGAGTTGTTGTAGCGTTTCGTTAAGTTCCGATGTACGTTGTTCAACCCTTTCTTCAAGATGCTCATTCAGCGTTTTCAGTTCGTCATTCTGTCGCCGGATGATAGTAGATAAGCGTTCCCGCTCTTCCCGTAAATGTTTTTGTTCCAATGCGTTCCTAACTAATAGTTTCAGTTCTTCATCATTCCAGGGCTTGTTGCAATAACTGAAAATACGGCCTTTGTTGACAGCATCTATCGTAGATTGCAAATCGGAGTAACCGGTCAATAAGATACGCACCGTCTCAGGCCATTCCTCAACCGCACGCGCTAAAAATTCAGCACCGCTCATTTCCGGCATACGCATATCGGAAATAATTAAATCAATCGCATGCTGGCGCAAAATATCCAACCCTTGAGCCCCGCCCTCAGCGAGATGAATGATATAACCTTCACTATGAAACAAGCGACGTAAGGCTTTTAAGACATTCGGTTCGTCATCAACGAACAACAATACAGCAGGGGTTCTTTCAACTAATGAAGTTTGGTCGTTACCCATGTTATACCTCTTGATGAAGCAATTGTCGTTACACAATCTTTTCACCGGTTTGCCGACGCAGGTTCCCGGCACTCCGGTGGATTTAGTTTTAGCCTACAATCCTGGGATAGTTTAAACAGCGGAGACAATTAATGTCAGCCCCTCAAAACGGCTTATTCTGGAGATGAACACATCTAATGCCCTAAATTGCTTCCTGCTTATCGTTTTCATTTTAACGACAGGTTGCGCATTTAATAAATGCCATATTAGGTACAAGTGTAGACCACCCTTAAATATAGTGCATTCGCGATTTGTTTTTGTATTTGCCTTAGGAAACCCAGTCAACTTTACGACTGGCTTATCGTCAAAATTTATCTTGGATAGCGTAATTATTGATTCGGCCTTGTGAAGTTTTAACTTTCGTTCGCCCTTGTGCCCTTTGGGTATTGAGCCTGTCGAAAGGCTTATGTGCTTCGACTCGCTTAGCATGAACGGTTCAAACATTAAAGGGCCAAATCAATAACTACCTTCCCCGATACGTCCTGGGCATATTTCAAAGATTTTAACCAAAGCGGGCTTTCGATAGCCCGGTTACATAGCGGTAAGCACTGAAAAAGCCGCCAACATAATTGAGGATAGCCCTAAAAGGGCCATTAACCAACGGGAACCGTGCAGCCTCGTCCACATAAACAGGCTGGAGAGTGAAAAATACACCAAGCTTACTGCCAACGTATCGGTCAGTATTAACCAGCCGACCCCCATGCCCACGCCCTTGTGTAAGCGCGTAATCAATGAATATGGATTGGCGTCCTGTCGTTTAACCGAGACAAACGCATTGCCTACCCAGTACTCCGCACTAATCGAACGTTGTGGATTATGGAAATCGACTCGCCATTGGGCGGGTTGTTGAATAAGCTGATTATTCCAAGTTATCTCTTTGGCTTTTTCTGTGGATATTTTGCTGGGCTTCTGGTCAATATCCATCTGCAGTTGCAACCATGCCGCCAATGCTTTGGCATCGGAAGGAGGCGGCATAGGCAAGTCCAAGACAACTTCCGACCGTTCCATTTCTAGGACAGGAATTTTCATGATGTTCCGGTGATGGTTAAGCAAAAAACCGGAAATGCCGAACAATAAGCCTAATCCCGCCCCCCATAGGCCTAGCCAGGCATGGATTCGGCGCAACCACTTTATCCCGGATGTCGATTTGGTTTGGGATCTGTTCGATTTTGTTAACTCTGAAAATTGATATTGATTACTCAAGTAAACTCCTAATCCGGTTAAATATCCGACCACATCCGTAATAAATTATGGTACGTACCGACCAACGGTATGATTTCAGGGCATTCCGGTGTCCGTGCGCGCAGGCTTTGGATGGCGGCATCAAGCTGGAACAACAAGTTGCGTTGCCCCACATCACGCACCATGCTCTGCACCCAGAATACCGCCACATCGCGATGCCCGGCTGTAATGGGTTTGACTTGGTGCAGGCTGCTGGACGGATACAGCACCAAGCTACCAGCCGGTAATTTTATCGATTGGACGCCATACGTGTCTTCGATGACCAATTCGCCGCCGTCATAGTCGTCCGGCCCTGACAAAAACAATGTCCCGGAGACGTCCGTACGGAAAGTCACGTCCCCTATCCGGATGGCGTTGTCAACATGGATGCCGAATTCCATGCCTTCCAGGTAGCGGTTGAATAATGGCGGGCAAACCACCCTCGGCAAAGCCGCCGAGACAAAAAGCGGGTTACGGTGCAAGGCCGCGTGTACCAAAGCGGTGAGAAGTTGCGTTTCCGTGGCATGGGCGGGTAATTGATGGTTGCGTTTAACCTTGGCCGCCAATTCGCCAGCGGTGACTTTACCATCCATAAACTGCGCTTTTGCAAACAAGTCTTTGGCATGGGCGACTTCATTACCCGTCAAAACATCATCAATGGTCAGGAGCATATTTTACTATGATGGGAAATGCGGCAAGCCGTTACAATTAAAATTTGACCCTTAGGGTAACTTGCCCGGATAAAGGGACGCCCGGCAACGCCGTCCGCGATTGCCCGGACTCAAAATATTCCTTATCCAGGAGATTAAAGGCATTCGCCTGGATATCGAAATATTTATGATGGTAGGCGACTGTCGCATCGAGCCGGGCATAACCCGGTAGCGACACTTCATTGACGGTATCGGTAAACCTTGAACTCGCCAGGAACACACCGCCGCCTATTTCCCATTCGGGGGTAATCTTGTAGGTCGTCCAGACGACACCGCTATGTTCGGGTACATTGACGGGAATCTTGCCTTCCAGGGAGATCTCATTGCCACTTACCGTGCCTTCGGCGGTGGTATTGGATTTGACGACTTCCGCATCCAAAAATGCATAAGTGGCTGAGAGGTTCCAGTCTGGCAAGAGTTCCCCCGCCAGGCCAAGTTCGATGCCGTCGGTGCGTTGCTCGCCCGCCAGTATATTCAGGTTCGGGTCGTTAGGGTCGGTGGTGCGGGCGTTGGTTTTCTCCAGACGGAACAATGCCGCTGTTGCGCTTAAGCGACCATCAAATAAATCCAGCTTGGCGCCTAATTCCAGATTCTGGTTTCGTTCTGGGTCGAGATTTGCCGTTGCCGTGCTGATGTTGAAGGTTTCGGCGCTTGGGTTAAAAGACGTGCCCCAACTGAAATAATAAGACTGCCAGCCGCTGGGCTGCCAAACCAGCCCGGCGCGCGGGCTGAACTGTTCGATATTGTTCTCCAAATTGTTTTCGGAATCCAGCCGGTCGTTTTGTTTTGCCTCAAAAACGTCATAACGTGTCCCGGCCAGCAATTTCCATTGCGGCGTTATTTCGAACTGGTCGAGGACATAACCCGCCACGGTTTGTGTAGATATGGAACGGTCGGTCGATAGGGTTCCGGAAAAATCCGTTGCCAAGCCAGCACCGGAGGTTAGGTCGGATACTGGGTTAAAGATTGAAACCGCAGTTTCACCCTCTGAGTTTTTGGAACGGAAGTCAAAATCCTCCCAACCGATTTCCACACCGAAAAGCAGTTTATTGTTAAAACCTAAAATCGGCTTATCGAAAACGAAATCGGTTTGGTTTAAATAAGTCTGTTGCGGGCTTTCACGTAAGGCCTGGTTCCGTTGCACGGTTGAGGTCAAGCCTGTGTCCGTCACGTCGCCGAAAAGCAATGACCGGTACTTGCGGTTGTAGTCGCCATATCTAAAGGTATTTCGGACGGAGAATTCATTGGAAAACCGGTGGTTGAATATGCCCGTAACCACATTGGTCTCAAACGTCTGGTAACGGTCGTCAATATAACCGTAGAATTTTTCAATGCCGACATTGGCCGGTTTGCCCCTGAACATCGGCAAGCCGTAGTCGTAAACGCTGTCTTCCTCTTGATGCAGCAAATGGAAAGTAAGGTCGGTGTCCGGCGTGATGTTGAACTTGACTGAAGGCGCAAGCCCCCAACGGTTAGTGAAATTATAGTCGCGGAAAGAATCGGCATCTTGGTACAAGGCGTTCAACCGAACAGCGATATTGTCGCTCAATTTTGTCCCGGCATCCAGCGTGGTGCGCTTGAAATCATAATTGCCGTAAGTAAAATCGGCCGTGGCGAATGCCTTGCCCAGCACCGGCTTTTTGGCAATGGAATTGATCACGCCGCCCGTCGAACCGCGCCCGAATAGCACGGATGAAGATCCTTTAAGCACTTCGGTGCGGTCCATAAAAAAAGTGTCGCGGAAGTATTGCCCGTTTTCCTTCGCGCCGTCCAAATAGGTATCGGAATTGGCGGCAAACCCGCGCAAGGTTATCGAGTCCCCAGTCCGCGCGCCTTCGCCGGCAGCGATGGTCAGCCCGCTGACGTTCTTGAGCGCATCGCGTAGGTTAAAGGCATTTTGCGATTTGACCAGCTCTTCTTTTACCACACTGACGGATTGCGGTATATCGAGGATTTCGGACTCAAACTTAAGCCCGGAACTGGAGGTATCCGCCTTGAAAGCGGGTGCTTTATCCAGGTCGGCTTTCACCTCAACTTCCGGTAACGTCGAGGCCGTGTTTTCACCCGCCGCCTCAAGCTGAGGCGCGTTCAAGATCGCGGCTATTGCCAGCATTAACGGCCTGTTATTATGAGCATTCATTGTCATTCCTTGTTTGATAGATAGCGATATTGGCTGGCTAATCACCCAAGGCGACGGCTGGCTGGTTTTAAAAAATGATTTTGTAACCAACGAGAGCACTCAATTAATGATGCTTATGGTTTAGGTATAACTTCATTGTCGACCCGGTTGGGTATGCTTGATATAGACTTTCCCACACCTTGTCATGAATGACTTTAGGTTCATGATTCTATTGTTTTACTTACCTATTTTGGTGCATTGACGAAACCCATTTTGGTTACGCCGACTCTTTGCGCTTCCGTCATGACCTCCGCCAGGATTTGATAGCGGGTCTCTTTATCGGCGCGCAGATGCAGTTCCGGTTGCGGCTCTTTATCTGCAACCTGTTGTAATCTTGCGGTTAATTCCGTTTGCGCCATCGGTTTATCGTCCCAAAACAAATTCCCTGTTTTGTCGATGGCAAGGGTTATGATTTCCGGTTTTTCCGGTTGCGGTTTACCGTTGGTTTGCGGCAAATCGATGCCGACCGAATGCGTCAGCAACGGCGCCGTGATAATAAAGATCACCAATAACACCAGCATGATATCGACCATCGGCGTCGTATTGATTTCCGCCATGGGTTGGGTATGCGGCTTATCACCGCCGAATCCGCCCGGCCCCATCACGACACCACCGTCATGGTTTGTTTGGTAGAGGGGGCTTTGATTACTGGCTTGCCAGTCTGTGCTGCGCCGAGAGTCAGCGAAACGTAAAGGTCGTGGGCGAAATTTTCCATTTCGGCCACTAACAAACGGTTGTCCCGGATAAGGGCGTTATAGGCCAAGACAGCAGGCATCGCGACCGCTAAGCCGAAAGCGGTCATGATGAGGGCTTCGCCAACCGGGCCGGCCACCTTATCTACCGTTGCCTGTCCACGGACAGCAATCGCGCCAAGGGCATGGTAGATACCCCACACGGTGCCGAACAAGCCGACAAAAGGGGCGATACTACCGATTGAAGCCAATAAGGTCAGCCCGGTTTCCAACCGGATCGCCTCATTGCCAATCCTACGGCGCAAGGATTGGCCGATATATTCGTCGCGGCTGCGCGTTGTCCCGGATGTTTCCCTGGAAAGCTGCTTATGCTGTTCCGATGAGTTCAGGCCATGAGCCGTCAGGCGCGCATAAGGGCTCAACGCGGATATTTTGTGCCCGTTTAACAAGCTGGAAGTAACCGACTTAATGCTATCCGATTCGTAGATCATTCCATAAGTTATGTCTGCTATGCCATTGCCGAGCAATCCCTTACAATGGTCGGCGGGGATTAATGCCGCCACAAAAGCGGCGTTGTTTCTTTTAAGCAGCCTTACCTGCACAGATTTAACGACCATTAAGGTCCAGCTACCGATGGACATCGCCAAGAGAATGACGGCAACGGCCATGGAAACCATGCCGCCTTGGCTGACTAACTTTAAGATTTCTATTTGCATCTTCGTTTATCCTTCTAATGAAAACTTAATGGGTACCATGACCGAAGCGCTTACCGCTTGGCCGCCGCGCTTGGCAGGGACGAAGCGCCATTTTCTGACTGCGGCAACGGCCGCCTCGTCAAGCCGGTTTGAACCGCTACCGCTTTGCATAGCCACTGAAAGCGCCATGCCGTCAGCCGATATCGTAACCCTGAGCAATACCCGTCCCTGTTCACCCATCCGGCGTGATACCGGCGGGTAGCTGGGCGGTGGATTATGCAAATACCCGGCATTAAAGCTGGGTGCTTGATAGCTCATTTCGGCATTGTTGGGCTTGCTTTTGCTTTGCGTGTGCGCAGCGGCATCGGAAGCGGGTTCGACTTTTGCTGGTGACGTTGACGTTCTTTCGGAAGCCAAGGTTTGAGTATTCTGTTCCTGTTCAACAACCTGTTTTTCTATAGGTTTTATCGATTCGACCGGTTTGATTGGGGCTTTTTTGGGCTTAATAGCTTTAGCCTTGGGTTTAACTGGTTTTTGATGCACCTGCTCGGGCGAATTGGAAAGGCTTGGGGTATTTTTCACGGATGGCTGTTCGCTCACCAAACTTAGCATAATCGGCTTTGGTTGCGTTTCTGCAACCTCAAGATGAGGCTGGCTGCGGAAGGCAACCGCCACGCCGAGGTGGGCAAGCACCACTAAGGCAAAGGCGAAGAACGATATCTTTCGGCGGGTGCTATGTAACCCATAAGGGTTGCCGACAAAGCGGAAAGTATGTGCGCCTTGCAGAAAATAAGCGTTGCCAAACGGATAGATGAGCTTAGTGAACAATTTTGCCACCCGCTGGCTGTACAGATTCTTTGGCGGATGCATAATTTTGCAGCTGGTCGAGGCGTATTTTCGCGAGATTTAAGACCGAACTAAGCGAATGTAACGATTCCGGGTTGAGGCGTAAGGTTAACGCACCCAAGCTCAATTCCAGTACGTTACAACTCTCACAATAGACCACATTGCCATCATCGTTGCCCGCAAGCAGGGTTTTTGCGTGTGTCTTCTTTGGGTTAATTGAATCCATTGGCTTCACCATCCAAATGTCGGGAACAATCTATTAAATCTGCTAACAGATTGAACCTGGCAGGTTATCAACATTGGCTGGCTGGGCAACGGCGAACGCTGCGTGGCTGGCTGGTTTTAATATGCTTTGCGCTTTAGTGTCGGCACGTTCATCCTCCCTAAGAGCATGAGGAAGAGAGGTCGGTCAGTAAGCGGGAGGAAAATAACCTGCCGACACTAAAGCGTAAAGACTTTATGAAAAATGAATTATTTTGTCAGGATCAATTTATCCTGACGGGTCAACCGTAACCGATATTCTTCGCCGGCATGCTCGATGACCACCTCGCGCGCCGTACCGAACAAATCAGCACTGTGTACGCGCGGTCTTGAAACCGGAATTGCCCCCTGCCTTGTAGAAAGTTCAAAATCCGCAGGGTCTATGGAGGCATGGAGTTGCTTTTTCATTAATGCAAATAATAATTATTATCATTTGTTAAGTCAACGGCAGTTTGAGCCTTTTAATGCACCAATGCGTACTTTTTGGCCCTGAAGTAAGAATTCGCCTTTGTTTCAGCACGGTAGCCGTCATGTATTGCCATTGTTCGAGCAATTGTACGTACAGATCCCTGTAACTTGGCGAACTGACAACATCAGGATACGCAAGCAGCAGCCCTATATGCCTGACAATAAAATAAGCCAGTTTAGGGTATTTGTCTTTATGAAACCAGGTCATAAAGAAACAAAGGGTCGAATGTAATTTAACAAATGAGATGTCGTCCGTTTTTTCATCTTTAATCAAGGTTGCGAGGCTAGCCATATTTTGCTCCATCGTATTTCCTTTATTGAATAACTGAATCGGTTTCAATCTGAACAAACTGATTAAGCTCATTTTGCTTTTTTTGGGAATACCTGGAGCTGCTGATATGCCGTTGGAGCCAGGACTTTGAATGTTTGGCGTAACGCTCCTGCTTGTTACTGGGAATATTCAACAAGCTGAGTAAGCGGTAATTCCGGGATATGTACAATGCAACACAGGGATTTTGCAGGGAGTCATATTGAATTTTTAAGTATTCAATAGCCATCAGTAACATGTCTTGCTTATCTGTTTCGGACAAAATCATTCTCCTGGGCAAGAGATTGCCCTTTTTGTGTCAATTTCACTGAAGCAAGAAATAATTTCCAGACCATTTTTTTCGAAGCAATATCCAAGCACTTAAAATCCACCGCATGGATAGACTCACTTTCAATCAGTTCCGCTAAAACATTTGAAGAGATGGATATGTTCACTACACTATTTTTCATCACAAAGTAAGTACTACCGACATTTGATACAAATGATAATGATTCTCATTAATATGTCAACAGGAAACTAGCTATTCCATCAAAAGAAGTTACCTGAGGTATAACCCAATAGACGAAATTCAAATAATTAACAAACTATAATCGCTGAAAATTAGAGATTGGGACACATAAAGGGAAAAAACCTAAGGGCTAGAAGCACTATTGTTTTTAACAAGGCATAGGGCTTTATTTTTCAACCAAGTATCGTTCCTAGTATCCTGAATAAATACCTTTACTTAATGATCGGCTTGGCTGACAATTCGATAAAAAAGGGGTCAAAAGATGATTTTGGGGGGAAGATTTTATCTGACAGGGCTTTTATTTGCCGCGCCTACCGGAATTATGGTAATTTTGGAAGTCGGCAATGGCTATTTAATACATGGCTATGGCGCCAGTAGTACGCTAATGGTCGGTGCAAACCCTGATTTTGTAGCCAAACCAAACCCGTTATGCGAGCCTAAATACACGCACAGCATTGTCGGCAGCAAGGACAAAATAGCAGCGCTGTTTCCCAACCTAGGCGCCCGAAACTTTAAGACCCCTCTTTTCTCTTACATCAAACATTCATAGCAGATGCTTTTTTATTGCAATAGTGTAACGATGAGCTTGGATCAAACAGTAGGGCAAATTTTCTCCTGGACTTTACAAATCACTTCCCAAAAGGATTACCAAGAGTTAACGTATTGTTTTTTGGGCATCTTAGCCGAAATACCTTGGATTGATAATGCGGCTGCTTATGAAATCTATAATCACGACAGGAAAAAACCAGGGGAATCAAACGTTTTTCACGAGCGGTTATTCAGGCGATTTCCCTTGGATATAACCAGGAACGATCAAGACGACAATAACAGCTTGGCTAACCTACTTGACCAAAACGCCGATTTGAATTTCAGCGCACCAGATGAAACCGGTTTATACAGTTGGGTAATTTTCTCCATAAAAGGCGGTAGCGGCCCCGATCGTGCGATTTTTCTTGAGGGGAAGTTTGGCTTGGAGGGGCTGGATTTACTTAACAACCTGCGGTCTGCCTATCGAAATTTGGTGATCTTGCACGACGCCAAAGAACGGGACGCATTAACCAAATTGCCTAATCGGCAATCTTTAGAAGCCCGTTTATTGCAAGTTTGCGATCTATACAGAAATTATCAAGCCATCGACATAAAAAAAGAACAAAGCTCTTGGCTTGCCATTTTAGATATAGATCATTTCAAGCGAATTAATGATAATTTCGGCCATTTGTATGGGGATGAGGTATTGCTAATTTTTAGCCAACTGATGGGGAAATGCTTTCGATACAATGATTTCCTATTCCGTTATGGGGGTGAAGAATTTGTAGTAATCCTGAATTTAATCAATCAAGACAATGCAATTGCCGCCTTTAACCGTTTCCGGGAAAAGGTTGCCAAACATATTTTTCCAACTGTCGGCCAAGTCACTGTGAGCATAGGTTTAACGCATCTCGACAGTATCTCCATGCCCACTACGCAATTGGACCATGCCGACAAAGCACTTTATCACGCCAAAGAAACCGGCAGGAACAAGGTAATATTATATGAAGACATGCATGTTATTGGGCACGACAAAAAACGCAGCGATATTGAATTGTTTTGAATATTTGGGCCTGTTGACAATTAAGTTTGAATTTTTATATATTCCTTAAAATATCATATAGTTATCAATATAATAGGAATATGTCATCCCCACATTCCGGCATGGATTGCCGGCATCCAGAAGCCAAGAAGGGCATCCAGGCCGTCCAATTCTTCAATTGACCTCATGATGTCGGACTAAAACATCGCTTAGGTTGGTTTGGGATAAGTTTTTCCACACCAGCTTCTGTCCTCGTTAACGTATAAATTCCTTTAAAACGGAATATCGTCGTCAAAATCATCGTAATCGGGCATAGGGGGCGTTGGCATTGCGCCTTGGGAATTTTGGGGCGGCGTTCCTTGCCGGTTGCTTGGTGCCGGAGCCGCCGAACCCGTATAAGCCTGGTCAGCGCCAAACTGGCCGGTACCGCCGCTGCGGCTACCCAACATATGCATTTCTTCGGCCAGTATTTCTGTGGTGTAGTGGTCTTGCCCATCCTGCCCTTGCCATTTGCGGGTTTGCAGTCGGCCTTCCACATAAATTTGGCTGCCTTTCTTCAAATATTCCCCGGCAATTTCCGCCAATCGGTTGAAAAAAATTACCCTATGCCATTCCGTCGCTTCCTTGCGTTCGCCGCTTTGTTTATCTTTCCAGCGCCGGGTCGTGGCTAACCTGATATTGGCCACGGAACCGCCGCTTGGCATAAACCGAATCTCCGGATCGGCACCGAGGTTTCCAATCAACGTCACTTTATTTAGCATGCTTTCTCCTCAACAATATTACGCGGATTCTATCAGGGAAACACCCAAGGTGTCTCCTTATCAAACTTGGGTATATTTTGCGATCACAGACTGGAGTTCTTGCCTGTCTAATTGCTTATTATCAATCTTTAAATAAGCCACGCCTTCGTGACAATGCAGGGTGACATCCTCAACACCAGACAGCTTGAGCATTTCATAAGCAAATTCATCCGCCCGCGCTCCAGTTATGGATTGCAATGAAATCAGCAAATTAGACCAATATCGGGGCGGCTTCATACTAAATGACATGACTAACCAACTAAAGGCCGCAACGGCGCAAAACAGGAACACTGCAGGTGCGCCATAAGCGCCGTAACACCAACCGCCCAGGCTGCCGCCGATACCTGCCCCCAAAAATTGGCAAGTGGAATAGATGCCCATCGCCGTACCGCGCATGTCGCCGGGAGCTGTCTTTGAAATTAGTGAGGGTAAAGTAGCCTCCAAGAGATTAAAGCCACAAAAAAACAGCCAAAGAAAGCCTATAACCCCAAGTAAAGATGCATTGGCCTGCATCAACCCGAGATCAGACAAAACCAGCACCACTATCGCCCCAATGAATACCGCTTTTAGTTTACGTTTTTTTTCGGCGATGATGACAAACGGGATAATCGCCGCAAATGAAGCGACAAAGATAGGCAAATACGCTTTCCAGTGATCTGCCGGAAGTAGCCCTGCGTCGCGCATTATCAATGGCACAACGACGAAACTCGCCGTTAAAATAGCGTGCAAAATAAAAATGCCGTAGTTTAATCGCAACAATTCAAAATTCCTTAATACCTGCAAAAATGTTGCGGGGATAAGCTCGGCGTCCCTGTGTTTTTTTGGTTTCTGAGGTTGCGGAACCAGGAAGATAATCACCAAAATCGCCAATAAGGCCAGCACGGCGATCAGCCAGAATATGCCATGTAACCCTATGATTCCTGCAATAACGGGACCGGCTGCAATCGCTACGCCGAAAGAAACCCCAATACTCGCACCGATTAAGGCCATCGCTTTGGTGCGGTGCACTTCTTGGGTAAGGTCGGCCACTAAGGCCATAACCGGTGCTGCGATTGCCCCTGAACCCTGGACTGCCCGCCCTAGGATAATTCCGTAAATACTGCTTGAAAGCGCGGCGATTACGCTGCCCAAACAGAACAATAACAGGCCAAAAATAATAATTTTTTTTCGGCCAAAGCGATCGGACACTAAGCCAAATGGAATTTGCAACACAGCCTGGCTCATCCCGTAAATACCGATAGCCAACCCGATCAATGAAGGCGTTGAACCTTCCATCTGTTCGGCAAATAATGACATGACCGGCAATATCAAAAACAAGCCTAACATCCTGAGGGCGTAGATACTGGCCAATGACCAAGTCGCCCGGCGTTCCGATGCCGTCATCGGGCTTGTTATATCCTGAACTTCGACCAAGTAAGCACTCCTTCCATCACGCTAAAATAAATCGTGGGAATTATTTTCGTTATATCAATCCCCGTTTATTTATTATAACCTTAATGCAATCATGATTAGATGACATCAACTTAAACTTGACAGGAATTTCAGTATGACCGAGTTTCAATCCCCCACCATCAAAAACCCCGTATTGCTCAATCCAGTCAATCCTGCTATCGAAAGTTATATGCGCGGGCTGGTAAGCAAGACTGATCACCCTGTATTATCGAAAATGGAAGCGCTGGCGCGGGAACAAAACTTTCCCATCGTCGAACGTCTGGTTGGCATTTTTCTTGAAACACTGGCAAAGTCCATTGATGCCAAGCGGATTTTTGAATTTGGCAGCGGCTACGGCTACTCCGCTTACTGGTTTGCCAAAGCGGTTGGCGGCAAAGGCAAAGTCATCTGTACCGATGGCAACCCGCTCAACAAGGAGATGGCCGAGCAGTTTCTCAGCGACGCCAACCTTTGGGACATTGTCGATTTTCATACGGGGATGGCGCAAACCATTTTTGCCGAAACCGAAGGCTTATTCGACATCTGCTATAACGATGTCGACAAGGGCGATTATCCTGAAGTTTGGCAGATGGCTAAAGAACGCATCCGCCCCGGCGGACTGTACATTGCCGATAATGTACTATGGCATGGCAGGGTGGCGCTTAATGAATTTGAGGATATTGTCCCCGGTTGGACTGAAGCCATAAAGGACCATAATGAACAAATATTCAACGATCCCGGCTTTGATACCTACATAAACCCGACCAGGGATGGGGTGATAGTTGCCCGTAAGAAAACTTAGCATTCATTATTGCTGATATTGTATTCAAGAAGCCCCGTACATTTCTTTATACCACGCCACAAATGCATTAACGCCCGTACTTAATGGGGTATCCGGTTTGTAGTCGAATTCGGAAACCAAACCAGCCACATCGGCGTAAGTATCAGGGACATCCCCTGGCTGCATCGGCAATAAGTTCTTGATGGCCTTTTTGCCGATAGCTTCTTCCAGGGCTGCAATAAAATCGAGCAATTGGACCGGGTTATTGCTGCCAATGTTGTATACCCGATAAGGGGCTTTGCTGGTTCCCGGATCAGGGTTTTCACTGCACCAATCAGGATTGGGCATTGCCGGTTTATCGAGCACTTTGGTTACGCCGGTGACGATGTCGTCAATATAGGTGAAATCGCGCCTATGGTTGCCATAGTTGAAAACATCAATCGGCTTGCCTTCCATGATATTCCGGGCGAACAGGATCGGCGACATATCCGGTCGGCCCCACGGCCCGTAAACAGTAAAAAAACGTAAGCCAGTCGTAGGAAGGCTATATAAGTGGCTGTAAGTGTGCGCCATCAATTCATTGGCTTTTTTGCTGGCTGCATATAAGGATACCGGATGGTCGACATTATCGTGCACTGAAAAAGGCATCTTGGTATTCGCCCCATAAACGGAGCTCGATGAGGCGTATACCAAATGCTCAATGTTATGGTGCCTGCAACCTTCCATTATGTTCATAAAGCCGACGATATTAGAATCGATATAAGCATGGGGATGGGTTATGGAGTACCTAACACCGGCTTGGGCTGCCAGATGGGCAACGCGTTGTACCTTTTCTTCCGCAAACAAGTCGGCCATTGCCTGCCTGTCGGCAATGTCCAGCTTTATGAACTTGAAGTTGGGATAATCTTGTAACCGCGCCAGCCGGGCAAACTTTAAGTTGACATCATAGTAATCGTTAAGGTTATCGATGCCGACAACTTCATCGCCACGTTCCAGCAGCCGGATGCTTTGCATAGAGCCTATGAAACCTGCGGCTCCTGTCACCAATATTTTCAATACTTTTCTCTTGCCTGAAAACTACAATTAACAATCATCAGGCAGGCGCACAATGATTCACGGGCCTGCCAATGCAGTAATATGTCAGGCCAGCGGCTGTCAATTGTTTGGGTTCATAAAGGTTACGTCCGTCAAACACGACAGCGTCTTTAAGGTTAAGCTTTAATTGGCCAAAGTCCGGGCTCCAGAAATTTTTCCATTCAGTGACTATGCAGAGTGCATCTGCGTTATTCAGTGCATCTGTTTGGGACTTGCATAGCTCCAGACCCGCTTTATTGCCGTAGATTCTTTTTGCTTCCGCCAAGGCTTCCGGGTCATAAGCTTGCACAGTAGCGCCCGCATCGATTAATGCTTCAATCAATACGCGGCTGGGGGCTTCACGCATATCGTCTGTCTTCGGCTTAAACGACAATCCCCATAAGGCGAAGGTTTTACCTTTAAGTTGCCCTTGATAATGCTTGTTTATCTTGTCGAACAGCACGTGTTTCTGCCGGTCATTGACACGTTCTACGGCGCCTATAAGCTCTGCCTGATAACCCAGCTCTTTCGCAGTCCTTTCGAGGGCCTTGACGTCCTTAGGGAAACAGGAACCTCCATAACCGCAGCCCGGATAAATAAAATGGTAGCCTATGCGGCTATCCGCCCCTATGCCGTTACGGACGTGTTCTATATCGGCGCCCAGGTGTTCGGCCAGATTGGCCAATTCGTTCATGAAACTGATTTTAGTCGCCAACATGGCATTGGCTGCATATTTGGTCAATTCCGCGGAACGCACATCCATGGCGATAATACGTTCATGGCTACGGTTAAAAGGCGTATACAGGGCTTTCAGGAGTTCGGTCGTCCTGGGGTTGTCGGTACCGATAATGATGCGGTCGGGCTTCATAAAATCGGCGATTGCGGCGCCTTCTTTTAAAAATTCAGGGTTTGAAACCACATCAAATTCCAAATCCGCGCCCCTTGCCGCCAATGTCTTTTGCATGAGCGCCTTAACCTTGTCCGCAGTACCGACCGGAACCGTGGACTTATCGACGACGACACGGTATTCGGTCATATGTTCGGCAATAGTCTTCGCTACCGCCAACACATATTGTAAATCCGCCGAGCCGTCTTCATCAGGCGGGGTGCCGACCGCAACAAATTGAAATAAGCCGTGATCCACAGCCATTTTTGCATCGCTGGTAAAACGCAACCGCCCCGCCTCACGGTTTTCTTTGACGAGGGCTTCAAGGCCGGGTTCGTAAATAGGGATGATACCTTGGTTAAGGTTTTCAATTTTTTGCTGGTCGATATCCATGCAGACGACGTCGTTGCCGACTTCCGCAAGACACGTACCTGTCACTAACCCCACATATCCAGTTCCAAAGATAGTAATATTCATATGTTATTTTTATGACCTTTATATTGCATTTCCATTAACGTGTTTTATATCTAGCCTAGTTGGTTTCTTCATTCAAATAATAAATAATAGCTTATTCTCGCTAAACGCTTACCGTAACCCTTAACAAGGCGTAACTTGAAAGCAAACTGGACGGCAAGGTTGATTAATTTGCAATGCCTAGATAATCGACCTTAACCTTAGCCAATCCACGCAAGCCAATTTTTCTGGCAGCCCCATGGGACAAGTCGATTATCCTATTGTGTTTAAATGGCCCGCGGTCATTCACGATCAGCACAATTGACCGGCCATTGTGCAAATTAGTCACCCGTACCTTACTAGGCAAGGGTAAGGTTTTATGCGCCGCAGACACCCCTTCCGACCAGAAACGCTTCCCCATTGATGTTTTGTTCCCTGACTCGGAGCCATACCAGGAAGCCAGGCCGATTTCACTATAGCCAGATGGATTGACCATAGGATAGTACATTTTGCCTTTTACCCGATAAGGACGATTGTAAGCCCGCTTTTGCCAATAATTACCGTATTGCGATTGTTGTGGGGTATCTGTATCCGGATAGCTGAGTTGTGGCGGGGTTGAGGCACAGCCGCCTAACAAACTTAGGATTAAAAGCATCAGCCCTATGCAAGGGATTTTATAAAGTTTCCTGTGTAAGAAAAGTTGTTGATCCATATTATTATTTTAAGGCAATCCTCGAAACCACCATTTCGTCAATTTCAAAAACCGGGATTCTGGTCAAAATAACAACAATCCTTACAAACGTAGAGACGAAGTTGTTTTTTCCAGGCAAACTTCGTCATCCAAAAAATCCAGTGTACCTTCCCGTTCGTTATCGTTAAATGACTTTCTAGCCTTGGCCAGCCAATAATCCAGTAAAATTACTATTATAATTTACTGATTGCACGAAATTATAGCCAATAAACCTTCCGCGACCTTATAAATATTTCCGTCATGACAGTATCGCTAACCGACTTAGAAAAAATTGTCCGCGACGCCGGATCAATAACCCTCTTGCACTATGAAAATCTGGAGTCCTTAAAAATTACCAAAAAAAGCCCAAGGGATTTTGTCACCCAAGCGGACATTGCCGTTGAATCCTATCTCAAAGACAAGTTAACCGAACGCTATCCGCAAATTGGCTTTTGGGGTGAAGAAAGCGGCCAAAGCGATAACCAAGCTATCCGTTGGATTGTCGATCCGATTGACGGCACCCATTCTTTTGCGAAGGGGCAATATTTTTGGGCATTAAGCGTGGCGTTAGAGACCAACCAAGAAATGATAATGGGCGTCGTTTATGCGCCCGCGCTAGACGACTTGTATTGCGCCGAAAAAAACAAAGGCGCAAGGAAAAACGGTAAACCGATCTCGGTGTCGGATGAACAGGACCTTGAGAATGCCATGGTTTCCACCGGGTTTGCCTGTGTGCGCTCCTATAAACAAGACAACAACTTGCAACGGTTTTGCAGGATTGCCGAACACACTACCGGGCAACGCCGGTTTGGTTCGGCGGCGCTCGACTTATGTATGGTGGCGGATGGTCAAGTCGACGCATTCTGGGAACAAGAACTCAACCTTTACGATATAGCTGCCGGTGCTTTAATAGCGATAGAAGCAGGCGCAACGCTCACGGATTTTAAAGGGAATAAAGGCATATTTCCGAAGCAAGTATTGGCAACAAATGGCGCGATACTTGAACAATTGTTACCCCTGATGTAAAGACCAATAGCAAGTTGAAATTGGGCCTTTAATGATATAAATCAAATTAATATGGATTTTAATTGGGGACTACATTTTTGGCCTTATAATTTGCCGGTGGTTATGTCAATTCCTTTGAGAAGATCGATTACTCCCGAAAAGAGGAAAGCAAGACCCATCGATAAGCCTTAATTTTTCTTGTTAACCGCCTATACTTGACCATTGAAATCATTTAAAACAAAAAAACTCTTGAAAATAATAAATAAGGAGCAGTAAATATTGCTTATAAAGCGACACTTAAAGGGTCACTGTATGTTGAACAAGACTGACGATTTCAACAAAATGTCTAGTACAGAACTGCAAAAACTGCTGCTTGAGTCCCAGGAACGTCAACTCGATCTTGAAAAACAGAACCTGGAATTTTCAAGGCTGGTTAACGAGCTTGAAAACAAAATCTCCCAAAAAAACGACTATCTTCTCAAGGCCAATAATACCTTAAAAAAAACTGTTGATGAGTTGAATTATTCCAGACACCAGTTACTCGAGCGCGAAGCCAAGCTTAACTCCATCCTGAATGCCTCGATTGAAGGTATTGTCGTTATCGACATGGCTGGCACCATCGTCTCGGTAAATTCAGCCGTGGAAAACATTTTTGGCTTTAATGCCGAAGAGCTGATCGGCAATAGCGTGAGCCTATTAATGCCAATTGCCATGCGCAAAAACAAGGAAGATTACCTGGAAAAATACTTGCGTATCGTTATCCCCAGGGCCATCGGCCACATCCGGGAAGTCGAAGGCTTACGAAAAGACGGGTCGTTAGTGCCCTTGGACATGACTATCGCTAAATTTCCCCTGGATGGCGTGCAATATTTCAGCGGCATTGTCCGTGATGTCAGTGCGCGAAAACTACAAGAACAACATGAAAAAGAACATCTGGAAAAACTCGCCCACGTGACCCGTCTTGGGCTTATGGGCGAGATGGCTTCGGGAATCGCCCATGAAGTAAACCAACCCTTATCCGCAGTTGTCAACTATACTCAAGTCTGCTTGCGTTACCTACAGAACGAAAACCCGGATTTCGAAAAAATCCGCGAAGTCATGCTTAAGTCTAACCAGCAGGCGTTGAAAGCCGGGCAAATCATCCACAACATGCGGGAGTTCGTCAAAACCAGGAAAATCCGACGCTCGACAGTGGACATCAATGAATTGATCTACGATGCGATAAGCCTTTTTGAATCCGACCTCAAGCAACATTTGATAGATATGCGTTTTGAACTGACTAAAACCTTACCCTGTGTTTTTATCGATAGGGTACAAATTGAACAAGTCATCCTCAACTTGATCAGGAACAGCATCGATGCCCTGAAAGAACTGCCGCAATTTACCCAACGGAAATTATCCATCGAATCAAACCTTAACCCGACAAATTACATCGAGGTCAGGGTTAAAGACAACGGCCCGGGGCTAACGCCTATACAAAGGGAAAAAATCCTTACGCCCTTTTTCACCACCAAAGCCTCAGGCATGGGCATGGGCTTATCTATCAGCCGATCACTGGTTGAGGCCCACCACGGCACCTTACACTTCAACAGTAAGGAAGATAAGGGCACCACTTTTTACTTTACCCTACCCACGGAGAACATTGGCCATGGCCGAAACGAAACCTAACACCTTGGTTTATTTGGTAGATGACGACTTTTCTGTAAGGGACTCCTTGAGCATGTTAATTGAATCGACCGGACAGAAAGTAAGGAGTTTTGATTCCGCCGACGATTTCTTGAAGGATTTCGACCCCGACCAAGCCGGTTGCCTGATCCTGGATGTCCGGATGCCTAATATGACCGGGCTGGAACTGCAAGAAGAACTGGCAAGGAGGGATTTTGCCATCCCCATCATTTTCATCAGCGGCCATGCCGATGTCCCGGACTCGTCAAAAGCATTCCGGGCAGGCGCAATCGATTATATGGAAAAACCGTTCGACAGCGAAATACTGCTTGCACGGATGCAGGAGGCGATAAAACGGGACTTGGAAACCCGTGTCCACAATGCCGAAAAGCGCAAACTGAAAAAACGCCTGAGCCAACTGACGCCGAGGGAACATGAGGTCATGATCCTAATAGTCAAAGGCCTTTCCAATAAAGAAGCGGCGAAACAGTTGAATGTCAGCAACCGCACTGTTGATGTCCATAGGGCCAAGATCATGGAAAAAATGGATGCCGAAGATTTGGCCGAATTGACAGTCATGGCGATGCATTGCGGCTTGCTTTAATTTACCTTAATGTCCCTGATGAATAGGAGTATGGGCAACCGGAATTGATAAAATTACTTGAGGCAAAAGCCGGTGCGTTTCTCAGGAAAAATTAGCCGGCCGACAAACCATCCACCCGCTGAAACCCTTTAGGCAAATTCAACCCCCGATTGGCTCGGTTTCCGGAGTAATGGGTAATATCGTTCGCTTTCAAAGTTAATTGACGCTTACCGGAAACGATAACCAACTGACCGTTCGTTGGGATTGTTGCCATTGCAACCACCCTGTCCTTTCCGGCAGTTAAATCCTTGGTCGGTATTTGGATGATTTTATTGCCCTTGCCTTTTGCCAGTTCCGGTAAATCGTTAACCGGGAAAATCAATAGCCGCCCTTGCAAGGTTGCAACCGCCAATAAATCGCTTTCATTTATGATAGCCGCCGGCCTGACAACAGTGGATTTATCCGGTAAGGACAATAACACCTTGCCCGCCTTGTTTTTTCCGGCCAGTTCCTTGATTTGCACCCGGAAGCCGTAACCGGCACTGCTGGCAAGCAATACCCAATCGTCCGGATTCCCGGCGAGCAAATACAAGAACAACGACCCTGGCGGCGGATTCAATCGTCCGGTCAATGGTTCGCCCTGGCTGCGTGCGGATGGCAAGTCGTGGGTATTACTGCTGTAAACCCGGCCGGTTGAATCCAGGATATAAACCTGCTGGGTAGAACGGCACTTGACCGAATCCAGATAGCCGTCGCCGGAACGGTAGTTTAAACTTTCCACATCGAAATCGTGGCCTTTCGCTGCACGTATCCAGCCTTTTTCGGACAAGATTACCGTGAGTGGTTCGTTTGCAATCAAGGCTGTTGTATCCAAAGCCTGCGAGGCTTCACGGGCGACAATGGGGGAGCGGCGGTCGTCGCCGTACCTTTCCGCGTCTTCTTCCAGCTCGGACTTAATCAGGTTGTTCAGCAATTCCTTGGAACCCAGGGTCGCTTCCAGTTGCGCCCGTTCCTGTTCCTGTTCCGCCTGTTCGCCCTTGATCTTGATTTCTTCCAGTTTTGCAAGATGCCGTAACTTTAATTCAAGGATCGCCTCTGCCTGGATTTCCGTAATCCCGAAGCGTTCTATCATGACGGCTTTAGGGTTATCCTCGAAACGGATAATGGCAATCACTTCATCGATATTGAGATAGGCAATCAACAAGCCTTCCAGGATATGCAAGCGCGCCAGCACCTTATCCAGCCTGTACTGTAAGCGCCTACGCACAGTTTCAGTACGGAAAGCCAGCCATTCCGTCAGGATTTCCCGCAAATCCTTGACCCTGGGACGCCCGTCCAGGCCAATCATGTTCATATTGACGCGGTAGCTTTTCTCTAGGTCGGTCGTGGCGAACAGGTGCGACATCACTTCCTCGACGTTTATCCGTTTCGACTTAGGGATAACGACCAGGCGGGTCGGATTTTCGTGATCGGATTCGTCGCGCAAGTCCTCAATCATCGGCAATTTCTTCGCCAGCATTTGCGCGGCGATTTGTTCCATTAACTTGGAACCGGACACTTGGTAAGGCAACGCGGTAATGATGATATTGCCGTCTTCCTGGTCGTATTTGGCGCGCATTTTGATCGAACCGCCGCCGCTTTCGTATATCCTGCGGATGTCATCGCGCGGCGATATGATCTCGGCTTCGGTCGGATAATCCGGCCCCTGGATATGGCCTAATAACTCATCCAGCGGCGCATCGGGTTTGTCGAGCAAATGGATGCACGCGCCAGCGACTTCCACCAGATTATGCGGCGGGATATCCGTCGCCATGCCGACCGCAATGCCCATCGTGCCGTTCAGCAACAGGTTCGGTAGCCTTGCCGGTAATAGCACCGGCTCCTGCATCGTGCCGTCGAAATTGTCCGTCCACTCGACCGTACCCTGCCCTAACTCGCTGAGCAAAGTCTGGGCGTAAGCTGTCAGGCGCGATTCGGTGTAACGCATGGCGGCAAAGGACTTCGGGTCGTCCGGCGAACCCCAGTTGCCTTGCCCGTCGATTAAGGGATAACGGTAGGAAAAATCCTGCGCCATCAACACCATGGCTTCATAACAGGCGGAGTCGCCGTGCGGGTGGTATTTGCCTAACACGTCGCCGACAGTCCGCGCCGATTTCTTGTACTTGGCCAACGCGGTCAAGCCCAACTCGGACATGGCGTAGACGATGCGCCGTTGCACCGGCTTTAAGCCGTCGGCAATATGCGGAAGGGCACGATCCAGGATCACGTACATGGAATAATCCAGGTACGCCTTTTCCGCGAAGTCTTTTAACGGCTGACGTTCGAAATTTTCTTGTACACCCATGGTTATAAGTCTTCTTCGTTTATATCGTTATTCAATGCCCGGACTTTTTCCAGGCTTTCCTGGCGTAATTTCTTGCGTATTTCAGCCCCGGCATAACGCCGTTTTTCCGCATCGGTTTCCAAATCCAGTTTTGGCACCGCTAAGGTACTACCGTTTTCATCCAAGGCCACCATCGTGAAATAGCAGGACGTAGTATGGCGCTTTTCGTGCGTCCTAAGATTCTCAGCCACCACTTTAATCCCTATCTCCATCGACGACCGCCCGACATGGTTCACATGCGCCAAAAAAGTTACCAACTCGCCGACATGCACCTGCTGCCGGAAAAAAACCTGATCCAGCGCCGCCGTCACTACATAGCTTTTACAATATTTAGCCGCACAAGCATAAGACACCTGATCGAGCAGTTTCAGCAACGAACCGCCGTGGACATGGCCGGAAAAGTTCGCCATATCGGGTGTCATGAGGACGGTCATGGTGAGGGATTTTTCTTGTTTGGACATCGTTTTTTGATTTCTATTTTCGTGGATTAAGGCCGTAACTCACACAAACTAATTTCTATTTGAGGTTTTCCCAGTAGTTCGGCTCTTTTCTTATGTGCATTACCGCAATAATTTCGATTTGTTCGGACACTAACCTAAAGATGATTGCATAAGGAAAATGCAACAATCGGCATTTTCTAACATTTTCATCAATCTTCCGGTACAGAAGGGGATTTCGGCATACCCTGTTAATCGCATCAACCGCTTCAATAAAACGTTTTTCCAATACCCGCTTGTTGCGACTCATAAAATTGAATGGCTTGCTCCAATTCCTCACGCGCTTGAGGATGAAGAAAAAATCTCATAAATAACGTTGTCTTAAATCAGCCAGATAACTTGTCCCCTCAATTAGAATTGAAGGATCGGCATCGATTTCACCGCAACGTTTTTTTATTTCTTGTCGCCATTCGCCGGAAACAACAAAATCCTCTTCATAATCCAAACTTTCCAACAATATTTCGGCGACATAAGCCCGTAAAGCTGGCTCAAGTTTTAATGCTTGTTCAGTGATGGTTTCTATGTTCATAAGTTACTTCCACATTGAAAATTTATGTTGGGGTTCACAAGTTCGCCCCAACCTACAAGCTATTGTTATCGTTTATGGGCTTCAACATAAGCATCAAGTAAACGGCGGATCATTCGTTGATACTGGGTATGGTTTTTAGCGGCTTCAGCCTTAAAAAATTCAATGCTTTTTTTGCTCAGAGCCAGCGTCACTTTGACACCTTCTTCATTAAATGCCAATTCAGCAGGTGACGGCAAAAAATCGGGAATTACCTTTACGTCGCCGAGTGGTTCATTGGTGTATTTGATTTTCGCGTTCATAGATTGACTTTCCTTTGCGCCAGTAGCCTGCGCCAATACTTCGAATAACTGAGGAACGATAAGTAAACCGAACAGTCAAAACCCCACCATTCACCTCGCCAAAACAATAAAACCGCTCTTTGGTTTGGCTATGGGATTCGTCTTTGGCAATAACACGGCGTGGGTCAGCGAAAGCATATTGGGCAACGGCGAACGAAACGCCATGCTTTCCAATATTTAATTCATCCTTCTCTGCATCCCATTCGAATTTGGTTTTTGCCATTGATTAAGCTTAACAGAATAACCATATAAACAACCATATTTTTATATGCAAATAATATTTAAGGGAAGCACGGTAGGATTAATTGAAACGCATTATTTAGCCTTGGAATTTACCTTTCCCATACTCGCCAATATCGCCTTCTTATCCCACTTCAACTTTTCGCAATCGGCACACGGATGTTCTTTGATATAGTTTTCAACCGCTTTTATCCGGTTGGCGGTATCGGGATGGGATGACAACCAATCTGGGTCGTTTGCATTATCTTTAAGGGCTTCCTGCATCTTTTTGAAAAAAGCCACCATCCCTTGAGGGTCGATTTTGTTTTTGTTCAGTAAGGCCAAGCCTTTCATGTCGGCATCGGATTCGGCCTGACGGCTGAAATACTGCGCCGAAACTTGGTGCGCCATGATCATCATGACGGCGTTGGCGTCGCCCAGCACGAGCAATACGGCGGCGGCAATGCCGGAACTGGTAATCATGTTCTTTAAGGCGTGGCGTTGTTCGACATGCTGGATTTCATGCGCCAATACTGCCGCGACTTCATTGGCGGAATCCGCTTTTTCCAACAGACCTTTGTTGACGATGACGATGCCGCCCGGCAAGGCAAAGGCATTAATCGCAGGATCATTGGAAAGATGCCACTGGTATTTGTAAGCCGAACCATTGGTCAGGCGGTCGCCGATTTTTTTGACCGCATCAACTGCAACTCCTTTATCAACCAAGGCGGTTTGCGTTTTTAAACTGGCCAACACCGATTCGCCAATTTTGTTTTCCGTAGCTAATGGCACGCGCCCAGCAACCCAAGTAACCGCCGTGTCGTATTGCCAAACGAGCAATACCGCAGCCAGCGCCAGCGTACACAAGGAATAAACGACAGTTTTCCAAACCAGACTTTGGCCTAAGGTAGCACGTTTCCACTTGCCCAATCCGGCGATTCCGTCCTTGGGCAATAGCCGAATCAGCATTTTTTGTGCGTCCGGATTGGCAGGGATCAATAACCAAGCATTGCCCTGAAACTGCCAACAAAGTTGAAGTTGATCGTGGTCGAAACTGCCGACCCTGGCTTCCAGTACGGAGAATTTTACCGTTTGTTTATAAGCGGGCAGATAAATCCAGGTATTTTCTACCAAGCAGGTTGTCAATTCTCCCGCACTCGGCAATCCCGGGCCGAATAAGAGGATACTAACGCCGTTATTATTCATATCATGGCTTGTTGTAGACAGCGGCAATGGCAGCCAGGATAACGGCGATCAAATAGAATTTGCCCATCCATGAGGAACTGCTATTGCTTCCCGTTATCGCGGAGTTCATCAAGATCTTGCTCAGGCGGTTCATCGGTAAGGATTGTATCCACACCTTGCCGGGACCGGAAACCGTGGCGTAAAACAGGCCTTCCCCTCCGAATATGCTGGTTTTGAGCCTACCCGTGTATTTAATGTCGTAGCGGACAGTAGACGACATGCCTACTAAACAGCCGGTGTCGATTTTAAGTTCGTCATCCGGCGCAAGCACGGCTTCCTTTAGCGTACCGGAAGCATGGATAAAAACCGTGCCTTGGCCGCTTATCTTTTGCATGATGAAGCCTTCGCCGCCGAAAAAGCCGACCCGCAGGCGTTTTTGGAACGCCAATTGTATACGTTGCCCTAACTCGCCTGCGATGTAAGCCCCTTTCTGGCAAATAATCATGCCGCCATGTTCCGATAAGTTGATCGGGATGATTTCGCCTGGGCTTGGCGCGGCTATTGCGATGGTTTGGGGCTTATTGGCGGTGTTCTTGTAGACAGAACTGAACATCGACTCGCCGGTAAAGGAACGCTTTAATGCATTCCAGAACCGGCCTAACGACCCAAATCGGGATTGGCTGCCATCACCAAGAACGGTATTGACCGCAATATGCTTGTCTACGTACATCATTGCCCCTTGCTCGGCAATCGCTTCCTGGCCTGGTTCCAGGGTAATGTTTATGTACTGTAAATCGTTGCCGTTAATGGTGTACTTCAATTGGGCCATGGCGTCTCCTACCCGTTTGCATCTATCATAATAGACCGCCTTCCTTATTGTTTACGGGCATATAATCAACCCAAAGAACGATGATCACTACACCTGCCAAAAGGTTGCCCAAACATCACCCATCGGCAAAACCCAGCAACCAAAACCGCTAAAGTTTAGTGGTTTTAAATGCTAGACTTAACCCAAACGGCTGTCGAAAAGCCGCAACGTCGTCCTGGGCGGGAAGATACTTAAGGGTAGATAACTTTAGGCTTGAAATAAGCCGCAGGGTATTGGGGGTCGAATCGGTCCGGCGCTTCTTCTGCAACGGCGCTTTCGTCAGAATAAATAACTTTCGATTGAAAATTTGCCGCAGGGTATTTCTCATCAACCACGATCGCTTTCGTTAATTGCGCCTGCCCGGCAGCATTTTCGTCGATATAGGTAACTTTAGGTTGGAAGTTTGAAGCGGGATATTTGTCGTCCGTTGCTGATGATGCAGCCTTTGCGGCGGTTTCATCGATATAAGTAACGCTAGGCTCAAAATTCGACGCCGGATATTTTTCATCGGCGGCGGCTATGGCGCTTAGGGAATTCAAGGAAATGGCACCTACCACAAAGCCCAGGATAATTGATTTTTTCATATCAGCTTATTCTCCAATAATTATTTTAGTTAAATCCTGCAAGCACAGTCTATAAAAATTGGAGTATCGAATATTTTTCCTTAATTCGCAACCGTTTTAAGCCGTAAGGGCTTTCAGGCCATTTTAGTTTTCTGGCTTACGGCATTGCGAAATTACCGCCAAGCTTTGCCCAAGCGGCTTCTTACGAAGAAGGATTCAACTTATACCAGGGATTATTCTGAACTTGGCATTCCCGCCCTTGGCTCCAGCCATACCTGTAAAAAATCCAGGAAGACCCTAACCTTGGTCGACAAATATTTCCTGTGCGGATAGACCGCATGTATGTCCAATGGCGGCAACGTGAAATCTTCCAATACGACTTTCAACAAGCCTTTTTCAATATCATTCCCGACGATGTAAGTAGGCAGCATAACCAAGCCCAAACCGTTAATTGCCGCTATCCGTATGGAATGGGCGGCATTTGTCTGCACCCGCCCGGAAACATTGATCATTTTCAACCCGCTTTCCGTCTTGAACTGCCATTTATGCCTTGGCGAAATCGCCCAGTTGACCAGACAGCTATGGTCGGCCAAATCTTCGGGTATTTTCGGAGTACCGTATTTGGCCAAATAGTCCGGAGAGGCGCATACGACCAAAGGCGATGTCGCCAATTTTCTTGCGACCATGCTAGTGTCGTCCAACGCCCCTAAATAGATGGCAATATCTATGCCTTCGTCAATCAAGTCTCCCGGGCTGCCTTGTAAGACAATATCAATCTTGATGTCAGGATGAACCTTCAGGAACTCGACGACCGCCCGGGTAATATGGGTGGCCCCGATGACGGGCGGCGCGCTTATTTTTAACAAACCTTGGGGTTCCGTTTGTAAATGGGTGACAGCGGATTCCATTTCTTCGATATCGAGCAACACTTGCTGGCATCGCTCAAGATATGAAGCGCCGACATCGGTCAAATTAAGGCTGCGTGTCGTCCTGTTAAACAGCCTGGAACCGAGCGCCCCTTCAAGCTGCATAATGTGTTTGGTAGCCATCGCCCTGGAAATACCCAGTTCGCGCGCGCCGCCCGCAAAACTGCCAGCTTTCGCCACTCGCACAAAAACAGTCATTGCCGTAAGTTTATCCATAGTTTAATCCTGGGTGATTTGCACTTGACATACACGTCTAATTGTCTTTATAGCAGAGGATAGCGCTTTTTATCTTCAAATTCGACATTTTAATAGCCTCCGTGCCGTATGGAACAACTACCTTGCCGCAGTAAGATAATGCGGCTTGTTACCCTACGCCACTTTCTCGAGATATTGCACTAATAATTGGACGCTGCGTTGCCCCTTGAATTCATTGACATCCAATTTATACGCCGCGTTGCACACCCTTAGCCCTAACCATTGCTCAGGCTTATCGACAAAAAAGGCGATACCGTCAATCAACATACTGCCCTTGGGTTTTCTCATCACCAGCTTTAAATGCCGCTGCCCGACGATACGGGCTTGGACAATGTCGAATACGCCATGGAAAACAGGCTCGGGAAACTCGTGCCCCCAGGTCGCGGCGGTTTGCAATAATTCAGCCAACTCGAGGTTCATATCCTGCTCTTCCAACTCGCCGTCAGACCAGATTTTCTGTTCTAGGTCGACATTTGTTAACCGTTTTCTCACCAATTCATCAAAAGCCAGGGAAAAGGCCGGATAATCATGCATGCTGATACTAAGCCCCGCGGCCATGGCATGACCACCGAACTTGCTTAACAATTTAGGGTGGATGGCGGCAATATCGCTTAATACGTCGCGGATATGCACGCCCGAAATTGACCGTGCAGAACCTTTGATCTGGTCTTTTCCGGATGGCGCAAAGGCGATAACGGGACGGTGCAACTGATCCTTGATGCGCGAAGCCAAAATCCCGATAACCCCTTGATGCCAGTTTTCATCAAACAGGCAAACGCCGGCCGGCAAATGCTGCCCGTCCAACGTTTTCATTTCGCCCAATAACGACTGGGCTTCATGTTTCATTTGCCCTTCAATATCTTTGCGGTCGTTATTCAAGTCGTCCAGTTGTAACGCCATTTCCTTAGCAAGTTTACTGTCTTCCGTTAACAAGCACTGTATTCCCAGCGACATATCGTCCATTCGCCCCGCCGCATTCAACCTCGGCCCCAGGGCAAAGCCTAAATCGGTGGCAGTCAGGGACAGAGGATTTCTGCCGGAAATCTCTATCAGCGCCTGCAAGCCGGGATGGCAGCGCCCCGTGCGTATCCGTATCAAACCTTGGTAAACCAGGATGCGGTTAACTTGGTCGAAGGCAACGACATCGGCAACCGTACCTAAGGCAACATAATCCAGTAATTGAGCCAGGTTGGGTTCCTGAATTTTTTGTTGGCCGAACCAGCCCTGTTCGCGCAACCGGATACGTAACGCCAACAGCACATAGAACATGACGCCTACGCCCGCTAAGGCCTTACTGGGAAAGTTGTCGTTTGGCAAGTTAGGGTTCACGATGGCATTGGCGGAAGGCAATTCGTGTCCCGGCAAATGATGGTCGGTCACCAGCACTTTTATCCCCGCGTCTTGAGCTGCTTTTATACCTTCTATACTGGATATGCCGTTATCGACGGTAATGATGACATCCGGCTTATTCTGTTTGACCAGATCAATAATTTCTGGGGTCAGGCCGTAACCGTATTCAAAACGGTTGGGGACAACGAATGATACCCGCCCTGCCCCCAGCAATTGCAAGCCTTTAATGGCAACGGCGCAACTGGTCGCACCATCGGCATCGAAATCGGCGACGATCGTAATTTTTTGCTGCCCTTTGATGGCAGTTACCAAATGCGCCACCATGTTTTCCATGCCCGACAACAGCCACGGCGAGGGCAGCTTAGCCAACGCCCTATCCAATTCGCTAGCGGATTTAATACCTCTCGCCGAAAATATGCGCTGTAACAAAGGGTGCAGATCGGTTTGCGGCAACTTACCCTTGTCGACTGGCCGGACAACAATCGTTTTTTTTACGCCCTGTAAATACATACGTGTGACTACCAACCCTGTCTTTTGCGGCCTTTAAGAACCAGCTTATATTAACTTTCCCGCATAGTCTATTCCGGCTAAGCAAATTCCAGGCTTTATCTTGAATTTTTCGGTTATTTCACCCGCACAGGCGTTATCAAAAACATCGCCACAAAGCTGATAAAAGACAACCCCGCGATTCCCTTCGCCACAGCAAAAAACCTCCGTAGCTTTTGATTGGCTTTTTTAACGATTCCAAATTCGGTCAGGTAAACGGTTTCGCAAGCGCCGTTCCCGGTGTCCTCACGGATTGTGCTCGTGCCACGTTTGAAGCCATTCGCTTTGTTCGCATACTCGGACAACATCCCTTTAAAGCGGATATGGTCGCCCGGTTCAGAAGCCATTAGCGCCGCCCTGATTGCCGCATTATCCACCAGCAAATGGTTATTGGAGAGGGCGTTAAATTGAAATAATTGCCCCGTTTCCCTATCCTTCCAAGAAACCCAACACGTCCAGCTATCGTTGGAAAATGCAACTTTCTTGTAAACGCCGGATGCCACATTGTTACCCCAAATTACGCATAAATCCCGCTCGTTAAGAAAATCCTGCCAGCGCTTATGGTGCCAGATATCCAGGAAACTGTCGGCATCGTGATAGCTCACCACAATACCTTGCAGCTCATAATCGTATTTCGGCGTTATGGTATATTCATGACCGTTCGATTGAGTTTTAAATACGTCGCGCTCGGTTGCGGATTGAAGCGGTTCATCCAATTGGCTTAGGTCGTAAAAATCAGGTTCCGGTAGCTTATCCTTATATAGGAACATGATCCCCATCGCCAAGGCGCTGAGCAGGAAAAGCCGCTTGAACAAGGACTCCAGGATTAAGGCAGTTTGCATAAGGGAATAGTAGACGAAAACATTGATCTGCCATAGCGCGTTTTCGCTTTGTATCGGAACTATTTTTTCCCGAAATTATACTAATCAGCACGCCCCTGCGAAGCAAAGGGCTTGACAGTTGTTAGCAGCCCCAAGGGCTGCCAAAAATCACCCCTTAAAAACTACCTTTTTCGTCAAATCCTTTACTGTCCAACTGCTCTTGGTTTCTGATGTAGGCTCGAATTTGTGATTCCTCAAAACCTGCCATTGGAACCGCATAACCTCGTGCCCGTAAGGGCTCTAGATTATCAGGGGGCACGATGATAGCCTAGAGCCCTTACAGTTATACTAAAGAGGAAGCTATAAATAAGCGGAACGATAGATTTATTTGCACACTTTTAATAATGAGTCTTACAAAGCCTAAAAAAGCCCAAATGCGTCCAAGTTTGGCACGTTTTGAAATTGAAAAAATGTATCAATTCTTGATTTTTAAATTGAGTCAGCATACATTTTTGCCACACAGATTCATTTTTTTGCATAGTGTAAAAATAACACTCAAACCTTTTTTCGTATCATTTTTCATACTAATGGCCATTGTTAAGATATTACTTATTGATGAACTTATGTGGTTATGTTAAAAAAGACGAAAATCACCTGCCAC
>CAYSYU010000011.1:0-117434 GCA_964435245.1 uncultured Methylomagnum sp.
AAAGTGGTGGCGAATTCCATGAAAATAGCGAGGGACTTTTTAACAAAATAGCCCAATGATTACAAATTACGTACAACCAAATTTTATTAAACCACGTTATTTTATAACGAAAATAAGTGCCAAGATGGCCTCTTTAATTAAACCCAAAATGGCTTATGACTATTTAAGTCTTTGGATTAAATTTAGAAAATTATAGTTTTTGATGTTATTTATTCGATTATATCTTTTCTGCAACTGCCACTAAACCATCACCCAGATCCATATGATAAAACCAACGGTGTATGTAGCTGAAAGGAATATATAATTCCTGGTTTATAAAAGATAAATATTTACTAATAATATAGGGTCTTGAATAACTGCTTTTTAAGTTACGTTCTTCAATTGAAATGTCATCGATAGAATTATCTTTCGCAATAATTATATTCGCAATAAATCGGCTAATTAAGGTTAAAGGAAAACCATAATTAACAATTTCAATATGTTGGTAACCAGCATCTTTCAACAAATTTGATAATTCTTGTTTTTCATAGCGCCTAATATGTCCTACATACTGATCAGATTTAGAAAATTTCTTTTGATGTGCGGGAACAGAGACAATAACTTTACCTTTCGGCTTGAGAAATTTGCTCCATTCCGTTAAGGCAATTAAATCGTCTTTAATATGTTCCAACACCTCAAAAGCAAATAAATAATCGAATGTGGCAACAGATAGTAAAGAATAATCATCAATAACCTGAATTCGATCACCAAAAGACTTGAGGTTAATATTTAAATAATTTCTGCTTTCTGGACTAATGTCATGGCAATATCCATTAAATCCTTTCTCTAAAAACATAGTAGTCATTAATCCTATACCTGCTCCTATTTCTAGGAAGCTACCCGGCTTCCAAAATGCCGTTATGTCACTGACGCAGGATTGTCTTAGATACAGTGTCGGTGCTTTTGCTGCCATAGTTAATTAATAATCAGGGAATTAATAAGTGTTCTATATTGTTTACCAATCACTTCCCAACTTTGCTTTGTTCTGACAGGATTTAATGCGGATTTTGAATTAACTTTAACTTCATCTGGGTTGTTAAGAAGTTGCATCAAGGTATCTGTAATAGCTGGGCTGTTTTTTTGCGGTACGATGAAGACGTCTTGATTGTCGTTGATCATATCTTCAAAACCGGGTAGGTCTGTCGTAATCACGCAACACCCGCAGGCAATCGCTTCGGAAACCACTACCGGTAATCCTTCCCTGTCACCATTGTCGGCAACAATAAACGGGAAAACTGCAATTTGGTGTTGTTGGTAATATTGGGGTAATTCCGAGTTTGGAATTGATCCCAGGAAACGCACATTATTGCCGAGTCGTTTTTCCTGGACAAGATTCTCTAGATTTTTTTTCAGCGGGCCATCACCGATAATAGTTAAGATTGTTTTTGGAAATAGCTTTACTATTTTTGGCAGGGCATTGATTAAATAAGACAAGCCTTTTTTTTTCACCAAACGGCCAACAAAGACTAGGCTGAATGGTCGTTGCTTTCCATCTCCTGGAAAAAATAGTTGTAAGTCAACGCCCATTGGGATAATAGCTACCTTCGGCTTAGAAGGAGCGCAAAGATGAAGGACTTCTTTTTTCATCAAGCTATTAACCACAGTAATGCTATCGGTACTAAGCAAAACTTTCTTTTTCAGAATCTGGGCAAATTTTCCTTTGAGAGAAAACAAATCACCACCATGAGAAGTACACAATACTTTTATTGGCTTTCTAGATATCAACTTTAACGAATATGCGATCAAACCCTGAGGAATTATCCAATGAGCGTGAATGATTGTAATGTTTTTTTGACGTATGAGAGATTGTGCTGCAAACAGTTGGAAAAAAAGAAAGGAAGGTAGGAGTAGATAACGTAAGGGTTGTTCATTAAGGTTAGCTAACACACCACCTTGGTAGCATAGTTTCTCGAAAGCTTCAAAATAATAATGGAACCTCCTTACCTGTACGCCTTGAATAGTTTCATTATCTAACGAACCTTTAAAATGAGGGGCCAATACATGAACTTCAAATTCTTTAGTTAGTTGTTTGCAAAGTTCAAATACAAAAGGAGGTTCAGTATCGTTTTCCCATCGTGGGAAAGTCGAAGTCAGAACCAGTATTTTGTGCATAGGTTAAGTTCGCCTGTTATCTTCGGCAGCCTTGTAGTGCAAAGAGGAAATTTGTTCAGAAATAATCCCGATCAAAAAAATGAACAACGAAGAAAGAAAAAGTACCCCGCTCATATTGGTAAATCTCCCCATTGTAGAAAAAGTATAAGCGTAATATGAAAATCCAGTAACAAAAAAAATCGCACTAATTGGTAAAAACAATCTCATAGGGGAAAATAATGCGCCAATCCTTAGAATGATAATAAAAAACCGGACACCATCCTTCATAACATTAATATGGCTTTTGCCGTTTCGCATGCCAGCATGGATTGGAATGTAAGCAACCGGGAAACCGGAACGGAAAAAAGCCATCGTGCTGGTGGTAGGGTAAGAAAAGCCGTTGGGCAGTAGGTAAATAAATTTTCGGAATTTAGCTGCCCTGACCGCCCTAAAGCCGCAGGTTAAATCTTCAATTTTATGCCCGGTCATGAGTGTTGCAAGGCGATTGTAAAACGAATTCGCAAAGCGCCTGAACTGGCTGGCTTGAGTGCACGTGCTCCTTGCCCCCACTACCATGTCGTAGCCTTCGTTTAATTTGCCAAGCAATAGCGGTATATCCTCTGGATTATGTTGCCCGTCAGCATCCATGAAGACTATGACGTCGCCCGTGGCGTTCCTTGCCCCTGTTTTTATGGCGGCACCATTGCCTTGGGAGTAAGGATGGGTGAAAACTTTTGCCCCAGCTTCGATGCTGACCTTCGCGGTATTGTCCGTTGAGCCATCATTGATCACGAGAATTTCAGCATCAGGAGCGATAAGTTTGATCTGGGGCAGCAAAGCCTTAAGGGAATCTGATTCATTTTTGGCAGGTAAAACTATGCTCAAAGTGTTCTTTTGCATACTTAGTTTACGATTTAATGACAAACTATTGAATCAATTATAGTTGGTCAATTAAATTTTAGAAGGGATTTATAATTGTACCAATCGGAATTACCACATACAAACATAAATGGCAATAACCTGGGGTTAATTTATTGTCATGATTATTTCTGGTTTGATTTTATGTCCGTTATCAAATTCAACCTTAGCCTTTTTATTTCGGCAGGATAATTTAATTTTGTACTGAACAGGGTGTTAGCAGGTGGCTGGGTTGCCAGAATTTTTTCAACATCACCCAAGTGTTCCAAGGCTTCTGGATAAAATCCATTTGATGCCAAGACACCTACTTGAACCAACCCATGTTCGATATTTTGCGTTAAGCCTAACACTGTTTTGTATTCGGCGAGCGCTTCTTTCGGCCTATGAGTAACCGCAAAGACCAAACCTTTAAGATGATGCGGTTGAAAAAGACGCCGCTGGTCGTTTATGAGAGCTGGATTGGATTGCAGAATGTCTAATAATTCTAATGCGTTGTCACTGTTTGCCCCTTTGCACTGGGGATTAAGGAGGGTCTCGACAGTGGCTTGCAACATATTGAACTGGTGAATCTTAAAAGGAATTTCCCCCGATACTTTCTTGATCTCAGAAAACTCGTCGTTCGACACACCTTGTAAGCGACACTTAAGCATCAGCCAGTGCCATTGCAAGTCCAAACTTTCCGGTATGGTCGTTTTTGCTTGGCTCATCAATTCGAGTGCAGCAATTTGATAACCCTTTTTTTCCAAACTTAGAGCCGCAGTCAGTTGGGCGCGTGATGACGTAGGGTTTTGTTTAGCCCAATACTGTGTTAAAGCCAGGTCGTTACCCCATAAGGTGCTGAGTTGGTGAGTAAAAATGGGGCATATAACAAGAACGGCTAAGATAGTCCCTTTAATTAACCGGCTTTCCTGGGTTGCGAAATAGTATCCAACAGGCGTAAACAAAAAGATTGCGGGTAAATAGTTCCTGTGCTCGAAGTACAACTCCAGCCCCAATGTTGTTGACTCCAACACATGTCCCGCGAAAAAAAACAACACCGCCAAGGCAAAAAATGGAAACCGTTTTCGTAGCAACAAGGCTGAAAAAAATAATGCGAGAAAGAAGAGGGTGCAAAAAAACGTGGTTAGGGGTTGCCAAAGGCTTCTGGAAACTTCAATATTTTCATATAGCAGCCCAGGATAAGACATTTTGGGGATTAACAGATTGTATAAATAACCCGTCACTATCCGGCTTTCGGTGAGCAAACGCTCCGGTAGGTTAAAGTCGCGGTTTCCGAAAGGGTGGGTAAAGGTATAGGGATTAATGTCGCGAATCAATAAGCCGAGTACTCCAACGCTTGGCAATACCAGAAAAATCCAAGACCAATAGCGGTTAAGGGGCTTTGCGATGGAATTGGGATGCTTGAAAATACAAAGTTCAATACAGCCAGCCAGTAGCGGCAGCAGCACACCATTTTCCTTGCTTAAAATCGCCAGCAATGTCCCAAAAACTAAGCCGAGGCTCATGAGAAGGTAGCCTTTACGGAAATCTTCGGCTATCAGCAAACGGCCTTTGCAGTACAACCACAATCCAGTTATTGAAAAAAATGCGCTCAACATCGCCATGCGCTGCACGACATACAAGACGGTGGAAACGAAAAACGGATGCAATAACCAGAAACTGGTGGTAATTAATGCCGCTGTAGCGGCTTGTTTTGGTTTAAGTTTAAAGCTAAGGAAAATCAGGCGGCACAGCAGAAATAAAAAAAAACCGCTTAAGCAGTGCAATAAAACGTTCGTGACTTTAAAAGGGTAAGGGTCGGTCGGCCAAGTGCTGCCGTTGATTAAAAAACTTAGTAGGCTGAGCGGTCGTCCGGTGGGGCCGGCTATGCCATTGCTCACAAACAAGGCAAAGGTTTCAAAACTCCTAACGCCGTTAAAATCGCCTAATTTTCTGAGATTGCTGTTGTCATCCAGTAAAAAACCACCGGTTAAGCCTGGCCAATAGATCAATAAACAAGTGGAAATTAAGAGGGTTAACAGGAAGTAAGGCAAGCAGTTCGACCTGGCAGCATTGAATAATTTACGGTTCATTTATTTACTAGCTTCGCCGTCTGCTTTTTAAGTAGACTATGGGTATTCAATATGGATAAGGGCAAAAAAAACGCCCCACGAGGGGGCGTTTTTGGCCTGTTCAATATATTACGGACGGCAATTTGCGGGCAAATATTTTGTAGGTATAGTTGATCCTGTGCAAATCCAACTGACTGTTCCTCCAGAAGTTGATGGTGACAAGACAAAGTCGCCTTCGACTGTTGCAGGCAAGGCGGTTCCGGTGCCGGTTTTTGCATTCACTGAAATTTTACCCGCAGCTACAGTGAGAGAATCTACATATTGAGTATTCTGGTCAGAGCAACCGGCTGCATCGTTATCAGCGGGATATGCATTTTGGGTTTGAACATACTCTGAAACAGAAGATTTACAGGAATCGCCGGCAATCACAAGTTCCGATATTTTCGAACGGATAATATAGTCCTGATACGCCGGAATCGCAATCGCTGCCAAGATACCGATAATGGCGACCACGATCATTAATTCGATCAAGGTAAAACCTTGTTGTGCTTTTTGCATTTGATATTTCATCTTCAAGTTTCCTCTTGTTGTTGAGTTGGGAGAGTTAAAATTTTATCTGGTGCTGTATCGCATTGGTTAAAGCAGGGACTGTGCCAATTTTGAGGAGCACATTAAAAAATTAGTTCAAATGGATTGGCTGTTAAACGTAACTGATTGTTAATAAGTAAAATTGGGTTTGTTTCTGGGCGCTGATGGCAATCAACATTACGCATAGCAAACTACTCGTGTGAGGGCGGTATATGGAAACCTTGCCTGCTAATTCCGTCAAATTGTGACAATTTTTGTCAGTTGCTGGTCTTTGCAAGTCATGTAATCCTAAGCGGATTCGCAAATCCGCAATAGCAGGGGCAGGATATTAGGTAACACTTGGGCAGTTGCCGGGCTGCCAGTGGCGGCATTTCGTTCTGGAAGGATTCAGTAACCATCAGAAGCAAACCCATCGCAAGATTTAACAAGGGGAAATTAGGGCAACTGAAATTAATTTCTTGGTTTCAGGTCAACCCATCGAGGCCGCGGGCTTTTTCGTTGAGGTTGGTGATTAACTTTGGCCTGAATCGGGAAAGGCTGACGGCGCAATTAGATTGTACCGAGGTTAGTTTCTATTTTACAATTCCGCTTGAAATATAAGCTTAGTGGGTCGCTTATTCCGTGTGGTATAAGTGACCGGGCAAAAAATAATAACTACTTGCACAACTTTTGGAGGAGCGTATGACAAAGTTTAATTTTATAGTTACGGCAGTCACCTTAATCTATTCGGTTTCTGTGGCTTCGGCATGGGATGTGTTGCCCAGCCAAGCGCCTGCACCTGCGGACAATCCCACAACTCCAGCCAAGGTTGAGCTGGGTAAAATGCTTTACCACGACCCTCGTCTCTCCTCTACGGGTACGGTTTCGTGTGCGTCTTGCCATAATGTGATGGCTGGCGGGGAAGACAATCGTCCTGTTGCGATGGGCATAAACGGTCAAACCGGCGGTCGGAGCGCGCCGACGGTCTGGAACTCCGCCTTCAATGCGGTGCAATTTTGGGACGGCAGGGCGGAAAGCCTGGAAGCGCAAGCCGCCGGCCCCGTTACGAACCCTATCGAAATGGGCATGAAAAGCTGGGATGAAGTGGTCGCCCGTTTAAATTCCATAGAAGGTTACAAGAAAGCATTTGCCGATGCTTTTGGCGGCAATGCGATCTCTAAAGATACTGCAACCAAGGCGATTGCTGCTTATGAACGGACGCTGATCACTCCTAATAGCCCTTATGACCAGTATACGACCGGCGATAAATCCGCGATGACCGAACAACAAGTGCGCGGTATGAATAAGGTTGCAGAGCTGGGTTGCACCGGTTGCCATAGCGGCCCAGCCTTTAATGGCCCTGGTATGTTCCAAAAATTCCCTACGTTTAGCAATGGCGCCTATCAGGCAATGTACCATTTCAATAAAGACCTAGGGTTGGCTGAAGTGACCAAAAAGCCGGATGACGAGCATATGTTCAAAGTGCCGACTTTGCGCAACATCGCCCTTACCGCGCCTTACTTCCATAACGGGGCTGTGAAAACCCTGGATGAAGCCGTAAAAGTCATGGCTAAGCTGCAACTGAATAAGGACTTGTCGAAAGAAGAAATTGCCGATATTGTCGCTTTCCTGAATGCCCTGACAGGTGAATTCCCTGAGCAAAAAATGCCCAGGTTACCGGAAACGGCTGGCAGTACTTTTAACTAAGGTTAAGGTACCGCTGATTAAGTCCTTCGACAAGCTCACAACGAACGGTAAGTGGTTGATTCCGTTAGTGATGAGCTTGTCGAACCATGGACGGTTAACTTGTTCGGAGAGTCCTTAAGTATTAAGCGGCGGCAATCAGTCCTTATAGATCGGTGTTTCTGCAATTAGTGAGTCTATCTGGTTAGAAACTTCCCAGTAAGCCTCGCTGTTAATCGATCCATATCGTGTTTTAAACGTGGCTTCGTCCATGGGTTCCGGTAAGCTTTTTGGGTCGGGCATGAAAGCGGTATAGTCCTTAATGCCCGCCATCGCTTGCTGAAGTTTGCGGGCTGAGTTTGGGTTGGCGGTCGCCAGTTCGCCGAAACGCGTTCCCGCCTTATCGGCCGCAAGGTCGATAAAACTGAAACCGCTGCCCTTTTGCGCATCCCTTAATTCCTTCTCTTCACCCATGACTTGGGCTATCTGGCTGTTAACCGATGTCGTAATGGCGGCTGCGCCGATGAAGTGTTGCGCCAAGTCATTACGTTTATATATAAAAGTAGGGTAGTAAGGCCTTATCGGGTTTGCGACGGTTTTTGGGTTGTTTACATAATCGTTAACCAAATTAATGATGGTACGGTTTTCTTCGATTGCCGTATCTAAAGTGGAACGTTGATGGGCTAGCGCGAACAAGGGTTGCAAAAGTTCCGCCAACGACAAAAGCCAATTAGGGTCATGATGGTGGATTACTTCCGTTAGTTTGGCTTTGTAGACTTTGGCGTGGTCGTATTGGGTGTTGTTATAAGCGAGTAAGTCCCGTGCCGTATCAACCGTGGCTTGGCTTGGATGGTAGGTAATCGTGATTTTATCGGCATCGATAACGACCGATTTAATAGGGGCTGTGGCCAAAAGAAAATACTCATTGAGTTTGGTGCGTTTTATGGCCGTTTCGATAACGAAAGCCGCTACCTTAGAGGGTAGCAACAATTTTCCGGCCTTGAATTTGGTTAACGTTGGAATCGGGCTTCCGTCTTCATTGCCTAACCTGAAGGTTATATTGACATATTTACCCAATATATTTTTAGGCAAAGTGGCAGTGACGGTAAACTTAAGCTTGTTGGGTTTTAACGAAATGAGCGCGTGACTTTTACTGAACCGGTTGATGAGGTAATTGGTCGCTAAGTTAAGGTCTGCGTAGCTAAGCTCAATGGTGCCGATTTCATTAGGCCTGGTCTTATAGCCTTCGCGAAGTATCTTTTTGGCGCGGTTCACATCCGCTTGGGTCATTACCCAGTCGAGTTTTACTTCTGGGTCATTGCTGATGCCGAAAAAAGCCAGCATCACGACAAAAATGATGGATGCGGCGAGACAATACAGGGGAATTCGCAGTAAGGTTTTCATCAGCCGTCAGGAAAATTCCAGCTTAAATCCGGCAAGTTTAAGGTAATCGGCTTCCTGGATTAAATCGGCGTGGGTCAGCGGCGAATCCACCAGCCAATTGCCCGGAAAACGTAATTCAATCCTGGATTTGGTGATGGCTATCCTAAATTCGGGCAGGTCGTGTTCCTGGCGGTTACGGCGCAAGACAACCGCCAAACGCAAGATAATGGTCATGAAAGGGGCGAGCTTGTTCCAGGGCGCGGGCAAGTCCTGGAACTGCGGAAGTGAAAGTTTCCGCTTATGGTAACGGATGATAGTCGCCAGCAAAATCTGGTCTTGGGTGGTAAATCCAGCCAAATCGCCATGTTCTATGATGTAAGCGCTGTGTTTGTGGTATTGGCTATGGGCGATATCATGCCCGATTTCGTGCAATTCTCCCGCCCAGTCCATAAATTGCGCCACTTCCTCATTGTTGAACAAACAACAATCGCAACTTAATTGGCTGAGCATGGTATCGATGGTTTGTTTGATGCGGGCAGCATGTTGTTTATCGGTATGATAACGGTCTGCCAGCGTTTTTACGGTTGCGGAGCGGATATCGTGGTCGTATATGCGGCCTAACAAATCCTGGATCAAGCCTTCGCGTAGCGCGCCGTCGGCGATGCTCATTTGTTCGATATCGAGGTTCTTGAACGTGGCGTAAGTAATGACCACACCGCCGGGGAAAACGGGTAAGCGTTCTTGGTCTAGATCAGGCAAATTCAACTCGTTGATATGGTCGCACTGTTTGATATGGGCAACCAGGTTTTCAAGGCCGCCCATCGTGATGCCGTTATTGCTCCAGCCTTTGGCTTGCAGCACCTTATCAATGGCGCGCAATGTGCCCGATGAGCCGATGGCTTGAGCCCAATGCTTACGGTGAAATTTTTTCTGGAAAGGTTCAAGTTTTTGGTCGGCGTAAAGCATGGCTTTGTTAAAGGCGTTTTTTGACAGGCGACCATGGTTAAAAAAACGGTTGCTCATGGATACGCAACCCATGGTTATGCTTTCTTTCTTCTTTGGGGTGTCTTCCTTGCCTATGATGTATTCCGTGCTGCCGCCGCCTATGTCGACCACTAACCTGAGGTCTGCCGTACTGCCGACGCTATGGGCGACCCCCAGGTAAATTAGGCGTGCTTCTTCCACGCCGGAAATAATATGGATAGGGTGCTTTAAGGCTTTCTCCGCTTTTTCCAGGAACTGCTGGGCATTTTTAGCGTTACGCAGGGTGTTAGTGCCCACGGCGCGGACGCTGTCATGAGGCAAGTCGCGGATCCTTTGGCCGAAACGTTCCAGGCAAGCCAAAGCCCTTTTTTGCGTCTCTTGGTCTAATATGCCTTTTTTGTCTAGACCAGCCGCAAGCCTTACCATTTCCCGCAAGCGGTCGACGGTTTGTAATTTGCCATTGTTCAAGCTGCAAACAATCATATGGAAGCTGTTGGAGCCGAGGTCTACGGCAGCCACGTACTGTGGCGGTTTTCTATGCATGGAAGTCCTGTTTTAACTACGAAGGCGAATGTAATCTGCTAAAATGGCGGTTTTTTTTGCCACCCACAAAATATGTGGTTTGGCGACCAATAACCGTAATTTAACTGATTTGGGCAGCCACGTTAAGCATTAGTTGAAGCATGAAAGCATTATCCATCAGTAACCTTAAAAAAACCTATAAAAATGGTTTTGTAGCCTTAAAGGGAATAGACCTGGAAGTTGAGGCCGGGGATTTCTTCGCATTGCTTGGCCCTAATGGTGCCGGTAAGTCAACCGCAATCGGCATAATAAGCTCATTGGTAACGGCAACCAGTGGTTCGGTCAGCATTTTCGGCCATGATTTGGTGCGTGAACGGGAGAAAGCAAAAAGTTGCATCGGCCTAGTGCCGCAGGAAGTCAATTTTAACCAGTTCGATACCGTGCAAGGTATTGTAATGAACCAGGCCGGATACTACGGTACACCGCGCAAACTGGCGTTGGAACGCACGGAACTGTGCCTTAAACAGATGGATTTATGGGAAAAGCGCAATACCGTTTCCAGGCGCTTATCGGGCGGTATGAAGCGGCGGGTGATGATTGCGCGCGCCATGGTTCATGCCCCTAAGTTGTTGATTTTGGACGAACCGACTGCCGGAGTAGACATTGAAATCCGCCGCTCCATGTGGAAATTGATGAAAGAAGTCAACCAGCAGGGGACGACTATCATCCTGACTACCCATTACCTGGAAGAAGCAGAAAGCCTGTGCCGCAATATTGCCATTATCGACCAAGGCAAAATCGTAGAAAACTCCGATATGGCGAGTTTGCTGGCGCGCTTGAATGTCGACCATTTTGTGCTGGATTTGGCCGAACCGCTTGCCGTTGCGCCGTCATTGGAAGGTTGCCATGCCGAACTGGTCGGCGACAAGGTCTTGGACGTCTCCGTACCCAAAACCATCGGGCTCAACCAGCTTTTCAGCCAATTAACCGCCAATAGCATAAAGGTGTTGAGCCTTAAAAACAAAAGCAACCGGCTCGAACAATTGTTTATGGATTTGATTGAATCTAAAACACCGGACAATAAACGATGAATTACAGTATCGCGCTCAGGACCATCGTAAAAAAGGAAGTCAACCGCTTCCTTAGGATATGGCCGCAAACCTTGTTGCCGCCAGCGATTACCACGGCCTTGTACTTCCTGATTTTCGGCAAGCTGATCGGCAACCGCATCGGCATCATCAGCGGTTCTACCTATATGGATTATATCGTCCCCGGTATTATCCTGATGTCGGTCATCAGCCATTCCTATTCGAATGTGGTGTCGTCGTTTTATTCCACCAAATTCCAGCGCAACATCGAAGAATTGCTGGTTGCGCCTGTGCCCAATTGGGTGATCTTGAGCGGTTATGTGTGCGGCGGTATTTGTAGGGGCTTAATGGTGGGAATAGTCGTCGCGCTAATTTCCATGCTGTTTGCAGACATCAAAGTGCTGCATCTCGGCATTACCATTACCGTTGCCATCCTGACCGCCACCTTATTTTCTTTGGCAGGCTTCATCAACGCCGTGTTGGCGGAAAGTTTCGACGACATCAGCATTATCCCCAATTTTGTCCTGACCCCGTTAAGTTACCTGGGCGGGGTTTTTTATTCCGTCGATATGCTTTCCGATTTCTGGCAGACCGTCATCATGGGCAATCCCATTCTGTACATGATCAATGCGTTCCGATTCGGCATGATCGGGGTGACGGATGTGGATATCCAATTGGCATTTATGATGACGGTTGGGTTTATCGTGTTGTTGGTGGTGTTTAGTTTGGTGATGTTGCATAAGGGGGTGGGGATTAAGAATTAATGTGCTTTGCAATCATTAATTGCTTTAGATTTTTATGTCAGGAAAACAAAGTCAACTATTAGAAAGCGGTATGGTAATAGCTGTTGTTACAGCTATTTTGTATTGCGTAAGTGCTGCATATAATGGTGGTTATTTTTATCCCCTTCAACTTGATTCGGATGTATTAGATCAAAATTTCCATCAAGTTTTGTATAACGGATTTCTTGTATCCTTTGTCCCTGCTTTTGAAGGGTTAATTATCTATGTACTGCTTAGAATTCTGTATTCACATGCTTTATTTCCTGAGTTTAATAATTTGCTCAGAAAAAGTTGGGGTAAAAAACGTTGGTTTATAAAACAAAAGCAAAGATTTTTCGGCAAAGGGAAAGACAGTAAAATAGAACAAGACAAAAAGCAATATTCAATCAAGATACTTGTGTATTCTGTTTTCTTTCTGGGGTTTCTCCTTTCGATGGTTTATTTTGAATCTATAGGTAAAAAGGCGGCGTATTCAATTTTAGAAAAAATTGAAACTAAATCCATCCAAGAAAACGAATTAATCTCTGTAAAGATAGATGAGAAGTTGGAGAAATTGTTTTATTTAATGTGTGGAGCAAGAAATTGTGCAGGTATAAATCCAAAAACAAAAGTTGTCTATTACTTTCCACAAAATGGTCACTCATATCAACTTCGGGAGCGCAAAGGTAAATAACCTCGATATCTAAAATCATTTCTGATTCCAACAGAATCAATAACATTAAGAATATTGAGTCAAAATAATATCTAGGAAATGAGTAACTATCTCGCCTGTAGTTGCAAGCCTGAGATTTATAAACCGTTACGTTAGCTGCACGACTATCGCAATAACTCTAATAATTTGCGACGGCAGCTTGGTTTATGACTACGGCTGCTGCACTTTTGCGTTACCGCGTACGGTGGATTTAAAAGCTCCCTTCGTAGGGCGGTGTTAGCCGCGCAACCCCGCTGGCCCCAAATAACCACCGCCGCACCCCTAATGGGCTATTCCCAATAAAAACGCCGGTGCTCGGCGCGGCATACGGGAAATGGTGGCGTTGTTTGGTCTTATTGTTTTTCCTTACGAGCCGAATGTCACATAGCCGCTGGCGCGGCATTGTGACCTACAAGTCTCAGGGGTATCCGTGGCATCGGCCTTTTCCAGGCGGTTGGGTTTCCGCCGCAAGTCCAGTATTGCCCGATCCTCTTCAGTCAGCGTAATTTTCATTGGTGTTCCGATGGACACCGATTTTATCATAACTTAATGTTTGTTAGGGACTTTACACTGGCTTGAATTCGACCCTACCTTAGGGTAATCGACGCAATAGGTTGGTCAAGACGGCTGACACTTTTTGGAAATACGGGGTAAGTTTTAGCTTTGATTCCACTTTGAATTGGGACAAGGTTAATTCTGGCCTGTCTGGAAGGCGTTTATAGAGGTCTTCGACAAATTGATGCCGGTGGTTTTTGAAGTGGGTAATGATAATTTCCTTATTCGTCCTGATCTCCAAAGAATCAAACCTCTTAAATAACCCGACGGACATTTTCTGGAGCGATGCTACACGCGGCCTAAACCCTTCTGGATTAAAATCCCTGTCGCTTACCTTGCCGGTACGGCATAACCAACGGAACAAACCGCTGACATACAGGAAAAACAGGCTTTGCCCCGCTAAAAACCAGAAAAATCGGCCTGATTTTCCCATAGCTTCACCGGTATGCAGCGGCCACATCCAAGTGATTAACCTTTCCCCTAAGCCGAATGAAGCCGGATTCCTGACTTCCTTGATATGGCCGCTCCAACGGTCAACCCAAACAGTTGTGTAAGGGTGTCGATGATTGACCTCCCATTTTTGCCGCAAATTGACACGGTAAACGCCGTTTCCTCCGTCCGGCGTTGTCACCCTTCTTACCACGGCGCCAGGGTATGGCGCACGGGCAATGAATTCGGCCGTTTCCAACAAGGTAGGATGATTATTGGGTATGGCTGTACTGGTGATGGTTTTTCCGGTATTGCCATGCGCCATCCCCGTCGAACCCGATAAACCTTCCAGCAACTTGGGGAAGCTCAGGTTAAATCCCGTTAACGCCAGCAAAAGTATGATCGGGGCGCTAATCAGCCCGATTATGCGGTGCAAATCGATTAGCAAGCGCATCAGTCCAGACTGGAATTTTATGTTAAAGGCCGAACGGATCCGGCCAACCCCAGGCCACCAGAGGTATAAACCGGATATCACCGACAACGGCAACAACAACCCGCACCAGCCGACGATTTTCCAGCCCGCATCCCCCAACAATAATTGCGTGTGCAAGTCCAACAGCCAAGTGGTGAAAGTTCGGCCCCAAAAGCGGCTGGCAACCACTTCGGCTGTATAGGGGTTTACGGAAACCATTAACGGCGCGTAGAGTTCGAAGTAAGTTTCCCGCGGTTTTTCGTACCAAGCGGTCATCATACCGTTGGGTGAGTTCGGCATTTCCAGCGTCCATTCCCCATAGCGGTCGGGATGGGCGGAACGGACGGCCTCCATGATGCGATCCAAGGATTGGTATTCGTCTTGGGGATTCCCAATGACTAAATGCGGATTGAGCAGTCCGTCGAGATCTTCCCGATAAACACTGATGCTGCCGGTAAAGCCCAACAAGGCAAAAATGAAACCGGCACAAAGGGCAAGTACCAGATGAAAGTTAAGCCAAGTTTTACGGGTTAAAAATAGTCGGGAATTTGAATGCTGCATGGCGCTATTTTAACCGTGGCAGGAGGTGAAAGCGAAAACCAAATTGCTTCGACCGCTATTAAACTTTGGCAATTGCCTATATCATCTTAGTAAAAATTGTCAGCGGGCTGAGCCGATATGCCACAAAACGACCACGCAAACCGAAATTTACAGGGGGAAATCGATGCCATCTACCGTACACACTCCCGCCATGTTTTCGCCACGCTAGTCCGTTTGCTCAATGATTTCGATGTAGCCGAAGAAGCCTTGCATGATGCATTTAAGGCCGCCTTGGAACAATGGCCTCACGACGGCATACCGGAAAATCCGCGGGCTTGGCTGGTTTCAACCGGCCGTTTCAAAGGGATAGACCGTATCCGTCGGCGGTCGCGGCTTGAACCATTACCGGATGAAATCGAGGAACAACTCACCATTGAAATGAATGACGAAGCGGATGGCGAAAGCATTGAAGACGACCGCCTTAGGTTGATATTTACCTGCTGTCACCCTGCCTTGCCGCCAGAAGCCCAAATAGCGCTTACCTTGCGTGAAATTTGCGGCCTGACGACTGAAGCCATCGCCAGTGCCTTCTTGGTGTCTGCGCCCACGCTGGCGCAACGCATCGTGCGCGCCAAAACCAAAATCCGCGAGGCGCGAATTCCTTACCAAGTCCCTACACAAGACCAATTGCCGGATCGGCTGGATAGCGTGTTGCGGGTAATTTACCTGATTTTCAACGAAGGCTACTTTGCCTCATCGGGGGCGGAGTTATTCCGCCCTGAGCTGTCCGAAGAGGCGACACGTTTGGGCAGGTTGCTGGTTGAGCTATTGCCGCAACCTGAAGCATTAGGGCTGTTGGCGTTGATGTTATTGCAGGAATCTCGGCGGGCAGCACGCAGCCTGCCTTCCGGCGATTTGGTGTTATTGGACGACCAGGACCGTAGCCTTTGGGATCGCGGCTACATCTCGGAAGGTACGTCACTGGTCGAACAAGCCTTGTCATCAGGCCTGTTCGGGCCTTACACCTTACAGGCCGCGATTGCCGCCGTCCACGCCAACGCGGCTAATGCCGAAGCTACCAATTGGGCTGAGATCGTCGGCCTGTACGATACCTTATTGGGCATCAGCCCATCGCCCGTTGTCGAACTGAACCGCGCCGTCGCGGTGGCCATGCGCGACGGTGCTGCGGCGGGACTTAACCTTATCGACGCCATCCTGGCGCGGGGCGAGCTGAAGGATTATCACCTGGCGCATTCGTCAAGGGCGGATTTGCTGCGGCGGCTGGGAAAAAATTCAGAAGCCAAATCCGCATATCAAACCGCGCTTAAGTTTGTGCAAATGGAACCGGAACGGCGGTTTCTTGAAGGGAGATTGCGGGAGTTGGAGAATTGCTAAAACGCACAGCCACGCAGTTAAAATCATTCAAATCGCATAATTCACGCCCTGTGTGGGAGCGATAAAAATTTAGTGTATTATACACCTATCAATGTGTATAAAAGGCTACCATGAGAACCAACATTGTTCTTGATGAAACCCTTGTAAAAGAAGCAGCTACGTTAACGGGCGTACGCACCAAACGTGAATTGATCGATTTGGCGCTGCGGGAATTGATCTGCTCGCGCCGTAAGAAGAACTTGTTCGACCTTGCCGGTAAAATCCGGTTTGCCGATGACTACAATCATAAGCAACTGCGTGAATTGCGCCATGATCCTGATTGACACCTCAATCTGGATTAATATTTTTCGGGATAAAACCCAACGCTATAGCCAACATTTTTATGAATTCATTGGCGAACAAGACATCGTTTTAACCCGCTTCCAGCAATTGGAATTATTGCAAGGCTGCCGTGACGAGCGCGAATGGGGCTTACTAAGGAAGTTCTAAATAAGCCCTTCGACAATCTCAGGGCGAAGGTAAGGAATTGATTCCGTTCGTGGTGAGCCTGTCGAACGCTCTCCTGAGCGAAGCCGAAGGGCATGAATGGAATCAAATTATTAAGAGCTACCTTAAGTGATTATTTTAAAGCCCAGGATACTTCAGTTGCCAAGTCGATTGCTGCATCGCCCAGCTTGCCCTGGAAAACTAACTATTAATAATCCATGATAAGCGCGATTTTGTAACCATCAGCCAAGTCGTGCCGTTAAACCAAAAACAGTGGGATTTAAGTTAGAGTGATTTGGTGAATTGTTGGGCTTCCTCACGTCAGTGCTAATACTATAAGCACAACCAACAGAAAAAAACTTGATTGAGTACAATGTCCTGATAAACTTAGTCCAACTTAGTCCAACTTAGTCCAACTTAGTCCAACTTAGTCAAGGAGTTGATATGCACCAAATTAACATACATGAAGCCAAAACACAGCTATCCAAGCTGGTGGAAGAAGCCGCGCAGGGTGAAGAAATCATCATTGCCAAAGCGGGTAAACCTGTTGCCAGATTAATGCCACTTGCAACCAACGAATGCAAGCCGCGCAAACCGGGCGGCATGAAAGGACAAATTTGGCTGGCGGAGGATTTTGATGCGCCGATGAGTGATGAAGAACTGGCGTTGTGGCACGACTCGCCCATCTTCCCAAAAACCGGTCAATGAAACTGCTCATCGATACCCACATCCTGCTTTGGTGGCTAAGCGATGATGCGCTTTTGGCTGAGAACGCCCGCCAGCTAATAGCAACGCCGGACAATGCTATTTTTGTCAGCCATACGTCCCTTTGGGAAATTCAAATTAAAGCGATGACTGGAAAGTTAACCGCCAACCTGCAAGACATCATCCAACAGTTACCGGAAAACAACTTCCAGCAACTACCGATCCATGTAAATCATCTACTCGCGCTGGGAACGTTGCCGCCGCATCACCAAGACCCGTTCGACCGGATGCTAATTGCCCAAGCCAGCCATGAACCCATGCACTTGCTAACCCATGACAAACAGCTCAGCCATTACAGTGAGTTGGTGATTTTGGTTTAGCCGAATTATATTGGGTTTCCTAATGTCAGCGCCAACCTATAATGTGCCCTGCATACGGGATACAAAAGCCCAACAGATGGGATAAAGCATTGTAGGGCTTTAAGGATAACTGTAGAATAAAAATTGAGGAATGTATTTGGCAACAACTAATTATGCAAGACACATTAAAACTAAGCGTAGATACATTATCTTGGGCTGCGGCTGCTAATGGCTTTAGTTTGTCTGACTTTGCACATTATTTGTATAAAACAGAACAAACAGCTCAAAATATCACCGAAGGAAAATTGACTATTGAGCAAGCAAAAAAATTCTCTGAAAAAGCCAAAGTACCATTCGGTTTTTTATTTTTAGAAACGCCACCTAAAGACTATTTGCCAGAGACTACATTTGTTGATTTTAGAACTGTAAATCACCATACGCCATTTAGTGCAGACTTTAAAAAAATACTGCGTGATGTTGAGCACAAACAAACTTGGTATAAAAATTATCTCCTTTCTATTGATGCCAATAAGTTACCATTTGTAGCAAAATTTGCTGACAACAAAAACATCGCCAACGAGATTGTTGCTACTGATATTCGTAACACCCTAAAGCTCAATAGTTTAAAGCTTAAAAATGCTGAGGACTATTTTTCCGCCTTGTCTTTAGCGTGTGAGAATGCGGGAATTTTGATTTTTAAAAACAGCATAGTTATTAACTCCACAAAAAAACCACTAAGTGTTCAAGAGTTTAGGGGGTTTGTAATTACAGATGAGTTTGCGCCTTGTATATTTATTAACGGTGCTGACTCTAAAAATGCCAATATTTTTACTTTGGCACATGAGCTTGCTCATATTTGGCTGGGTGAGTCTGGGGTATCCGATACCTCTGTTGATGCGGATAATCAAAGTGAAGCAAAATGCAATGCAATTGCTGCCTTGGTACTAGTGCCTACAGATGATTTTATAGTGCTATGGGAAAACACTGATGACAATGCCCGTGAAAAAATTAAAATGTTAAATAGGCATTTCAAAGTGAGCGAACTTGTTATAGCCAGAACAGCTTTGGCTCACCATAAAATTAGCCGTGACTTATACAACCAAATAAGTGAAGAAACCGAGAATGCTTGGCGATATTACAAAGAAAAGCATAAAGGCAAAGAAAGTGCCGTTCCTCCTCATTTAATAGTACCTATTAGAAATAGCAAAACAATCACTAATAAAGTGATAGAGCTAGTAAAAAGCAATAAAATGATGCCAAGTGAGGCGGCTATTTTGCTAAACAAAAGTGCTGCCACGATTGGTAATTTATGACTAATACCTTGATGGGGGAACAGCGGTACTTATTTGACACTGACGTTTTAATTGTTGCAAAAAATAATTACTACAATCCTGAAATTGTTCCCGCATTTTGGCAGTGGATTTTGGAAGGCCATCAACAAGGCTATTTTTATTCAATTGACAAAGTATCTGATGAACTTAAGAGAGGCAATGAGGAAGACTTTCTTCACCAATTTGTAATTGAGTACTCTGGTATTTTTCTACCCTCAAACAATATGGACTGTATTGCTGAATACGCAAAATTACAGACATGGGCAAACACTATTTGGACGCAAGGTAAAAATTCAAATAAAACCAGTAAAGCTACCGAAGCTTTTGCCTCTGAAACTAAAGCTGACGCATTTTTGGTTGCTTATGCAAAAGCTAATGAATTTATTATTGTTACCAATGAAACTTCCGATATGCAATGTCAAACAAACGTAAAAATACCTGATGCGGCTAATTTTTGTAATGTAAAGACAATCAATCTATATAGGCTATTGTTAGCTCATTCATGCAATAACTTTAAGTTCCGAAGCTCCTAGATTACAGGTTGGGAAGTGTTTAAGAGCCGTAGGTACGATTAGCGATAGCGTAATCGTACGCATGAGTCTCTTACGTTTAGTTATTGATCACCGCGATTGAAATTATCACGGTCAAGATTATATTGCCTCTCAATACCTTCGTTTAAGTTATACCCGGCATCATTGAATAGCTCGCCGGCAAAAAACAAACGCATATCGATAATCCAAGCCACTTTTTTTAGCTTATCTTTTTCAATAATGACGGTTGCAAGTCTAGAGTTGTTGTTAACTATCTGATCTACGATAGTCTCAGGGTTATTAGGGTCTTCTTTCAGCGCTCCGGTCACGATACGCTGGGCCGCTTCGAGTGACAGTACGGGAGTAGCCGTAGGCAGCGCGGCAATTTCATTGTCTTTAAGCGACTGCGCATCGAAATGCCCAAGGTCATAGACAACCTTAAACAATATACCCAGCAGAATCACGCCGAACCAAATGCTGAGGGCTATCTTTAATCGTCCCCTCACGCGAGGGTTTGACAGTCTATTTATGATAAAACGAATTTTCATATTTAATTTTGCGGTTTATAGCTAATCAACTCCTAAGATACGCTTTAGAATGCATCTGTACGTATTGAAGCACACGTGCCCCTTGGGTAGCATCGACCTATCAATATTAGGTGCCGTATGTTTTAGTGTTTATCGGCATAGCCTTATTTTTTTAAAAAATTTTCCCCCGGTTGTCGAAAATGAGCAGTGCTGTTCGACTAAAGATTATAAGCCTTTGGTAATCTTAATTGGAGCAAACACTATGAAATATTTATGCCTGATCTGTGCCGAAAAAGTCATGGAGCAAATGCCGGAAGAGGAAGCCGCCGCGCAATTTAAGGAATACGCCGAATTTACCGACGCAATCCGCGCCAGCGGGCATTATTTGGGCTGCAACCGCTTGTTGCCGCCGAATGCGGCGATTACCATCCGGGTACGCAGCGGCAAAATAACCATGACCGACGGGCCTTTTGTGGAAACCAAAGAACAACTCGGTGGTTATTATTTGATCGAGGCGCGCGACCTGAACGAAGCCATCCAGATTGCCGCACGGATTCCCGGCGCGAAGTATGGCTGCGTGGAAATCCGTTCGGTGGCGGAGGACGAGCAAACTCTAAAAGCGTTAGGCTTTGCCGATTAAGCCAATCGGTTTGAGATTGGGTTTTTGAACGATAAAAGGGATATTTGTAATAAAAATTTATAGGATGACGAATTCCCTCTTGTCCAAACGACTATAAATCAAAAGTAATAAAATGATTCAACTTAAATCCAGGAGCACTATAATGGCCGTAAAAGCGACTCCCTGCCCGAAGGCTGCACGACCTTAATGCCTTATCTCCTCGTCCGCCGCACCGCCGAAATATGCATTCCCATCACTACACAAGGTCTTATCTATGTCTAATATGATTTTGCTTGGCACCCGCAAGGGTACTGTCATTGTTGACCGCGTAAATGGCGCTTGGCATCCTCGCCCCATAGAACATGCGGGCATTCCTGTTTGTTATGCAGCGCGTGATCCGCGTGACGGCACGTTGTGGGCGTCCTTGGATCACGGCCATTGGGGGCCGAAGTTGTCGCGTTCGCGTGACGGCGGGACGACTTGGCAGGATGTGCTGACATTAAAGTATCCACAAGGCGCACGCTACATTGTAAAGGTGCTGCCGACCCTGGATTTCGATCCGTTAGCGCCTACCGGGCAACCCGACTATGCGGATGCCACCGTGTTCAAGATTTGGACGATTGTCTTTGGCTCGGCCGGACAACCCGGCAGGCTGTATGCCGGTACGATTCCCGGCGGCTTGTTTGTCAGCGATGATGGCGGCGACAACTGGGAACTCAGCCGTCCGCTGTGGAATCATGAAAGTCGGGGCGGTGACCTATTTGCTGGCGATGCGACCAGCGATAACCGCTGGTTCGGTACGCCAGCGAGCATTGATTACGGCGTGTTCGAACCGGGCATCCATTCCATCGTGATCGACCCGCGCAATCCAGACCATATTTATGTTGCCGCCTCTTCCGCTGGCGTGGTCGAAAGCATTGATGGCGGCCGCACCTGGGCGGCATGCAATCGCGGCATGACGAATGATTACCTGCCGAACCCGGAAACGGAATGGGGACACGACCCCCATTTTGTGGCCGCTTGTAATGGTCAGCCGGATCATCTGTGGCAACAGAACCACTGCGGGGTGTTTTACAGTGATAATGGCGGGCAGCGCTGGCTTAAGGTCAGCAATGCGGAAACCGGCGTACATTTCGGCTTTCCGATTGCGGTGGATGCCCACGACGGACGCACGGCATGGGTCGTGCCTGCCCGCGCGGATTCCGCCCGCATGGCAATCAGTGGCGGCCTGTGTATTGCCCGGACGACGGACGGCGGGCAATCTTGGCAAGTGTTCCGCAATGGCCTGCCGCAAGCCCATGCTTACGACATTGTGTTGCGGCATGGTTTGGACGCGGCGGACGATTGCCTGTGTTTTGGCAGCACTTCAGGCAATGTCTACCTGTCGGAAGATCGCGGCGAAACCTGGCAATGCCTGGGCAATAATTTCCCGCCCGTGTATTCAGTCCGCTTTGGTTAACTGCCATGCCAACGGTTGAAATGACCTCCCATCTTTACCAGTTTTTCCCGGCACTGGAAAACCGGGCCATTAGCGTGCCTTCGGGTTCGGTTGCTGAGGTCTTGCAGGCGGTCAACGAGATAGCCCCTGGCTTCACCGATTACATTCTCGACGAACGCGGCGCACTGCGGCGGCATGTGAATGTCTGCATTAATGACACCATCGTAATCGACCGAAAGACACTGTCAGATCACGTCCCTGACGATGGTGTTTTATATATTTTTCAAGCACTTAGTGGCGGTTAAAGCGTTTCACCTAAATAAATTCAAATATTTTTTCAACGGCTGTCGATTTGTCATATCCCTGTACGACTATTAGACGATGATTGGCAATTCATTAATCATTAACTATTAACCTTTGGAGCAAACCATGAACCAACTCGTCAAACCCATACCCGATAATTGTCCTTCCTTAATGCCTTATCTCATCGTCCGCCGCGCCGCCGAAGCCATTGAATTTTATCAGCAGGCTTTCGGCGCGGTTGAGATCATGCGGCTCGATGCGCCTGACGGCAGCATCGGCCATGCCGAAATCAAAATCGGCGACGCCGTCGTCATGCTATCGGAAGAGAATCCGGCCTGGGGTTCGCAATCGCCCGAAGCATTGGGCGGTAGTCCGGTTACGCTGTTTTTGTATGTGCCGGATGTCGACGTCACTTTTGCCGCTGCGATAAAAGCGGGCGCGAAGGAGTTGATGCCGTTGAAAGACCAGTTCTGGGGCGACCGCACGGGGGTGGTGATAGACCCGTTTGGGCACCACTGGCATATCGGCACCCACATTGAAGATGTCGATTATAGCGAACTGCAACAGCGCATGACCGAAGCCTGTTATTCAAACCCTTAGGAGATAACTATGACAAATCCCATCACTGATGTTTTCAACCCCGAACTCGATCTGAGCTTTGAGCGAGTCGTCGATGTGCCACCGGAACTTATCTGGGCGGCGTGGACGACGCCAGATTTATTAATGCAATGGTTTTGTCCCTTACCGTGGCGAACCGTCGCCTGTGAAATTGACTTGCGCCCTGGCGGGCGTTTTTACACCGTGATGCAATCGCCGGAAGGCCAAACATTCCCCAACGACGGCTGTTATTTGGAAATCGTCGAAAACCAAAAGCTGGTATGGACGAATGCGCTCGAACCCGGCTTTCGCCCAGCCAAGCCGCCGGAAGCCAGCCCAGGCCACGAATGCGCCGAATTTTTTATGACGGCAATCATCTCGCTAGTGCCACACGCCAATGGCACAAAATACCGCGCACTGGTGCAACACGCCGATAATGAAGCCCGTCTCAAACATGAAAACATGGGCTTCTACGAAGGCTGGGGGGCTTGCCTTGATCAACTGGTGGCAATGGTTAAGTCCATGTAAACATGGAGCTTACAAAATCTAAACATTTCACAGATTGCTTAAGCTTTTAGGAGGGCAAAAATGACAACACAAATCTTCGTTAACTTACCGGTAAAGGATCTCGATAAGTCGGTTGAGTTTTTCACGCTTCTCGGCTACAGCTTCAACCCGCAATTTACTGATGAAACGGCGACTTGCATGATCGTCAGCGACAGCATTTTTGTTATGTTGTTGACGTACGAAAAATTTAAGCAGTTCACGCCTAAAGCAATTTGCGACGCTACAAAAAGCACTGAAGTATTGGTGTGTTTGTCATGCGATAGCCGGGAAGTCGTGGATAACTTGGTGCGTAAGGCCGTTGCTGCCGGTGGTTCAACCTACAACGAGCCGCAAGACCATGGTTTCATGTACGCACACGGCTACCAAGATTTAGACGGGCATATTTGGGAATTGGTGCATATGGCGGCTTTGCCGGATAGTCAATAATAACGATAAGCAATATCCCTTTCGGTTCAGAACTTGACGGGCAAAATTGCCATCAAACAAAACGGGTTAATCCCTCATACTTTACTAAAAAACCAACAAATCCTAATGACTTTACAGAGGAGAATCGACATGCGTACCTCACTATTCATTTGTATCATCTTATCCTTCATCTTAATTGCGAGCGTCACCCAAGCAAAGGAACAAAAACACACGCAACACATGGATCAAAAGGCCATGATGGAAATGTACCAAAAGCTGGCAACACCGGGCGAACCGCATAAGTTGTTCGCCAGTCTGGCAGGTAGCTGGACGACCAGAACCAAGGAATGGATGGAGCCCGGCAAGCCGCCGATGGAATCCGAAGGCACAGCCGAACTGAAAATGTTGCTTGGCGGGCGTTTTCTCCAGCAAGAATTCAATGGCCAAATGATGGGTCAACCTTATACCGGGATCGGGATCGATGCCTACGATAATCTTCGCAAGCGCTATGTTGCAACATGGATGGATAGCATGAGCACCGGTATCTTCATCATGGAAGGCACGGCCAGCGCCGACGGTAAGACTATCAACTTATCCGGCAAGCACCCTGAACCCGGCGGCGGCTTCATGACTCACCGCGCCATTTGGAAGATAATCGACAGTAACAACCAAACTTTTGATATGTACGGCGCACACCATGGCGGTAAAGAAATGAAGATGATGGAGATCGTCTACACCCGCAAACCGTAACCGACAATCGGTTAAGCGAAATCCGTGATAACTGGAATCTTTCAAACTCGCGGATTTCGTGTTCGCTAAACGCAAACCAGCCTTTATAAGGAAAGCAAATGAAATACATGCTGTTGATCTACCAGGACGAGCTCGCCCTGACCGATAGCGATCGGGAAGCTTGCTACAAGGAATCCACACAACTCGCCCAAGACCTTAAATCCCAAGGCCAATACCTAGCCGCCAACCCGTTGCAACCGACAGCAATGGCGACCAGTGTCCGTGTGCGGGAAGGAAAACAGTTAATCACGGACGGCCCTTTTGCTGAAACGAGGGAACAACTTGGCGGCTACTTCCTGGTCGATGCAAACGACCTCGATGAAGCCATTAGCATTGCATCCCGGATTCCGATGGCGCGCAAAGGGACAGTAGAGATCCGCCCGGTGATTGTCATCGGTGGTTTACCGACTGTTTAGCAATTGAAAATGCATATTCCATCCCAAACCGGCTACCGATCCCATTTTAAAACCATCAGCGTATTACTTCGAAAGCGGAAAAATGACTATTTTGCACATATGGCTCACACTAAACGTAGCAAAGCGATGGCCGGTGTTGCAATTTGATCGGGAATCCCACAAGAAGACTGCTTGAGTAAGTATCCAGTTTTAGTTGGCCAATAAATATTTCGCTGACCTAAATGCGATGGGTTCGTGAACCGGTACTGAGATACCTGTTTTGTTTCAGTTGCAACTCAAATTCATCCAGGGGTACCGGTCTGCTGAACAAATAGCCCTGAAAAAGATTGCACCCATGTTGCTCAAGGAATGCACGCTGTTCTTCCGTCTCAACCCCTTCCGCAATACTTTCGATCCCCAGGTTGATGGCCATGCCGATAATGGTTTGTACAATGATTGCATCGCTTTCTTTCACACCGATATTGCGCACAAAGGACTGGTCTATTTTCAATTGGTCGATGGGCAATTTTGTCAGATAATGCAGGGATGAATAGCCGGTACCGAAGTCATCCATGGAAAAACGCACCCCAATCTCCCTGAGTTGTTGCATCTTGACTATGGTGTCTTCAATGTCGTCGAGCACTAGGCTTTCCGTCAGTTCAAGCTTAAGGCGGCTCGGATCCAACTCATGTGAGAGCAGCGTTTGACGGACTTGCTTGACGAAATCTGGCTGGTGAAACTGAGGGGCGCTGACATTGAGGGCAATCTGCAAATCGTTAATATCAGGATTCGTTTCCCATGTTTTGATTTGGCGGCAAGCGGTTTCCAGAACCCAGTTACCGATAGGCAAAATCAGCCCCGTTTCCTCGGCAAGCGGGATAAATTCCGCTGGCGAAACCATCCCGCGATACGGGTGCAGCCAGCGTATCAATGCCTCGGCACCGCAAATTCGACCAGTGTGGTCAATCTGCATCTGGTAATAGAGGGTGAATTGGTTTTCAGCCAGCGCACACCGCAGGTCTTTTTCCAATGATGCCCGGATTTCCAGCGCCGCCTGCATGGCGGGATCGTAGAAACGGATAGAATTGCTTCCGGTTCGTTTCGCCTGGTACATGGACATGTCAGTGTATTTAAGAAGTTCGTCCACCGTATTTCCCTGGTTAGAAAACAAGCAAATACCCATGCTCGCGGTGCAATGGTATTCGTATCCTTGCAGTACATAAGGCTCGCTGATGACAGCGAGTATCTCGTAACCAAAAACTTCCGTCTCACTAACGGCTTGCGGGCTTTCAACACTCAGCCCATTCAGGATGACGACGAACTCATCGCCGCCCAGCCGTGCGACTGTATCCCCTTCCCGTAAACTGCCTTGTACTCGATTGGCCACTTCGATCAGCAACAGGTCGCCGATGCTATGGCCTTTCGTGTCATTGAGCGTCTTGAAGTTGTCGATGTCGATATACAGGACAGCACCGTGATGTGGGTTGCTTCCAGAAATGGCGAGGGACTGATGCAAATGGTCGTGGAGCAGACGGCGATTCGGCAGGTTAGTAAGCGGATCGTAGAAAGCAAGACGCTCAACCTCTTGTTCCGCTTGCTTGCGGGCAGTCTCGCGGGAAAAATTGTCCAGTGCGAAGCTGATATCCCTCGACATTTCAACCAGTAAGTCACGCGCTGCATCGTCGAAGGCGTTGGTCACATCGGCATAAAGAATGAAAGCACCGATAACGGCACCGTTCAGGTACAGCGGCAGCGACGCCGATGAAGCCCAACCGGCGTGTGCGACTTGTTCATGCCAAGGTGCGGTCATTGGGTCGTTGATAAAATCTTGGCACCAGAACGGTTGTTCAGTTCGGATAGCGACACTAGTAGGGCCGTGTCCATACGGGCTGTCGACATCCAGGGAAATATCGACATGTTGCAGGATTTCTGCGCCTTCACCGAAATAGGCGGCAGGCCGTATCATGCGGGTATCGGGGTCGATGAAGCCGACCCACGCCATCTTCATACCGCCTAATTGGACCGCGGCGCGGCAGATTTCCAGGAATAACTCATCTTGGTTGGCGCAATGCACGATGGCCTTGTTGCAACGGCTCAGGGCGGCATAAAGCTGCATATGTCTCAGGACTTTTGCTTCGGCTGCCTTACGCTCGGTAATGTCGCGGGCAATACCGAGGACTCCGATTAAATCCCCGCTGTTATCCAACATCGGGGTCTTGATGATTTCGAATAAGCCGCGATAACCGTTATCGGCAAAGGCAAGCCACTCCTCTTTGGCGATAGCCTTACCTGCAATCATAGAAATGCGGTCGTTCTTGCGGAAACTGTCGGCTTGCTCCTTGTTTACAAAGTCATAATCCGTCTTGCCGACGATATCTTCCTCTTTGGCGCCATAGTAAAGTTCGTATTGGCGATTGCAGGCCAGGTACACCCCTTCCGGGTTTTTTAGGCAAATGAGGTCGGGAATGGTGTTCAGCAGGGTGTGCAAATGTACGTTTGCGATAATGAGGTCGTCCAGGCTCGCGCTCAACCTTCTCTCGCTTTTCCTAAGCTCGCCGCTACGCTCTTCAACCATCTCCTCCAAATGGTTGCGCAGGCGATTAATTTCCAGGTGGGTACCCACCCTGGCAAGCAACTCTTCACGTTGATACGGTTTGGTGACGAAGTCCACGGCTCCCAGTCCGAAACCCTGCACCTTTTCATCGGTGTCCGACAGGGCGCTGACAAAAATAACCGGCACATGACGGGTATCAGGGTGCGCCTTCAGCCGACGACAGGCCTCAAAACCATCCATCCCCGGCATGGAAATATCCAGCAGCACCAACTCCGGTGGATTGTTGATGGCCGATTCTACAGCCAGTTCCCCGCTAATGGCGGAACGCACCTCATAGCCTTCCGCCTTAAGGATATCGGACAATAACTTGAGGGAAGCCAACGTGTCGTCAACAACAAGAATTTTACCTTTTTTTGTCATAATAGCTCTAGTTACCCCTAAGCGCCTTCAAAATCGCCGGATACTCATAATTTTCGTTAAGCCGGGTCAGCACATTCGCCAACTTTTGGTCATACTGTGCAATCTGTTGAATGATCAGCGCTATGCGCTCGCTTTCAAGGCTTTTTACCGCATTCTCCAAATCTTGGCACAAATGCTTCGGTAAAACAGATAACATTTCCGGTACCAATACCGCAGTTTCCAACGCCGACGCGGATGGTTCCGAATACACAAACTGCACGCCTAACTGCCGTGTAAGGCACTGATAGATTTCATAGGCACGGTAAGGTTTGCGGATTAATTCATCCATGCCGGCATCCAGTATTTCCGCCCTCTGTTCCATGAAAGCCGATGCCGTAACGGCGACTATTTTTACATCTTTCCCTCCGGGAAGCCCGCGAATTTTTTTTGTTGTTTCCAATCCATCCAGCACCGGCATCTGTCGATCCATCCAGATAAGGTGCGGCTTCCAGCTTTGGAATAATTCCACTCCCTGCTTGCCGTTATCGGCAACCTTATATTGAAAGCCGATTGCCTCCATCAGATTGGCAAGCAACAATTGATTCTCAAGCTGGTCTTCGACAATGAGAATCCGGTATTCGGCTTGTCCGGGTGCCACCCCCAGGACTTCTCCTTGTTTTAAACCAAAAAGATTGCTAATTTCTGCTTCCCCTGCCTGCTTAAGGGGCAAATCGACCCGAAAAAGCGAGCCTTTACCCAGTGTACTTTCCAGGCTTATGTGGCCGTTCATTAACTGCACGAATTGACGCGTTATGCTCAGCCCCAGCCCTGTTCCCCTCTTGTCCGCCTGATGGCCCAGTTGCACGAACGGCTCAAAGATGCGTTTCTGATTTTCCGGTGCAATACCGGAACCTGAATCCTCAACTTCGATCAACAAATGCGAATTTGTATTAATTTTAGTGCCTAAGCGAATGGTGATTCCCCCTTGCTGGGTAAATTTTAGGGCGTTTCCCACCAGATTGATCAACACCTGACGCAATCGGGCCTCATCCCCGACGATGTAGCGTGGAAACTCAGAAGACTGGTCAATCTGTAATTGCAGGCCTTTCTCAGCGGCGCGTACCCGCATCATGTTCGCCACATCACGCACCATAGCACCCAAGTCGAACGGTGCTTCGTAGATTTGGACTCGCCCTGCTTCGATCTTGGCCATTTCCAATACGTCATTGATCAGGGTAAGCAAGTGCTCGCCGCTGCGGTTAATGATATCCATGTAATGTCGGTCGTTCTCCTGGAGTAGCGGATTGTTGCGCATGATGGAAGAGAAACCGAGAATAGCGTTCAACGGGGTACGCAGTTCGTGGCTCATATTGGCCAGGAAGACGCTTTTGGCCTTATTGGCCGCTTCGGCGGCGTCGCGGGCCAGCAGCAATTCCGCCGTACGTTGCCGCACTGTCTCCTCCAATTGATCCTTGTAATGACGCAGTTCTTCTTCCGCTTGTTTGCGAAGGGTGATGTCGTGTCCGACGGATAGTATACTTACGACTTGCCCGTGCTGGTCGAATTCCGGCACGATCACGTATTGCAGGTAAAGCATCATGCCGCGGGCATTCATCCAGGTAAATTCTATTGCCTGAGGCGTCCCGGTCTCGAGTACGTTCCGCAGTTTCTCCAAATATTCCAAGTTGGCTGTGGTGTTTGAGTCCTTTAGAATATCAGCCCCGGGTACACCGACCACTTCCCCGATAGATAGGCCGCTGGCTCCTTCCCAGGCCGGATTCACATAAATTCGTTGCAACTTCGTGTCGTAGCGGACGATCAGGTCGGGAATGTTTTCCACAAGGGTGCGGTACTCCCGTTCCCGTTGGTACAGCGTTTGTTCCGCCCGTTTTCGTTCGGTGATGTCGGTAAACATCTCCAGCATGCCAATGGGATGATGTCCATCGTCTAAGATGGGGGTCGCGGAAACCAGCGTCCATAACGTCTGCCCATCCTTACAGCGATACCTGCGTTCGTAACTCCCCGATAGGTCCTGGCTACGGTTTTCCATTTTCCTCTGTTGATCGGGCGCATCCTCGGCGAACATGAAGTCGGTAATTGGCCGACCGATCATTTCTTCGCAGGAATAACCAAGCATTTCTGCCATCCTAGCATTGACAAAGCTGGTCTGGGCGTTCGGCTCAAGCAGCCAGATACCTTCATTAGCCGTATCGACGATACGGCGGTATTTTGCCTCGCTTTCCTGTAGGCTGCGATGGGACAACATGCTGGTCAGGCCGTCGGCCAAGCGCCTGCCTATTTCCTGAAACAGCCTTGTCTCCTCTGTGGTCCATTCCCTGGGATAGGAACACTGGTGCAACCCGAACATATACGGCTTATCGACTTTGGGATAGATAGCCATGGAAAGCTGAGATTGAATATTGAACAGTTTAGTAAGAACCTCCGAAAAGGCATGTTTCGAGCCCGAGCCGAACCACACCGGCTCGTTTGCTGAGAGCACAGTTCGATACACCTCAATTGTGCCTGCATCTAAGGGTACCTCAAGATTATGAATGAGGGCACCGGGGTACTCCGGCACGGTGCGCTCCATACAAGCTCGCCACGTCGCTGCCGTCGGATCGCAGGGATAACATAACCAAGCCCTGTCGCAACCGAATATCTCAAGTACGGTATCGAGGACATTGACCATCAACTGCTCGACATTGCCCGCACCTTGTATCGCAAGGTTAATCCTGTCCATGCTCTCGAAAAAGTGCAGGGTGGTTTGGCGTTCCTGCTCGGAGCGCTTACGCTCGGTGATATCCCTGCACATCGCTAAGTTGTAGATCTTGCCGTCGAAATCCAAATAATTAGCAGTCACTTCCACGGGAAACACGCGTCCATTTTGGGCGCGGTGAGTTGTTTCCATCTCAATCCTGCCTTGGTCGCAGAGCTGCGACCAAGCTGCATTCCACATTTCCAGCGAGCAATCGGGATCGATATCGAACACACCCATTCCGCCAGTCAGTTCTTCGCGGCTGTAACCTAATATTTGGCTCGCGCTCTGGTTGACATAAAGGAAATGGGAATCATTTTCGCCCATCAGAAAAATGGTTTCCTTCACCCTATCCAGGGCAAAGGTCAATAACTGAAGTTGATATTGGGTTTGCTTGCGTTCAGTAAGGTCGTAGGCCAAGCCGACGAAACCCGTGATGCGGGCGTCTTCGTCCAGCAAAGGTGTGATGGAGAGGTTGACCGGAATCCGCCTACCGTCCTTGCGGATAAATGTCCACTCGTTTTCTTCGCGCAGGTTGAGTTGGGGACGCGCCGTAAATACACCAAATCCCGGCGCAACCGTTTGGCCAAGCTCTTCCGTCAACTTCACGGCGCGTTGCGCCATTTCTTCAGGATCGTGCCAAAGCGCCGGGGTCTGTTTGCCAACCACTTCTTCGCCCATGTAACCCAGCAAGCGCTCGGCGGCATGATTGAAGCTGGTGATTATTCCGTCAGGTGTTGTAGAGATGATCGCATAAGCCACATTGTCCAAAATCGTCCGTTGGAGACGGGTGAGTCGACGCAATTCGATTTCCCGCTCCTGGATGGCTGCCATCATCGCGTTGAAGCTATGGCCTAGGCGGGCCACTTCGTCGGTGCCGACGGCGGGTACGCGTTGCTTGTAGTCTGCACGGGCGCGAACATTTTCGGCCATTTCCGTCAGCGTTGTGATGGGACGCACGATCGTCCGTTTCAGGACAGTTAACTGGGCAAGCGTAAAAGTAAGGAAGAGGAGCACACCCCCGCCAAAAACCCATAAGGATTGCTGGATTTGACGGCTAAGTTGGCCTAAACCCATACTGAGGCGAAGGCGCGCGCCACTCGGCAGGCTTTGCAACAGCTCAGCCGTGTCATGGCTGAGGTAGATTCCGTCCGGCTTGGCCGGAAACGGCCTAGGCATGGCGTTCGGCATATGGCTGATGGCAGCCAGAGTCCGGCCTCCAGCCAAAACAATATCCGCTTCCAGTATCTGCGGATTGGCCCGCAGGGTGTCCAGGATTTCCTGTGCCCGGATGGGGTCTTCGAAAGCCACGGCTGCATCAGTTCCTACGGAGACCATTTGCGCGTAGGGCTCCATGATTTGTCGGGCGCGATCCTCCAACGTGAAGCCCTGAAAGAGCACCAATGCTGTGCCTGTCACAACAAATGCCAATAGTGCTGCGCCCCACAGCACAAGTGCGAGCCTATTATGTATGTTCATTTTTAGGATCATTCGTTATCTCACCTGGCCCATCACGCCGTTTTTCAGGACTGCACTGGAAACTTCCAGCATTTTCGTCTGGATAGTCAGCGAAACGGCTCGGGACTGGTCGAGGTTGATGTTCATCTGCACCCTGTCGCCGACCTGAAATTGTATTACCCCGCCTTCCCGGAGGAATTCAGGCGCGTCTCCGACCGTCAAAACCGGTTTATCCTTCAATACGACGAGTGCGGCACGGCGTTCCGCGACGTCATTGTATGCGACGAAGATAATCTGGCAAGAAGGCAATTCATCAAGCCTGTCTGCGCGAAAGACCTCAAAAAGTCGTCCCTGTTCCTTCCGTCCTTCAAAGGTCGTTTCCAGGACGTCGCCGAAAGGATCCTGCCCCAGTATGCCGATATGCCAGGGCGAACTGCTATCGGGGAATACATTGTTCGGCCAGGTCACATAGTGGGCAAAATTGCGCAGGAAGGCGGCCTTGACTTTGTTCGGGTTTTCCATAGCCAAACCCTGGCTCGTCGCCAGGATTGGCATTAACACCGCGTATAGCAGGACGATTGCCGGGATAATTCTCCAGCTACCGCGTTGGTCGTGCAGCCGTAACCCGTCATCCCGGCGGGTGCATGACTTCAGGGCCAATTGCTTGCCCCGGGTGTATAGGTTAAAACAATCGGCATACCCTCAGGTACACTCCTGGCGGCAGTAAGATTTGCGTTTTCGTCAATTGATCTGAACACTGAGCGGTAAGCAAAAATAGAATTTTTCAAGGATGCCGTCTGGAAATCAAAACTTGAACGAAAAATTCACCATGAACTCGCGCGGACGGCTCCGTGAGCTTTGCGATGGCCGGTACTGTTCGTCGGCGAGGTTCTTGCCTATCAGGTCTATGCTCATCCTGTGCCCGCCCATTTCCCACGAATAGCCGGCCATCGCGTTCAATAACACATAGGACTGATGGGCGGATTTTGGTGTGTCCGGCAGGAGGGTTTGGTCTGATACAATGTTGACGCCGCCACCGACATAGAAACCGCGCAAGGCTTCATTGGTGAAATCGTAACGCGTCCACAGATTGGCAAGATGTGGTGCGCTCATTTGCAGCGGGGCATTGTGGTAGCGGTTGACGTTCTTGTAATTCGCCCGGCCGGCGGCATCCAGCGAGTTGGGATTTTGGGCGAGGATGGCATCGTCACGGCCGCTAAACTCGGTGATCTTTGCGTCCATATAGCTGTAGGAGAGGTAAAGTTGCCAGTTGTCGGTCAGCTTGGCCGTGGCATCCACCTCGACGCCGCGGGAACGCTCCCGGCCGCTTTGCACACTGTAGATCGTTGTCACGCCAGTTGAGTTGGTCACAGCGAGGTCGGTGACGATGTTTTTGTTTTCAATTTCGAAGTAGGTCAACGTGCCGGACAGTCGACTGTTGAACAGGTCGTACTTAAACCCGAGATCGTAGCCCCAGCCCTCGGTCGGTTTGGGGATTGCGGTAGTCCCGTCGACATTGTTTATCGGAAAAGTGCCAGGAACAAACGACTCGGAGTAGGTGCCGAACATTGAGATCTGTGGCGTCAGCTTATACAGCAAGCCGTATTGGGGCGTGACCTTGCTTACCTTCGATTCCGGTTCGGACTGTTGCTCCAGGTTGTCGGTAAATTGGCTATCCGTTGAAGTCCAGCGCCAACCGGTTAGCACGAGCAGCCGGTCGTCGAAGAAGCCGATCGTTGAACCGCCGTATACCGACTTGTCCACGGCCTGCACACTCTGGTCGAAGCGGCCATCCGTCAGTGCTGAAAATGGAAACGAGGTATTGCGGTTCCAGGTTGAAGAGTCACTCAGATTCCACAACGGCAACGGCGAACCGATGGGGTTGCTGCCCAGCGCCGGGTCGTTAGGGGCTTGTCCGGCCCATCGGTCGAAGCGGCGGTCGACATATTGCCCGCCGAGCAACAGGCGAAGGCTGGCAAACCCCAAATCGTACTTGCCTATCCCTTGGAATTCGATGGTGTCGTCCCGGTTGGTATAGACCTGGTGCCTGACGCGGCGGCCTTGCAATCGCGTGGCGTTGTTGGCCATGCCGAGGTTGCCGGAGAAGAGCGCATCCACTTCGTATTCCAAATGCGAATAGCCGACACGAAAATTCCAGTTATCGTCGGCCTTGAAATCTATCCGGGCGCTCAGGTTATGGGTGTCGCTATGGCGAAAATCGCTGTAAGCCATACTGTTCCAGTTGTTCGGCAGGCCGGGTACATCGACGCCGGACAGGTTGGGGTCGGACGGGGTCGGCACGACACCGGCCTGGGGATTGTAGCCGGGCTTCTGCATCAGCTGCGGTTCTTCGATCTTTTCGAAGTTTTCATACTTGAGCGAAATGCTCAGGCGGTCATTGGGTTGCCAGAGCAACGACGGCGAGACATTCCAGGTATAGGCGTCGTAAGGCTCCCAATAATGGATGTCTTGATCGTAGGAAGCCGCCAACCGGTAGAACAGCGTGTCCGAGGCCGGCCCAGTGACATCAGCATCGAAACGGTATTGGCCGTAAGAGCCGTAACGGGCGTCGACGTTGGCGGCGAATTGGCGCTGAGGGTTCTTGGTGATGATATTGACGATGCCGCCGGGCGCAATCTGGCCGTAAAGAAATGACGCCGGCCCCTTGACCACCTCGACGCGGCTTATGTTGGTGAAGTCAAAGATCGACGGGCCGTGGACGCCGTCGCGCAGGATGTGGATGTTGCCGCCGGGCAAGGAGCCGACCGCAAAACCTCTGATAGCCACATTGGCGTTGCCTTCGTTGAAATCGTTGCTACGATAGGTAACGCCCGGCGAATAGCGTGCGACGTCGAAAATATCCCTCGGTTTTTGATCCTTGATGAAGGACTCGGTGAAGGCTTGGATGGCGAAGGGCAGATCCCGGATTGGTGTGTCGAAACGGGAGCCGGATACGGAGTTTGAAGCGCGGTAGCCGCTATCGAGCTGGGTGGAAACGTCAAAAGGGGAGACCCTTACCTGCAACAGTTCCTCAAGGTCCATATCGGCCACGTCTTTCGTTAAGTTTGTTGAAGGCTCGGCGGCGTGCGCATACCCGATTGCGGCCGTCATTGCCAATGGAAAACGCTGTATAAGCAATATAAGTGCCAATTTTAATCTAACAGGTGCACTCGCACCGAGATCAAGCAGATAACCTTTCATTTAAGCCCCCTCAATTTTGTTGAAGAAATTGTAATTATTCGGCTGTTCTATTTAGGTTAGCTAACCAATGACCGCAAAAAGCAACCCTCGCCCACTAGTATAATATTAGTTGATTCTGCATTTTCGCATGTTAGACAATGCATTTGAATAAATACTCCTCCGACGTCAAGTGGGCTTGCATCATTATCCTTGCAAAGGACGTTGGAATCCTTGCTAATTATTGGCTTTTAGTGAGTTGAATCAATTGGTTTTCCTTCGGTAATTTTTTCTTCCGGCTAAGCCTTAGGTTTTGTTGATATTTCATCGCAGCATCCGCCATCCAAACTTCATCAAACACCCTGTTTACACCACCTCGAAAAGCGTTTTGACACAGGCCTATTGTTATCCCCCTTTACATACACAGGGCTAAATTCAATCAAACTAATAAATGTGGCTTAAGGCTATCGACCTTACTATTGGCAACACACCTAAATATAGGTCGAGGGAATTTTTAGGGAGGCGCATAATTTTAAAACATAAAATTCAAGGATAACCCCCATATTTCTATTTACTATTACCAAAATCGAAAGTTTTTATTTCGCAGAACTGAAGAACTTAATTCACTAATCTATAACCAACCCGAAGGCGCTTGCCTTCACAATAAATAACACAGAGGGTCGGTTATGAACCATTTAACGGCTGACAATACGCCAAATGAGACGGGACATTCAGGTTGCCCGTTTCATCAACACAACGAAACCATCCTTTCGCTGAAACCCGAAGATGAGCTGTCTTTTCCGCAACATAAAAAAGTGTTTTCGCAGTATTTGACGAACACTATGAATAAGCCTGAACTCACATTATTTTATGGCGATAAAGAAATTTCTTTCGATGAGCCTGAATTGTTTAACTTTGGGGAAACACTAGCCAAGCAATCCAAATTTTACGCTGGTTCGGCAGTCCATTGGGGCGAAGGCTATGAATGGGATCAGGTCAAAGCCTTATTAGAACAACTGATTGCCGAAAACATTCTCGTCTATGCAAATGGCGACGTGTCTTTTGCTTACAGTACAGATCCGGTTTGCCCTTCTCCTTTGCCTCCCTCCCTGGCAACCCGACCTCGGGAGTGGTTCGAATGCGAAGCCATTACCCAAGAGTTGACCGGCCGTCCTTTGGAATTGGCTTATCTTGAAATGGTGATCCCGGTTTTTCGTGTGGCGCACATGGCCGTCGATACGGAAAATAGGCAAGTAGGAGAAGCCAACGTATTCCCAAAACCGTTGCGCCTGGATGTGCCGACATCATGGCGGACGTGCCTTCATGCCGGAAGCCGGTTTATGGATGAAAAGCCTATGAATGTAACGGCGCTTAAAAGTATTCGGCAACACTGGCAAGCGGGCATGGTGGCCTTAAGCCAGATTAGGTCGGCTTTTATAAAACGCTTTCCCCATGTCCAATATGGCTGGACTGTCGGCGACTTGGAACGGCTGTCTTCGTTGGTTTTGGCTGTTCCGGCTTTCTTGTTGATGCGTAGTGTAAACCGCATCCCCAACGGCGAACTCGATCCCGTGTTATCCACCATTTTTAGGGTTACCGACGGGGTAAGGATGACCATGCACGACATGCTGTTTATCCATGCATTGGAACCGACGACGCCGCCCGATGCCCCGATGACCAGTACCGCGTTGTATGACTACGCGGAACGTAATTTCGTCTTCCATTCGGAATACGGCGTGTGTGCCGGCCCCAAAGCGATGATTGACGAGTTTTTGGCGGTGTTGGTCGATGGCAAGGCGCCGAATTATGCGGAAGACGTCCAGCTCAACCCTCAAGTCCAAATGGCTTTGGCCGATCTTGAAAAAGCGTTCGATTACGGTTTGTTAGGCCTGCAAGTCCACGCCGTCATCTTTTCTTTGTGGCCCGCGATGACCCGAACTTACGAGCAAATTTGGCAGGTCTTGCGACATTGGCCGAAGGATAGCGCCCAACTATCCCAAACATTCGTTAACCGTTTTCAAGAATCGATAGAAGAATTGGGAAGCACCGAATTGGCTTACGAAGCGTTAAGGCTTAGCCGGGAAACGGTTTACGGGGATATGTATAGGAAAAGCGCCCAAGGCATGGAAGCATCTACCGGTCAACCGACTTTAGCCGAACTACTTACGCCTGATAAGCAAAATCCGTTATCGGTAGAGAAATCGGTTTTACGCTCCGCCTTATTGAAATACGTAGAAGGCGATCCTAATACTGTGGACAGCCAACTTGACGAGTTAGTCGATATCATTATGGGCTATCTGCTTAAGGAACAAGCCATTGTGAAAGCCGCAAGCGCCATTCAAGCCAAACTCAATGCCGTCCTTGGCCGTCCCCAAGCGAAACGGATATTCACGGCGGCTGATATCGACATTTATTACTTACTGCAACCGGGCCAATCCCGATTGGCTTATTTAGTCGACCAAATTAGGGATTTAAGCGGGCTTGAAATCGTTGTCAATAAAGACGCGATAACCATAACGAAACCTACAGGGTCGACCGGACACGCGGACAAACCCTTATCAGAATCCTGCCAGCATGGGGCTGGCAAATCAACGTGCGATGGGCACGGAACCCACGGGAGATTACCATGAAAGTAAAATCTGATGTACGTGCAGGCTTGATGCTTAGCAGCAGGTCAATCAGCTGCGGCGGCACAACCTTCATACCTAAAAGAGTAGTAGGTTGTGGCGGGATTACAACTGCGCCAAAGCTGGTATTGGTCTAAACCAACCGCTTCTAGGAGAAGGTTAACCTTCTCCTAGTTTTGCGCTTTCTCGATAGTACGGTTGCTTTAATAGTAACGCCAAACCATCGATTGAATTCGAAAGCTTGGGTTTATAAAGCTTAGGCTGAATAGGACGGCTTAAAGGCAAAACAGCCGCCAAATAAAAATCGTTATTTCCTTAAATAGCTTAAAGAACCTGTCAGTTAAAACACAAGCATTCTGAGAATCTAAATACGTTTCGGCACTAACCTGCTTTTTGTTAATAGAGGTGTCATCATGAAAAACTTATCGCAACCGGAAATTGCTATACGCCATTTAACTATCCCCCTTACGACACGTAAGCGGCCAACCCTATTTTTCTTATTATTAATTGTAGGTTCTTGCCTGATTACGTTACCAAGCCCCGGCTTTACCAGTTCTGCTGTGATCAAAAACCCAAGTCATGCCAGGGCGTTTGGTTTGGAGTCTTTACGGAAAGCCGTACTGAAAGATGGCGGTGTTCCCTTGCCCGAACAATTAGGACAGTATGTCAAAAACCGCCGGGCTGCGGTTGCTTTGGGAAAAGCCTTGTTCTGGGATATGCAGGTCGGGAGCGATGGTGTACAGGCGTGTGCCAGTTGCCATTTCCACGCCGGTGCGGACAACCGCACAAGAAACCAACTTAGCCCCAATCTTTCAGCCGTTTTCGATGAGTACCAGGGCGATGTCCTGGGCTATGTCAATGCCCTAAGGGTCAACAATCCGAATTTCGAGATCAACAGCCCCAACAAAAAACTCAAACGGGAAGATTTCCCGTTTGTGAAAACCATTCAAGACATCCAACGCACACCAGAAGGCGCGATATTGCCTGGATTAGGTAATAGCGATGACATAGGTGGCTCGATGGGCGTTTTTTTTACATTTTTTAATGGCATTGACCCTGGCAAACCGGTTGATTTAGGCAGTCCGCTGCTCGATCCAGTTTGGAATGTTCAACAAAAAACCAGCGTCCGTCGAGTCGAGCCTCGAAATACGCCTTCAGTCATCAACGCCGTGTTCAATCACACTAATTTTTGGGATGGCCGGGCCAATCCCCATTTCAACGGCCAATCCGCTTTTGGCGACCAAGACCAATCCCCGCTCACCTTTATAGCCGTCAATACGCCACAGGGCTTGACCACTCAGCGGATATCGATAAGCAATGCCAGTTTGGCGTCCCAAGCCGTTACGCCATTAACGAGTCCGTTTGAAATGTCATTTGGGGATTTTTCCCAAGGCAATGGCCGCAGCTTGCCGGAAATTGCCCAAAAACTGATGAAAACTGCCACAGCGACGGGCAAACCCATCACGCCGTTAGGGCAACAATTGGTACACCCACTGGACTCAGTCTTGGGGCGATATTCCAACGCCCCGTGGCCGGGCTTAAAGACCAGTTATGAAGACCTTATTAAACAGGCATTTGTTGATGATTATTGGAATTCGTCAGAACCCCTGGATTTCGGTACTGTTTCGTTTACGCAAATGGAATACAACTTCGGGTTATTTTTCGGCCTGTCAGTAGCGTTGTACGAATCGACGTTAGTATCCGACCAAACACCGTTCGACAAGTGGATGGAAACAAACCGTTTTAATAGGGGATTTGGCCCGAAGGAACTTGCAGGCCTGAATCTATTTGTCAATGAAGGCCAATGTATTAAGTGCCATGCCGGCCCAGAATTAACCCAAGCGACAATCAGGAGTATCAAAAACGGCAAAAATCCCATCCGCGCTATGGCAATGGCGAAAGGCACGGCACTTTACGACAATGGTTTCTATAATATTTCGGTAACCCCAACGACAGATGATTTGGGACGCGGTGAAATGGACCCATTCAGTCAACCGCTGGCTTTTTCCCGGCAAAGCCTGTTCGACCGCCTTAAGGTGTTGCAAGCCAATTACCCAATTTTGGGTGGCGAAACTATTCCGGCGCTAGATGAAGATTTGCAGTCTTCGGTTTGCACCGATACCAATAATAACGGGGTTTGTGAGAACGATGAACCGCTGATGCCTGAATTTAAGCGTGCGGCAGTCGATGGCGCCTTTAAAGTCCCTGGTTTGCGCAACACGTTGTTGACCGGCCCCTATTTCCACAACGGCGGCATGGCGACCCTAAAACAAGTAGTGCAATTTTATAACCGCGGGGGCAATTTCTGCCAATTTAACTTGAATGAACTCAACCCCAGCATCAAGCCCCTTGGGTTAAGCTCGACTCAAGAACAACGCTTGGTTGATTTCTTAGTATCCCTTACCGATGATCGTGTGGTTTATCAAAAAGCGCCTTTCGACCATCCCGAGCTCAGGATACCCAATGATGGATTAGACAAAGAAGGCAGCAAAAGAATTGCAGCTACCGGCTTTTGGGGGAGCGGGCGTCATTTGCACCCTTTCCTTAAATTGGATCCGCAAGACGCCATTTTTACCCCTGCTAACATATGTGTCCATGATTAATTGATTCGGTGCAGGACAAGCCATGGCAACCGCATTCACTAGAACAACCCGTTCCCTATCGAATGATTCGCCTAAATGCGCACTAGTATTTTGGTTATTGGGGGCTGTTTTATTAAGTGTATGGTTGACATGGTTTTTCTTCGCAAAAATCACTGTCTACGAATTGTCCGCTAAGGCGAGATTGGAAATTAACCGCTCGCCGAATCCGATTGCAACAACCGTATCGGGAACGATCATCGCCCTTTCGCTTAGCCTTGGGCAAAACGTTAGAGCCGGTGACGTTTTGGTCGAACTGGATGCCAGTGCCGAAAAACTGAGGCTCAAGGAAGAACTGGCGCGCTTGGATGCTTTGCCATCACAAATTGCCAACTTAAAAAATGAAATCATTGCTCAAGAACAGTCCAAGTATATCGATCATCAAGGCGGTTTGGCGGCAATGCAAAGCGCCCGCTCGCGATTTAAAGAGGCTTCGACAGCGGCAGATTTCGCCAATGAAAATTACCGGCTCCTGTCGGGATTGAAAGACAAAGGCAGCGTGCCTGCAATCGAAATCCTAAAGGCCCAAATAGAATCGTCTAAACTGGATTCCGTTAAAAATGCTTTACTTGCAGACATTCATCGGATAGAGATGGATGCACAAACCAAGGTGACCCAGAAGCAATCCCAGATTGAAAACTTGAAACGCGAAGTTGTCAAACTGACCGGAGAACTGGCAACGACTGAAGCAACGGTCAGCCGGTTGCAATTGGAAGTCGACAAACATTTAATAAAGGCTCCTGTAAACGGCACAATCGGCGATATGCCGCCCATCCAAGTGGGCAGTGTTATTTCGGCCGGTGAAAAATTAGGTTCCGTGGTAGCCAAAGGGGAATTACGGATAGTTGCCGATTTTAACCCCGCTTCGGTACTGGGACGGGTCCACAAAGGACAATTCAGCCAGATGCGCCTCGATGGATTCCCATGGACACAATATGGCGGCATTAAGGCCAAAGTCAGTAAAGTCGCCTCGGAAATCAGGGATAACTTGGTCAGGGTAGAACTGGTTCCGGAATTTACAACTTCATCGCCAATAACTTTCCAACATGGATTGCCCGGTACGGTTGAGGTCAGTATTGAACAAATCAGTCCGGCGATCCTAGTTCTCAGGGCGGTCGGGCAAATCCTGGCAAACCCTAAGCCGTCGCAAGCATCGCTCACCACATGAAAAAGCGTTGGCTCGCCCCGGAAGTTATCCAAACATCGATGATGGATTGCGGGCCGGCATCGTTAAAATGCCTGTTCGAAGGTATCCGCATCCCTGTCAGTTACGGACGGTTAAGGGAAGCTTGCCAAACAGACGTGGACGGCACGTCTATTGATATGATCGAACAAGTCGCCAACCAATTAGGGGTGGTTACCGAACAAGTCTTGATTCCTGTCGACCATATTTTTTTATCCGCCGCCCAAGTATTACCCGCGATGGCCGTTATCCGACAAGGCAACGGCGCCAATCATTTTGTGGTTGTTTGGCGCAAATTTGGCCCTTGGGTGCAAATCATGGATCCGGCTACGGGTCGGCGATGGCTCAGTTGTAAAAAATTTATCCGGGACATTTACCATCATGAGTTAATCGTCCCCGCGCAAGAATGGCTGGAGTGGGCGGTTTCTGACCAATTCATCCAGCCTTTGCGGAAAAGCCTAACTCTGCTCGGTATTGCCGATACAAAAATGACCGATTTGCTTAATAAGGCATTGGAAGCTAGGCATTGGTTTCCCTTGGCTTGTCTTGATGCCGCTATCCGCTTAAGCACTTCCCTGGTATCCGCCAAAGGCATTAGAAAAGGGAATGAATCTTATCGTTTAATCAGCACCTTGTTTAATAGCGCCTGCCTAAATTCCAGCGATTGTTACCAACATATCCCTGCCAATTACTGGTCGACACAACCTGTTGCCGATATTGACAGCGGTTCGGTGTTAATCAGGGGAGCCGTATTATTAACGATTTCGGGCAGGCATATCGATCTCAGCCAAAATTTTCCGGCCAAGGAACAAAATACCAAACCGTTGTCCCTTGAATTATCGGCCGCATTAACTGAGCAACCTATCCAGCCTTTAAAATCATTAATCAAATTACTTAGCACCGACGGCATTTTATCGCCTTTAGCTTTAGTGGCTGCCCTAACTGTTGCTGCGGGTGCCGTATTGATAGAAACCTTGCTATTCAGGGGCTTGTTTGAAATAGCCAAGGACCTGAACCTAGCCGACCAACGCTTGGGTGCAATCGTCGGTTTGTTGGTATTCATCAGTTTATTAATGCTGTTTGAAATACCGATTGTAATGGAATCCCAACGTTTAGGGCGGCTATTGGAAAACCGGTTACGCATGGCCTTGTTAAATAAATTGCCCCATTTAAGCGACCGATATTTCAATAGCCGACCCATTTCAGACATGGCCGAGCGCAGCCATAGCCTGTATTTGACCCGAAACTTGCCCGGTTTGGGTATTCAATTTGTGCAAAGTATTTGGGATATTGTTTTTACTCTCATCGCTATCGTGTTACTTAATCCGGCCAGCGGCATTCCGGCATTACTTCTTGCTGTTTCCGCTATCGTCATCCCGCTAATTTGCCAGCCTTTTCTCAACGAATCGGATTTGAAGGTACACACCCACTCCGGCGCATTGTTCAGTTTTTATCTGGATGCCTTGTTAGGTTTAGTGCCTATTAGGGCCCATAAGGCAGAACGTTCCATCCGTACCGAACATGAAGATATGTTGGTTGAATGGTCGCGTGCCAACCAAAACATGATTCGCTTGTCTATTTTAATCAACGGGATACAGTCACTAATCTCCTTAAGCTTAGTTGCCTTCGTGCTGACGCATCATTTCTTAAATGCTAACGGGGTAAACGGCAGTGATTTGTTATTGGTGTATTGGCTGTTAAAACTTCCAGCCGCAGGACATAAAATAGCGGGATTGATGCACCAATACCCAACCCAGAGGAGTGTCTTGCTACGCTTGCTGGAACCCCTTTCAGCGCCGGAAGAAACCGTTAACCGGGACATCCAAGGCTTATCTCCAACCATTCATGCCGAGCAAAATAAATCCGCCGGTATCGGCATCGAAATCAAAGAAGGAAAAGTTGTCGCTGCCGGGCACACCTTGCTTAAGGACATAAATTTATCGATTATGCCAACGGAGCATATCGCCATTGTCGGCGCTTCGGGCGCCGGTAAATCCAGTCTTTTAGGCGTATTGCTTGGTTGGCATAAGTTGGCGGAAGGCCAATTTGATTTGGCTGGCCAACCGATGTCGACGCAGCTCTTGGAGTGGCTAAGGACTGAGACGGCATGGGTAGATCCAGCCATCCAAGTTTGGAATAAGCCGTTTTTGGACAATTTGACTTATAGCTGCCGCGACGATGGTGTGGGCAGGACTGCTGGCGCGATCAATAAAGCTAATCTGAGGAATGTCTTGCAACATCTCCCTCAAGGCTTACAAAACTACCTCGGTGAAGGCGGTGCCTTAATTTCAGGCGGCGAAGGCCAAAGGGTACGGTTAGCTCGTGCCTTAATGCAGGATCACCCCCGTTTGGTGCTGCTCGATGAACCATTCCGAGGTATGGACAGGCAACAGCGTGGCCGTTTATTGGCGGAAGCACGGCAATGGTGGCAAGACAGCACGCTCATTTGCGTTACCCACGATGTTAAAGAAACGCTTTCATTTGGTCGAGTACTGGTGGTTGAAGCCGGCCGGATCGTTGAAGACGGTTTTCCAAGTCAACTGGCTTCCAAGGATACCCGTTACCGGGATTTGCTGCACGGCGAGGAAACCTTAAACCAAAAGGGCTGGAAAGACAAACAATGGCGGAAGCTAAGCTTGCTAAATGGCACCATCAAAACACACGATACCAAATTGCTGCCAGAGTATGAACATTGAACAGTTAGTGTGGCCTTCCTTTCGCTTAGGCGAAGGTTTGCAAGAGCTCGCCCAACGTAGCGAACTCCTCAAGGAAAAAGGAAAAAACTTAACTATTCCGCATAACTTTATGGGAGGCGACCCTACAGAAACCGGGCGTTGGCTAATTTGGGCCAGCCGTCAATTAGGCTTGGAAACAGAACAAATCGAAATTTCCTTGGCAGAATGCCCAACCCTAATCAACAAAGCGGGTCCGGCTATATTGCAAGTTAAGCAAGGTTTTTTGGTTTTGTTGCCCTCCGCTTCAGGCTCGGTGCGGTTCCTCAGTGAATCTTTGCAAGTTCAAACTTGCCCAGCTAACGAGCTCAGTGCTTGGTTGGCATTACCTTACCAACAGCCTTTTTTAGAAGAAATAGCGCAAACTTTGGCGTTAGCCCAAGTCCCCAAGCAACGCCGCCATAAAGTCCAAACCATTCTGCTAAACGAACGATTAGCAACCCAAAAATTAAGTGCCTTTTGGTTGCTGCGATTACCTCCAACCCGTAATTTTTGGCTGCAGTTGTCCTATGCCGGATTACCTAACAAATTGCTTGCTATCCTCTTCATCACCAGCTTTGTTTATATTTTGGAAACGTCGGGCTGGGCATTGATAGGACATGGCGTACTAAATGGCCGCTTCGATTGGGGGTGGTTCTCAGCATGGTTATTGTTGATATTTTCCATGCTGCCTTTCCAGTTATTCAACAACTGGCTAGATGCAAATTTTGCCTTGGAATTGGGCGGGATCATGAAAAAACGCTTAATGGCAGGCGCTTTACAATCGGATTTACAAGCGGTAAAGTCGCAAGGCGTCGGCCAATTGATGAGCCGCGTCATGGATTCTCAAGCCCTAGAATCTTTAGCCATGAACGGAGGTTTTAGCGTGATCCTTGCGGGCTTGGAGTTGGTCTTTTCATCCGTTATTTTAAGCTTAGGCGCAGGCGGGAAACTGCCAGTCGGAGCCTTAACGGTTTGGTTGATCCTTACGGTAGGCTTGTGCTGGCGATATTATCGTCAACTTCGAATATGGACTGCAATGCGATTGGACATGACCCATGACTTAATCGAACAGATGGTCGGCCATCGGACGCGTCTTGCCCAAGAACCCGAACAAAAAAGACAGGCGCAAGAAGATCAAACCCTATTCGATTATTTGACTTTTTCGGAATCAATGGATAGCTCATTGATTCCGATAGTCGGCGGCTTATCGAGGGGCTGGCTGTTCATAGGCATAGCCAGCCTTGCCCCGGCTTTTATTGCCGGAACACACTCGCAAGCAGAAATGGCAATTAGTTTGGGTGGGATATTACTGGCCAACCGCGCGCTCGGCGGTTTGGCGGGCGGTTTATCCGCTTTGGGTAGGGCGGCTATCGCATGGTCGCAAGTGTCTGCAATTTTCAAGTCGGCTGACCAAAAACTATCTGCCGACTCTCATTTTCTAGAATCAAAACAGAACTTAAACGCCAACGCCGATAACGGTTGTTTGGTCGATGCCTGTGACCTGGTGTTTCGTTATCAAGATCAGGGCGAACCCGTCCTGCGCGGTGTAAATTTAAGCATTAACCAAGGTGAAAAAATCTTACTGGAAGGCTCGTCGGGCGGGGGTAAATCCACCTTGGCTTCGTTGCTGGTTGGGCTAAGGAAACCCAATTCCGGTTTATTGCTCCTCAAAGGCCTAGACAGGCATACGTTAGGGGACAGTTGGCATCACTTGGCGACAGAAGCCCCGCAATTCCATGAAAACCATATATTGACTGGTACCTTGGCATTCAACCTGCTGATGGGCAGGAATTGGCCGGCAACAGTAAACGACCTCAAGGAGGCTGAGCAACTCTGCCATGAACTGGGTTTATCCGACTTGTTAGCCAAAATGCCCGCCGGTTTGTTACAGCGCGTTGGCGAAACCGGCTGGCAACTTTCCCATGGCGAAAAAAGCCGCATTTTCCTGGCTCGAGCATTGCTGCAAAATGCCTCATTGACGGTGCTGGACGAAAGCTTTGCCGCATTGGATCCAAAAACGTTGGAACAATGCCTAGTCTGCGCTTTCATGCGTGCTGAGACATTGTTGGTGATCGCTCATCCTTAAAGCGTAACTTACAAAATGGGAGTACTTAAAAACAGATCTTCCCTAGATCTCAAGGGCACTCCACTAAGCGACATTATTAGCTTAAAATGGCTTTGGACGGTGCAGTTTGTCGTGCCGCGGCCGACTAATGATATCCTGGAGGGATCAACACTAAGTTTCAACTCACCAAGCGTAAAGCCAGGGCTTGTTGCAACATCGATAGCTTCATCTTTATGTATTAATTCCTCTGCGGAAAGTTGAAGTTTGATTACCCACTGTATTTCACCTGGAGTTAATCGTATATGGCCTTCTACATTATCAACCCGTTCTTGGATAAGCCTCGATGCTACCGAAAAGTTTCTTTGATACTGCTATTTTCATTTAGCTTTTACTCTAGCCCGTTACGTGCTGAAAATTTACTCCTCGTATACAATCAGGCTATCCAGGAAGACCCGCAATTGGAAATGGCCAAAGAGGCTTTAGAAGCAATCAAGGAAACACAAATCCAGGCCAGCGCCTCACTCTTCCTGCCGGAGGCTTTTCTGACCGCGAATATTGGCAACGATTGGCAACGCTTTAAAGACCGCGGCAATGCCGTCGGCGTTGAAGATCCCGGCGGCGTCCTCTCCCAAAGCTTTATAACGCAAGGCTACAGCCTGAACCTTACCCAACCGATCCTTCATTACGATCGCATTGTTCAATGGCAGCAAGCCGACAGCCGCATCGCGCAAGCCATCGCCCAATTTACAGCAGCAGAGAGCGAGCTCCTGCTACGGGTGGCCGAGCGTTACTTTGGCGTATTAGCCGCCGAAGAAAACCTAACTTTCGCCAATGCCCAAGAAAATGCCTTGGCGAGTAAACTGGACGAAATAAAACAACTAGAAGCGGCGGGTTACCTTGCCATGACCGATGTGCAGGAAGCTCAAGGCGGCTATGACCGAGCTGTCGCCGATGCTATCGAAGCAGACCGTCAGGTGCGCAATGCCAGGGAGGGTTTGCAAGAAATTACCGGCATCCAATATAGCCAGCTTACCGTCATGAAAAAAGACATTCCGCTTGTACAACCTGAACCTATGGATGAAGATCGCTGGGTCGAACAAGCCATGGGCCAAAATTTAAGGCTCAAAGTCAGCGAATACGCCAGCCAGATCGCCAAAGCGCAGATCGACGTGCAAAGTGCCGGTCATTGGCCGACCTTAGATGCGACGGGAAGCCATAGTTTTTCATCTACAGGCGGCCGGTTCGGGGCAGCCGAGATCGAGGACAATATCATAGGATTGCAGCTTAACGTGCCAATATACCTTGGCGGCAAGGTCAACTCCCGTATCCGGGAGGCCGAACATCGCTACCGCGAAGCCAAAGCCGCACTTAAACAAGAACAACGTGCCGTACAACGCGCCACCAGCCAAGCTTTTTTGGGGGTAACCGCAGGCATCAGCCGGGTCAAGGCCTTGCAACAAACCTTAAAGTCTAACGAGATTGCCGTCAATGCAACAGAAGCCGGTTTTTATGCCGGATACCGCACACCGCTTGATGTAATTGTCGCTGAGCGGGAGCGTATCAGCGTCCAACGCGATTATGCCCGGGCACGATACGATTACATTCTTAGCGTTCTCAGATTAAAACAGGCAGTGGGTATTCTTGCGCCAGAGGACTTAATCAAGGTAAATGATTTGCTGGAAGCTAAAACACAAAGCAATGAGGCGGTTTCGAGGGATCAGATTAAAAATTAGATTTGAAAAATTAGTGATAGTCGATGCCCTTTTAAAACGCCCTTTAAAAGCTAACTAAGTCCGTAAGTTAATGCCGCTACTTTTCCATTAAGCCTGTATTCATGAGCATCCAATTAAACTGTTTATCAGATTGGAGATAGTGAAACAAAGTCCTTGATCTAGTTTAATTCCTAAAATAACAGATTGGAGTCAGTGATGAAAAAAATATCGGCTTTGCTATTTGGGTTAATGTTGGTGTTTTTGATGGAAGGCTGTGCCGTTTACACACCTTATCCAGCGGGAGTAGCGGTTGCTCCTGCTTACGGATATCAGCCACATTATTACGGCGGTCATGGTTGGCATGGGGGCGGTAACGGCTGGGGAAGAAATCGAGGTTGGGGCGGCGGTTACCACTATCGCTAGATTCATCCAATGAAGGCATTGGGACTTTATTGCATAATACGTCAGGATAGACGTTTTTTATTCCCTGGCGTATCGGCATGATAGCAAAGGGAAGTGGGTTTTCCCTCGCTTTTTTCGAGCGCTGTTGCTTATTTTAGGGGGAGTTTTTTTCAAGGGCTTACCAAAACACCCCCGTTTTCCTGATTTTTTGCTGCGCCAATTATCACTTAGGCCTATCTTTAACGCCTTCGCTGAATAGTGCGTTCTTTAATAACCATGTTTTCTTGGAGAAAAGAATAGAACCCATAACCTATTGTCAGTTATCCTATTAAAAAATCCAGAAGGGATATCGGGCATCCTAAAATATTCCGCCTGTTCAATTTCGCTGCAAAATTAATAAGATAATTCCGGTTAACTATATTCACAACAACAAAAACTATTGAATGTACAGATGAAGCGGATTTTGGTGACGGGAGCCACCGGGCAACTCGGGGTAGAGCTTACGCAGGCTTTACGTGATAAATGTGGTGCTGAAAATGTCATTGCCACCGGATATCATAAGCAACCGCTTGCCGAAGTGAGGCAACTGGAACCGCAGCGCCATCTGGATGTGCGTGATACTCCCGCGCTCAATGAGATTATCAAGGTTAACCAATGCGATACAATTTTTCATTTGGCTGCACTACTCTCCGCAGTCGCGGAAACCAAACCGCTTGAAGCCTGGGATGTTAATATGAACGGACTGTTAAATGTGCTAGAAGCAGCCCGTGTCCACCATTGCGCCGTTTTTTTTCCAAGTTCCATTGCTGCATTCGGGCCGGAAACTCCTTCCCTTGATACGCCGCAGGATACGCTCCAGCGCCCGAAATCCCTATACGGCATAACCAAAATGACGGGCGAACTCCTTTGCGATTATTATTTCCATCGGTATGGCGTCGATACGCGCGGGTTGCGTTATCCGGGATTGATTTCTTACCAAGCAAGTCCGGGCGGCGGCACAACCGATTACGCCGTCGAAATTTTTCATGCGGCGGTAACAACCCGGCACTATGATTGCTTTCTACGGCCCGACACCCAACTGGATATGATGTACATGCCCGATGCGGTTTCCGCGGCGATCCGACTCATGGAAACTGACGCTACGAAATTACAGCACCGCAATGCCTTTAATGTGACCGCCATGAGTTTTACGCCTGGGCAACTTGCGGCTGAAATTCAAAAACACTTGCCGGATTTTACCGTCACTTACGCTGTCGACCCTGTCCGTCAGGCGATTGCCGATTCCTGGCCCCGGCATATGGACGATAGCGCCGCCCGCATTGAATGGGGCTGGCAGGCCCGATTCGGTTTACATGAAATGGTCGAAGAAATGCTGGAACATGTGTTATTAATGCACAACGTGACAAAGTAAAAATGGGGTTAGCCTTATAATTACGCCGTTCTTAACGAAAGCAGATTGAATGGGGAAGGTAAGATGTCGCTGGATAAAGTTGAACAGTTATACGCCGCCAAACTAGATGGCCTGCAAAAACAGGGCTTACAGAAGGGCGATGAGAAGGTCATTACCCGTGTCTTGGCTGCCGCTGACGGTTTCGGGCCGCGCTATTTGCTCGATGGGTACGGCGATAGGGCATTCTTGCGGATGAATTCAAACTCTTATCTGGGCTTGTCGCTGCATCCCCAAGTCATCAAAGCAGAAGCGGAAGCCGCCGATTGTTTCGGCACCGGCCCAGGTGCAGTCCGCTTTATCAGTGGGACGTACCAAGTGCATAAAAACCTGGAAAAGCGTTTGGCGGAATTCCACGGACGCGAATCCGCCATGGTCTTTAGCTCAGCTTATACAACCATGATGGGCGTCCTGCCGCAATTGATTTCGGAAGACACGCTCGTCGTCAGCGATGCGTTGAACCATAGCTGCATCATCAATGCAATCCGCCTAGCCAACCCAGTGAAAAAAGTTGTCTATCCGCACGGCGACATCCATGCCCTGGATCAGTTGCTTGCGGAAAACAAAAACCAATACCGGCGTGTGTGTGTCATAACGGACGGAATTTTCAGCATGCGCGGCGATTATGCGCCCTTGGACAGGATAATTGCCAGTTGTCAGGGCCATGAAGGCGGCTATCCCGAAGGAATTGTCAGCGTAGTCGATGATTCCCACGGAATCGGGGCGTTTGGCCGCAGCGGGCGGGGTACCGAAGAAGTCACCGGTGCCAGGGCCGACATCCTGATCGCGACGCTGGGTAAGTCGCTTGGGGTGAACGGCGGCTACGTGGTGGCGAGTTCGGCTGTAATCGATTATTTGCGCGAGACTTCCCCTTTTTACATTTATTCCAACCCTATTACACCGGCTGAAGCAGCGGCGTCTTTAGCTGCACTGGGTATCCTCGATAGCCGGGAGGGTTTACAATTGCTGGAAAACTTACGCAATTCCAGTAGTTACCTGAGGAACGGACTTCAACGCTTAGGTTATGAAACCTTATCGGGCGAACATCCCATCGCCCCCATTTTTATAAGGGATACCGAAAAGACATCCGAACTGGTCGCGCATTTGTTTGCTAACGACATTTTAGCGACCGGACTGAATTATCCCGTCGTGCCCAAGGGCGAGCAGGAAATCAGGTTACAGGTAAGCGCCGACCATACCCAAAAGGATTTGGATTATTTGCTGGCTAAATTGGCCGAGTTTAAGCGGCGTTAAAATGATAAGCATCGACTAATTTGGTAAACCAAAATAACCGCATGCAGAAACAGACAGCCATCCATCAACTGCATCTAAACTTGGGCGGCAAAATGACCGAGTTTGCCGGTTACCAACTGCCTGTCCAATACCGAAACGGCATTATCCATGAGCATCTCCATTGCCGCAGCCATGCCGGGTTTTTCGATATTTCGCATATGGGGCAATGCTTGGTTTTAGGCGATGAGGCCGCGACCGAACTCGAACGCCTTACCCCCAGCGATATTACCAGCCTGAAACCCGATGAGCTTAAATATACGGTATTGACCAATGAGGAAGGCGGGATCATCGACGACATCATCGTTACCCGTATCGAAAACGGGTTGATGATCGTCGCCAATGCCGCTTGTAAGGCCAAGGATTTTCTTCATTTTAGGCAACAATTATCAGCTTCCTGCGAGTTTGTCGAACTGAAAGAACAGTCCTTATTTGCTTTGCAGGGGCCTTTATCGGCAGAAGTTTTATCAAAATTTTCCCCAGTTGCCGCCGATTTGCTATTTATGCAATCCTGCGAATCCGAAATCGGCGGAATCCCATGCAGGATAAGCCGTTGCGGTTATACCGGCGAGGACGGTTTCGAGATTTCTGTCGCTAATTCACAAGCGGAAGCGCTTGCCGGACTGGTCCTGGCTGAAAAGGAAGTCGCCCCGATCGGTTTGGGCGCCCGCGATACCTTACGGTTGGAAGCCGGATTATGCCTTTACGGCCATGAACTGGATGAAACCGTAACGCCGGTTGAGGCCGGCCTGCACTGGTTGATAAAGAAAGGGCATGACTGTTATCCAGGTGCAAAGAAAATTCTCAAACAATTGCAAGAAAATCCGGAAAAAACGAGGGTCGGCTTGCTGGTCGAAAGTAAACAACCCTTACGGGAAGGTTGCGCCGTTTATCATGGCGACAATGATTTGGTCGGCCATATCACCAGCGGCAGCTTCAGTCCCAGCCTCGGTAAAGCGATCGCAATGGCCTATATAGAATCCGGCTTTGCCAAAATCGGCAAACACCTGCAAGCCATAGTAAGGGACAAACAGATCGCCTTAACCGTTACCGCTTTGCCTTTTGTCCCCCACCGCTACCTGAGAAAACCCCAATGAGCCAAACCCGTCCTAACTTAAACCAATTAGAAATGCGCGGCCATTTCGCCAACCGCCATATCGGGCCGAATATGCAACAAACCCAGGAGATGTTGGCGGAGCTTGGGTTGGTCGGATTGGAAGAAATCATCGACAAAGCGTTGCCTTCCGACATTATTAACGACGAACCGTTGAAGTTGACGGAGACCATTAGCGAAAGCGCCGTCATTAAATACATGCGCCTTATGCGCGAACGCAATAAGGTTTTCACCTCGATGATCGGCATGGGTTATTACGACACCGTCATGCCCGCAGTCATCAAACGCAGTGTCCTGGAAAATCCGGGTTGGTATACCGCTTATACGCCCTATCAAGCCGAAGTCAGCCAGGGCAGGTTAGAAGCCTTATTGAATTTCCAGCAAATGATAATCGACCTGACCGGCATGGAGCTGGCCAATGCTTCCCTGCTCGACGAAGCCACGGCGGCGGCGGAAGCCATGGCCATGTCCAGGCGCTTGTCGAAAAATCCCGCCAATACCATCGTCGTGGACCAGGATTGCCATCCGCAGACCATTGCGGTTGTCCTTACCCGCGCCCGTTCCATGGGTTATCAAGTTGTTGTTGCCGATCCCTATAACGGCTTACAACTACATGATTTTTTCGCAGTATTGGTGCAATATCCGGGTTCGAAAGGCGAAATTAAGGACATTGCCCCGGTTGCGAAAATCGCCCACGAAAAGTCTGCACTATTGACGGTTGCCGCCGATTTGTTAAGCCTGGTCCTGCTTAAGCCGCCTGCCTCCTTCAATGCCGACATTGTCGTCGGCAGCGCGCAGCGTTTCGGCGTCCCCATGGGTTACGGCGGACCCCATGCCGCTTTCTTTGCAACCCGCGACGAATTCAAACGTGCCGTTCCCGGTCGCCTCATCGGCGTTTCCAAAGACAACCACGGTCAGGTAGCCCTAAGGATGGCGCTGCAAACTCGCGAACAACATATCCGGCGTGATAAGGCGACCAGCAACATCTGTACGGCGCAAGTGCTGCTTGCGGTAATCGCCGGTTTCTATGCTATCTACCACGGCCCTGAAGGGCTTCGTTTGATTGCGGGCAGGGTGCACCGTTACACGCAAATTTTGGCTGCCGGATTAAAACAGCTCGGTTACGAAGTGCTTAGTGAATGCTATTTTGACACCCTCCTTGTCCGCATAACGAACCGCGCCAAAAAAGCGATTGCGTTGGCTGCCGAGGCCAATATCAACCTGCGCCTGATCGATAACGACCATATCGGGATATCGCTGGATGAAACCACCACCCGGGAAAATCTCCGGACGCTTTGGCAGGTCTTCGCATCGCCCGCCAGTGAATTTCCGGACATCAATCGGCTGAACAAGGCTATCGAAGAGTGCCTGCCGGATGGATTATTGCGTAACGATGCCATTCTCCGGCATCCGGTTTTCGAACGTTACCATTCGGAAACCGAGATGATGCGCTATATGCGCAGACTTGCACGGAAGGATATCGCGCTTGACCGTTCGATGATAGCCTTAGGCTCATGCACCATGAAATTGAATGCGGCGACCGAAATGCAAGCCATCTCCTATCACGAGTTTAACGGCCTGCATCCTTTTGCGCCGCTTTACCAGACTCACGGTTACCAACAACTGTTTACCGAACTGGAAGATATGCTCTGTGACCTGACCGGTTTTGACGCTTTCTCGCTACAGCCCAATGCCGGTTCGCAGGGAGAATATACCGGCTTGCTGGTTATCCGTAAATATCATGAAGTCAACGGCCAACCGCAACGTAACGTCTGCCTGATTCCTGCCTCCGCACACGGCACCAATCCTGCCAGTGCCGTGATGGCAGGATTGAAAGTCGTGGTGGTTGCCTGCGATGACAACGGTAACATCAGCCTGGATGATTTGAAGGCAAAAGTCGCTGACAATCATACGGCTTTGGCGGCATTGATGATAACCTATCCCTCCACCCACGGCGTTTTTGAGGAAGCATTCAGGGAAATTTGCGGACTTGTCCATCAACACGGCGGCCAGGTTTATCTGGACGGCGCAAATTTTAACGCCCTGGTCGGTTTAAGCCGTCCCGGCAAAATCGGCGCCGATGTCGCCCACCTTAACCTGCATAAAACGTTCTGTATCCCTCACGGCGGCGGCGGACCCGGCGTCGGCCCGATCGGTGTCGGCGCCCATTTGGCTCCTTTTTTGCCTGACCATCCTGTCGTCGATGGGGTTAATCCGCTGAAAGCTAAGGATGGCACAATCGGCACGGTATCCGCTGCCCCATGGGGTTCCGCAAGTATCTATACGATTTCCTGGGCTTATATAGCGATGATGGGGGCGGCCGGGTTAAAGCGCGCCACGCTCACAGCGATATTGAATGCAAACTACATCGCGAAAAGGTTAGCGCCGCATTACCCAATCCTTTATACGGGTAAAAACGGTTGGGTTGCGCACGAATGCATCATCGATTGCCGTGAATTCAAGCTTTCGTGCCATATTACCGTGGACGATATAGCCAAAAGGCTTATTGATTACGGATTTCATGCGCCGACCGTCGCGTTTCCCGTTGGCGACACCCTAATGATCGAGCCTACTGAAAGCGAAGGCAAAACAGAAATCGACCGCTTTTGCGATGCCCTGATTGCTATCCGCCAGGAAATAAAAGCGATTGAGGATGGGAATGCGGATCCTGAAAACAATGTGTTGCGCAACGCCCCGCACCACCACCGCTTATTGCTCGAAGAATGGAATTTCCCTTATTCTAAAGCGCAGGCGTTCTTCCCCAACAATAATCAACATGATGACAAATACTGGCCGCCGGTGGGACGCATCGATAATGCCTACGGCGACCGGCACGTGGTATGCGCCTGCCCGCCAATGGAAGATTACTGATTTTGTTGGTGGCGGTCTGTCAGATTGGCAAAAAACCTTGATGTGGTTCATCTTGAGTTGTATTGTCCTTGCCCATAAGGAATTATCGATACATTGAGATAGTTCGCCCGCCTTATTATTGTATTCTTAGGTACAATCTAAGCCGCAACTTCCGAGCCAAAAGTGGACAAATTGACAAGTCAAGCTGACGACCTTATAGAAGTATTGGAAATTTCCCGTAATCTTGCTTTAACGCAAGATTTACAGACGCTTATCAGGCAAATTGAGCAAGCCGCCGTTTCAGTTTTAAAGTGCGAACGGGCAACGGTATTTGTTTTCGACAAAGGTGCTAGCCAACTGTCCAGTTTGCTTTTCGACCGCCCTGAAAAAATCCACTTGCCTTCGGAAAGCGGCATCGCCGGAAGTTGTTTAAGAAATGGCAATGTCATCAATGTGCCGGATGCTTACAATGACCCACGATTCGATAACTCAGTCGATTCAGTTACCGGATTCAAAACACGTAATGTTTTAGCGGCGCCACTATTTGGGGGGCAACGGAACGTCCTGGGCGTGTTGGAAGTGCTCAATAAACAAGGCGACGCTTTCGGGAAATGGGATGAATTTTTGCTGGAAGTTTTGTCGGCGCAATGCGGCATCGCAATTCATAGGCAGGCGTTGATGGAGGAGTTCGCCGAACATAGGCGCCAGCAACAAGAATTGGCTATCGCCAGGGAAATCCAAAAAAGCTTATTGCCGACATCTGCGCCGGTCGTTGCCGGTTACGACATTGCCGGTTGGAGCCAGTCCGCAGAGGAAACCGGCGGCGATTTTTTCGACTTCCACACGGATTCCAACGGCGATTTGTTGATGATATTGGCGGATGTCTCAGGTCATGGCGTCGGCCCGGCGCTTTTGGCAGCGGAATGCTGCGCCCTTCAGCGGGCCGTCTTTTCATTGGTTGGGAATTATCGCCTAAGCTTGACCCAGCTCAACCAGATGCTTTGCAGGCATATTCCCAGCGACCGCTTCATTACGGCTTTTGTTGGTTATCTGCATATTGAAAGCAATACGCTAAGTTTTTTATCCGCAGGCCAAGGCCCGGTGTTTATTTTAAGGGCTAAAGAAAGCCGTTTCGACACGTTGCCAGTAAGCGATATACCCTTGGGGATCATATCCGATTCCCGTTATGATAACTGGCAAACCCTCCCTTTTTATTCCGGCGATATCTTAGTCGCCTTTACGGACGGTTTTTTTGAATGCCAGGACAGCTTGGGAAACTGTTTCGGCACGGAGCGGATCTGCCAGAGTGTATTGCGCCATGCGAACCTGTCAGCGACTGGGATTATCGAAGGCGTTCACCACGATTTACTGGCTTTTAGCGCGGGATCACACCAGCAGGACGATTTGACGGCGGTAGTTATCAAAAAATTGTCCTGAAAGTACTTCCCCCAATCCGCAACGGAAAGGCTATTTCAAGATAAAAATACACGCTTAGCGGATGCTTTCTAATGGAGATGTAAGCGGAAAGGTCTGTGGCTAGGTGCTGCTAATTGTCGGTGAGTACTCTATTTTCGTACTGGAATGGCTTGAAAGCCGCATTTTAGCGTTTCGATAATCAAGCTTATTGATTCGGCTTTGTGAAGTTTTGACTTCCGTTCGCCCTTGTGCCCATTGGGTATTGAACCTGTCGAAAGGCTTATGTGCTTCGACTCGCTCAGCACGAACGGTTCAAACAGTAAAGGGCCGAATCAAAAAGAAATAATGTGTCATGTTAAGGAACCACTGAATAATTCCCGATAAAGGAGCCTAACGCGGCTTGGGTATTTGCGAATTCCTGTTTGATACCTTCAAGCGATTGGCCGGTAACATCATAACGGTGATTTCTTGCCTCGAGTTCAACTTCCAAGCACAGTTCGGCCAGCAGCTGGGCGCCGACCTGATTGCTGCTAGACTTCAACGTGTGTGATATTGAGCAGATGGTATTGATATCCCCTACAGCCCAGGCTGCTTCCAGCGTATGCAGATGCTTGTCTGCACTGCTCAAATACATTGAAATAATGTTTTGTAGGAAGGCATTGCCTTGATTAGGATCCAGGCTCCGGATCTCTTCCAGTGCATGTGGATTTATACGCGATGGCGATGTTTGTGCGGTTTTGGGGATCGCAGCCACTGGCAGCCCGTTGTCAACTGTTATAGCCGAGCCTTTTTTCGCCCATGTCCTGATTACCCGGTGGAGAGAGCCTACCTTGAACGGTTTGGCTATGTAGTCATCCATTCCTGCAATCAAGCATTTTTCGCGGTCCCCTTCTATCGCGTTGGCCGTTATGGCAATGATAGGGAAGTGTGGCAGCAGGGCGGCGTTCTGCCGCCGCCTGATCTCAGCCGTCGCTTCGTAACCGTCCATTTCGGGCATCATACAATCCATCAGCACCAAATCATAAGTGTTTTGCTCGACAGCATTTAACGCTTCCAAACCGTTTTCGGCAAGGTCTACTGAACAGCCGAACCCTAACATCATATACTGGGCCACTTCCTGGTTAACTGGATTGTCCTCCACCAACAAGATGTGTGCTGAAATCCGTTCGCTGGGTACGATAGGGCTTTCTACTGTCGAAGTATGATGTGAATCCGACTGCGATTTCAACGCGTTGAGCAGGCATTCTTTCAGGTCGGATTTGCGGATAGGTTTGATCAGGTATGCCGCAAATCCAGTTTTATTGGCTTGTCCGGCTTCGCCCAATAACATCGTTGATGTAATCATGACCAAAGGAATCTGGGCCAAATCTGGGTCGGCTTTAATGCGTTGCCCCAATTCTAGGCCATTCATCCCGGCCATTTTCATATCGATTAACACCAGGTCGTAAGGGGGGTGGCGGTCAACCGGTTTCCTAAGTAACTCCAAAGCCGCCAAGGCGCTCGGTACGGTATCCACCAGCATATCCCAAGACAGAGTGTAATCTTGTAAAATTTCCCGGTTGGTTGGATTGTCCTCTACGATTAGCAGTTTCAAGCCCGACAGTCCAGAAGGGGCCGAAGGAAGATGCCGTTCCGTCCCGGTCGCGGGTAAGAACGGCAATAAGAATGAGAAAGTGGTGCCTTGACCGACACAAGTTTCTACGCTGATCTCGCCCCCCATCAATTCAACCAATTGTTTGGAAATCGCAAGGCCAAGACCGGTGCCGCCGTATTTACGGGTAGTTGAGCCGTCTGCTTGTGAAAATGGCTTAAACAGTAGAGGAAGGGCGGCCTCGCTGATACCAATACCGGTATCGCGTACAGAAAAACGGACCATGAATGGGAAACCCTCGGCAGTTTTTATGGCTGCAACAGGTTTATCATCCATGCTAACCCTGACTTGGACTTCACCCTGTCCAGTGAATTTGATTGCATTACCGATCAAATTAACGAGTACTTGCCGTAACCGATGCGGGTCTCCTTTAACGCTCCCTGGCACTTCGTCCCCGACATGGTAGATAATTTCTAAGTCTTTTCTATGGGCTTGTTCGGTAAATATTTCTAAGACATCCTCAATGGTTTTGAGGATGTTGAAATCTAAGCTCTCCAATTCTAAGTGACCGGCTTCAATTTTGGAAAAATCAAGGATATCGTTGATGGTTGATAGCAGGGTTTCCCCAGATTTATGTATTGTTTCCACAAAGCGGTGTTGTTTTTGGGTTAATGCCGTACCCAACAATAGCTGTGCCATACCTAACACCCCATTCATGGGGGTACGAATTTCGTGGCTCATGTTGGCAAGGAACTGCGATTTAGCCGCATTCGCTGCTTCGGCTGCTACCTTATCCTTTTCAAGACGGATCCGATATCGAGTCAATTCCCGATCCCTTCGTTCGAGCTGTTCCAGCATGCCATTAAAGGCATCCACAAGAGTCCCTACCTCATCATTTTCCTGTTTTGTTACCCGAATATCGTAGTTGTCCGAGTTGGAAACCTGCTGGGTTACATTGGCAAGCTCAAAGAGGGGATGTGTCACTTTTAAAGCCAGTCTTCGTGCAAAAATAGTCGCGATAGCGAAAGTCGCCAGCATAGCCGATGCAAAAACGCCGAGATTGAATAGGATTTCCAGCCACATCTGGCTAAGTTCGGCGCGCAACTCAAGATTCCCTATAGGGTCGTGGCCTACGACAACAGGCTGAACAATAGTGAGTTCCCTATACGGCAGCCATAATGGAAGCCATTTTGCATCCTGGCGGTGGAAACTGGCTATTTCATTTTTGTCGGTGTTAATCAGCTTGGCTTCCATTATGGGTTCAATTAACTTTAGGGAATCCAAAATTTTCTGGGCCGATTTTTTATCGAGGAATAATAGGGCCCCTTGGGAGTTGCTGGCAGTAATTTGGGCAAGGACTTCAAGTTGCTGGCGGGATGTCCTTACTGATTTTATGACTGTGTTAACCGCTACCATTACAAAAACAACCAACATCGAGCCAGCCACTGTGGTCATAATAACTTTGCGAAGCTTGTTTGCTATCGGCCTGTTATGGACTGGCGTTAATCTCATTTTTATTTCCTTCGGACTTCGTTAGCAATTTGCAATATCTGTGAACTCATTTTAATGCCCAAGCGCTCAACCTGTCCTAAATTGACGTCAAATTTTAAGCGTTCATCGTCGTTTATCAAGGCAATCATGCCACCATGGTCGAGAAACCCTTCCAGGTCGCTTACGGTGAGTACCGGCGATTTTTCTATGGCTTTCAGCCATTCATGCATGCGTATCGGTTTTTCTTCGCTGGGCAAGAAAAGCAATTGGCAATCGCGCGGGTTGTCTCCAGGTACAAGCCGCCTTATCTTTAAGGGCTTATTTTGGACTTCCTTGCCTGAAATGGCATCCAGTTCCTGGCCGAAATTCCTGGCTTCAGTGACGCACAATGTTATTTCAGCGCCTGCCGCATCATCCGGCCATTCGCTCAACTTCATAAAATTATAGAGGAATGCCACGGTCAATGTTTGTATCTCGCTGGCGGGGGCGGCCAACAGGACGTTTGCGTTAAAGAGCCAAAGGAAAAAAATAGATAGAACTTTCAAGCCTTTTAATTGATGCCGGCATCGTTTTAATCCATGCATGCTTAGAAGCTATACTCTAAACGGAAACGAACCGTGCGCCCATCCATGGACAGGGTATCCTGGATATGCTCGCTGCCCCCCAATACCCGGTATTGTTGGTTGAATATGTTATAAACGGCAAGGGAAGGTTGGAAGCCATAAAACGGCTTTACCAGTGCTAGATTAATGTTAAATAAATGATAAGCGGGCGCGATGTTGTTAGCTAGCGTGCGGCGCTCATCCACGAAGATTTCCTCAAACCCTAAGCGCAGGGCATCATTGAAAAGTGGTTCGGCGTAATGGGCTTTCACAAGGTTTTTCGGTGAATCCGGTGCCCAGCTCCCTTGGTTCAAGGTGTCGTCGTGCGTATAGTTATGTGTCCAAGTCAATTTGAACATCCGGCCATTGTCCCAACGTTTTTCAGCACCTATTTCAAAACCATAGTTTTGGAACTTTCCTGTATTGACGAACTTCTTGGATGCAGGATCTTGTAAAAGTACATGTTGCAAATCGTTGTAGAAAAGTGTGCCCAATAACTTGACGCCTTTACCGGGATACCATTCCGCGACTGCTTCATAGCTCGTGATAAGTTCTTCTTTGTTATTGGGATTGGCCGAAAAAGACCCGGAAAAGTTGTAATCCCGTTCGTAAACGTTAGGTGCGCGGAATGCCGATCCGTATAACAGCTTAGTGGTGAGTGTCGGTAAGATATCCCAGATCAAGCCGATGCGGGGATTGAGTTGCAGGCTGTCAATCATGTGATGATGATCGAGGCGTAGGCCCGCATTAATCAGTAGATTGTCAGTAATTCGGAATTCGTCCTGCAAATAAACACCTGCCCGCCAGCCATGGTTGTTCGTGTCGGTATAGAGTTGGTATGGCTTAATGTCATAAGCAATAAGGTGCTGGAGTTGATCGTACTGGACTTCAAGACCGGCGACCCACTTGTGATGCGCGAATTGGGTGCCTGTCAGCTTGAATTCACCGCCCCACCAGCGGGTATTTGCCGCATCGTAATTCTCCACACGGGCTAGTGGAGGGACGCCCGCGTAGGGCTGAACGGCATGGTAATCGTACCAGTGATGGAATGCCCTGGCTTCCAACGCCAGGTCATTATTCACCTGAGATATATAATCCAAATCGACATAGATTTGTCGGTCTACGGTAAAATAGTCCTTATCATTGAAAAGGGCGCCGAAGGATGCAGTGGGTACCCGCTTGTAACGGTCTACATAACCGCTTCGTATGGTAAAGTCGCCGTAACTGAATTTGCCAAAAGCTCGGCTCGTACGTTCTATATCCATATCCTGGGCGATTCCTCCATTGATACTGGAGAATTCGGGATAATACAATTGATCTTGCCCATGGCTGTAATACTGCGAACCATTAATCAGCAGGTCGGCGCCGTTGCTCCACCGCTTGCCGAATGTTCCTCGCCCCCGGAAAGTGCCCAGGCTACCGGCTTCGCCGCTCAACTTGGCGCCGCCAATATCTTTGCCTTTTTTAGTGATGACGTTTATGACGCCGAGCAGGGCATTGGCGCCGTAAACCGATGAACCAGAGCCAGGGATGTATTCGATACGCTCGATCAGGTTCATGTCCAGCATGAATTCTTCTGCGATAAAACCGGAATCGTAGGCCACATCATTCATGCGTCGGCCATCAATCATAACAAGCACACGTGAATCGTAATCGCCTGTGCGTGTAAATCCCCTGTTGCCGAGGTAGGAGTAATTACGGTCGTTACGGACATTTAACCCGCGTATCGCGTTAAGCGCGTCGGACAGGTTACGCCATCCGAAACTGCGGATATCTTCGGATGTAACCACATCAACCGCAGAAGGGGCTTCGGAGGACTTTTGTTTAAACCGGGAGGCAGACGTGACCTCAACATTAACCAACTGGTCTAATGGCAGTTCATAAACTTTGTCCGCCTCTTGGGCAAAAAGCGATTTTCCGCAGCTTAGTGCCAATAGTAACACTAAGTTATGCGTGTTTTTAAGCCGAAATGGGATTGGAAAGATAATGATTTTATGGCCTCGACCCGATGATTTCTAATTTTTTGCCACACTAAAGTTAGTTGGCCTTTGGGTAATGTCAATTATAGTCAATATAGCCAAGATCGGGCATCGGATAATAAGGGCTTGCCTTATTGTATTGCGCTGAAAACTAATGTGCCTTTAGTATTTAAGGTTTGGCTTTGACTTTTGCAATTTGCGGACGAAATATGGGCAATAAGGAATGAGCATCTATTATTGATTCGGCACCCTTGATGTTTTGACTTCCGTTCGCCCTTGTGCCCATTGGGTATTGAACTTGTCGAAAGGTTTATGTGCTTCGACTCGCTCAGCGCGAACGGTTCAAACATTAAAGGGTCGAATCAATAAAGCCGGATGACATGAAAAAAATGAATGGTAAATATTGAATATTTACAAACCGGAAGATAACGATTGATGGTAATTGAAAACGATTGGGGTAGGTTCGAATAATTTTAACACTTGCTGAAGGCCTGCAACTGTTAATCGCCTAGGCCGAGACCAGTAATTAAATTCAACTTTTCAAGATCCGTTTCAGTATGAGGCTTTATTGCTAGGTATGAAATTCTATTCCTTGCGGCACTAATGCAGAAAATACACTATGCTGGTGGGAAGGGGGAGCGGGAAAGATAAACTAAGTTAGTTAATTTTATCTTATTGATATCCCTTATCTTAACCATTTCCCTCAAGGGTGAAGGGGCTTTGCTTAACTAAAAAGCCCTGGGTCATCCCCTTTCAACTGCACTAAATTAATATATTACAAGGGTTGTATTACACAGCTTCATTGGCATCCACTACGCACAGGGCGGCCATATTGACAATCCTTCGTACCGTAGCCGTAGAGGTCATGATATGGACTGGCTTGGCGCAGCCGAGCAGGACCGGGCCAATCGCTACACCGTTACCTGCGGCGGTTTTGAGTAGGTTATAGGCAATATTGGCCGCATCGATATTGGGCATGACCAATAGGTTGGCGCTGCCTTTCAACTTTGAATCGGGCATCATTTGTTTGAGGAGGTTGTAGTCCAGCGCGGTGTCGCCATGTATTTCGCCTTCAATTTCCAGGTCTGGCGCGCGCTTTTGGATAAGCACTAAAGCGGCGCGCATCTTTTGGGCCGACTCGCTGTCGCTCGTGCCGAAATTGGAATGCGACAATAAGGCGACGCGCGGCACCAAGCCGAAACGCCGCATCTGGGCAGCGGCCAAAAGGGTGATTTCTGCTAACTGTTCAGTGTTTGGATTAGGGTTGACATGCGTGTCGACCAAAAGGATTTGGCGGTCCGGCAGGATAAGGCCGTTCATGGCGGCGTAGACATGTACCCCCGCACGCATACCCAGCACTTGGTCTATGTAATGCAAATGCATGTCGGTCGTACCGAAAGTTCCGCAAATCATGCCGTCGGCATACTGTTTATGGATCAGCATTGCGCCGATTAAAGTATGGCGGCGGCGCATTTCCAGTTTGGCATATTGTTCGCTAACCCCTTTACGGATGGCCATTGCAAGGTAGGTCTGCCAGAAATCACGGTAACGTTCGTCGTACTCTGGGTTTACAACCTTAAAATCGACATCGGGCTTGAGACGTAAGCCAAATTTTTCAATGCGGCTAAGCAACACTGCCGGACGTCCGATTAAAATAGGCTGGGCAATATTTTCGTCGACCAAAATTTGCACGGCGCGCAGGACGCGCTCCTCTTCGCCTTCGGCAAATACGATGCGCTTTTTTGTGGCGGGAGCGTTCTTCGCAACCCGAAACACAGGCTTCATGAAAGTGCCGCTGTGATAGACAAATTGCTGCAACCGGTCGATATAAGCTTGCATATCTTCGACCGGTCGAACGGCAACCCCCGAGTCTTCTGCGGCTTTTGCGATTGCAGGGGCGATAGCGGTCATCAAGCGCGGGTCGAAAGGTTTAGGGATCAGGTAATCCGGGCCGAAGGCAAGCGTGCTGTTGCCGTAAATGCTGGCTACCACATCGGATTGTTCGGCTTGGGCCAATTCGGCGATGGCATGGACGGCGGCGATTTCCATCGGACGGGTGATGGTCGTAGCCCCGCAGTCAAGTGCCCCACGAAAAATGTATGGGAAGCACAAGGCATTGTTAACTTGGTTTGGATAATCCGAGCGTCCGGTTGCTATGATGGCGTCGTCACGCACTTCCTTCACGGCTTCGGGCATGATTTCCGGTGTGGGATTGGCTAAGGCGAATATCAACGGTTTTGCCGCCATCGTTTTTACCAAAGCCCCGTTCAGCACACCACCTGCCGATAACCCCAGAAAAATATCAGCGCCTGGGATGACTTCGGCTAATTTCCGTGCATGGGTTTCCTGGGCGAAACGGGCTTTGTCGGGATCCATTGATTCCGTGCGGCCTTTGTAGACCACGCCAAAATAATCGGTAACAACGATGTTCTCTAGGGTAAGGCCAAGGTCGATTAACATGTCGAGACAGGCCAAAGCCGCAGCGCCAGCGCCGGAAGCTACCAGCTTAGCGGTTTTGATGTCCTTGCCGACTATTTTCAGGCCATTCAATATCGCCGCGCCGACGATAATGGCGGTTCCATGCTGGTCGTCATGGAAGACGGGGATATTCATCCGTTCGCGTAATTTGCGTTCGATAGTAAAACATTCCGGCGCTTTGATGTCTTCCAGGTTGATTCCGCCAAAAGTCGGTTCCAGGGCAGAAATGATGTCGCAGAGCTTGTCAGGGTCGCTCTCATTGATCTCAATGTCAAAGACATCGATACCGGCGAATTTCTTGAACAAGACTCCCTTGCCTTCCATGACCGGTTTTGCCGCCAACGGGCCGATGTTGCCTAAGCCCAAAACCGCCGTACCGTTGGTTATGACCGCCACTAGATTGCCCCGTGCGGTATATTTAAAAACATTGGCTGGGTCGGCGGCAATTTCTTCACAGGCAGCGGCAACGCCTGGCGAATAGGCTAAGGATAGGTCTCGTTGGTTGGCCAATGGCTTGGTAGGGTTGACGCTAATCTTGCCTGGCGTTGGATAAGCATGATATTCAAGCGCCGCTTCACGCAGTTGCCTTCGTAGTTCATCTTTGGGGTCGGTGGGAGAGGTCATAGTTGGAAGCGGCGCGCTGGTTATCTCTGTATAGTCGGTTGATTTAGGGGACCCTTAAGTTGGCGCTTTCTTGGTCCGATTGGCAATACTGAGGAATCAGCCACTTATCTTTCCAAGCTTATCTTTGGGGTTATTCGGAACAACTGTTGTCTCCATCACGTCAATACAGATTTAATTAGTAATTTGGTCATTTTCCAGCGCTTCAAGTTCCCCTCTTACGATTATATATCAATGAAAACGATAAATTTTTTATTCTGATAAATAACGCCCTGTTATTAGCTGAATATTTAAAATTCGGACTACGAAATTACCTGAACTTAACACACCAGTTTTCAATCTCATTGGTGTCGTTAGCTATAGGAAATAATGTGAATCCAATCCTTTGGCAGCCTTCTGCTGAAAGGCGGGCAAAGGCCAATATTATCCGCTTCATGGAGTATGTGAACATGAGATTGGGTTCCCATGTAGCCGATTACGTCACCTTATACGGTTGGTCTATCCAAAATCCCGCAACATTTTGGGATTTGCTATGGGATTTTGCCGATATAAAATCCTCACGGAAAGGCAAACGGGTTTTGGTTAATGAAAACAGGATGCCTGGCGCCCAATGGTTTCCCGATGCCCGGCTCAATTATGCGGAAAATTTGTTGGCACGATGCGATAAACGCCTCAATGCCATCAGTTTTCGCAGCGAAAATGGCAGTACGCGGAAGCTTTCTTACGATGAACTCTACGGTCAAGTTTCCCGGCTTGCCGAGGCATTGCGCCATGATGGGGTCAAGCCTGGCGAGCGGGTGGCAGGCGTAACGCCTAACCTTCCCGAAGCGGTTATCGCCATGCTGGCAACCACTAGCCTCGGCGCCGTTTGGAGCAGTTGCTCCCCCGATTTCGGCGTTCCGGGAATCGTGGACCGTTTCAGCCAAATCGACGCCAAGGTGTTGTTTGTCTGCGATGGTTACACTTTCAACGGCAAGGCGTTTGACCGTTTAGGCCATGTTGAACTTTTGCTTAAGGCGCTGCCGTCAGTTGAAAGGGTTGTGCTTATCCCCTATCTGTACAGCGAACCGCCCAAGTCGTGCAGCCAGGTTGCCCATTGGCAGGATTACCTGAGCGGTTTCCCACGCAACGATTCCCTAAGGTTTGAACCGATGGCGTTCGACTCTCCTTTGTTCATCCTATATTCTTCAGGAACCACGGGGCTGCCGAAGTGTATTGTGCATGGTGTCGGCGGGACTTTGCTACAGCATTTGAAAGAACATTTATTGCATGTGGATGTCCATCCCGGCGACCGCCTGTTTTATTACACCACTTGCGGCTGGATGATGTGGAACTGGCTGGTTTCCGGATTGGCGTCCGGTGCGGAACTTGTGCTTTACGACGGCTCGCCGCTTTATCCCAAAGCCGATGCGTTATTCGACTTGATCGACGAGTTTCAGGTCGATATCTTCGGCGTTTCCGCCAAGTATATCGACGCCATCAAAAAATCCTCAGTTTGCCCTAAAAACACCCACAACCTGTCATCGCTCAAAACGGTTTTATCAACCGGGTCGCCCTTAGCGCCGGAGGGGTTCGATTTTGTCTACGGGTCGATTAAATCCGATGTCTGCCTGTCATCCATTTCCGGAGGAACGGACATTATTTCCTGCTTTGTGCTCGGCTGCCCGATCCTTCCTGTAAGGCGGGGGGAAATCCAGTGCCGCGGCTTGGCGATGGATGTCGATGTTTTCGACGAAAATGGACAGTCATTACGGGGAGAAAAAGGCGAACTGGTCTGTAAATCGCCATTCCCTTCCATGCCGATAGAATTCTGGAACGACCTCGGCCACAAGCAGTATCAAGCCGCCTATTTTGACAAATACCCGGGCGTTTGGTGGCACGGCGATTATGTGGCGCTGACGTGCAACGGCGGCATGGTCATCTATGGGCGTTCGGATGCGGTGCTAAACCCCGGCGGCATCAGGATAGGTACGGCTGAAATTTACCGCCAAGTGGAACAGGTAGACGAAGTACTGGAAAGTTTGGCGATTGGGCGGGAAACCGAAGGCGATTGCCGGATCATTTTGTTCGTCATTCTGCGTGACGGAGAAACTCTGTCGGACACATTGAAAATGAAGATTAAGCAGCAAATCAGGCAAAACGCTTCCCCCCATCATGTACCGGCGGAAATTATCCAGGTAACCGATATCCCGCGCACAAAAAACGGCAAAATTGCGGAACTTGCGGTACGCAATATCATTCACGGGTATCCGGTAAAAAATCGGGATGCCTTGGCCAATCCAGAGGTATTGGATCAGTATTATCGTATTAAGGAGTTGATGGATTAAAACAAGGTGGCCTTTTTGTACCAAAGCCTTAAAGCGAAAGCGAAGGAATCAAACGAATTATTTGTAACAAACAAAAACCCGATGTTGTATGATTTGTCCATAATGAAATAAGACATAGAAATGAGAGGGGAATAGCCATGATTTCAACACTGAGAGTATCGGATTATATGTCAACAAGATTGGTGACCTTAACAGAGGGGATGGGGGTTTTCGATGCCATAAAGACATTGCTCAATAACAAAATAACTTCAGCCCCGGTATTGGATGGAAACGGCCTATTACTGGGCATGTTTTCCGAAAAGGACGGCCTAAAGGTCTTTTTGGAAAGCATTTACGATCAAGGTGTGAGCGGAAAAGTCGGGGAATATATGAATACCCAAGTTCCCCATGTAAGCGCCGACTTGAGCATTGTCGACCTTGCGGAGAAGTTCCAGAATTCGCCGATCAGAAGCTTTCCAGTTTATAAAAATGAAAAATTCGTCGGCGTTATAAGCCGGGTAGATGTCTTAAAGGCATTGATTGCCCTTTAGGGTCAGTAATCAAACTAAAAAGGGCGGCTTTGCAATTTAAAAGAAAATTGGCCTTGCCACTGTTTTTCTTTAAATTGCGGGGATACATAGGTATCCAAAGAAAGGAAATAACCGCTTTACCCTTGTGGAAACGATCTTACGCCTAATCAAACCGGCTATTTGATGATCAGAACTTGTAAGACTCGGTTTCCACAATCATTTGGTTCAGCCACTGGATATACGGGGTACCGCCGGTTCCCCTGGGATCTTCAACGCGCTTATGGATGTATTCGTTCGCCCATCCGTAATGGGCTTTACGGAATTCAATCAAATTATCGAGTATCGTATTGAAAGGCTTTCGGTATTCCATCCGTTTGATGTCAGGCATTGCGGCGGCCTGTTCGACATAAAGCCTGTGCCGTTTCGGCATGTAGCGGCGCATGTCGTCCAGGTGTTCGGTCAGGATCGATGACTGGTGGGGGATTTTCAAGAATGCAACCAGTACCGGGACGATGCTGCTTTGGGCGCCGGTTTCGCCGCGGAAATCGATAGCTTCTTGATTCACGCCTTCATACACGACATGTTCGAAAAAGCGGATATAGGGCCGGAAAGTTTTGTAATACAGCTTAGGATCCATCTTTTCCGGAATTCTTTTAAGGACTTCCACTTGTCGGCCGACCGCTTTGGCGATCCGCCATAAATCGGGCTCGATATCCGCTTCAGGTACGGTTTTTAGGGCGGTATCGATCCTGGCAATAGCGGTTAGGATGTCGGCGGCGATGGCTTCGATTTCAACATGCACCAGGATAAACCAGTGTTCGTCGTACAGATGGACAAAATTTTGTAAAGTATCGATGTTGCCCAACGCGATAGGCCGGTCGGGCTGAAACCGCTTCCAGTTGTACAAGGCATAACCGTCGTAACTTAAAATCGGGGGACGCCTCAAGAGCTTGCAGCACTGTGCTAGCGGCACGGCAATATTGGCCGGTAATAAGCGGCAGGTTTCTTCGCCTACCTGATTGATAAAAGCGGATGCCAAAAAACCGAGACGGAGATAATAAAGCCGTAACGCAGGTAGGGTTTCACTATTGGCCCCATCGATCCAGCTTGGGATATTCAGCGTCTTTGCATAATCCCGGAATCGGCTATCTTGCAAGAGGCTCGGTAAGTCCCTGCCGATGTCGTCCAGAAGTTTATACTGAGAATCGGTAGGAAATGAACCGAGAGGGTCTTCTTCCGGGAGGAATCCGCGCTTACCGTAACAGGAAGCATGGATTTCGCTGCTGCTGATATCCTGGGGATGGGTAGGCTCAATGGACATTCGTCAGTTCGCGCCGTTGCGCATCCAGGCCGTCCCAAAATGCGGCAACCCCGTCCAGCATTTCATTGCCGAAACGGATAAAGCTGTCTTCGTCCAGATCTAAGGTGAAATATAGTTCTTCCAGTTCCTCTTGCGTATGGGCGGCATGTTGGCATTCCAGCTGGTCGTGCCAGACAAAAAAACCTAAAGGCAGGTTAAAACCATGCCTTAAGTTAAAAAGATTAAATCCCTTAATCAATTGTCCCCAAAATCCGGCGGCAGCCCAGTTTTCAACGGCATAACTGGCAGCCTGGGAAACTTGGTAGTCGTCTCCGCCATAAAGCCGGATCAGTTTGTTACAGAAAAATAAGGTAGGTTGGGTTCCGTGTTTGGGTTGCCCAATCTCGGCAAATGTAAGCCCAAGCTTTTTGGCAAGGTGATACAGCCATTCGAAATGGCCTGCGCCAAAACGGAAGATGCCACCCTCAACGCTGCCTTCCGTCGATCCGAGAGTATCCTTACCAGGCTTATGGTGCGTTGTTTTGAATCGGACACCGATTTCATTAGCCAAAATTTCTTTTGAAGCCCTCATGCTTTCCAACGTATCGGCATGGATCATCTTGTTCAGTTGGGCAATCAGGAATTGGTTGGAAAATACCGAGAATTGGATAATAAACGCCTTGATTTGCGCCAAGTTTTGGTCGCCGTGCTCAAACCATGCCGTATAAGGGTTATCGGTTATGACGCGATGTTTTAGGAGTTCCTTGTTGATACGGTTTTGAAATTTGAGGAAATGTTTGGCTTTATTGACGGAATAACCTTTCTGCCCTTCACTGAGGGCAACCAGTGACGGCTTTGTCAAGCCTTCAACATGATGCTCATGGGCAAAATCGAGCAATTGCGGACTTTTCATGATGTACCTCCAATAAAATTGGCTTAATACTGTTTTGACATTGGCCGGATAGCTAAGTTTCTGGGCTTGCAGTTTCACATTAGGCGTTAGGCGGCATTGGTATAACAATGAAACTAAACGTAAGGGATTCAGTCGAAATTGCATTAAATTGAAGACGGAGAAATTGCAATGAACAATGCAGCCAATCCGGTGGGTACAGATGGTTTCGAGTTTGTCGAATACACCGCACCGGATACCCGTAAGTTAGAACAGCTATTTAGTGAATTGGGTTTTGTCGCCATTGCAAAACACCGATCCAAAGATGTTTTCCTGTTTCGCCAAGGCCAGGTAAACTTTATTATCAATCATGAACCTGCAAGTTTTGCCCAGGCGTTTGCCAAAGTGCACGGCCCTTCCATTTGTGCATTTGGGATCAGGGTTAAGAATGCCGCGGATTGTTACGACCGTTTAATCAAGTGCGGTGCAAAACCTTACCACGGGCACATCGGCCCGATGGAACTCAATATCCCGGCGATCCGGGGCATTGGCCGTAGCCTTATATACCTGGTCGACCGCTACGGTGAAGAACATTCCATTTACGATGTGGATTTTGTGCCATTGGAGGGTGTTGAGTTACACCCTAAAGGCGTGGGGCTGACAACAATCGACCACTTGACACATAATGTCTACCACGGTGGTATGGACAAATGGGCTGACTTTTACCGGCGGTTGTTCAATTTCCATGAAATCCGCTATTTCGATATCCACGGCAAGGTAACCGGTTTGAAATCACGTGCCATGAACAGCCCTTGTGGCAAGATTCGTATCCCGATCAACGAGCCGAGCGATACCAAATCGCAAATCCAGGAATATCTGGACGCCTACCATGGCGAAGGGATACAACATATCGCCCTGGCGACTGACGACATTTACAAGACTGTGGAGCAATTGCGTATAAATGGAGTCCATTTTATGGACGTACCCGATTCCTACTACGATGCGGTCGATCTTAGGGTGTCCGGTCATCGTGAATCATTGGAACGCTTACGCAAAGACAAGATTTTGATTGACGGCGCTCCCGCCAGGGGAGCCGGGTTGTTATTACAAATTTTCACGAACACCGTGATCGGCCCCATCTTCTTTGAAATTATCCAACGCAAAGGCAATGAAGGTTTCGGGGAAGGCAACTTCCAGGCATTGTTCGAGGCCATCGAATGCGACCAGATCAAACGGGGTGTGATCTAGTGCCATGGATCAACGTGCCCAGGGTGGAGGGTAATGCCTCCCGACAGGCGCATGTCGACCTTCCGGGAAATACTTATGAGCGGGAATTGGGCAAGGAGGGTTTTTACGGCCCCGCCACCCAGATGCACCATCGGCATCCGCCGACGGGTTGGTCTCAGATCGAGGGGGCGTTGCGCCCCCATGCTTTCGATACCCAAAAACTGGCAGCTACGGAAGCTTGCCCTTGGCAAGCAACCTTACTGTTCAGTAATTCTAATACCCAAATTCGTTTCATGAACTTAGAAAAAAGCATGGATCATTTGGTGCGTAATGCCGACGGCGACGAATTGGTCTTCGTTCATCAGGGATCCGGGGATCTGTACTGCGATTACGGTCATTTAAGTTTTAGCGAAGGCGATTATATGGTGTTGCCGCATGGGACGCAGTGGCGCATGGAAGTGAAGGAATCCATTAGTGCATTGTTGGTTGAAGCAACCCATGACAGCTACCGATTGCCAGAGAAAGGGCTGGTCGGCAACCAGGCGATATTCGATCCGGCTATTCTGGATATCCCGAAGATTGACGAAGCTTTTATCGCACAGCAGGATGAAATGGAATGGCGCGTCATGATCAAAAAAAGGAATCTACTGACTACGGTAAGCTATCCATTCAATCCCCTCGATGCTGTGGGTTGGCATGGTACGTTAATGCCGGTACGCCTTAACTGGCGCGATATCAGGCCGCTGATGAGCCACCGCTATCATGTGCCGCCTTCGGCGCACACGACTTTCGTCGCCAATTATTTTGTCGTTTGCACCTTTGTGCCCCGGCCGTTCGAGACCGACCCGAACGCCTTGAATATCCCTTTCTTTCATAGCAATGACGATTTCGATGAGCTGATTTTTTACCATAGGGGCCAGTTTTTTTCCCGCGATCACATCTATCCGGGTATGTTAACCCTGCATCCGGGAGGTATTCCGCACGGCCCTCATCCTAAAGCCTTGTTGGATGCCGGGAACAAGCGCGGGACAATGACCGATGAAGTGGCGGTTATGGTCGATACCCGCGATCCCCTGGAAATTTCCGAATCCGCTGAGGCAATCGAATGGATCGGTTATGTGGATTCCTGGAAATGAAACTTGCCACATTCAAGACTTCCGGCCGGGATGGCATGCTGGTTGTCGTCAGCCGCGACCTAACCAAAGCGACACCGGTTCCTGAAATCGCCTCGACCCTCCAGGATGCGCTGGATGCTTGGCTCGAGTCCGAGCCGCGGTTGAGGCAAGTTTATCAGGCGCTCAACGAAGGTTCGTGTGAAGCGATTCCTTTCGATGCCTTAAAGGTTGCCGCCCCTTTGCCTAGGGCTTACCAATGGTTGGACGGCAGTGCTTACTTAAGCCACGTCGAACGGGTGCGTAAGGCGAGGGGCGTTGATATGCCCAAAAGTTTGTTCGATGACCCGTTAATGTATCAAGGGGCTTCGGACAATATGCTGGCAGCGTGTGATCCCATTGAAGCCGTAACTGAAGCTTGGGGCATCGATTTTGAAGCCGAAGTCGCCGTGATAACGGATGATGTAGAGTATGGGGTTTGTGTCGATAATGCGGCTTCCCATATCAAGTTGGTCTTACTGGTAAACGATGTTTCGTTACGCAACCTGATTCCTGACGAACTGGCGAAAGGCTTCGGCTTTCTGCACGGCAAACCGGCCAGTGCATTTTCACCCGTTGCCGTAACACCGGATGAATTAGGCACCGCTTGGGATAACGCCGAATTGCATTTACCTTTGATTGTCCATTGGAACGGGCGTTTGTTTGGCAAAGCCAATGCCGGTGCCGACATGCAGTTTAATTTCGCCAGGTTGATTTCCCATGCCGCAAAGACCCGGAAACTGATTGCCGGAACTATCATCGGTTCCGGCACAGTCAGCAATTACGACCTTACAGCAGGTTATTCCTGCATTGTCGAGAAACGTGTCGTTGAAATCATCGAAACCGGCGCGGCGGTAACAAGCTTTATGCATTTCGGCGATAAAATCCGCATTGAGATGTTTGATGGGGCAGGCCATTCAATCTTCGGCGCGATAGAGCAAGAAGTCAGGCCGTGTCGATAATCCTATACAGTTACTTCAGGAGTTCTGCCGCCTATCGGGTGCGGATCGCTCTGAACCTGAAAAATATTGAGTATGAAATCCGCCCGGTCCATTTAACCAAAAACGGCGGCGAACAATTCAATGCCGATTACTTGGGGATAAATCCGCAGGGAAGGGTGCCTGCACTGGTTGTACAGGGACAGGTTTTGACTCAATCATCCGCGATTGTCGAGTACTTGGAAGAGGCGTACCCGACCCCTCCTTTGCTGCCCGCCGATAAAATGGATCGGGCTTTCGTACGTTCATTGGCGCAAATCATTGCTTGCGATATCCATCCCATCAATAACTTGCGGGTGTTGAATTACCTTAAAGCGGCTTTTCAATTCGATGATAACCGTGGCTGGTATTTCCATTGGATACAGGAAGGTTTCACGGCCTTAGAAAAGCTGCTACAAAAAAGCGATAGGCTGGGACGGTTTTGTTTCGGCGACACACCCGGATTGGCCGATACTTTCCTTATCCCGCAAGTTTACAACGCCTTGCGTTTTCATTGCGATATGGGCAACTTCCCCTTAATCAGCAGCATTTACCAAAACTGCATAAAGGAGACGGCTTTTATCGATGCTTCGCCGGAAAACCAACCGGATTCGGAGCCTTGACTACTTGGAGAATTACCCCTCTTTTCCGTCAACCCTTGCGCTGGTCAGTATCGGCCCATAAACAAAGATAAATAGTGAAAAAGCCGCGAGCCAAGCCAGTGTTGAACCATAAATGAAGCTTCCGTACCATTTCGGCAATACGATTGGAAACACTGTCCTTAATAAAGCGGCTACATTAATGATAACAAAGGCAATAGCGATGGCGTTTGACGCCCGAAGTACACGGCCAGTATGGCCAAGCGCCACCCTTGCCATCATCCCTAGCGTTAACGTCCCGATGCCGCCCAACGTAAACGCATGCAGGGGCAAAGAGGGTTGGATTATCGAAAAGGCAGACAACACAGTAAGGGCAAAACCGAAAATGACCCAGCCGTAACCGACATAAAGCACCCACAAAAGCGGTACATACCAGACCTTTTGTACGTACCATCCGGCAACTCTGGCGCTATTGATTACGGCAGCCGACAATGCCGATAAGGCCAAAAGTGTTCCGGAAACCCCAAACATTTGCAACCCGAAAACCAGCAAGGCGGATGCTATCGACCAGTTATCCAGTTGCGGGTTCCTAATGGCCAGCGTCCCCGGCAAACCCCGTTCGGTAAAGAAAGGGAAGACACGCCCGGCCATTACCAATATCAGGACAATGATAGTAGCCACAATGAGTTGGAGCCCGAACCAGCCTGTATTTGGCTTAAGGCCCAGCATTTCGCAATGGACCAAAAGGTTGCCTAACGTCAACAACAGCAGCAGTCCGGTAAAAATTAAATTCCGGGATTGGTTGGTTTCGATGATCGGTTTGGTGATGTAATAGGCTAATATGGGTAGGAAAGCCATGTCAATGAGCGCAATCATGAGATCAGGTAACAGGCTTGCATAAAACGGCAAAATTCGCCCGTACAACCACAACAAACATAAACCCGCCAATTTATCTCCGGCCAGCGTGGGCCTGCCCGTCCAGTTTTTTACCGCAGTCAGCAAGAACCCGGCTATTACCGCCCCACCATAGCCCAGCAGCATTTCATGGGCATGCCAGTATGTTGGGATATAATAATTCTCGGTTACCAATGTGCCTTTAAAAATGGCGTTCCATAGCAGGATCAGGATCAAGCCGGATAATCCGGCCAGCAAAAAGAAAGGCCTAAATCCCAAGGCAAATAAAGGGTAATTGAAAATAGTTTTATTTTTCATTGAATTTAATACGCCAGATAGCTCAGTCAAACATTGGAGAATGTTGCAATTATACGTATTTCTTTATCTTTTGTTTTTTGCTTTGTAGGGATACGGTTTTGCGCATCAAAGCAAATGATGAGGATGTCAACTATGTTTGGCTAATTGGTTTGCCATTGAAATATATTGTTTTTTATTCCGTGGCTTTAAAAAGCAATCCACATAATAAGGTTAATAATTATGAATTCCAAAACAACTGTCAATTGGGGTATTTTAGGCGCTGCAAGGGTTAACGAACGGTTATTGCCAGCCATTGTCGAGGCATCCAATGCCGAATTGGTTGCAATTGCCAGTCGACGTCCAGGTGCGGCCGCACAAACCCTGGCGAAGTATGCACCGCAACGACAAGGTGCAAAAACTTACGACAAGCTAGAGGCATTGCTCGACGATGATGAAGTTGAAGCCGTCTACATACCGCTTGCTAATCATGAACATGCCGAATGGGCCTTGCGCGCCATCGAACGCGGTAAACATGTGTTGTGCGAAAAGCCGATGGCGTTAAAAGTAGCTGATATCGAGGCCATCAAAACCGTCTCCAGTAAGCACAAAGTGAAGGTCATGGAAGGTTTTATGTACCGGTTCCACCCACAACACGCACACGTGCAGGAATTGATCCGCTTGGGGACGATAGGCGAAGTCCGGTCGGTACGCGCCAGTTATTCGTTTATGATGCGGCCTGCTAGGATTTATCGCTTGGAGGAAAGCGTCGAAAACGGCGGCGGCGCGATGTGGGACATCGGTTGTTACGCTATCCATTCAGCCCGGCAATTTTTTGACCGTAATCCCGTGGCAGTGACGGCAATGGCCAATTATGTGGAAAGCGGGGCAGATATTGCGACCAGCGGAATCATCGATTTCGGCGAAGGAAAATTTGCGCATTTCGATTTCAGTTTCGAACGTGCAAGGCGCTGCGAATATGAAGTTATCGGTACGAAAGGCGGTATCAAGTGCCACACGGTATGGCAACTGCCGGGCGATGTCCCTGTCATTTCCTGGTGGACTGAAGATGGTCGGCAATGCGAAGAGCGGCTTCCTGCCGACAATCATTTCAGGCTTGAAATCGAGCATTTTAGCGATTGCGTGTTAACTGGCGCTCAGCCGTTGCTTTCTTTGGACGATGCCAAAACCAATTGCCAAATCATTGTCGCGGCTTTGGAATCCGCTGCACAAGGCCGTCTGGTCGAATTAGGTGAATAGGGATTGATTCATCATATCTGATCAAAAAATTGGGCTACACCTGACAGCTAATATCCGCTATGACAAACCCGATCTCCTGCGACTTACACGATTACCTTGAAATCGCATGCATGTATAAGTACTTGGTAAAACTCGACTTGAAAGGGGGGCGATCTTTGGAAGGCAAAGCGATTGATATTGTGACCACGGAAGGCCGCGAATACCTGGTAATTGAAAACGGGCAACGCCATCGCATCGACGTGGCAAGTTTGCTTAAGCTCAAGGTGATCACGCCCAATGCGACCTTTAGGGAAGTCCAGTTCTGAATGTACCGGTCATGAAGGATGCCCGGGCCGTCCGAAGGTTAACGTTATCTTTGTGCCGCCATTCTCGTCGGTTGGTGTAAGCCTAAGGTCGGCTTGGTGCAGGTTGGCGATTTCTTTTACGATTGCCAGACCCAAACCGCAGCCGGCCCCAGGGCTTCCAGGTATGCGGTAAAAGCGGTCGAAAACCTTGTTTGTTTCGCTCTCCGAAATCCCCGGGCCGTCGTCTTCAACCGTTAGAGTCGGCGTGGGTAAATTAGCTAGCTTCACGGTAATACGGCCTTCTTTGTTGCCGTATTCGATCGCATTGTCCAGGAGATTGCCCAACAGTTCCCGTAATAAGGTTTCATCGCCCAGAACTGTGACGATAGGGTCGGTGCCTTCAAAACAAAGCTCAACTTGGTGATGCATTGCTTTGGGCGCCCAGTCAATGCACGTCGATTTAACCAGTGGAAAAAGGTTGAGCGGTTTTAATTCGTTCATCCCCTCGACAGGTTCCGATTTCGCCAGGACGAGGAGTTGGTTAACGGTATGCGATAGCCGCTCTGCGCTGGTTTGCATTTGTAAAAGGGCAGGCCTAATCGCCGCCATATCTTGTTCGCGTAACGCCCGTTCTACCTGTATGGAAAACCCTGCCAATGGTGTGCGTAATTGATGGGCGGCATTGGCGATAAAACGCTGTTGTCCGGCAATCGCAGCGGATAATTTTGTGAACAAGACATTGATGGTGTCGGTTAATGTCCGTACTTCGGCTAATACATGGGTTTCGCCAATCTGGCTTAAATCTTGGGGTGAACGCTTGGCGATTTCTTCAGTCAAAATGGATAGCGGTTTTAGCCCTTTGGTTAAGCCGATATATAACATGCCGACAGCGAATGCGATCAATAAGAACTGCGGGAGCAAATCGGCCAATAGAATATCCGTCGTCATGGCATGGCGTTTTTTCAGGGTTTCCGCGACATGGATATAAAAAGTATCCTGGACGTCGGGCCGGTTTACGCTCAGGGATACCACCCGTACCGGTTCATTGTCGATTTTGGATTTAAAAAAAACTGGTTTCGACCAATCGGCGGCTTTATTGGGTTCCGGTACAAACGCATCGCCCGCTAACAGGCCTTTTTTGGCTGAGCTAATTTTGAAATACGTTTTATCCAGTTCATCCCATCTGACGATTTCCAAGGCGGAAATCGGTAGTTCGACTAAAACTTTGGTGTGCCTGACTTTAATTTCCTGTGCTAATGAATTCGCTGTATCCAGCAGCCAGCGATCATAAGTCTTGTCGACATAATGTAAGGTAACAAAGTAAGACAAGACCGATTCTAGGACGATGAAAAGAATAACCGGAATTCCCAACCGAAACAGGATACCGGATTTCAGGCTCTTGTAGCTAGGCATCGGTGGCCTCAAGCATATATCCCAGTCCACGTAATGTTTTTATGCACAAGCCATAGGGTTCTATGCGTTTCCTTACCCTATGTATGTACACTTCGATGGCGTTATCCGCTACGGCGTCCCCTTCCACGGACAGGCGCTGGGCAAGCCTGTCCTTACAGACGACTTTCCCGGCTTGTATCATTAATATTTCCAATACCGCATATTCGCGGGGCGTTAAAACCAGTTGTTCGCCATCGGCTTGGATTAGATTGTCAATCGTGTTCAAGCTTAGCCGCCCTAGCACGATGTCATCCTGGAAGCCGCCGTAGCAGCGCCTAATCAAGGCGCGGATGCGCGCTTCCAGTTCTTTCAGCTCAAAAGGTTTGGTCATGTAATCGTCGGCGCCTTGTTCGATCCCCCTAATCCTGTCATTCATACCGTCGCGCGCCGTTAGGATTAGGATGGGCAGTTTCACCTTCTGCTGCCGTAGTTCCCGTAATAAGGCCAAGCCATCTTTGTCCGGCAAACAGAGGTCCAATACGATCAAGTCGAAGTCTTGGGCCAATAATAAATGCAATGCATAAGCGCCGGTTACTGCTGGGATTACCGTGAAGCCGCCTTTGCTTAGGGTATGGATTAACCCGTCTGATAGGACCGGATCGTCTTCGATTAACAAAATATTCATGGCTTACATTGAATTTATTTTTCCTGAAAGGTTTTTGTAAGGTTTGTTTTCTAAACTATTCTCAATTATAATTTCGTATCGATATTATAAGGCGGTTTAATTTATCAACCTCATCCTAATATGCATGGCTTATGAAATCTTTTGAAAAATTGTTATTGGCAAACAAAGCTTGGTCCCAAGAAAAGCAAGTCGCTGACCCAGGCTTTTTTGAACAACTCGCACAAACGCAAAAACCGGAATTTTTATGGATAGGTTGTTCGGATAGCCGCGTTCCGGCTGAAATCATAGTCAAAGCGAAACCCGGTGAAATCTTTATCCACCGCAACATTGCCAACCAGATGATTGCCACCGACTTTAATTGCCTTAGCGTTTTGCAATATGCCGTCGATGTCTTGCAAATCAAACATATCATCGTATGCGGCCACTACAATTGCGGCGGCATTAAAGCCGCCCTTGCCAAGCAAAGCCCTGATTTGGTAATCACCAACAAATGGTTGATGCATATCAAGCATACCTATCGCTTATACAAAAATGAAATCGATGCCTTGCCGACCGAAGAACAGCGCGCCAATCGCTTGGTTGAGCTAAATATTATCGAGCAGGTGCAAATCCTCGCCCATACCTCGATTGTGCAAACGGCATGGCACAGGCACGAACGCCCCATGGTACACGGTTGGGTTTATGGCTTGTCCGACGGTTTGCTCAAGCCCCTTGTCACTCTTTACCCCAATACTGAGATTGACCCTCTTTTTCAATATGATTTTCAAACAAAAGCCGAACGCTAACAACTGCCGTTTTCATAAACGACATCCGATGGAGATATAGATGATACACAAACATTTAGATTTTTATTACAGAAATTTGAAAAGCGACATACCTGCCGGAATTGTCGTTTTCCTGGTGGCTTTACCCTTATGCCTCGGCATCGCTTTGGCCTCCGGCGCGCCGTTGTTTTCAGGCCTGATTGCAGGCATGGTGGGTGGGCTCGTTATTTCCTGGGCCAGCGGTTCGCAGCTTAGCGTATCGGGGCCGGCTGCGGGATTAACGGTGATCGTTTATAACGCCATTGATAGTTTGGGCAGTTTTCCCGGTTTCTTGGCGGCGGTGGTCCTTGCCGGTTTTTTCCAGCTTATATTCGGGTTCCTGAAAGCGGGCGTCATCAGCGCCTATTTTCCGACACCCGTGATTAAAGGAATGCTGGCAGCTATAGGCATAATCCTGATCATGAAACAAATTCCGCACGCACTCGGTTACGACGCCAGTTTCGAAGGCGACGAAAGTTATATGCTTGAAACTTACCAGTCGACCCTAAATGAACTGGCGGATGTTTTAAAGTATATCTCACCGGGGGCGACAGTGGTCAGCTTCGTTTCCTTGTTGATACTGATGGTTTGGGAGACCGGTTTTATAAAGCGCAGCCGTTTTTTAAGTTTAATCCCTGGCGCCTTATTGGCGGTTGCATGGGGCGTTGTATACAACATCGCGGCTTTGCAAATAGCGCCGGAATGGGCTATTTCGGCTAAACATTTAGTGTCGCTGCCCGTTACAAAAGATGCAGCGGGTTTCATCCAGTTATTTTCTTTCCCCGATTTCGGCTTTTTGTTAAATCCCCAGACATATACCGTTGCGGCCACTTTGGCCATCATAGCCAGCCTTGAAACTTTATTGAGCCTGGAGGCGGTCGACAAGCTCGATCCGTTAAAACGCACAGCCCCCACCAACCGCGAATTGAAAGCACAAGGCTTGGGCAACATGGTCAGTGGCCTAATTGGAGGCTTGCCCATAACAGCGGTTATCGTAAGGAGTGCGGCAAATGTCAATGCCGGCGGCAAAAGCAAAGTCTCCTCTTTTGTACACGGCTATTTGTTGCTGATGAGCGTCCTATTTTTTGCCCGTTACCTGAACCATATCCCATTGGCTTGCCTCGCCGCAATTTTGCTGCAAACCGGTTATAAACTCGCAAAACCCAAACTTTTCCTCGAGTTTTTGCATAAAGGCCAAAACCAGTGGGTGCCTTTTATCGCCACGGTGACTGCGATTCTAATTACCGACCTGTTAAAAGGGATTTTGGTCGGCCTGTTGGTCGGTTTGTACTATGTCGTCAGGGCCAATTACCATGCGGCCATTTCGCTGACCCAATCGGGCAATCATTACTTATTACAGTTGAACAAGGATGTCTCTTTTCTTAACCGGGCATTGTTAAGAACTTATCTGGATCAAATCGAAGAAGGCGGCTATCTCGTGATAGACGGCTCCAAAACCCAATTTATCGACCATGACATCCTTGAAACCATAGAAGACTTTATCCAATCGGCTACCGATGCGAGTATCACGGTAGAAACCGTCGAGTTGGATGGAAAGGAAAAGGGGCCTTTTACAAAAAAAAGAGGGGAAGTTTTCAGCCGAAAACCAATAGGACGTTCAAGCACCTTGCCCGAAACAGCCCGATAATTGTTAGGCCTGACCAATGCCTGTGCCGATAGGAGGCGAACGACCATGAAGCTCAATCTGCTTTCAAGCATTACCCCAACCTTGATAATACGCTTTGCCCTGGGTTTTGGCGCTTTGGTTTTTTACGATGTGCTCTTGGACTGGCTGATCGCACTTCCCCATGCCATCCTTATGCTGCTGCATTTTATATTTGAAACCTGCGAACAGTTGCTCGATTGGCTTATAGAGCACCTGTTCCATACTTCGCCCCGTAACACGGAAATCATCGTCTTTTATATTATGGCTGGCGGAATTGCCGGTATTGCCTTTGCGTTATTGCGGGCTTTGCCCGGTTGGTACTGCAAAAGTTGCGCACTGGTAACGGCTTATTGGCAACAAAAAAAAGAGAAGGTGCTGACCCTGTGGCGACAACAAGCCGTTTTGATGAAAGTCAAATGGTATTCGTTATTTATGGTAAGCTCCTGTTTTATGCTGTTTTTGGCCTTTAGTTGATTTGATGGCTGTACATAAGCTCACGATAACTTATTAGATGCACAAAAAATCATCCACTCGATTTCAAGAAAACAGAGGAATGAAGGCTGAACTTACACAATAAGTTAAATCACCCCGGCAAAGCCGGGGTGATTTAACTGGGCACGGCTTCGGAAAACAAGTTAAATTGCTGCACAAAACACATAGGCTGGGCGACCGTTAAACAGTCCGCTGTTGATCATGCAATAATTTAACAAACTCGTCAGTTGATACGGGACGGCTTTTTAGATAGCCCTGATAGGTATCGCAGCCGGTTTTCTGTAAGAACGCCAACTGCTCCGGTGTTTCAACGCCTTCCGCCAACACTTTGAAACCTAAGATATGCCCCATCGCCACAATGGTTGAGGCTATTTCCATATCATCAGTATTATGGGGAATTTCGTCGATAAAACTCTTGTCGATTTTAAGTACATCTAACGGGAAATGCTTGATATGGGCGAGCGACGAATAACCTGTACCGAAGTCATCAATAGCGAGCCGTACGCCTTGGGCATGAAGTTTATTGAGGATAGCCGTTGCGTTGTCCTTATTTTCCATCAATCCGCTTTCCGTTATTTCCAGTTCCAATTGCCCTGCCGGATAACCGGTTTCGGCCAGCACTTCCGCCACCAAGGCGTTAATATCGCTGCGGCGGAATTGCTGCGGGGAAACATTGACTGCCAATGTCAAGGGCGGCAATCCTAAATCCAACCATCGCCGACCTTGTTTGCAGGTTTCGCGCAACACCCATTCGCCAATCTCTACAATCAGGTTGGTTTCTTCGGCAATGGGAATAAAGCGGGAGGGTGGAATGAGTCCCTCGGTAGGGTCTTGCCACCGCACTAGGGCTTCTGCGCCGACCATTTGGCCGGTGGCGATATCTATCTGCGGTTGATAGAACACACGCAGTTCATGTTGTTTAATAGCCCTGCGCAGCCGCGCTTCCAACGCAATACGGTCACGGGCGGCAGCGGTGAGGTCTTCGGAAAAATAAGCAAAACAACCGCGCCCCAGTTCTTTTGCGCGGTACAATGCGGTATCCGCACAATCTAATAATATTTCAGCGTTTTCACCGTGTTGTGGATATAAAGCGATGCCTATGCTGGCGCCGATTCGAACGTCGTCACTTTGGGTGAGCTGGAAAGGGTTGCCTAGGGTGGCAATGATTTTATTGCCCACTATTGCAGCATTGTCCGGGAGCATAATATCTTCTAACAGCACGACAAATTCATCACCGCCCCAACGGGCTACTATGCCACCCAAACGGGCAATGGTATCGACTTTGCGTAAAATTGTTTTAATGCGTGTGGCGACTTGTTGCAGTAACTCATCCCCCATCCGGTGTCCCAGACTGTCGTTGACGGCCTTGAAACGATCCAGGTCGAACATAAGTAAGGCCAGGTGGGTTTGGTTGCGTCTCGCCTTTTCGATGGCATGGACTATCCGTTCCTGTAACAGACGGCGATTGGGCAGTTGGGTCAGTGGATCATAGAAAGCCAGTTGTTTTATTTGTTCTTCGTTGGATTTACGCCTGGTGATGTCGTGGCTGAAATAAAAACAATATCCTTTCCCGTCGACGATAATGTAGTTGGCGGTAATCTCTACCGGAAAAATCGTCCCGTCTTTACGCTTGAAGCGCGACTCAAAGGTGCTGGTCAGCTTCTTTTTTTGTTCTTCCCAATGGATAGGCCAGTATTCGGCATTTATATTGGGGTCAAAAAACCAGATATACTGGTTAATTAGTTCCTCGCGGCTGTAGCCAAGGCTTTGGCAGCCGCAATCATTGATATCGACCACCCGCCCTTGGTCGTTAACCCATAAGAAAGCGTTCCGGCTTTTGTTGATGGCGGCATGCGCAAACGTGAGTTGTTGTTGAGTCAAGGCATACGCGCTGTTGTCCCAGTTGGTGCCAATTAACCGTATAACCTTGCCAGAATGGTCTTTGATGACCTGGGCATGCCCTTTGATGTAGCCTATGTCCCCGTCCGGGAAGACGACGCGAAACTCAGGATTGTATTCCCTGATGCCGGCAATGGTATCCTGTATTGCCGCCTCGGTTGCCGCCTTATCCTCTGGATGCAACCGTGATGACCAGGCATCGTAAGTCCCCGAAAAGTCCTCCCTGCGTACCCGGTACAACGCAAACATGACATCGTCCCAGACAAGCTTATTGTTTTGCAGGTCGTAATCCCATATCCCGATCTGGCCTGAGGCGGTGGCAATTTTAAGGCGTTCTTCGCTGTCACGTAGCTGCCTTGTCGTTTCACGGTTACGCGAAACGGAAGCAAGGGTCCATGTGGTCAAGGCCAGGAACACAGTGGCAAGGACAATGTAAATGTCAAAGACTTTAATATCGAAGTTTAAGGAGGGTAATATACGTACAGGATCCCGTACAAAATAGGCGGCAAACATGGCGGTATAGTGCATGCCGGATATTGCCCCTCCCATAATGACAGCGACGACCACATTCCGCTTCTTATTGAGATAGGTTTCTTCGCCCCTTACACGCAATGCGAGGTAGGATAGCGCGATGGCCACTATGATCGATAATCCGAACAATGAGGGATTGTAGGCCACAAAACCTTCCAGACTCATCGCGGCCATTCCGGTATAGTGCATCATTCCTATGCCTAAGCCCAGCAAGAGGCTGCTGACTTCCGGTGAAAGGCGTTCAGTCCCATAATTCCAAATGCCCAATGCAACGCCGCTGGCCAGTACGGCAGGAACCATTGAGATGAGGGTGATAAGCAAATCGTAATGGATAACGCACGGCAAGCTCAACGCCAGCATGCCGATGAAATGCATCGACCAGATACCCGCACCCATAGTGAAGGCACTGATAATAAGCCAAATCAGTTTGCGTGCTTGATCGCGGGAATGCTGGATTCGTGTGGAAGCATTCAATGCAGCGTAGGACGCAAGAATGGCGAGAAGTACGGAAATTGTGACCAATGAGGGATTGTATGAGCCGTGATAAACGCTTGTCGGGTCAGGTGGTGTCGGCAGGAAACGGAGCATGTTGGCCAAGGTTAAATGGTTACTCTTTATAATTATAGTTATATTGAAGGACTATGGCATTGGGAATGAATCCTGAAATAGCGCCTCGCATTATTTTAGTCTAAATAATGAGAAATTTATGTAATAATGAGAAATATTCGTATTCAACTGTTTAAGCAGCATTTTGATACATCAGGATTGCTCTTTAATTTAAGGCAAGCGGCATTTTTAACGGTTTCGGCGATGCCTGCAATGATGGTTGGCTGGCTTGGAAAAACCCAATTGTCCACTAAAAATAAGCTGCACTAGTTGTACTCCGTTTTCCATTTACTTACAACCAGTTTGAGGGCTTTGGCTGTCTTTACTGCCCGATCTTGATCATTATGCTGATGTGCTAACGTTATTCCGTACGCATGGCTAACAGCATTTTGTTGCAATTCGTAGTCAATGGGCGACAAATAACCATTGGCTGAATGGGGCGCTCGCGATTGCATATTTTCAAATACGTAAACTTGGCTCCGGGTTTGATAGGGCGGCTGATGAACCGATGCCATTAAGGCCTATGTAGGCAGCTTTCAGAAACCTATGGTTGCCGCGGTCGGCGTTCCGCATAAGCCTTTATCAGGCTTGAGTTTCCAAAGGGCGTCTGTAAGGATGTTGGCCAGAATAGCCTGCATATATTCAGCCATCGTCCACAGACCATTAGTCGAGCGCCTAAGTCAATGGCCGCCGCCAAACACAAACAGCTTTCCTGAGTTGCAGGACAGGAGATGTTACCAACTTAGGCTTGGTTGGGGGCTACGACCCCGAATTGGCATCCGACACAGGGTTTGTTTCAGGCATAGCTCATAGTAAGTCGAAGTTGCGTCAGGCCAGGAAATGAGGAAAAGGAGGGGATAATCTCGGCAGATCGGGACAAATTCCGGCGGAAGATTTGTGGGCATTTAATAAGAAATTGTTTCGTCAAATTGGCGCTTTACTTTTTTTTGGCACTATACTTATCCACTGCTGATAACCTGAAAATCGGCTTCAACGCTTGTCCTAAATTCAACCGGTATCAACATTTGCAGTATGCAGCCAGCACTTCTGAGGGTTTTATGTTAATTATTGTTGGTTATTTAGTTATCCTTGGGGCAATCTTAGGCGGGTTTGCAGGCGGCGGCGGAAGTCTCGCTATCCTATTTCAACCCTTTGAAATTATAATAATAATCGGTGGAGCCGTGGGCGCGTTTGTGTGCGGTAACTCAATGCCGATCCTAAAAGGCGTCCTTTCACAGAGCATAGGCACTTTGAAATATGCCAGCTTCGATAAGGACTTTTATCTTGAATTGCTGGCGTCTTTTAAAACCCTTACCAAAAAAATACGCAAAGAAAGCCTGTTATCTTTGGAAGAAATTATTGATAGTGATGAAATTGAAAGCATTTTTACGGCCAAAATTTTCAACCATCATCACTTAATGGAGTTTATACGGGACAACCTCCGTTTGATTGTTACTGGAATTGAACCGCGGCCATTGAATGAGTTGATGGATCAAGGGCTAGAAACTTACCTTGAGGAAAGCCAGGGAATCATTAAGGCCGCCAAAGGTTTTGGCGACTGTTTGCCGGCCTTTGGGATTGTCGCCGCCGTGTTGAGTGTCGTCCACGCCATGGATTCGGTTGGTTTGCCGCCAGAAGAAATAGGTAAATTGATCGCCGCGGCTTTGGTAGGGACATTTCTGGGGATTGTATTGGCTTACGGCTTTATTTTGCCGGTCTCCAATGTCATAGAAAGCCGCTTAGAAGCTTCTTTCTATGCCCATAAATGCGCCCAAAAAGGCTTGTTGTGCTGTGTGCAAGGCATATCGCCCGTGAAAACCGTAGAATATATGCGGATGGTGATTCCTTCCGATGTGCGCCCCAGTTTTACTGAATTGGACGAGCAACTGTTGTCTGTGAACGATGGCCCTGCCGGACGTTCGGAGAAAAGCGACAAGACAAAAATCAACAAAATGATGGAAACACTCCAAAAGTTTTCAGACTTTTAACGGCTTGAAGGTGCATAAATGAATTTAACGGCCAATGGATAGCTTGTGGGAAGATCTCCATAAAGGGGTTCAACGGCCTAGGGATTTTAACCGCCATAATACGATAAGTTAATTCTGGGCCGTTCTGTTGGCTTATAGATTCGTCCTTTTAATGTCTGAACCGTTCGTGCTGAGTTTGTCGAAGCACACACCGCCTTTCGACAGGCTCAATACCCAAAGGGCACAAGGGCGAACGGAAACTTAATACTTCACAAGGCCGAATCTATAGTTAAAAATGGCCAAAAATCCCGCTCAAACAAGTCGATGCCATCATAAACCTGCCCAGCCTCGGTATGTCAGCGCTCAATCGTTTAAGACAGGGCCTTTCTTGGTTGCTGGCCTCATTAGGCCACAATAGCTGTTTAAGATTTTAAATGTGCATAACGCCCTTTAGCCAGTTGGCTCTCTTTGGCATGATCGACAATAGGGGCAGGATAACGGTTGCCTGAATGTTTGCTGTGCCAGTTGTGGATTACGGATACTGGAATACCTTTAAGTTCCGGTATCCAGCGGTAGATATATTGGCATTCTGGGTCGAATTTCTGTTGTTGCAGCCAAGGGTTAAAAATCCTGAAATACGGTTGGGCATCGCATCCGGTTGAAGCCGCCCATTGCCAGTTGCCGTTATTTACAGAAGGATCATAATCGACCAGGTGCTGGGCAAAGTAACGCTCCCCCCAACGCCAACTGATATGCAAGTCTTTGGTTAAGAACGAGGCAACAATCATTCGTACGCGGTTATGCATATAGCCAGTCGCGTTCAGTTCGCGCATTCCTGCATCGACGATTGGGAATCCAGTTCGGCCTTCGGCCCATTTATCGAAATACTCCCGATTATTGTCCCAGATGAGATTGTCGTAACGGCTGTAAAATGCTTTCCCGAATACATGCGGGAAGTGGAACGCGATATGGGTAAAAAAGTCCCGCCAAAATAATTGCCGCAACAGTGGGTGCTCAGCACCTAAATGCTGGACTACCGAATAATATGCTTCCCGGATGGAGCAAGTGCCGAATTTTAAATGTGCCGATAACCTGCTGGTGGCATCCAGTGCCGGAAAATCTCGCTGCCCTTGGTAATTTACCTGTTTGCCCAAGACCCTAAGAATGTCAACTGCCTGGTTACGGCCGCCAACTATGCAGTTTATGTCGGTATTGGTGTGGGGAAAAATCGGCAGGCCAATCTCGGCCTTGGCCTTAAAAGTAATAAAATTTCCTTGTTCTAAAGGTTTTGGCAATGGTATGTGGAATTGTCGGGCGTTATTGTAGAAAGGGGTGAAGACTTGGTAGGGGCTGCCATTGCTTTTGACAGCTTGTTCGGGTTCAACCAGCAAATAGTCGGGGACGACATGGAAGCCGATGCCTAAACTTTGGCAAAGCTGTGCCAGTTCGTCATCGCGCTGCCTGCTAAATGGCGTATAGTCGCGATTGAGGAACACGGCATTTATCCGGTGCTGTTGGAACGCTTCCCTTATCGCTTCAACCGGTAAACCGTAATACACCATAAGTTTGGCGTCTAGGTTTTGCAGTTCCTGTTGAAGTTCGGTTAACGATTGCCGCATGAATTGCAATGCGGGCTTGCTTTGATAAGGATGCCGGCGTATTTGCCTTGGGTCAAAAATAAAGCACGGCAATACCGCTTCCGAGCAGGTCAGTGCCTGATTGAGGGCGGAATTGTCATGAACCCTTAAATCACGGCGGAATATAAATAACGAATTAAGGTATCGGTCCATTTGCCTTGGCTATAATTCCAACGCAATTTCCCGCTACCCTAAAACATGTATTTTCCTAAGTTGCGCCCGGAATCCCTCGATACGCTTACGGTTAACGCCAAAATCGCTATGCCCTATCCGAGATGCGGAGCGTATATGGATATATCCGGCGTCAACGTCGAGGATTGCGTCAATATCATCGACGAAGCGCAACACCAGGCTGGTCGCTTCCGCGTGTAAGGAAGTTTCAGTTTCGTGCGTAATAACCATGCGGTCATGTTGCAAGATCGCTTTCCTTAACTCTTCCCAGGCAAGCTTTGGGTTTCCGGAAATTTTAAAGGGCGGAATGTAATGCCGTTTGTCTGTTGCTTGGCTGGATACGCAATTCGGCGTGTCTTGACATGGTGGTAGTTTTTTTTTGTTTGCGGTAACGGCGTGTGTCGTCATGCTAAGTGTCATTAAAATGAGTAATATAAGTCTAGTTTTCATGGCTGGATATTAACGGTTGGTTTTTAAGGCTAAACCTAGACTGGTTAAGGTAAAGTTGTATCATTGTTCTCCCATAAAATACTAGATCATAGTGTGGGTATTTTTCGGCATATACTTAAACCAACGCCCAGATGGTTTTGGGATGAATGGCGATATTACGGAATAGGCCAAAAGGGTACTTTGCCATAAATACCAATTTGGTCAATATTTTTGTAAAGTTAGTGGCCAAGCCAGTTCTTCCCTTGATATTTATAAATTTACTGATAAATTCATCGGCTGTCGATAAACTTTATGACTATGAACAAAATCCCTGTCGGAATTAGCAGTTGCCTGCTTGGCCAAACCGTACGCTACGATGGCGGGCACAAGCTTGATGCCTATATTGTAGGCACGTTAGCCGAATATTTTGATTTTAAACCTTTTTGTCCCGAAGTCGCCATTGGGATGGGCATCCCCCGCCCCACCATTCAACTGGTTAAAGTCGATGACGAAATACGTAGCGTAGGGGCAAAAAATCCTGGCCTTGATGTTACAAGCCCATTGCGCGACTACGCTAACCAGCTAAAAACATCGCATGCTGATTTGTGTGGTTATATCCTTAAAAAAGATTCGCCCAGTTGCGGTATGGAGCGGGTAAAAGTTTATATCAATAGCCAGCCCCATAAGATCGGGACAGGGATTTATGCCCAGGCAATGATGCACAACAACCCGCTGTTGCCGGTTGAAGAAGAAGGCAGGTTAGGCGACCCGAACCTGCGTGAAAATTTTATCCAGCGAGTTTATGTCTTACACCGATGGAAACGGCTTTTGGAAGAAGGCTTAACGCCCAGTCGCTTGACCCGCTTTCATGCACGGCACAAATTAATTATCATGAGCCGTGACAACTACATCGACTTAGGCCGATTATTGGCAAGTGTTACAAAATCAAATGTTGGTGAAGTCGCAAACACGTATATTGCCCAAGTGATGGCGGCGCTTAAAAAACGGGCAAGCCGCAAAAGCCATGTCAATGTGTTGCAACATATCCAGGGATACTTAAAGAAAGAGCTGGATTCCGATGACAAGGCCGAACTTTGCGAACTTATCGAACGCTATCGGCAGGGGGAAGTTCCGCTTATAGTCCCGTTAACCTTATTGAAACACCATTTCAGGAAAAACCCCGACCCTTACATAGAGGATTCGTACTATATGTCACCGTATCCAGCCGAGTTGCGCCTGATAAACGAAATCTAAGGCGGGGCTTATTAAATATGGCGAAAGTGCTAATAATTGGTTGCGGCGCAATAGGTTACGAATTGGCCAAGCAATTGGCGGAAGCGGGTCACGATGTGACTGGGCTAAAGCGAAACCCGCTGCCTGTAAGCCAAGATGGTTTTAAGTATTTTCGTGCCGACATTACCGTACCGCGAGACCTCGAAGGCTTAGGCACGGATTTCGACCAAGTGTTTTTCATCGTTTCCGCCGATGGCCGTAACGAAAGCAGTTACCATGCTATTTATGAAAAAGGCATTGGCAACTTAATCAACAAATTCGCCCAAGCTAAATCCCAAGCGCCCTGGATTTTTGTGTCTTCCACTAGTGTCTATGGACAGTCCCGCGGGGAATGGGTCGACGAAGATTCGCCCACTTTGCCCGAAAAGGCAACGACCCTTAAAATCGTTGATGCCGAACAAAAACTGATTTCGCTCAACCCCATGAATATTGTTGTGCGCTTTTCAGGGATTTATGGCCCAGGCCGTGAAACCCTGTTAAGGATGGCTATGCAATCGCCATCAATCCAGCAAGATCCCCCATACTTCACCAACCGGATACATCAAAGTGATTGCGTGGGCGTGTTAAGGTTTTTATTTGAACAACGGTTGTCGGGCAAAAAACTGGGGCAGTGCTACTTGGCCAGTGATGACGATCCGGCTCCGCTGTGGGATGTTATAAGTTGGATGGCGGAACAATTGCAATGCAACCTGCCTACAAAAAAAGTGACAGGAGTTAATTGCGATATGAACAAACGTTGCCGTAACAACCTGCTCAAAACGCTAGGATATAATTTTATATATCCAGGTTATAAAGCAGGATATTCGGAGATAATCCATGTCGTAGTACAAAAGGTTGATGATAATTAATTGTTTTGTATTGTAAAAAAATTAGTTATCGGTTTCAGTACGCTGCTACGCCGGTTTTTTTGATTTGACAGGAGCCAGATCACCTTTATATTAGACAATAATTGTTTATCTATAAGATTGGCGCTCACGTGTCCATATATTGTATAACTCATGATAAACTTAATAATAATTTTTGTGCCTAATTTTCGATTACTGGCTACCTATGGATGATTCAGCACAATATTTAATAAGCACAGTTTCCAAAAGGTCAGGCGTCAAATCTGATTTAGTTAGGGCATGGGAGCGGCGATATCAAGCTGTTACGCCCACTCGCACGGAAGGCGGGCACCGCGTTTATACCGACTTGGACATTGCCCGTCTTAAGCTTCTTAACCAAGCCACCGGCAATGGCCACAGTATCAGCCAAATCGCCAACTTATCCCTAGAAGAGCTCAAGAACCTGTTAAACAAGGAAAGCGATTCGGTTAGCCAAATTATGTTAGGCAGCCCCAAGCCGTTGAACGGCAGCAGGTTGCACGTTGCCGAAGATTATGTGCAGAAATGCTACGGGGCCGTGCTGGCTTTTGATGCCCATGCGTTGGAATCGCATTTTGAAAATGCCATAGTCGAACTCGGTACTGAGTTGTTCATCGAGAAGCTCCTAAATCCGTTGCTGACCTTAATCGGTGACCGCTGGCGTAGCGGTGAGTTAAGGCCTGTCCATGAACACATGGCTTCCGCTATCGTCCGGTCCTTGACCTATATCTTGCGTAACAATAATCCATGTTCGCCTAACGCGCCAAAGATGATTGTCAGTACGCCAATCAACCAGTTGCACGAACTGGGTGCATTGCTCGCAGGTATCATCGCAGAATTAAAAGGCTGGAAAGTCACTTACCTGGGCGCAAACTTGCCTGCGGAGGAAATTGCCGCTGCCGTGAAATATACCGACGCCACGGCCGTTACTATCAGCATTAGTTATGAGACGGATGACCTGTTGATTGCCAAGGAACTGCGTCGGCTGAGGAAATTGATCGGCAACGATGTCGCTTTGGTCGTAGGGGGTCGTGCTGCAGGCCATTACGAGGCTGTCTTGGATCAAATTGGGGTTTTAAAAATCAAAAGCTATGATCATTTCAAAGAAATCCTTGAAGAACTGGGCGATAAAAAAGCCAAATAAATTTCCTCAAGCTAAGTTTTTTTGGTTATGTAAGGTAAGCGCAATTACATGCGCCAAGCCCTGACATCGCCAGTATCCAGGTGCACAAAATTCGAATTTGGATAATAACCAACGCCGCCGCGGTACAAACTAAGCGCCGCATCCCTGATAGTTTTGGCGCTTACGCCTTCTATGCGGATATCGACCGCCCGCCCTTCCATGTGCAAGCTCTGCCTCGCTACGCCGTGGCTGTGCCTGCGTAAGTTGGCATTAGTTTGGGGAGAACGATAACCGGAAACAATATGGAAAGGCTTGTTTTTGCCAAGCAATAACTTGACATCGTACAGTTGGTCAAGCAAGGCGGGATCGACGGAATGCACGGCATCGTTATGGTAATCCCTCAAAAAATAGCTGATTTCTTGCAATGCGCCACGAACATAGCGGCCTTGTTCGTAATAGGTCAGCTTTAAAGTTTCCCCGGTATGGTTATGTTCCAGGGCGAGAGTTTTGTGGTTAGTGAAACTTGAGTATGCGGCGTGTACGAGTTTTGGGGTGCCCAATGCCAGTAAAGGAGCACAAGCCGCAGACTTAAGGAAGCGTCTTTTCGACAAATCCATGGCTGCATTGGCTACGAAAAGTTTCTCTGATACTGGCTCATTCATAGCGCAATGCTTCCAAGGAATAAACAAATTTCAATTGTGCTTACGAATCCTTAAATGGATCTTAAACACCTAGAAAGTGGGGGTTTACCGAAAAATAACAAAGCAACTGTAACTAACTGTTTATTAAATAAAATATTAAGCAAGTCTAGGGAATAGCCCTTTCAAGCCGCCAGCAATAAATTCGACTGCAAGCGCCAATAAGATAAGCCCCATTAGCCGTATGATCACATTGATCCCTGTCCGGCTTAGGCGTTGGGTTAACCATGGCGTGGCGCGTAATACACACCATAGAATAGTAGTGACGGCAAAATGTCCAGGCTGATCATTAAGTAATGGTATAGGCCGTTCCCCTTTTGTGCATAGAGTATGACCGTACTGATTGCGCTGGGGCCGGCTAACAAAGGGATTGAAAGGGGGACAACGGCGGCTTGTTTGGTTTCTTCATTGGCTCCTCTTCATTGCGGACTGTTTCGCTGACCTTGCCTTGTAACATAGAGAGCGACTTCAACATCAACAAGATGCCTCCGCTGACCCGAAACGAATTTATGCTGATGCCAAAGAAAGCTAGCACATGAAAACCCGTATAAAGCGCCATTAGAAGCACTATCGTAACAGAGAGGAAAACGGTCCTGGCTATCACTTTTAAGTCCATCGTGTTATCGCGCGCGATTATGGAGGCGATAATTGGCACTGCCGCTAACGGATCAACCACAGCCAGTAAGGCAATAAAAATTTTCAAGTAATCTGTGTATTCAAGGATAATGGCTATCCAAAACATTGTGCGGCCTTTCTTCCTTAGGGTTTAAATTTTTTATGTCCTAACCATTCAATGGTAGCGGGGAAATGCCATAAACTTAAAGAATAAGCTGAGCATTTGAAGAATGTATCATGTTGCGATAAATCATACTGGCTTTTATCCATTAAATTGACTTACGATAGCCAAATATTACCGTCAAATTTTCTCTAATGGGCCATGAACAAACAAACAAACCGATGTTGGGATGGCGCGAATGGTTAGCCTTGCCTGAATTTGGTATAGGCCTGATCAAGGCCAAAATTGACACTGGGGCGCGGTCATCGGCCTTACATGCGGACATGATCGAGCCTTATGTGAAAGACGGGGTGCACTGGTTGATGTTTACCGTTGCGCCAGAATTAAAAGAAGATGCTAGGCTTATCGAGTGCCACGCCCCCATCAAAGACCGTCGGCTGGTTTCAGATTCTGGCGGGCATAGGCAAAGCCGTTACGTCATCGAAACCCAACTGCTTTTCGGCGGACAGCTTATCCAAGCAGAAATTACGCTCACAAACCGTCATTCCATGCGGTTCCGTATGCTTTTGGGAAGAACCGCAATGAGCAAGCATTTTTTAATCAATCCTAATGCTTCCTATTTACTGGGTAAACCCGATGCCGATAAGCTATCGGGCAAATGAAATATTTAAAACAGATGTAGCCTTAAATTGGGCTGTTGCACGGTTAAGATTGTGCTTTGCCTTAGTCCCTTTTTTGTCTGACGCATATTCAGGTTATAATGGCCGCGAATCAAATAGATTGAATCTATCGCATCCAGCTAAAAAGAGGATTGACCGTAACGGTATATGACGCAAAAACTTTATATTCAGACTAATGGCTGTCAGATGAACGAATACGATTCTGACAAAATGTTTGATGTCTTGCATGCTTCACATGGCTTTGAATTGACCAATGACCCACTTCAAGCCGACGTATTGTTGCTGAATACTTGTTCCATCCGCGAGAAAGCGCAGGAAAAAGTGTTTTCTGCCTTAGGCCAGTGGCGAATGGTTAAAGCGGGGCGTCCTGAAGTCATTATTGGTGTCGGAGGTTGCGTCGCTAGCCAGGAAGGTTCAGCTATCCAAAAACGCGCACCTTATGTGGACATTGTGTTTGGGCCGCAAACCTTGCACCGGTTGCCGCAATTATTGGACGAAGCCCGTAGCCAGAAAAAGCCCGTTGTCGATATTTCTTTCCCCGAAATCGAAAAATTTGACAACCTGCCTGAACCCAGGGCGGAAGGCCCCAAAGCGTTTGTATCCGTGATGGAAGGCTGCAGTAAGTATTGCAGTTTCTGTGTGGTGCCTTATACCCGAGGCGAAGAAATCAGCCGCCCTTTAAATGACGTCATTAACGAAATAACAGCATTAGCAAGACAAGGGGTGCGTGAAATCAACCTGTTAGGGCAGAATGTCAATGCCTACCGCGGTGAAATGGAGGATGGTGATATTGCCGATTTTGCTTTGCTCCTGAATTATGTGGCCGCAATCCCGGGGATAGGCCGTATTCGTTTTACAACCTCGCACCCTATCGAGTTCTCGGACAATTTGATTGAGGCGTTTGCCGAAATCCCGCAGTTAGTAGACCACCTGCATTTACCCGTGCAGAGCGGCAGCGACCACATTTTAAAAATGATGAAACGCGGCCATACGCGCGCAGATTATATTGAAACGATACGTAAACTTAGGCTGGTCAGGCCGAATATCAGCCTTTCCTCAGATTTTATCATTGGTTTTCCTGGCGAAACTGAAATGGAATTTGAGGAAACGATGTCGTTTATAGAAGAGATCGGCTTCGACCATTCTTTCAGCTTTATTTATAGCACCCGTCCCGGTACGCCTGCAGCCGATTTGCCGGATTTCGTACCGCTAGCGGTGAAAAAACAACGTTTGGAACGTTTTCAAAACCGTATCACTGAAATGGCGTCTGCCATTTCGCAAGGAATGATTGGCACTGTGCAAAGCATATTGGTGGAAGGGCAATCCAAAAAAAATCCATTGCAGATGCAAGGCAGGACAGAAAATAACCGCGTTGTTAACTTTATTGGCCACCCCAGGTTGGCCGGGCAATTTGTCGATGTATACATTACCGAAGCCCTGCCCAATTCTTTAAGGGGACGCCTAACTGAAACTACGGCTTATAAACAATCCGCTTATGCTTAACTATTCATGATATCAGAAGAAATTTCCCTGGTTCCGGCGGATAATGCGAGGTTGTCTAACCTTTGCGGACATCTAAATACCCATCTAAGGCAGATTGAAACACGGCTTCAAGTAGAAATAGCCAATCGCGGCAACCAATTTAAGGTGACGGGATTAGAGGATTCCGTTAAGGCGGCGTGTGCGGTTATGCAGAAACTGTTTGAAAGTACCGAACAAGAAGAGTTAACGTCGGAGCTTATCCATCTGGCAATGCAAGAAGCCTCTGTTGATGATCTATTGAATGCGCAACAACTGGAAGCCCAACAACCTGTCGCCATAAAAACCAAGTATGGATTGATTAAGGGTAGGGGGGCAAACCAACAGGATTACTTGAGGAAAATTGTAACCCATGACATCAATTTTGGCGTGGGGCCTGCCGGGACAGGCAAAACTTTCTTGGCGGTGGCCTGTGCGGTTGAAGCGCTACAGACTGAAAAAGTACGGAAAATCATCTTAGTGCGCCCAGCAGTTGAAGCTGGGGAAAAGCTCGGGTTTTTGCCTGGCGATATGGCGCAAAAAGTCGACCCATACCTCCGCCCCCTGTATGATGCCTTGTACGATATGCTGGGGTTAGAGCGGGTCGAGAAAATGATAGACAAGGGTATCATTGAAGTCGCGCCGTTGGCATTCATGCGCGGAAGGACGTTGAACGATGCTTTCATCATCCTTGACGAAGCCCAAAATACAACTATCGAGCAGATAAAAATGTTCCTGACTCGGGTTGGTTTTGGTTCGACGGCGGTTGTGACCGGCGACGTGACCCAGATTGATTTACCGTCCGAAAAAATGTCCGGTTTACGGCATGTCCTGGACGTATTGAAAGAGGTGGAAGGCATAAGTTTCACTTTTTTTAATGCCAAGGATGTCATCAGGCATCCCCTGGTGCAACGTATCGTGAAAGCTTATGATATTTACGAGGCTAAGGTTAAGGCGGGCAATGAACAGGGTTGAGATACAGTTTTGTTGCAGGACGGTATGGCAACCGGATAAAAAGGCTATCCAGCATTGGGTGGACGCGGCATTGTCAGGATTGGGGCGCGACACTGAGATAGTCGTTAGGGTCGTCGGTGAGAGGGAGAGCGCCCAGTTAAATCGGCAATACCGGAATAAACAAGGGGCGACCAACATTTTGAGCTTTGCGGCGGAGATCCCGGAATGTGTGGAGTCAAATTTGTTGGGCGACCTGGTGGTTTGCGCGCCAGTGGTGGAGCGGGAAGCCCTTGAACAAAAAATCCCCTTAACCGACCATTGGGCGCATATTATCGTCCATGGGGTGCTGCACTTGCTTGGCTATGACCACATCAAGGATGAGGAAGCGGAAATGATGGAAAACAAAGAAATTTCGATATTGCAACAATTGAATATCGACAACCCTTATCTAGAGGCTATTCAACCATGAGTGACGACAAACCTCCCAGTAGCAGCACTCAACGGAAAGGTTGGGTGGATTGGCTAAGCCAACTGTTTTCCGGAGAGCCGCAAGACCAGGAAGATTTGCTCGAAATTTTACGGGAAGCAAAAGTAAACCGGCTACTTGATACCGATACCCTGACCATGATTGAAGGGGTGCTACAATTCAACCAGATGCAGGTGAGGGATGTCATGATCCCGCGTGTGCAAATGGTTGTCGTTCCCAACGATGCCGAGTTGGACACCATTTTGCCTTTGGTTACGGAGTTTAATCACTCCCGCTATCCAGTCATTGACGGGGACAGGACTAAAGTCGTAGGCGTGTTGCTTGCCAAGGATCTACTGGCGCATTTGACTAAAAACACCAAGTTGTTGGTTAAGGATATCATGCGTCCCGCGTATGTCGTCCCGGAAAGTAAGCGTTTAAACATACTTTTAAAGGAATTGCGCACCAACGGCAACCACATGGCGATTGTCGTGGATGAATACGGGCAAACCGCCGGTTTGGTTTCCATAGAAGATGTGCTGGAGCAGATCGTCGGTGAAATCGAGGACGAACATGACGACCAGGAAGATGAAGCCTATATCCTGCGCCGCAACGCACATGAATACATGGTCAAGGCGCTTACGCCCATAGAAGAGTTCGATGAGTATTTTTCCACCCAGTTGACCACGGATGAATATGATACTGTCGGCGGTTTCATCGTCAGCCAATTGGAGCACATGCCCAAAAAAGGCGAGATCCTAGACGTGGATAACCTGCATTTTGAAGTGATCCGGGCGGATACCCGAAGGGTGCACCTGGTTAAACTCAAAATTACCGGCTAACGGCTAACCCCGGGCCTTTTGGTTGGCAAATAGGCCTAAAGGCGGCTAACCTGATAAGTTGTCGGCGCGGTTGTTTAGCATATAAAGCGGTTGGCTACCTGTTTGAACGTAAGCTAAAAGTAACGGGGCCGTCGTTAACCAAAGATACTTGCATATCCGCGCCAAATTCCCCAAATTGCACAATCGGGTAAGTTGCCGTGGCGATTGTTTGCAGGTAGCTGAATAATTCCAGCCCTTTTTCCGGTGCGGCTGCGCTAGCAAAACTAGGGCGGTTGCCCTTTTCCGTGTTTGCCGCCAAAGTAAATTGCGGCACTAATAACAAGCCCCCTTGGATATCAAGCAAACTTAAGTTCATCCGGCCATTCCCATCCGCAAAAATTCGGTAATTGAGTATTCGCTCCAATAATCGCTGCGCGGCTTTTTCGGAGTCCCCTTTTTCAACGGCAACCAAAGCCATTATCCCTTTATCAATTGCGCCGATGACTCTGTGGTTCACTGTGACATTGGCTTTTGTTACGCGTTGTATAATGGTGAACATGGTTTTAGGGAGCGCAAATCTGTTTGGTTGAAGATGGCTATTGTTTATATTGCGGGCAAGATAATGCTTTTTGTAGTCCTAAGCAATTGCAAAAACTTAGGTTAACATCATAGTTATCTTGTCCCTTTATTATTTTGAAGTTTTGACAGTAGAGGGCATTCCCTTCAGAAGAAGCTCATCTCTAATTTGATTAGGCTTGGTTTCGGCAATGGGGCAATTTTATTGTCAAGCGCTAAACAAAACTTGGTTTGGTGCTTAGGATGGTCATGAAAGCCTCATAAATTGGCTTTATCTCAATAGGCTTCGATAAAGTAGGCTCTAACTACCTGCAGTTAGAGCCCACCAAATTGCTTTAATTATATGAAGATAATAAACGATTTAGGTATCTTTATTTCAATCAGACTTTAATCGTCGTCACCTTCATCGCATGGAATCGTGATTTCGATAGTCCGGTCATTCCCGCTGGCAGGATGCTGGATGTTAACCCAGGCACGGTGTTTGTTGAACGGGTCGAAATATAAACCGGTAAATTCTGATCCGGGGGTGCCGTTGGAAGCCCAGCGCCCTATCCCTTCGCCCGGGTCAGTCAAGTCGCCGTCTTTGTTAAGGTCCTTAGCGAACCAGATATCGTCATCTACCGCACCACCACGGTCTTCAACGATGTAAATGTTGCCATCATTGTCGACCGCCAGGTTGTCAGGGTTTGCTAAAGCGTCGCCCGCAGGAAGGCCGGTTGCCATGTCAATGGTGTTCCTGTCGGCGAAGACGGAAATAGTTTGGTTTTTAAGGTCCAGCCTGTAGATTTCGTGGGTAGTCGTTGTCGTCATATACAGGTGCTGTTTACCCTTCACGGTTTGGATCTGGATATCTTCAGGACGTTGGTAGTCTGTACCTTTGAAAGCAGCTAGGTTAGTCGTTGCACGCGCATCAACTGAGGTAACACCATCAACGTCGGTTATAATCACCGCCCCAGACAAACCTTGGCCACTAGTATTAGTGAACGGAACCCAAGTATAGGCGCCGGTAGCGTTAGGTGTGTTGCCATCGCCTACGCGCAATACAAAAGTTTGGCCTGCCGCGAAGTAATCGGCTTTGCCATCTTTAACCTTGCTCATTTTGGCAGCCGACACGTACTTGTAAACATTGCCGCCATTAAGTTCATCGATAAAGTATAAATTGCCATCTTTGTCGAACTGCATGCCTTCATGCGATGTGCGAGGAATTACATTCTGGTGTACGAAGTCAGCACCGGCATTGCTGTTGGCTGTAAGAGGATTGGTTATACCTGGGGCGGTGGTTGGGTTTTTCAACTCGAACAAGCGTCCGTTATTGCTGCCTGTACCCCAGGATTCTTCACCCGTAATGAATGTGCCCCAAGGAGTCCAAAAGGATGGATCGAAAGAGGTGTGGTTAGATTGGCTTTGCCAGAGGGTTTCAGTCACACCTGTTTTCAGGTCATGCCGTTGTACGCCCGCTTTGCCTTGTTCAAATACCGTGAACAAGAAACGACCTTTTTGTTTTCCGGTTTCGTTCAAGGTGTTCATGTCCCACGCAGCCGGTTTCAAAAGATCGGTTTCAGCGTTAGGTATGTTGGCATCCAACTGTGTGAACCGATCCGCAATCGATTGTTGGTTAAAATTTAAGTTTCCCAATGTGATGGGAGTGGCTTCGTCGGCAGTTGGGCCAGATGAAGCGACAAGTGGGGTGAAGTCTGAAAACCGGTTGTCATCGGCATAAGCAGAAGAGGCCATTATTAGGCCAAGGGCTGCTGCAAGCTTTGTGTAATGGAAATTGTTGTTCATGCCTTACCTTTATTTTGATTGTTTTGCTAGAAACACGTTACCCGCCTTAGCTTTTGGGTAACATAACCTGCCAGCCAGCCGGGTAGTCATTACCCGTTATGGCTGGACGGCATAGATATACAGCAACGGTGTTACGGTACTATTGCATTGGTATTACGGGCTGGTTACAGGGTGACTTGTACTGGCTAGGAATGGTTTTAAGGTAGTGATGGCTAAGCAAACCGCATTAGATGGGGCAGTAGAAAACCCACTTATTTTGCCCACGTGAATCGATGCTATTTGGGTGTGGGTAAACATTCAGGAATCCTTCTGTGTTAAAATTTTTTCTCGATCATGCCAGTGTTATGCTTGGTCATAACCCAGAAGCTGGATTTAGCATTTGTCGTTTGGTTGGTAATGTTTAATGCGCCAATATTGGGTTCAAAAAGGCCCAGTCTTTAAATCCGGACGTTTTTGTTATGACTGCAGATTTTTTTCGAAATGAGTATTGCGAGCCATAGACCCATTCGATGCTAAGTTACAGGCGTATGCGTGTCACTAATCTCAAATTAATTTGAAATTATTTTTATCGCACTAGGATGCCTTATCAACATGGACCATCCGCCCCGGTTTTTATTCAACCAGCCCCGGGTTTCAACCGTCTGGGCACGATAACTATTGATATCCGGGAATAACGGCAGCCACTTCTTTTCTATAGGGGCTTGATACCGGTCGGAAAACTCCAGGTAAACAAATTTTCGGCCTCTGCGTATAGCCGAAACTCTACCCATCAGCCTAACCCAACCCGAATGCCCATTGCTATCGAGCTGGTTAACCGGTATGACGGCGTAGTCGGCTTGTTGCCAGATCCCTCGTTTGGCTTTTTCGGCACGGTCTCCGGCAGCCATCAACTCGTTGGCGTACAGCAAGTTTGGGGGGTAAATATTGACCGCCGCCAAGCCCGTTTCCACTAATTGTAAGTTGATGTGCTCCTTGTTTTCATTGAATAAATGCGCCAGTATCCGTTTATATTTATCCGTTTGTTCTACATCCATTTCTAAGCGCACTTTGCGATGTAATAGCTTATCGGTCAACCAGCGTTTGGCGGTTTCGCCACCTGCCTCGGTATCTTGGTTCTTGTGCCTTACTTCCGGCGTATTGATGCCTAATAACCTGATTTTACGTCCGTCCTCCAGCATTACGGTGTCGCCGTCATAAACCTTGGCTACCCTGTGATAAGAATAACCTGGCTTTATGGGTATTTTTTTGCTGTTTACCTGCGCCCGGTCAGAAAAATGTTTGCTGCCTTTGGCATCTTGCCATTGGTAAATATCGGCGCAGGACGGAACTGAGCAACTCAGGCACCAAAACAGTAATAACGTTATTATTCGGATGTGACGGCTTGGTTTCATAGAGTTAAAAATCGTTTTAATTACCGGCACAAAGTAATCTTTCTGCCCAGATCAGTTGTAAAAATGGTTAAAAGCACGCCTATAGTCAGGGTAATATTTCACTGACTAACGCCCGAATATTCCTTAGGATAAGGTGACATTAAAGTCTTTTGGTCAGCAGGTTGGGATAAGCGTCATTAATTTTTCATTTGATATTTATGATAGTAAGTTTATTTAATGTTAACAAATAATTGCATTTGAAATTTGTTTGGTTACATTAATTTTCAAGATCCTGACCTGTTACGCTCTGTAATCTATGTAGAGGAGAACTAAGATGGGTATAAGAAAAAATCAATCAACTTTATCGGCTGACGAGAAATCCCGGTTTATTAACGCGGTCTTACAGCTAAAATCAAACGGTGTTTATGACCGTTATGTCAGGCAGCATCGCGACCTTTTTAATGCCGGCATTCATCACAGCGCTATATTTCTTCCCTGGCATCGGGAATTCCTGCGTCGGCTTGAACTAGACCTACAGGCCATAGACCCTTCGGTAAATCTGCCATATTGGGATTGGACAGTTGACAGGGCGCTTACCTCATCATTTTGGGGTAGCGATTTTATGGGGGGTAACGGCGTGCCTCCAGGCAGCGCCGTCCAGACCGGCCCGTTTGCTTTCGGCGCCGGGCGTTGGCCATTGACGGTGCGCGATAACCCTGCTGGAAGGGTTGAACTTACTAGGGCTATCGGTTCGGGCGCGACCCTTCCTACCACTAATGCAGTGCAAAGGGCGCTCAGCCAAGTTCCGTTTTCATCGTTTACGGACGAACTGGAAAACCTCATCCATAACATTGTGCATGTCTGGATAGGAGGATCGGCTGGGACTCGGAGTTCCCCAAATGACCCGGCGTTTTTCTTGTTGCATTGTAATGTGGACAGGTTGTGGGCAATATGGCAACGGATGCACCCCAACGAGTCGCCTTTCCAGGGTGATGGGCAGTTTGGCCTGAATAGTCCCATGCAACCTTGGGATAACGAAGTTTCCCCGCCGACCCCGGCTCGGGTATTGGATCATGCCGCCATTGGCTACACATACGACACCGATATGACAGCTCAGATAATCGACCTCACAGTCGGCGCCCCACCGATACAAGCTGGTATAAGCCAAGCCGGGGAATTCGACTGGTACCGTTTTATATCTCCGTTAGCATCAACCTATACTATCGAAACGCAAGGTTCGACGGATGTGTTTTTGTCGTTGTTCGGACCCAACAGCCAAAGCGTGTTGGTGACGGAAGATGATGATAGCGGCGCGGGCAGCAACTCAAGGATAGTGAGCAACTTGTCTGCAGGTACTTATTTTCTCCGGGTACGCCACTATCAAGCCGCGGGAACCGGAAATTACGGGATTTCTGTGGCTAGGGAGACGCAACCACAGCCCGATTTGACTGAAATTGTCGTTAACGGGCCGGAAGTCCAAGGCAATATCGCTGCTGCCAATGAAAGCGACGTCTACGCCTTTAACGCGACCCAAATCGCCACTTATACCATAGTGACTTCTGGAAGTACCGATACATTCCTTACCTTAAACGGGCCGAATAACCAAAATGCATTTATCAGCCAAGACGACGACAGCGGGCCGAGCCAAAATTCCCAAATCGTGCGTGTTTTGACCCCTGGCATGTACTATGTGAGAGTGCGGCATTATAGCCCCAGGGGCACAGGGGCTTACGGCGTTTCTGTAACGCGGTCTTAAGTAAGGGTTGATTGGATTAGAAAATTCTGGCGGCCTTGGGTTTAGTAGGTTGAATTAATGCTAAGGCCGCCAGTGGATTTGTATAATTAACCGCAAGCCTATTGGTAAGGCTCAGGCGCTGCCAAGCTGGTGTTAATCACGATTAAAAACATGTTGGCATCAAAATCCCATCTTTAAAGAGGGGGCATAATGAAAAAAAACGTCATTCCCGTATTGTTTGTGATGCTCCTTATTTTTCCTGATGTGCCGTTGGCGGAAGACAAGGAATTATTGCTTCCTCCCCATAGATATTGGGTTTGTTCGATTTCTTCATACAATTCCTTCATTGATGGCAAATACCAAGAAAGCAAATGCCGTGCAAATACGGAATATTCGAAACCCCCTTGTCGAGAATTTGTTGTTGAATTCGAGGGCGAAGGTGGGATTCGTCCGGGGATGCCGTTCAAACAGACAGTTGGGTGTGACATGAAAAAAAGCCCGCTTTCTTCCCCGAATGAAGCCAAAAATCAAGCCCAATCAACAACGACAACCATTCAAATCAATGAAAAGGACGGCCAGTATTTATACGTCCATACTATCGAAACTGATAATATTTCCAAAGACAGGTGGGTATATCAGGGAAACTGTAAATATTATAAAGCCCCAATAAATGAAAAAATTTACTTGGATAAAGGATTGAAAACGGCATCGTGAGTTTATCTACCTTACCGGTGATGTAGAGGGTAAGCGAATCACCGGCCTGATAAGTCCAAGTTAACGTACGTAGTCGTTCCTGAATAAAGGGCAAGTTTGCGATCAATTGTGTCAACCGACAGAGATTGGGGCATAAGCAAACCATAACCAGCGATGGTATTCTATCGGCTTAAGGTTGGACTGTTGCCGTTAAGGCTTAGGTATTTAAAATGTATGCGGTGTCAGGTATGATTCATGCTTTTATTTAACTGACCAACTTCTTTTCCATCAGCCTATCGTCCCATTATCATGACGGATCTAACCGAAAAATCCCGTACCCAATTCAATAAGCTGCAAAAAAAACTCCGCCATTACGTCGGCGATGCTATTGCCGATTTCAACATGATTGAAGAAGGCGATAAGGTCATGGTTTGTTTGTCCGGGGGCAAAGATTCTTACACAATGCTGGACATTTTGTTGAATTTACAGAAAACAGCCCCGGTAAACTTCAAATTGGTCGCCATTAACCTGGATCAGAAGCAACCTGGCTTTCCAGAACATGTGTTGCCAAATTACCTTAGCTCTATCGGCGTGCCTTACCACATCATTGAGAAAGATACCTATAGTGTCGTAAAGCGGGTTATCCCTGAAGGCGCTACTACCTGTAGTTTATGTTCAAGGTTGCGGCGCGGCACTTTATATGGTTATGCCGAAGCCAACGGGGTGACCAAAATTGCCTTAGGGCATCATCGTGACGACATCCTGGAAACATTTTTCCTGAATATTTTTTATGGCGGCAAACTCAAGGCCATGCCGCCCAAATTATTGAGCGACGACAAGAAAAACATCGTTATCAGGCCATTGGCCTATTGCCGGGAAAAAGACATCGACCGTTTTGCCGCATTTAAACAATTTCCCATCATTCCGTGCAATCTATGCGGCTCCCAAGAAAACCTGCAACGCAAGGCCATGAAAGCGATGCTAAGAAGTTGGGACAAGCAGTTTCCAGGCCGACTCGAAACGATATTCGCCAGCCTGCAAAACGTGGCGCCATCACAATTGGCGGATAGACAGCTGTTTAATTTTTCTGGATTGAGCCGCGAATTACAAACCGAGAAATCGATATTGCCAAACTTAGTGGACATAACCGAAGGCTTAGCGTTATTGGCCCAATAACTTTAACGCTATTTTGCTGGCTATTAGGTTTCGCCGGCATATTCTTTAACGATAAACAGGGGGGTAGCTGTTTTTGGCTTTGTTTCAAATCATTGTAGGCACGTTGCCAATGATTAATAAGGATCAGGTATAAACCTTTGCTTGTGGAGGTAAAAGGTAAATCTGGATGTGTTGCCAAACTAAAATCTTGGCAAATAATGATCTATGTAAAGACTATATACTACTGGCCTGTTCAGGGATTATTGCTTTCTGGTTGCTTATTGTTGTTTAAGGATAGGATTAAGCATTTATCACTGGATGATAAAAATCGTACTGACATTTTTTTGGAGATCACAGCCGATAGTTCAATTAATAAACTAATATTAAATTGATTTTTGATGCCGTTAGTTTAAACTATCGCGTTCTTGGAGAGGTGGCTGAGCGGCCGAAAGCGGCGGTCTTGAAAACCGTTGAGGGTTGATCCCCTCCCAGGGTTCGAATCCCTGCCTCTCCGCCATAATGCCTTAATAGCAAAATCCCTCTTGCTTGACCCGCAAAGGCTAAATTCAAATTTTGGTTTCCAATTCAACATCCAAAGTAAGCAATATTTTTGGGATGCCGCAAACATTTGGTTTTCAATTAATCTTTTAAAAGTTATGCTTATTGGCTGTCTTGGTTCCTTGCATATGATAAATGTTCAACTGCTTTTTTTGCGATAAGAGGAAAAATTCCAAGCAATACAAATGAACCAATGAGTATCGGAGAAGCGATATCCGACATGGATTTTATCGCGGCAAGTTGGGTTCCTGCGTTGACATAGAGCACCGTTCCTGCGAGCATTCCTATTTGGCTGATCCAGTAGAAAGTAAAGGTTTTCATTGTAGTTAGGCCCATGACTAAGTTAATAATAAAGAATGGGAAAATGGGTATAAGGCGCAATGTGAACAGGTAATAACCGCCGTCTTTTTCCATGCCTTCGTTTACTGTCTTGAGGAACTCTGCAAAGTGGCGCTCAACGCTGTTACGAAATAAAAAACGGGCGGCAAGGAATGCCAGGGTCGCGCCAATGCTGGAAGCGAATGAAACGATAACCGTACCCCAAAAGAGGCCGAACAGCGTTCCACCAAGCAATGTGAGCATGGCGGCTCCAGGTAAGGATAACCCGGTGACGGCGATGTAGATGAAGCTATAGGCTATGACAGTAAATAAAGGATGTCCAGCCTGATAAGAATGGAAGGCGGCTTGTTGTTCCCGAAGGTTATCCAAAGTTAACAAGTTGTGCAAATCAAAGGAAAAAAATACGATATTCAATATGATAAATAATGTTATCAATTGAGCTTTCGTTAGTTTCATATTAGGGTGCCCCTGGAATTTTAAATTTCCTGTTGAAACCCCGGTATTAATCGGCGTTTAATGAAATATACTGGTTGTGCGTTTATGGTATTACCGAAAACCTTTAGGTAAATTAGTCTATAAATCGAATTTTTAGTTTCAAGTTTAAAAAAAAGAATAATAATCATGAGTCAATACAGTTTGGTATGAATTTGTTAACTAGGCCTGCATTTATTCAAGCAATCGGTCATATTTCAGCAAATAATGATCCGAACTATACATTAATATACACAGAAATAAATCAAGCGCCCAAAGTGGCTAGTTTATTGCAGGGAGTGGCTGCCGAAGAAAAACTCATTAAAGCGATTCAACGGATTATTTATAACAAGATAAAAGGTTTGCCGAATGCCCGTATGGGTAAGTTAGGCTGGAATCGGTTTGCTTTGATCCTAAGGCTTCCTGTCCAGGAAAGCCTTGAAATTGCCGAGGATTTGGCCCAGTTGTTGGACCGACAATCGATATCAATAAAGGGGTTTAGTTATTATCCAAAACTAATTATCGGGGTAACGCCATTATCGCCTGAATACAGGACGCCGGAGAGAATATTGGCCGCGGTCGATGAAGCCTTGTTCCAGGCAAAGCGAACAGGCAATAGTACGGTGAAGCTCATAGAGCATGACGATCCAATCCTGCATGATTATTACGAATCGCTAAGTTTATTGCCGGTTATCAGGGACGGGTTGGAGAATCAGTCTTTCGTCCTTTTTGCCCAGCCTATCGTACCCATTGGGAAGCATGTCGCAACCAGCCAAAAATATGAAGTATTGCTGCGTTATAAAAATGCGGAAGGGGACATCGATTCAAAAAGCCGGTTTTTACAAACTGCCGAATTGTTCCATGTCAGCCGGGAAATTGATTTTTATGTGGTACAACAATTCTGCCGTTTTTTTGCCCAACAAGCGACTGATGCAGTTTATTCACTCAATATATCGGGAAGCACAATTCGCTATAGGCCATTTATCAGTATGTTGGCAAACGAGTTTAAGCAATACGGCGTTAACCCTGAACAAGTCTGTTTTGAAATCACTGAAAACGTTGTTGACCGGGACTATCAACAAGCAATCGATTTTATGAATGTATTAAAAAATCAATTGGGTTGCAAATTATCATTGGATGACATTGGCGTCGGGTCGAGCAATCTTGTGAATTTGGGCAAATTCAATGTCGATTTCTTGAAAATCGATGGTTCCTTCATTAAGGATATCTTAGTCGATCCGTATTCCGAATTGGTGGTCAATTTTGTGACCTCTGCGGCTAAGCTCTATGGCCGGAAGACCATTGCCGAGTATGTCGAAAACGGCCAGCAGTTAAAGAAATTGGAGGAGTTCGGGGTTGACTTTGCCCAAGGTTATTTTACCGGGAAACCGGAACCTTTGTTTGAGCCAGAATTGATCCTGCCTTGAAATAGAGCGTAATCTGCGTGAATACGATTAGGGTGGCTGGGGCACTGCAAATAGTGCCCCAGCGTTACCTAGGATGGATTTTACTTACTTGACCAATTCTTTGACTTTGGCGATGATTCCAACGGGGTCAATGCCTTGGTGTGGGAATTGCTCCCAAAGTCCGCCGCAGCCTTCCTTATGGGTGCCTAAGTGGGCAAACTTAGGCGCCAAGCCACGTTCCAATAACCAGGAGCCATAACGGCTTCCTAAGCCGGTTTTGCGGTTGAACGACTCGACAACCAAGACCATAGGCGATTTTCCGACCTTGGCCAGCATGTCTTCGTCAATGACATTCAGGGTAGGTTTGTTGATCAAGCCTACATCGATACCTTGTTCTTTCAAACGTTCTACAGCATCCAAGGAACGGTAAAGGGCTTCGCCGAAGCTGACGATATAGCCTTGTGTGCCTTCACGGATGACTTCGTCTTTTCCGGACACAAACTTATAGTTACCGCCGAACATTTTTTCGCCGTTGCTATTAAGAATGCTTGGGACTTTAGAACGGGTGGAGAATACAAAGCGTAAGCCTTCATTAAAGAAAATCGTTTCCAGGCAGGCTTTCATTTGATCCGGATCGGCAGGGAAGTACAGGTTGGTGGCATAGCCATCGCTCAAGCCATTGTCAGCGAACATATTGTTCAAGCCGAAATGGCAGGTATTGTCGGCCATGTCATCGATACCGGAATGGGAAAAATGGCAGAGTAGGTTGGAATTATTCAAACGCGCCATGGTAATTTCAGAGATACACATTTCCAGGAACGCGCTGAAAGTCCCGAATACGCCTTGTTTGCCTTTTTCCATCCCGAAACCGGCCGCTGCCGACAAGTTTCCTCTTTCCATGATGCCGGAAGCGATAAACACTTCAGGATAAGCATCGTGGATTTTTTTCAAGCCACAGGAACCTTCCAAGTCGCTGTCAATGACGCGGACTTTCTCAATACGGTCTTTTTCACTCATTTTTCCCAAAATTCCGACAACGGCGTCGCCGAATACATTCCGGTTTGCATCCCAGGTTTCGCTTGAACCTTTGAACGTATAGTCCTGCTTAGCGCCTTTTTGGGATTTAATGATATCAGCAGCGGCTTGATGGCCACGGGCTTCCAGGTATTCAACCGCCAATTTGACCGAAATTACGTCATGGCCGTGGTTGGAGCCTTCCAGGCCAGCGATGCCAGGGCACATAGGGCGGTGGTTTATTACCGCAACCGGGCCTTCGGTATTGATAGCGGTAATGATGTTTTTATACAAGCTATCAATATCTTCACCGTCGCCTTCAAGGACAGTAACGCCTTGTCCTGCCAGGGTCTTGGCTGTCGAACAGCCAGGAAGGTAATGGGAAGGATGCCCTGCAATCGTGACATTGTTGTCATCGATAATCAGTTTGACATTCAGTTTTTGGGCGACCGCCAAACGTGCAGCTTCTGCATCGTTGCCTTCTTGTTGGGAGCCATCGGAACCTAAGCAGAATACGACCCGGCTTGGGTTCGCCATCGCGACACCATTCACGTAAGGCCACATATGCCCGAGCCGTCCTGAACTGAATTTTACCCCGGGAGTAAAGCCTAATTCCGGGTGTCCAGGTAAATGTGAATGCGCTTCGCGGTATAGCATCAACTTTTCAGCCGGGAGGTCGCCATTCAATGTCGACATCAGGTATTGGGTGGCCACGCGATGTCCCGCCTCATCGAAAAATATAGGCACAAATTTGTCGCTGGCCCCCCTGAACAAGGCATCCATAATCATGACTTCCGGGACAGTGTCAAACGGGCCGCCTGTGTGTCCGCCTACGCCCCTGGCAGCACCTGTGGCTGTAAAAAAAACGATAGCATCACGACAAAGCTGGATATTGTGCTTTAGGCTTGCTTTTTGTTCTGGAGTGAGTGTGGCGCTACCAGGGTTAAGGCTTATCCGCTGATAGCTGCCAAGGTCGATTGGGAAATTCGTCATGGTAAATTCTCGTGTGTTAATTATTTTGTCCGTAGTTATTGTTGTAGGGCTCACAACAACCATCAAGTAGTCGATAAGCGATATATGCTAATGGCCGGTCTTTAGATTAATTTGTGACCACTAACGAAACTCGCTTTTTCCGGTTCTATGTTCTCAAAATTACTAGGTTTGGTAAAGCCTTTCGATGATTTTATAAAGGCCTTTAATCGTTGGGCACAAAAAAACCCTGGCCGAAATCGACCAGGGTTTCTATGTTAACAATTAATCAGGAAAGATTAATTTAATTCGGCAGTGCAAACACAGTGAATGTGCCGCCGAGTTTAGTGTAAGAGCTTAAGCTCCTGTAAGCACCTACCGCACCCAAACCTTCAGTGTTAGATTTGTCTGTGCCGTCGTCAATACCAGCGGCGATACCAATACCTGCCCAGCCACCAATGCCTGACAGTACGCCAACATATTGTTTGCCATTATATTTCCAGGTATTGACGTTACCGATGATGCCTGATGGGGTTTTGAACTTGTACAGTTCTTTGCCTGATTTGGCATCAACCGCTTTCAAATAGCCTTCAAGCGTACCGTAGAATACTACGCCACCAGCTGTTGCAACAGATCCTGACCAAACTGAAAATTGCTCCTTGTTTGACCAAACAATTTTGCCGGTCTTGGCATCCCAGGCGGTAAACTGACCCAGGTTAGTGCTGCCGTCAGGCTGGCCTGTCATAACGTCAGCACCGGCTGGCATCATGGTCAACGTCGCGCCTACATAAGGTTGCCCTGCTTTGTAATCAACTGCAAACGGCTCATAGTTCATGCACAAGTGGTTGCCTGAAATGTAGAACAAACCTGTTTGTGGCGAGTAAGAAACCGGTTGCTGGTTCTTGCTGCCTAACGCGGCAGGGCAAGCGCCAACTGTATTGGTGTCTTCGCCGTTTTGCTCTGTGCTGTATTTGGAGACCACTTGCGGACGGCCAGTTTTCATGTCAACGTGAGTTGCCCAGTTGACAGACTTGTCGAATTTTTCAGCAACTAACAGTTCGCCGGTTTCACGGTCCAGGGTGTAACCAAAACCGTTACGGTCAAAATGCACGATGGTTTTATGCATTTTTCCATTCACTTCTTGGTCAACCAATGGTACTTCGTTGATGCCGTCAAAATCCCACTCGTCGTGAGGTGTCATTTGGTAAACCCACTTTACAGCACCGGTGTCCGCATCGCGCGCCCACAACGACATGGACCATTTATTGTCGCCAGGACGTTGTACTGGGTTCCAAGTCGATGGGTTGCCTGATCCGTAATAGATAAGGTTCAGTTGTGGATCGTAGCTGTACCAGCCCCAGGTTGTGCCGCCACCAATTTTCCATTGGTCGCCTTTCCAGGTCTTGATACTGGAATCTGGGCCGACAGGGGTAACTTTACCGTTTTCCCAGGTTGTAGTTTTGCTTGGGTCGATCAAGGTATCGGAATCAGGTCCCATGCTGTAACCTTTCCAGCGTAGTTTGCCTGTGCGGATATCGTAGGCAGCCATAAAACCACGGACACCAAATTCACCGCCGGAAATACCGGTCAGAACCATGTCTTTAACCACAAATGGGGATGATGTGTTGGTCATGCCCAGTTTAGGGTCGCCGTTTTGCACACTCCAAACGCGCTTGCCGGTTTTGGCGTCCAGCGCGGTCAGGACAGTGTCGGATTGTTGTAAAAAGATTTTACCGTCGCCATAACCTAAACCACGGTTTACAGTATCGCAGCACATCACAGGAATCGTGACGTCGGCATCTTGGGTTGGAGTGTATTCCCAGACGACCGCTTGGGTTTTTTGATCTATCGCGTAAACGGTATTAGGGAAAGGCGTGTGGATATAAAGCATGTCGTCAATAACCAGCGGGCCGCCTTCATGGCCGCGCAAAACGCCAGTAGAGAATGACCATGCAGGTTGTAAATTTTTGACATTGTCAACGTTGATGTCCGAAAGTTCGCTGTAGCGAGTACCGGCATAGTTACCGCCCCAAATTGCCCAGTTGGCTGGATTTTTTGTTAGCTGTTCAACTCCACTATTTGCTGTCGATATTGCTGGTGCGGCTACCAACACTGCCACACTCGATGCAAGTAGCCAGTTTTTAAGAGGCTTCTTCATAGTTATATTTCTCCTGATATCTTGTTAGTTAGACAAAATACTGATTATTTTTTAAGACTAATATTAGTTTTTGGGGTGATCATTTCATCTCCTCGGGTACAGGAACTTTCACGCCACGTACTAGATTTAATTATTTTGCCCAAAAAGTCAACTTTTAATGTCGTGGAGACATTGCATATCCATATTGCCGGGACTTCATGGCGCTAATTGTTAAGGATAAACCAACTATGCCTTTTCAATCCGGAAACCGTTTTCTTCCCAAACTAGGGCTTCACCCTTATGTTTGTCCCATGATGCCAAGACGTAACGTTGGGCTGGTTTACCGTCAACTTCAAAATTATGGATGTTGGGTCGATGGGTGTGCCCATGGATCAAACGTGTACAGTTATGTTCGGCCATGGTCTTGGCTACCGTGTCTTGATTGACATCCATAATTTCCTGGGATTTTTGGCGTTTGTGGAAATAACTCCTTAGCCGATACCACCGTGCCGCCATTAGCCGGAGTAACAACGGTTTGGAAAGCACATTCTGTTGCCATTCAAGGGAACGCGATTTGTTCCGAAACTCCTGATAGGGAAGGTCGTCGGTGCATAATAAATCGCCGTGCATCAGGAGCGTCCGCACACCAAAAAGGTCGATTACAACAGGGTCGGCTAACAGTGTTACGCCAGTTGCCTCACAAAACCGTTTGCCCAACAAGAAATCGCGATTGCCTTGTTGTAAGTATATTTTCGTGCCGGATTCCGTAAGCCTTTTTAACGATTCACGGATTTTTGGGTTGGGAGGGCTGAAATCATCGTCGCCCACCCAGGCATCGAATAAGTCGCCCAAGATATACAAGGCGCTGGCTCTTGTAGCCCTGTCGTCTAGAAAATGCAGGAATCGTTGGGTGATCTCCGGCTTATCCCAGGCGATATGCAGGTCTGAGATAAACAGGATTTCAGTTTTCATGACAAAAGCAGGCGCAAAGCTCAAGGCGAAAAAATTAAAAAATTTGGCCTTGAGCCTTATTTATTTCACAACTTCCGCTTTCTCAATCACGATGTCTGTTTTCGGCACATCTTGATGACCTCCCTTATTCCCTGTCGGTTGGTCAGCCATCTTATCAACGATATCCATGCCTTCCACCACTTCGCCGAATACCGCATAACCCCATCCACTTGGGGTTGGGCTGGTATGGTCGAGGAACGAATTATCTTTGTAATTTATGAAAAATTGGGCGGTTGCCGAATTGGGGTCGTTAGTCCTGGCCATCGCTAACGTACCGCGTTTATTTTGGAGGCCATTGTCGGCTTCGTTTTTGATTGGCGCATGGGTTTCCTTTTGGTTAAAACTGGCATCAAAGCCGCCGCCTTGCGCCATAAAGCCCTTAATGACCCGATGAAAAATGGTGCCGTTATAAAAACCTTCGTTCACATAAGCCAAAAAATTAGCGGAAGAAACGGGCGCTTTTTCGGTGTTCAGCTGTACAATTATCGATCCAAGCGAAGTTGTTAATTTAATTTTTGAGGTTTCAGGCATTTTGATTTCCTTTGCAAATGAATAGGTTGTGCTAAAGCACAACAGGGCAGACAGTATTAGGGTACGCATAAACACAACCTGTGCTGAGATAAAGGATAAAATTTTAGGTGTTTTTAGCTTGAAAGAGAAGCGCTAATCTTGGTAGGGTTAGCCGTTTTACCGAAATTGAATTTCCAAACAATCATTAGAAATAATGGCCGTTATCGAGAATGTGCCTTGAAAATTTATAATACCTTAACCCGCAAAAAAGAAGAATTCCGGCCCAGGATACCGGGCAAAATCGGCATGTACGTTTGTGGCATGACCGTCTACGATTATTGCCACATCGGCCATGCCCGCGTCATGGTCGTATTCGATACCGTGGCGCGGTATTTCCGCCATAAAGGTTACGAATTGACTTATGTGCGCAACATCACCGACATCGACGACAAGATTATCAACCGCGCCAACGAGAACGGCGAAGATTTTACCGCCTTGACACAGCGTTTCATCGATGCCATGCACGAAGATGAAAGGGCGTTGTCGGTTTTGCCGCCCGACTTGGAACCCAAGGCAACGCAGTCAATCCCGGCAATTATTGCCATGATCGAAACCTTAGTTGCCAAAGGCTTGGCCTATGTTGGCGCTAACGGGGATGTATTCTACGCAGTCGGCAAGTTCCAGCCTTACGGGAAGTTGTCTGGAAAAAACTTGGCGGACTTACAAGCCGGTGAACGTGTCGATGTCGATCTTGCCAAACAAGACCCATTGGATTTCGTGCTCTGGAAAATGGCAAAACCCGGCGAGCCGTCGTGGGAATCTCCCTGGGGCAATGGCCGTCCCGGCTGGCATATCGAATGCTCCGCCATGTCCACTTGCTGCCTCGGCAACCATTTCGATATCCACGGCGGCGGTATGGATTTGCAGTTTCCCCACCATGAAAACGAAATCGCCCAGTCCGAAGGCGCGACCGGGGAAACTTTCGTTAATTATTGGATGCACAATGGCTTCGTGCGTGTGGACAACGAAAAAATGTCCAAGTCCTTGGGTAATTTTTTTACCGTACGAGAAGTTCTTAAACAATACAAGCCCGAAGTTATCCGGTTTTTTATATTGCAAAGCCATTATCGTAGTCCGCTTAATTATTCGGATGAGCAACTGAATGATGCAAAAGCCGGGTTGACCCGATTATATACTGCCCTTCGAGATGTGGAGGTCATTGATGGGTTAGTGGATGAAAATTATAAAGCCCGCTTTGAACAGGCGATGGATGATGATTTTAATACACCTGTTGCCCTCTCAGTCTTGTTTGATATGGCTAAGGAGCTTAATAAAGCCAAGGAAAAAAAGGATGTAGATAGGGTGGTTATGATAAGTAATCTAGCCCGTAGCCTTATGTCTTTAGGTAATTTACTTGGGATTATGCAGGGAAGCCCTGATGATTTTTTAAAAGGCGAAACTTATGTATTAAGTATTCCCCTGAGCTTGACTGTTTATTCAACTGTGACTGGAGATACAATTGAACAACAAATCCAGGCACGTTTAGATGCAAAAAAAGGTAAAAACTGGATTCTAGCAGACCAAATCCGCAACGAGTTAAAACAACAAGGGGTTATCTTGGAAGATAAGCCGGATGGCACGACCACTTGGCGACGGGAATAACCGGTATGTTTTAGAATGAATATACGCTCGTCCTAGGCTTGTCGAAGGGCGGACGGTTATGCAAAGTAGCAAAGCCGTTCATGGTTCGACAAGCTCACCACGAACGGCTTTCTGCCAATATAATCTGACCCTGTAATTCTATTGCGATTGCTGAATTAAATCGAAATCAATTAAGTGCAATTCCAAATGACCGAAATTAAAAACCAAACCATCCAAACCTTCCTAGACGAACTCGCCAGCAAATCAGCTACCCCCGGCGGCGGCAGTGCCGCAGCACTCATGGGCGCACAAGGCGCAGCCTTGGTCAGCATGGTCTGCAACCTGACCATCGGCAAACCTAAGTTTGCGGAAGTCGAAGCCGAAATGCAAAGGGTATTGGAACAAGCCGAAGCTTTGCGCAGCCAATTGACTGGCCTTATCCAGGCTGACGTAGACGTGTTCAATCGGCTTATGTCCAAGTACGCCTTGCCGAAAGAGACCGAAGATGAAAAAGCGGCCCGAAGCACAGCCATCCAGGAAGTGTTAAAAGATGCAACTGAAATTCCGATGCAATGTGTCCACGCTTGCATAGAAGTCATTCAATTAAGCAAGATTGCCGCGGAAAAAGGAAACCCAAGCGCCGTCAGCGATGCTGGGGCAGCGGTAATGGCGGCTTACGGCGGGCTGAAAAGTTCGGCGCTGAATGTCTACATCAATGCGGGTAGCCTTAAGGACGAGGTTTATGTTGAAGCCTTGTTGACAGGGCTTCAACAGGCGCTTGAAGGTATCGATTCGGTTGTCGATAGCGTCTATCAAACCGTTAAGGTAAGGCTATAAGTTCATATTCCTATAAATGTAGTCAACTCTATGTCCGACCCATAGATTGGAGCGCCTTAAGGTTTCCTAACTTTTAAACTTGAAATGCCCCAGGTATTTCTTGGCCGTTACAAAAAACAATTGACGGTTATCGCACCCACCGTTATGATACGCAGCTCTTTGAGGGGCGGTTGGCAATCGCAACAAGCCATGTAAAGGGATAGTCGGGGTATAGCGCAGTCTGGTAGCGCGCCTGCTTTGGGAGCAGGATGTCGGGGGTTCGAATCCCTCTACCCCGACCA
>CAYSYU010000012.1:0-116022 GCA_964435245.1 uncultured Methylomagnum sp.
TCGTAGAAGACTTTCACCTCCTATCCTTTGCCAGCTTGTCCTGGCGCACTCCGGTCTGGGTCGACACCAGCATTTCAAATTATTAGCACCTCTTGACCTTGACGGTCTGCTATGCTTCTTATTTCCAATTCAGGTCAAATTTTTACCCTATGCAGACGGAAATACTCAGACTAGCCAGCCAAATAATAGCCCGTTTAAACCCTTAAGGCAGGGGGGTAGGCCTTTACACCATTGTCCAGGCTATCACCATCATCCTGAAACAATGACAAAACCCCACTGATTCCCTAACAAGCCTCCCAAAACCAATAATATTTGGCAGGCATGGGGTATGGACAAGTGACCATACCCTCGGATAAGTGTATATTGAGCCAATATACCCCATATCAACTGAAGGCAAGCGGCGACTTAGCCGAATACCCCTTGATCCTGTAGTTTGTGGCGGATAGGCCGAGGCTGCGGCGTGGTTCGGCCAGCCGAAATTCCTGGGTGCCGATATGTTTCATATTTTATTGATAGCATTGCATTGACTTCTTGATTGGCTTATGGTAGGTTTTGTCCAAGCTGGATGCCTTGTCTTTGGCCACTTGGCTTATGCATCACATGGTTTTACCGCCGCCACTGCGTTTAAGTGATCGAGCCGCCCGCTCGTAATCTGGGCAACCCTTTGAATTGTAGCGGGCCTGCGCTGACGCAACCATGCGCTTCCCTGCAAACGGCCATGCCTCCGGCATGACGTAGCGGGCTTTCTTAACTCACCTGGCCAAGTCGGGATCAAACCCGAGGAGGGCCTTTCTGACCCCCAAGGCGTATAACGCCTTGGGGGTCAGTTTTAACTGACCGGTGCCGGAAGGATGCCGTGTCGGACATTCGGTAGCTGGCTTGCTGTTTGGCGGCCACCCTGCCTTGTCCGCCATAAAACCTCCTCAGGCCGGTTCATCCTGCGCAAACGTGAAGGTGCATTGTACCCTGCGTTTTGCGGATAAAAAAACCGATACTGACCGGATATAACCCGTCATGCCACCTTGCGCCAAGACAATCCTGATTGTCCGGCGCACTGCGGCAAGTACGGGTGTTGGGTTTCCTTTCTGGCCCAGGCACGCGCTCTCTTTTGCACTGCAAAGTCAAAAGAGAGTGCGACGGTGGCCTGCGCCAGCCCAGAGTTGGCGCAGCTTTCAGGGAAAATTCAACAGAAACGGACGGAAGGGCGAAAAGTTGAACCCGACCAAAGACCGGTCATTACGGCATAGGACATAGGAGTTGGCGCAACCCGGGCGGATGCCCGGCCACGGTCTTGGGGGGCCTTGCCAGACCCTCATCACTGGCGGTGCGCCAGCCGTGCTTCCCGGCTGTTGGCAGGCCGGGGCGGTGGGCGCGGTGAAAAGACAGGATTCCGCAAGGGATCGGCCAGGGGCTTCGTCTCTTGCCCGGATGTGGTTGTAATGGCATCCGGGTGCGCGCCACCGCTGGAAACAGAGGCGCGCGTAGCCAGTAAACGCTTAAGTATGCCAAGAGACCGTCATGAACGAACGTTTCGGGGATGAGCCTATACAAAACCAAGTAGATCGGGAAAGCCCAAAGCTACCAGGCCCTTGCAGGCATCCCCGGACTTGAAAGAATAGTTTAGGAGGCATGTTATGAAAAACAGTAAACAACCGTCAGGGGTACACCAAAAGCTGCAAACGATCATTGACCGCAACATACGTTGCCGGGTGGACGGCAAAGTGTCCAGTCACGCCACCCGCAACAAGGTTGCCGCCACCCAGCATTTGTGCATCAGGGAGCTCAAGGCATTGGGCTACAGGCTAGACGGCCCCGAAAGCCTTAAAGGGAAGCATATTAAGGCCCTAGGTGAATACTATAACCGCCTGGCACAGGAAGGCAAAATGTCTGCATCGACCATCCAGAGCCGGTTCACGGCCTTGAGGTCGCTCTCCCGCTGGGCGGACAAAGCCGGGATGGTGGAGCGGACGGAAAACTACGTCAGCCCTTGAATTCTGCCGGAGAACGACCATTTGTACCCAGGACAAATCTGGGCAGGCGCAGGGGATCGACGTAGAAACTAAGCTTGAAGAAATCTGCGCCAAGGATAGCCGGGTCGGCCTGCAATTGAAACTGGAGTTGGAGTTTGGGTTGCGGAGCAAGGAGGCCATGATGCTTAGGCCGCACCTCGCGGATAAGGGCGGTTACCTCGATGTCTCGGTCGGCACCAAGGGCGGCAGACCGAGGGCAGTGCCCATCAACACGCCGGGGCAACGCGAATTGCTGGAAGCAGCCAAGGCCATGGCGGCCAGCAAGACCGCCAGCACCAGTGACCCGGGCAAGAGCCTGAAGCAATGGAAGAACCATTACTACTATGTATTAAAGACATGCAAGGTTGGCAAGGAATTTGGCTTGGCCGCGCACGGCCTCCGCCACGCCTACGCGAACAGCCGGTATAAGGACTTGAGCGGTCAGGATTCCCCGGTGCGCGGTGGCAAAGTGTCTGACCGGGAAACCGACCGCGCCGCCTGCCTGCAGCTGGCGGAGGAATTAGGTCATTCCCGGGAAAGCGTCACCACCTATTATTTGGGACGGGATAACGGCAAAGCTTAATGGGCGTTGCTGTAATGGGCATCCTTATGGCAGGTTATTTTACAAGCCGAGAAGGCGCGTTTTCGTTGCTTTACCGGAACCCTGCCAGCATGCGAGCAAGGAGATGGCTGATACCATGGATTGTCTGCACAACCAATTCAGGCATAAAGGATTTCTGCCTTGGCTTGTCGCCCATGCCCCAACCTTGACGGCTTATCGTTTGGCGGCACACCAGATCTTTGTTACGAGACAACCGCCACGATGACGCTTGACCTGGGACAGGCCGCCGATCTGTTGAAGCTGCACCCGCAAACGGTGCTTCAGCTGGCGCGGGTTGGCGATATTCCAGCGGCCAAACCCGGCAAGCGGTGGGTGTTCATCGAAGATGATTTGCTTAACTGGCTCAGAAGCCAATACAATTGTCGCAGGGATGCAGGGCAAGGAGGTCAGGCATTATGCTCTTTAAAAGAAAAACTCAAAAATATTCTGGGTACGCTTCACCACCCCAAACGGCGAGCGCGTACGCGTCTCGACTGGGACTGAAAACCGCAAGCAAGCCCAGGAGTTCGCCGACCGCTTGAAGGCGAAGACCTGGAGTATCCAGAAATTGGGCCACAAGCCCGGACGGAGTTGGCAAGAAGCGGTATTGCGCTGGTTAGAGGAGACTAGCCAAAAAGCAAGCCAGAAGGATGACATAGCAAATTTGCGTTGGCTAGATCCCTATTTGGGCGGTTTGATGTTGCCGGACATTACCCGCGACAAGATTGACAGCTTGATTGCCATTCGAATGCGGGAGGGCGTTACCAACGCCACAGTCAACCGGATGTTGGCGGTCATCAGGGCGATCCTCCGGCGGGCGGCTTTCGATTGGGAATGGCTGGACAAGATACCGAAGGTCAAGCTGTTGCCGGAACCCAAACGGCGGGTGCGCTGGCTGACCCACGAGGAAGCCGGGGCCTTGATCAAGGAATTGCCCGAACATTTGGCAGAGATGGTTCGGTTTGCCTTGGCCACAGGCCTAAGGCAAGCCAATGTCACCGGGCTTGAGTGGTCACAGGTTGACATGGAACGTTGCATTGCCTGGATCCACCCTGACCAGGCGAAGGCCAGGAAGCCCATCTCCGTACCGTTAAGTGAGAAAGCCATGCAAGTGTTGCGACGGCAACAAGGCAAACACCCGACCAAGGTGTTCACATATCTCGGCAAACCTGTACGTGAAGTAAACACCAAGGCATGGCGGAACGCTTTAAAGCGGGTTGGGATTGTCGATTTCCGTTGGCATGACCTGCGCCATACTTGGGCATCTTGGCATGTGCAAAAAGGACATTCCTTGCATGTACTCCAGGAACTGGGTGGCTGGGAATCGGTGGAGATGGTGCGCCGCTATGCGCACCTTGGGCAAAGCCACTTGGCCCAGTATGCCGACAATTCGTGCCAACCTGGATTGTAATTGGCACGATATTGGCACGGTCAGCGAAGATAAATAACTTAAATATCAGCTAAGTTATTGAAAATATGGAGCTGGCGATGGGACTCGAACCCGCGACCGGCTGATTACAAATCAGCTGCTCTACCAACTGAGCTACGCCAGCTTAGCCGTTTATTATACATAACATTTTTTCTTTGCCCAACATTTAGGTTGGTAAACTACGCTTTCTTTTGCCTAAATGGCTTGACCGGACATTTCTTGAAGCTCGGTTTTTATTGTCAACACCTGTGTATTTGGTCTTAAAAAGCTGAGTTTTCTCGGAAGATCCCATAAATCCTTTTGGCTGGAAAGTCGGTACCAAGTGGTGTTTACCGTTGCCAATCAGGTCGTTGCGTCCCATGTCTTTCAGGGCTTCCCGCAATAGCGGCCAATTGTTCGGGTCGTGGTAACGTAAAAAGGCTTTGTGCAAACGGCGTTGCTTTACGGATTTTGGAATGGCGATATTTGCCGCCTTGGAGCTGACTTTCCGTAAGGTATCTTTACCGGAATGGTACATCGCGGTGGCTATCGCCATAGGCGAAGGCAGGAAGGCCTGGACTTGGTCTGCCCTGAAACCGTTGCGCTTCAGCCATAACGCCAAGTTCAGCATGTCGTTATCGGTCGTGCCAGGGTGGGCGGCGATAAAATAAGGAATCAGGTATTGTTCTTTACCGGCTTCTTTCGAATATCTGTCAAACATCTCCTTAAATTTGTCATAGCTGCCCATGCCCGGCTTCATCATTTTTGACAGCGGGCCTTGTTCGGTGTGTTCTGGGGCTATTTTGAGGTAACCGCCTACATGATGGGTAACTAATTCTTTGACATATTCGGGCGAGGTGACAGCCAAATCGTAACGTAACCCTGAGGCGATAAAGATTTTTTTGATTCCGGGCAAAGCCCTTGCCCGCCTATACAGTTTGATGAGCGAACTATGGTCGGTATTGAGGTTGGGGCAAATGCCTGGAAAAACACAGGATGGCAAACGACAGGCGGATTCGATTTTTGGGTCTTTGCATGCTAGCCGGTACATATTCGCCGTGGGGCCGCCTAAATCAGAAATATGGCCGGTAAAGTTCGGCGAGGTGTCACGGATGGCTTCAATTTCCTTGATAATAGAATCTTCCGAACGGCTTTGGATAATGCGGCCTTCATGCTCGGTAATCGAGCAAAAGGTGCATCCGCCAAAACAGCCGCGCATGATGTTGACAGAATGCTGTATCATTTCAAAGGCGGGGATGTTTGCCTTGCCGTATTCTTTGTGCGGAACACGCGAATAAGGCAAATCGTAAACGCCATCCATTTCTTTGGTTGTCAAAGGGATGGGTGGCGGGTTTACCCAAATATGCCTATTACCGTGTTGTTGCAGCAATGGCCTGGCATTGCCAGGATTGGTTTCACCATGCATCACGCGGGAAGCATGGGCATACAGGATGGGGTCGTCGACAAGGCTTTCATAAGCAGGTAAGCGAATCACCGTTTTTGACCGCTGATCCCTTATTAGCTGCCTGTCAAATTGAACGATATTTTCATTGGCTTGCAACTTTTCCGGTTTTTTGTCGGCAGCACGGGTTCCCGACCCGTCGCTGCACTCCCGCCCTCCTTGGCGGTCGCATTCGGGTTCTATTTGATAAGGGTCAGGGATAGGCGACAGCGTACCCGGCTTATCGAGTGAGGTGGAATCTTTAACTGCCCAGCCTTCCGGAACCTGCTTGACGAAATGGACAGTCCCACGGATACCGGTAAGTTCGGCAATGGTCTCGCCGTTGGCCAAGCGATGGGCGACTTCTACGACCTGCCGTTCAGCATTGCCGTAAACCAATAAATCGGCTTTTGAATCCAGCAGGACGGATTTACGGACTTTATCAGACCAGTAATCGTAGTGCGCGATGCGCCTTAGGCTGGCCTCAATACCGCCGATGATAATCGGAACGTCCTTATAAGCTTCGCGGCAACGGTGTGAGTAAACATTGACTGCCCGGTCTGGCCGTTTTCCTGCCGCACCGTCCGGGGTATAAGCATCGTTCGAGCGAATTTTTTTGTCGGAGGTATAACGGTTTACCATGGAGTCCATGTTTCCGCCCGTCACCCCAAAAAACAAGTTAGGTCGCCCCAATTTGGTAAATTCCTTCGCGCTAGTCCAATCGGGCTGGGAAATAATTCCCACCCTGAAGCCTTGCGCTTCCAACAACCGGCCAATCAGTGCCATGCCGAAGCTGGGATGGTCGATGTAAGCATCGCCGGTTACAAGAATTACATCGCAGGAATCCCATCCCAGTTCGTCCATTTCTTCGCGAGTCATCGGCAATACACGCGCTACACCAAACCGTTGCGCCCAGTGTTTTCGGTAACTAAAAAGATTAGGTGGCGTATGCGTTGCAGGGGACATCATTTGCAAATAACAGTGTGGGCGGCGTAAGGATTGCGCTTGATTATATCTTTCAAGAATTTTGGGAATTCGATTTGATATCGTTGCTCAAGTTCCATTGCATGAGCCTTCAGCCCCTTCAAATCGAACCGGGGATTGTCGTGGTTGAACGCCAAGGCTATCATATTGCCACGATTTCGGACAGGCAGTAACAATACTTGCTGATTAAAGGCTTTTTCCAACCAATTAAAACAAGAACCGAACACTTTAGTTTCTGTTCCCCACAGGTTGATGACCAATATGCCGTCCGGTTTCAACAGAGTTTTACAGGCGTCGAAAAAAGCGATGGAAGCGATGGAATTTGCCATTCCTTCACTGTCAAAGGCATCAACCAGCATTAAGCCATACTTATCCTCCCATGCTTGCGCATGTTGTCGAATGTAAGCCCCCCCGTCTTCAACAATCACTTTCAACCGGGAGTCCAAAGGTAAACCAAAGTGGCTGCGGGCAATCTTAACGACGCTAGCCCGGCATTCGACTGCCCGTAGACGGCATTCCGGAAAATGGTATAACAAATGCCTTGCCAATGAGCCCCCGCCCAATCCGACGAGTAACACATCATCTACGGCCTCTTTGAATAACAGCCAACTCGTCATCGCTCGCGTGTAAGGCAGTTGGAGACTGTCAGGTTCATGGAGCGACATGCTGGTTTGCCGGGAGCTTGTCCCAAAATGCAATGACCTGATGCCATTTTCTTCAACGACTTCAAGTATACCCTCGTCGTCATGGTTTTGGTAAATTACCAAACCATCATACCTATACATAGCTTAAAGATTTAGGAGTATCAATTTAAACGCCGATTATATACGACTTTAAGTGACGATACTTGCGAACTGCCAGCTAATGGCATAGCCTTGTGAAATTGAACCTTTGAACCTAACAATCCAAAATTGATTGTGAGCACGAACCCAATGACAATCATAATGCTCGTTTTAATACGGTTATGAACTGAACTGATAATCTTTAGTCAGGCAATGGTCTAACCATTTTTGCAGAAAAAAATTGAGCCGCCATTTGTAGTTCATGATTTCCCGGCACAGGCTGAAATCCTTAAAAACATTGATAACGCTCGGCCTGGCATGATCGCTCAACACTTCAGCCAATTGTGCATCCAGGTAAATCCTGATCCTTACTGCCGGCTCCAACAGTTCATCGGGTTTTTTGCTAAAACAATGGCTTAATTCGATTGTTAATGTATAGGTGGTTTGTTCGATAATTTGCAGGTGTAAGGTCGTATTATTAGGTGCATGTCCGATGGCATTTTCCTTAAATGTGCAGAGGTCAGGAATTAGCCGGAAAATCTTTTCGTAATTCGATGCGCAGATTTGCTCTAAGCATAAAGATTTATTGATGGGGTTTAAAAAGCTCATGGAATAAAGCTCAAACTTCACGATAGCAAGCGTAAGCGCTTGCCGTTTCCCAAAGGACAACTTGGGAAACATTAAACCCCGTGTCTTTCAGGTGCTGAAAAATCATCTTACTGAGGACTTCTGCGGTCGGGTGTTCGTCCAGCGCCCAAAAACGCTCACCGTTTTCTATTAATGCAGGGATCAGGGGATCGTCCTTATGCAGCAGGAAGTTATGGTCAAGGTGCTGGGCTACGTATGATTCAACAGACTCTTTGATGTCGGCAAAATCACAAACCATGCCTTGATCGTCCAATGTTTCCCGCGCCACCGATACGCTTGCCTTGACGCTGTGCCCATGCAGGTTTCGGCACTTGCCCGAATGGTTCATCAGGCGATGGCCGTAACAAAAATAAACTTCTTTGGTGATAGTGAACATAGTCCTGATTTTAACAATAAGCTTACAAATTTAAAAATTTCAATCTTCATCGGGTATCTGCCCCCGTAATTCTTGTGAGAGAAGCATTTGCGCTCCCGTTATCACGACTTCCTCGCCAGGCTTTATGTCCTCATCTATAAAAAATCCTTTGGCAGCAGCCGAGAATTTTTTGACCGGCCTACGCGCGAATCCGTCTTCGCCAAGCTTTATGTAAGCATAAGCCTGGTCCATATACCAAATTAATGCAGACTCAGGGACAACAACCCCGGACTGCCCTATTGTCGTTTCAGGTATCCAAGCCGTGACTTTCATCCCAATCGGAAAGGACTCGGCCTTCGCTTGAAAAAAATAGCTTTCCCCTTGCATAGTATTATCGATCTGGGTAGAACGGGAAATCAGAGTCCCTGCAATCGCCTTGTTTCGATGCCCATTAGGCTCTATGGCTATAGTATCAATTTGGTTTGCCAATTGCTTGTTTGTCGGCAAGGTTATTTGCACCAGTTGCTGCTTCCCAGACAGGATCTCCCTGAATTTGGTAACCTTATCGGACAAAGCCCACTCAGCAAGTTCCCTACCCCACAAAAGCTGTGCTTCATTCTTGATTGTCATAAGGCGGGCAGAACTGGCGTCAACTATCGCTTGGTCTGCCGAGCCTAACGCCTCCTGCTCCTGTAAACTTCGTTTGGCGGCAATGCCATTGCGGAATAACTCTTGCTGTCGCTCGAGATTTTGCCTAGCCTGTTTAAGCCTGGACTTGGCTCCGTTAAGTTCGGCTTGGGCGACCAAGTAGCGTTCCCTTAGTGCCAGCAAGGGTTGTATGCTGGTGATTTTTCCAATCGCCTCAAATTCTGGCTGGTGCTCAACCGGCCTAACAACCATTGTCTTTAACCCTGCTATGCCTTGGGTTTTAAGGCCAATAACCACCGATGGCTGCCCGGTAATTGACCGGGTTGCTTTTTCATCGCTGTCTTCTGCACTTGCTATTGCAAAAAAACATCCGGCCCAAAGGATCAAAATAGGATTTAAAAATTTTTTGTTCCCGGCGAAAAATAACATGTTAAAGACAGGTCGTTAATCAGAAGTGCTTTAAAGTATAATGCCAAGTTTCAAACCCGGATAATTAAATTGCAATCCGCTTAAAAGGTCAACGAAGGGCGTAACCCCTGAAACCGATGGGAGCTTAAATGACAAATTTACCGAATGATTTAAAATACGCGGCAACGCATGAGTGGGCGCGTATCGAACAAGACAATATCGTTCGTGTTGGGATCACTGATTTTGCCCAACAGGAATTAGGCGACCTGGTTTTTATAGAGCTGCCGGAACTTGGCCGGGAACTGGCGGAACAGGAACAATGCGCTGTCGTTGAATCGGTCAAGACGGCATCGGACCTATTCAGCCCGGTTGCCGGGGAAGTCGTGGCGATCAATGAGGCTGTCGTCGATCAACCTGAACTTATCAATGAAGACCCCTATGGCACTTGGCTTTTTTGCATCAAAGCGGACGATTTATCCGTATTGGACAAACTAATGGATGCGATAGAATATCAGGTAATGATTGACCAGTGAGTTGGCAATCGATTTTCATCCTTCCCTTATCAACAATAACTATATTCAACAATGGCTAATCAAAATGCTAAAGGTATCAGGCGAATCCTGAATGCCTGTGTTTTTTCTTATTACGGGTTTAAGGCGACTTGGTATCACGAAGAAGCATTCCGACAAGAAGTCCTGCTGTTTTTGGTGACCACGCCGTTAGGCCTTTGGCTAGGCGAAACGACAATCGAAAAACTGCTCCTGGTGGGCAGCATGATCTTGGTATTGCTGGTGGAATTATTAAATTCAGCCGTTGAAGCGGTCGTAGACCGGGTCGGCTTTGAGCATCACGAGCTATCGGGACGGGCCAAGGACATCGGCTCCGCAGCCGTCATGTTGTCGTTGGTTTGGGCGGCAATAACTTGGACATCCATCTTACTTTTAAGGGAAATACAATGAGCGCGTTAATTTGCGGTTCTATGGCTTACGACACCATCATGGTGTTCCATGACAAATTCAAAAACCACATCCTGCCGGAAAAAGTCCATATCCTCAATGTTTCCTTCCTGGTTCCCGTTATGCGCCGCGAGTACGGCGGTTGTGCCGGCAATATTGCTTACAACCTGAAATTGTTAGGCGAGGAGCCCTTAATCATGGCAACGGTAGGCCATGATTTTGAACCTTACACGCAATGGCTGGGGCAGAACGGCCTATCCAGCGAATACATCAAGGTGCTGGACAACTGTTACACCGGCCAGGCCTATATCACCACGGATGAAGAAGGCAACCAGATTACTGCGTTCCACCCCGGCGCCATGAATTCGTCCCACCTGAACTCAGTGCCTACGGACGGGAATATCCGAATAGGCATCGTCTCGCCGGACGGCAAAGAAGGGATGCAATTGCACGCAGAACAATTTAAAGAATTGGAGATCCCTTTCATCTTCGACCCCGGCCAAGGCATGCCGATGTTTAATGGCGAAGAATTATTGCAATTCATCGAACAAGCGACTTGGCTGACCTTGAACGACTATGAATCCGAATTGATGCAGGAACGGACCGGCTTGTCGCTGGAAAAGTTAGCAGAAAAAGTTAACGCCTTAATCATTACCTTGGGCGGCAAAGGGTCGAAGATCTACACAAACGGCCGTTGCATAGATATTCCCGCCGCCGCCCCTAAAGCCATCCTCGACCCTACCGGTTGCGGCGATGCTTATCGCGCGGGGCTATTGTATGGGTTGCTGAATGACTTGGGATGGGAGGCGACCGGACGAATCGCCTCGTTAATGGGAGCGATAAAAATCGAGCATAACGGCACCCAAAATCATGCTTTCAATATGGAAGACTTCCAACAACGCTATTTCGATAATTTCGGTTCTTCTTTCTGAACTTAATTCGCTATGCTAAAAAACACCCAACAACTGTTGGATATCATGGCGCAGTTACGCCACCCCGATGAGGGTTGCGGATGGGATCTCAAGCAGGATTTTGCCAGCCTTATCCCTTATGTCATCGAAGAAGCCTATGAAGTCGTTGATGCAATCGAACGTAACGACCTGGAGGACTTACGTTCAGAATTGGGCGACCTGTTGTTGCAAGTCGTATTTCATGCACAAATAGCTTCCGAGCGCGGTTATTTCACCTTTGAGGAGGTGTCTGAAGGAATCTGCGATAAGTTAGTACGGAGGCATCCGCACGTGTTCTCCGATGCAATCTACGATAGCGACGAGGAACGCCACCGAGCCTGGGAACAAGCCAAGGCGGAAGAGCGCCAAGAGAAAAATAACGGCCAAAAACAAAGCAGCGTCTTGGATGGGATAGCCGCCAGCCTCCCTGCCCTGCTCGAATGTGAAAAAATCCAGGACAGGGCGGCTGGCTTTGGTTTTGACTGGACTGAAGTGGAGCCCGTTTTCGATAAAGTCCAAGAAGAACTGGATGAAGTCAAAGAAGCCTGGTTATCCGGCAACCAAAGCCACATCGAGGAAGAAATCGGCGACTTACTGTTAGTGGCTGTCAATTTGGCCCGGCACTTAAAAGTCAACCCCGAACTTGCACTTAAGCACAGCTCCAAAAAATTCTCTAAGCGTTTTCAATATATAGAACAGCAAGTTGCATCTTCAGGCCGTGACTTAAAAAACTGCGCACTTGCAGAACTCGATGCCTATTGGGATGAAGCAAAGATAGCGCTCAAAAACCGCCCTTAAGTGCAGTACCCTTCTTTAAGTTTTAAAACAAAAAGTGTATGGTTGGTTTGTTCCCGTCATTATTTAAGGGAAAACTCTTCGTCAAGGTCATTGCTTAAATAAAATTTCTTATTCCGTAAGACGGCTTTATTATGTACCCATACAAGCCCCACGATTTGGATCACGAGGTAAAACATTATGCGCCAAGACGATGGTCGCGAAAGCGACAATATAGAAGACCGCCGCGGTATGGGAAGTGGCGGGCCGAGGATTCCTGGCGGTGGTTTAGGTATCGCCGCGCTTGCCGTAATCGCCCTGCTTTTGGGGGTAGATCCCAGGATTGTCTTAAATACGGTTGGCCAACTCTCCAGCGTATCCCAGCAATCCGCACCTTCAATTAGCAGGCCGCAAGACGACCGGATGAAAAAATTCATGGCCGTTGTTTTGGCGGATACCGAAGACACTTGGCGGGCGATTTTCCAACAATCAGGGAGGCGCTACGAAGACCCGAAGCTGGTCCTTTTCAGCGGCCAGGTAGAATCCGCTTGCGGCTACGCACAAGCAGCAATGGGGCCGTTCTATTGCCCCGGCGACCATAAGCTTTATCTCGACATGAGCTTTTTTAACGACCTTGCCACACGCCATAACGCACCGGGCGATTTCGCCCAAGCTTATGTCGTGGCGCACGAAGTCGGCCATCATGTCCAAAACCTGTTAGGGATTGCCGACCAAGTCCAAGCCGCACAACAAAGGGTGGGACACGGCCAAGGCAACCAGCTTCAAGTCCGAGTGGAATTACAAGCCGATTGTTTTGCTGGAGTTTGGGCTAACCGCGCCAACCAATTCCGCCAAATCCTCGAACCCGGCGACCTGGAAGAAGCCCTGGCTGCCGCCAGCGGCGTAGGCGATGACCGCTTACAAAAACAATCACAAGGATATGTAGTGCCGGAATCGTTTACCCACGGCAGTTCGGAACAACGTATGCGCTGGTTTACCATCGGTGCAAAAACAGGCGACTTGAACCAGTGCGACACATTCAAGGCAAAAAACCTTTAGGGCTAAGGTCTAATTTTAATCGATACTTATCACTGTACGCGGGTACAGTGATATCGAACAGGGTAAAGACAGGCGATTTTTACGATATTCGATACTTCTTCGCTTAGGATAGTTTAGGCCTATTGAAGTTTCGATAAAAAGGAAGTTATGGTTTTTTAAGCCTTAAAAATTTTACCATCCGCGCTTTTTTCAACCGCTGATTTCATTTCATACCAATCACTTGTAATTTTCCATCCTGAATGCCGAAAAGCAACTCGCCTTCTAACAGGCCTACCAGTTCCTTACCCGCCATCGAATACCGCCAGCCATGCAGCAATGGGCAATCTTCCCCTTCTTTGAACATCAGTGCTTCAAGGTCTTTCCTTGCCGCCAGTATCGAAGGGTTCAAAGAATTTTCCTCGGCACGGATACGCACTAATGCAGTCAAAATATCTAAAATAGCTTCATCTTGTTGATTTTTTTTAATGTTACGGTCTTTCTGCTGGAGCGGCTTTGGCTCGCTATTCTTTGCCGTTGCGATTAATTCGCACAACTTCCGTCCGTAACGGTTTACAGTCCTTTCGTTAATGCCGCGGATTTTTGCCAAATCGGCAACAGATTCCGGTTGTAATTTGGCCATGTCGAATAACAATTCATCCCGCAACAACCAAGTTTTAGGCCGGTTTTCAACTTGGGCGGTTGCTTCCCGCCATGCCGCCAAGGTTTGGACAATCGATAATTGCCTGGCGGTCAATTTGTTCTTGCCCTTGATTTTAAGCCATGCATTTTCCGGCAATACCATGTAATTATCGGGATTTTCCAGTTCCGCAAAATCTTGCCTGAGCCAATCCGCACGACCTAAAGCCTGTAGGTTTTGCAGCATTATTTGATAAATCCGGCACAAATAAATGACATCATCCGCCGCATATTGGATTTCCGCTTCCGCTAAGGGACGTTTACTCCAATCTGCGCGGGTGTGGGCTTTATTGAGGTTAATGTTCAACAAACTGGAAACCAACATGGCATAGCCCGGGTTGTCCTGGTAACCGAGCAGCGGCGCCGCAACTTGGGTATCGAAAATCGGCCCCGGAACTTTGCCGGTCACTTGGTAAAATATTTCTAAATCCTGGTGGCAGGAATGGAAAACTTTGACGATGGCTGGATCGTTAATGATATCGAAAAGGCTGCCCAATTCGGGTAATGCGATTGGATCCACGCAAGCCACCCAGTCAGGAGTTGCTATTTGCAGCAAACAAAACTTTGGATAATAGGTTTTTTCCCTTAAAAACTCGGTGTCCAGCGCTATCCAAGACGCTTTCCGTATTTCTCCGCAAAGCGTCGCCAGTTGTTCTGTTGTATCAATGTATTGGATGGTTGTCATTTAATCCTGAATTTAGCAATTAATGGGTTAATCGCATGGGCTTTACCTATATCTGGGTCGATAAGCATTAGGGAGATTTCAACTATGGCTGTTTTCCTTGGCTGTCGGATAAGGGCTGGTTTTGCAGCGCCGATTTTTACGGTTGCCCCGCTTTTTATTCCGGGGTTTAACGCGTCGGATATCCAACTTCTTCCCTTTGATTTCAATCTCTTTCAAATGATGGAATATTTCCTGGGGCATTTCGTCAGGCAAATCTACCAAGGTGTAGCTGTCCATGATCCGTACATTCGATATATTTTTTATGTCGACGCCGGATTCTTCCACCATCACTTTTTTGATTTCATCCGGCTCCACATTGTGCTGACTCCCAAGGTCGAGACGGTAACGCACTAGCCGGATGCCCGGATGCCTGGTTGGCTTATCATGCCCATGCCGCTTTTCGCCCGAGGTTTGGCCGACGGTTTCCGGGACGGCCATGCCAGGGTTATGTTCATAGAGATGGATAATGGCAACCGCACAATCCAGTGTCGGAATTTTTAATTCCGCCGCGATCGAGTTAACCAAATTCCGCTGAGCCTCAAAGCCGCCCGAGGCAATAATTTTCTGTACTTGGTCTTTAAGCAACTTGACTTTATTGGCCTGCATAGTTAATGGCATAGCCGAATCGTTATTTTTCATCCCGGGGGCTCAGGCGATGCGGGCGACTAGGCGCGTACTGAATCAAAGCCGATCTTGATAGATTTCGACATAAGATTCATCCCGTAAGCGACGTAACCACAGCTCAGTCTCTTCCTCGATTTTCCGTTTACGGATAATGTCCCTGATCTGGTTTTTCTTGAAATCGGTGGTATTGTCCTTGTTTTCACGCTCCAAAACCTGGATTAAATGCCATCCAAACTGGGTTTGCACCGGATCGCTAATCTCATTAATGGCTAACTTATCCATCGCTTCCTGGAACGGCTTGACCAAGTCATCAGGGCCGACCCAATCGAGCGAACCGCCCTTAAGTGCAGAACCTTTGTCGTCGGAATGGGCGCGGGCAAGCGTGGCGAAATCATCGCCATCGGCAATCCGCTGCTTTAGGGCAAACAAACGTTTTTGGGCTTCTGCATCGTCAACAAGCTCATTGGTCTTGACAAGGATATGCCTAACTTTGGTCTTTGTTATCATTTGTGTGCCCACACCTTTCGCTTCCAGTATTTTGATGATGTGAAAACCGCTCGGGCTGCGTATTGGGTCAGACACATCCCCTACCGACATGTTGCTGATTACGTCGACGAACAATGTCGGGACATCGCTTTTCTTGCGCCAGCCTAAGTCGCCGCCTTTCAAGGCGTTGTCATCGTCGGAGACGCTCATGGCGGTTTTGGTAAAATCCTGACCGGCGCGTAAATCCCTCACCAGTTGTTCGGCCTTGTCTATGGCTTTCTTGATGACGTCCGCCGATGCCCCTTCCGTGACGGCAATCAAGATATGGCCTATATGATACTGGCCTATCCCCTCGCCCCCTTTGTCTTCCGTCTCGATATAATGTTGGATTTCCCTGTCCGTGACTTTAATGCGGTCGCCTATTTCCTTATTCCTTAGCTGGTTGATGATAATTTCATTACGCATGTTTTCCAAAAAAGCCTGATAAGACATCCCCTGCCTTTGTAATTCATCCTTGAACTGCTCAAGGGTCATATTGTTACGCTGGGCGATATCGGTCGCGGAATTGGTAAGCATGTCCTCGCTCAGGTTGACTCCGGTTTTCTCGGCCAAGTGCCGCTGGAGCCTCTCGATAATCATCTTTTCAAGCACCTGTTTCTTTAAAATATAATCAGGCGGCATGGGCGTATTGCTGGCCTGTATTTTTTGGACGATGGCAACAGCTTCGCGCCGCAGTTCGCTTTCAAGGATCACATCGTCTTCGACAACGGCAATAATCCTGTCGAGCGGCTCAGCACGGGCATAATGCCCCAACGACAACAAGCCGCAGACTACGGCCAATAGAAAAATTAGTTTGTTTATCATTTTTAAATACATCAATAGTCTTTCTTCTGGTAACCGTAAATACTTTTGGCAAAGAAATCGTCCAGTTTTTCCCCAAGCCCAGTCAAGCCTTTAAACTCGATCTGAAAAAATATACCGGTTTGGGTATTGCTCAAGCTATCATTCCCAGGCGGGGGGTTGGCTGCCAATATAATATTATTAACATAACGCCTGCCTATGATCCTGAAGCGCCAACAACAGTTTTCTTTCTCAAGGCCCAAAAAGCCTTCTTGCGTGAGGTTATATAAAAACGAATATTGCCAGCGACCAACGGCAAACCAATTGTCGTAGATGGGCCACCGAAAGGAAATATCGGATGAAACAATATCGTTACTCCGTAAGACAGTATTATTGTCCCTGTACAATTGCAATCGCGCCAAATCTTCCGCGGGAAGGTTGGGATCTGGAGCCCCTAAAGAACTATCGTTCCCTAACGCCCTGTCCAAAGCGTCTTTGATCAAATTACTTCTCCGGTACAAGAAGCCCAGATTGACAATTTCACCGGGGTTATTCACAAGGTGGATATTCGCCTTGCCCCTAACAATTTCATTAATGTCTGGATCCCATTGGATTCCACCGTCCAGGGACACATGCTTATTGACCTGGCTGCTCAACTCTGCCACCAACGGCGAGAAAGAACTGGTCTGCACCGGGCTTTCCAGAAAATCAGCACCCACCCTCACTACAGGACCATTCACTTCGCGATCTTTAAAATATAGGGTTTCTCCAATGTTTATTTTTAGCTTTTCAAGCCCTGTTTCTGAATCTACCAAGCGGGATGTCAGTGCGGCAGTAACCTGGTTGGCATCTTGCACCCTATCGGTACCGCTGAAACGGTTTTCCCTGAATAAACTATCATATTGGAAATCGTACAAGGAAGAATCGAAGATAGGGATATCGTCTTGATTGACCTTAGGAATAAACAAGTAAAATAATCGGGGTTCCAAGGTATGCAACAACGAGCTCCCGAACAGGTTCACGTCTTTTTCAAAAAACAGCCCGCTGTCTACGGAAGCGATCGGCACTGTCCTGCCGATGGTTTCAGACAAACCAGGCTTTTGCCTGTCGAGCATGTATTCGGTATATTGCAAAGAAAGCTTGGGCGTCACATAAGCACTGGCTGTTTTCAAGGGAAAGCTGACATAAGGTTTGACATCCATCCGATGCCCGACAGCTAACGAACTGTCGTCATGCTGGAAATACACGTATTCGCTTTCCATGCCTAGATTGGCAGGTATAGATTCAAATGAGTGGCTTAGGTTCAAATTCAATTGCGGCAACCGGCGATAAGGTGTCAGCCTGCCTGTAAAAGCAGGGTCGATGTTTTGGTAGTTTTCGACCCGACCGACCAGAGAGATGCCTTTATCGACATAGGACAGATCCCCATAGCTCCTGACATTACTGAAATAAGGGAAACTGAGGGCATTGCCCAAATCGGAAAAATACGCCTTATCGGAAACGATATTCAAATCAATATTAGAACTAATTTGTGGCGTAAAGCGAGCCTTGTTTTCAAAACTTGCCAAATACCTTGGTTTATTTGTCAGAGAATCGTCCGGCATATATTCCGCATTGAGCGACCCCTTCATCTTCTCACTAAGGTAATTGAAATCGCCCGCCAGTAAAATTCCCCTTTTGGTGTAATAACGCGGCCTGAGGGTGGCATCATAATTGGGCGCTATATTCCAATAAAACGGGGCAGAGAGGTTAAACCCGCCTTTTTTGGTATTGCCGAAGCTAGGAGCCAGGAAACCCGATTGTCTCCTGTCGTCAATCGGAAAAGTAAGGTATGGCGAATAAAATACGGGTACGCCTTTAAATTCAAGCCAGGCATTTTTCGCCGAACCATCCCCGTTAACTTTGTTCATTTTTAAGTCGGTGGCATGTACGACCCAATCTTGGTTGCCCGGTTCGCAACTTGTGTAAGCGACATCCTTGTACCTCGACAAAGTCTTGCTATCCCGATATATGGCACTCGCCCTGCCCCTGATGGGAGTGGTCGGGGAAATGAACAAAGTATCGCGCAACCGTGCTTCATCGCTCGCCAGTTTTAGCGTCGCCGATTCAGTGTACAGGGACAATTCGTCCTCGCTGTAGAAGACATTCCCATGCAAATCCAAGGCTTCTGAAACCGAATCATAATTTGCCGCATTGGAAGAGGCTTGCTGGTCGGCGCGCTGGACTTCTACCCTACCTTGATAGCTGCCTATTTCGTTATCGTAAATTTCGGCGGCATTCGAATTCATGTCCAGGTTTGCTTTTTCCCTTTGCTTTTTATCTGCCACATAGTATTTCTGGGTGCCCAACTGAATGGTGCAGTTTCCCCAAGGATTGTTTTTAAAGCGGTCGCGTAAGGTACCGAAAATATGTTCTTCTTTATTGTCAAAAGTGGGGGTGAGCAAATTGAACTTATGCTCGCTCGTTTCCACGACACGGGCTTGACCCTTAGGGTCGGCGCCAACCAACTGACAATTCCAATTGCCGTCCTTGCCTTTAGTGTCGCAATTCCAGCCGCGTTGCCGGGTGTCGCCGATTATCTCCGGTTTATCGGACACTGGCATCGGTTTTTGGGTCGCCGGCATCACCGGCGGCGCTTCCGAAACGCTCTCGGCATTCAGGCTTTGCGAACCTGAATTGGCAGCCGGTTCAACTGATTTCTGGCTTACAACTTCCTTCGGTTTATCTATGGAGGGCTTATCGGCATAAACGGGTTCGGGTTTTTGAACCTGTCGCTGCTCCTGGGCGGGCTTCAACCTGGGTCCATTTTCATCCGAAGGTGGGGCAACCTTCACCGGCCCGTCTTGGGCGCTTTTAGGCAGAGTGCTTTGCCGGGCTGACCCTGTGCCGGCGTCAGGCGCCGGAACCGATTTGGGCGTTTCACCGGTGGGGGCTGCCGCTGAACCGACACAAACCCATTCTTTCGTATTTTTGTCTTGTTGGCAGTTCCATTTTGCTTCATTGGCGAAGCTGATTGATGCAAACAAAGAAATAAAACAAACCAAATACGATCGGTCTAGCATGGATAAAGGAAGAATAGTAGCTTAACGGGTCAAAAATCGAATAGAATGCCAGCGCGAATTCTACCTCAATTTGCCACGGCGATATAACTAATCTACTTTCATCTTGATGATCCCTGACGATTTTCGAAAATTTACCCTGCTTAATTGGCTGGAAAACGGCTTGCATTTGCCTGTCCGCCAATGTGAACCGGCCTCAAGCGACGCCAGTTTCCGGCGTTATTTCAGGATTACCCTCCCGGAACAACAGCTGATCGTGATGGATGCGCCGCCGGACAAAGAAAACATCGCGCAATTTATCAAGGTAGCTGAGTTATTGAGGCAAGCCAATGTGAGGGTACCTATTATTTACCATCAAAACCTTGAAGACGGCTTCCTGGTGCTTGAGGACTTCGGTACGCAATCCTTCCTGGATGAATTAACGCCTGAAAACGCCTCGGCCTTATACGGTAACGCTTTGGCCAGCCTGTTCCAGTTACAAACCAACACAGGGCTTGATAGCCCATTGCCCAATTATGATGAGGCCTTATTGCAACGTGAATTGGGGATTTTTGAAGACTGGTTCCTAGGCCAACTAGTAGGCACGGAAATTCCTGATGCCCTCTGGAGCCCAGTCCGCAGCATTCTGGTCGGCTCGGCTCTGGAACAGCCCGTAACCTGTGTCCATAGGGACTATCACTCCCGCAACCTGATGTTCTTAGAGAATAATTCACCCGGCGTGATCGACTTTCAGGATGCCGTTATCGGCCCTATTACTTACGACCTGGTGTCTTTACTACGCGATTGTTATATCGCCTGGCCGCAACCTCAAGTTGAACAATGGACAGCCCAGTACCAGCAAAGGCTCCAACAGGCGGGCTTGATAACCTGTAGCCTCCCGACCTTTACCCGATGGTTTGACCTTATGGGATTGCAGCGCCACCTAAAAGCCATCGGCATTTTTTCGAGGCTGCATCTTAGGGATGGCAAACCGGGTTACCTCAACGATATCCCGCGGACATTGGGTTACGTTATTGCCCAAACCCAAATTTATCCAGAGTTATCTGATTTCAATCATTTTTTACAAACACACGTCTTACCGAATTACTTACGGATCCAATGAAAGCAATGATCCTGGCCGCAGGCCGCGGCGAAAGAATGCGCCCCTTAACCGACCGGATGCCTAAGCCTTTGCTGCCTGTTGCCGACAAACCCCTCATCGAACATACCATAAATCAATTGGTATCGGCTGGATTTACGGATATTGTCATCAACCATGCCCGCTTCGGACAGCAGATAGAAGACAAACTGGGAAACGGCAAGGATTTTGGCGCCGTCATTGCTTATTCTGCAGAAGGCGACGAACCATTGGAGACTGCTGGCGGTATCATTAACGCATTGCCGTTATTGGGCAAAAGCGTATTTTTGGTAGTAAACGGAGACATTGCGACGGACTTTCCCTTTGCAGGGCTTAAAAACATGACGGTTGATAGAGCGCATTTAGTGTTGGTCGATAACCCTGCGCACCATAAGGACGGCGATTTTGGTCTGGACAGGACAGGCCGGATTACAGAAAACGACGAGCTAAGGCTTACTTTTAGCGGTATTGGCTTATACCATCCCGACCTGTTCAGCAATACCCTTCCGGGAAAAAGTAAATTAGCGCCCCTATTGCGCGAAGCCATAAAGGAAAACAAAGTGACCGGCCAGTATTATTCCGGTTTCTGGATGGATATCGGTACGCCTGAACGATTGCAGGAACTGGATAAGCGTTTGCGGAAAAATTAACAACCGCAAAACCTCATTTGCTAAAGGCAATAAATTTTCGGTAAGGCGAGCCTTTTTGCCACGTCAACCCTTCCATGTAATAGTGCATCAAAGCCAAATAACCGAGGAACCCGACTGAAACCGCCTTATAAAACTCATCGCCCATTAGGTATCGTGTGATTATATTGACCGCTTCGTCGCCGTAAGCTTGAAGCGCAAAAGCCAAGGCAAACGATAGAATAGGCAACACTAAGAAAATATGGATATTGCAACGTTCCGCATAACGGTAAATAAGGTTTTGCGGCTTTTGGTTATGTTTGTTGTAATCGTGGGTAACATAAAAAACATAAGCCGTCGCATCGTGGACTAATCGTGGCACCAGGATCGCCATCAGGTACTGCTGTTGCATGAATAAATAAAAACTGCTAAGGACGAGGAAAATATTGGCCCAGTAGAACCATCTGCCAAATGGGGAGGCAACGTTATCCTGGTAAATAATCGCCGCCAGGAAAAGCAACAGGCATCCTGCGCCAGCAATGCATTTAATCCAAAAAACCTGCTGGGCGTCGAGGCTGCCCTTCAAAAAAATCCCAAGGTAGATCGCAACGCCAGCAACTATGCTCAAGGACAGCAACAACTTAAATAACCAGTCCGGCAACTGGCAAACGCCGCGCGCGACCCCATATTGCTGCTTAAGTACATGAAAAACAGTCCAGCAGGCGACAAAGATGAAAAGAAGCCGATAAGGCAATAGCATTTGCCCCGCGAAGTAGGCGAAAGCAATTGCAACCGTCATCCAAATGATGTGGTTCTTGAAATGTTTAATATAATCCCTATTGCTTACCAACAGGATGTTACTGGCGACAATATGCGGCGCCCCGAACAATATTTGGAACAAAACGAAATGACCAGGCCTGCTGGGAAGGTTAATCCGTAAAAAATCCTGAAAAAACCAGCTATCTAAGCATTGCAGGAGCAAACAAACAGGGATTATTGCGTATAAGCCCAGCAGCAAACGATAAGACACAACCAGTTTTCGTTCACATATGGCATCGTGAATTGAAACGGTTGGTGCGGACATGGAACTCTGCTCTGCTTCTTGTTATAGTAGTTGTAAGCAATAAATTTATTCAAAGTCGGCAAAATTTTAAATCGCTTTTTTACCTTTTTCAAGTGCAAATTAATGACATTTCAATTACACCCACAACTGGAAAAAGACTGTATTACTATCGGCCGATTCGCCCTGTGCCGATTGCTGCTAATGAACGACAAGCAATTCCCCTGGTACATCTTAGTACCTGAAATTGTTGGGATAACGGAGATTTTCCAACTCAGCGGGCAACAACGCGCCTTATTGGCAGAAGAGTCCAGCCTGCTCGCCGAACGCTTACATGCGCTTTATAACGCCGACAAAATCAATGTCGCGGCGATAGGCAATATGGTCCCGCAATTGCATTTGCACCACATAGTCCGCTATCGGTCCGATAAAGCTTGGCCTGCGCCTGTTTGGGGCAAGTATTCGGCTATACCTTATTCCGAGACAGAATTGGCGAATACAATAGGCCTAATAAGCAACCATCTTGATATTAGCCCCATCGGCTAACAGAGGAATGGTAAATTACCTGATTTCAACCTGAACCCGTCGGTTACGGGGCTCATCAATTTCGTCGGGAGTTTGGACAACAGGATGGTTTTCACCGTAATAGCGGATATCCATGCATTTCTCGGAAATGCCAATGTCTTTTAAGGCGTTGGCGACATTTTCGGCACGAACCATGGAAAGGATGTCGTTAAAGTCGTTATCCCTGACACGGTCGGCATGGCCGATTACACTTAGGTCGCAGGATTTCCGTTTCTCGGCTGTTGCCTTGACTTTCGCGAGTTCTTCTTTAGCTTCGGCAAGCAAATTGGATTTTCCCGTCTTAAAATAAAAAAGAAAATGCTCCGGCGCCAAGGGTTGTTTAGACAAAATATCGGAATACATTTCGCGGACGTTTTCTTCACTTAACTGACCTAGCTTAGTAGGCGCTTGCTTTTCATTTTTTGCGTTAGCACTTTCATACGCCTTATTCAAGACTGTATTGCCGCCTTCGGTTATCAGTTCGACTTCCCCGACATGGCCTCCTTCGTCGGGAACCAAAGTCACCGTCGTACTTGTACATGCCGCCACTAAGTGGCTGACTAAGATTACAAAAAAGATTCGATTACACACAGTAGGTCCCTTAATTAAGGTCAGGATTAAAACGCTTTTAATCCACCTCTATCACTATTTTTGTGCCGCGTAGCCCTAAGGTTGTGGTTGGCGTTTTAAACTGTATGGAGCCCGGTGAAATTTTGCCGATAGCACCGGACATGAACACAACCGTACCATTTAGGATCTGGGATAAAAATGAAAATTTATTTTCGACCAAGTCGAACACAAAATTATCAATTGTCAGTTTCCCACTTGGCCCGAGGGTCAATACGGAACCGTCGCTAAAGGTAATCCCTACAGTCCCGTCTGAATCGGTCGTTATGGTGTCGCCTTCCAAGATTTTCGAGTCCAGATTAAGGTCGAGTTCATAGCCTTGCCTTATTACCTTCGCACCCGGCACATAGGTTTTTACCATACCGATCCGGCCACTGGCTATTGCTGCTTGTGAAAGCAGCAGTAAACCTAGCAACATTAAAGAAAAAAATCGGCAACTGTATAGAAATCTTGTCCTGTACACCATAAATCGCCTCACAAGATCAGCTTGGAAATTCTTTCAAACCAGAATATCAGTATAGTTTAAAAAAACTGATACCTCAGACTAGATGACTTAAAAAAGCGACTGGGAAATTTAAATGGTTAAGTAAAGCAGCCGGGATTGAACACGTTGGAAACCAAATTGGACGGAAATTAGCATCCCACCCCTGAATGTTGTGGACTGCAACGACTTTCTGCAATCATAGAGAATTAACGGACGTAGCAACAACCCTATCCGCCGTGGATTTATATCACCAAGAAGATAATGATTGTTGTTACTGACCCACAACTTTACCGATCATCTCACCCAAATTAACCGATTGGCCTGCTTTAAATGCATTCGACCATTGGATTTTGCCGTTCCCAAACAAGACGATAATCGTGGATCCCATATTGAAACGCCCCATTTCTTCACCTTTATTCAGGGTAATCGGCTTATCACCGTAAGCCCAGCTTTGCACTGACATTGCTGTCGGCGGGGAGACCACTCCATGCCAGATGGTTTCTATGCTGGAAACAAAAATTGCGCCTACCAGAACCAAAGCCATCGGGCCAATTTCCGTATCAAAAATTGCGGCAACGCGCTCATTCCGTGCAAACAGGCTTGGGACAGAACGTGTGGTTACATTATTAACGCTAAACAACTTACCTGGAATATGCACCATTTCCTTTAAGGTCCCTGTTAACGGCATATGCAGGCGATGGTAATCCTTTGGGGACAAATAAATGGTTGCAAACTCACCTTCCGCAAACGGTTTGGCTCGTTCGGCATCGCCGCCCAATAAATCAACGGCAGTAAACGACAGGCCCTTAGCCTGGAAAATCTTTCCTTCCGTAATGTTGCCCGCTTGGCTGACCGAGCCGTCGGCAGGGCAAGCGATAGTATCCTTTTCCGTGGTTAACGGCCTAACTTCCGGCCTTAGCTCACGGGTAAAAAAATGGTTAAAACTTTTAAAGTTTTCAAGATCCTGCTCCTTAGCTTCGTCCATATTCACCCCATAATGTTTGATTACCTGGGTAATCATGAAATTTTTTAAGGGCTTATATTCCGAATGCGTCAGATAACTCATCAGCTTCGACAGGGTATGCTGGGGCAAAAAATACTGCGGGAGCACTTTTAGTGCGTCTTTGATGTCCATGGATAAAACCGGGTCGGTCAGGAATTAAGGGAGATTGACTAGTGTTGGCGCATCCCACAAAGGATTCTTATGCTCGGCAATAACAGTGGTGTAAATTCCACCACGCACGTTAAATTCGGCGCGAACCCGGATAAAATTAGGGGCAATGGCTTTAACAATATGGTCAAGCATTTCGTTGGTCACGGCTTCATGAAAAGCACCCTCATCACGGAAAGACCATATGTACAATTTGAGCGCTTTAAGCTCTACGCAAAGTTCAGCCGGGACATACTCAATATACATCGTAGCAAAATCCGGTTGCCCCGTCTTGGGACAAAGGCAGGTAAATTCAGGGATGGTAATACGTATCGTGTAATCCCGGCCTGGCTTAGGGTTGGGAAAAGTCTCCAGGTCTTTACTTGGTTTTGTTGTCATTTTCGTTAATAATACTTCGTCATAATAATTACATTAATAGACTATTCTACCAGTAATGAAACTGGAAAAAATCAAACTTTCAGGCTTTAAATCCTTTGTTGACCCAACAGTAATCCCGGTTCACGGCAACCTGACCGCCATAGTGGGGCCCAATGGTTGCGGCAAATCCAACATCATCGACGCGATCCGCTGGGTGATGGGCGAAAGTTCGGCCAAACATTTGCGCGGCGGCAGTATGGCGGATGTTATTTTCAACGGCTCATCCACCCGAAAGCCCGTCAGTACCGCATCGGTCGAGCTGGTATTTGACAACAGCGAAGGCAAAATCGGCGGCGAATACGCCCATTACAATAGCATCGCCATCAAACGCCAGGTTAGTCGGGACGGGCAATCCTTATACCTGCTAAACGGCTCGCGTTGCCGCCGCAAAGACATTACTGATATCTTCTTGGGTACCGGCTTAGGCTCCCGGAGTTATGCAATCATCGAACAAGGCACGATTTCACGCATGGTGGAAGCCAAGCCGGAAGAACTGCGCATCCATATCGAGGAAGCGGCCGGCATCTCCAAATATAAGGAACGCCGCAGCGAAACCGAATCCCGCATGAAACACACCAGGGAAAACCTGGAGCGCCTGGATGATTTGCGCGATGAAGTTGACAAGCAAATCAAGCACCTGCAAAAACAAGCGGAAAAAGCGGAAAAGTATACCGTCCTAAAAAAACAGGAACGCCAGTTCAAGCTGGAATTACTGGCAATGCGCTGGCAGCTTTACCATCAGGCTGCACTTGAGATGGAAGCCAAACTCCAGGAAGTGGCGGTGGAGCATAACCGTTTGTTCACCGGCTTGCGCGAACTGGCATCGGCTATCGAAATTAAACGTAGCGATTATAAAGAGCAGCAGCAACTGCTGAACCAAATCCAATCGGACTACTATTCAGCCGTCGCAGAAGTGAGCAGCCTAGAACAGGCCATCCGGTTCAACGAGACCAGCCATGAAGAGGCTTTACAAGAAATCAAGCGATCCCAGCAGCAAGCCGACCAGTCCCATACTGAAATTGAAACCGATATCCTGGCGTTAGAAGATATCAAGCAAGCGATTATTGAAGCCGAAGCCGCGCTGAAAGTCGCCGAGGAACACGAAAAAATCACTGCCGTTTCCCTGATGGATTGCCAACAACAAAAAAATGCTTGGCAGGAACAATGGGAAATCCATCGGACGGAAACCGCTAAGTTCAAGGAACAGTCTGAAGTTCAACGTGTTACCATCAACCAGTTGGAAAATTTAACCCAACAGTTGCAACACCGAATGGACAAGTTGCAGGCCGAACGCAGCGAATTATCCAACCATGAATTTCAGGACGAAATCGGGTCGCTGACGACTGCAATCTCCCTTTTAGAAAACCAACGCACGGATTTACATGCCCAATTAGAATACCATCGGCAAACCATAGCCGACCATCGCGAACAGGTTAAGCAATTTCATAAGGAATTGCATGACAACCGGACCGAACTACAGCACATCAAAGGAAAAATAACTTCCTTGGAGTTGTTGCAACAACACGCTATGGGCAAAGACAACCGTAAATTAAACGACTGGCTGGAAAAAATCGGGTTAACCGAGAACCGTCGTTTAGCAGAATTCCTGAGCGTTGACCCAGGATGGGAAACGGCTGTGGAAACAGTCCTTGATGGCAACCTGGAAGCCATCTGCATGGACAATGCAGAACATTGTATCCCTGAGCTTAGCCAACTGACCGAAAGCTCGCTGACCTTGTTTGAAACCAACAGACGTGTCGCCGGGCAGCCGCAAAGCGAAACCCTGAACCTATTACTGGGTAAAGTCACTGCGCCTTGGGATCTAAGCCCGTTACTTTGCGGCATATACTGCGCCGATGACATCCAAACAGCCAGGGCATTGACACGCAACCTTCAACCGCATGAATCCGTCATTACACAGGACGGGACTTGGCTCGGGCCGGGCTGGATATGCATTAAACGCCAAAAAGACGCAAACTTTGGCGTGTTGCAACGGGAAAAAGAATTGCGTGAACACAAACAAAAACAGGAAACGTTGCAAACCGCCATCAAAACCTTAGAAGACCAAACACACGATGCCGAACACCGGCTTAAAGAGATTGAAAGCAATCGCGAAACCATGCAGCATGAGCATAATGCCTTAAGCGTGGAACTCAGCCAAAAGCAATCCCAAGCCAGCGCCCTAACGGCTCGCCTAGAACAGCACCAACGCCGTTTAGCCAATATTGAAAGCGAACAAGCCAATATCCTCGAAGAAATTGAACAGAACGCGGAGAAACTGGCAACGGCCAAAATGTTATTGGGCGAAGCGGAAGCCGTCATAGCCAAGCAGGATGAAAACCGGCTTGGGCTTGACGGCCGCAATGAAGACCTGCAAAACCAACTACTGAAAGCCGATCAAGCCGGTAATGAGGCTAAGCAACAAGTTTACACTATCAAGGCGCAATTGGAATCATTGCGCGCCTCAGAATCGCTGACCGCCAAACAGGTCGAACGGCTGCAATCCCAACAGGATCAAGCCTTGAACCGTATCTCCGAGCTGAAAGACAAACTGGAATTGACGCTGGCCCCGATAGACGGCGAAAAGAAGCAGTTGGAAAAACTTGCGGGCGATAAGGCGAAGTTAGAATCGCAACTTAAAAACCAACGGCAACAATTGGAGGAAACCGAAGCGCAAATTAAAGAATTTTCGGAAAAGCACACGCAAACTGAACGCGAACTGGAAAAACAACGGGAAAAACTGGACGCTTTACGCTTGGACCTGCAAGAAAGCAAAGTCCGCCAACAAAGCATTAACGAACAGCTTAACGAGATCAATGCCGATGCGGAAGAAGTGCTCCTCACCCTGCCCGAAGAGGCCGACGAACCCATTTGGAAGCGTAAAGTCGATGAATTGACAGACCAGATCGAACGTTTAGGCACGATTAACCTCACCGCAATTGAAGAATTCCAGGCGCAAACGGAGCGGATGAATTTCCTGGATGAACAACATGCCGACTTAGTCGAAGCGCTGAACACCTTAGACCAGGCCATCAACAAAATCGATAAAGAAAGCAAGCTGCGTTTTCAGGAGACTTTCGATAAAATTAACGCAGGCTTGCAAGAAAAATTCCCAAGGTTATTCGGCGGAGGCCAAGCCTATTTGCAATTGACCGAAGACGATTTGCTGGAATCCGGGGTCAATATCATAGCCAGGCCGCCCGGCAAACGTAACAGTTCCATCCATTTGTTGTCCGGAGGCGAAAAAGCATTGACTGCGGTGGCCTTGGTATTCTCAATTTTTGAACTGAATCCGGCGCCGTTCTGCTTACTGGACGAAGTCGACGCACCGCTGGACGACGCCAATGTGGGAAGGTTTTCACAAATGGTCGAAGATATGTCAGAATCTGTACAATTTTTGTATATTTCCCATAATAAGGTCACGATGGAAATAGCAAAACAGCTTGCGGGTGTCACCATGAAAGAACCGGGCGTATCCCGGATGGTGGCGGTTGATATCGATGAGGCAGTCAGTCTGGCAGAAAACTAATGGATAAAGAACTCTTAAGAATCGTCATCATTGCCACCGGCTTCCTGGTCATGCTCGCCATGATCTTGTGGAGCTACCTCAAAAACCGGAATGCTCAAGAGGATTTAGACACGATAGAGAGTGAACGGGTCATCGGCTCTTCCGGCAAGATCGATGATTCACTAAAAATGCATCCGGAACGCGACGACTTCGACATCATTCCGGTAGGTTCGGCAAAGCGTATGCTAGATGACGATGACGAATCCGATTGGGGCACTGAATTCAACGAGGCCTACGATGAAGATACGGAACCCGCCCCGCGCAATGTATTGCCCGACATAATCCAGTTCGGTGTGGTCGCGAATGAAGAAGAAGGCTTTAACGGCGTCGATTTGGCATTGGTGTTCGGCATGGTTGACCTGGAATACGGCGACATGAAGGTTTACGAACGCGTCAACAAAAATGGCGGGGTCGATTATGGCGTTGCCTGTATGGTCGAACCGGGGACATTTCCTGACGGCGAATACCTAGCGTCCTTTCATTGCCCCGGCATTGTCTTTTACCTCCAGCACCAAAACTTAGAAAATGCACAAATTGTGTTTGACGACTTTGTGGACACCATCAAAACCGTGGCCAATGAATTGGATGGCGCAATTTGGGATCACCAGCGGCAACCCCTGACGGAAGAAACCATCCAGGCCATCAGGCGAAACCTTTAATACCCCATGCTTAGTGACAACCAACTGGAAATCCTCAGTAAATCCAAGCTGGCAAAACTTAGCGCGAATACAGGACGAATTGAAAAAATAGCCTCGGACGCCATAGCCGATGATTTGTCCGATGAAGAGCTGCTCGAGTTCCTCCAAATCTGTAATGCCTTATACCGTAGCGGCGAACCGCTGATCTCCGATAAGGCCTATGACTCAATTTTTCTGGCTGAACTTGAAAAACGGCACCCGGGCCACCCTTACCTCCAGGCGATTGAACCGGAAAAGGCATTTGCCGGAAAGACCGTAGCCTTACCCCAACGGATGCTTTCCACGGAGAAAGCTTACACTAAAGACGCTATCGAAAAATGGCTGGCGAATGTTGAAAAAGCGGCCAATGAGCTTGGCATCGAACCGGGAACGCTGATTTTTCGGGCAACTCCTAAGTTGGACGGCTTCGCCGCTTATGACGATGGCAAAATACTCTATACCCGTGGCGACGGACGTAAAGGTACGGATATCAGCCGGGTGTTTGAACGGGGATTGATTGTTGGCGGCAGCGGCAAACGCGGGCTGGGAGCTGGCGAAATCGTCGTTAACCAAAGTTACTTCAGTCAACACCTTGCCGACACCTTTGAAAACGCCCGCAACTTCCAGGCCAGCGTCATCAAAGAAAAGGAACTCGAACCGCATGCCCTCGAAGCCATCAAAAACCACGCCGCCGTCTTTTATCCGTTTTGCGAACTGCCCGATTGGCAAGGCTCGGCGTCTGATCTTATTGCTGGTTTTGAGGATATTGTTGCCAAGGTCCATACCTTGGTAGATTACGATGTGGACGGAGTCATCTTTGAAATAACAGACGACCGGATCAAACAACATTTAGGCGCTACCCGCCATCACCACCGCTGGCAAATCGCTTACAAAAGCAATGCAGAGACCGCCCAGGTCAAGGTTGTTGAAGTCAAGCCGCATACTTCGCGTACTGGAAGGGTCAACCCCGTCGCCGAATTGGAACCGACCCGCCTAAGCGGGGCGACGATTTCACGCGCCACAGCCCACCATTACGGTATGGTTAAAGAACAAGGCATCGGTGTGGGCACTGTGATCGAACTGGCCCGTAGCGGCATGGTCATCCCTAAAATTGAACGGGTAATAACCCCAAAAACCCCGCAAATCCCGGAAAATTGCCCCAGTTGCGGCAGTACGCTGGTTTGGGATAGCGATTACCTTTATTGTTTAAATACAACAAAATGCCCAGCGCAAATAGAAAATACCATCGAACATTTTTTCAGGACACTGGCCAATAACGACGGCTTTGGCGCAAAAACCATAGAAAAGCTACACGCCAGCGGCGTTAATTCGGTTTATGAAATTTATCAACTGAGCCTGGAACAATTTATTGAGATGGGATTCCGAAGCCAGGATGGAAAAAACCTGCTTGCCAAGAACCTGCTGGAACAACTGGAACGAAGCCGAATTGAAGCCATCGAAGATTGGCGCTTTTTAGGCGCATTCGGCATTTACCGGATGGGCTTAGGCAACTGCGAACGCTTATTGCAACACCATCGGTTACTGGAAATATTTGACTTAACGGAAGACGATATCATCCTGATTGAAGGTTTTGCTGAAAAAACCGCTTCCGCAGTCGTCAAATGTTTGGTGTTAATTAAAGACGAATTTTTGAAAATCCACCAATTAGGATTCAACCTAATCCAAACGCCCTTACTGTCCGAGCAAGCGGGCAAAACCAGCCCGATTGCCGGAAAAACCTTAGTCTTTACCGGCACCATGGTACACGGCAAACGCGACGACATGATCAAAGAAGCCAAGCGCTTAGGCGCTAAAGTCGCCAGTTCCGTAACCGGGAAAACTGATTATTTGGTAACTGGGGCTGATGTCGGTGTTACCAAAATCAATGCCGCCAAGGAAAATAATATCCCTGTCATTAGCGAAGAGGAATATTTGGCATTGATTGCTTGACGGCTTTAAGGGGCAATAATCCGCTATTAACGATAACACATACCTAGCACCAACTAATCCAACAGACATAAACAGGTTGATTCAAGTAAATATTACCAATTCTAAACGCATATATTCACAAACGGTTTTTTATATCCCCGCTATAATTGCAACCAATTCAACCGCCAAATACATTGCCGTCCCACACTTTTGATAAGCCGCCTCCCTTCAGCAAAAAGCAAAAAATGGAACTTCAAGACGCATTTGTAAGCTGGTTTAGGAATTCTTCGCCTTATATTCATGCCCACCGAAACAAGACATTTGTGGTCTCTTTTGGCGGCGAGGCTGTACTGGCTGACGATTTTGACCATCATGTCCATGATTTTGCGTTACTCAACAGCTTAGGGATACGCTTAGTGCTAGTGCATGGCATACGTCCGCAAATCGACCAGAGGCTCAACAGGCTGAATGCCCCAGCCCGTTTCCATCGTAATCTACGCATAACCGACGACCTCGCCCTCCAATGCGCAAAAGAAGCAGCGGGTTTGGTGCGCGTGGAGATCGAAGCTTTGCTGTCGATGGGTTTGGCCAATTCGCCGATGGCGGGCAGCAGCCTTAAAGTTGCATCCGGGAATTTTGTTACCGCCAAGCCCTTGGGCGTAATCGATGGCATCGATTATTGCCATACCGGCGAGGTTCGCCGCATAAACAGCCAGGCCATCAACCAACAACTTGAGCAGAAAAATGTGGTGCTGATTTCACCCATCGGCTACTCACCTACCGGCGAAGTATTCAATTTATCCGCCGAACAAGTCGCAACTGCCGTGGCGATTGGCCTAAATGCCGAAAAGTTGATTTTGCTCACGGAACAAAATTTTCAAACCACCGAAAATAACCAAACTGTACGCCAGCTTACAACCACCGAAGCCGCTTTGTTCTTGGATAAGCAACCCGATATGCCGGAAACCCTTGCCGCCCCGCTTAGGGCGGCCATCCAAAGCTGCCAATCAGGGGTAAAACGTGTCCATTTAATCGATAGGAAAACTGACGGTGCATTGTTGCTGGAATTATTCAGCCGTGACGGCATAGGCACCCTTATCAGTTCGACACCTTATGAAACTTTGCGCCCTGCCACGCTCGGCGACATCGGCGGCATCCTTGAACTGATTAAACCTTTGGAGCAACAAGGCAAGCTGGCAAAACGGTCCCGTGAAAAGATCGAAATGGAAATTGCCGATTATATTGTCTTGGATATAGACGGACTGACAATCGGTTGCATTGCCTTGCACGCGGACGAACAAGGCCAATTCGGCGCTATAGCCTGCCTTGCAGTCCATCCTGATTACCAGGGTTCGGCGCGGGGACAAAGGCTTTTTGATTATGCCAACCAAAAAGCCAAGCAATTAAAACTTAAGGAATTATTTGTATTATCCACCCAAACCGCACATTGGTTTATTGAGCGGGGTTTCCAACCCACGACGATCGATGCCTTACCGGAACCCCTGAAACTCTTTTATATGCCTGAAAGAAATTCCAAAGTATTATGCAAAACCAATGACTGACGGTAAAAAATGACAGCCCCGACTAATCCCATTACACTTTTGCATATCACTGATACGCATATCATGGCGACGGCCGAAGATACCTTGTTAGGTGTCAAAACGGCCTATTATTTTGAAAAAGTCCTGGAACACGCCTTCAATTCCGAAAGGAAATTTGACCTTTGCTTAATAACGGGCGACCTGGCGCAAGACCCCTACCCAGAAGCCTACCGCCACATGCTGGCTGTCTTGCAAGGCTATAATATCCCTTGTATTTGCTTACCCGGCAATCATGATGATTTCCAGGTCATGCAAGAAGTATTTTCCAGCGACTTGGTCAACTGCCGCAAAAAGGTTGTCCTTGGTAAATGGCAAATTGTTTCCCTGGACAGCCAAATCCCGGAATCCCCCGATGGCTACCTTTCTACGGCAGAACTGTCTTTCCTGGAAAAGTGCCTAAAGGAAAATCCTGACCTCTTTACACTTATCGCCGTCCATCACAACTGCGTACCCTGCGGCAGCGGCTGGATGGACGTGATGATGATCAAAAATGCCCAAGAACTACTCGGCCTTGTCAAGCGCTATCCCAATGTTAAAGCCATCGTTAACGGCCATGTCCACCAAGCCATGGATATTCAAATTGGCACCGTAAGGGTTTTGTCGACGCCTTCGACCTGTTTTCAATTTAGGCCCAAAACCGAAAGCTTCAGTTTGGATGACACATCACCCGGTTATCGTCGTATTGACCTCTATCCAGACGGCAGCATGGACACGGAAACCGTAAGAATACCCGAACAACTGGAGGGGCTGCAGACCGACACACAAGGTTATTGAAGCTTTTTGGGCGTAGGCTGGTTTTTGCTGGCCGATTTAGCCAAATAACCGCTTGGGTCCACCGGGAAAGACCCAGCAGCAAGCATGGCGCCCAACTCGGTCATCGCCCGTTGATAAACCTTGCGTTTAAAATAGACAACATCCTTAAGCGGTTCCCAATAATCCACCCAGCGCCAGCCGTCAAACTCGGGTTTGGGGCAATGGTCGAAGCGGACATTGGATTCATGCGTCACCAACCGTAACATAAACCAAATCTGTTTTTGGCCTATGCACAGCGGCACGGAATTTTTACGGATGTACCTATCGGGTAGCTGATATTTCAGCCAGTAGCGTGTCCGTCCCAGCACCTGCACATGCTGCTGCTGCAGCCCTGTTTCCTCCCACAACTCCCGATACATCGCCGTTTCCGGGTCTTCATCCTGATTGATGCCGCCTTGTGGAAACTGCCACAAGTCTACGCCCATCCGTTTTGCCCAAAACACGCGACCCTCGTCATTGCAAAGGATGATGCCGACGTTAGGCCGGTATCCTTTTGAGTCGATCATGTTATAAACCTAGTTTTTGCCTTACCGGCCCGGGCACTACTCTTATGGTAAAATTGACGGGCAAGCGGCATAAAAAATTAAAGATGCCACATTGTTCCATAAAAAATGCTTTCATGCCAGAGGGCATATTCCTTTAATTTTTTAGCACTGGATAACCGTGAGTTTAGCGATTTTCGATTTGGATAACACCCTGATTGCGGATGACAGCGACTATCTTTGGGGGCAATTTTTAGTCGACCAAGGCATTGTAGATAAAGGCTATTATGAAGAAGCCAATACCAAGTTTTATGGCGACTATAAGCAGGGAAAGTTAGACATAACCGAGTTCCTGCATTTCTCCCTGAAACCCTTAGCGGACAATGCCCCCGATGACTTATACCGGTGGCGTAACCAATTTATCGAAACGATAATCCGGCCAATACTCTTACAACCAGCGCAACAACTGATCGATAAGCACCGGAAACGCGGCGATACGCTGATGGTAATTACTGCGACTAACCGTTTCGTAACCGAGCCCATCGTCAAACTTTATGGGATTGACCTCTTGTTGGCGACCACGCCGGATTTCATCGATGGCAGATATACCGGTACTTTCAGCGGAATCCCCTGTTTCCAGGAAGGTAAAGTCAGGCTCTTGGAACAGTGGCTGCAACAGTCCTCAGAAACACTCGCAAATAGTTGGTTTTACAGCGACTCCCATAACGACCTGCCTTTGCTAAAACGCGTCGACAATCCCGTCGCCGTCGATCCCGATGAAACATTGAGCACTTACGCGAAAAACGCCAATTGGCCTATCATCAGCTTACGGAATAGTGAATGCCCTAGCCATCATTTCCAGAAATAGGTGAATTTGTTGCCCATACTTATAAATCATGGGATTTTAGGCAGGAATTGCAAATGACAGAAACAAGCCACATCACCTCGCTAGCTAATGGGATTGCGTCTATCCATTCCAACCAGTTGGAAGAATTGCGGGATGTAGTGGAATACTGGATTAGCCAACATCCCCTGGAACCTTTGGAAAACGAAACATTTCTCGTCCAAAGCAATGGCATGGGGCAATGGCTGAAACAAAGCCTGGCCCAGAATAATTCATTAGGGATTGCGGCTGCGATTAACACCCAATTACCGTCCTTCTTCATCTGGAACGCTTATCGCGCCGTACTGGGAAACCAGGTTCCCAAGGAACAACCACTCGCAAAATCACCGTTGACTTGGCGTTTGTTCCGGTTGCTGCCTCAGTTATGCCGCCAACCGGAATTTGATACTTTGGCAAGGTTCTTGAAGGATGACATCACCCAACGTAAACGCTATCAACTCTCCGAACAACTTGCCGACCTTTTTGACCAGTATCAAGTTTATCGCTCTGATTGGATAAGCGATTGGTCGGAAGGTGTCGACAAATTGCGCAATTCAACGGGCTTGATGCGGGATATGCCTGAACAACACCGGTGGCAGGCCTTACTATGGAGGGCAGTGCTTGCCGATTTGGGGGACAGCCAATCGCTATATGCAAGCCGCGCTTCGGTGCATGCCCTGTTCATGAACCGTATCGATGAACTGGAACAACGCCCCGCAAACCTGCCTCGCCGGATAATATTGTTCGGCTTGTCTTCCTTGCCGCAACAATCACTGGAAGTGCTGGCCAAATTGGGCAGGTTTTGCCAAATCGTCCTGTTTGTCCACAACCCATGCAGGCATTACTGGGTGGATATTATTGAAGGCAAAGAACTATTTAAGGCCGAGCGCCGGCGTCAAAGCTACAAACCTGGCATGGCAAGCTTATTGAACCCAGAAGAATTGCATATCCGTGCGAATCCCCTACTCGCCGCTTGGGGCAAGCAAGGCCGCGATTACTTACTTATGTTGGATCAATTCGATGAAACCCAACGCTACGCAGGCTGGAATTGGCCGGACAGCAAAATCGATTTATTCAATGACTACGGTGAAGCGAACCAACGCACCTTGTTACAACAAGTGCAACAAACGATACTGGATTTAGAACCCACACCCAGCGAACCCGTAACCCTCCCTTCAGTCGATAATTCGTTAGTATTCCATCTTGCCCATAGCCCGCAACGCGAAGTCGAAATCCTGCACGACCAATTACTCGACCGTTTTAGCACTGCCGAACGTAACGGCAGCCGTTTATTTCCCCGGGAAATCATCGTAATGGTGCCGGACATAAACAAATACGCGCCGCATATTAGCGCCGTATTCGGGCAACTTAAGCCGGACGACCCCCGCTATATCCCTTTTAGTTTGGCAGACCAACAACAACGCGGGCAAAACCCCATGCTGATTGCCGTTGAGTCTTTGGCAAAGCTTCCAGACTGGCGTTTTAAAGTGAGCGACTTACTCACCCTGCTCGAGGTACCGGCGTTAAGGGGGCGTTTTGAAATCGAAGAATGTGCAATCCCAACATTGCACCAATGGATTGAAGACGCGGGTATACGCTGGGGATTAAATGCCGAACAACGGACTCAGGCTGTCGAGGAAATCCCCAATAATTTGGAAGCAAACACTTGGCGGTTCGGGTTAAAAAGAATGTTGCTCGGCTATGCGGTTGGAAAAGGGGATGCATTTAATAACATAGAACCCTATGAAGAGATCGGCGGCTTGGAGGCAAAATGGCTTGGTTGCCTGGCGCATTTATTGGAAACCTTAGAAAACTATTACTTTCAGCTACAGTTAGAAAGAAATTTTTCTGAATGGCAACACTTGCTACAGAACCTGCTGGATGATTTCTTTATTATCAACAATGAACCTGAACGAATAACAATGGAAACGCTTATGCGCTCCCTGTCAACCTGGACACAGCATTGCGAACTGGCCAACCTAACGGCAAACGATGCCATGCCGTTAAATATTGTCCGTGAAGCTTGGCTATCCGGTGTCGATGAACCTACCCTACACCAACGTTTCCTTAGCGGCCGGGTCAACTTCTGTACCTTAATGCCAATGCGCGCTATCCCGTTTCGAATCATTTGCCTTTTGGGGATGAACGACGGCGACTATCCACGAACCCACCAGCCGCTAAGTTTCGACCTTATGGGCCAACGGGTAAACTATAGGCCTGGCGACCGTTCCCGTCGGCAAGACGACCAATTTTTATTTCTTGAAGCGCTCATGTCGGCGCGCGAACAGCTTTATATCAGTTGGGTAGGCCGCAATATCCGCGATAACAGCCCACTGCCGCCATCAGTCCTTATCGGCCAATTGCGGGATGCTTTAGAACTTGGGTGGATATTAGCCAACAAGCTCCCGCTTTTGCCGGAAATAACAATAGAACACCCGTTACAACCATTCAGTAAGCAATATTTGTCCTCTAACCGGCGATCCGGCGTGTTTACCTATGCCAGGGAATGGTTCGAGGATGTCCCACCCTTAGCCGCACCTAATCCGATAACGGTAAGGGACGATGAAAAAATCCTGAGCTTATCGCTCGAATCCCTTGTGCAATTCTTAAAAGCGCCAGTCAAAGCCTTCTGTAACCAAAGCCTCAATTTGGGGTTCGATGATGAAACGATTACCAGCGAAGATAACGAACCCTTCGCTATCGGCGCGTTGGACAGTTACCTGTTGAATGACGGCTTACTCAACGGCTTAATGTCCGCCAACCCAAACAACCTGCCTGATTTTTATGAAAGTTATCGCGAGGTTATGGCTGCCAAAGGCCAATTACCTTTGGGGCCGTTCGCTGACATAGCCTTTGACGACATTTCATTTGCTGCCGACCAGGCTTGGCAGCGCTATCAAACCGTCATCAATGACTGGCCGGTAGCAAATGAACCGGAAGTCATTGGAATGAAATTCAGTTTGGTTAACGGCAATGTTATCGAATTGACAGGCGCCTTAAACCACATTAGGCAAAAAAAAGATGGCTCAAGCAATGGCATCATCCATTTAACGGCACAAACGTTGCTCAAAGACAAGAAAATCCTCTTCCATAAACTGTTACTGTACTGGGTACAGCATCTCGCCGGGTGTATTGGAGGGACAAGTTCACAGACTTTGGTAATAAGCCCAAACAGCCTGATAGGATTCTCTAAAATCCCAGAAAACATAGCCCAGGAACTGCTTAACTCACTAGTCGACGCTTGGTATCAAGGTATGCTTGCTCCGTTGCCGGTTGCTTGCCGGACTGCATTCGCCTGGTTGCAAGCAAACCCTGATACGGCGGACGCCGCAGCGAGATCACAATACGAAGGAGACGACTGGAATTACGGCGAGATACATTATGATGCTTACTTGGCAAGATTTTTCCCGAATTTTGCCAGCTTAAGCCATACTGATACCCGCTATGGCTTCCAATTTTGGGCAGATACGCTTTACCGCCCATTATACGATCACGCTAAACTCCATTAAGCTTTGCGGATTAGCGTATGAATAGCATCAACCCATTAAATCCCCTTGATTTTCCGCTGTCGGGCAGAGGGTTGATCGAAGCCAGCGCAGGTACGGGCAAAACCTATACTATCACGGCATTGTACGTGCGCTTGGTCCTGGGGCATCACCTTGATAACGATCAAAGACGGGAATTATTCCCTCCAGATATTTTAGTCGTGACGTTTACCGAAGCCGCCACCAAAGAATTACGGGAACGCATCCGCAGCCGCTTGAACCAAGCGGCACGCTATTTTAGCCAACAATCGGAAAACGGCGACTATTTCCTCGAGCAACTCCGTTCCAGCTATCCATCCCCTGAATGGCCTGCCTGCGCCCATCGGTTAAAACTTGCCGCCGATTGGATGGATGAAGCGGCCGTCTATACCATACACGGCTGGTGTAACCGCATGTTGCAGCAATACGCCTTTGATAGCGGCAACTTGTTTCGCCAGGAAGTCAATAACGACGACCAGGAGTTATTGAACGAAGCGGTGCGGGATTATTGGCGGACCTTTTTCTATCCGCTAACAGAAATCCAATGCCTTGCCGTATTAAACTTGGCATTTTCACCGGAAGACCTGGCGAACAAAATCAAACTGTTACTCTCCGAAACCGAAGCGATGGGGCTTGAAGATAATGGCGACAAGCTTGCTGACATTCTCGGAAGCTGGGAAACATGGGAACAGCAGCGCCGCGAGTTGGAAAGATGCGCCCAGCACTTATGGAACGGACATAGAAGGGAAATCGAAAATTGCTTGCGTACCGCCCTAGAGAACCGCTGGTTACATGCCAACCAATACAAACAGGCCAACATAAACGCCAAATTGAAAGACTTGGCACTGTGGGCGCAATGGGGCTTACCCCAAAAACTGGAACACATCGAAAAATTCGGCCAACAAAAACTGCTGGATGGCTTGGTAAAGGCCCATAAAGACAAATCGTGCCAACTGCAACACCCTGCTTTCCAGGCAATTGACGACTTGGCTAGCCATAGCCGTCAAGAAATAGAGATAAGCAAGAAACTAAAGCTACATGCCATAAACTGGATTAGGGATCGCTACGATCAAGCTAAACAACGCGCGGCGCAAATCAATTACGACGATATGCTGACGCGTCTCGATAAGGCTTTGCAATCCAGCAACGGCGAACGATTAGCAAGCGTGATAAGGCAACAATACCCTATTGTCCTGTTCGATGAATTCCAAGATACCGACCCGATCCAATACAGGATCATCTCGACCCTATACCCAAAGGACAGCGAAGCTATTGTCGGGTGCTTTATGATAGGCGACCCCAAACAGGCAATCTATTCTTTCCGCGGCGCCGACATCTTCACTTACCTCAAAGCCCATCGTGACACGGCTGGACGGCATTACACACTGGACACCAATTACCGCTCCACTTCAGGGCTTGTGGAAGCGGTCAATCAAATTTTCCTGCACGCGGATCAACTGGCCGAAGGGGCGTTTAGGTTCAACAGCGGGCATGACAATCCCTTACCCTTCATAGCGGTCAATGCAAAAGGCCGCAATGATGATTGGGCCGTCGACAGACAATTGGCTCCCGCCCTAACCGTGTGGCACTGGGAAAGCAGCGACCCAATCGGGATGCCGGATTATCGGGGAAACATAGCCGAAGTGACCGCCAGCGAAATCGTGCGCTTGCTGGACCAGGCAAACCGGGGGAATACAGGATTTATACCGCAATCCGGCAACATGAAACCCGTACAGCCTTCGGACATCGCCATCCTGGTGCGTAGCGGAACCGAGGCAAAAGCCATGCGTACTGCATTGGCAAAACGAAAGCTCCGTAGCGTCTACCTTTCCGAACGCGACTCTATCTATGCATCACGCGAAGCCCATGATATTTTGCTCTGGCTTAAGGCAATCGACGAGCCACGCAATGAACGCAAAGTGCGCACAGCCTTAGCCACCGCCACTATCGGTTGGGATTGGCAGATCCTACAATCGCTGACGTCCGACGAACCAAACTGGGAACAACAAATTGAACGCTTTCTTGAATACCAATCCCGTTGGCAACAAGACGGGATATTGCCCGCCATAAGGCAACTGATTAACGATTACGGCTTGCCTGCACGTTTGGCTGGCGACAATGACGGCGAGCGTTGCTTGACCAACCTGTTGCATTTGGCCGAACTGTTGCAACAAGCCAGCGGCCATTTTGATGGCAGGCAAGCCTTGATACGGCATTTGGCGGAACAAATAATGGCAGCCAACCAAAAATCCGAAGAAAACGTGATTCGTCTGGAAAGCGACGCTAACCTGATTAAGGTAATAACCATCCATAAATCCAAGGGTCTGGAGTATCCATTGGTGTTCCTGCCCTTTATCTGTAGTTTTAGGGAAATCGGTAGCCGTCATGCTTATTATCGTTACCACGACGCCAACCAAAACCTATGCATCGACTTGGATAAGGCCGATGACAATAAGGCTCTGAGCGACAGGGAACGGTTACAGGAAGACATCCGCCTGCTCTATGTCGCGTTGACGCGGGCCCAATACGCCTGTTGGCTGGGTGTTGCGCCCATAAAGAATGGCAACTTCAGGGATTGCCAATTGGATAAAAGCGCCATGGGCTATTTATTGGGCTGGCAGGCCGGTATGCCTGCCAATGCTTTGGCAGGGCTATTAACCCGACTCAAAGGGGACTGTGAGGCTATCGCAATCACATCGCCACCGGAACTCAGCCAGGATCTTTACCTCCCTCCCGGGCAACGGGAACAACTTGATTCACCCAGGATCTCCACGGCAAAGATCGGCGACAACTGGTGGATCGCCAGTTACAGCGCCTTACAGTCCGAAAAAACCTATCCGTCTTTTAGTGATAGCATCAGTCTACCAAGCGAACCTGAAACCGCAAAAGACGATAAGCGAAATGATGAATCGGAAAGCCCTGTCGAACCATCGACAAAAGCCTTATCAGGCATCCATAGCTTGGCAAGAGGGGCAGAGCCAGGGACATTAATCCATGAGTTATTGGAGCAATGCGCCTATTTCGGCTTTCAGGCCGTATTTTCCTCTTCAGATTCGCGCAACCAACTTATCGACAAAGTTTTTGCCCATAGCTCTTGGGAGGAAAAACGCGACATTCTTTCCACAACCTTAGCGGAATGGTTGGCCATGCCTTTGCTGGAAACCGATGCCGTTCGTTTACGCGATTTAACCGCCGATCATTTTCAAGCCGAGATGGAATTCCTGCTTGGCGCGGACAATGTCGACGTTTCCGCCTTGGATTGCCTGGTCACCCAACATACGTTTTCCGGTAAACCGCGCCCTCGCTTATTACCGGCCCAAATGCACGGCTTGCTGAAAGGATTTATAGACCTGGTATTTGTCCATCAAGGGAAATACTATGTGCTCGATTACAAATTCAATAGCTTAGGCAACAATGATGCTGCATATACGCCAGAAACCCTGGAAGCCGCCATGCTGGAGAAGCGCTACGACTTGCAATATACCTTGTATTTATTGGCTATCCATCGCTTATTGAAAACAAGATTGGGATCCGAATACGATTACGATAAGCACGTCGGCGGCGCCCTATACCTGTTTTTGCGCGGCATAAACGCATCTTGTGGCGGCCGAGTGTTCGATAAACCGCCCAGGCTATTGATCGAAGCCTTGGATACGTTGCTCTGCGGTTCGCCCAATACGGCTAGCCATTTATGACCCGGCGATATTCAGGGCTAGCAAGATTGGAAAAGTGGCTGAGCCTAGGTTGGTTGAGCCATCTGGACTTCGCTTTTGCCCGATTCTTGCAGGCTCAAGAACCTGATGCCAGCCATCTAGTGCTTAGCGCCGGGGCTTTGGCCAGCCAGCAACTGGGTCGAGGCGAAGTCTATCTGGACTTGGAAAAGCTTTACCAATATTCCGAAACGAAATTGCCCGCTCAAAACGAGGATGACCGGCAACCCAAACCCCATGAATCACTTGTGGAATTGTCCGCATTAAAAACCAGTGGCCTTGAAGTTTGGAAACAGGGGCTCCTTAATTCATCATTAGTCGGCATCGGCCACGGCAACACGCCATTAGTGCTGGAGGGTAACCGCTTATATTTAAGGCGATATTGGCAATATCAACAAACCGTTGATGTTGCCGTACAGAACCGTTTACACCCGATACGCGATAAGCTACCGGAAGCATTACAAGCGCAAATTACCCTGCTATTTCCTTCCCAAAGCCCCGACAATCCGGATTGGCAAAAAATCGCTTGCGTATTGGCGCTACGCGCCCGATTTAGCATCATAACCGGCGGCCCCGGTACCGGCAAAACAACCACATTGACCAAACTATTGGCTTTGTTGGTCATGCTGTCCAACATTGAATCCGATAATACCCGCAAACTAAATATCCTGTTAGCAGCACCGACCGGTAAGGCTGCGGCACGAGTCAGCGAATCCATAACCAACGCCTTGAAAAACCTGGATATCGGCGACGACATAAAAGAATGCATCCCAAAAAAAGCGGGGACTTTGCACCGGTTATTGGGCAGCCGCCAAAACTCGAGGTCTTACCTCCACCATCAACATAATCACCTGCCAGCCGACATTGTCATTATCGATGAAGCATCCATGGTTGATTTAGAACTCATGGCTGCCCTGATGGATGCCCTGCCCGAATCCGCCCAATTAATCCTGTTAGGCGACAAAGACCAATTAGCCTCGGTCGAAGCCGGATCGGTCATGGGAAACCTTTGCCAAGGCGCTGAAAATTGCGCTTATGACAATGAAGCAGTCGCCTGGATCAAACGATATGCGGAGGAAGACATTGGCAAAACAAGCATGCTGGGTTCTGCCATTAACCAGCAAACGGTCATGCTACGCTACAGTTACCGTTTCGGCGAAGGGAGCGGCATCGGCCAGCTAGCCAAAGCGGTCAATTCGGGTGATGTAAATTCTGCCCAAATGATTTTAAATAACCCGTCGAAATACCAGGATATCTACCGCTTGAAGCTAGACACCCCATCCGCTCGCTCATTAAAAGAATTGGTGGCGACTAGTGCCGGACAGATAACGGACGCTAAGCCTATCATCCGCCGAGGTTATGGCCATTACCTTGAGCTTATTGGGCGGCAAAGGCCTACCGATAGGTCACGCTACGACCAATGGGCGCAGCAGGTACTGGAAGCGTTCGATACCTTCCGTATCCTCTGCGCCATACGCTTAGGATCCTGGGGTAGCGACAGTTTCAACCAGCAGGTCGAACGATGGCTATTCCCCGAGAAAGGCCGGACGCTTTGGTATGAAGGCCGACCGGTCATTATTACCCGTAACGATTACAACCTGGGCTTGATGAACGGCGAAATCGGCATCGCGCTGTTCGGCAGTTCCGGTAAATTGCGGGTGGCCTTCCCCAGAAACGATGCCCAGGACGGCACGAAAATCCTCTGGATCTCGCCGCTGCGCCTGCCGGAGGTTGAAACCGCATTTGCGATGACGGTGCATAAATCCCAAGGATCGGAATTCGACCACGTAGCCTTAATCCTTCCGGAAACCAAAAGCCCGGTTTTGACAAGGGAACTAATCTATACAGGCATTACCAGGGCAAAAACGTGTTTCACCCTGGTGGAAAGTGATGCCGATGTTTTTAATGAAGCCATTTTGACTCCCAAATAAGTACAAATCGGAAAACTGGGCGACAATTCAAAAAAACGGCTTGTGCTTAAGCCACTGTTATTTAGCCAGAAAAAGCTGACCTCTACCCTCAACTTTAATCAATGGGTTTCTGAAATTAGCCAAGCAAATCAGGGAAAACCTAGATACAGACTAATGCCTTTGTCAACAAGCCACAAAACAAATTGACACCACATTATCGAGTTTTAAATTTGGCTGTTGAGCAGGGAAACCAACACTTTATCAATTCGGGCTCCGTCCATATCAACGACTTCAAATTTCCAATCTTCAACCAAACAGCTCTCCCCGGCATGGGGCAATCTTTGGAACTGGAACAAAATCATGCCAGCCAGGGTATGAAAATCGTTATTGGTTTCACCTGGGAACTCTACCTTGACACCAACTTTCGATCTAAATTGAGCGATCGACATATCGCCGTCTACCAACCAAGAACCGTCGGGACGCTCTACGATCTCAAAAGCCGAATCGGCAGAAATAGCTGGCAGTTCCCCAACAATTGCCGTGAGTAAATCCGTGACCGTCACTAGCCCTTCGATATCGCCATACTCATCGACAATGATGGCTAAATCAGAGCGTGTTTCCCTGAAATGCTTCAATAAACGGGTTAAAGTCATGGTTTCCTGGACATAAACCGGGGGCTTTAAAACGGCTTCGATATTGAACGCAAATTTACCAAGTACGGTTTTAAGGAGATCACGGCAATTAAGTATGCCGAGTACGTGTTCAAAACCGCCCTTACAGACGATGATGTTGGAATACGGGCTGTCTTCAATTCTTTTTCGTTGTTGGTCGATAGGTTCTAAGCTATCGATCACATAAATCTCTTGACGTGGCACCATAATCGCCCGAACCCGCACATCATCCAATATCATGACGTTGTTTACCATCTGGCTTTCATCGGCATGGAAAACCCCTGCCTCCGAACCCATTTCCATCATGAGGCGAATTTCTTCATTGGTGACAGTCGTTTCTTTAATGCGGTCAAGCCTTAAGAGTTTTAGCAAAAATCGGCTTGATGTCGAGAGCAACCAAACAATAGGGCTGAAAATTAGCGCCAAGCCCCGCATGGGCTTGGCGATGCTACAGGCAATGCCTTCCGGGTTTTGCAAAGCCAGTCGTTTAGGCACCAATTCACCGAGCACAACGGAAAAATAAGTGATGATGGTTACCGTGGCTATCAAGGCAAGGGTTTGTGCATAAGGCGCTAATGCCGGGGTCTGCGCGAGCACTTGTTGGATCGGTGTTTGCAAGGCATCCTCCCCAAACGCCCCGCTTAATATACCGACTGCAGTTATGCCGACCTGCACGGTAGACAAGAAATGCGATGGTTCTTCATGAAGCTTAAGTGCCGTATTGGCACCCAATCGCCGTTCAGAAACCAGTTTTTGCAGCCTGGCTTTGGTTGAGGAAACCACAGACATCTCAGACATTGAGAAAACCCCATTAATCAGGATTAAAACGAATATGATGCCTAGATTGAAATATAAATTTTCCATGCTGTAAGTTAATTGTAAGGAGTGTTGAGTTAATCTAATACAGTGTCGTGCCAAACATTAACCAATGTTACCATTATTAACGCAACCCCATTTTGGTTCAAATAATGCGTGTATGCATGAAGTTGGATGCCTGGCGATCAAAATGTTTTGCACAGGCGCACAAAATCAGGCTTATCAATACGGTACAATAATTGCTTGTTTTTATTATAGATTTATTCACCATTACGTATCTTACTAAAAGCAATCTTGATAATTATTGGAACCATGTGGCAATTTATTTCTCCCAACAATAAAATAATAATCCGGACAATCCCTTCGTTTACCTTGTTATTGCTGCTTGTCTCTTGCGATTCCGTAAAATCCCCGGAAAATGCCGTCGATACGTATGAAGTGGTGAGTCCGTTAGTACAAGATATGCCCTACAGCAACGAATACGTTGCCGAGATTCATTCGGTGAAATATGTCGAGGTAAGAAGTAGGGTAAGGGGTTATATCGAAAAAATTTATGTGGATGAAGGCAAAAATGTGAAGGAAGGCCAATTGCTGTTTGCATTGAATTCGGAGGAATATCAAAAAGAAGTGCAAAAAGCCAATGCCGTTTATAAAAACTCCGTCGCCGATTTAAAAGCTGTCGAAGTCGATTTAGCTAATGTTAAACGTCTGGTGGCTAAGGATATTGTGTCCAAGTCTGAATTGGCGGTTGCCTTGGCCAAAACCGATGCCTTGAAAGCGGATGTAGAAGAAGCGATAGCTAATAAAGATAAAGCCGTTTTAGAGTTAGCTTATACCCAAATTAAAGCGCCTTATCATGGCATCATTAACCGGATTCACAATAAGGTTGGCAGTCTGATCGATGAGGGTGCCATGCTTACCTCGATTTCCGAGAGCAGCGAGGTTTTCGCCTATTTTAATTTGTCCGAAACGGACTATCTCAATTATATCTCAGCCGGTGGCAGCGCAACCAAAACGGTTAACTTGAAACTTGCCAATAATAGCCTTTACGGTTACGAAGGCAAGCTCGAAACGGTGGAAAGCGAGTTCGATCGCTTGACCGGCAACATTGCTTTCCGCGCCCGCTTCCCAAATCCGGACGGGCTGTTGAAACATGGCTCGCATGGCAAAATCATTGTTAACAAGATTTTGAACAATGCCTTGCTTGTCCCGCAAAAATCAACGCTGGAAATCCAAGACAAGCTTTACGTCTTTGTAGTTAAAGAAGACGGTGCACTATCTCAACGTAACATTATCCTAAAAATGCGCTTCCCTGATTATTTTGCCATAGATTCTGGCTTGGAACGGAATGAAAAATTTCTGCTGGAAGGCGTTGAAAAAGTGAAGGATGGCATAAAGATAAAGGCTAATCCGGTCGATATTACCCAAGCGATGGCATCCAGCCATAAAAACTGAGCCTACGGGGATACCGATATGTTCGCCAAATTCATCCACCGGCCGGTCTTGTCGATTGTCATCTCTATTTTAATCACGTTATTAGGTTTAATATCGTTAACCCAACTTCCGGTAACGCAATTCCCCGATATCGCCCCACCGGAAGTGAATGTCACCACCAAATTTATCGGCGCTAATGCGGAAGCTTGCGTCAAGGCGGTCGTCACTCCGCTGGAGCGGGCGATCAACGGCGTGCCCGGTATGGCCTATATGTCGTCGGTTTCCGGCAATGATGGCACCAGCGTCATCCAGATTATTTTTAAAGCCGGAACCGACCCAGAAATCGCTTCGGTGAATGTGCAAAACCGCGTGACATCCGTACTGGACGAGCTACCGGAAGAAGCGATTAAACAAGGCGTGATTGTTGAGAAAGTCCAGAACAGCATGTTGATGTATGTCAATATCCTCAGTTCCAATCCTAATCTGGACGAAAAGTTTCTTTATAACTTTGCCGATATTAATGTCCTGCGCGAGTTGAAACGAATCGAGGGTGTCGGTCTTGCCGACATCATGGGTTCCAGGGAATACGCCATGCGGGTTTGGTTAAAGCCGGACAAGTTGGTGATGTACAACATTTCGGCACCCGAAATTATCGCGAAATTAAGGGCACAAAATGTGGAAGCAGCGCCCGGTAAAATCGGCGAAAGTTCGGGCAAGGATTCGCAATCATTGCAGTACATCTTACGCTATACCGGCAAACACAATACGGTGGAAGCTTACGAAAACCTTGTCTTAAGCAGTAAAGAAGGCGGTGAAATGCTGCGCCTGAAAGATGTTGCCGACATTGAGTTCGATTCCCAGGATTACGACGTGCTGTCCAAGGAAAACGGTCAACCTTCTGCCGCGATTGTGTTGAAACAGCGCCCCGGCACCAACGCCAAACAGGTTATTGAAGACATAAAGGCCAGGATGGCGGAGATAAAAGCCGACTCCTTCCCGCCGGGCATGGATTACACCGTCAGCTACGATGTTTCCCAATTTCTCGATGCATCCATCCATGAAGTACTGAAAACCTTAATAGAGGCTTTTTTGCTGGTGACCCTGGTGGTTTTCGTGTTCTTGCAGGAAAGCCGCTCAACCTTAATCCCCATCCTGGCGGTACCAGTCTCGCTGATTGGCACTTTCTGTTTTATGCAGTTAATGGGTTTTTCGCTAAACTTGATTACCTTGTTTGCATTGGTGCTGGCTATCGGTATTGTCGTGGACAACGCCATTGTCGTTATCGAAGCCGTGCATTACAAAATGGAGCATGCGGAACTTAGCCCTCGAAAAGCCACCGAAGAAGCCATGCAGGAAATCAGTGGGGCGATTATAGCGATTACCTTGGTGATGTCCGCCGTATTTATACCGGTTGCTTTCGTGCCCGGACCAACCGGCATTTTTTACCGGCAGTTCTCGCTGACGATGGCCGTTTCTATTGTGTTGTCCGGCTTTACCGCATTGACCTTGACCCCAGCGCTGTGCGCCTTATTCTTAAAGCGCCCATCACATTCAGGGCAACATCATCAAACAAACTTGCAAAAGTTATTCGGTGGCTTTAATCGTGGTTACGACAATTTGTCGGGTAAGTATAAGCAGCTTATCAACAAAATTGCGCACAAGAAACTATTAACCTTGGCGATATTTCTGGGTTTTTCGTTAGCCGTGGCGGCTCTGGGAATGACAGTCCCTTCCGGATTCATCCCGGAAGAGGATCAAGGTACGATTTACGCCAACATCACGACGCCGTCCGGCGCAACCTTGGAACGCACAGAAAAAGTCGTCGATGAAGTGCAACAAATCGCTAACAAAATAGAGGGCGTCAATTCAGTGTCCAGCCTTGCAGGTTTTAGTGTGTTGTCTGATGGTACTGGCTCGGTTTACGGCATGAACCTTATCAGCTTAAAAAACTGGCGAGACCGTACTGTCACCGATAAGGATGTAATAAGCGACCTGGAACAAAAGACCAGCCATATTAAAGACGGCACTATTGAATTCTTCACGCCGCCGCCCGTACCGGGTTTTGGTAATTCAAGCGGTTTTGAGATGCGCCTCTTGGATAAAACCGGTTCCGGAAACCTAGAGCAAATGCAAAGGGTCGCCGATTCTTTTGTTGGAACATTAAACGAACGCCCTGAAATCGAAAGTGTGTTTACCACCTTTAATGCCAGTTTTCCTCAATTTCTGCTGCACATCGATACCGATAAAGCCGCGCATAAAGGTGTGACCGCTGACAACGCAATGAGTACGCTGCAAACCTTAATTGGCAGCGAATACGCCACCAATTTTATCCGTTTTGGACAGATGTATCGGGTCATGGTGCAGGCATTGCCGGAATATCGTGCGCAGCCGGACGATTTACTAAACCTGTACATTAAAAATGACACCGACAAAATGGTGCCATTTTCGTCTTTTCTCTCTGTTGAAAAAGTGTACGGCCCCGAACAATTGACCCGCTATAACATGTACCCATCCGCCATGATAAACGGTCAGCCCGCTCCCGGTTACAGTAGCGGACAAGCGCTCGCCTCTATAAAAGAGGCCGCCGCGCAAAAGCTGCCAAAAGGCTTTGGCTACGATTGGGCCGGCGCTTCCCGAGACCAGGCACAAGCGGGTAACGAATCAATTTACATTTTCCTAGTATGCCTGCTCTTTGTGTACCTGCTGTTGGCCGCACAATATGAAAGCTTCCTGTTGCCCATGCCGGTTATTTTTTCATTGCCTATGGGTATTTTTGGTGCGTTGTTTTTCTTGATGATGATGGGGCTGGAAAATAATATTTACGCCCAAATAGCCATGATTATGTTAATCGGTATCCTAGGCAAAAATGCCATCCTCATCATCGAATTTGCCGAATTGAAACATCGTCAAGGAAGCACGGTCATTGAGGCCGTTACCGAAGCGGCGGTCTTGCGGTTACGGCCAATTTTGATGACTTCGTTCGCCTTCATTGCTGGCCTGATTCCGCTCATGTTTGCCTCCGGCGCAGGCAAGATTGGCAACAACACCATTGGTTCTGCCGCTGCGGGGGGGATGATAAGCGGGACGGTTTTAGGCGTGATCGTAATTCCTGGCCTGTATGTCATATTTGCCGCCTTGGCGGATAAGTACAAAAACCATGACGCCGATGAAGATACAGATAGGGCACAAACTGATTGATTGAAAATGAAATATAAAGCTCAGTATCTAGCCATATTAGTGATCACCTTGAATGTTTTCGGGTGTACAGATCTCAAGACCGAATTATCGATCCCGCAAAAACCGATACCTGCCTCTTTTCCAGCGGCACGACCCAAAATTTCCACGACCATAGCCCATATTAACTGGCGGCAATATTTTACCGACCCTCACTTGGTTAAGCTGATCGATACGGGTGTTAGAAACAATATCGACTTACAAACGGCTTTACAACGTATCCAAATCGCCCGTTCTAGCGTCAAGTTGGCCAATGCCAAAATGCTGCCTGAGGTCAATCTAAATGTCGGTTCCGGCATACGCAAGTTCGGGCTTTATACAATGGACGGGGCGGGCAATATTAGCACCGAGATCACCCCCGGTCAGATCGTACCGATCGACTTGCCTGATTTCTACATAGGCTTGCAGTCCTCTTGGGAGATCGATGTCTGGGGCAGGTTACGAAGCCAACGCCAATCGGCTGTCGCACAATATCTGTCTAGCGTTGAAGGCACAAATTTTGTGATATCCAATCTGGTCTCCGACATAGCCATCAGCTATAACGAATTGCTGGCGTTCGATAACGAATTGGACATCATCCGGCAAACCATCCAAAAACAACAGGAAGCCTTGGAGGTTATTAAACTGCAAAAGGACGCTGGACGAGCCAATGAGTTGGCGGTACAGCAGTTCAAGGCGCAACTGCTTAACACCAAAGTGCTGGAAAAGAAGGCGCTACAGCAAGTCACGGAAACGGAGAACAAAATTAATTTTCTGCTCGGACGTTTCCCACAGGCTATCGAGCGAAATAAATCGGAGCTTTATAAAGCGATTTCTTCACAGATCGCTACCGGATTCCCTTCACAAATACTGGCAAACCGTCCCGATATTCGTGAAGCGGAATATCAGATACAAGCTAGTCAATTTGACCTCAAGGCGGCAAGAGCGGCGTTTTTCCCTAATTTTACGATTACCGCAAATGTAGGCTTCCAGGCCTTCAACCCGGAGTTTCTATTCAATTCACCAGCCTCCATTGCCTATTCGTTCATGGGTAATTTAGTTGCGCCCATTATCAATATGAACGCCTTAGAAGCCCAATTCAATACAGCAAAAGCCAATCAACTGACGGCGATGTACAACTATCAGAAAGCGATTTTAAATGCTTACGTCGAAGTCGCGAATGAGCTATCGAATATTAAGAATTTAGAAAGCACTCACACTTTAAAAAAGGAACAAAGTGAAGTGCTAAAACTCTCTGTCGACACTGCCAATGAACTCTATAAATCCGCTCGGGCAAGTTATTTGGAAGTCTTGATTGCCCAGCAGAGCGCCTTACAGGCCAATCTTGAATTGATCAACGTGATCAAAAAACAACGGGCATCCATGGTTAATATTTACAAGGCATTAGGCGGCGGTTGGAAGTGAAAGCCCCGGAAAAACTTATCTGTCCCAAAAAGCCCTATTTTTGGCAACGGCAATAACTTGCTTTAGTATCGCCCAGGTTGATCGAGCATCAATTCTGCTGCCCTCTATTGCCATAGACCCGTTTTATGTTTAACCTCCCCGTTATTGTTGATAACATAAACGCTAACTTACACAAAAGGGTTACCGGCAAAGTGGATACCTTCAATTATCTCTCTGTCATGATTTCAATCATCCTGGGCGTCGGGTTGACAACTTTGTTTGTCGGAATCGGCAACCTGTTGCAGGTCAGGCACCGTGTTAGGCAATATTGGCTGCACAGTCTCTGGATACTGATTTTCATCGTCTCACATGTGCATCTTTGGTGGTCGCTTTGGGGGCTTCGCGATGCCGTTACCTGGACTTACCCTTTATTCCTGTATGTGCTGATTGGCCCTGCAGGGCTTGTAATTGCGGGGCACATCATTATTCCCGGTGAATTTTATGAAGAAGGCGTTGATGGAAAATTCAACCTTAAACGCCATTATTACGATATCAGCCCCTTGTTGTTCGGCATTTTTGCCAGTATTGTGGCGTGGGCCATGTTCCTGGAACCGGTACTTGGGGTGCGTCCGTTTTTTGTAACATTCCGGGCAATCCAAGTATTCGGCCTTGCCGCAGTGGGCGCTTGTGCGGTTTCCAAAAACCAATGGCTGCATACGATAGCAGCCTTGGTCATCGCCAGCCTCTTAGTGGGCGTCATGTTCCTGGTGCGGTTCCGGGTCGGGACGTTCGATTTTCCCAAATAAAAAGCCCTAGGCGCACTTGGAAGGAATTATCTGCAACAACGAAATCCACCCTGGCGCCCAAGCCATTAATATTGATGGCGCAATGACTGACTTTCAGCTACTGCGCCTTATTTATGGCCTTGTTTGCTGCGCTGGATAACCTCCTCGGCAATTTTTGCAGCCGTTTGTTTGACGTTTCTATCCAAGTCATTACCGGCAATGATAAAGCGCGCAGCCAGGCCGGCGGGACCGAGCATGATCATCGGCCCGGCACCAGGGGCGGTGCCGCTGTCTGCGGTCGTACTCAATTCATAGAATCGCTTAGGCACACTTTGCGCAAGATCGCTGATGTCCACGATCACCTGCAAGTCCGTTTTGCCCATGCCAAAGCCAATGACTGCGCGGTGCAGTTGGTTGCCTTGGCTCACATCGGTAAATACGCCCCGGACGAGCCACCCAGAAGCCGGAATTGGGGCATCGTGAGCGAGACGTCTTGCATCCAAGCCGGCATCGGTAAGTTCTTCCACCAAAGATTCGCCCATAGACTCGACAAGGTCATGCGCGAGGACTTGCGGGTCTTTCGGCGCTCCGGGCGGTGGAGGCAGGATATTAGCGAACGGCCCGGGCGCAGGTAGTTTTGGCGGAGGCGGCAACATACCGGATTCGGATTTTATCTTCGAAGCGTCCAAATCGAAATCCGATATATAAACCATCACGGGCTTTGCCGGGGGAGCGGCGCCGATTTCGTGTCTCTCAGAAATGGTTGCCGTCCCGCACCCAGATAACATTGCAAAAAGATACAGGACAACGAAGGCGACGATTTGAGCTTTGGCACGGGAAAATTCCGACCTGACAGTATTCGGAAAGGTTATTAGTGCCATAGATAACTCCTGCGAATAGGAATTTAAAAAAACCTTATTTCATTAAGCAAAATTGTATGCCTGGCAACTGAACTTAGTCAAGAAAGTACGCTAGGCACCTTCTTGCTATATAAATATTGTTAAAAATACCTTGAAAACTAATATCGAAGGTGTAAATTCATGGACTTGAAATTTAACAATTTCAAAAATGATAGCGACTTATTGGTGCGCCAAAAGCAATCCCCAAACAAGCTCGGTTTGCCTAGAAAACAACAGCCTTTACGCTTAGCCGCTTTTTAACGCAAATCCATAAGGGGATGCGCCCATTCCAATTGATTTTATGGTATCACCCTAATCTTAAGGAGGTTAGCCATGAACAAAAACATAGTTTCATTAATTTGTTGTTTTACCCTTTTTCTTGTCGGCTGCGATGACAAAAAAACTTCGCCCCCAGTGCCGCCGCCCAACGACAATGTTTGCGGAACCATTAGGGGACTGACCTGCCCAACAGGGCAATACTGCGATTTCGGCGTTGGCCAATGTAAAGTTGCGGACGCCCAAGGAACCTGTAAAACCAAACCCACCGTTTGTACCAGGGAATACAAGCCGGTCTGCGGATGCGACGGCAAAACTTATGGAAATGCTTGCGGTGCTGCATCGGCGGGCGTTTCTATCGACCACGAAGGCGAATGCGCCCCGCCGAAGCCGCAAGCATGCGGAGGTATTGCTGGAATCCAGTGCCCAGATAATGAGCTTTGCCTTGACGATCCTAGCGATAGTTGTGACCCAACTCAAGGTGGCGCGGATTGCCCAGGTATCTGTAAAAGCAAATGAATAGAAAAACCTACAGGCCTTTTCTTTTAGGTTAATATGAATCGCTGTGCAATGACAACCTTCGTCAATGGTCGTCATTGCACCCCTAATCCATGAATGATGAGTAACCTTAACGGAATGCTCCCCATCCATGTATAAATTTATCGTTTTCACTCTTCCGAGACACGTTAGCGACAGCATTGGCATGTACCCGAAATAACAACTATTCGGGGCGTCCCCTAATCTTGAACACAAACTTATCTTACAATTTTATCCGTCATGGAAAATTACGGTTTTTCCTAAAGCAATCCCTATCAAAAATGGTATGATTTTAATCCTAAAGATCGCCAATTAACGGCTTATGATTGAAAAATACGACCTTCACTGCCACTCAACCGTTTCGGATGGCACGTTGTCGCCAACCCAGTTAGTACAAAGGGCGCGGGAGCAAGGCGTGACTGCGTTGGCGTTGACCGACCACGATACGACGGCCGGTTACAGTGAAGCCCAAGCTGCCGCCAACAAAATAGGCTTAAGGTTGATTCCTGGAATCGAGCTATCGGTAAGCTGGCGCGGCATGACATTTCATATCGTGGGCTTGGGCATCGACCTACAATATCCTGCCTTGCTTGAGGTAACCGATCAGTTACAAACCGTTCGCCTGGAGCGGGCAAAAAAAATTGCCGAAAAACTGCAAAAGAAGCGCATTTCCAATGCCTTGGAAGCGGTCTTGAAAGCCGCAGCGGGCAGCATGATTACCCGTACCCATTTCGCCGATTTTTTGGTGTCGCAGAACCATGTATCTACCCAGCAGGAAGCCTTCGACCGATACTTGGCAAAAGGCAAACCGGCTTACGTGCCGACTGTTTGGGCGGAATTGGAATTGGCGGTCGGGTGGATTGTCCAATCCGGCGGTGTGGCGGTATTGGCGCATCCCTTGCGCTATAAGTTAACGGCCTCTTGGATGAAACGCTTCCTGACCGCATTCAAACAAGCTGGCGGGCAAGGGATGGAAGTGATTACCGGCAGGTGTAGTCCCGATGAAATCAAATTGGCGGCGAGTTATGCCAGCACTTTTGAATTGGCCGGCTCAGTCGGTTCCGATTTTCACAGCCCCGAAAACCAATGGGTCGAATTAGGCAGGCTTGCGCCATTACCTTCCAATATTAGGCCGGTTTGGGAACTCTTTGGTTAAAAATCCCTACCGTTTAGCCAGCATTCAGGATCAGCATGTTAGGATGCTGCGCGCATCAACAATGAGGATTTGACAATGGAAGCACTTGATCAAATAACGGCAACCCTGGCTGTAACCATGGGTTTGGCGTGGGCGAGCGGCATCAATTTGTATGCCACATTGTTGACCTTAGGTTTCCTTGCCAATAGCGGAAATATCGATTTGCCGCCGGATTTGCAGGTTGTGGCCAACCCTTTAGTCATGGGGGCGGCCGGCATTATGTATTTCATCGAATTCTTCGTTGATAAAACCCCGGGCGTTGATACTGGCTGGGATACGATACATACCTTTATCCGTATCCCGGCGGGAGCAATGCTGGCTGCAGGCGCAGTGGGCGACTTGAATCCGGCGGTCGAAATTGCCGCCGCCTTGCTAGGAGGCAGCCTAGCGGCGGGAACCCATGCCACCAAAGCCGGTACCCGGATGTTGATTAACACCTCGCCGGAACCCTTCAGCAACTGGCTTGCTTCAGTGGGGGAAGATGTCGCCGTGGTCGTTGGCGTTTGGGCGAGCATTAACCATCCGGTTTTCTTCCTGATTGCGCTGGTTTTGTTTATAGTTTTAATGGTTTGGTTATTGCCTAAGATCTGGGTAGGGGTAAAAAAAGTTTTCGGCTTTATTCTGTCCTGGCTTGCAAAAGGAAAATCCCAAGTTGAACCTAATATTCCCCAGTAACTAATTCCCTATTGACTACTACGGCATAATCGCGTCTAATGTCGCTCTTTTGTACGCCCGCCTAGGTAGCTCAGTCGGTAGAGCAGAGGACTGAAAATCCTCGTGTCGGCAGTTCGATTCTGCCCCTGGGCACCACGCTTAACCCTGCAATTACTGCATAATTCCCCCTTCCAAATTGGAAAAATTAGTTTGGGAATTTTATTAGCGTGCAGATACAAGGCCTAGCAGAGCGGCAACGAAGCCCGACATTCAAAGCTTCATTGCATTCAGCCCAATCTACGCCCCTGATGGTAAAGATTGACGTTTTTTTGATGCAAACCGTAGCAAAACTTCAACGTTGTTTCCCACACCAGCACCCTTTTCACACTTTGACCAATCAGGTCGATCGGCCTAACAACATTTACACCCGAGACCGGCAGCATTCCATCGATACCAATCGGGACAATCCAAATACTCCCCCTTGATTAATATGATGGTGTTGGGCGTAACAAAAGGTGAAAATAAACTTTTGCACAAAGGCCATAACGATAGAAATAGAATTGATCAATTATGGCGCTATCATCCCATTTTGTAAGTAGCTTTCTTCATAGTCGAAGACAATATTGGCGTCAGGCAGGATTAGGGCTTCATCCTTATCTTAGTAGCTGTTCTCAATTACCTTAACAAATAACTGAAAGTCATTGTAAAATATAGTTTTCACGCTTAATTTGTTATGGCCAGAACGGTCTTGGGTGACACAAAATGGGAAAGCATCAAGGGTTTTTTGGCCGGTAAAGCGGGTGATTGCGGCGTGACGGCGAAAGACAACCGTCGGCTTGTCGAGGCCGTGTTGTGGATAGCACGCACCGGATCGCCCTGGCGGGACTTGCCGGATGAGTTTGGGCATTGCATCGGGTATATGTGCGCAATAGCCGATGGGGCAAAAAGGGGGCTTGGGCACAATTGTTGCCATCGGTGTCGGATGTCCCTGGCTTGGAATACCTGATGGTGGACGGCAGTGTTGTCCGTGCCCACCAGCACGGCGCGGCAAAAAAAACACCCAAGGCCAAGAGGCCATGGGCAAGTCGCGGGGCGGGTTGAGCACCAAGATACACGCCGCCGTTGATGGGTTGGGCAACACCGTGCGGCTGTTGTTGACGGCAGGGCAAGTGTCCGGACATACCCAAGCGGAAGCGTTGATTGCCGGGTTCAGTGCCGACTTTGTGCTGGCGGACAAAGGCCATGATTCCGATGCGCTCGTGGAAGCCATCAAAGGCGGCGGCGCCACCCCAGTGACCCCACCCAGGAGCAACCGGATAGCACCGAGGGGTTAAGACAAGGAGATCTACAAGGAACGCAACCTCGTGGAGCGCTTGTTCCAAAAACTGAAAGGCTACCGGCTACCGCCGTGTCGCCACCCGATACGAACGGCTGGTGGTCAATTATATGACTATGTTGAGCTTGGCCAGCGTGTTGATTTGGCTTAAATGAGAACTGCCCCTAATTTAATTTAAGCTTCCGTAAGGCAAATTAAAACCTTGAACGCCAAGCCTGCCTTTACGTAGGATAAAAAAAGGCAGCCATTTAGAGACCGCGCAGCAATTACTGATGTAGCCCAAATCTTCCGCAATAACTAATTCCCTCGCTTTTCAGGTAAAAAAAAACGGGCGTTGATGCACCCGTTTTTTGTTTTTTGATAAACCGTTGTTGTTACTTGTTGGCGGCTTCCAAATGCCCCAATGCAGTCTCCGCATAAGTCGTAGCTATATCTGCATGGTCCATTTTGCCGTGTTTGATCGCTTCTTCCAAGTCGACAATGCCATTATTAAGATGCGATAACGACAACCCTTTCGCTGCTATTACCGCTGTCATTGTATGTTCCAAAGCCGGTACAGCGTGTTCAACCAGCACAGACGCATGCCCTGCTTTTCCATGTTCGACAGCCGCTTTCGCATGGGTAATGGCTTCATCTATATGAGGATCGGCAAATACTGCCGCACTCGCTAATAATAAGGAACCGCCACAGATCAATGCTAATTTTTTCATAATTTTCCCCTCATAAATAAATGCCCGGATTGTATCCAATATTTGCAACTGCCACTAGTCCAATGAAAGTTACAAAAACTTATATTGTTGACATCAAGGGCGTTAAAGAATTTAACCAACACTCTAAGCAATACCAACCGCTTTCTTTTTTGCATTGCCGATCATGAGACTATTTTAAAGTCGATTTGTTCCCCAGTTGATTCAGCCAGATATAAATGAATCTTAAAGATAGGTAACGTAAACAGTCAGCGAGTGGGCCATGGTATTTTTGTTTTCGCTTGCCCAGGCATCGATAGGCCAATCCTAACCTAGGTTGAAAAAACGGGCGAATAACGCCCGTTTTCCCAACTTATATACAGCCTTATTTCTTATTCGCAGTCTTTAGGTGTTCCACTGCATCTTGTGCCGAAGCTGTGGCGTCCTGCGACTTCTTGTTTTTGCCAAAGTCGATGGCTTTTTCTAAAGCTTTTATTGCTTCATCCGTATGCGTTTTCGTAACGCCTTTGGCATTCAAGGCACTGCTCATGGCGTGTTCTAAAGCCGGAAGACTGTGTTCTACCACTCCCGCGGCATCTCCCGCTTGGGAGGCAGCAGTTGCGTGTTTGATGGCTTCGTCGAGATGCGGCTCGGCGAAGGCATTCATGCTTAAAAATAACAAGGTACTCGTGTAAACAACTAATTTTTTCATTATCCCCTCTCAAGTTAATGAATGTCCGAGTTGATACCAAACAGCCTACTTTTTTATCGACAGACCTCGCATCTTGCGATGGTACCAGCCTGGACATTAAAAGATTTTAATTTTAAGGACAATACGGCAATCAGCCTATATTGCCGCCCAGTTGGGCATAAACATCTAGTTTATATCCGGCCAAGCGGTAAAAATTTAACCTATTTTTTAAAACGATTCAAATTTTTTTCACCTATTAAATCAACAGAATATAGGCTATATATAAATTAACGCCGTCCCATCAAAGAACCCATTATCCCACGTACAATTTGTCGACCAACCGTAGTGCCAATACTACGGGCAGCGTTCTTTAATAACGCTTCGGTAATGGTTTGCCGTTGCCGCCCTCCCCCTGAAGCCGCTTTTTTTTCTCGTTTGGCTTCCTCCTCTTCCAATTTTTCCTGCTTTTGCTGCTCGGCTTTTTGCCTCAGCATCTCATAAGCGGATTCGCGGTCGATTTCCGTGTCATAACGACCTTTAAACGGCGATCGTCCCAACAGATCTGAACGCTGGCCTTCGCTTATGGGCCCGATTTGCGATTCCGGCGGACGAATCAGGATCCGCTCGACCTGTGCGGGGCTGCCGTCTTTATTGAGTACCGAAACTAACGCTTCCCCGGTTTTTAATTCCTGGATAGCGGTTTCGGTATCTAATTTGGGGTTCGCGCGAAATGTTCCGGCAACGCTTTTAATCACCTGTTGGTCTTTCGGCGTGTAAGCCCTTAAGGCATGCTGTACCTTTAAGCCTAATTGCCCCAAGATGTCCTCAGGGACATCCAACGGGCTTTGGCTGATAAAGTAAACTCCCACGCCTTTGGAACGAATTAACCTGACGATTTGCTCGATCTTATCGACCAGGGCTTTGGGGGCTTGGTCGAACAATAGGTGGGCCTCGTCGAAAAACAAGACTAATTTTGGGCGGTCGGCATCCCCGACTTCCGGCATGTTCTCAAATAATTCCGATAATAGCCACAGCAGGAAGGTCGCGTATAAACGCGGCGATTTACTGACCAGGTCGGTTGCGTCCAAGATGCTGATAACGCCGTTGCCGGAAAAATCAGTTTTACAAAAATCTTCAAGCTGGAGCGCCGGTTCGCCGAAAAAATGTTCCGCACCTTGCTCTTCCAAAACCAATAATTGCCGCTGTATTGCACCAAGGCTGGCAGCCGCAATATTGCCGTATTCTGCTTGTAATTCATTTTCCTGGTTGCCGACCCAAGCCAATAAGGCCCGCAGGTCTTTCAAATCCAATAACAACAGGCCATTGTCATCGGCCAATTTGAAGCAACTGTAAAGGACACCGGTTTGGGTATCGTTGAGCTCCAGCAAATTGCTGAGTAACAATGGCCCCATATCTGAAATCGTCGTACGTACAGGATGCCCTGTTTTGGCAAAAATATCCCAAAAAACCGCTGCATTGCCGCGCTGTTGATAATCGCTTATGCCTATCTCTTGGATACGTTGGGTGATCTTTTCGTGCGCTTGGCCGGCAGCGGTTATTCCTGACAAATCGCCCTTGATATCGGCCAGGAAAACAGGCACGCCTATTCGGGAAAAGCCTTCCGCCAAAATCTGCAAAGTAATTGTTTTGCCGGTACCCGTTGCCCCGGAGATCATGCCGTGCCTGTTACCCATTGCGGCATCCATGCTTACCTTGATACCATTTTTACCGCCAATCAATATTTCCTGCATGGTTTACTAAGCCCGCTTAAATTTAAGACACCGGCATCGTAGCACAGCAAACCCTTGCAAGAAAGCGGCACATCCTCTATAAATATGTCCGAAGAACGCGAAACTGGCATTACAAGACGGGCGCCAATAAAGGCAAATGGAAATCACACATTCACGGATAGAACCCTTTACCATCCGTGTTACTTCCGCCGCTGATATTTGTAACCCCAGCTTAACGCTTGTTTGAATACATCGAGGTAACTATTATGACAACCATAGCAGACCCTGTCATCGGCACTTGGTACAAAGATTTAGAAAACAACCTGAAGTTTAAAGTCATCAATATTGAGGATGACAACGACTCGATAGAGGTACAGTACCTGAATGGCGACATTGGCGAATACGACCAGGAGAGTTGGTACAGCTCCACTTTCGACTTTATCGAAGACCCTGAAGATTGGAGCGCCCCTTTCGATGAAATTGAGGATGACGACCTAGGTTACTCTGATCCAGATGAACATAAGCCTAATTTCGACGACGTTGATATCGAAGATTATCTGGATTGATTAGGGACACTGGATGAAAATGAGCGCCCAGGAATTCCTGGACTGGCCGTCGAAGCGGATTACCTTATTGGCCATGTCGGGCGCTGGCAAGACAACGCTGGCCAACAAGCTCCCCAAAGCCAAATGGTTTCATTATTCCGGCGATTACCGGATAGGCACAAAATATCTGGAAGAACCGATTCTCGATAATATTAAGCGCGAAGCCATGCAGGTGCCATTCCTTCGTAATCTTCTACTTTCCGATTCCATCCATATCAGCAATAAAATAACAGTGGAAAATCTTGAACCGGTTTCCGCATTTTTGGGCAAGCTGGGCAACCCAGAATTGGACGGCTTGTCGTTACAAGAATTCAAACGCCGGCAAAAGCTGCATCATCAAGCCGAAGTTGCGGCGATGAAAGACGTGCCTGAATTTATTGAGAAAGCTGAAGACATCTACGGTTACAAGCACTTTATCAACGATGCCGGCGGCAGTGTCTGCGAACTGGATAGCCAGGATGTCTTGGATACCCTGGCGCAGCATACGCTTATCGTGTACATAAAAATCCCACCCGACCTCGAACAGACCATCATTGAACGGGCCAAAACCGACCCCAAGCCGCTGTACTACCGGGAAGCCTTTCTCGAAGAAAAACTTGCAGAATTCATGGGGACCAAGAATTATGCCAACCCGACCGATATCCCCCCTGACGAATTTGTCAGCTGGGTTTTCCCAGAGCTTTTCAAGTCGAGATTGCCGCGCTACCAAGCTATCGCCGACCAATACGGATACACCATAGATGCAAACGATGCCGCTAATGTCCGTAATGAAGACGATTTCATCCAACTGGCCGCAAAGGCATTAAGGCACTAAGCTTTTTCGCCGATTATCCTTCCTATGCCTTTAGTTGCACATACCGGCTTACCAACCTTCCATCGCTTACAAGAAGAAGGCGAAGAAATATTGGACCCGATACGCGCCAGAAACCAGGACATCAGGGAAATGCATGTCGGCTTGCTTAATATGATGCCCGACGCCGCCCTTGAAGCGACAGAAAGGCAGTTCCTCCGGTTACTGGGCGCCTGTAACCAAATCGTGCAATTCCATGTCCATCTGTTTACTATCCAGGGCTTGACCAGAAGCCTGGAAACCCAAGCCCACATCGATAAATATTATGAGCCTTTCGAGCAAATCAAACAGGACGGCCTGGATGCGCTAATCATCAGCGGCGCCAACGTGGTCGGGGCAAAGTTATCCGAGGAAGATTTTTGGCAGCCTTTGACCGAGGTGTTTTCCTGGGCTACCAAAAACGTCACCTCAGTACTCTGCTCATGCTTAGCCACCCATGCCCTGATCGAATACACTTATGGGATTAAACGTACGCCAATAGGCAAAAAACGTTGGGGCGTATTCGCACACAAAACTTTTAACCGAACGCATCCGCTGGTTGCCGAAATTAACACCCGCTTTGATGTGCCGCACTCCCGCTTCAATGAAATCTTCCAAAGCGACATGGAAAAACACGGCCTTAAAGTCTTGGTCGCCAGTAAAGAGGCGGGGGTCCACTTGGCTGTCAGTCCCGATGGTTTCCGCACCGTTTTCTTCCAAGGCCATCCTGAATACGATGACATTAGCCTTTTGAAAGAATACAAACGTGAAGTGCTCCGCTTTTATCGCGGCGAATTGGAGGAATATCCGCCTTTTCCGGAAAATTATTTTAACGCTGCCGTCCAGGAAATTTTCTCGGCTTATGAACGGCAAGTCAGGCTTGCCAAACAAACTGGCGGGGAGCCCGGAGAGTTTCCGGAACATCTCGTTTTGGAACACATCGACAACACTTGGCGCGATACCGCAAAAGCGGTCTTCAACAACTGGCTGGGGAAAATCTACCAACTCACCAACCAAGACCGCCGCTTGCCTTTCATGGAAGGCGTTGACCCAAACAATCCGCTGGGATTGTAGAACCATAGCCAGTCGCTTAGGACAACAGTGATGCACGAAGCTTTCCTGCAACAGGCGATTCAATTGGCGAAAGACAACGTTGACAGCGGAGAGGGCGGACCCTATGGCGCCTTGATCGTCAAAGATAACCAACTAATTGCAGCGTGTTCTAATAAGGTCACTAGCGCCATAGACCCCACGGCACACGCTGAAGTAATGGCTATCAGGGCGGCTTGCAAGCGCCTTAATGATTTTAGGCTGGCCGGTTGCATACTATACACAAGTTGTGAACCTTGCCCTATGTGCCTGGGTGCGATCTATTGGGCAAGGATCGACAGGGTTTACTACGCTTGTAACCGATTTGACGCGGCCGCCGCCGACTTTGACGATAGCTTTATCTACGACGAGATCAATCTGCCGCCGCACCGCCGCCGCATTTTAATGCAACACATAGATTTGACCAACGCCCTTGAACCTTTTGAAACCTGGAAAAAGAAAGAAGACAAGATAGTTTATTGAAGCTAAACGAAAACGCCTGTTAATCTTCGGATAGCTCCCTGATACAGCAACTACAGCTTTGAATAGCGTAAATTATGCTGCCATTATCCTTTCTTTCCCATAAAAGGCACGCAGTTATTCTGACGCCATACCTTATTGTTGGGTTGCCGGGGGCGAAGCTACAGGCTGTTCCTTTACAGGTGCTATACTTTGGGTATCTGGTGTCGCTTCAGGTTTAGGGGTTGGCACTGCTTCCCCATCTTGAATAGTCGGAGTACCTCCAGCGGTATCTTGCGGAACCTCAGCACCTTCGGGTTTTGCCCCATCGGCCTTATTAGGACTGTCCGCCACCTTAATCAACCAGCCTACCGTCGAATAACAGCCCAAAATCGCAGGTATCCGGGCATTGATACGCACGGCATGACCGGTGAACTCGGGCGGTAATTTTGCTTTTACTTTATGATAAGTCTCGGTGCTTTGGACAGTAAACGGGATGTCCATCCCTTTGCCGGTCAATTTGAATTTTTTAGGGTTGGCCCAACCGGACACGACAAAAGTAAACTCTGCTTCAGGTTGCACTTCTTTGTTTTCCGGAGCCTGATACTCTGGAAGGGTAAATTCCTGTACTTTTGGGTTCCTGCAACGTTCTTTTTCTTTATCCTCGTTGTAGGCTTGCGCTTTTATACTGCATACAGCCAACGCCATCAGCGTAACATATCTAAATATGGTGTATCGTTTCATCATCCATCCCCCGGGTATCGATCAATAATAATGTTTTAGTCCTTAATTGACTGGCCCAACCTTTTTTAATATTTTTCTTTTTGTTAAATGTAGTCTTGTACAATACCAGCCAACGCAATTTTAGCAAGAGAACCACCTTTGAGCGAACAAAATCAAGACAGCCTAAATTACAAAAGCGCCGGAGTCGATATTGCTGCGGGCAGTGAGTTAGTTGAACGCATAAAACCCATCGCAGCGCGTACCCGGACACCAGGGGTATTGGCCGGATTGGGCGGCTTCGGCTCGATGTTTGAACTGCCGCTAGATCGCTACCGGAACCCCATTTTGGTATCCGGTACGGACGGCGTAGGCACCAAACTAAAACTGGCGATTGAATCTGGAATCCATAACACCGTCGGCATTGATTTAGTGGCGATGTGCGTTAACGACATCATCGTACAAGGAGCAGAACCCTTATTTTTCCTGGATTATTTTGCTACCGGGAAGCTGGATGTCGATACTGCCGCTGCTGTCATCGAAGGCATAGGCGCGGGTTGCGGACTGGCTGGCTCGGCGCTGGTAGGCGGTGAAACCGCGGAAATGCCGGGCATGTATGCCGATGGCGAATATGACCTGGCGGGATTTTGTGTCGGCATTGTCGAAAAAGGCAAGATAATTGACGGCAGTAAGGTAAAAGCGGGAGACAAGTTAATCGGCATAGCTTCTTCCGGGCCGCATTCCAACGGTTATTCCCTGATCCGAAAAATACTGGAACACAGCCATTCTTCCTTGTCTGACCCATTTGAAGGAAGCACTTTGGGGAAAGTGCTTCTGGAACCCACACGGATCTACGTTAAGCCCTTATTATCCCTACTAGATCAAGTCCCGGTGCATGCGTTAGCCCATATTACCGGCGGCGGCATTACCGAAAACTTGCCGAGAGTATTGCCGGAAGGCATAGCCGCCCAAATTAATCTTGCCGCCTGGGAATTTCCACCGATATTCCAATGGCTGCAACAGCAAGGGAATGTATCCCAAACCGATATGCTGACGACCTTTAACTGTGGTATCGGGATGATTGTTGTTGTCCCAGCGGAACAGGAAAATGCCGCGCTTAGATACCTGGAGATTTCTGGGGAAACGGCGTTCTCGCTTGGCCAGCTGTTTGAATCGGAAGGAAAAATACGAGTGGTCTACCAATAAATATAGCATTGGAAGCACCCTTTACCACTGCTGGAATATTTTCTTTTTTGGCTTTTTATATGCAAAAAGAAAAGCCTCTTATGAAGAAAATCAAGGGGAGCAAATTGCCCATTACCCCGAGTTTGCCTTGGCAGGCTGTATCTTCCAAAAATTTGGCAGTTCTACTTTCACTTTTTAACCCGAGCCTGTTTATCCATCCCTTGGCTGGTTTTGATGACGCCATTTTTGGAACTTAGGGTTAGCCGAATGTCTTGCATGAATAACCGGTTTAACGTCATTTTGCCCAGGGTTAGTGTGCCATCAGCACCCAACTTTCTGAGCAAGTCCAGTGGCGTTACGACAGTTCCGGGCGCAAATGGCATGCCGAAGTTTGTTGTGTCAGCTTTATCTTGAAGCGCTAGATAACGGTCAGCGTCAACATTATCCACAGACAAGTTAAATGATACTTTGGGCTGGGCAAAGCCTTTAACCTTCACAATACCCGTGGCATGGCTATTATCTATAGAGGCATCTATATTGCTAAATTCAGCTTGGTCAGGATTCGCCCAGAAATCAAATATTACGCTTAGATGGCTAAACGCCGTAGGATCGTTCATGGGGCTAAGCGTCATATCCCATTGTTTCATAAAATTTCTCGTGTTAAACGGCGCAATTGCGGCAGATCCCTTTATAGAAGGTTTGTCCAAGAACTGTTCGCCGACAATGTCGGCGGTGAATTTAAAATCCCCAGAATTCATTTGCAAGCCCGACAATCGGAATGTCTGCTGGCTTATATTGACATTTGCAATTGGGATGGTCACGGTGGCTGCCAGGGATTGCCCATTTGTTGTCTTTTTAAACCCTACGCCTTCGATAAGGCTATCACTGAGGACAAAGCCGTCTAAACCCTCATTGACAAGCAACTCTGTAGCCAATTTAATAGACAATGGCATCTTGACTAAGTCGCCGGAAACGTCCATCGCCGTATTAATTTTTACGCCTTTCGCAAAAACAAAATTATCTAGGCTAAAACGGATGTCCGTAAATTCCAAATGCTCTCCTGTCTGCTGGTTATTCCAGCTAACACGGGCGTTATGGACATTGAGTTCCCCAATGGCCAATGCCGACAATACGGATTGTGCATTGGCTTTATAATCCAAATTTTTTGCATTTTTAACGCTGGGTTTTAACGCAGGAGTTGCAGTCTGTAAGCCATCCCAATTATTGATACCCTGCTTGTCCTTTATTAAATTTAAATCCAACCCGTCTAAGGCAATAAATTTTATTTCTACCTTATTAATTAAAAAGGGAAAAAGCTTAATTTTGATGTCGCTTTTTTCAACGGCCATAAAAGGGGGTTGCATAAACCCCGGCTTATTGCCGATTTCAATTTTTTCTGCGCTTAATCCGATGGAAGGAAACACCGAAACCGTGATATTTCCCTTAAAAATAACATCGCGTCCGGTTTTTTCTTTAATCATGGCCGCAATCTCGGCCTTATAATTATTTGGGTTGAGTAGCCTAGGCAAAGCGACGATGACAATGATTGAAACAACCAGCAGCACTGTTAATATAACCAGCAAAAGTTTGGTCGATTTGCTCACAAATCAATTCCGGATTTGGCGACTAGTTAAAGGCATTATGAAATTTTATCGCTGCTTGTTACTGGCCTTGATATGTCGTTGAAGGCATCGACCCTAAACTGTGTGCCAACTTAAGGCATAACTCGGCAATATGATTTAATTAAAACATCGTATCAAATGTAACAGGTAGCCCTCTTTCGATAGATGGAGAATATGCTTACAAGCCGGTGTATAATCCAATAACGGCTGTTAGCCGCCACAAACCACCAAACCTTAGAAAAAGCATAATAATTTTGGAGGAGGATATATGTTACTTTTGGCAAAATTGGCCGCTCTTGGGGTCATTATATGGTTTTACACGACAGCCGATAAACACGGGGAACCGCCTGTAAAATGGGCGGTGATTGGATTGATCGGATATTTAATCAGCTGGTTTCTTGTCGATTATATTGCAGATACTGCTTTTTCAGCAGTGATTGCCAAACGCGGCGGCGCGACTTTTATTATCGGCCAAATCCCAACATTGGGCGGTGTAATCGCGGCTTATTTTATCAGGAAGAAATTATTAAACGATGTCAAATTGGCCAAATGAACCGTTAAGACGCATTACCCAAAGGTAATGCGTCATCAGGTCTAGGTAACCGATTACAGCTTATCGGCGTGTTTGTCCAAGTATTCGGCAACACCGGCAGGGCTGGCATTCATACCGGCATCGCCTTTGTTCCAGCCAGCGGGACACACTTCGCCGTGTTCTTCGAAAAATTGCAAGGCATCGATCATTCTTAACAATTCATCCATGTTGCGTCCCAACGGCAAGTCGTTAACGACTTGGTGGCGGACAACACCATTACGGTCGATCAGGAAAGTGCCTCGATAGGCTACAGCCGGCGCCGCCGCTTCAACATCAAAGTCCTTGCATATTGTGTGGGCCATATCAGCCGCCATTGTGTAACGCACAGGCCCAATTCCGCCTTTATTGACTGGGGTATTACGCCAGGCATTGTGGGTAAAGTGGGAATCTATAGAAACCGCGATGACTTCAACGCCACGGCTAGAGAATTCATCCATGCGGTGGTCTAAGGCAATCAACTCACTTGGGCATACAAAAGTAAAATCCAGGGGGTAAAAGAATACCACCGCATATTTTCCTTTGGTGGCCGAAGAAAAACTGAAGGAATCGACAATTTGCCCGTCGCCCAAAACGGCTGGCACGGTGAAATCAGGTGCTTGTTTACCAACTAGTACGCTCATCAAAAGTCTCCATTAATTTATAAATAAAAATACCTATACCAATAACTTGATTACAAAAAACGGCTTAAATCTTATTCTACACCAGATCATCCAAGAATTGTGATGGGTTACCGATATTTTCGCTTGCTTTTCTTTTAACTTGAGCGATAATTTGTAATCGTAGGATTACAAAAAAATCAGCTGCCGTGACTCCGATATTTGTAGTTCATGGTATTGCCTATAACAAAAAACTACACCTTTTTTGATTCTTTTCGAGAGAGATTCCATGGCAAAAGTTAAGCACATCACTGAACCCGATGTGTTCGGTTTTCAGGTACGGATAGTCAGGCGCGGCAAAGAAAGCAGCCGTTACTTTTCCCATAAGCTTTGGGGCAACAGGTCCAAATCCTTAAAGGCGGCCATCACTTGGCGTGACCAAATGTTGGTTGCGCTCAAGGGCAGCAAAACCCGTTTTCTCAAGCCTCCAAAAAACAAAACGACAACTGGTATCACTGGTGTTTCCAGAACCATCAAATTCGATCACCGCAAAAATAAAAGCTATCTCTGCTATACCGTGTTTTGGGTGTGCGACGGCAAATCCAGGAACAAGACCTTTCAAGTAGGCAATGTAGAAACCGTAACAGCCGATGACGAATTACATGCATTCCGCACCGCCCGTTTATTCAGGAGTTGTTACGAATATGCCATTGACAACGACATACCCTTCCATGATGAAGTATTTGCCGGCTGGAAGAAATCCCGTATTTACGAAATAGAAAACTTAAAAGTAGTCTAAGCCTTATGGCAGCCCGGCAAGTTGCCGGGCGCAAAAATTAAGGCGGTGTGCATCCTTCCCTAGCAGGAAAAACCCTCTATTGCTCCACAGTAACGAAAGCTATTTTGGCGATCCCCGCATGTTGCACTGTGGCCATGACTTCCGCGATTTTTTTGTATACCACGGCTTGGTCGGCGTACAAATGCACGGCGATCTCTTTATTCTTGACGAGCTTATCCTTTAGGAGTGTTTCCAAAACCGGTAGGTTTTGGATTACTTGCTTGTTAAGGGTTACCACGCCTTGTGCATCGATGCCGAGCTGTAAAGGCTGGTCTTCAATGTTTGCTGTTGTTTCGGCCGTCTTTGGCAATTTCACATTGACAGATTGTGTAAGCAACGGCGCCGTGACCAATAAAATAATCACCAATACCAGCATGACATCTACAAGCGGTGTGACATTGATCTCGCTCATCGCGCTATCGTTTTCGGACTGCGGTTTAAAAGCCATGTTACCCCTTCTTGACTTGATTGTCGGCACTTAAGGCAATGTGCATAAAGCTGACCAGGAAGTTTTCCAAACCGCTACGGTGCACTTTCACCCGACGTAAGAAAAAGTTATACGCCAATACAGCAGGCACTGCGACGGCGATGCCGATGGCAGTGGCGACGAGGGCGTCACCAATCGGCCCTGCAACCACGTCCAGGCTCGTCGATCCGCTTTCGGTTATGTTATGCATGGCATGCATGATGCCCATGACCGTCCCGAATAACCCGACAAAAGGAGCCGTGCTGCCAATGCTGGCCAGTATTGTTAACCCGCTTTCCATCGAATGCACTTCTTTCTGCAATTGAACGGACAAGGAGTGCTCCAGCAGTTCACTTGGAGTCCCCTTAAACTTAAGGCTTGTAGCCGTAGGCTTACGGCTTTCTGCCAGCCACGAAAATCCCTGTCGGGCAATGCGCGCCAACGATCCCCGGAATTGGTTCGCAGGAAGGGCTTCCACTTCAGCCAGTGTTTCGGCTTCCCAAAATGCGCTGTCAAAACGGCGGTTCCAATAACTGTTCCTTGAAAACTGCCAACCTTTAAAAAGGATAAGGGTCCAGGTCACGACTGAAAAGACCAGCAAGGTATATAAGGTTCCGTCAACAACGGCGGCGGGCGAGCTATGATAAAGCATTTAATTACCTTTCTATGTGATTCAAAATAATAGATTACTCAAGTAATGTTAGGTAGATTCGGGGTTAAATCCCAACTAATTAGTCAGCTTAAATGTCAATTTCTTCACCCCTCTCTGTGAAACTGCGTTGCCATTAACTATTTTTGGCTTGAATTTGCATTGTCTGCCGGCAGACAATGCCGCATCGTCAAAAATACCTTGAGGCTGTGACCCGACAACTACCGCATTCGATACAGCACCGGAAGCGCCTATGGTTAACTCAACCTTAACCCAGCCTTCAATATGCCGACTCATGGCGCGCATAGGGTAAACAGGCTTCGGACAACCTAACTCAACAACACCGCTATTAGCCCCTTTAGAGACGGCGTCTCCATTGCCTGATGCAGTAACTGGCTTATGCAATGGGGTAGGCGACAAAGTTGAAGTCGGCGTTTGCGGATCTCGCTCAGCCTCCTTAGGGACTGAAGGCTTTGGGATAGCAACATCACCGACCGTTTGCGGTTTTGGCGGTTCCATTGGTTTTGGGATAACTGGAGCCTTCTTTTTTATAGGGGGCTTGACCTCTTTCTTTTTGGGCTGAACCGGCGGTTTAGTTGGCGAGGCAGGCGGCGGCGATTCATTTTTTGGCTTAGGCTCGGTAACCAAAGCCACTTCCATAACTTTTATCGGCTTGGCCGCTGGCTCCCGCGCCGCTGGTTGTAACAACAGGACAATCACCCATAAATGCACCAACAGCACTAATATTGCCAGTAAACCAACGATAGGGCGATGATGGATTTCGCCGGTTAGCGCCTCCAGTAAACGTGAAATTTTTTGCACTACCGTTATCTTATGGCAAGTCCATAGCATCGTTAATTTAAGCTATCCCCGAGTGACGGACTTCGGGAATACCGAAGCAACATGCCAAAACGGGACTTTTCAGGACGCCGAAGTAGATTAAACAAACCATACGGCACGTAACTTAAAAACGCGTCATTTTACACGAATCGCCCATTGGATGAACTGATGATTTAAAAGGTGGAAGGACGGCTGGCTAAATGCCCTTTGTTTTTCCTGAATCCCTATATTCCAAAAAAATCCAAGTAACAAAATAACATGTTGGGGCTAAAGGCATTGCATTTTTATGCAGTCCGAAGCTTACCGGGTGATTCCAGGGAGCGTTTATAATTGAGCCTAATACTTCAAATCTACTAGCTTCTAATGGTATATTGCTACCGTAAGATAAAGTGCGTAACGCACAACAATAATAATTGGGAGTCACACAATGAATAATGAAGGCGTCGACGAGTCTAAGCGCCAGTTTTTAACTACGGCGCTAACCGTTGTTGGCGGTATAGGCACAGGTTACCTGGCCGTCCCTTTCCTCGCCCAGATGCAACCTAGCGTAAAAACAATGGCGGCAGGCGCGCCGGTTGAGGTTGACATCAGCAAAATGGAAGCGGGACAATTATTGCGGGTCGCATGGCGAGGCAAACCGGTATGGATTTTAAACCGGACACCGGCAGCCCTCGAATCCATCAAATCCGTGGCGAACCAACTCAGCGACCCTGACTCGAGTGAATCGATCCAACCAACTGAAGCAAAAAATGAATTCCGCTCGATCAAGCCGGAAGTTTTCGTCGCTTTGGGCTTATGTACGCATTTGGGCTGTTCGCCGACGTTCCGCCCTGAAGTTGCGCCGCATGACTTAGGCCCTGAATGGAAAGGGGGGTTTTTCTGTCCCTGCCATGGGTCAAGGTTTGATTTGGCCGGCCGCGTATACAGCGGCGTACCAGCACCGACAAACCTTGAAATCCCGCCTCACCGTTATTTGACAGATATGCTACTTGTCATTGGCGATACTGGTAATGGAGCTGCCGCATGAAAACTCGCCTAACTGCTTGCGGAAACTGGATTTTAGACCGGTTTCCATTGACCAAACTCTGGAACGACCACATGGCGCATTACTACGCGCCTAAAAATTTCAACTTCTGGTATTTCTTCGGATCCTTAGCTTTGCTGGTATTGGTCAACCAATTCATCACCGGTATCCTGTTGACCATGAATTACAAACCGGACGCCCAACTCGCTTTCGATTCGGTCGAGTACATCATGCGCGATGTCAATTGGGGTTGGCTGATCCGCTACATGCATTCGACGGGTGCGTCGGCGTTCTTTATCGTCGTTTACCTGCACATGTTCAGGGGGCTGATTTACGGCTCTTATAAGCAACCGAGGGAATTAATCTGGATTTTCGGAATGCTTATATTCCTGTGTTTAATGGCGGAAGCATTTATGGGCTACCTGTTGCCATGGGGGCAAATGTCTTACTGGGGCGCACAGGTTATCATTTCCTTATTCAGCGCCATTCCAATTGTGGGCGATGATCTGTCCTTGTGGATACGGGGCGATTATGTCGTGTCCGATGCAACGCTGAACCGTTTCTTTGCCTTCCATGTTATCGCCGTGCCGTTGGTGTTGGTGATGTTGGTATTCCTGCACATTGTCGCTTTGCACGAAGTCGGCTCCAATAACCCGGACGGCATTGAAATCAAGAAATACAAAGATAAAAATGGCATCCCTTTAGACGGCATCCCTTTTCATCCTTATTACACCGTCAAGGATATTGCCGGGGCGGGAGTATTCTTGATATTTTTCGCCACCGTCATTTTTTACATGCCCGAAATGGGCGGTTTTTTTCTGGAGGCTGACAATTTCATTCCAGCCGACCCTTTAAAAACGCCCGAACATATCGCCCCGCTTTGGTACTTCACCCCTTTTTACGCCATTTTGCGGGCAGTGCCCGATAAATTTGCCGGCGTTATTGCCATGTTTGGCGCCATAGCGGTATTGTTTGTACTGCCGTGGCTGGACCGCAACCCAGTAAAGTCGATACGTTATCGGGGCGCCATCTTCAAAAGGGCAGTGTTCCTCTTTGTCATTAGCTTTATTGCCTTGGGCTATCTTGGCACCCAACCGGCAACGCCTACCATGACAATTTTTGCGAGGATTTTTTCGCTTATTTATTTTGGTTTTTTCCTCTTAATGCCAATCTACACGCGCTGGGAAAAACCAAAACTTGTGCCCAGGCGATTGACCCCACCGTTGTCATTAGACAACTTAATATCTAGTTTAAAAGCTGCCTACGAAGAGATGACTGTCAAAGACAATAATGGCTTTATTTTGTTTGGCTCCACGGAATTCCGAAAGCCAAACCCGCAAGGCATCCGCAATGTACTCATCCGTTTGGCAAAAAATCTAAAAGCGAGCCTCGATTAATCATGAAAACAACCTTACTTTCGATACTGCTGCTGGTTTTCTCTTTATCCGGCGCCGCTGAGGAAAACATTGACCTGCAACAAGCCAGCTTTGATCCAGGCGACAGGACTTCCATCCTCCATGGCGCCAAATATTTTGTGAAATACTGCCTGGGTTGCCATTCTATCAAGCACATACGCTATCAACGGATCGCCCAGGATTTTGGGATTGACGAAAAGAAAGTGCTGGCAGATATCTCGCCCCAAGGCGCTACGATATATGACCAAATGCACACGGCCATGAATGCCCACGATTCGAAGAAGTGGTTTGGTGTCCAGCCCCCCGACTTGTCCTTAATTTCCCGCTCCCGGAGTGCAGACTGGTTATATAGCTACCTAAAAAGCTTTTACACCGATACAACAAAGCCTTTGGGCACTAACAACCTAATATTCAAGGATGTTGGAATGCCGAATGTATTTTGGCAAATACAAGGCGAACAAAAGGCTACGTTCATTACGGAAGACGGCCAGGAAATATTCGACAAGCTGGTCATTGAAGCACCGGGAACCCTGCCCGAGCAAGAATTTGACATATTGGTCAATGATATCGTGAACTTTCTTGTGTATGTTGGCGAACCCGTAAAAATGGAGAGGGAACGCTTTGGCAAATATGTCCTCCTGTTCCTCATTATGTTTCTTGCAATTTCGTACTTGTTAAAGAAGGAATACTGGAAGGATATCCACTAATCCTTTAAGGAACAAGGATGTTCCGCTTTCCAGCGTCCCATGCGCTTTATCTGTAAGGAAACGGCAATAAACTTTTCTTACATGCTATAATGCCGCCATTTTTAACTACCCTACCCGCGCACTAAGAGGTTGTTATTCGTGGCAAATATTTTTTCCCGTAGATCCGTAATGACATTGTTTTCCCCTCCTGCTTGCCCAATGAGCCATGCGGCCCGTTTTGTCTTGCAAGAAAAGGCCATAGTCTCTGAGGTTGAATATTACGACCCTGAGAACCCAACAGAGGAATTGCTCGAACTGAATCCTACCGGTGTATCGCCTACCTTAGTCGAACGCGACCTAGTACTCTATGACTCGCGCATCATCATGGAATACCTGGATGAGCGCTTCCCTCACCCGCCCTTACATCAAATGGATCCGGTTTCCCGAGCCAGCGCCAGGATGATCATTAAACGCATAGACCAGGACTGGTATCCCTTACTGGATGAAATCCTCGAATCTGGCGACAAAAAATCCGGAAAGGCAAAAAAGCAACTTAGGGAAAGCCTGATTGCGGCAACACCCATTTTCACAGACCGACCATTTTTCATGAGCGAAGAATTCTCGCTTATCGACTGCGCACTCGTGCCCTTAATATGGAGGCTGCCTTCGGTCGGGATCGACTTCGGATCGCTCAACAACGCCATCACCAACTATGCCCAGCGTATGTTCAGTAGGCCGGCTTTCAAAAGCAGCCTAAGCGACGCGGAAAAGGAGTTGGGCGAATTTCCTAGATGACTTCGCTGAAACCTTACCTAATTCGCGCGGTTTATGAGTGGATAGTCGACAATGACCTAACCCCGCACCTTCTGGTCAACGCCATCAATAACAAAGGGGCATTACCGGATGAATACATCGAAGACGGCAAGATTATCCTGAACATCAAACCACAAGCCGTGGAAGCCCTTTCCCTCGGCAACGAACTCATTGAGTTCAATGCCCGGTTTAGCGGCAAACCGATGACCATAACGGCATCCGTGAACGCGATTATGGCCATTTACGCCAAGGAAAACGGCAAGGGCCTGGTTTTCGACCAGGAAAGCAACGACGGCGATGAGCCGCCGCCTGAGCAACAACCTCCCCATAAGCCGAGTTTGCGGGTGGTTAAATAGAGTTACAGTCAAAAAACGCGAAACATACCCGTTTTTATATATTTAGTTAGCTAAATTATCACCTGTTAACTTGGTTCTGGGTTTGGCAAAATGAAATCCATTTCCTCCAAATCAACGCCCTGTAAACCTGCTGGACTACCACTACCTAACCACCCATAGGTCCGCTTGATAATCTCAGCCAAGCCCACAACCAAGTCAAATTGTCCCAAATCATCAACACGAACCCATCTGGCTTCGGCAACATCACTTTGCGCTATAAGCACGCTATTTTCCCCGTCAATTAGCTCGACGAAGAAATCGACAATGACATAATGGAACCCTTCCAACTTCCTTTCTACAACGGCGATGATATGTTTTACTTCGACATCCAGATTAGTCTCTTCATAAAACTCCCGTCGGCAAGCATTAGTTAATGTTTCGCCCGGCTCCAACCTGCCGCCCGGTATCGACCACAGTCCTCGCGCAGGCGCTTGGTTTCGTTTAATCAACAATACCTCTTGGCGCTTGCTAAATAAAATACCGCCAACCCCGATGCTTGGAACCGGAATTTTTTCCGCTGGGTTATTTTGTTTATCCATAAAGGATTATTGGATTTTTCATTATCATTATCCAAGTTTAGTTGTATATTAAGGCATCAATTATTATGAAATCTTAAAGCCAAGAGCCAAATGGGCGTTTAACCCAAGGTTTTTGTTATCAAAATTTATGAGGTGGCCCATGCACTTATTAAGGATAACGTTTATTTTCTGGATATTGTCCACCTGTTTTTGGTTAAGGCAAGTCTCGGCAAATGAGTTGTCAGCGGTGGAACAAAAAGCGGCTACCTGCTTTGGTTGCCACGGCGATAAGGGCAGGAGCCGCGACCCTCAATGGCCCAGTTTAGCGGCGCAGCAATCGGTTTATATTGTCAACCAACTCAACGCGTTCAAGTCCGGTGAGCGGGTAAATCCCATTATGCAGGCGCAAGCCAGCAAATTGTCCATTGAGGACATCAATAATTACGGGGCTTATTTTGCAGTACAACAGCCCGCTAAAGCGGGAGGCGACCCTGCTTTAGCGGCTAACGGCAAGGGCAAAGCTACCGTATGCCTGGGCTGCCATGGCGCCTCCGGGGAAGGCAACGGACAGTTTCCAAGGTTGGCCGGCCAGCATCCTGACTATCTGTCCCGGCAATTGACTTATTTCAAAAACGGATCCCGGAAAAACGGCCCAATGCAAGCCATTGCCGGAAACCTTTCGGAAGAGGACATTAAGGCATTGGCGGCATTTTTCGGTTCCTTATAAGCCAACACAATGTTTTTCGGCAGCAAAAAGGCGGGTAATCCGCCTTTTTTATTGTCCGGGCATTTTCGGATGCCTTTAGGCTGGGCAAATGGTTTATCATTAGCTGATTTATATTTGAGACCAGATTAAAACAAGCCAATCCTAAAATAATAACAATGAATTCGTCAGCTAATACCGAAACCGACCGCAGTTTGTCCCTGATTTTCTTATTTGCGGCTACTTTATTCACCAGTGCGGCACTGATGTTTGTGTTGCAGCCCATGTTCGGCAAAATCCTGTTGCCGTTATTAGGCGGCTCGCCCGCTGTCTGGAACACCTGCATGGTGTTCTATCAGAGCATCTTGTTCCTCGGTTACCTTTACGCACATTACCTCTCCACCCGGTTGAGCCAACATAAGCAAATTCTTGTGCATATTGGGATAATCCTGGTCAGTTTTCTCGCCTTGCCTGTCGCTTTACCTGAGAATATTTCCCCGCCTACCGAGAACAACCCGACTTTTTGGCTGATTTGGATTTTGTCGCTGTCCATTGGTTTGCCGTTTTTTGTAGTTTCCACCACTGCGCCCTTAATCCAAAAATGGTTCGCCAATGTCGGCCACCATACCAGCGAAGACCCTTACTTTCTTTACGCCGCCAGCAATGCCGGCAGTTTAATCGCCTTGCTCAGTTATCCCTTTTTGCTGGAACCCAACATCGGTTTGGCAAACCAAAAATCCTATTGGAGCATCGGCTTCCTACTGCTCTGTTTGTTGATTGCCGGGTGCGCTTTCACCCTTTGGAAAGCCCATCAAGCTAAAGTTATTACTGAGGATACTGAAACTGAAAACACCGAGCTTAGCCTTGCCACAAAATTACATTGGCTGGCGCTGGCCTTCGTCCCGTCCAGCCTATTGCTAGGGTTGACCACTTTCATCAGCACTGATATTGCTTCAGTGCCTTTGTTGTGGATCATTCCCCTTACCCTTTACTTACTCACCTTCGTTATCGTATTTTCAAAATGGCATGATAAGGTTCACTCTTTGATGGTGAACTTGCAACCGATCATATTGTTGCCATTTATCGCTTATTCCTTTATCAATCCGGCGGTGTTGCCATACTGGGTTGATTTAGGATTACATTTGACCGCGTTCTTTCTGGCGGCAATGGTTTGTCATGGCGAACTTGCCCGGCTAAGGCCGAACACACGCTATCTGACGACGTATTACCTGATAATGTCTTTCGCAGGCATGCTGGGCGGCATGTTCAACACATTTGTCGCCCCTTTTATCTTTAATGCGGTATACGAATATCCCTTGATGATTATCGCGGCGCTGCTACTGCGCCCTGGCTTGAAAGAATCTATCGGCAACAGGAAAGAATGGCTCAAGCAGTTGATTTTGCCAGCCTTGCTCATTGTTGTTGGCCTAGCCTTGTTTTTCAGCATCGACGATCTGCCGCAATATCTGGATACCATTGGCGTCGGCTTGATCCTTTTGGCAGGCTTGACATACGCCTTCCGCGCACAGCCAGTTACGCTAGCTTTACTGACCGGCGTCCTTATTTTCTTCACCTTCGGGCTGCATGGCTTGCTGTCACATACCCTTTACCAGGAACGGACTTTTTTTGGCGTGTTGTCTGTCCGTGAAAGCATGTTGACTGATGAGCATGGCCAGCCTGAAAAATACCGTGAATTCTTTCACGGCACCACAAAACACGGCGCCCAACGGCTGGCGGCCAAGGACTCCCGGACACCCTTAACTTATTTCAGCCACCAAGGCCCGATTGGGCAGTTATTCAGCGAATACGACAAAGTTAACGGCAACTGGGAAATCGGCATTATTGGCCTGGGTGCAGGAACATTGGCTTGCTACACCAAACCAGGACAAAGCTGGACATTCTACGAACTCGACCCATTAGTCGTCGATATCGCCAGCAATCCCACTTATTTTACTTACATCAGCCAGTGCAACCCGAAAATAGCCATGAAAGTTGGGGATGCGCGCCTGTCCTTGGAAAAAGAGCCAGACCACAAGTTTGATTTGTTTGTAGTCGATGCTTTCAGTTCCGACTCGATACCAACGCACTTATTGACCCAAGAAGCCATAAAACTTTATTTTGACAAAATTAAGCCCGATGGGATACTGGCCCTACACATCACCAATCGCCATTTAGCCTTGAAAACAGTATTGGCTGTGCATGAAAAACAATTGCAGTTATCGGGGTTATTGCAGGAATTCAAGCCTCAACAAGAGATCCCGTTAGTGATAGCAACCGACTGGGTGGTAATGGCAAAAAAGCCAGAAACATTAGAGCTATTGAGGCAAAGCCAATTAGGGAATTGGCAAAAACTGCCAGTGTCTTTTGACGCTAAACCGTGGACGGATGATTTCACTAATATAATTTCAATCTGGAAATAGTAAATTTTAGAAAACAGTCTATGATTATCTGCATACTGGGTATTGAAATTTTTAAAAAATAGTTGTACTTAAGCAAAAAATAAGTAATGATAAGAAAAATTCGCACAGACGCTAAAATCTTTGATCTAGAAGCGGTCGGATTGCGAGAATAAGAGGAGATTTCCATGAATTCAATGCTGTTAAGGCCCTACCGGAAAAACCTAACCACGCACGGATTGATCTATCTGGCTGGCGAAGAACAACCTATTACCATCAAAAACATATCCATTACCGGTGTGCTTGCGCAACTTAACAGCAAGGTTGGAAAAAACGATATTAAGGCCATTTTCAATACCCTCCTAGGATCAACAGTCATCGATTTATATTTGCCCGAAATGCGTCTGGCGGGCGAAGTGGAAGTCATCAGGGTAGATATGGAGGAAGACCATATCACACTCGCTTTAGAATTCAAGAACGTCACCTACGATGTCAACGACCTGCTATATAAAAGGAAAGCTTACCGTAAAAATATGCCTGGCCCCGGACATATTCTCCTTAATGGCTCATACCTTGAATTTAACGCCGTCAATGTATCTGTTGACGGAATCATGATCCGCTTGTCCGAGAATGTCCACGCAGAACCCGGTGTCGTGACCGTATTTGAATTTAAACGCTTGGACTTGGAAGGGGAAATAAAAGTCATTTGGGTTGAGCACCTTTCTGAAGGCGGAACCCTGATGGGCTTGCAATATGTCCACATGGAAAAATCTGCAGTCAAAGGCATACCCGAATTCGCTTGGCCGCAGACCGCTTAGGTTTAAAAATTAAGCTCTTTTATTAACGGTGCGGTTATTATTGTTAGGTTACCACCTAACTCCACAAATTACAACCGGAAGCTTAAGGGATTAAATTCGGTTGCCATTCCTTTATATAGGACTGACGGATGGTTCTTTTTTAAGGCCATACCGATCACTATTTTTTTCAATGGGACTAACAACCGCTGGCCAAATGAAGGGGGTTGCCGCCGTTTGAATTTATTGATTTCCCGCAATTCCACTTCGCTTATCCCATGATCCTCGGCAACAGCTTTCAGCGTTTCCCCCTTATCAAGATAGTGCACCGATAAGTTATCAGTACTTGCTGTCAAAATTTTTGTTTGCCCTTTAGTTGGGGTTGGCTGGCCACCCAATAACACTGCTTGCTTTATCGATGTAAACCAGTCCTGGTCTGGGTTAGGGCTAATGGATAGTAACGGGGTTTGAATTTTCGAACCTATGGGTTCAGAAACAGGGGATAACCTGGATAAAAAAAGCGCTGTTGAATTCTTTTCATCTTTATAGGATTGCGCCATAAAAGCCAAACTCTGGTGCAAAAGGTTGGCATTGCTGATGGGCATTAGTAGGGTAAACGGTTTGTCCCTATTGATGGCGCCCTTAAGGTAAGCGGAATTTAACGAACTAAACGTCTCGGGGTCAAAATTAGCAAACTTGGCAATTGTCTTCAAGTCCTTATTAATTAACTGCTTAATATCGGCTTCACGGTCGATATTTACCTTAATAAAATAAGGTTCGTTTTTGATGGGCCGTAAATTTAACCCATAGTTGTCAGGGTTAGCAAAAATAGCCGCCAAGGCAAGCAGCCGCGGCACATAGTCTTGAGTTTCCGCAGGCAAATCCAATGACCAATAATCCGTATCGAGGCCTTCCGCTTGATTTCGACTGATTGCCTCATCAACGGCACCTTGCCCGCAGTTATAAGCTGCCAATGCCAGGAGCCAATCGCCCTTGTAATGCGCATTCAGCCCGGAAAGAAAACGGACGGCCGCCTGGGTAGAAGCCGTGACATCGAGCCTTGCATCATAGCCATAATTTTGTTCCAAACCAAAGTCGTTGCCGGTGCTGGGTATAAACTGCCATATACCGGCGGCGCTTTTCGGGGATAAGGCGGTCGGTTGATATGCACTTTCAACGATAGGCAACAATGCCAAATCCAATGGCAGGCCATACTTACCAAGGGCTTCAACTATATGGTATAGATAAGGCCTTGCCTGTTCGGATACTTGGTGCAGAAAACCTTTATGTTGGCTGTAACCCGCTATGTGCTTGTTTACCCTCTCAACATTTGCATCCTGTTTGACCCTACATTCTTCCGCCATTTGGGAATAACTTTCAGGCAATATCCCTTGTTGCGCAAGGCCGATGACTTTTTCATTCTTTAAGTCAGCACAGTTCCTGATAGCTAAATCGTGCTGACCGTTGGTTTTGGGGCTTGATTTTTTATCTGTTGCTGAATTTTTCGTTATCGATTCAATTATCGGGGTATGCCCGTCTTTGAATAATTCAGGATGAAGGCCTAAGCGAGTACGGATGCGTTGGACTGACGGCGACTTAAAAAGGCTATTGTCGCTAATTGACAGTGATTTTTCTTTGGTAAGGATGTTCAATCCTTGCGGCGATCGCTCCGTCAATACTGTTGGAGCCTCTTTTTTGGCAAACCTTATTCTCCCTAATGGGGTGTACTTCGCCTCAGGGCTTGAGTCCGTTTTATCGTTGCCGACGCTACCTGTATTAGGGAAGAGCACCTGCCTAACCCGCGATTGTTCGGATAGCCGAAATTCGCCTGTTGGAAACTTTTTGGGTTTTATGACAGTGGTTAACCTTGTTAATCCCCCATCAGAGGCGTGGATAGAGTCATTTCTCTTTTTGCCGCCGATAACCGATCCCGCAAGATTTTTAGCCGTTGCCGCCGGAATTTCGCCAAAACCGGAAGGCACAGGACTAGGCCTGGGAATCCGAATCCCTTGACGGATCCGTAACCAGACATCGCCGGAACCGGTTTTTGCCATATTTTTCTTGCCCTTGCTGCGGCCAGATGGCTTATGCGAACTCTTCGTATGGGATTTAGGGTCTCCCGAAGCGGCAACCGAATCGTTGTCGACAATAACCAAAGACAAACTTATGGCAAAAATCAGGATAATTTTTATTAAGCGCATGATTTCCTTAAATTTATCCAACCAGAAAAAATATTGGCCATATCGGTTCATTCACTTGTTCATCATACTAAATTATATTTTCGACCAACACCATCTACAACGCCAAATAAAGGTTATTGCTTCCACGGATACCCAAAAGATATTACAAATAACCTAAAACCTATATCTTAAGAAAAACTAAGGCCCGTGCCAATACTGGCATTAACCAATGCAACTGATTTTGAATTATCTGGACTATCATTATCTTCCTTTAAATTGACCCCTTCAATTAAACTTAATACTTCTACTTTTGTTTGCGATGAATAAACCGTTTAGATTTAACATCGGCATAACGCGCATAAAAAACGTTATTGATTTTTTATAAACTTAACCTAAACGCTGTTTATCACGTTCATTCCAAAATCCTGTAGCCAAGCTATGCGCTTGCTCCTGGCTATCGGCCTTCCCCAATAATTTTAGGGCAACTGCTGCCGTGCCAATAACCGAAGCCTCCGCAAATTCGTCTTGAACCTTACCCTGCCAAACCATCGGTAATCGCTCCGGCTCTAAACTTTCCGGCCTGACATGCCGGTTCGGAAAAAGCGCCGGCCAGATTTCTTCCGATAAGATACCTTCATGTACACTTTGTACAAGACAATCCATATCGGGATTTCGTTCCGTCTCCCCGCCCTCGCCTTTCAAAACCGCCATGTGGGGTTGCCGCAATAATGCCGCCGCTTCTTGATGGACGGCGCGGTAAGAGGGATGAAAGATGCCTTGGATACTGTATGCGGCGTTAAATGGGTTTAAAAGGCGCACCAAAGTATGTACCGGTGAACGCAAACCTAAGATAGGCCTTAGTTCGATAATTTTCTGCAATTTAGGGCAAATCTGTTCCAATGACAAATAACTGAAGTGCTGGCCTGAAAGCTGGCTTTTTGCCTGGTCGACCGAAACGGCCACATTCAGCCCTAAATAGCCCAGCATATTCTCCGTGTACAGCCGATTGGATGCGGATCCGGGCGCACCATGCATAAATACGCGAATGCCGTTTTCAGACAACAACAAGGCTGACAACAAATACCAAGGCAAATGCCGTCGTTTGCCAGCATAGGTCGACCAATCAAGATCGACCAACGCACTGTCCCCGGCCAAATTGGACGACTCCCGTGCTGCCGACACAAAGCCCGCCAGTTCCTCCGGCGTTTCTTCCTTAATCCGCATCAGCATCAAAAACGCACCCAACTGTTCCGGTAACACTTCATCCGCCAGAATCATTTTCATGGCACGATAGGCTTCATCCTGCGTTAGCGACCTTGAACCTTTTTTGCCTTTGCCCAATATCCTTATCGTTTCCGCGAAAGGATGTTCCGGTTGCGAGGTCTGTAGATGGTGCGAAAAAGTCATAGTTGAATTTTGATGTAATGGTCGATTAACAATGCCGCAAAGAGCAAGGTAATATAAACAATCGAATACCAGAAAGTCTGCATGGCGGTTTTGACGTCTTTTCGTTTCCACATTAAGAATACAAAAAATAGAAAACCTAAATTTAAAAGTTGCGCCACAACAAGGTAGATCAACCCGGTCATGCCAATCGCACACTGGAATAAGGTTAAAACGACCAATAACACAGTATAAAGCAGGATCTGTAAATGGGTATATTCAATGCCATGGGTAACCGGCAGCATGGGAATATCAACCGAGGCGTATTTTTCCTGGCGGGCAATGGCCAAAGGCCAAAAATGGGGAGGAGTCCAAATAAAAATAATGGCCGCCAATAATAAAGCATGGGGATGGATTTCCCCGGTAATTGCCGCCCATCCCAAGAGTGGCGGGGTAGCCCCAAAAATGCCGCCAATGACGATATTCTGCGGGGTCGCGCGTTTTAGCCAAAGCGTATAAACAAAGGCATAGCCGAATAACGACATAAAGGTTAAAGCCGCCGTCAAGGTATTGACTTTGACGACCAGGATCAACATAGAAGCAACCCCAAGAACAGCCGCAAAACCGAGTACTTGTATCGGTAAGAGGTGGTTTTTGGGCAATGGCCGATGCGGGTTAAGCACGGTATCGATCCGGCGGTCGATCAAGTGGTTGATCGCCGCCGCGGAAGCTGCCGATAAGGCAATACCGATCAAGCCATAACTGAGTTTGTCCAACGGCGGCAACGCCGATACCGCCAATAACATACCGACCAAGGCGGTAAACAGCATTTCCACTACCACGTTGATTTTGCACAATTTTAGGTAAGTTTTCCACGAAGTCTGTGCAGCAATTGCTTGATCAAGCATAGTTATAATGAATCCCCAAGTTTCTATTATCATATAGAATACAGTGAACCATGGATTATTCAAACAGTCGGAAGTGCTGACAATACCAACCACGAGGGAGTTATGAATAAAAGATTACTGTGCGCCGCTTTGTTATATTTACCGGTATTAACAACGGATGCAGCACCGAAAGCTACTGAACACAAACTGGCCAACGGCCTGAAAGTGCTGGTGAAGGAAGACCACCGCTCGCCGGTGGTAGTATCGCAAGTCTGGTATAAAGTCGGTTCCAGCTACGAGCCGGGCGGCATCACCGGCATTTCGCACATGCTGGAACACATGATGTTCAAGGGCACGGATAAACATCCGGTCGGTGAATTTTCCAGGATCATCGCCGAAAACGGCGGCGACGAAAACGCTTTCACCGGCCAGGACTATACCGCTTACTTCCAAACCATGGCGGCGGATAAACTAGAGGTCAGCCTGGAACTGGAAGCCGACCGGATGCGCAACCTGCATTTATTGCCCGAAGAATTAAAAAAAGAACTGGAAGTCGTCACCGAAGAACGCCGGATGCGCACCGATGACAACCCTCAAGGCAAAATGGCCGAACATTTTAACGCGATGGCTTACAGCAACAGCCCATACAAACATCCAGTCATCGGCTGGCCTGCCGATATCGCCAATTATACGGTTGAAGACTTGCAAGCCTGGTACCAGCGCTGGTACGCGCCGAATAACGCGACCCTGGTGATCGTAGGCGATGTCAAAACACCCGAGGTGTTTGCCATGGCGGAAAAATATTTCGGCCCGCTCAAGCCTAGCGACATCAAACCGATCAAACCGCAAACCGAAATCGAACAACTCGGGCTTCGCCGGATGACGGTTAAAGTCCCGGCAAAACTGCCGTCTATCGTGATGGGTTATAAAGTGCCGGCATTGAAAACGGTGAATAATGAATGGGAAGCTTACGCATTGGAAGTATTGGCAGGTGTCCTGGATGGCGGCAGCAGCGCCCGTTTGACCTCCGGCTTAGTACGCGGCAAACAGGTCGCAGTTTCGGCAGGGGCGGGTTACGGGTTAACCTCGCGGTTGTCGGATTTATTCGAACTCGAAGCCACCCCTACCGAAGGCAAAACCTTGCAGGACATGGAAACGGCATTAAAAGCCGAAATCGCCAAACTGCAAAAGACGCCTATCAGCGAAGAAGAACTCAGCCGGATTAAAGCCCAGGTTTCAGCCAGCGCCGTGTACGAACGGGATTCCAATTTCTATCAGGCGATGCAACTGGGCATGTTGGAGACCGTCGGTTTAGGCTGGCAGAAAGCGGATGAATATGTCGAGAAAGTGAATCAGGTGACAGCCGCTCAAGTCCAGGAAGTCGCAAAGAAATACCTGATTGACGATCGCCTCAGCATTGCTTACTTGGAACCGTTACCGATCAATAACACAGTATCTGCCAAAAAAGGAGGGGCATAATGATACGTTTTCTGGGATTTTTCCTGCTGTTATTCACCCAGCTTGTTTATTCCGCCGCGAAAATAGAGCATTGGCAAACCCCGCAGGGCAGCCGGGTTTATTTTATCCAGGCCGATGCATTGCCTCTGGTGGATATCCAGGTCGTTTTCGATGCTGGCAGCGCCCGCGACGGACAGCAATTCGGCTTGGCCGCGTTGACTTCGTCCTTACTGGACACCGGTGCGGGTAGCTGGAACGCCGACCAGATAGCCCAACGGTTCGAGAGTGTGGGCGCTAATTTCGGCACGAGTGTTTCCAGCGATTCAGCTTCCCTTTCCTTACGTACGCTGACCGAACCGGCATTATTCGATAAGGCGCTGGAAACGATGCATGCCATTTTAACCAGCCCCAAGTTTAACCGAACCGACTTCCTGCGCGAGCAGAACCGCACCCTGGCGGCCATCAAGCAACGGGAAGAATCGCCCGCAGAGGTCGCCAGTGAAGTGTTTTCCAACAAACTTTACGGCAAGCACCCCTACGCCCACCCGGATTCCGGAGTTAAAGAAACTGTGGGCAAACTTAAAGCCGCCGACCTGGTTAAGTTTTACAAACAGTATTACGTCGCCAACAATGCGATGGTCGTGATTGTCGGCAACTTAAACAAAGAACAAGCCGAACAGACAGCGGAAAAACTGCTGGTCAACCTACCCACAGGACAAAAACCGATTGCCATACCCGATGTGACGATGCCTGCCCAAGCCAGCCTGGAACATATTGAATTCCCATCCACCCAGACCCATGTCCTGGTCGGATTACCCGGAACTTGGCGTAAGGACCCTGACTATTTCGACCTGTATGTCGGCAACCATATCCTGGGCGGCAGCGGCCTAGTATCCAAACTGTTTGTTGAAGTGCGGGAAAAACGCGGCCTTGCTTACAGTGCATCCAGTGCTTTTTCGCCAATGTTAAAGCCGGGGCCGTTCCTGGTCAGCCTGCAAACCCGTAACGACCAAACCCAGCAAGCGTTGGAAGTCCTGAATGGCACTTTGAAGGATTTTATCGACAAAGGCCCGACCCAAGCCGAACTCGATGCCGCCAAACTTAACATCATCGGCGGTTTTCCCATGCGCTTCGATACCAACAAGGAGCTTGCGGGTTATGTCGCCATGATCGGTTTTTACGATATGCCGCTGGATTATCTCGACACTTTCCGGCAAAAAATCGAAGCGACGACTATCGATTCGATTAAGGCGGCCTTTAAGCGCAAGGTGGATATCTCGCTGTTGCAAACCGTAACTGTCGGCAACAGTAACACGCCCGATGCTAAAAAACCAAATTAGGATAATCGGCGGCGAGTGGCGCAGCCGCCAGATCAGCTTTTACGATACGCCGGGTTTAAGGCCGACGCCGTCCAGAGTCCGGGAAACCCTCTTTAACTGGCTACAAACGGATATCCCTGGCAGCCGGTGCCTGGATTTATACGCGGGCAGCGGCGCACTCGGTTTTGAAGCTGCATCGCGCGGGGCTAAAGTTGTCGTGCAAGTCGAACAAGACAACAATGCCTGCCACGGCCTACATGAAAACGTAACCAAATTAAACGCCAGCCAGGTCAAAATCGTCAATTCGGATGTTTTTCGTTTTTTGGCAACCCATAATACTGAAGAGGCCTTCGACATTGTTTTCCTCGACCCTCCGTTCGGACTTAACTTGGCTGCACAAACTTGCCAGTGGCTGGAGGAAAAAGGCTGGTTAAACAATCCAAGCTTAATTTATCTGGAAACAGCAAGCGGCAATAAACTTTTAGAAACCATGCCCCATAACTGGCAGTTGTTGAAAAGCAAATCGGCCGGGGAAGTATGCTACAAGCTATATACCAGAACGGCTGAATCGACCTAAATATAAGGCTTATAGGCTTCATACGAGAGAATTTTTACTCTTTGTAATACATTCTGTGTAAGGTGTTAATGGTTTGTTATCTAAATGGCTAACTTGCTATTGTTGACCTTTATCAACAAGAGGCAACCCTTCATATTTCAGCCTTAATTTTGCCGAGCCTTATTCTGGATTGACATTGTCAATGGGTCACTATCAAACTTAAGCACCAAACTTTGTTGTATGGTCAATATAATACTTAAAGCGGCTGGTGTGACGCAGGCTACATTGATGCTCCTTCAGAATCTGCGCATAAAATGCGATTAACAGAAGCTATAACCGATTTGGGAATCGGTATTTTTAATTAAAGATAATTAACATTATTGTATAAGCTTGGTTTTATGGAACCATCGAAATTTCAACACAAGGTTTTGGCATGGTTTGACCAGCACGGCCGCAAAAATTTGCCCTGGCAGGATAACATCACGCCTTATCGGGTCTGGCTATCTGAGATAATGTTGCAGCAGACCCAAGTAACGACAGTTATTCCTTATTTCGAGGCGTTCACGGCAAAATTTCCGGATGTCGAAAGCCTCGCTTCGGCTTCTATCGATGAAGTATTACAGTTATGGTCCGGCTTAGGTTATTATGCCCGTGCCCGTAACCTCCATAGTGCCGCCCGGATTATTGACGGACAGGGTCGGTTTCCAGATTCCTTGGATGGGCTTACGGCATTGCCGGGTATAGGGCAATCGACGGCGGGAGCGATATTAAGTATTGCCTTCAATAAAAGCCATCCCATCCTTGACGGTAATGTAAAACGTGTGTTGGCCCGTTTCAAGGCTGTTCCCGGCTGGCCTGGGAACAGCCATGTGAATAAGCGGCTTTGGGAAATCAGCGCCAGCCTTACGCCTGATAAGCGTGTAGCGGCTTATACCCAAGCCATGATGGATTTAGGGGCGACGGTCTGCACGCGCGGCAAACCTTTGTGCGGACAGTGCCCGTTAGCAGAAGATTGTTTGGCTAACTTGACAGCAACGGTGGCCGATTATCCTGGATCCAGGATGTCCAAGACCTTACCGGTTAAACAACTGATTTTTTTGTTGTTACGTAATAATCGGCAACAGGTGATGTTGGAAAAAAGGCCGCCGACTGGTATCTGGGGCGGATTATGGAGCCTACCGGAATTTAAGGGCGAAGATGCCGCCATGGATTGGTGCATAAGCAATAACTTAACCATTGTTAACCAGCAACTTGGCGCCATCCAAAGGCATACCTTTTCGCATTATCACTTGGATTATGCGCCGTTACTTATAGAGACTAACGGATTAAGGAATTCCGTTATGGAGGCGGGAAAAGGCACTTGGCATAGCGTTCAAGAAATCCATCAACTCGGCCTACCAGCACCTATAAAACTCTTATTGAAACAACATATTAAAGGAGCTTAAAGATGTCCCGATTAATTTACTGCGTAAAACTGGGCAAAGAAGCCGAAGGCTTGGATGAACCGCCCTTTCCAGGACCTAAAGGCCAGGAAATTTTTGAAAAAATATCCAAACAAGCCTGGAAAGATTGGCTAAGCAGGCAAACCATGCTCATAAATGAGAATAAACTTGCCAGTTACGACCCCAAAGCCAGGGCTTACCTTGCAGAAGAAAGGGATAAATTTTTGTTTGAAGGTAATGACGACATGCCGCAGGGCTATGTCCCTCCAAATAATCAAATCGAAACTTAGGGTTACTTGGTATCGTTTTTTTAGGCAAGGTAAGCGCTTTTAGGAATTCTGCCATAACTGCCTGACAAGAAGTCTATAAGTTGAAATTATTGATTCCGCTTTGTGAAGTTTTAACTTCCGTTCGCCTTGAACCTGTCGAAAGGCTTATGTGCTTCGACTCGCTCAGCACGAACGGTTCAAACATTAAAGATCTGAATCAATAGACACCGTTTTATTTCAACAGTTCAGACGGGCTGATTTCTATTTCTTCTTCCTTGGCTTTGTCTGATATTTTCTTTGCGGGCTTTGTTTTGCTGGCTATGGATTTTGGGGTTTTATACTTTGGTTTTGCCTTATACCTTGCCTTATATTTCACTTTATTCTTGTTTATAGGCTTTATCCCGCCGTTAAAAGTAATGGCTACGCCTTGTACATGGATAATATTTAGGATTTTGCCATCGCTTTCTTCTTCGTTTTCTGCAAGTTCGACATCGACAATTGCGTCAACTTTATCGCCATACTTCGATAATGCCGCCAGTTTTAAAAAATCTATTGCCCGATCCCATAATTCGATTTGATCATCGGAGGTTGAGGTGCTTTTTAACGTATACTCAATTGGGCCAAGGGTTCCATAGGGCTTGTCGTATCGCCCATAGGTTACAAGAAGTTCTTTAGGAGGCCGGGATTGCGGAGCTAGGTTTAATTCAGTTGGGGGGGATGATGGAAGCTTATGGTTACAACCGAGAGACAGCAACGCCACAATAAGTATGAAACTAAATTTCACGGCTGTCGGTTTTATTGGGGGCTCCAATTGCTTATATAGTTGCATATTTGAGGGCTACGGTCGCATTCCATATGCATAAGTTTAATCGCTTGCTTAAGCAAGTGTCGACAAATTTAATATCGCTTAGTGGTCACTCCAATCAATCCATCCCATTTGGGCGGAACTAAGCACTAATATTCCAAAGGCAATACGATACCACGCAAAGACAGTAAAATCATGCCTGCTAATAAAACGGATCAGGCCCCTAACCGCAAGAAATGCACTGAGAAATGAGACTATGCTGCCAAGAGCAAACAGGTTGAGGTCATCTGCATTGAATAATTCACGGTGTTTGTAGACATCATATACCGTTGCCGCAAACATAGTCGGGATAGCAAGGAAAAATGAAAATTCAGCGGCTGCCAAACGGGAAAGCCCGAAAAAAAGACCGCCGATAATGGTAGCGCCTGAACGCGAGGTGCCGGGAATCATCGCCAAAGCCTGGGCAAAGCCCACTTTCAAGGAGTCTTGCCAAGTCATGTCGTCTATCGTTTCTGCGCGAATCGTATGTTCCCGGCGTTCCGCCCAGAGTATCAACAGGCCGCCGACAATAAAGGCCGAAGCCACCACGAAAGGATTAAACAAATACGCCTTGATTTGTTTTAAGAACAAAAAACCCAGGATTGCAGAAGGCAAGAAAGCGACTGTCAAATTGATCGCGAGCCTCCTGGATACAGGTTCTTTGTTTAGGCTAACTAGGGCGTGGAACAGGCGTGCGCGATATTCCCAGACTACCGCCAGGATCGCTGCAAATTGGATGACAATTTCAAAGACCTTGCCTTTGTCGTCGTTAAATCCCAGTAGTTGTCCAGCTAAAATAAGGTGGCCTGTGGAGGACACCGGCAGGAATTCGGTCAAGCCTTCCACGACCCCAAGAATCAGGGCGGAAAACAGTAAATATGTCTCGGACATCGGGTTCGTCTTTTGCTAGATCTGCCTTATTGTTTAACGTTTCATCGAATCAAAAAATTCGGCATTGGTCTTAAAGTCCTTAAGTTTGCCGAGCAGGAATTCGGATGCTGCCGTTTCGTCCATAGGCTGGAGAATTTTTCGTAGGATCCAGGTTTTTTGCAGGGTTTCGGGATCAACAAGATATTCTTCCCTGCGGGTTCCGGAACGGTTAATGTTGATGGCGGGGTAAATCCGTTTTTCGGCAATCTTACGGTCAAGGTGCAGTTCCATGTTGCCTGTACCCTTGAATTCTTCGTAGATAACCTCGTCCATCCGTGAGCCGGTATCGACCAAGGCGGTGGCTATGATGGTCAAACTGCCGCCTTCTTCGATATTACGTGCGGCGCCGAAGAACCGCTTGGGCTTCTCCAGGGCATTGGCATCGACACCGCCTGTCAATATTTTCCCGGACGATGGGACAACCGTGTTATAGGCTCTCGCAAGGCGGGTAATTGAGTCTAACAAGATGACTACATCGTGTTTGTGCTCAACTAAGCGGCGTGCTTTTTCTATGACCATTTCGGCAACTTGGACATGTCGGGTGGCGGGTTCGTCAAAGGTGCTGGAAATGACTTCGCCCCTCACGCAACGCTCCATTTCGGTCACTTCTTCAGGGCGTTCGTCAATCAGCAATACGATGAGGTAGCATTCGGGGTTTTGTTCGGCAATCGCTTGCGCCAAGCTTTGCAAGATCATGGTCTTACCCGCTTTCGGAGGGGAAACGATCAATCCCCGCTGGCCTTTGCCGATAGGCGCGATTAGGTCAATTATCCTTCCTGTCAAATCTTCGCTGGTTCCATTGCCGCGTTCGAGCACGAAGCGTTGTTTGGCGAATAAGGGCGTGAGGTTGGAGAATATGATTTTATTCTTGGTGTTTTCCGGCGGCTCAAAGTTGATTTCATCCACTTTGAGCATCGCGAAGTAGCGTTCGTTATCTTTAGGCGGCCTGATTTTTCCGCTGATCGTATCGCCGGTTTTTAAATTGAAACGGCGAATTTGGCTGGGGGAAACATAGATGTCGTCAGGCCCAGCAAGATATGAGCAGCCTGGCGTCCTTAAAAAACCGAAACCGTCTTGGAGGATTTCCAGTACCCCATCCCCTGAAATGTCGTCGCCCGCTTTTGCCTGTTTTTTTAGGATGGCGAAGATCAGGTCTTGTTTACGGGATCTGGCGACATTTTCGAGACCCAGGGATTCAGCTATTTCAATGACTTCACTTATTTGTTTTTGTTTTAACTCGGTAAGGTTCATAGGAAAAGAAAATACATAAAGATTTCGCCTACGCGCTTAATTAAGCGGTAAAACGGGTTTAGGATTCAGGGGTGTGGGTTATCAGACGGAGCGTTTTGGATTGCGCGGTTATCCCGCTAATTAATTATAGCTTATCTATATCTCGACGTCCAACTTTTTGCCCCATGCGTTGATATAAATAGCACGCCTTGGAGGGTTTTAGCCCTTCTTAAGCAAAAGAAAACTTAGTTTGCGTTCGGATTGGACACATTAAAAACACAGCTATTATCGACTGGATACCCGGCGGCTTAGGATCGCCGCTAAAAATAACGATCCTAAGCTATCTGTTTAGAGGTAGTTGTCAATAAAGGCGGCAAGTTGCGATTTTGTCAAGGCGCCGACTTTGGTGCCTTCCACTTCGCCGTCTACGAATAACATCAGCGTCGGAATTCCGCGAACGCCATAATGCTGGGGCGTGGCCGGATTGTCATCGATATTGAGCTTGGCTACCGTCAATTTACCTTCATAGTCTTTGGCTATTTCATCTAAAATCGGGGCGATCATTTTACAAGGGCCGCACCACTCCGCCCAATAATCGACTAGCACAGGGCTGCTAGCATTAAGAACCTTCTCATTAAAGTCATTATCGTTCACATGAAGGACGAGGTCGCTCACATTGTTTCTCCAGCGTTTTAAAATATAAACTATATGGGGGATGGGCTGCGTAGTCAATCAATTTTCGGCTAATCCGCTTTTTACGGTATGCTATAGCTTATGAATAATAACCATTTAACTGAAACCCGCTTTAGTAATCTTGAACTGTCCGATGCAATCCTCCGAAGCCTGAAAGAGGCGGGATTTCATCAGTGCACGCCCATCCAGGACAAAACCCTACCTTTAGCGCTGCGGGGCAGGGATGTGGCGGGGCAAGCCCAGACAGGAACCGGCAAAACGGCAGCCTTTTTGTTGGCGACTTTTCAATACCTCCTTAATGAGGAGGACGTCGATGATGAAGAGGCCGATTTCGATGACCACGCTTTAGAAACGATACCTGAAATAAAGCCCGTTAAACAGCAACAGCCTAAAACCCTCAATTACCCCAGGGCCATCGTACTTGCGCCGACCAGGGAATTGGCAATCCAAATCCATAAAGATGCCTTGTTATTGAGTAAGCGCTTAAATTTGTCGTTTGCCTTGGTTTATGGCGGCACCGATTACCAAAAACAATTGGCTAAACTGAAAGAAAATGTCGATGTCATTATTGGTACGCCAGGGCGTATTATTGACTTTTACAAGCAAAATATATTTACCTTAAACCATATTCAAGTCATGGTACTGGATGAAGCCGACCGGATGTTCGACCTTGGTTTTATCAAGGACATCCGTTATTTGCTACGCCGGATGCCGCCGGCAGACCAACGGCTTAACCTGTTATTTTCCGCCACATTGTCTTACAAAGTCACAGAGTTGGCCTATGAGCACATGAACAACCCCGTGCTGGTAAAGATCGAGACCGAAGAAGTGACTTCCAAGGCAATTAACCAAATTGCCTATTGTCCGGCAAACGACCAAAAACTACCGCTCCTGTTGGGAATTTTGAAACACGAACAGCCGTTGCGGAGCATCATTTTCGTCAATACTAAACGCTGCGCCGAAGAGTTGGATGCCACGCTTAACGCCAATGGCTTCAATACTGCCGCCCTAAGCGGCGATGTGCCGCAGGAAAAGCGCCAGAAGCTGCTGCATAGCTTCCAGCAGAATGAAATCGCGCTGTTGATTGCCACGGATGTTGCAGCCAGGGGCTTGCATATTCCCGACGTATCCCATGTTTTCAACTACGACCTGCCCCAAGACGTGGAAGATTATGTGCACAGGATAGGACGGACGGCGCGGTTTGGTGCAAGCGGGGAAGCAATAAGTTTCATTTGTGAGGATTACGCATACTCCATGCCGGATATTGAAGAATTCATTGGCCAGAAAATTCCGGTTAAAGCCATTGATAAGGGATTGCTTGCCGAGGTAATAAAGCCTGAGCGCAGGCCAAAAGAATTCAGGCCCGACCAACGCGGGAAACGCCCTCCGCATAATACTAGGCATAAGCCTAAAGCCCCGGCATTAGCTCCCGAAAATCCTCAATAGCCAAAAAATCAGTAATTTCCTTCTTAGGCATCCCGGAATCAGGCTTGCTTACCGAAACCAAATGGGCAATCCCGTAATCACGGGCCGATTTCAATACCGCAAGGCTGTCGTCTATCAACAAGGTTGTTTGCTTATTAAACGACTGGTTATCATTTAGCTTATCCCAAAATTCCGGATGCTCCTTGGGCAGGTTGAAATCATGGGAACTTATGACTTCGTCGAAATACGATAGCAACCCGGTTTTTTCCATTTTTAAATCCAGGCTGCCGCGATGGGCGTTAGTGACCAACAACACCCGATGGTGTGATGCTTGAATCTTCTGGAGAAATTCACTGGCATGGGGCAAAACAGCGATTAATTCCGCCAATTCCGTCTTTAATCCGACAATATCCAATTCCAGTTCGTTGCTCCAATAATCCAGGCAGTACCATTCGAGCGTACCTTCCTTGCTTTTGAAGCGGGGCACCAGATGTCCTTTCGCCTCATCAATAGGTAAACCTTGCTTTTCGGCATATTTTAGCGGCACATATTCCTTCCAGAAATGGTTGTCAAACCGCAAATCCAGCAAGGTGCCATCCATATCAAGCATTACCGTATCAATTTCTTTCCAATTAACCATTAGCGCGTTATAGTAAAATTAATTAGCCGACAACATAGCACAATGTCCGAAAAACCCGTTATCCTTAAAAAAACCACGATTGCTACCAGCCGCCTATTCCGTATCGAATCGCTGGATATCGAATTCAGCAACGGCCAACAGCGCAATTACGAACGTTTGGCGCGTGGCAACCCTGGCGGCGGCGCAGTCCTGGTCGTACCTATTTTGGATGATGACACAGTCCTGCTTATCCGGGAATATTCGGCGGGCGTCCATCGCTACGAGCTAGGGCTGCCTAAAGGTAAAACCGACCCCGGGGAATCATTTTTTGACGCCGCCAACCGGGAACTGAAGGAAGAAGTCGGTTACGGTGCAAAGCATCTCCATCACTTAAGTTCCTTTTCCATCGCACCATCATACCTGGAACACATGACAGAAATCATTATCGCCAAGGATTTATATGCCGAAAAACTGCCCGGCGATGAACCTGAAGAATTGGAAGTGGTGCCTTGGAAATTGTCCGACATCAATAGCCTGTTGGCTACTGGCGAATGTACCGAGGCGCGTTCGATAGCAGCGTTGTTTATGGCTTTCGAATACCAAAAGGGCTTTCGGTCATAAGCGGTGTAACGGTTCCAGGATTTGTTCCTCATTGCTGGCAATATTCGCCCTAGCATTGTTTTCAGTAAACGCTTGAAACAGCTTTTTACCGTTCCATTGGTTGCCGTCCCTGCCATAAAGTGACTGGTTAAGATGTAGGATTTCGCCCCTTAAGCGGGCATCGCAATACCCTGCTATTGCACCTAGATTATTGGCGTTAAATTTTTGCTTACCCCAAGCCAATAAGGCGTTTTTTGCGGCCTTGGCATCGTTATTGGCGCAAGCTTCTTTGAGTTTTTTTATGCCCTCTTTTAACCCAGCTTCATGTTTGGCATGGTGCTCCGTTTGATCGTCGGCACCCCGTTTTTTCGGTTTTTTTTGCAGGAAGTAAATCACTGTCACCAGCCAACCGAAAGCTAAAAATAAAGACACCCAAGGCCAGGGGTTTTGCTGTACTGGCTTCGTTTCAATCAGGCTTTGATTTTTGTTCTCAGGTTTTAAACTTGGCGCTGTAGGCTCGCTAGCTTTAGGTGCGGGCGAAGCATCGGGATGGTTGTCGCCCTCACCAATAACATTGATGGTCGTTTCTGGAATACGGGCTATTTCCATCGCCTGGGTTTTTGTATTAAACCAGGGGATTTCTATTGCCGGTAAAATGTGCTTACCCGCCGCCGCAGGAATCAAGGCTATTTTTTCTTGCCTGGAGGCGGTAATGCCTTCGGGCAGCTTCTGTTCATTCAGCACCGGCTGGTCCGGGTAAGCTTTTAGTTTCGCGTCTGTTTTGGTGGCGCTCAGTTCCGGTAATTGCCCTACGGTAGTCCCTACGCCGCGTAAGGTTAGGGTTCGTGTCAGCGGTTCACCCAACTCCACATGCTGGGTATCGCCGGACCATTCTTGGCTTAATTCGAGTTTTTCGGCGGCAAGCCAGTCTTTACCGGTAAAATTTGATGGCTTTGGTTTAACATTCAAGGTCACTTCTTTGGATAAGGCCCGTTTGGTTTTGGTCATGTGCGAACCAAAAAAATCCCTGAAATCGGGTTGGCTATCGACAACGACCTCCGCTGTAAGGGATAAGGGTTTGATATTCATTACACCGCTTTTCTGGGGGAATATGGCGTATTTGCGCTCAGTAACCAAGTAAGAGACCCCATTCACTAAGGTATTGTAATTGGTGTCTTCGCCCAACTTTTCAACGACGGCATCCGCCAGTTCCGGTTCAGTCAATTCGGCCTGGGCAACATTCACCCGCCGATAGACCCGTAACGTAAACAAAACTTGGGATTGGACATAAGGCTCCTCGGGCGTAGCTTTGGCTTCCAGATAGATATCTTCGTCAATATTAGATGCATCATTGTTATTTGCTGCGTTTTGGTTCACCACAATGGGAAGCGGCTTACTAGCATCATTACCGAACTGGATAGCTGGGACAACGAGATTGCCCGGCTTTTTTGCCATAACTTCCAATGTCCAACGGATTGTTTTGCTGTAATTGCCGTTCACCCAGGACGAACTGCTGCTTTGGCTTTGGTTCAAAATGGAAAAGTCCTGTTCCAAAGGAGCAAAATCGGGTTCACCGTCAGGTGAATCGGATGCTGTAAACAAAATCTTGAATGATTCATCGAGATTGACGGGATTGCGGTCAACCGATGCAACTATGTCGGCGGCAAATACCCCAAAGGATGCCATGGCCAAAGCCAACAACGTTACCAACAAAGAAAAATTCAATAAGGTTTTAAGGCGATTCATAAGGCTGCTTTTTTGTTGTTACCGGGCGAAATTATTGTCGTCCGCGTCGATCATACTGGTACTTAAATTTACGTTTTAACAATCCCCCCGGGTCGTCGGGAATTCGCTTAAGCCACTGCTCATTGGCTTGCATTTCCTCATTTGTCATCGAATCCATGGGCTGTGCACTGGCGGCATCTGGATTTTTAGGTGTTTTTTGCTGGCCGTCTTTTTCGGTTTGCTCAGGTTTTGCTGCTTCCTGTTGGTTATCTTGCTTTTTGGATTCTTCCGATTCTTTTTGTTCGGGTTGTTGTTCAGTGCTTTTTTGTGACTGTTCGGATTTTTGTTCAGGTTTTTGCTCGCTTTCCTTTTGCCCTTCCTGGTTATCTTTGTCCTTACCCTGTTCGGGCTGGCCTGGTTCGCCGCCGCCGTTATTTTGATCCTGATTTTTTTTGTCTTTGGAATCTTGCTTATTGTCCTTGTTTTGTTGGTTTTGCTTTTGTTCCTGATCCTGTTTTTGCTTTTCCAGTTCCTTTTCCACCAGTTCTTTATTGAACTTAGCATCCCCGTCATCAGGATTTTGCTTTAGCGCTTTATTATAAGCTTCCAGGGCATCTTGCAACTGTCCGGATTTCGCCAAAGCATTGCCTTGGTTATAGAAGCTATTTGAATCCGCGTTGTTTTTCAGGGTTTCCAGTGCCTTGTCGAAAGCCCCTGATTTGTAATGGGCAGCTGCTTTCCAATCGGGGTTTTCAAACAACTCCGCGGCCTTATTATAGTCGCCTTGTTGATATGCCTCTTGGGCCTGCTGGTTTTTGGTTTTCCATAGGTCTTGCCATACCCTATCCATATCAAGGGCGTAACTATTTTTCGGTATCGGCAACAATAACAATAAAGCGATACCTAACAGGCCTTTCCTGAAACTCAGTGCCGCTAAAGGCAACACCAGCAGCAATAGGTAAGGCCCGACATCGCGCCATTGATCCAGGAGTAGGTTTTCATTTTTTTCGCCCTTTTCATGTGATTGTGTTGTTAGGGTTGAGAGCAAGGCTTGAATATCGGCATCATCTGCGGTTAACGATTGGTAAGCGCCATATCCCGCCTCAGCCAGTTTTTCCAAACTGTTGACATCGAGTTTATCGACGATAATGCCGCCTTGTTCGTCTTTGAGAAAGCCGCCGGACTTAAGGGCAATCGGCGCACCATCGGGAGTACCAACACCGAGCACCAGCAATTGATAAGCGCCTAATGATCTTGCTTTGGATACCGCATCGTCCATATTATTGCCGCCATCGGTGATAAGGAGAATTTGGCCTTTTTGCAAACCGGCCTGCTTGAATAATTCTTCCGCCCTGGCTAACGCAAGGGCCGAATTATTGCCGTCGCTAGGCATGATTTCAGTCGTCAAAGCCGATAACTGATTGTCGATGGTTTCGGTGTCATTGGTTAACGGCGTAACGGTGAAAGCATCACCGGAGTATACCAACAGCGCGGTTTGGCCATCTTTACGCTGTTTTAAAATATCGGCGATTTTGTAACGCGCCATCACCAAACGGCTAGGTTTGATGTCGGCGGCGTCCATGGAGCGCGATAAATCCAAGACGATGACTAAAGCCGAATCGTTCCTGAACACAGGCATCGGCAAACGCTCCCACGTCGGCCCTGCCGAAGCAAAAATGGCGAGTAAGGCCGCAACAGCACCGGTAACCAACGGCCAGCGGCTTTGCGAAACTGCCTTATCCTGCAACAGGTAAGGCAGCAGCGCTGCATCGCACACGGCTGTCCAGTTGCCGTGGCCCAGTTTGCTCCTGACCAGCAATATGAGCAGCACAGCATAAGGGAACAATGCCAGCAACCAGTAAGGCCTAATAAAGTGAAATTCTGCCAGGCTCATCGTTATCGAGATACATAAAAAGTGCCTACTAAACCGGACAGGAACAATGCCATCGCTAGAGGCCAATAAAAAAGGTCGGTCCGCGGCCTGAAAAATTGTTTATCTTTTTCGACGGGCTCCAGTTTATCGAGCAGCATATAGATATTATTCAATTCATCTGCGTTACGGGCACGGAAATAGCGGCCGCCGGTACTCTCGGCTATTTTGACCAGCGTGTTTTCATCAAGGTCGGCGGAAGGGTTGACTTTACGGGAACCGAAAAAACTTCGGACTATCATTTCATCCGCACCCACGCCTATCGTATAAATCTTAAGTTTGTTGGCCGCCGCCAATTCCGCCGCTTTTAAGGGCGACACCTCGCCCGCTGTATTCGCGCCATCGGTCAGGAGGATTAGTACACGGCTATTATCAGGCTGGTTTTTAAGGCGTTTGATTGCCAAACCGATGGCGTCCCCGATAGCGGTGTTATCGCCAGCCAAGCCGATGGCGGATTCATTCAATAAAGTCGTGACGGTATGCCGGTCAAAGGTCAACGGCGTTTGCAGATAAGCTTTAGTGCCGAACAGGATCAATCCGATCCTGTCTCCTATACGACGATTGATGAAGTCGTCGGCTACCCATTTGATCGCGGTAAGCCGGTCAACTGGACGTTTGTTTATGAAAAAATCTTGCACTTCCATACTGCCGGACAAATCGACAGCCAGCATTAGGTCGCGGCCGCTGACGGCTTGTTCTATCGGTTCCCCTAGCCATTGTGGGCGGGTGCAGGCTATCACTAAAAAAACCCAGGCTATTGACGCTAACAACAAAGGCCATTTTTGATTTTGCGTAACCGATTTGGTTCCTGCATCGGAGAAATCATCAAGGAACGGGACTTTAAGGGCCGCTTGTTCGACGGTCATCCTGGGGGGAAGCAGCCAGCGCACCAGGAAAGGTAACGGCATGGCGAGCAACAACCAGGGCCATTCAAAGTGTATCATCGTTTACCTTTCGTTTGTGCGTTGAGCCAGTCCTCACACAGCTTGGTAAGTTGTGTGATTTCCGATTCCGTTGGCGGATTTTTTTGGTAAGGGGCGTCCGCCAATAACTGTCCAACGCCGCCGGTAAACGGCGTCCCTTTCACTGATCGGTCAAGAAATTCAAGCCACTGTCGGCCTGTAAGGCCGGCGCATTCCTTCCTGCCTGTTTTGCTGATAGCCACTCGACGAAGCAACGCGGATAAATCCCTTAGTTTTTCGCTGCTGTCGCGTTGCCGATCTTGTTTAATTTGCAGCAAAAGTTTCTTTGCGACTTTGGTTGCCGTCCATTGAGAAATACGCTTAAAAATCCAAAACGCCAAGCCAAACGATATGACTAACAGGATCGACAACAACCACCAACCTAAAGCAGGCGGCCACCAACCGACCGCTTCCGGCAGGTGTATGTCGCGGAGGGGCAATTCGCCGGATTCCATCTTAACGGGACTCCAAAGGTCGTCTAAGCCGTTGAACCGGGTCGTCCTGCGTACTGCACTGGATCAAAGCCAAGCCTCGCCTGAGTGCGATGCGCTTTAGCATTTGCAGGCGTTCTTCAAACCGGTGTTGATAGTTGACCAGTCGCCGCTTGTCGCCGGTGTCGATAACAATATCCCGCTGAGTATCGGTAAAGCGGTAACGCCCCTGGGCTGGCAACATCCTTTCCAAAGGGTCGTAAATGAATATCAAGACGACATCGCAATGTTCGGAAAGTTTGAGCAGGTAGTTTTCGGTTTGGTGGTTTATTCCACGAAAGTCACTGATCAGATAAACCAGGCTCCCCGGCCTTGCGTGTTGCGCCAGCCTGGCGAGTGTTTTGGCAAGGTCAAAATTACCGCCTTCCGAACGGTCTTCAACAACCAGGGTGTTCAGGAAATGTAAAACCGAGTGTTTACCGTTTTGGGGCTTGAGTTCCTTGCACGATGAATGGGAAAAAATCTGCCCGCCAATTCTGTCACCCTGCTGGTTAGCAATCCAGGCAAGTAGGGCAGCAAGCTTTTTGGCTTGCACGGACTTGAAAACCCCGCGGGTAGCAAAATGCATGGACGGGCGAATATCCACTGAAATAAAAACCGGTTTTTCGCGCTCCTCCCTGAACAGTTTGGTATGGGTTCTCCCCGTCCGCGCAGTGACCCGCCAATCGATGCTGCGGATGTCATCGCCTTGTTGATACAGCCTGGTTTCATCAAACTCCATTCCCCGACCTTTGAATGGGGAAAGATAGCCGCCGCTTTGCTGGGAACGGATGGTCAAGCGGTGCAAGCTTAGCCCGGATGCAGGTTTTGCCAAATCGATCAAGGTTTTTAACGTAACGGAAACGAGTTCGTCAGGACTGGCAGGACTAACGTCAGTTTCAAATTTGTTTGCAAATAACATTAAGGCACCGAGACCCTGGCAATGAGTTCCTTGATAACCCGATCGGTCGTGATGCCCTCGGCTTCCGCTTCATACGACAAGATCAGGCGATGGCGAAGGACGTCGAACGCCAGTTCCTGGATGTCTTCAGGACTGACGAAATCCTTTTGCGATAACCACGCTTTGGCTTTGGCGCAACGGTCGAGCGCGATGCTGGCCCTGGGGCTGGCGCCATATTGAAGCCAGCCAGCCAGATCCTTTCCATAGGCGCCCGGTTTACGGGTCGCTAAGACGATTTGCAACAAATAATCTTCCAGGGGCTCTGCCATATAAAGGTTCAGTATTTCTTCACGGGCTGCAAACAAGGTGTCCTGGCCTATGGCTTCAAAGGGTTGTTTTAACTTTGCGGCCTCCGCCCTCGCTTCCGCCCTGGCCAAATGTAAGATGCTTTTTTCGTGTTCGGCTTTCGGGTAATCGACCTTGACATGCAGCAAAAAACGGTCGAGTTGGGCTTCCGGCAAAGGATATGTGCCTTCCTGCTCAATGGGGTTCTGGGTAGCCATCACCATGAACAACTGCGGCAAGGGATAAGTCGCCTGCCCTACCGTTATTTGCCGTTCAGCCATGGCCTCCAGCAATGCCGCCTGGACTTTTGCCGGCGAGCGGTTGATTTCATCCGCCAGGATTAGGTGATGGAACAACGGCCCTTTCTGGAATTCAAACGTGCCTTGCTGGGGACGGTAGATTTCCGTTCCCGTCAGGTCGGCGGGCAACAAGTCAGGGGTGAATTGCACCCGGTGAAAATTACCTTGGATACCTTTGCTGAGGACATTGATGGCCCGGGTTTTCGCCAGGCCAGGGGCGCCCTCGACCAGGATATGTCCGTCAGCCAACAGGCCGATCAGCATCCGCTCAACCAGGACTTCCTGGCCGATAATTTCTTGGTTAATGTAGTTTTTTAATCGAATTAATGAGGCTTGCGTGGGGCTGGTTTGGTGTTGTTCTGGCATGATTTTAGTTTGTTTTATTAATCCAAATTATCGAAGCGGCTAATATCGGTATAGGCATAAAGCTCAAGTGGCATGTATTACCGTCCTAAACAATTTCTATAAGGAAAGGTTCAAAATTGAATTAATCTATGTTTCGGATATGTATATTTTATTTGAATGGATCGTTATTGCGACGGTTTATTTCAATGCCAGTTCCGCACTGGCGGTCGGGATACTTAATTTTGCTTCGCCAAGCCGCAAGGATGCAGAAAATACAAGGGCAATTTTCCGCAAAAGGAAGCATCCAAAGCTTAGTCGACCCTGAGATATTTTACAGATAAGTTTTTAAATCGCCCGCAAATCCGCAACCAATTTGTTTGCACCCGACCCTAACCCAGGAATATTTGTAAATTTGTGGTTACCTTGTAAAGTTAAGTCCGGTAGAATTAATAAAGTTAACCCTGTAACTGATGAAGGCCGTAAATGAGCGTTACAACCAATTTAATTAAAATGGGAATCAAGTGTACACCCAATGCGATGATTTTATGGGTGTCCAATATCATACTCAAAGGCATTGCAGAGTTATCGGACTTCAGTTTAGACCTTGACGGGCGCAAAGTTTACGTGCTGGCTACCCTTTATGGCGAAACAGAGCCGATTGAAGCTTGGCTGGACGGCTTTTCCGTTATTAGCGATGAAGGAACCCACTATTTGGTCCTTCAGGAGGGCCGATCGAACCGGGCTTGGCTTAATACTATATTTTCCCGTGTAGTGGGTAAAACGTGGAGAATCCCGGAGTTACCTCAATATCAGTCTTATATCGACCTAATCGCGGAACTTCTCAGAGCGGAAAGACCGGAACAGGAAGACGAAGACATTGATTAACATCTGCTTTTTATTGTTTTAAAGTCCAATTTTGGTGGGTATCCATGGCCTAACCATCGTGCGCGGACAACATCCATTAATCCCTTAATTGCTATTTCAGTTTTTTTGTTTTTTAGCGTTGGACTTATCGTCAGCCAACTGACCTTCCGTTTGCAAAAACTCACTTGGTGCCGATGCAGCGGCCAACAAGCGGTTGATTTGTTCAAGGTCGTTTTCGGTCAGGTTACTGGCCGCCTGCTTTAATTTTAATGTGTTGATCAAATAATCGTAGCGGGCACGCGATAGGTCGCGTTTAGCGCGGTAAACGTTACGTTGCTCGGCAAGTACGTCAACCATGGTGCGGATGCCCACTTCCGCGCCAGCCTCTGAAGCTTCCAAGGCGCTCGCGGCTGACGTCACAGTCGCTTTTAGTGCTTCTATACGGCTAATATTGGTTAGGATACTGCGGTAGGCATTGTTGACCTGCCGATTTACCGAACGTTTTACGGCAGTAAGGTTTTCTTTTGCCGCTTCGTATTCGAAACTGGCCTGCCGAGTGCGAGAATTGACTGCGCCGCCTTCAAACAAGGGCAGGTTCAATTGCACACCGATGCTTTGGGTATCGCCGCGCGGACCAAAAGCGGAGCCATTGTCCGTTACATTATAAATGCCGACCAAGTCCAGCTTAGGCAAATGGCCGTTCCGTTGTATGTCTATCGTTTTGCGGGAAAATTCCATCTGGTTAAAGGCGGAAATAATGCTTAGGTTATTTACTTCGGCGGTGTCGCTCCATTTTGATAAGTTATCGGGTTCCGGTTTTTTCAATGGTAGGGTTTCACCTAATGGGTAAAGCTGCGCCTCGGTAATACCGATGATCTCCCTAAGTATTTCTTTTTGGTTATCCAGATTATTGAGGGCTTCAAGCTCATTTGCACTGGTCTGGTCAAAAGCGGCTTGTGCCTCATAAACATCGGTGACTGGTATGATGCCAACTTCAAAACGCCCCTTGGCTTGCTCAAGTTGTTTCGATATGGCTTTTTTTTCCGACACGGTAAATTCCAGGTTATCCTCTGCCGATAACACGTTAAAGTAAGCTTCGGTTGTCCTGACCATCAGGTTTTGCAGCTCTGCCTGATAAGCGGCTTCAGCTTGGGCTATTTTGTTATCCGACTGGCTCAATTGTACCCAATGGTCCCAGTGAAAAAGGGGCTGGGTTAAATTAACCCCAAATGAATTATTCCAGTATTCCTGATTGGCAGGAAACAAATTGTTCAAACTAGCTATTGTACTATGTCGCCACTCCCTATTCGAAGCGCCTGAAGCCGCTATGGTGGGAAAAAATCTAGCAAAACCCTGGTTCCTGCTTTCCCCAGCCGCCGATTGGTTCGCTTCGGCTTTTTTAATGGTTGGGTCGTTCTTCAAGGCGAGTTCATAGATAGCCATCAAATCCCCTGCCATAAGCAAGGAAGGGGCACATATCAAAAGCACGGCAATCAAGACGGTTAGTCGTGGTCTCATAAAATTTTTATGTTAGTGTAAAATGTAGTTTTCCGACAATGTATTCCATATTTTGTCGAGTAAGTGTTAGTATTCGGTAAGTTTTTTATTGCCTTCACTATAACGCATGAGACTTCTATTTAAAATTTTCTTTTTGTCATCTTTATCGGCCTGCTTAAGCGGTTGCGCCAGTTTGGGAAAAGGCATGGTCGAAGCGTATTTAGAAAAGCAAGATGCTGTAGACACCCGACTATGCGAAATCTGGGGCAAGTCTTTTGATGGCTTAGCCCCTTTTCTCGACAACCGGAGCGGCAAGATGAAGGTCTTAATGGTGCATGGGGTAGGCGACCATCTCCCTGGCTATTCAACAGAATTTGTCGAAAAACTTGCCAGGGAACTTGATTTGCCGGTAATGTCCGCACAGAAGAAAAATATCACCTTAACTAGCCGTGATGACAACAAAAAAAACTTGGGTAATTTAAGCGTAATCAGGCTGCTCAGCAAGGATAGGGCCAAGGAATTAATGTTTTACGAATTGACTTGGTCGATGATCACTGCCAAGCAAAAAGAAGTGCTAGCCTATGACAACTCAGGTGAATACTCGTTCCGGCGGGCGGAAATCAATAACCTGATGAAAAAATTCTCCAACGATACGGGGCCAGACCCCATCATTTACCTGGGCGAAAGCAGGGAGGATATCCTGGTTTCTTTCGGGCAGGCTTTTTGCTGGATGATTAAAGGCGATTGGCAAAACTTCCCTGACGGCATGTCTCAGGCTTGTTCGTTTAATGATGACAGTTTAACTAAAAATTTAGCGGTCGACCATTACGCAATTTTATCCCACAGTCTTGGTAGCCGTATTGCCATAGACGGTTTACAGCGCATAGCTGAGTTGATCGATAACCGAGACGTTGATTTCCGGGAAACCTTAAAGCATAAGAGAATTCCGATTTATATGATGTCTAACCAATTACCGATGTTGCAGTTAGGCCGGAAACTGCCTACAGTAGCCAACCAAAAACAAGCTTACTGCCAGCCTAACGGCGAGAAATACGACAAACGCCTGTTGACGAGCACTCCTATTATTGCTTTCAGCGACCCCAATGACTTGCTAAGTTACGCAATACCTTATGGTTTTGTGGAAAAATACCTGGATTCCAGGTTATGCACTGATGTCACCAATATCAATATCAACGTAGCAACAATCATTAATGCGTTCAATTTCGGCAAGGTAGCCAATCCGTTGGATGCCCATGTCGGTTATGACACTGATGACCGGGTAGTTGCCTTAATAGCTAAAGGAATTGGCAACGGCAGGACTTCAAAAATAGTCAAGGAACGCTGCCGTTGGGTGGAGACGATTGACTGAGACGTATTGACGGGGCTGTGGGATAAACGACTTGGTTTAAGGTTTATAATCCCTACGGCAAAACACCTAATCCAACAAAAAACCAGTAATTTTGTCCGCACTGAGGCTGCGCCATGCATTTTACCCAAGACAACCTAGATGAACTGAATATGCTTATCCGCTATAAACTGACCACGACATTGGAAGGCATAAAGGTGCACAAAACAGCCGCTCCGTCGACTATCGAAGCAACCCGACGGCTATACCACAAAGGTTTGGTGACTTTGGAAGACGGCGGTTACTTGACGGCCATTGGGCATGAGGCGGCTGAACACGCCCACGCCCTTTTAGGGCTAATAAACCCGACTTGAGGGCAATAATACAAAGGAACTTCAAGTTACCTTCATCGTAACGGCAGATATCGCCTTGGCCGTTAATCCTTTCCGGGGCATTGTGCTTGGAAAATTCGCGGGATAACTACTTTTTTGCTTTAGCTGAATATTGCGTGGTAACAAAAAGCCCATAAAAAAGGCTTAGGACTTGTGCCCTAAGCCTTTTCGAGAAATATTAAACTGGTGTTAAGCCGCAAAAACGACAGCAGCCCTTAGCTTTTTCATGGCATTTTGTTCCAATTGCCGAATCCTTTCGGCAGACACCTGATGCCGCTCGGCAAGTTCATGCAATGTCGCTTTTTCTTCCGCTAACCAGCGGCAGGAGACGATATCCAAGCTACGTTCGTCGAGCTCGTCCAGGGCCTTGGACAGCAATTTTTGCTCGTGCCCGCGCCATTCGGCATTCTCCAGCATAACGGCCGGATCATCGTTTTGCTCGAATAAATAGCTGGCGGGCTCCAGGCTACTGTCATCCGATACCTCATCCACCGGGAGGTCGTAGGAAATATCCTTGTTGCCCAGTCGCTTTTCCATCTCAAAGACGGCGCTCACTTCAACATTAAGGTCATTAGCAATTGCAGTTGCTTCATCATTGGACAGCCACGCAATATCCTGTTTGGATTTACGTAAGTTAAAGAACAGCTTACGCTGGGCTTTCGTGGTGGCAACCTTGACTATCCCCCAGTTTTTTATCACGAATTCATGGATTTCCGCCTTGATCCAATGGACGGCGAAAGAGACCAACCGCACCCCCATTTCGGGATCGAAACGCTTTACCGCCTTCATCAAGCCGACATTGCCTTCTTGGATTATATCAGGCATGGGCAAGCCATAACCGCTATAGCCCCTGGCCACATGGACAACAAAACGTAGATTGGCCATAACCAATTCTCGCGCCGCAGCCAAATCCCCAGTTTCCCTGAACCTAATCGCCAATTCGCGCTCTTGCTCTGGCGTCAATTTAGGCATTTGCCTAACGGCATTCAGGTAAGCATCAAAAGTACCTACCGATAAATTGACGGGTAGTGTAATCGCATCACTCATTAGCAACTCCAAAAAGTTAAACACTTGAAATAATTTTAGCACTCAATTAATAGGAGTGCTAATGGTTGTGGGAAGTTCACATAATTTTTTAACCCGTATGGATTGTTACCATCATTTTTCATAAACAAATCGGATGGGTTTGTTTATAGCAAAAAAATTCGCCAATGGGCTATGCACCCCGTCAAGTGGATATTCCTTCATCAATATTGACCACAAAGAAAATTGATGAACAACAATTGCATAATGACCATCGCAATCATTAGCTACCGGAGTGTTTTGTGAAGATCCCACACCTAACCAGTTTAGGCTTATCTTGTCAAGCGTTCGTACTCAGGGCTGGTAAGCGCATAGACAGGGCTGCTTGATGTTGGGATGTCCGCATATCCTGAGTTGTCAACCGTCAGTTCCCGGGTGCGGCCTACGACATCCACAAGCATCCAGGATTTATCGGGGTCTAGTTGCAGCCGAAAATTGTCGATTTTTCCGTCAAGCCGCCAAACCATAAAAGTTTCGCCGAAATAAGCCGCTTGGATACCAGTATCCTTGCTTTCAAAGGCTTGATAAGGCAAGCCGTCTATCAGGGCGCTGGCCGTATACATGGCCGCCTCGCCGGGTTTGTGGCCCATTGAGTAGTCCCAGATCCGTCCGTAGGCCGAGTCGTATTCATGGCCTATGCAGAAAGCCAGCCCCAGGTAGTCGCTGCGGCTGTTGGCCCAGGCGATCATTTTTGCGGCCTGCTCTGCCTGCCAGCGGCGGCCGGTCAAGCCGTGCATGGCTTTAGCCCCGGTTTCGCCCAACCAAAACGGTAAGCTATTTTTTCTTCCTAAGCTGGCGTAAGCCGCCAGTACGCCGCGTTCATCCTCGGTTTCGCTGTTACCGATAGCCCCACCAAAACGCGGGCTTTGTTGCGGATAGGCGTGGACGTCCCATGCGTCCTGGTATTGGTCGAGGCCTAATTCCAGTACTTGCGTAAACCATTGCCCCGCCGGTTCTTCATCGCCGGGACGAACTAAGCTACCGCCGACATAATGGGCGTCGCTACGCAGTTTATGCGCCTGCCCATACTCCCATTTAGCGCGTTGCACCCAATGGGCGGGGTCGCGTAGTTTTTGCCATTGAGGCTCGTTACGTATATCTATCTCATTGGTTGCCTTAAAGTAACGGGTAAATTTTGCTGCTTCGCTGATGAAGTTTTCGCCATCTTTCGGATTATCGTTCAGCCAGTTACTATCGCCGGAGGAGTCGGCGAACAAAGTGATGCCACGTTTTTTGGCCTGTTCCCACTTCGATTGATATAGGGGTTCGAATCCCGGATAACTGCCATAGCTTTTGTAAACGCCCATCCTTTCCAGCCAGGAGAAATACCCGCCCTCTTGAATAAAACCCTTGTCGCCGTCGGCTAAGGCGTAATAATCGTTATTCCATAATTTCTTCTTTTCAAGCCGCTGTTTTTGTTCGACCGTTCCCCGCACGACCGAAAACCCGTCGGCGGGGTAAGCCATAATCAATTTGCCATCAAGCGTATGCAAAGACGGGTAAACGGCATAGTAGCCGGATTCCTTAGCCTTCCCGAAGTCGACTTCGACTTCGCCGGGAAACAATCCGGTTATTTCCCGATCCGCTACCTTATTGCCGCTGTAATCAACCAAACGAAGGCGTAGTTTCGCCTGGAAGCGCAGTAACGGGGCGGGTAGGCTGGGCTCTTCCAAAATCGGGTGCCAACGCATATCCAACCTTAGCTTAATCGGTTCACCCGGATGAGGAAGATTTGCCGGCGCGGTTACGAATATCAGCGGACGGAGCTTGGCGGCGATTTTGTGTAACGCGAGATTGGCGTTGGGGTCGTTAAGTTGCGCCTTGGCCGTAGCCAAAGGCTTGCCGGATGGGTCGGTGAATATGCCCGAGAAATAAAACCGTTGGCCTTGGTCATGCTGCATGACGAGCTTAATAAGCAAGTTGTGCCAACCCGGTGTCAAGTTAAGCTCGGCAAGTAGCGGCGCCTGAGGACGATCAGATAAGGCAGTCGCCACTAAACCTTCTGTAGTTAGGCTATGGAGTACGGTTTTTAGTTTATCCGCTGAGAAATTTTCGCCCGATGGCGGGTGAGGGTCGTCAGCCAATATAATAGGCTCTCCATCCAGCCAACCATCGGTCCTGATACCCGATTGTTTAAGGTGCAGCAATGCCTGCGAAGGTTGGTCGACATGAAGGTACAAGTGCGCATAACCCGTGCCGCGAGACCAACCATAGGCATGTTGGGTACTAGGTTCAATGTCAACAGTGCCATCGGCTTGTGTCCGTGAAATTTGCCATTTCCGCAAAGTTCCACCCATCATTTGCAAACTGAGGTACGGCTGGCCTGGATTTGGGCGCAATATGGTTTCGCTATCCAGCCCAAACAGCGAAACCCCCGCTAATCCATCCTGTAAGCCGCCTACCAGCCAAGCTTCCGGCATGCCATCCTTAAGGGCTTTAGGCGTTTCCTGTGCAATGGGAGCAAGCGAAGGCATCGTCCCAATTTTGTTTGGTTCGGTAAGAAACTTAGGTACCTCATTTTCATTTTTAGGCTGGCTTAACACTCCGAGGATGCTGTAAAAGTCGTCGGTTATCACTGCGGAAGGCAAGGTTTGGATATTCAAGCTTTGGGCGAAACTTCCTGCTTCCGATCCTGCCAAATAGGAAACCGACAGGTTTTCATAACTAGTCCGTGCAGCATCGGACGACAAGCCTCGGAACAAGGTTTCACTTTCTTCAACGTTACCATCAAGTACGTAAAGGTGCCTGGTTGCCTCGGGCACTTTTTTGGTCATTGCCAAGAAACGGTTCCTCAACTGGGCCTGGGAGGAATCCATCTTTTTGCCCAACGGACTATCAAGTTTCAACAAAAAGGCATCAAAAACTTTGGCTCCATCCGCTTTGCCTGTGTTGTTTATTTCCAGCCAGCGGTCGCCAGGCAGCACGGTCACAGTCCCTTCGGCCTGCAACCATTGGTATTCCCAAGGGGTGGTATTGGTGAACGAGAAGTCGCCCCGTGTCGCCAGTTCGTCAAGTTTCGCCCCGGCCTTCACGATAAAATTTTGCGTTACCTGGGAAGTTTCGCCACCGCTTTTGTAACGGGCAAAAAATCGATACTGACCTGGAACAATCTCAGGGTTAAGTTCAAAATTAAAATTCGCCCCCCAGCTTCCAAAGCCTTGGTGAAAAACCTGGGCTTCGTCCTTTTCGGTTAACACGGATTCGGCATTTTGGCCGACAGCAGCTTTACCCAGCCGGATTTCCAGGACGGGATCTTTGCCCAATGCAGCCAGCGCAGGTGCATTGCCTAACTCCAGGAGAACCAGCGGGTTTTCAGTCGTCCCGGTTGCGGGCAGGGCCGACAAAGGCGAAGCCAGAAGGAATGCGTCGAAAACTTTGGCATCATGGCCAGAACCATAGTTCCGGATTTCGATGATGGTATCGTCAGCCTTGAGTTTAACTGGCTGTTCAGCGGCTATCCACGAATAATCCCAGCCTTTGGGTTTCATGGACAGGGCGGCACGCAACGCCAGCTTAGACGGATCGGCGCCAGCCCAGATTTCGAAAGATTGCACACAGACGTTAGGCTCGCCGCCTTGCCGCCAGCGCGCCCAGAAGGTATAAGGGTTAGGGGATGGGGCGGGCTTGACCTGGAACCGAAAACTAACCTTCCAACTGCCGAAACCGGGATGCAAAGAGCTGATTTCGTCTTTGCCGACTTGAATAGAAGTATCGCCTTCATGACCGGAAATTTCTCCGGTAAACATCCTTATCCCTTTACCTTCATCATCAACAGTAGGGGGTTGGTTACCGAGCTCGAGCAGTAATGCCTGTCTTTCTTGTATGGCTTGGATTGGCAACTGCACTGTTGCATGGGCAGCAATCGGGAAGACAGCGATTACGGCTAATGTTATCTGTAATGCCAGGAAAAATTGGGTATTAGGTCTCATGTCTTATAAAGATTTGGAGGTAGGTCAAACCCGTACATCTTAAGTTCCGCGTAAGCAATATGGCAAAAAAATTAAACTGGCAGATGCCAAATGGCCGGATTATAGATTCGGCCTTGTGAAGCATTAAGTTTCCGTTCGCCTTGAGCCTGTCGAAAGGCGGTGTGTGCTTCGACAAGCTCAGCACGAACGGTTCAGACATTAAAAGGCCGAATCAATAGCCCAAAATCTTCTGGGATTCACTCGGTCTATTCGATGCTGGAAACGGATTTTATGTGGCTTTAGGTTCAACACTTAATTTCCTGCTATTTTGCTATCTTGCGCCCTACAAAAAAAGAATCTATGGCCTGGATTTGATCGATTTATTATTTTCGATTCCATATTCCAGTGAAAACCGCCACAGTTTTATGGATCAAATCGCCATCTGCGTATTATCAGCCAAAGGAGCTACCGAAGAATATATGAAAAAAACCATCGATAATTATCGGAAGCCGCCATTCGTAACTTTATTTTTGGTTTAATTATGAACTGGCAATTTCGGCCCCCTACCTGTCTTTCGGCACATACTGGCAAAATTCTCTTAAGCCGACCATTCAATTTTGCCAAATATGCTACATACTATGATTGGCTTTGTATCCATCCATCCGACTTTCTATCGTCTCTACATATACCAATTTTTTCATTCAATTTGAGTTTGCAGTATTGCAAAAACCCCAGCATGATCTGATGGCCAAAGATTGATCTTAGGAATCCGGTCTGATGTTTTGTTCCCGACCAGTTTTGCATTGATAACCTCCAATCCCCGATTCAAAATCAAGTCAATCCGGTAGCTCAGTAAAGAATTATCGTTCTTAATGTCAGGTGCTTGGCAACAAGTAAAACCCGGGACATCGGGATGGATTGATAGCCATGAATCGTTAAAACCTGCGCCCAGTAAATTAGTATACGTAGCAAAGGTTGGGTCTAAAGGATCGTTTGCGGATGAATTAAAATCGCCTACTAAAACCGTTGGGATGGTTTTGCTTGAAGCAGAAACAAATTCAACTAACTCACTCGATTGGGCAAAAGGGACACTTACCCCGGCAATAAATGGCACAGCAAGATGAGTCGTTACAAAACGATATTTTTGATTTTTGTATTTAATAACAGCGGAAACGTAACCAGCCACATTCGTTACGGGGCCGACGGCAGTGTCCACAATAAGTTGCGATTGATAACTTTTCGCGACAGTATCTGACAGCTTAAAATCCTTTTTCAGTCTGTCTGTACGAACCAACAATACATCTTGTACCGTAAAGCGGACATCAAAGCCTTCGATACCCGGTGCTTGGGAATCGAGACCATTAAGGATGGCAACTGGTTTATAGGATATTTTGAGATTTTCTAATTCGGTCAGTAAAGTCTTCAACATGTCAACTTCAACATGAATTGCAACCGTGGCTGGAAAGTTTGTCGGCCCAGTTCGTAGAATAGAGGCTTCTTGTAGGCCGATAAGATCGGGCTTAAGCTTCGCTATTTCCTGCGCGATGGCTGCCATCCTTTGCTTAGGCTGGGTGGCCAATATATTCCGGTAAGTTATGGTGACAGCTTGGACAAATTCATCAAAATTCCTGACGGCAGTCAATTCAGGAAAATCCGTGCCCATAAATAAGTTTTGTGTCATCACCGAGATAGTTTCAGAATCTCGACCATCGTCTGCGAACGGGATTGATCCATATGAAAATAATACAAACAGCAAAATAACCTTTTTCCACAATGTTACTTTTCGATGGGATCTAATTAAGAATGTGAATTTCATAGTCGCACCTCGTGTTTGTATTTAACCGCTGATGGGACGGGGCTTTACCAGCCTCGTCCCCAACCTTTGTCGGCAATTGTTGTTTCTAATTGCTTTAACATGACGAATTAATGTTTAAAAATTCAGGTAGACCTCATCCTGCTCCCTTGCTGCGGTGCCTGATAGAAATGTGGTTAGCATCGAGGTCCACTTTTCATAAAAGCCGCTGCTGTCGAGTGCGGATGCCTCGGCTTCGGTTTCCCAAAGCGTTACGCTTAAAGTTCTGCCGGTGTTGCGGTCACCTACTAAATAACCGCCTTTGAATCCTTTTTGCTGCTGGAACATTGGCGCAATGGTGGTTTTAAAAACGCCAATGGCATTTTCGACTTTGTTGGGTTGGACAGGAAGTGTGATAGCTCTTACATACATGACGATTCTCCAGAAAATAATTAGGTTAAATTCGCAGTGCATTTTTTATTTTTTGCCCTACACCCAGGGTAAAGCAAACACTGCGCCAAAACATTGGCATCTCTGAGAAATGCTTCTAAGTGTCTGTTAACCCTTATTTAGTTGGAAATATCGAAAATATTGAAGGGATGCTGACTTCGGCAAAGGGAAGAAAATTCCCAATATATTGGGAATTTTCCAATATGTTGTGAAGACCTATTGGGGACGTGCTATGCCTAATTTCTTCATGCGAAATTCCAAGGTCGAAGCTTTCAGCCCCAAAAGCTCGGCAGCACCGCCCTTGCCGCTTACTCGCCATTTCACAGAATCGAGCACACTCAAGATATAGTTTCGTTCAACCTCGTCAAGGGTTTGCGAAGGCTTGGGCGGTTCCAGACTGATGGTTTGCGGCTTCAAGTCGGCTTCATCTAAAGCAAGTTCCTTTCCTCTAGACAGGATGACCGCACGCTCCAACACATGTTGCAGCTCACGGGCGTTGCCAGGCCAGTCGTAAGACTGCAAGGCAGTCATGGCACGGGCAGAAACTGTCTCAATGTGTTTCCCGTACTTGGTGGCATAGGTACGGACGAAATAGTCGATAAGGAGCGGTAAATCCTTCTTGCGCTGGCGCAAGGGTGGTAGCGTGATAGGAAACACATTCAAGCGGTAGAATAGATCGGCACGGAACAACCCCTCGGCGACGAGATTGGAAAGGTTACGGTTAGTTGCGGCTATGATGCGGACATCTACTCGGCGGGTTTCGGTACCGCCTACACGTTCGAATTCGCCTTCCTGCAGTACCCGCAAAAGCTTAGACTGGGCGGCCTGGGACAGTTCACCGACCTCATCGAGGAACAACGTACCCTGGTCTGCGAGCTCAAACCGTCCGAGCTTACGTGATATGGCACTGGTGAAAGCCCCTTTCTCATGGCCGAACAGTTCGCTTTCGACGAGATCGGACGGAATTGCTGCACAATTTAGGCGAACCATCACTTTATCGGCTCGCTGGCTCAGACCATGGATGGTACGCGCGATAACCTCCTTGCCCGTGCCGGTCTCTCCCAATACCAAGACCGTGGCAGCAGTGGGTGCCACTTGCTGGACCTTGTCCATCACTTCTTTCAAATCCTGCGACGCACCGATCAAGGATTCGCCAAGTTCCTTTTCTGACACCCGCAACTCCTCTTGCAGATAGCGGTTGAGTCCGGCTAATTTTTGGCGTTCAAGCTCCGCTTTTTGGCGATCCTGTACGTCCCGCAATATCAAGGTGAAGAGCGGCCGTCCATTGGCCATGGCTTGCGAAAGCGTTGCCTCAACTGGAAAAGCTTCGCCCTTCATCCTTAATGCGGTAACCCCTGGTTCGACCCATATTGGTGACCTTGGTCTTGATGCATCGATACCGACATAATCAATAAATATTTGGTATAAATATTCTGACAGTAACTTTCTACCCGAATGGCCAATGGCATCTTCTGCCCGACACTGGAAAATCCTTTCTGCGGCAGGGTTGAAAAGAATCACATCACCATCCGCGTTGAGCACCACAATGGCATCCATGGCGCTTTCGATAACACAGCCTAGTCGCTGTTCACTTTCTTGCAGCTTTCGCGTTAAACGTTGCAGCGCTAAGTGAGCGCCGATGCGGGCAAGTACTTCCTCGTATTGAAACGGCTTGGTTATGTAATCAACGGCCCCAATCTGGAATCCCCTGACTTTGTCGACCA